>MEFV01000038.1 GCA_001725255.1 Comamonas sp. SCN 67-35 | reverse complement strand
ATGATAGTGCGGACTCCCGTGTGAAAGTAGGTCATCGTCAGGCACCATCACCCCCCCCACCCCCCTGCGCCTCCCAAGGCCCAGGGGGGTCGGCTTTGGAGAGGCGAAAACGATGAAGTTGGCCGATATTCTCTATTCGCAAGGGTTTGGAACGCGCCGTGTCTGCGCTGGGTTGATCCAGCAAGGCATGGTGGCCATCCATGGCGGGGCCGCTTCTCCCGAAATCTGTACGGATTGCGGACAGGAACTGGCGGGAGACGGGCTGGTCTTGCGGGTCCAGGGTATCGACTGGCCGTTTCACGCCAAAGCCTATCTGATGATGCACAAACCGCCTCTGGTCGAGTGTTCGCGACGCCCGACGGTTTATCCCAGCGTCTACAGTCTGTTGCCTCAGCCTTTGCGTGAGCGGCCGGTCCGGGGCGCGACCCAGGGCGTGCAAGCGATCGGTCGCCTTGACCAGGATACGACGGGTCTGCTGCTGTTCAGTGATGACGGTCAGTTCATCCATCGCATGGCTTCGCCGAAAAAGCATGTTTCCAAGGTGTACCGGGTCTACACCAAGCACCCGGTCGGTGGGGAGCAGCAGGCACGTCTGCTCGAAGGGGTCGTTCTTGATGATGACCCCGCGCCGGTACGGGCAAGTGCCTGCGTGCGCCTGGGTGACCGTGAACTCGACCTGACCCTGACGCGAGGCAGGTACCACCAGGTCAAGCGCATGCTGGCGGCCGTGGGCAATCGCGTGGTGCGTCTTCATCGCTGGCGCATCGGGGAGGTCGAGTTACCGGCGGATCTGGCTCCGGGGCAGTGGCGCTGGCTGTCGGCGCAGGAGCTGACTTCGCTGCAGGGCGCCTCCCTCTAGAATGGCAGCGTACGCGTCGTTATCGATCTTCTGAAGTCTGAGTCTCATGGCGGTCACCTACACCATCAGCGATCTGGCGCGCGAGTTCGATCTGACGACGCGCGCCATGCGCTTTTACGAGGATATGGGCCTGCTGCAACCCGAGAGGGTGGGGCCCGCGGGGCGCTCCCGCGTCTACAGTGCACGCGACCGCACGCGTCTCAAGCTGACTTTGCGCGCCAAACGGCTGGGGCTTTCGCTGGTGCAGGCCAAGGAAATCATCGATCTCTACGACAGCCCGCGCGATACGGGTGCCCAGTTGCGCAAATTCCTCGAGGTGCTGGGACAGCACAAGCGTCAGCTTGAAGCGCAGATGAAGGACCTGCAGGCAAACCTGGACGAAGTGAGCGAACACGAGCGCGAAGCCCGCATGCTGCTGACTCGGCTGGCCGCGACCGGTTCGGAAAATGACTGATAATTAACGTTTACGTAAACGTTAACCAAAATTCTGGGCTCAGGCCCTATTCCCGGAGACTACCATGAGCGCCTTGCATTCCCTGCCCGGTTTGAATTTCCAGCTGGGGGAAGACATCGATGCGCTGCGCGATGCGGTGCGCGACTTCGCGCAATCGGAGATCGCACCGCGGGCGGCGGAAATCGACCATACCGATCAGTTTCCGATGGATGTCTGGCGCAAGCTGGGCGACTTGGGGGTGCTTGGCATCACGGTGCCCGAGCAGTACGGCGGTGCCCATCTGGGCTACCTGGCCCACATGGTCGCGATGGAGGAAATTTCGCGTGCGAGCGCGTCGGTCGGGCTCTCCTATGGCGCGCACAGCAACCTGTGCGTGAACCAGATCAACCGCAATGGCAATGAGGCGCAGAAGGCCAGGTATCTGCCCAGGCTGATTTCCGGCGAGCATGTGGGAGCGCTGGCCATGAGCGAGCCGGGCGCGGGCTCGGACGTCATCAGCATGAAGCTGCGCGCCGAGGACAAGGGCGGTTATTTCGTGCTCAATGGCTCCAAGATGTGGATCACCAACGGGCCGGATGCCGACACCCTGGTCGTTTACGCCAAGACCGAGCCGGAACTGGGTGCGCGTGGCGTCACGGCCTTCCTGATCGAAAAGGGCATGAAGGGCTTCTCGATTGCGCAAAAGCTCGACAAGCTCGGCATGCGCGGCAGCCACACGGGCGAACTGGTGTTCCAGGATGTCGAAGTGCCTGCCGAGAACGTGCTCGGTGGCGTGAACAACGGCGCCAAGGTGCTGATGAGCGGCCTGGACTATGAGCGCGCGGTGCTCACGGGCGGGCCGCTCGGGATCATGCAGGCGGTGATGGACAACGTCGTGCCTTACATTCACGACCGCAAGCAGTTCGGCCAGAGCATCGGGGAATTCCAGCTGATCCAGGGCAAGGTGGCCGACATGTACACGGTGCTGCAGGCGGCGCGCTCGTTTGCCTACACCGTGGCCAAGAACCTGGACATGCTGGGCAAGGATCATGTGCGCCAGGTGCGCAAGGATTGTGCGAGCGTGATCCTGTGGTGCGCGGAGAAGGCGACCTGGATGGCGGGCGAAGGCATTCAGGTGCATGGCGGCAATGGCTACATCAATGAATTTCCGCTCGGGCGCCTGTGGCGCGATGCCAAGCTCTATGAAATCGGAGCGGGCACCAGCGAGATCCGCCGCATGCTGATCGGTCGCGAGCTGTTCGCCGAAACCTGTTGAGCGGCAGGTTCGTCCGCAACGTCAAGGAGAGGCCTCATGCCCACGGCGCACATTGAAGATCTTTTTGCAAACAACCGTGCGTGGGCGGCGCAGATGGAGCGCGAGCGCCCGGGGTTTTTCACCGACCTGCTGTCGCAGCAGAAGCCGCGTTATATGTGGATCGGCTGCTCGGACAGCCGCGTGCCCGCCAACCAGATCAGCGGTCTGGAGCCTGGCGAGGTGTTCGTGCATCGCAACATCTCCAACGTGGTGGTGCCGACGGACCTGAACTGCCTTTCCGTGGTGCAGTATGCGGTCGATCAGCTCAAGGTGGCGCACCTGATGATCGTCGGGCACTACGGCTGTGGCGGTGTCCTCGCCGCCCTGCAGAACCTGCGCATCGGGCTGGCGGACAACTGGATTCGCCACGTGCAGGATGTGCGGGACAAGCACCATGCCTTGCTGGAGAAAACGCCCGTGCAGTGGCGCCACGACGTGCTGTGCGAGCTCAATGCGATCGAGCAGGTGGTCAATCTCGCGCATTCCACCGTGATCCAGGATGCCTGGGCGCGTGGGCAGAAGCTGGAGTTGCATGCCTGGTGTTACGGCCTCAAGGACGGCTTGATCACCAACCTTGAAATGTCGATACCCCGCGAGGAGGGTTTGCAGGCCGCCTACCAACGGGCCGTGGCCCTCGTGGCCTCGCGCGAGCGTCACTGACGGGCGCAGGCGGCGCTGTCATGGTCGTCGATCGCCTTGATGCGCCCCAGGCCTGGGACATCGCCAAGGCGATGGTCGACGGGTTCAATCGCCACTATTTTCTTTTTCGCACCGAGTCGGCGCGCGCCAAGCACCGTTTCGAAACGCAGGACTGGCACGGCCAGCAGCGGGCGCAGCGCGAGCGCATCGAGTTCTACGACCTGCGGGTGCGCGAGTGCGTGCGTCGGCTGGAAAAGGAGTTTCACGCCGATCAGCTGCCGATGGCCGTGTGGCACCAGATCAAGCTGCACTACATTGGGCTGCTGGTCGAGCACCGGCAGCCCGAGCTGGCCGAGACCTTCTTCAATTCGGTCACCACCAAGATCCTGCACCGCACGCACTTTCACAACGATTTCATCTTCGTGCGCCCTGCGGTGAGCACGGAGTACCTGGAAGACCACGATCCGGGCGTGCGCGCGAGTTATCGTGCGTATTACCCGCGGCGTGACGATCTGCAGGCCACGATGCGGCGCGTGATCGAGGACTTCGATCTGCAGTGTCCGTTCGAAGACATGCAGCGCGACATCGCGCGTGTCCACGCGGCCGTGGCGCCGCGCATTGCGACGATGACCTTGCGCGCCAACTTCCAGATCCAGGTGCTGGCCAGCCTGTTCCATCGCAACAAGGGCGCGTACCTGGTCGGAAGGGTCATCAACGGGTTCACCGAGCTGCCGTTCGCGCTGCCCATCCTGCACGCCGATGATGGCCGGCTGTTCATCGACGCGATGCTGTTCGGCGAGGACGACCTGCTGGCGCTCTTCAGTTTCGCGCGGGCCTATTTCATGGTGGACATGGACGTGCCCAGCGCGTACGTGCAGTTCTTGCGCAGCCTCATGCCGCGCAAGCCCGTGGCCGAGCTGTACAACGCGATCGGCCTGGCCAAGCAGGGCAAGACGCTGTTTTATCGTGAGTTCCTGTCGCACCTGAAGCACTCGAGCGACCAGCTGCGCATTGCTCCGGGCATCAAGGGCATGGTGATGCTGGTGTTCGACCTGCCGAGCTTTCCCTATGTGTTCAAGCTCATCAAGGATCATTTTCCGCCGCAGAAGGACACGACGCGCGAGCAGGTGCAGTCCAAGTACCTGCTGGTCAAGCACCACGACCGCGTGGGGCGCATGGCCGACACGCTCGAATACAGCCTGGTGGCGCTGCCGCGCGAGCGCTTCTCCGATGATCTGCTCGAGGAGCTGCTGCGCGAGGCGCCGAGCCA
Source organism: Comamonas sp. SCN 67-35 (assembly GCA_001725255.1). Lineage (GTDB taxonomy): Bacteria > Pseudomonadota > Gammaproteobacteria > Burkholderiales > Burkholderiaceae_C > Comamonas_C. Next base: position 3,868 of record MEFV01000038.1, on the reverse strand, counting down.
GATCGAAATCAGCGACCGCGACGGGGACGGGCACCAGGAGGTCATCATCCGCCACCTCTACATCGAGCGGCGCATGGTGCCGCTCAACCTCTATCTGCAGGAGGCGCTTGATGCCGGGCTGGACAACCCCGCGGCGCGCGCGCAGGTGGAGCACGCCGTGATCGAATACGGCAACGCAATCAAGGACATGGTGGCGGCCAACATCTTTCCCGGCGACATGCTGTGGAAGAATTTTGGCGTGACGCGCGGGGGCAAGGTGGTGTTTTATGACTATGACGAGATCGAGTACGTCACCGACTGTCGCTTTCGCACCGTCCCCGAGCCGCGCACCGAGGAAGAAGCGCTGTCGGGCGAAGTCTGGTACCCCGTCGGCCCGCGAGACGTCTTTCCCGAGACCTTCGCACCCTTTCTGCTCGGCCATCCCGCCGTGCGGGAGATTTTTCTGCGTCATCATGGCGACCTGCTCACGCCAGCGTATTGGCAGACGCACCAGGAGCGCATACGGCAGGGTTATCTGTACGATGTTTTCCCCTATGGCCAGGAGCGCCGCTTCGGCGTGCGCAGCCCGGCATCCTGAGCATTCTTGACAACCGTTGAAGGAGTTTCACATGCAAGACCCCATCGTCATCGTCGGCGCCGCCCGCACCCCCATGGGCGCATTCATGGGCGATTTCGCGAGCCTGGCCGCGCACGATCTCGGCGCCGCCGCGATCAAGGCGGCCGTGGCGCGCGCCGGCATCGCGCCCGAGAAAGTGGATGAAGTGCTGTTCGGCAACTGCCTTATGGCCGGGCAGGGCCAGGCGCCGGCGCGCCAGGCGGCGCACAAGGCGGGCCTGCCGCGCAGCACCGGGGCCGTGACGCTCTCCAAGATGTGCGGCTCGGCCATGGAGGCGGCGATGCTTGCGCACGACCAGATCGTGGCGGGCAGCCGCAGCGTGATGGTGGCCGGCGGCATGGAGAGCATGACGGCCGCGCCCTACCTGCTGCAAAAGGGCCGCGGCGGCTACCGCATGGGCCACGACAAGGTCTATGACCACATGATGCTCGACGGCCTGGAAGACGCCTACGAGCCTGGCCGCGCCATGGGCACCTTCGGTGAGGACTGCGCCGCCAAATACCACTTCACGCGCGAGCAGCAGGATGCGTTCGCGATGGAAAGCGTCAAGCGCGCGCAGCAGGCGGCACAAGGCGGTGCCTTCAACGACGAAATCACGCCGGTGAGTTTCAGCACGCGCAAGGGCGAGGTCACGGTGTCCATCGACGAAGGCCCGGCGAAGGCACGGCTCGACAAGATTCCCACGCTGCGCCCCGCGTTCAAGAAGGACGGCACGATCACCGCCGCGTCCAGCTCCAGCATCAACGACGGTGCGGCGGCGCTGGTGCTGATGCGCGCATCCACCGCCAGGGAGCTGGGATGCAAGCCGCTGGCGCGCATCGTGGCGCACGCCACGCACGCGCAGGAGCCCAACTGGTTCACCACGGCACCGATAGGCGCGACCGAGAAGGCGCTGAAGAAGGCGGGCTGGAGCGTGGGCGACGTGGACCTGTGGGAGGTGAACGAGGCCTTCGCCGTCGTGCCCATGGCCCTGATGCACGACCTCAAGGTGCCGCACGAGAAGGTGAACGTCAACGGCGGCGCCTGCGCGCTCGGCCACCCCATCGGCTGCAGCGGCGCGCGCATCATGGTGACGCTGCTTTATGCGCTCAAGGCACGCGGCCTGAAGAAGGGGCTGGCCACTCTGTGCATAGGCGGCGGTGAAGCCACCGCCGTGGCGCTTGAGATGGTTTGATATCAAATAAGTAGCTGTCGGCGCTTGTCCTGAAAGGGATGGCGCCGTTTTTCATTCAAAGGTGGTGAATATGGGCACGGTTCTGGTCATGGGCGCGTCGCGCGGCATCGGGTTGGAGATGGCGCGCCAGTATGCGATGGCGCGCCACCAGGTGATCGCCACCGCGCACAGCGAGGCGGGGATGGCGGCGCTGCGCGATCTGGGGCTGGACCCCTGGCCGCTGGACGTGACGGATGCGGCGAGCGTGGCCCGTTTTTCCGAGCGGCTCGGACACACGAAGCTGGATGTCGCCTGGCATGTGGCCGGGGTGATGTGCAGCCGGGCCGATGCGCGCAAGGCGCCGGCGCGCGATGATTTCGACCGTGTGATGCACGCGAACGTGTTCGGTGCGATGCAGATCATTCCCCGGGTGGCACCGCTCGTGGAAGCGGCGCGCGGGCGCTTCGGCTTTCTCACGAGCGTCATGGGGCAGATCGGCACCGCGACTGCGAGCAACGCCTGGCTGTACCGCACGAGCAAGGCCGCGCTCAACATGGTGGTGGCCTCGGCGCGCCACAGTTACCCCCACGCGCTGTTCGCGCTGTTTCACCCGGGGTGGGTCAAGACCGACATGGGCGGCGCGCAGGCGCCCGTGCGCGTGACCGACAGCGTGACCCGGCTGCGGGTTACGCTGGAGAGCGCGGGTGCGGCGGACAACGGCGCGTTTTTCAATGACGACGGCGCACGCATGGCCAGCTGGTAGCGCGGGCGCGCGGCGGCGCTATCGTGGGCCCGGTTCGGGCTCGCGAAACAGCAGCTGCGCCGCGCGTGCGGCCTGCACGTAGATGTCGGGCAGTTTGTAGCCGCGCCGGGCCAGCCGCTCGGGGCGCAGCGCCACGGCGAAATCCTGCGATTCCTCCGGCGAAGGCAGCGCGTGGCGGGGCAGGGCACGCAGCGCAAGTCGCCCGGCCTGCTCGCCCAGCGCCTCGGCCGACGGCGCGATGGCCAGGGCGCCACCGCCTTGCGCAAAGCGCTCGCGCACGCTGACCGCCAGGGGCGCGGCGTGCTGTTCGGTCCACTGCGCCACTTCCAGCGCATCGACCGCTGCCGGGTCGCTGCCCGATCGCGGCATGCCGGAGAAGCTGAGCACGAGCAGCACGTCGGCGCGGCGCGCGGCGTCCGTCACGGCCTGTTGCCAGGCCACGTAGTCCCTGACGAGGACGGTGGGCAGGAGCGTGCTGGATTGCCAGTCGAAGGCCTGCACCTGGTCGCGCTCGGCCTCGCCCGTAGGGTCCGCCATACCCAGTGCCTGGATGCGCAGATGCCTGGATTCGAGGTCGGTCAGGACCTGGCGGATCTGGGCCAGAGGCAGAAGCTCGCGCACGCCGGTCACGTTGGCTGCGCCCACGTAGCCGAAGCGCTGCGGGTCTTCGCCGGTGGCATAGACGAGGCGCGGATCCTGGGGAGTCTCGCCGACGTAGCGGTGGCCCACCCATTGCTGCGCCTCCTCGCCCACGAGAAGGATGACGTCGGGCTTCCACGAATCGATCACCGCGCGCGCGCGGGCGCTGGCGGCGGCCCATTCGGCACTGGTCTGCACGTCGGTGCCGGTGAAGCTCATGTAGTGCCAGCGCACCGCGAGCGGCTGGCGGTTGGCGGCGAGTGCCCGCTGCACGCCCCGGTCGAACAATTGTTCCCAGTGGCCGTCTTCGGCAAAGCTGTGCAGGATCAGGAGGCGCGGCTTGCCATGGTTGAAGGCGACGAGCAGCCCCAACAGCAGCAGCACGAAGGCGCACAGGAGCGCTGCGAGGCTGCGCTGCGCTTTCATCCGTCCAGCCCCAGCCAGCGCCAGTAGGGGATGCTGGCGAACGCCAGCACCACGCGCGCGCCATTGAGCCACCAGGCGTAGCGAAAGAACAGACGTTCGTCGCAGCGCTGGCGCATGCCGGCGCCCACCAACTGGGCGAATGACGAGTTCTGGTGCGGCATGAACCAGATGTCTGATACCAATTTGCGTTCAATAAATTAGATATGATGTTTATCCACGCACTTCAAGGAGTCGTGGATGAAGAGTCTGATCATTGGGGACAAGCCGACTG
>MEFV01000037.1 GCA_001725255.1 Comamonas sp. SCN 67-35 | reverse complement strand
CGTGATCGACGGCCATACCTTCAAAGCCAAGGTGCGCCACCCGGACCACGGTGCGCCGTTCGCGCCCGAACTGACGCTGGTGCTCGACCGCCGCACGCGCAAGATCATGGGCTGGTCGGTGTCGCTGTCGGAGAACGTCATTGCCGTGGGCGATGCGCTGCGCCACGCCATAGGCCAATGGGGCATTCCAGCCATCGTGTACAGCGACAACGGCGCGGGTGAAACGGCCAAGGCCATGGATTGCCCGGTCGATGGTTTCATGGCCCGCCTGGGCATCGAGCACAAGACGGGCATCCCGGGCAAGCCCCAGGCGCGCGGCGTGATCGAGCGCGGCTGGCAGACCCACGCCATCAACTGCGCGCGCCAGTTCGGCAGCTACCAGGGCAGCGATGTGGACGGCGGCACGTTCCGCAAGGTAGCCGCCGAGCTGGCAAAGGAGCAACGCGCCCTGCGCCGCGCCGAGCAGACGGGCGAGGTGATCCGCCTCTCGCCCAAATGCCCGACCTGGGCGCAGTTCGTGGATGCCATCGAGCAGATGGTGGCCGAGTACAACGCCGAGCACCGCCACCGCTCTTTACCCAAGCGCGCCGATGGCAAGCACATGACGCCCGACGAAGCCTGGGAGGCGCTGTTCGACCCGAGCCTGCAGCACAAGCCCACCCAGGGCGAGTTGCGCGAGCTGTTCATGCCCGCCGTGCTGCGCACCGCGCGCCGGGGCGAGGTGGTGTTCTTCAACCAGCACTACACCGCGCCCGAGCTGATGCGCCGCGACGTGGACGGGCGCGAGGTCAGCGTGCGCTACGACATCCACGACCCGAGCTGGGTGCGCATCTACACGCTCGACGGCGATTTCGTGTGCGACGCGCGCTGGGCCGGGAACCGCGTGGACGACCAGCCCAAGGCCGTGGTGCAGATGGCGCGCGAGAAGCGCGTGGCTGCCACCGTCAAGCGCCGCGAGCAGCAGATCGAGACCGCACTGCGCGAGCTGCAGCCCTCGCTGCAGCCGGACACCCTTTCCCTGCCGGAGCCCGGCGCCGCCTTCGTGCTGGTGCCCTCCATCGTGGAGGCCTCTGCCTCCTCCCTCACCACGTCTTCCTCCACGGGCGAGGCCGCGCAAGCGGCTTCGGGCAGGCCTTTCTTTGACACCGCCAGCGAGCGCTACGAGTGGCTCATGCGCAACCGCACCCGCTGGGACGAAGACGACGCGGCATGGCTGCGCAAGTACGTGGCGGGGGACGGCTACGAAGGGCTGGCGGACTACTACACGGCGCGCGGCCTGGCCTGGGATGGCGCGGGCGATGAGAACTCGCCTGCTTTTAAGAGTGCCCTGTGATGGTTGCAGCCACCACAGAGCGATCAGTTGAGGAAACCGAAGGAAGGAAATGTAAATGAAAAAGGGATTCGTGCAAACCGCCAATTTCCGGCTGCTCAAGGAGGCCGAGAAGATCGTCGAGCGCCGTGGCGCACGCGAGGCGGGCCTGGTGCTGATCCAGGGCAAGTACGGCATCGGCAAGTCTGAACTGACCGAGCGCTGGGCCAGCGAAAACGGCCACGTGTTCATCCGCTCCAAGCGGGTTTGGACGCCGCGCTCCATGCTGGAGGACGTGGCGACGGCGCTGGGCCTGTCTCTGCGCGGCACGGCCAAGGACGTGGAAAACCGCATTGCCCACCATCTGGTGCAGACCATGCAGACGCTCATTTTTGATGAGGCGGACTACCTGGCCGATATGAAAAGCGCCGTGAAGCTGGAGACGATCCGTGACATCACGGACGTGACGGGAACCATGGTGTTCCTTGTGGGCATGGAGAACTTCCCGGCCATCGTGCAGCGCTATGAGCACATCGCCAGCCGCGTGGCGCGCATTGTGCAACTGCACCCGCTGGGCCTGGAGGATGTGCAGGCCGCGTGCAAGGCGAAGTCCGAGGTGCGCCTGTCGCCTGCCTTGGTGGAGAAGATCCACCACGACAGCAAGGGCCGCATGCGGCACGTGCTGAACGCCATTGCGAACATCGAGGTGTGGGCCGAGGCCAATAGCTGGGCCGAGGTGGACGTGGCCCACGTCAAGGGCAAGGCGCTGTGCGTGGATTTCACAGGCCATCTCACGGCGCGGGGGGTGTGATGGGCAAGCTCAAGTGGTACATCGTCCCCGCACTGGCGGCGCTGGCGCGCAACGTCAAGGGCAGCGCGCAGGCATTCACGCCCGTTGAACTGAGCACCTGGGCCACCAGCGAGCGCCTGGAGTTTCCGTGTGGCATGGCCGCCGCCGCGCTGGGCACACTCAAAAACCATGGCTACGTGCGGCCCGAGGGGATGCGCCGCAACAAGTTGGGCGTGGTCAGCCGCTGGTTTGTCACGCCCCTGGGCCTGCAAGCGGCGCAGGCGGCGCTGCGGGCCACGCCCGCAGGCCCGGCGCCCGACACCAAGGCGTTGGCCACGTGCCTGTGGAACCTGCTGCGCATCCGCAAGCGCATCACGGCAGCCGATGCGGCGCAGACGCTGGTGGATGCGGGCGATGCCTTTGACGCGCAAGTCAGGCGCATCGGCACGCTGCTGGCCGCATGGGCCAGGCATGCGCCCAAGGCGGTGGCGGTGGCGCAAAAGCACGAGGCCGGGCGCATCCGCTATGTGCTGGTGCAGGACGTAGGGCGCTGGCCGCCGCCGTCGCGCGCGGGGCAGCTCCATCCGAGCGATTTTGCGCATGCCGAAGAGATTCCTGTCATGTACCGCAAAGCCCCCGAGGGGAGCGGCACGCCATGACGTGCCCGTACATGAGCGCACCGTGGTTTGCGCTGCTGCGCCAGCGCTGCGAGGGGGCCGTGCAGACGCACATTGCCCGGCAGCTCGGCATCAGCGCGACGACGCTGAACATGGTGCTCAACGGCACCGGCCCGTATGGCAGCGGCGCGGCCAAGACGGACCGCGTGGCCGACCGGGTGCTGCATACCTTTGGCCGCTACCCGTGCCCGCACCTGTCTGCCGAGGCAGGGGAGGTGCAGGTGATTTCTGCAGAGCAGTGCCGCGCCCATGCGCACAGGCCGCCACCGGCCACGCCGCGCGATGTGAAGCACTGGCAGGCATGCCGCCAGTGCAAGCACCTTGATGCCAGCGCGCCGCCCGTGCCGCGCGCCGTGCAGCGCCGCAACGTCATACCCATCACCCCGGTGACCCCGCACACCCAGGAGGCCCGCCATGTTTAAAGCCCTTGCCCGTGCGCGCCAGCTCTGGCTGGAGCGCCGCATCCAACGGGTGCGCCAGCACATGCAGTGCGAGCGCACGACGCATCTGCACCAGATGGCGCAACTGCGCGCCGAGCTGGACGTGCTGGAGGCGCGCCGTGCGCAAGCGACCGCGTCCGGCCTTCAGCCCATGCGCGGCCCCGGGGTAATGCCGTGAGCAACGTCATCCAGCTTCCCGTGAACCGGGTCATGGCCGAGGCGGATTACCGCCGCCCGCCGCTGGCCTGGATCACGCGCCGCGCCCGGCGCCTTGAGCGCGCATTCAACGTCTCGCGCCGCGTGGCCGTGGCCGAGGCCGTTGAGAACTACTTCACGTTCACGCGCATGCACCGCGAGCGCGTTCTCACCCTGATTCAAGGAGGTCAATTCCATGTCTAAAGGTATTACCCAGGACTGCGCCATGCTGTGGCGCTACATCGTTAAACGCGGCGGATGGTGGGGCGCGGCGCGCCTGACAACCGAATGGGCGCCCACGTTTTCGCGCTCCGAGGTAGAGCGGCACCTGGTCACGCTGCACGCAGGTGGGTTTCTGGAGGTCATGCGCCAGCGCGACGGTATGCATAACAGCTTCGCGGCCTACGGCTTCACGCCCCAGTGCGCGCGGCTGCCCGGCGAGCCAGAAACGCCCGAACCGCGCCGCCCCGAGGTGATGGGCAGCCACTACGTACCGCCTGCCAGCACCTACCGCAACGGCTCCCTGGATTTCGTGAAGTTGCCCAGCGTGCTCATGGGCCAGCCGCAGCCGTACCGGAGCACGCTGGCATGAGCACCACACACAAGCAACTTGAACAGGTTGAGTCCCTGGCGCAACGCCTGATGGCTGTCTGCAAAGAGCAGGAGTCGCATCGCGTCGCGCTGGATGCGCTCATCGCTGCTTACACCACGCTGGCCATCCATCCGCCGTGCTGCGCCGACTACGCCGCCAGCCAGGCCCGCGATATCGCCGACTACATCGACGCCAAAGCCCAGACCGAGGGCGCCCAACACGTTCACTGACAGGAGTACCCATGGATCAATCCGCAGTCCCCGATGGCTACATGCGCAACGCGCAGGGCCATCTTGTCCCCATCGAACTGGTCAAGCCCATCGACCAGGAGCGCGACCGCCTGGTGCGCGAGCTGATGGCCCTCGCCAAAGACCTGAACGCGCGCCTGGTTGCGGGCAAGTCCAAGATGTTCGGCGACGTGGCCGCTTTCGCCGAACTGAGCGCCGAGCAGTACGGCGTGAAGCGCGGCGGCACAAAGGGCAACATCACGCTGCACACCTACGACGGCGCCTTCAAGCTGCAGATCGCCACGGCCGAGAACATGACCTTCGATGAGCGCCTGCAGGCGGCCAAGGCCCTGGTTGATGAGTGCATCAACGAATGGGCGCGGGGCAGCAGGCCCGAGATCATCGCGCTGGTGCAGCAGGCGTTCCAGACCGACAGGGAAGGAAACGTCAACGTGGGCCGCATCCTGGGCCTGCGCCGCCTGGAGATCACGGACGAGCGCTGGCGGGCGGCGATGACGGCCATCGGCGAGTCGGTGCAGGTGATCGGCACCAAGCAGTACGTGCGGTTTTACGAGCGCGTGGGCGACTCTGACCGCTATGCATCGATTCCGCTGGACATGGTGGCTGTATGAGCACGGCCGACACCATGAACCCGTTCAAGGCCGCCGTGCATAACGGCGTGCAGACCTATTACGGCACGGCCGATGATCGCGTTCGGTCCATTGAGCGTTTCGACCGCGCGCAATGCGAGGCCGCGCTCAAGCTGCCCGGCCTGCAGAAGACCGTCGAGCAGGCGGCGCGGCGCCGCCTGCGCTACTTCGACAAGGTCGCCACCGTCCTGCACTTCGAGGATCACGGCCAGGACTTCCTGCGCTGGGAGCTGGACGCCAAGGGCCTTGTGATCGGCTGCGAGCCGTTTCAAGGGTTCGTCTGGAAGGGTAAGCGCGTGATTGGTCATGAGGGCCTGCGCCCTGGTGACATCGTGCGCTACCACTCCCGTGGCGAGTCCACCTCGGGCGGCTGCATTCGCTATCCCCTGCAGGATGTGGAGCGGATGAAAGGCAGTGCAGCATGAGCACGGCAGCCCCCACCCCCGAGCAGATCGCCGCTGAGGTCGCGCACCTGCGCGATGTGCAGCGCCGCGTGCCTCCGCACTCTGCCTTCGGCGACAACAACCGCGAGGCCATCGACGCGCAGATCAAGGTGCTCGAAGACCGCATGTCCCACGACGACGTGCACCTGTGCTTCGGCGCGCCCTCCGAGTCCAGCGAGTACGCGCTGGAATCCGCCCTGCAGGCCCATGACTGGATGACGGGCGAGCAGGCCGGTGATGAGCCGTCGCCCGCCGCTGGCTGGGAGGTCATCGCCAAATGACTGCCACCTCCCCCCGCATCGTCTGCATCGCCTGCGAAACACGCGAGGTCGGCATGTACGACCTGGTGTGCAACACCTGCCGCCCGCAGCTCGAAGCGGCCGGGCTCATCCAGCCCGCCACCGCACTTCCCGCGTTTCCCACTCCCCCCGTCAAGGAGCAGCACCATGCAGCACGTTGAAATGCTTTCCGCCGCCCTGGGCCTGCTGGGCGCCATCCTGCTCGCCACGCGCAGCCGCTACGCGGGCCTGGCCTTCGTCGCCTGGTTCGTCAGCAACATCGGCTGGCTGATCTTCGGCGCCCGCCACGACCACTGGTTCTTCTTCGTCCAGCAGATCGGCTTCACGGCCACCTCGGTACTGGGCATCTGGAACTGGCTGGTGCGGCCGAAGCTCGGCCCGTTTGTCCCCACGCAAGAGCAAGAGCAGCGCATTCATGCGGCCATCAAGTGTGCTCTGGAAACCGACTTCGTCGTGCTGGAGCATACCCCGCGTGTGCTGCAAACCTCGGCCCCGGTGACCTATGACTGCCTGCGCCACATCCTCCTCACGGGGGTGGAAGTCGGCCGCGAGCTGGATAACGATGGAAAGGGCATGCCGTGACCCGCGACGAAGCCCTCAAGAAGATCAAGAAGTGCCTCGCGCTCGCCCGCAGTGCGAATGAGCACGAAGCAGGCGCCGCGCTGCGCCAGGCGCAAAAGCTCATGGAGCAGTTCGGCCTGCGTGAGCAGGATGTCTCCCTCGCCGACGTGCGCGAAGTGAAAGTGAAGGCGTGCAGCACGGCGGCCAATATCTGGGAGCTGCGCCTGGTCGGCCTGGTTGCCCGTGCGTTCGGGTGCGAAGTGTTCGCCTCGCTCAGCGGCCATTACACCGATGCGGGCAACTACGTGCGCACGCGCCACTGGTTTTTCGTGGGCATCGACGCGGCGGCCACCGTGGCGGGCTATGCCTGCGAGGTGCTGCTGCGCCAATGCGCCCGTGCCCGGCTGGCCCACATTGCCAAGCAGCCTAAAAACTGCAAGCCCCTCACCAAGACGGCGCGCGGCGATGGCTTCGCCCTCGGCTGGGTCGCAGGTGCCGCTGAAAAGGTCGAGGCCTTCGCTAGCCCGGCGGGCGACAAGGCGCTGCTGCTGGCCTACATCGAGCGCGAGCATGGCGAACTGGAAAAAGGCAAGGCGCGCGATACCACGGCAGGCCGAAAGGTGGCAGGCCATCTCATGGCCGGGTTTCGCGCGGGCCAGACCGCCCAGCTCCATCACGGTGTGGGCGGCATGCCTGCGCAGGGGCTGCTGTCATGACCCGCGCCACGACCAAACCCGCCCAGCAGATGGCATTCGTGTCCATCAACCACTGCCACTTTCTGCTGGATGCCAGCAAGGCCATGAAGGTGGTCGAGCTGATGCAGCACGCCGTCAAGGCCGATTGGGACTACTCGGCACGTGAAGGCCGCTCGTACACCGTGACCGGCCCGATGGATGTCGAAATGCGCTTTGTGCGTGCCGATCAGATTGACATGCCCCAGGGTGTGCCATCCCCCGCCCGACCAGAAAAGCCGAGGTTGCTGCGATGAAAACCGTCTGGCTTGTCTACGACGCACGGGAGCCCTACGACGGTGGAGCCGACGCACTGATGGCCTGTCCGACTGAGCAGGCGGCAAAGCGCGCTGCCGAACGCATCAATGCTTTCGCTCGGCGGCTGCGCGAGCGTGTCGATGCCTTGGATGCGCTCGCCAATGGCCTTTCTGACGAGGAGTGTGAGCACCGCTGGAACAAGCGCCGCGCCATGCTCCAGCGCGCTCGCTGGCCTTTTGGCCTCAAGCGCGGTGAGTACGAGAGCCTTGATCTCGATGTTCGCTTTGTGCCGCTGCGCTTCGTGCAAAAGGTGGCCTGATGCCCTTCTACCGTCTCAAGACCGGCATCGTCCACGTCAAGGGCACGCGCCTGCCCAGGCCCTGCGCTGCCCACGTGTTGATCGACGGCCACGAGCAGCTCTGCGCCGCGTGGAGCACTTACCTCTGCGACGGCCCGGCCCAAGGCCGCGACACCTGCGACATGCCCCTGTGTGAGGCCCATGCCCGCGAAATCGGCCCCAACCGGCACCTGTGCCCCGCGTGCCACCTGTCCCACCGCTATGCCGATCCGCAACGCGGCCTGTTCAGCTCTCTGATTGAAACGCCATGACCACGACCACCCGCCGCCAGTTCACAGCCTACACCAGCCAGGCCAATGCCCAGGCCCAGCGCAAGCGCGAGCTGGGCCACATCCACCAGGGCAAGGCCGCGCTGGCCTGGAGCGATGACGACTACCGCTTCCATCTGCGCAATCTCACCGGCAAGACAAGCGCTTCCGAGCTGGACGCTGCAGGCCGCGCCAAGGTGCTCGCCCACATGGCAACCCTGGGCTACAAACCCAAGGCCAGCACGTTTAAGCCCTTCGACCAGGCCGCCAAGATCAAGTGGCTGTGGCGCAAGATCGGCGAAGCAAACGGCCTACGCGATGCCAGCCCGGCCGCGCTGCTGGCCTTCGTGGGCAATACCACGGGCACGGGCTATTCCAGCCTGGACTTCCTGCCCACGCTCGAAGCCTCGAAGGTGATCGAGGCCCTCAAGGCCATGCTCGACCGCGCCAAGCGGGCGCAAGCCAAGGAAGGCCGTGCAGCATGAGCGCGCAGAAGCAATCCCACGGTTGCTGCGCAGACAAGGCGTGCAACGCCCAGACCTGCATGGAACTGCCTGCTGGCAAGACTTGCGGCCACTGCGTGCACGAGCGCAGGTGCTGCACGATCTTCGGGCACACGCCGTCCGATACCTATTGCGACTGGTTCCCCCGGCGGTTCGCAGAAAAGCCTGTGCAAAAGGAAGGGGCGAACCATGAGTGACTTCATCTTCCTCGTGGTCACTGGGATCGCTGCTGTCTCCGCTCTGATCTTCGGCATGAAGAGCTGCTCGGAATGGGCGGAGCAGCGCCCTTCGGCCATCGCGCATCGGCAGCAGATCGAAGACGACAAGAAGCCACGCAAGGTCAATGAAGCCAACGGCTGCGAGGTATGGGCTTTCAAGCCCGGCGAAGGCGCCCGCTGGATGTACTTCACGCGCTGCGGCGCGAAGACCGAGACCACCAACGCATGGGACGAATGCCGCTCGGTGCAATCCGGCAAGACCACGCGCACCGTGTGCACGCCCCACAGCACCGTCATCACCCAGGAGCCGAAATGACCAATTCCGACGCCACGGTCAATGTGCTGGCAGGCCTCGCATATTCCTATGCAGTGGAGCTGCACGAAGCGACGCGCGATGCCGACTACAGCGAGCTGGAGCACGTTGCGCGCCAGATCACCATTCAGCTCAAGGCAAAGCTCCATGCTGCGCTCGAAGCTCACCAGGCAGCGCCTGCAACGCCGAGCGACGCACAAATCATGGCCGCATGGCATGCGCTCAACCCCGCAAACCGGCTGCGACCGATACACGCACATGAGGCAGCAGACATGCGTGCTGCCCTTGTTGCAGCTTCGGCTGCCGCTGTAGCGGGACCGAGCCAAGCCGAGATCGCCGAGCATGAAGCTGCCAACCTCCACCTCTCCGCGATGGTCGATGAGCTGCGCGAGCTGCTGCAGGACGCCAAGCGCGCCATGACGGAACTGCACCTGGCCGCCATCCCCGACGAGTCCACTGAGGGCGTCCCGGCCATCATTCCGCCCGAGGCATTCCGCAAGTTCGTGGATGCCCACGCGATGCTGTGCTTCTGCATGCACCAGCGCGGCTACAACCCGCCGCAGGAGGCCCAGCGCCATGGCTGATCTGACCTACGAGGAGCGCAAGCGCCTGCGTCGTCTGGCCGAGGATGCCCGTGATGCGTGCAACCGCCATTACGGGCCCTTCGTGGATGCTGTGGCTCACCCGCTCAACATCCTCGCTCTGCTGGACATGGCCGCCCGTGCGGCGGCGGCCACGGCCACGCATACGCTCAAGTCGGAAAAGCAGCCCGTCGAGGCCAACAACCCGCGAACGGCCCTTGCCATTCGCTTCTTGGTCGTGACCGGACGCGTGACTCAGGAAGAGGCCGACAACGCTTTTCGCCTGGCGTGCGAGGCCGTGAAGCGCGAGGGTGAATCACTCGCATGATCCCCCTGGCCGACCTCATCGACTCGGACCTGCTGCCCCCGCTGCTGCAGGACTTGGAGCGCATCATCGGGCTGGCGGCCACGCTCGACCTGGTGCGCGCCTATGGCGGCCTGCGCATCTACATCCCCACCCCGGCCCGCGTGCGGCCGGATCATCCCATCGCCAAGATCATCGGCGTCGAGTCCCTCATGGCCCTGGCCGAGGTCTACGGCGCCGAAGACCACTTTCCACTGCCAAAGGCCGAGCGCGCCATCCTCGCCGTGCGCAACGCACGCATCGCCCGCGCCTACGAAACCCACAAGACCGCCCGTGAGCTGGCGGCCGAGCACCACCTGACCGAGCGCCAGATCGAGCGCATCCTGGCCGCCGCAGGTGTCACAGCCCCTGTGGATAGACGGCAGGGAGCGCTGTTTTAAAGGGCTGGAGGGGTGGGTTTAAAGGCGCCCGACTTCCTGAAAGTCGGGCGTTGTGGACAACCTCTGAGAGAGCACGGCTAATCGACTGATTTTTTTGGGATTTCTGAAGTCGGGCGCACAAAACATGCCCGACTTCAAAACGCCCAACTTCACACTCGAACCCAAACGCCCCTGAAAACTCTGCCTGAGCGCAAGCAGAAGCCGCAACGCCCAATGGAAACGGGCCACAATGCCCCGAAACCATTTCCCGCCACCCCAGGCCCACTCTGACCCAGAATCCGCCCATTCCGCCCGTTCCCCAAAGCCCCAAACCCGCCCGTAACCCCGCGTCAGCATTAGAGGTGGCCCAACTTATCCACACCCCACCCGAGTGCCAAAGCGGTCACCCCCCCACAATCCCTTTGCGTCCGGCTCGCGCGAGCGCCTGGACATGGCCGCGCTCACGCGCGACCTGCACCTGCTGGGCGACGACTGGCGCATCGCCGCTGGCGCCCGCCCGCCCGGCGCGCTGCTGCACGGCAGCGTGCACACCGAGGAGCTGCGCCCCGGCCTCGTGCTCTACCGCACGGCGGTGCGCGACCTGCATTCGCTGCGCACCTCCAACCTGCTGCACCCGGGCCTGAAGCTGTGCGTGCTGGTGCAGGGCAGCAGCGAGCTGGCCTACGGCGCGCGCGGCTTCGCGCTCGGGCCGCAGGCCGCGCAGGGCGCCGCTGTGCTGGTGAACCTGGCCGAGCCCGACCGCTTCGTGCGCCAGTGGCGGCGCGGGCGCAGCGAGCGCAAGGTCACGCTCACGCTGCGCCCCGAGTGGTTCGCCGCCGCCGGGCTGGAGGACGCGGGCATCGACGCCTTCCGGCGCGAGCACCTGGCCGTCGCGCCCTGGCGCCCCTCGGCGCGCGCGCTGGCG
>MEFV01000036.1 GCA_001725255.1 Comamonas sp. SCN 67-35 | reverse complement strand
CAGCACGGGCTATTGACCCAAGCCGCTCCACGGCATGCTCCCCCGCTCCTCCCCGAGGTGCCCCTCGGGGAGTTAACGAACAACCTGAAAGATACAAGCAGCTCCCACACAAAAGGCGGCGGGCGTATGCTGAACCGATGACCTCGCCTGCTGCCGTCCCCGCAACCACCCCCGCCCCCCGGCGCCTGTTCACCGCGCTGATGCCCGACGCCGCCGCGCGCGCCGCGATCGCGCTGGTGCGCCAGCAGTGGGGTGGGCTGCCCGAGCGTCTGAAGCCCGCGCCCGAGCGCATGCACGTCACGCTGCAGTTCTTCAATGCGGTGGAGGCGGCGCGCGAGGCGGCGTGGCTCGAGGCGCTGGCGGGGCTGCGCTTTGCGCCGTTCGAGCTGCAGCTCACGCGCGCCGAGCTCTGGCACGCGCCGCACGGCACGATCGCGGTGCTGCGCGCGGCGCCTTCCGAGGCGCTGGCGGCGCTGCACGCGGCCACCGACGAGATCGCGCGCGCCGCGGGGCTGACGCCCGAGGCGCGGTCGTTCAAGCCGCACCTGACGGCGCTGCGCCGGGCCGAGGGCGTGCGGCTGGCGCGGCTGGTGGCGCCGGTGCGCTGGCGTGTCGAGGCGCTGGAGCTGCTGTGGTCCGACCTGGCGGCGCAGCCGCCCGCGTATCACGTGCTCGGGCACTTCGATGCGCGGCTGTAACGAAATCTTGCATCCCCCTATCAGGCTGAGGGGTATCGTCAAACGCTTTGGAAGGCGGGTGCATCCATGGCATCGACGGTATTGATCACGGGCTGTTCCTCTGGCATAGGCGCGGCGGCGGTGCGTGCGTTCGCCGATCAGGGCTGGAACGTGGCTGCGACGCTGCGCGACCCGGCCAGGGCGCACTTCGAGCAGGGCGCGGGCCAGGTGCAGGCGTTCGCGCTCGATGTGACCGACGCGGCCTCGGTGCAGGCGGCGGTGGCGCAGGCGCTCGGGCGCTTCGGCCACATCGATGTGCTGATCAACAACGCGGGCTACGGCCTCTTCGGCCCGTTCGAAACCGCCACGCCCGAGATGATCGAGCGCCAGTTCGCCACCAATGTGCAGGGCGTGTTCGCCGTCACGCGCGCGGTGTTGCCGGGCATGCGCGCGCAGGGCAGCGGCGTGATCATCAACATCGCCTCGCTCACGGGGCTGGTGGCGATGCCGCTGTATTCGCTCTATGCCGCGTCCAAGTTCGCGGTGGTGGGGTTTTCCGAGTCGCTGAGCCATGAGCTCGCGCCGCTGGGCATTCGCGTGAAGGTGTTTGCGCCGGGCTCGGTCAATACCGATTTTTCGGGCCGTTCGATGGCGCTCACCTTCGAGGGCGACGGCGGGCCGTATGCGGCGTCGATCGCCAAGGTGCGGGCGGTGTTCGCAGCCAACCGCAGCAGCGGCGGGGCGGCGTCCTCGCCCGAGACGCTGGCGCAGGCGCTGGTCGGCGCCGCCACCGACGGCAGCGCGCAGGTGCGCTACGTGGTGGGGCCGGACGCGCTGCAGACGATGCGCATGCGCAAGGAGCTGGGCGAGGAGGCGCTGCTGGCCGGGCTGCGCCAGCATTTCGGCCTGGCGGCCTGAGGGCGTCAGGAGCGCGGGCGCGGCGCGGGTGTGGGATGGGCGCGATTGCGTCAGAATCCGCCCCATGAATGCGCTGAACATCGCCGAATACACTGCGTCGCTGGGCATGCAGGCCAAAGTGGCCTCAGCGCTGATGGCGCGTGCGCCAGCAGCTATCAAAAACAAAGCCCTGCGGGCGCTTGCGCGGCGGCTGCGCGAGAGCGTGGCGGCGCTGCAGGAGGCCAATGCGCGCGACCTGGCGCAGGCGGTGCAGGCGGGCCTGGCCGCGCCCATGGTCGATCGCCTGCGCCTCACGCCCCAGGTGATCGAGACCTGCGCGCTCGGCTGCGAGCAACTGGCCGCCATGCCCGACATCATCGGCGAGGTGCTGGGCATGCGCCAGCAGCCCAGCGGCATCCGCGTCGGGCAGATGCGCGTGCCCATCGGCGTGTTCTGCATGATCTACGAGAGCCGCCCGAACGTGACCATCGAGGCGGCGAGCCTGTCGATCAAGAGCGGCAATGCGGCGATTTTGCGCGGCGGCTCGGAGGCGATCGCCTCCAACCTGGCGCTGGCCCGGCTGGTCACGCAGGCGCTGCGCGAGGCTGGCCTGCCCGAGCACGGTGTGCAGCTCGTGCAAACGACGGATCGCGCTGCCGTGGGGCGGCTGATCGCGATGCCCGAGTACGTGGACCTGGTGATTCCACGCGGCGGCCGGGGGCTGATCGAGCGCGTGAGCGCCGAGGCGAAGGTGCCCGTCATCAAGCACCTGGACGGCAATTGCCACAGTTACGTGGACGAGCCCTGCGACATCGACCTGGCGCTCAAGGTGGTGGACAACGCCAAGACGCAGAAGTACAGCCCGTGCAACGCCACCGAGAGCCTGCTGGTGGCGCGCGGCGTGGCGCCGCAGTTTCTGCCGCGCATCGCACGCGTGTTTGCCGCCAAGGGCGTGCAGATGCGCTGCGATGCCGAATCCTTGAAAATTCTTGAGGAAAATCAGGCTCAACCCCTTGATGGACAAGCGCAATCAGCTATCAATACAAAAGAATTGCTGCGCGCCGCGCAAGAGTCCGACTGGTCCGAGGAATACCTCGCGCCCATCATCAGCGTGAAGGTGGTGGCGGGGTTGGAAGAGGCCATTGCCCACATCAACCGCTACGGCAGCCACCACACCGATGCCATCCTCACGACCGATCACGTGCACGCACAGCGTTTCCTGCGCGAGGTCGATTCCGCCAGCGTGATGGTCAACGCCAGCACGCGCTTTGCCGACGGCTTCGAGTACGGGTTGGGCGCGGAAATCGGCATCAGCACCGACAAGTTCCACGCGCGCGGGCCCGTGGGCATCGAGGGCCTGACCTCGCTCAAGTGGGTGGTGCTGGGCGAGGGCGAGGTGCGCGGCTGACGCGCACCCACACGCCCACACACGCCGCGCCGCCATGAAAATCATCATCGTCGGAGCCGGTCGCGTGGGTACGGGCGTGGCCGAGAGCCTGGTGTCGGAGAAGAACGACATCACCGTGATCGACCACGACGCCGAGTGTCTGCGCGAACTGCAGCAGCGTTTTGACCTGCGCGGCGTGGTCGGCAGCGGCACCGACCCGGCCGTGCTCGCCGAGGCGGGCGCCAGGGACACCGACCTGCTCATCGCCTGCGCCTTGCAGGACGAGGTGAACCTCGTGTGCTGCAAGCTCGCGTGGATGCAGTTCAGCATCCCCACGCGCATCGCCCGCGTGCGCGCGCAGGGCTTCGAGGACGGCAGCAAGCTGCTGTCCAAGGAGGGCTTCGCGGTCGATCACATCCTGTGCCCGGAAAATTCGCTCACGCGCTACATCGGCCTGCTCGTGCAGTACCCCGAGGCGCTGCAGGTGCGCGAATTCGCCGGCGGGCGCGCCTGCCTGGTGTCGGCGCGTGCGCGCCCCGGGGCGCCGGCGGTGGGGGTGCAGATCCACCAGCTGCGCGAGCAGATGCCCGAGGTGGCGATGCGCATCGTCGCGATCTACCGGCGCTTCACCGAGGGGCCGGACCGCTTCGTGTCCTGCGGCGGCGAAACCCGCATCGAACCGGACGACGAGGTTTTCGTGCTCGCCGGGCGTCAGCGCGTGGCGCAGGTGCTCGCGGCGCTGCACCGCGGCGAAGGCCAGCCCGCGCGGCCGGTGCGCCGCATCATGGTGGCGGGCGGCTCCAGCGTGGGCGAGCGGCTGGCTCGGGAGCTCTCCAGCCAGGCGGGGCGCTTTCGCATCAAGATCATCGAGGAAGACGCCACGCGCTGCCAGCAGCTCGCCGCGCGCGTTCCCGAAGGGGTGCTGGTGCTGCACGGCGAGGCCTCCGACGAGGATTTGCTGGCGGAAGAGGGCGTGGAGGAGACCGATCTCTTCCTCTCGCTCTCGGACGACGACGAGGACAACATCATGGCCAGCCTGCTGGCCAAGCGCATGGGCGCGAGCCGGGTGCTCGCGCTCATCAACCGCCACACCTACGCCGATCTGGTGCACGGCACGCAGATCGACATTGCGCTCTCGCCCGCGCAGACCATCCTGGGCGAGCTGCTCACCTACGTGCGCCGCGGCGACGTGCAGGCGGTGCACAGCCTGCGCCGGGGCGTGGCCGAGGCGCTGGAAGTGGTGGTGCGCGGCGACCGCAAGAACTCGCGCGTCGTGGGGCGGCGCGTGCAGGATCTGTCGCTGCCGCCCGAGGTGCACATCGGCCTGATCGTGCGCGGTCTGCCCGACCCGGATGCGCCCCCACCGGCCGAGGGCGACGCCGCGCCGCGCCCGGCCGAGCCCGAGATCATCATCCCGCGCAGCCACACCGTGCTGGAGAGGAACGACCACGTGGTGTTCTTCCTGCCGCGCAAGCGCTTCGTCAGGGAAGTGGAAGAACTCTTTCGCGTGCGCGCCACGTTCTTCTGATCTGCCATGCGAGACCTGGCCCTCGTCGCGCGTGTGCTGGGCATGCTGCTGTGCATGTTTTCGGCGGCGCTGCTGCTGCCGCTGGCGATCTCGCTGGCATGGATGGATGGCCTGTGGCGCATCTATGCCTTCTCGGGCCTGGCGATCGCGAGCGTCGGCGGCGCGCTCTGGTGGTGGCTGCGCCGCCAGAGCCGGGAACTGCTGCCGCGCCACGGGGTGATTCTCGTCACGCTCTCGTGGCTGGTGCTGCCGCTGGCGGCCGCGCTGCCGCTGTGGCTGGCGCTCGCCTTCGTGGGCCACGTGTTCTCGTTCACGCACATCTACTTCGAGGCGGTGTCGGCGCTCACCACCACGGGCGCGACGGTGATCGAGGGCGCCGACGCGCTGCCGCTGTCGCTCAACGTCTGGCGCACCTTCCTGCAGTGGATAGGCGGCATGGGCATCCTCATCATGGCCATGGCGGTGCTGCCCATGCTGGGCGTGGGCGGCAGCCAGCTGTTTCGCGCCGAGGCCGCCGGGCCGATCAAGGACACCAAGCTCACGCCGCGCATCACCGAGACGGCCAACGGCATGTGGGGCGTGTATGTGGCCATCTCCACGGCGTGCGCGCTCGCCTTCTGGGCCGGCGGCATGCAGCCCATGGACGCGCTCATGCACATGTTTGCCACCATGAGCCTGGGCGGGCTGTCGCCGCACGACGCGAGCTTCGCCTGGTTCAACTCACCGCTGCTGGAGGTCATCGCCATCGTCTTCATGGTGCTCGCCAGCTGCAACTTCACGCTGTACTTCGTGGCGCTGCGCCGCGGCAAGTGGCGCAGCCTCTGGCGCGATCCCGAGGCCCGCGCCACCGTGGCCGCGCTGCTTGGCGGCGGTTTGCTGGTGTCGCTCATCCTCTGGGCCAAGGGGGTGTACGGGCCGCTCGATGCGTTGCGCCATGGCATGTTTCACGCCGTTTCCATCGCCACCACGACGGGCTTCGCCAGCGTGGACTATCCGCACTGGCCGGTGTTCGTGCCGGTGTTCCTGCTGCTGCTCTCGGGCGTGGCCACGAGCGCGGGCTCCACGGGCGGCGGCATCAAGATGGTGCGCATGCTCATCCTCGTCAAGCAGGCGCGGCGCGAGCTCACGCGGCTGGTGCATCCGCATGCGATGCAGCCGGTGATGCTCGGCGGCAGCGTGGTGGACAACCGCATGATCTTCTCGGTGCTGGCCTTCATGCTGGTTTACGGCGCCACGGTCTTCGTGCTGTTCATGGCGCTGCTGCTCACCGACATGGACCCGCTGACGGCATTTTCCATCGTGCTCTCCAGCGTGAACTGCACCGGCACGGGGCCGGGCGCGCTGGGCGTGGACGCCGGTTACACCCAGCTTGGCGACTTCCAGGTCTGGGTCTGCACGCTGGGCATGCTGCTCGGGCGCCTGGAGATCCTGAGCTTCGTCGCGTTGCTCTCGCCCGCGTTCTGGCGGCGCTGAAGGTCCGAGGCCCGGACGGGCAACCCTAAAATGCGGTTCAACTTCTCCTGCCACGACGAGACACCCGCATGGTTCCCCACCTCATCACCGCGCTGACCGGGCCGATCAACGAGCTCGAGCAGCGCATGCTCGACGCCATGCCCGCCATCGAGCGCTGGTTTCGCCTGGAATGGATGGAGCACACGCCGCCGTTCTACACCTCGGTGGACCTGCGCAACGCGGGCTTCAAGCTCGCGCCCGTGGACACCAGCCTCTTTCCCCACGGCTGGCGTCACCTCACGCCCGAGATGCTGCCGCTGGCGGTGCAGGCGGCGATGGCGGCCATCGAAAAGATCTGCCCCGAGGCGCGCAACCTGCTCATCGTCCCCGAAAACCATCTGCAGGGCGCATCCGACCTGGCCGACCTGGCGCAGCTGCAGCGCATTTTCAATCTCGCGGGCCTGAATGTGCGCGTGGGCTCGATCGACCCGGAATTCAAGAAGGCGGTCCGGCACGCCCTGCCGGACGGCCAGAGCGTGGAGATCGAGCCGGCGCTGCGCATACGCAGCCGCGTCGGGCTCAAGCACTTCGATCCCTGCACCATCCTGCTCAACAACGAGCTGGCCGCGGGTGCGCCCGGCATTCTCGAAGACCTGTACGAGCAATACCTGCTGCCGCCGCTGCAGGCCGGCTGGACCGTGCGCCGTCGCAGCCGCCACACCCAGTGTTACGAGGAAGTGGGCAAGCGCTTCGGCAAGATGCTGGGCATCGACCATTGGCTGATCCACCCCATCAGCCACAGCGCCGAGGCAGGCAAGACCAAGGCCAAGCGCCTGGAGCCGCTGCGCGCGGCCGTCGAGCTCACGCTCTCCAAGGTGCGGCGCAAGTACAAGGAATACGGCATCGGCGAGAAGCCCTTCGTCGTCGTCAAGGCCGACGACGCGGGCGACGAGGCAGGCGTGGCGCTGCTGCGCGACGTGAAGGATCTGGACGCGTTGCAGGACAGCGGCGCGCTGCCCAAGGGCGGACACTGGCTGGTGCAGGAAGGCGTGCTCACGCAGGAGCGCGTGCACGATGCCGTGGCCGAGCCCGTCGTCTACACCATGGACCGTTACGTGGTGGGGGGCGTGTACCGCATCCATGCGGATGCCACGAATGGCGAGGGTGTGCACGCGCATGGCGCCTCGTACGTGCCGCTGGCGTTCGAGCACAGCACCCACCTGCCCCAGCCCGGCGTGCGCCCGGGCGCGAGCGCCCCGAACCGCTTCTACATGTACGGCGTGGTCGCGCGTCTGGCGATGCTGGCGGCCAGCTACGAGCTCGAGGCCACCGACCCTCAGCTGCTGGAGCTGGCCTGAGTCGCGCACCCGCGCCTGCGTTTTTGAGTGGCTTGATTCGGGGGCACAATGGCGCCCCCATCGCTCGCCCTGACCCGGCATGTCTGAATCGCGCACTTCCCTTCCCACACTGATGGTGGGCGCCATTGGCGTGGTGTTCGGCGATATCGGCACCAGCGTGCTCTACACCGTCAAGGAGGTCTTTGGCGCGGGGCACGTGCAGTTCACACCGGACAACGTCTACGGTGTGCTCTCGCTGATCTTCTGGACGCTCACCATCGTCGTTTCGATCAAGTACGTGGTGCTGGTGCTGCGTGCGGACAACAACGGCGAGGGCGGGCTCGTCGCCATGCTGACGCTGGCGTCGAGCGCGGTGGCTGACCGCCCCCGATTGCGCGCGAGCATGCTGCTCGTGGGCATCTTCGGCACCTGCCTGTTCTATGGCGACGGCGTCATCACCCCGGCCATCACCACGCTGGGCGCGATGGAAGGGCTGCAGGTCGTCTCGCCGGTCCTGGGCGACTACGTGATCGAGCTCACGCTCGTCGTGCTGCTCGCGCTTTTTCTTTTGCAGAAGAAGGGCACGGCCGGCATCGGCCGATTCTTCGGCCCGATCATGCTGCTGTGGTTCCTCGTCATCGCGCTGCTGGGCGTGCGCCAGATCGTGCACCATCCGCAGGTGCTCTGGGCCATCCTGCCCACGCATGCGCTCAAGTTCGCGCTGCACAGCCCGGGCGTGACCTTCATCATCCTGGGCGCGGTGGTGCTGTGCGTCACGGGCTGCGAGGCGCTGTATGCCGACATGGGCCACTTCGGGCGGCGTCCCATCCGCCTGGCGTGGTTCTTCATCGCCATGCCCGCGCTCGTGCTCAATTATTTCGGGCAGGGCGCGCTGCTGCTGGCGCGCGGCAAGGAGGTGGTGAGCAACCCCTTCTTCCACATGGCGCCTTCCTGGGCCACGCTCGCGCTCGTGGTGCTGGCCACGGCGGCCGCGGTGATCGCCTCGCAGGCGCTGATCTCGGGCGCGTTCAGCGTCACCAAGCAGGTGATTCAGCTGGGTTTTCTGCCGCACCTGAAGATCAGCCACACCAGCGTGCGCGACCTCGGGCAGATCTACATGCCGCTGGTGAACTGGGGTCTGTTCGCGCTCATCGTGCTGGCCGTGGCGATGTTCCGCTCGTCCAACAACCTGGCGGCGGCCTACGGCATCGCGGTGACGACCGACATGCTCATCACCACCGTGCTCACCTTCTTCGTCGTGCGCTATGCATGGAAGATGTCGCTCGCGCTGTCGCTCGTGGCCACGGGCGTCTTTCTCACCGTCGATCTGCTGTTCTGGAGCTCCAACCTGCTCAAGCTGCTGCATGGCGGCTGGTTCCCGCTGGCGATTGCCGGGGCGGTGTTCATCCTCATGATCACCTGGCGCGACGGGCGCGAGCTCTTGCGCCGTGCGCTGCAGGAGACGGCACTCTCGCTCGATGATTTCCTGGAGTCGCTGTTCATTGCGCCGCCCGCGCGCGTGGAGGGCACGGCCGTGTTCATGAGCGCTGATGCCAACATCGTGCCCAACGCGCTGCTGCACAACCTCAAGCACAACAAGGTGCTGCACGAGCAGAATCTTTTCGTCAGCGTGCATCAGCACGAGGTGCCGTGGATCGGCATGGACAAGCGCGTGCAGATCGAGGCGCTGGGCCACGACTGCTGGCGCGTGGTGCTGCATTACGGCTTCAAGAACGACCCGGACCTGCCCAAGGCCCTGAATCTGCTGGCCGGGCGCGGCGTGAATCTCGATCCGATGACGACAAGCTACTTCCTTTCGCGCCACATCGTCGCGCCCAGCCTCACGCCGGGCCTGGCGCCGTGGCGTGAAAAGCTCTTCGCTTACATGCACCACAGCGCCACGGCGGCGGCCGAATACCTGAATTTGCCGAACAACGCGGTCGTCGAACTCGGTTCCAAGGTCGAAATCTGAGGGCGCGGTTCCATGCCGCGTGGCGGTGCACAATCGCCCGCCATGCGCGTTCTGCAAGATACCAGCCTGTCGGCCCTGGTGGCCGGTTTCGTGGCCGTTCTCGTGGCCTTCACGAGTTCCGTGGCGCTGGTGTTCCAGGCCGCGCAGGCCTTTGGCGCCACCCCGGCACAGATCACCTCGTGGATGTGGGCGCTGGGCTGGGGCATGGGGTTGTGCACGCTGCTGCCATCGCTGTGGCTGCGCCAGCCCGTGATGATTGCCTGGTCCACGCCAGGCGCGGCCGTGCTGGCGGCGGCGGGTGCGGCCGGGGGCTTCACCATGCCCGAGGCCGTGGGCGCCTTTCTCGTGAGCGCGCTGCTCATCACGCTCGCGGGCGCCACGGGCTGGTTCGAGCGCGTGATGAACCGCATCCCCGACGAAATCGCTTCGGCCCTGCTCGCCGGAGTGCTTGCGCGCTTCGGCATGCAGGCTTTCAGCGCCCTGCAGACGGCGCTGCCCCTGGTGCTCGCGATGCTGGTGGCGTATCTGCTGGCACGCCGCCTCATGCCGCGCTATGCGGTGGTCGTCACCTTGCTGGTCGGGGTGGCCTGGGCGGCGATCGGCGGGCAGATGCGCTGGTCGGTCGTGGAATTCGAACTGGCTCGCCCGGTCTTCACCATGCCGCAGTTCACCTGGCAGGCCACGATGAGTCTGGCGCTGCCGCTGTTCATCGTTACCATGGCCTCGCAGAACCTGCCGGGTGTGGCGGTGATGCGCGCCACCGGCTATGCGGGCATGCCGGTTTCCAAGCTCATCACGCTCTCGGGCGTGGCCACGGCGGCGCTTGCGCCCTTCGGCGGCTTCGCCTTCAATTTCAGCGCCATCACCGCCGCCATCTGCATGGGGCCGGAGGCCCATCCCGATCCGAGGCGCCGCTACATCGCGTCGGCCGCCTGCGGCGTGCTCTACATCGTGGTCGGCATCTTCGGTGCCGTGGTCACCGGCCTGCTGCTCGCCTTCCCGCAGGAGCTGGTGGTGGCCATCGCCGGCCTGGCGCTGTTGGGGGCCATCGGCGGCGGGCTGGCGTCTTCATTGCGCGAGGAACGCCACCGCGAGGCTGCGCTCATCACCTTCCTCGTGACGCTCAGCGGCGTGGTGATCGCCGGGGTGGGGTCGGCATTTTGGGGCGTGGTCGCGGGCAGCGCGGCGCTCTTTGTGCAACAGTACCGCAGACCGCGTGCGGCCGCACGCTCCTAGAGTTGCAACGCCATGAATTTCCTCTACGTCGCCGATCCGCTCGAACACTTCAAGACCTACAAGGACACCACCTTTGCCATGATGCGCGAGGCGCAGCGCCGCGGCCATCGCGTCGCCGCGTGCGAACCGCGCCATCTGCACTGGCGCTCGGGCGGCGTGGTCGAAGCCCATGCGCGCGAGATTGAACTCACGGGCCGCGAGCCCGACTGGTTCGTGCAAACGGCCGCGCCCACGGTGGCGCTCAAGAATTTCGACGCCGTGCTCATGCGCAAGGACCCCCCGTTCGATGCCGAGTACGTCTACGCCACCCATCTTCTGGAGCAGGCTGAACGTGAAGGCGCCCGTGTCTTCAACAAGCCGCGGGCTCTGAGAGATCACCCCGAGAAGCTCGCCATCATGGAATGGCCGCAGTTCACAGCGCCCACGCTCGTGACGCGCTCGGACGACGACATCCGGCGCTTTCACGCCGAACATCGAGACATCATCCTCAAACCGCTGGACGGTATGGGCGGCATGGGCATCTTCCGTGTCGGTCCCGACGGCCTGAACCTCGGCTCCATCATTGAAACTCTGAACAAGGGCGGCGCGCAGACCGTGATGATCCAGCGCTATCTGCCCGAGATCGTCGAGGGCGACAAGCGCGTGCTGGTGATTGGCGGCGAGCCCGTGCCCTATTGCCTGGCGCGCGTCCCCCAGGGCAACGACATCCGGGGCAATCTGGCCGCCGGCGCCAAGGGCGTGGCTCGTCCGCTCACGGATTCGGATCGTCACACCGCCGAGGCCATAGGCAAGGCACTTGCGCCGCGCGGCTTGCTGCTCATCGGTCTGGACATCATTGGCACGCACGTGACGGAAATCAACGTCACCAGTCCCACCTGCTTTCAGGAGATCACGCAGCAGACCGGGTGCGACGTCTCGGCGCTCTACCAAGACGCGCTGGAGGCCGCTCTGCGGGTCTCCTGATCTTTTTCCTCTTTTCTTGCTTTGGTCCCGAAATTGGGTATACAATGCAGGGCTTCGCTGATCGCAGCGTCTCTGGTTTCTCCGGGGTTCACGGGAGTGGATTTTGGGGTGGCAAGGGGG
>MEFV01000035.1 GCA_001725255.1 Comamonas sp. SCN 67-35 | reverse complement strand
GTGGCCTGAATCCGAACGAAAGATCAGTCGAATTCTTCAACATGTGGGAAGCGCCAACTCAAATTTTGTTCGAGAGTCTGTTTTGGACATGATCCTTAGACGAGGCTTCCCCAACGCCTCAGGCCATACGAATAAAGAGCTTTACGATTATGTAATCTTGGCAACAGCGCCAAATTCTGATTTAAGGAGTCGATGGTTAATTTATAAAGGGCTCTGGAAGCAAGATAACCAATTTTGCTCTTGAGACCGCCAGGGATAAGAAAAGCGCTGAGTAGTCCGTGCAATCGCGGTCGGGATAACGACGTACCTGCACCGCAATGTGCATCGAATCGGTTGGAAGGTATCGAACACTCCGCACACCGTGGTGAGGCGCTGTTCACGCCATCTCCACCAACCGGCCATCGCCACTCAGGAACGCAGTGCGCACGACGGCCCCCGCATATAGCGTCGCGACAGCGCGCCGGTAGCGCGTGAGCTGTTCGAGGTAAGCGGGGTCCTGCCCCGGCCGCGCGGTGCTCTTGTAGTCCAGCACCCACCACGCTTCGGGTTCGGCGGCGCTGGCGCGGCGGCGCACCAGGCGGTCGATGCGCAGGCGCTCGCCCCGGTGGATCAGCTCCACCTCGTTGAAGGCTTCGAGCACCTCGGCCTCGGACCAGGCCCAGGCGGCTTCGCCGCCGAGGATGCGGCGGGCCATGGCCTCGGCCTGCGCGCTCTGCTCGGCGTTCAAGGCGTAGCGTTGCCGCGCGTGCGCCACGCGCTCGCTGCGCCAGCCCCCTGCAAGCTCACCCGCATGCTCCAGCAGCCAGTGCATGGCCTGGCCGATGCGCGAGGCGTCGCTGTCGGGGGTTGCTTCTGTTTGAATAGCTGATAACGCTTTTCCAGCGGGCGTCAGAGGCTGATTTTCCTTATGAACTGTCTCACCCCTTCCCGCCCCTGCGGGAGCGGGGGGCAGGGTCAGGATCGTGAAGGTCTGCAGCGCGGGCCGCGCCGTGACCGCAGCCTCGGGGGCTCCGAGCGCCTGCGCCAGCGGCTCGATGCGCTGCCACCACGTCCCGCTGCTCGTCTGGTGGGGCACGACGCCCGAGAGCACGAGGCGCGCGCGCGCGCGGGTCATAGCGACGTACAGGGCGTTGAGTTCTTCACGCGCCTGGGCGGCGGCTTCCTCCTGCGCCAGCGCCTGAACGCTCGCGGGCGGTGCGCTGCCCTTGGCCAGAAAGACCAGCCGGCGGGGCGCGGGCACATCGCCCGGCCAGTCGATCAGCACCTCGGGCGTGGCACGGGCCTTCAGGCCGCTGGCGCTGTCGAGCAGCAGCACCTCGTCGGCCTCCAGCCCCTTGGCGCCGTGCACGGTGAGCAGGCGCACGGCCTCGGGCGCGGCGTGGCGCGGCAGCGGCAAGGGCAGGCGGCGCATCGCGTGCAGCCACTGATAGGCGGTGAGAAAGCGCCCGCCCTGCACATCGAGCGCAGCCGAGAGCAGCGCGCGCAGCTGGCGCAGCACGTGCGCGCGCTCGGGCGGCGGCGCGGCGGCGGCAAAGCGTGCGAGCACGTCGCCCCGGTGGTAGATGGCCTGCAGCGCGTCGTGCGGCGGCAGGCTCAGCAGCCAGGCGCGGTATTGAGCCAGATCGGCCGCTAGCGCTTGTCCATCCTGCGTCTGCAACTCTGTGTTTGGGAGCACATCCAGCCACGCCGGGCGCGGCTCGCCCGCGGCGCGCACGGCCAGCGCGATGCGCGCGAGGTCTTCATCGTTGCAGCCAAAGAGCGGTGACTTGAGCGCGCGCGCCAGCATCAGGTCGTGCCCCGGCGAGACCAGGGCATCGACGAGCGCCAGCACGTCGAGCACCGCGGGCTGCTCGGTCAGCAGGCTCTTGTCGGGCTGCTCGCAGGCGACGCCGAGCGCGCGCAGCTCGGCCTGCAGCACGGTGAGCGGCTCGCGCTTGCGCGCCAGCACCATGATCTCCTCGGGTGCGAGGCCCGCGGCGATGCGCGCGGCCACCCAGCGCGCGGCCTGGCGGCATTCGAGCGTGCGCAGGGTTTCCTCGACCTCCAGGCGCGGCGTCGCCAGGCTGTCGCGCCACGCGAGCTCCGGCGTCTCGCCCCGGGCCGCCCGGGGCGGGCGCGGGGTCAAGGGCAGCGCCTGCGCGCCGCCGTCGTCCGTGGATTCGGTGGTGTGCACGCGAAAGCCGCTGAATTCGTCCCCCTGCTGCGCCTGCTGCATCACCGTGTTGACGACCTCCAGCACGCCGGGTGCGTTGCGCCGCGTGTGGTCGGTGGCCAGGCAGGCACCGCCGAGCGCCTGCACGACGAAGTCGCGCGCGGCGGCGAACACCTTGGGGTCGGCGCGGCGAAAGCGATAGATGCTCTGCTTGGGATCGCCGACGATGAAGACGCTGGGCGCCGCCTGCCCGCCGCCCGCGCCCGCATAGCCCGAGAGCCAGGCGTGCAGCGCCTGCCACTGCAGCGGGTTGGTGTCCTGAAATTCGTCGATGAGCAGGTGGCGCGTGCGCGCATCGAGCCGCTCCTGCACCCAGGCGGACAGCTCGTGATCGGCCAGCAGGCGCATGGCTGCGCGCTCCACGTCGTTCATGTCCACCCAGCCGCGCTCGCGCTTGAGCGTGGCGAAGCACTCGACCAGCACGCGCGTGAGGCGGGTCATGCGCTGCTGGTGCAGGCGCGCCTGCTGCTGCTCCCGGGCCGCGAGCACGGCCAGCAGCTCCTGCTGCGCCGCGCGCACCAGATCGATGCCCGGCAGGTTCTTGCCGAAGGCGCGCGGCTCGCCCTTTTGCGTGAGCAGCGCCTCCTGCACCGCGTCGAAGTCGACGCCGTCCACGGCGGCGAGCAGCTTTTTGCCGCACTCAGCGAAGGTTCTGGCAGCGGGAAGGAGCGCCTGGGCCGCTTCACGAAGCAACGCCTGGCCCGCGGCGCGCACCAGCAGCCAGTCGCTCGGCTGCGCCACGCCCGCCATGCGCGGGAACACCGCATCGAAATCGGGCACCGCGTCCTGCACTGGCGCGGCTTCGTCGGCCAGCGCGAACTCGGTGCGCCGCGTCAGCGCGATCCGCAGCGCCTCGTGCGCCTGCGTGCGGCCCAGCGTGGTCACCAGCGCAGCATAGTCATCGCGCAGCGCCTCATGCCCGGCCACTTCGCGCAGAAAGGGGCGCCAGACGTCGGCGACGGCCTGCGCCTCGTCTTCCAGCAGCTCGTAGCCCGCGGGCAGGCCCAGGTCGGCGAGCACCGACAGCGGCGCCGTCTGCAAAAGCGCGGCAAACCAGCCGTGGAAGGTGCGGATCTGCACCGGGCGGCCGTGGGCCAGCAGTGCTTCATACAATTTTTGTAGCTGCTCGCGCTTTTCCAGAGCCAATTCTGGCGCCATTCCTCTAGAAACCAACTCAGCCCGCAGGCGCTCGTGCCACGCGGCTTCGGTTTCGGCCAACTGGCCTGTTTCCGGGTCCGCGGGGCGGGGCCGGGCAAACTCCTGCAGCCACTGGCGCAGGCGCTCGCGCATCTCGCCCGCGGCCTTCTTCGTGAAGGTGATCGCCAGGATCTCGTGCGGCGCGCAGCCGTCGAGCAGCGCCCGCAGCATGCGCGAGACCAGCATCCAGGTCTTGCCCGCGCCGGCGCAGGCTTCCACCACCACGCTGTGGCGCGGGTCGCAGGCCACGGCATAGAACGCCTCGCGCGTGCAGGGCACGCCATCGAGCCGATAGGCAGCCGATTCACTCATGCCAGAAATCCTTGCGGCACAGTCCGCGCACCTCGCACCAGTCGCAGACGCTGCCCTCGCCCAGCGCAGGCAGGGGCTCACCCGCCGCGATGCGCGCCATGTCGCGGGCCATGCCGGCCTCGAGCAGCTCGGCCAGCCGCGCCAGCTCGGGCAGTTCGTGCAAACCGGGTTCTTCGCCCTCGGCCAGGTTGAGGTAGGCCGCGCGCGGCGCCTGCGCGCCCGAGAGCAGGGCATAAAACGGCAGCTGCGTCTCTTCGCTGCCGGCCCTGACGCGATTCTTGGTCTTCTGCAGCGACTCGGTCTTGTAGTCGATCAGCAGCGCGCCGCCGCCCGGCAGATGGTCGATGCGGTCGATTTTTCCGCTCAGCTGCAGCGCGCCACGGTGCGTCTTGAGGGACTTCTCGCCCGCCGCAAACACCGCGCCGCCCGCCTCGTGGCGCTCCAGCCAGAGCAGGTAGGCGTCGCGCAGCTGCGGCCAGGCAACGGCAAAGGGCAGGAATTCGCCCTCTTCGTTCGCCAGGTGCAGCTTCCGGGTGGCCTGCTGCACCGCCGCGTCCATCAACACCAGGCGATCGGCCTGCGGTGCCTCGCTCAGACGTTGGTGAAACTCGCACAGCACCTCATGCACCCAGATGCCCCAGTCGCGCTTGTCCACGTCCACATCCAGCTCGCCCTCGTCACGCAGACCGAGCTGGCGCAATGCAAAGAAGCGGTAGGGACAGGCGCGCAACTGCTCGTAGCTGCTGGCCGACAGCGGCTGCATCGGCAGGCGCGCACCCACGGGCTGGGGGCGCGGGGTGGGCGCGGGCGCGATGTCGCGCAGCACGCGATCGTCGTGGCCCGCATGCAGGCGCACACCCGGTCTCAGGCGCAGCGCCTGCACCAGCGGCGAGGGCATCACCGGCTCGCCGCTGTCGTCGGCATGGCGGGTGAGCACGTCCAGCTCGGGGGCGGACAGCGCCAGCGCCCAGGCCTCGGCCTGCGCGCGCTGCGCGTCTTCGCGCGTGGGCAGCCCCAGTGCCTGGCGCTGCGCCGCCGTCCACGGCCCCGGCGGCTCTGGGGCCGCGGGCAGATGCCGCTCATCGGCACCCGGCAGCACCACCGCGGCGAACGAGCGCCCGAGCAGCTGCGCCATGGGCAGCACCACGACCTGCGCGTCACCCCCATGAGGCGGCTGGTAGCTGGCGTGCTCCAGCACCTCGCTCACCCAATCGAGCACGCCCGCCAGGGTCATGCGCCGCGATGCGCCGGGCCAGGCCTGCCACTGCGCCAGCGCCTCGTCGGCCAGGCCCAGCGCCTCGATCACGGCGCTGCCCGCGGCGTCCGCCGCCAGCACCGGCCAGAGCCCGCAGCGCTGCAGCAGTGCACGCAGATCCGCCAGCCAGCGCGCCAGCGCGCGGCCCGCCGCCATTGGCTCGCGCAGCGCCTGCACCTGCTCGACCAGCGGATCGTGCGGAACCAGCGCCAGCGCGTCGCGCCAGTGGCGCACCGCCTCCTGGCGCAGCCGTTGCTCCAGCGCGCGGTGATCGTGCTGCGCCAGCGCGGGCGCGAGCTTGATGAAGTCCAGCACCGCATCGCTCGTCGCCCGGGGCGCGCAGGCGCGCAGCAGCGCCACCACGCCGGCCGCGGCATGCGTGGTCGAGAGCTTCCAGCCGGTCTCGTCGCGCAGTCCGGTCTCGGCGCGCACCCCGGCGCACCCGAGCAGGGCGTTGACGCGGCGCACCAGCAGCCGGTCGCCGGCCACGACGGCCACGGGCGCGCGCCCCGCCTGCAGGTGCCGCAGCACGCACGCCGCAGCGCGCTCGGCTTCATCCTCGGCATCCGTTGCCTGGTGCAGCGCCACGGCACCGCCGCCCGCCGGCGCCTCGTGCGCCAACGTCACGACCTTGTCGGCCCAGTACGCAGCCAGCGCCTGCACCAGGGGCTCGCGCTGCAGCCCGGGCACGATCACCAGCAGATCGAACTGCCTGCCCAGCGCCTCGTCGAACAGCACATCCGTGGCGTAGGCCGAGCTGGCCGCCCACACCGCCGCCACCCGGGCCAGCAGGCTTTCGAGCGCGAACGGGCCGTCCGGCACCGCGGGCAGCGCCGCATGCGCCTGCGCCAGCCAGAGCGCGCGCTGGCGTGGCGGCTGCGCCGCGGCCAGGGGCGCGAGCTGGCGCGTGAGCTCCAGCAGGCGCCCGGCCAGGGGCTGGGCCTCGGCACCCAGCCCGGCCTGCTCCAGCAGGAGCTGCGCGGTCAGGAGATCGTGCGCATGGTCGAAGCACAAGTCCTGCGACTGCGGCGCGAACACGCCCAAGTCCGCGGCCCAGTTGCGCGTGGTCTGCAGGCGCGGCATGAAGGCGGCGGCGCCGGCCGCGCAACGCGCCAGCCACGCATCGCGCGCCGTGCCCAGCAGGTTGGCGTAGGGCAGCAGCACCACGGTGCGCGCCAGATGCGCGCCGCGGCGCGCCGCGTGTTCGCACACCGCGTCGAACCAGCCGGCGCAGGGCAAGGCGCCAACAACCATGGCGTCACGAGGCAAACGTGTTTCTGTCACAATCAATTGGAATTTACCTCTTGTCTACCGCCATACAGGACATGCCATGGCCAGCGAACTGATCAAACACGTTTCCGACGCGAGCTTCGAAGCGGACGTCCTCAAGTCTTCCTCCCCCGTGCTGGTGGACTACTGGGCCGAATGGTGCGGCCCCTGCAAGATGATCGCCCCCGTGCTCGATGAAGTCGCGGGCGACTACCAGGGCAGGCTGCAGATCGCCAAGGTCAACGTGGACGATAACCGCGAAGTGCCCGCGAAGTTCGGCATCCGCGGCATTCCCACGCTGATGATCTTCAAGAACGGCGAGCTGGCCGCGACCAAGGTCGGCGCGATGAGCAAGGCGCAACTGACGGCCTTCATCGACCAAAACCTGGGTTGATCCACACCCCCCGTGCGGTGGCGTTCGCACGCCGCCGCATCAACGGCCACTCATTCAATTGCCCGGCCAGCGCGCTTTTCCTGTCATAATCCCCTTGATCGCCACCGCGCCGCATCCCCTGCGCGGCTGGTTTGCAGATCACAGGCTCGCCAGAGCATCCCGACCAACGGATGCCCGCACGGCAGACAGCCACCCTCCCTCCTTAGCCAGACATTGCCACTCCCTGACCGGAGTCCTTACATGCACCTGAACGAATTGAAGGCCCTGCACGTCTCCGAAGTGCTCAAGCAGGCCGAAGAGCTCGGCGTCGAAAACGGCGGCCGCATGCGCAAGCAGGAGCTGATGTTCGCCATCATCAAGAAGCGCGCGAAAACCGGCGAGCAGGTCTTCGCCGACGGCGTGCTCGAAATCCTGCCCGACGGCTTCGGCTTCCTGCGCAGCCCCGACACCAGCTACACCGCCTCTACAGACGACATCTACATCAGCCCCAGCCAGGTGCGCCGCTTCAACCTGCACACCGGCGACATGATCGAGGGCGAGGTGCGCATCCCCAAGGACGGCGAGCGCTACTTTGCCCTCACCAAGCTCGACAAGGTCAACGGCGACCTGCCCGAGAAGAACAAGCACAAGGTGATGTTCGAGAACCTCACGCCGCTGTTCCCCAAGGAGCAGATGAAGCTGGAGCGCGACATCAAGGGTGAGGAAAACATCACCGGCCGCATCATCGACATCATCGCCCCCATCGGCCGCGGGCAGCGCGCGCTGATCGTCGCGCCGCCCAAGAGCGGCAAGACGGTGATGATGCAGAGCATCGCCCACGCCATCACCGCCAACTACCCCGACGTGACGCTGATGGTGCTGCTCGTCGATGAGCGCCCCGAGGAAGTGACCGAGATGCAGCGCTCGGTGCGCGGCGAGATCATCGCCTCGACCTTCGATGAACCGGCCACGCGCCACGTGCACGTCGCCGAGATGGTGATCGAGCGCGCCAAGCGCCTGGTCGAGCTCGGCAAGGACGTGGTCATCCTGCTCGACTCCCTCACGCGCCTGGCGCGCGCCTACAACAACGTCGTGCCGTCTTCCGGCAAGGTGCTCACCGGCGGCGTCGACTCCAACGCACTGCAGCGCCCCAAGCGCTTCTTCGGCGCGGCGCGCAACATCGAGGAAGGCGGCTCGCTCACCATCATCGCCACCGCGCTCGTCGATACCGGCAGCCGCATGGACGAGGTGATCTTCGAAGAGTTCAAGGGCACGGGCAACAGCGAGCTGCACCTGAACCGGCGCCTGTACGAGAAGCGCGTGTTCCCCGCGATCGAACTCAACAAGAGCGGCACGCGCCGCGAAGAGCTGCTGCTGGCACCCGAGATCCTGCAGAAGACCCGCATCCTGCGCCAGTTCATGTACAACATGGACGAGATCGAATCGATGGAGCTCATGATCAAGAAAATGCGCGAGACCAAGAGCAACGTCGATTTCTTCGAAGCCATGCGCCGGGGCGGCTGATTCGGCCGGTTTCGATCGTTTCTATATAATGCGCGGTTTCACGGAAAGTACGCCAGATGTGCTGGCGCGGCTCCCGGCTTACCACTCCAACAGGATTTCATCATGCGTGAAGGCATTCATCCCCCCGATTACCGCGAAGTGCTGTTCCTGGACCTCTCCAACGGGTTCAAGTTCGTCACCCGTTCGTGCGTGAACACGAAGGAAACCGACACCTTCGAGGGCAAGGAATATCCGCTGTACAAGCTCGACACGTCGAGCGAATCGCACCCCTTCTACACCGGGACGCAAAAGTCCGTGGACAACATGGGTGGGCGCGTCGAAAAATTCCGCAACCGCTTTGCCCGCGGCGCCGCCAAGTAAGCTCCGACACCCGCAAAGCGCGTTCCGTGGGCTCCTTGCCCCGACGCACCCAGGCAGCCCGGCACGCCGCGCTGCCTTTTTCATTGTTGGATTTCCCGGCATGACACGCCCCAGCCCAGCCATCGTTGCCCAAGCGGCCGTGCGGCCCCTGCCGCGCTGGGCACTGTGGCTGCTGTGCCTGGCCTACGCCGTGCCGGGCTTCGTCGGCCGAGACCCATGGCGCGGCGACGACATGCAGGCCTTTGCCTTCATGCGCGAAATCGCGATCGGCCAGACCCATTGGCTGACCCCCATGCTGGCGGGCCAGCCACCGGACACCAATGGCCTCTTGCCCCTGTGGCTCGGCGCCGGCTCGATACGCCTGAGCAACGGCTGGCTGCCCGTGGAACTGGCTACCCGGCTGCCGTTCATGCTTCTGCTGGTGCTGATCCTCATCAGCACCTGGCGCGCCGTCTATCACCTTGCACTGAGCCCGCAGGCCCAGCCCGTGGCCTTCGCCTTCGGCGGCGAGGCGCAGCCACGCGACTACGCCCGCGCCATCGCCGACGGCGCCCTGCTGGCGCTGATCGCCACGCTGGGGCTGGCCCAGTTTTCACACGAAACCACCAGCCATCTCACGCAACTGGCCGGAACGGCGCTGCTGCTCTACGCCGGGGCCGCGCTCCCCGTTCGCATGACCAGCCGGCCCGTGCTCGCGGCGGGAACCGGCCTGCTGTGCCTGGCACTGAGCGGCGCGCCCGGCATGGCCATGCTGCTCGGGCTCGGCAGCGCCGCGCTCGCCGCGGGCCATGCACGGGCCGCGTCATCACCCGCGCCCGCCCGGCGGGCCGCGGTGATGCTGATGATCCTGACTTTGACCACGGCCCTGCTGGTCGAGTGGCTGGGCCTGCGGCACTGGCGCATCACCCTGCCAGGCGACGCTCGCGAATGGGGCAGCCTGCTGCGCCTGCTCGTCTGGTTCATCTGGCCCACCTGGCTGCTGGCCTTGTGGACGCTGTGGCGCTGGCGTCACCAGCTCGCGGGCGGCGCCAGCCACATCGCGCTGCCACTGTGGTTCGCGCTGGTCGCGCTGGCCGCCACCTTTGGTACCCAGCCAGCGGATCGGGCCCTGTTCCAGGGCCTGCCCGCCTTCGCGGCGCTGGCCGCGTTCGCACTGCCCACGCTCACACGCAGCTTTGCTGCGGTCATCGACTGGTTCACGCTGCTCTTCTTCAGTCTGTCAGCCATCGTGATCTGGGTCATCTGGCTGGCCGTCCAGACCGGCGTTCCAGCCCAGCCGGCAGCCAACGTGGCCCGACTCGCACCCGGGTTTGAAAGCCATTTCGCCCCCCTGCCTTTCGCCGTTGCGATGCTGGCCACGCTGGCGTGGTGCGCGCTGGTGCGCTGGCGCACCGCACGCCAGCGCCCGGCGATCTGGAAAAGCCTGGTGCTGCCCGCAGGAGGCGCGGCACTCGGGTGGGTCCTCCTGATGACCCTGTGGCTGCCGCTGCTCGACTACGGGCGCAGCTATGCGCCGCAGGTGGCGTTGCTGCGCCAGGCCCTGCAAGAGCCGCACGACGGCCAGCCGCTGCGCGGCGGCGACTGTGTCGTCGGCTTCGGCCTGGATCAACCTCTGATGGCCGCCCTGACCTATCAAGGAGGCCTGGACATGCGCCTGCCGAACGAGGGGACGCACTGCCGCTGGGCCATTGCCGATCCGGATGCCGACGCCAATGCGCTCGAGGCGCTCTCATCCGACGCCTGGGAGCAGATGGCCATGGTCACACGTCCCACCGACCGGCGCGACCAGCTCACGGTGCTGCGCCGCCGAACCCGCTGAACCATGCGTGGACGCCGCAGCATCGCCCGCCACGCGGCCACGGTGCTCGTGGGACAACTGGCGGTCATGGCTTTTGGCGTGACGGACACCATCGTCACCGGTCGCTATTCCGAAACCTCGCTCGCGGCGCTCTCCATCGGCTCCGCCGTGTTCGTGAGCGTCTATGTCGCGGTGATGGGCGTCTTCCAGGCGCTGCTGCCCCTGTGGGCGGAACACCACGGCGCCCATCGCCCCACGGCCATCGGCGCAAGCGTGCGCCAGTCGCTCTACCTCTGGCTGATGGCGAGCGCGCTGGGCATGGCCATCCTGCTCACGCCCGACGCCATCCTGCGAGCCACCGACGTCCCGCAGAACCTGCGCGGCGAGGTCAGCCGCTACCTCGCCATTCTCGCGTTCGGCCTGCCTCCGGCCCTGCTGTTCCGCATCTACAGCACGCTCAGCCAGGCGCTCGACAGGCCGCAATTCGTCACCTGGCTGCAGATGAGCTCGCTGCTCATCAAGGCGCCTCTGTCGCTGTGGTTCACCTTTGGCGGCGCCGGCCTCGCCCCACAGGGCGCGCCGGGCTGCGCGTGGGCTACGCTGGTCGTCAACTACGCCCTGCTCGGCGTGGCCATCCTGATGCTGCGCCAGCAGGCGGTGTTTCGCCCCCTCCTGCTGTGGCGGCCGCTGGAACGCCCCGACTGGGCCGAGCACAGAAGCTTTCTGCGGCTGGGCGTCCCCGCGGCCCTCTCCATCCTGGTGGAAGTCACTTCATTCACGCTGATGGCCCTTTTCATAGCGCGCCAGGGCGCGTTGCCCGCAGCCGCGCACCAGATCGCAGCCAACCTGGCCGCCGTGCTCTACATGGTGCCGCTGTCGCTCGCCATCGCCGTGAGCGCCCACGTGAGCTTCAGCCGTGGCGGCGGCGACGAACACCACGCGGCGCAGATCGCCCTGCGAGGCCTGCTGACCGCGGCCGCGCTGGGCTGCGCCCTCGCCGCCCTGTTGTGGATCACCAAAGGGCCACTGGCGGACCTGTACACGACCAGCCATGAAGTCGCGCGGCTTGCCAGCCAGTTGCTGTCATGGGTGTGCGCCTACCACGTGGCGGACGCCGTGCAGACGCTGTGCATCTTCGTGCTGCGCAGCTACCGCATGACTTTCATCCCCTTCCTGGCCTACGGCCTGCTGCTGTGGGGGGTGGGCCTGGGCGGTGGCTACGCGCTGGCGTACGGACCGTGGTCACGGTCGCAGCCATGGTGGGGCTCGCCCCTGCCTTTCTGGGGCGCGAGCACCGCCGCCCTGGCCCTGACCGCCTTGGCGTTCACCACGCTTCTGGCGGTCGTTCTGCGTTCAAGCACCGCGCAAACCCGGTAGGAAAGGGGTCCGAACCCCATGCGAGTGCCGCAGGGGATCGAACGCCTTCGTCAGAGACAGTTTTTTACAACTTATTTCTGAGTTACTATCGCTATTAA
>MEFV01000034.1 GCA_001725255.1 Comamonas sp. SCN 67-35 | reverse complement strand
TGCTGCTCAACAAAGCAGCAGGTTAGGGTTAGTACGTGGGTCAGGTTTGGATGGAAATCCTGGGGGTTAGTGGGTCACTTCTGCGTGGAAATCAACACCATGTGGCTGGAGCTGATCGGTGGCACGCTGCTGATCCTGGGCCTGTTCGTGCGGCCGGTGGCCTTCATCCTTTCGGGCGAGATGGCGTTTGCCTACTTCATGGCGCATGCCTCCGCGGCCAACTTCTGGCTGCCGCTGCAGAACAGGGGGGAATCGGCCGCGCTCTTCTGCTTCATCTTTTTGTACCTGGCGGTGGCTGGTGGCGGAGCCTGCGCGCTCGACGCTCGGCGCGGCGGACAGCACTGAGTGGGTCGCGCATGCAATGACCGAGCCGGGCACGGTGCTTCCTATCGGGCCGTTTGACCCGGCGCCGCACGGGTGCGAGCATTCCGGTGTATGTCACTGACACGAAGGAACAAGGCCATGGCCACGAACGCCACCCCCATCTGGTTCATCACGGGCTGCTCGACCGGGTTCGGCCGCGTCGTGGCCGAGCAGGTACTAGCGCGCGGCTGGCGTGCCGTCGTCACCGCGCGCCAGCCGGACAGCATCGCGCCGCTGGCGGCCCGCTATCCCGACACGGCGCTGGCGCTGGCGCTCGATGTAACGCAGCCGCCGCAGATCGCTGCCGCAGTGGCCGCCGCCGAGCAGCGTTTCGGCGGCATCGACGTGCTGCTGAACAACGCGGGCTACGGCTACCAATCCTCGGTCGAGGAGGGCATTGAAGCCGAAATCCGCGCGCTGTTCGACGCCAACGTGTTCGGCCTGTTCGCGCTCACGCGCGCGGTGCTGCCCCTCATGCGGCGCCAGCGACGCGGCCACGTCTTCAACATCACCTCGCTGGCCGGCATCTCGGGCTTTGCCGCCTCGGGCTACTACGCGGCCAGCAAGCACGCGGTCGAGGGCTGGGCCGATTCACTCGCGGTGGAGTGCAACCCGCTGGGCATCCGCGTGACCTGCATCGAACCCGGGCCGTTTCGCACCGACTGGGCCGGGCGCTCGCTGCACCGCACGGCGAGCCGCATCGCCGACTACGACGACATCGTCACCGCGCGCATGCGTCAGACCGAAGGCCACAGCGGCAAGCAGCCCGGCGACCCCGAGCGCGCCGCCGCGCTGATCCTGGAGCTCAGCCAGCACGCGCAGCCGCCGCGCAACATCGCGCTGGGCGCGCGCGCCGTGGAGATGGGAACGCGGCGCCTGAAGGCCAAGCTGGCCGACATCGAGCGCTGGGCGCCCGAGGGCCTGCGCACCGACTACGCTGCCTGAACGCTGCACCGCCAGCGGCTCACCGGTCCGCAGGCAGCGTTGCATACAGCGCCTGCACCACCTCTTCGCCGTAGCGGCGTTCCAGCCGGCGCACGGTGAAGTGCCCGCGCGCCATGTCCTGAAAGTGGTCGATGAACAGCAGGTTGATGGTGGCGCCGCCCACCGCGCCGACGAGCGGGATGGCCTCGGCGGCTGCCTTTTCGCCCACCTGCACGCCGAAGCGCTTGGCCACCACCGAAATCAACCGTGCCAGCGCCGGCGCGCTGGCGCTGGCCCCGGCCGTTTGCGCCAGGTACTGCGAGGCGTTCGACACCGCGCGCGCCAGCGCCGCGCGCACCGCGTAGTAGCCGGAATCGGTGCCATCGTCGCTGGGGCTGCTCCCACCCAGCGCCAGCACCGAAAGACAGGCCAGGCGCGTGGGCGCCGCCGTCATCGATTCGCCCTCGCTGCGCGCGATGTCGGCGATCGAGCGCAGCATCAGCGTGGTGGACACCGGCAGCTCCAGCGCCAGCCCGGCCCAGCCGAATGCGCCGCCCACGCCGCCGGTGACCGAGACCGCCAGCTTGTGCCAGCGCCTGGACGCGCCCCGTCCGGGCCGATCCGCCATGGTGAAGAGCGCGGCGTCCGCCGCCTTGGTCAGCGCCAGCCGCGTCGCCTTGTCGATCGCGCCACTCCAGTTCGCGGGCAGCCGCGCGATGCCGCTCTCGATCGGCTTGCCGATGAGGTTCGTCATGCGCGCGGCCAGGCCGGGGTTTTCCAGCAGCGCCTTGGCGGCCTGCAGCGCGGCGCGGTCTTCGTCGGAAATATCGTCCGTCATGGTTGGCATGCCTTGCCCGGGCGGCTACGCCCGCAGGCGCGCCAGCGCCGCTTCGTACAGCGCCAGATCACCCGCGCTGAAGCAGCAGAAGATCACCTGGCGCACGCTGCGCAGCGCGTGCGCCGCCACCGTGCCCACTGCGATCTCCAGCGCTTGCGCCTTGGGGTAGCCGTACACCCCGGTGCTGATCGCGGGGAAGGCGATCGAGCGCAGATCGGCTTCTTCCGCGAGCGCCAGCGAATTCACGTAGCACCGCGCGAGAAGCTGCGCCTCGCCCTGAGCACCGCCGTGCCAGATCGGCCCCACGGCGTGGATCACGAAGCGCGCGGGCAGCCTGAAGCCCGGCGTCATCCTGGCCTGCCCCGTGGGGCAGCCGCCCAGCCGCCGGCACGCCGCGAGCAGCTCGGGCCCCGCCGCGCGGTGAATCGCGCCATCCACGCCACCGCCGCCCAGCAGCGTGGCGTTGGCGGCGTTCACGATGGCATCGACAGCCAGCGTGGTGATGTCGGCCTGTCGGGCGATGAGCTGGGTTGCCTTGAACACGAAAAGCCTGCTTCGCATCAGGCGAGCGTCCAGTGGGCCGAGGGGTCAGGCCTCACACCAGGGCCAACAACTTGAAGGCCCAGACCAGGCCGATGGCCATTTGCACGGCGAAGGCGGTGAAGCGGATGCTGACCGCCTGCGCCGACACCGAAACCAGATGAACGAGAGACTGAAACAGCCGGGCGCCGAGGAACCAATAGGCCAGCGGATCGGTGATGGACGTGTGGCCCGTGACGAGGGCCACGAGCAGCAGGCCGCCGAAGATCGGCAGGCCCTCCAGGCAGTTGGCGTGCGCCCGGGCCAGGCGCTGCATGAACGGCGACAGGCCCGCGTTGTCGGGCGCGAACCCGTTGGCCGCCACCTTGCCGCTTGCCACCAGCGCGGTTCGGATGATCTCCATCAGGACGAGCAGCAGCAGCGCCCATGCGATGAAGCCGGTCAATGCAATGGCGCTGGGTGAAGACATGGCGAACTCTCTGGGTGAGACCTGAGGTGGTGGTTCAGCGCCGCCCGCTGCAGCCGGTGGTGGGCCGATTGCGCATCGTACTGCCCGCCTTCATGCGCCTGCAAGTTGCTTGCCGAAGCTGCGCGCCTTGAACGCCAGAACCACGAAAAGGATGCCGAACAGGACAGCATAGAGCCCGATCAGCCACAGCACCGCGAGCGCGCCCGCGGCGGGCTGCGCCATGAGAAGGACGCCGAACACCACCGAGACGAGGCCGCCGAGAACGAGCAGCCACTCGCCGGTGATCTCCTTGCGCAGGCGGATCGCCGTCACGATCTGCAGCACGCCCGTGGCGACCGCCCAGATGGCGATGTAGAACAGCAGCGCCAGCGCTGTGACGCCCGGCACCACCAGCGTCAGGATGCCCACGCCCACGCCGACCAGTCCCCAGAGGAGCAGTACCCACCAGTGCTCATGCTCCTTGCGCCCCGCCACGGCGGTCCAGATGCCGAGAACGCCGTCGACCAGCGTGTAGGCGCCGAAGACCATCACCAGCGCCACCAGCGAGATCCCGGGCTGGAACCAGACCACGACGCCGAACAGGATGGCGATGAGGCCGCGCAGCAGCAGCACCCACCAATGGTGCGAAAGAATGGCGGCCAGATGCTTCTCTACGGTATTCATGGTCGATCTTCCTTGGGGGTTGAGAGCCAGCTCACATTGAAGCTCGATTGCCGCCCGGTCCGCCCTAGCAGGTTGAGCGGCAGCCGCAGCGAACCGTCAGACGGGTTTATGCCGTGACCAGATAGCGGCTGGAAATGGCAATGCGGTTCCAGGCATTGATGACAATCGCCAGCCATTCGATTGCCGATATTTCGTCGCCGGACAGATGTGCCGCTGCCTGATCGTAAACCGCATCCGGCACCTGTCCTTCGGAGATCAGCGTGATCGCCTCCATGAGTTCCAGCGCGGCGCGTTCCTTCTCGGTGAAGTAGTCGGTCTCCTGCCATGCCGCAACCACAGCGATGCGATCGCTCGGCTCGCCACTGGCAAGCGCGTCCCGCGTGTGCAGCCGGCAACAGAAAGCGCAGTGGTTGATCTGAGAGGCGCGCAAGCGCAAGAGATGCGAGAACCCGTCGGCGACCCCTGCCTTCGTCAGAGCCTCGGACGCAAGCTGTTCGAGCTTTGCAACGGCTTGGTACAGGCCAGGTTCGGATTTGCTGAGATTCACTCTTTGGGTCATTTGGCGTTTTCCTTGGTGTTGCGTGACGTTGTGGCTCATCGGCGCGCGAAGGAAGGCGAAGCCGACGGAGCGCGTCCGGTCGGGCGAGCGTCAGGCCCAACCGTGTCAGATGCCGGGCCTAAGCTTACTCTTGCCGGACGATATCGACCGAGATCTCCACCGCCGCAATCGCCCCTCTGTTCTCAAGCCAGTGTGTGGTGTTCCTGTCCTCGGGCCAGCCCACGCCCGGGCCATAGTCCGTGGCCACGCCATTCCGATGGTCGGTGATCTTTCCTTGCAGGATGTAGACGGTGCCTGGCCTGTCTTTATGGTCGTGAATCGGGCCGAAAACACCTCCCGGCTCGATCGTCACCCTGCGCATGCGGAGCTGGCGGCCCGCCATGCCTTCGATTTCAGGACCCAGGTCCATCGTTGAAAGCAATTGGACCGTCACGCCTTTCGTTGCGGGAGAAGCCTGTTTGTCGCTCATGGTGCCTCCGATAAGCTTTTCAGGCCATGGCGCCTGAATCAGGCCGCGCCGTGAAGCGGCGTCGGTTCGAGTGAACGGCCGCGCCGCATGCGATGGTGCGGTGGGGACCGGCCCATGGCGAGCCATGGCAGCGGCCAGGGCAGCTTTTCCCGGCCCTGGATCGAGCTCGAATTTCAGCGGATCGGCTGGCCTTCAGCCTCGTGTGTGGCGGCCGGGCGATGCATCATCACCCGGCCTCCCGCGCCGTCAAACCGTCAGCCCGCAAACCCCGGGTTCGGCAGCACCCCGCCCACCAGCTTGGGCATGTTCACCTTGCGCGGCGCGATCTTGCCGCCGCGGGCCTTCAGCCACTGCTCCACCTGGTCCCAAACCATGGGGTTGCCGGCCTTGGCGGCGTCTTCGGCCACGGGGGCCCAGCCGGCCACCTTGTAGGTTTTGGCGGGGTCGATCAGTTCGCCCTTCAGGCGCATGTCGCTGATGCGCTGGCCCATGGCGGCGGTGGGGTTGCAGATGTAGGCCAGGCCGCCCACGCGCACCATGTCGCCGCCTTGCTGGTAGTAGGGGTCGGGGTTGAAGAGGTTGTCGCACACGTCTTCGAGCACGGTCTTGATCATTTCGCCCTTCATTTCGGAGAGCGTGGCGTAGCTGTAGGTGGTGGCGGTCATGTCCATCAGCCATTCGCGCGTGATGGGCTGGCCGGGCAGCAGCGTGGTGCCCCAGCGAAAGCCCGGTGAGAAGGCCAGGTCCGCGCCTTGCACTTCCATCAGCGCGTCGACGATGAGCTGGTCGCCCGTGCCGTTGAAGTTGCCGCGGCGGTACAGCAGGCCCTCGGTGACGGCGAGCTGCTCGGCCAGCTTGGCGGCGTAGGGCGCGCGCAGCTTGGTGATGAGCGCGTCCATCTCCTTGTCGGCCGGGAGCATGTGGGCAAAGATGGGCAGCAGCTTGTAGCGGAAGTCCGCCAGCTTGCCGTTCTTGACCTCGAAGTCGATCACGCCGAGGAATTTGCCGTTGCTGCCTGCGTTGGTGACGATGGTTTGCCCGGATTTGTTCTTGACGAGGGTGGGCACGGGCATGCCGTCGTGCGTGTGGCCGCCCAGGATGGCGTCGATGCCAGTGACGCGGCTGGCCATTTTCAGGTCCACGTCCATGCCATTGTGGCTCAGCACCACGACGAGCTGC
Organism: Comamonas sp. SCN 67-35; assembly: GCA_001725255.1. Taxonomy (GTDB): domain Bacteria; phylum Pseudomonadota; class Gammaproteobacteria; order Burkholderiales; family Burkholderiaceae_C; genus Comamonas_C. Next base: position 7,930 of record MEFV01000034.1, on the reverse strand, counting down.
GCGCCCTTGCCGCGCGCTTCATCCACCATTTCCTGCAGGTGTTCGTCCTGGATGCCGAATTCCCACTCCGAGACGAAGTACCGCGGGTTGGCGATCGGTGTGTAGGGGAAGGCCTGGCCGATGATGGCGACGGGCACGCCGTTGATGGGCCTGATGACGTAGGGCTTGAAGACCGGGTCGCCGAAGTCGGCGGTCTTGACGTTCTGCGCCAGGAATTCGGTCTTGCCCGCGAGATCTTTCTCGATGATTTCCTTCACGCGCTCCATGCCGTAGGTGAATTCCCAGTGGCCGGTCATGATGTCCACGCCCAGCAGCTTGCAGGCGTCCACCATGTCCTGGCCCTTGGTCCACAGCGACGTGGCGCTGCCCTGCCAGGTGTCGCCGCCGTCGAGCAGCAGCGAGCCGGGACGGCTGGCGCGCAGGCGCTTGACCAGCGTGGCCAGGTGCGCGAAGCCGCCCACCTTGCCGTAACGCTCGGCCGCGTGGTCGAAGTCGAGGTACGTGAGGGCGTGCGCGGTGGGCGTGCCGCTTTTGACGCCCGCCACCTTCAGCAAATGCTCGCCGACGAGGTGGGGCAGGCGGCCCTTCATGTCGCCTATCCCCAGGTTCACGCTCGGCTCGCGGAAGTGGATGGGGTTGAGCTGCGCGTGGCAGTCGGTCATGTGCAGCAGCGAGACGTTGCCGAATTTGGGCAGGTCGTACAGCCCTTCGGCGGCGGTGGCGGCGCTGGTGTGGGAATAGCTGCCCAGGCTCATGCCGGCGGCGCTCGCGGCGCCCAGGACTTGCAGAAATTCGCGTTTGGTGAGGTTCATGGCGGGGTGTTCTCTCGGGTGCGGGGATGAACCACGGCCCTGGGCAATGGCGCAGGCGGGTGAATTCGCCTCATCCATCGCGACCAGGGCCGCTGGGTGTCGGGTCGTGGTGGCGGTCTACCGATTGACCGGGGATTTCGGGTCGAGCAGCAGCGCGACGATGTCGGCCACCTGCGCCTGCGTGAGGATGCCCTTGGTGCCGGCGCGCGGCATGTTGGAGCAGGCGTTGTAGGCCTTGGCGTTCCAGATCTTGCCCCAGGTGTATTTGACGATCTCCTGTGCCTCGGGGCTATTCGGGTCGGTCACGCCCTTGAGCCTGGCGTAGTGGTACAGGCTCGGGCCGATGGTGCCGTAGGAGATTTCTTCCTTGCTGATCTGGTGGCAGTTGTAGCAGTTGCCGCCGTTGGCGCTGTCCGCCTTGTCGTTCCAGGTGCGGCCCCTGCCGCTCTGGGCGATTTTTTCACCCGACTTCCAGTCGCCCAGGTATTTGCCGTTGGCGGGCCACTGGATGGTCTTGAAGTTGGCGGCTTCGAGTTTCTTCTCGGTGGCGGCGTCGATGGTGTGTCCCGCCACGGCAGCGGCGTCGCAGTCGCGCAGCGTTTCATCGGCTGCCAGCGCCTCCTTGACCTTGACGATGCCCTTGTCGTGAAAGCTCTGCTGCACCATTTTCTGTGCCATGGCGTCGAGTTCGGCGGTGCTGGGGGTGCTCGCGCCGTTGCTGCCGGCGCAGCCGGCCAGCGTGGCGACGGCGATGACGGCGAAGGTGGCGGTCAGTGCGGTGGATTTCTTCATAATGGCTTCCTCCCGTTCAGCGCTTGATGGCCGGAACGGCCGACTTGGCGCCCTTGGCGTTCACGCCCATGTACACGCCCAGCGCGATGGTGATGGGGCTGGCGTAGCCCGGCTCGGGAAAGCGCTGCTGGCGGTAGCAGTCGTTCAGGCGGTGCTGCATGGTCCACATCTGGCCGTTGGAGACGCGGTAGGCGGGCCAGGCGGCAAAGCCGACGCCGTCGCCCGGGTTCTTGGTCAGGTTGGGCAGGTCCTGCAGGCGGATGCGCTTGCCGTCCTCGCCATGGCAGGTGGCGCACGAGAAATCATGTGAGCCGCCGCGCTGGAAGAAGGCGCGCTTGCCCATTTCGTAGGCGATGCGCTCCTGCGGGTTGGACTGCGGCAGGTCGAACTTCATGTCCTTGGATTGCGCCGCCACCCAGGTGGCGAGCGCCGTGACGTTGGCGCGCTCGCCCTTGCCCCACTTACCATTGATGATCTCCTTGGGGTTGATGCCCTGCAGCGTGCTCATGCAGGTAACGAGGCGCGATTCGAGATCCTGCACCTCGTTGGTATCGGCGAAGTAGCGCGGCAGCTGCACGAAGGCACCCTTGACCACGCCTGCGCCCATGCCCAGGTCGCATTTTTCGAGTGAGGCGTTCTTCGGGCCACGTGCCTTCTTCCAGAGCTCCTCGCCCTTCATTTCGTAGAGTTCGGCGGGGTTGCCGTCCTGCAGCATCTCGCGGTATTCGTCAATGGCTTCGGTCGTGCTTTTCTGGGCCCATGCCACAGAGGTGGCGATGAGCCCCAGCACTGCGGCCGCCAGGGCCAACTGGTGTGCCTTCATGGTGTGTGTCTCCTAGTTTTGGCGGGAAAAAAGGCAGACCCGTGCGCGTGCGTGTCTGCCTCCGGGGGGGCACGTACCGGGTTACGACACCGTGGCTTCGTCGGTGCGTGTGTCGCCCTTGCTGTCCTTCCAGCTCACACTGACCTTGTCGCCCGCCTTGCCGCCCTTGATGGTGAACTGCAGGAAGGGGTTCTTGGAGACGGCCGGGCCCCATTCGCAGGAGAAGACCTGCTTGTCGTTCAGCTTGGCGGTCACTTCCTGGATCCACCAGGCGGGAATTTTGTTGCCCGAAGAGTCCTTGCGCTGGCCGGACTCCATTTCGTGGCTCATCAGGACGCGCACCAGGACGTTGCCGTCCTTGGCCTGCGCGCGGATTCGCATCGGATCACCCATGGTATTGCTCCTCAATCGATGGTGTTGACATGTTCTGGCGGTGCGTCATCAGCCGCCGCAGCCACCGAGGGTGACCTTGACTTCCTTCTTGGCGAACAAGGCCTTGCCGTCCTTGGTGATCGCCACGGCGTAGACGTCGGACGTTTCGCCCATCTTGCTGCGCGTGGCGAAGTTGGGCTCGACCTCGGGAGTGACCTGGAACACGCTGACCAGCGCGTTCGGGTTTTTCTCGACCAGCAGCACGAGTTCCTTGACGTCGGGCAGCTTGGTGGAGAGCGCGAATGGCACCACGGCGCCGTTTTCGGCAATGTCGGGCGCGGTCAGCGTCACGTCGCTGCTCGCGACCGGATCGCCGTTCACGCCCAGGCCCTTCAGCGCGTCGTGAATGCCCTTGGCTTCGAACGCGGCCTTGTTGAACGCGAAGGCGTGTTGTGGCAGAAGGCTGGCGCCAGCCACGAGAGCAGCGGCAGCGGCGCTCTGCTTCAGGGTTTGCCTGCGGGTTTGCATCGTTGTCTTCTCCTTCAAGTAATTTGATATTAAAGTTTGAATCAAAAGATGGGAAAATAATTAAATAAACCGGATTGATTCTGCCTCTATTTGCCGGCGCCTGCAGCCAGCCACTCGGCGATGGTCTTGATGTCGGCGGCGGGCGCGTCCTGCGGCGGCATCGGCGTTTCACCCCAGATGCCCGAGCCGCCGGAGCGGATCTTGCCTTCGAGGTATTCGGCCTTTCCGGGGTATTTCTTGGCCACGTCGGCAAACGCCGGGCCTACGAGCTTGCCTTCCATGTTGTGGCAGCCGGTGCAGCCAAGCTCCTGCGTCAGGGCCATGGCCTTGCTGTTGGGGCTGTCGCTGCCCGCCGGACTCACCACCTTGACGGGGCCGGCGGCATCGCCCAGCTTGCCTTCCGGTTTGGAGGTGTCGGCGCCGCGCTGCGGGCCCACGGTGCGGTTTTGCTCGCGCAGGTTGCCCCAGACGTTGCGCGCGTGCCCGGGCAGCTCGGAGGTGATGGTGGGCGCCGGGCCGCAGTCCTTCATGCAGGCCGTGGCGTGCGTGTCGGGCTTGAGCTTGCCGCTGCCGAACTCGTTGCCCGGCCACATCGCATGCGCCGTGGTCATGCCGTCGCGGTTGGGCATTTTCTTCTGCACCTCGGCGATGTTCTTGTCCGAGAGCGTGAAATCGGCGGGCACGATGTTGCCCAGGTTGAGCAGGTAGGCGGTGAGCGCGTAGACGTTGTCGGCCGAGAGCGACTTGGGGTTGTCCCAGGGCATCGCGCGGTGGATGTAATCCCAGAGCGTCGAGATCGTCGACACCTTCATCAGCGTGGTGCGGCCGGGGTAGTCCTGGCGCTTGAGGTTGGCCACGTGCCCGCTCTTGATGTCGTCGGCCGTGGTGCCGCCCACGAGCGGGTTGAACACCGCGTTGGATTCGCCGAAGATGCCGTGGCAGGTGGCGCAGCGCGCCTCCCACAGGTCCTGCCCGTCGTCCACCGAGCCGCTGCCCGGGGGCAGGCCCTTGAAGTCGGGGCGCACGTCGATGTCCCACGCCGCCACTTCCTTGGGCGTGGCGTCGCGCCCGACGTTGGGGAATTTGCTCTGGGCCCAGGCGGGCAGCGCGATGGCTGCGGCCATCACGCCCAGGGCGAGGGCATTACGCAACCTGAACATGTTTCACCTCGCCGTTTTCCTGCACCAGCCACGATTGCACCGCGTTGTTGTGATAGATGGAGCGCGAGCCGCGCACCTCGCGCAGCTGCTTGTAGGTGGGCTGCACGTAACCCGTTTCGTCCATGGCGCGGCTTTGCACGATGGCGCTCTTGCCGTTCCACACCCAGTCGATGTTGAAGCGTGTGAGGCACTTGCTGAGGATGGGGTTTTCCAGCCGCGCGGTGCGCCAGTTGCGCCCGCCATCGACCGAGACATCCACGCGCTTGACCTTGCCGCGGCCGGACCACGCGAGGCCCGTGATGTTGTAGAAGCCCGTGGCGAGCAGCGCCTGCCCGCCCGAGGGCGTGCTGATCACGCTCTTGCATTCCTGGATGCTGGTGTACTGGCGGTGCTGGCCATCGGGCATCAGGTCGATGTAGTGCACCGCCTCGTCCTTGGTGGCCCAGGGCATGTCGCCCAGCTCCACGCGACGCAGGTACTTGACCCAGCTCACGCCCTGCACGCCGGGCACGACGAGGCGCAGCGGGTAGCCGTTTTCCGGGCGCAGCATCTCGCCGTTCTGGCCCCAGGCGACGAGCACCTCGCCGCTCTTGACAAGCTCGATCGGGATGGTGCGCGTCATGGCCGAACCGTCCGCGCCCTCGGCGAGGATGAACTTGCCCTTGTTCAGGTCGGCGCCCGCCATCTCCAGCAGCGTGATGAGCGGCACGCCCGTGTATTCGCAGCACGAGAGCATGCCGTGCGTGTACTGCACCGTGGGCACGGCCACGTTGCCCCAGTTCATGCCGGTGTTGGCGCCGCACTCGATGAAGTGAAAGCGCGAGACGCTGGGCAGGCGCATCAGGTCGTCCATGGTGAAGACCTTGGGGGTCTTCACCAGGCCGTTGATCATGAAACGGTGCTGCTGCGGGTCGATGTCCCACCAGCCCTGGTGGTGACGCTCGAAGTGCAGGCCGTTGGGCGTGACGATGCCGAAGAGCGACTGGATAGGCGCGAACGAGACCGAGGCCTGGTTGGTCTGCGTCAGGCCCGGACTCTGGCGGCGCTGCACGTTGCCTTCGTATTTCGAGGGCTGGCCGTAGGGGCGGGCCGCGACCGGCTGGCCCAGACTCGTGCTGTGCCGGGGCAGCTTGAGGATGGCGGGATCGCCGTCGCCCACGTCGGCCGGTTGTCCCGTGGCCCGCGCCGCCACGCCACCGGCCAGTGCGGCCGCGAAGGCGCCTCGGATGAATGCGCGGCGGCCACTGGCGCCTTGGGACTGGATGGCGTGAATATCTGCTCTATCCAGAAAATTCTCCGGTGCCTTGCGCACCAGACCTCGTGCCATGCTGGCGGGTGCCGCTTGGGCCTGTATGTCTGTCATGGCTGTCTGTGGAACATTCGCAAACGCTTATTTAAACAGAGTTCATGGGCGTCCACGCCTAGGGCTTACCCTTGAACGTGCCGCGATTTGATCCATGCGCTTGCCTAATTCTTGAAGTGATAGTAGGACTCGTTGAGCCAGGCGGCGATGTCGGTCTCTTCTTCGGGAAACAGGTTCAGGTTCAGGCCCGTGTTGCACTGGGTCACCCGTTTGCGCAGTTCATTCACGTTGTGGATGTGCGTGCCGGGGCGGTAGATGTCCTTGCCGTCGTTGCCCCACTTCTGCGCGTGGCAGGCATCGCATTGGCGTTCGCTCATGAGCTTGTGGCCTTGTGACGGGCTGGCGTCTTTGAAGGCATCGGGGGTCTGAGCGCCGACCGGACCGACCAGCAGCAGCGCGGCCGCGAGAAGCATGGGGTGGCAGGACGTGTGTGGCATGAAATCTCCTTGTGCTGGTTTACTATCCTATATATAGCTTCCAACGCTTTGTGAGAGGGCGTTAAAGCCGTATTTCAATGCAATATCGCTTCGCGCGCCTTTTCCAGCCGGCTGTCCAGCATGGCCGAATAGAAGTCGTTGGGGCCGCCGGCCAGGCGCGGCGCCACCTCCCGGCCGTCCTGGCCGAAGAACAGCACCGTGGGCGCGATTTCGATGCCCCAGGCGCGCACCAGCGCCGCGTGCGTGGTGGGTTCGCCCGAGAGCGCCACGGTGGCGCGCGGATCGAGCATGTTGACCTGCACCACCGGCAGGCCCTCGCGTTCGTGCATGGGCGCGAGGTAGTTGTTGCGCACCTCGGCGCAGAACGGGCAGCCGTGCAGGCTCACCATGACCACCAGCGGCTGGTGCTGCGCCAGCGCCTGCGCCAGCTCCTGCGGCAGGGCGCTGGAGATGGGCAGGCTGCGTCCCGCCGCGCGCGCGTCCAGCGTCGCCCAGGCGGCGAGCGCGCCGAGCGCCGCCAGCGCATGGCGCCGTGATGACCGTGCGGGCGCGCCACCTTGCGTCATTTGGCTTGCTGCTCCATGAGGATGTAGGTGTTGTAGGCGTTCATGCGGTTGGCGGCATCGAAGAGCGGCATGTGCCGGTACGGGCTCCAGTCCGTTGCCTTGTAGGCCTCGTCGAACGGCGTCATGTCCTGCGCGGCCTGGCCCATGGCTTTGCGCAGATAGATGAGGTAGTCGCGCGTGAACTGCATGTCCTTGCGCGCGTCGAGCGAGATCGCGCCGTGGCCGGGAACCACGGCCTTCACGTCGAGTTTGAGCAGGTCGTCGAGGGCCTTGATCCAGTGCCCGCTGTCGGCGTCGCCCACGTAGGGGATGCGGCCGCGAAAGACCAGGTCGCCCGAGTACAGCACCTTGCGCTCGGGCAGCCAGATGACCACGTCGTCCTGCGTATGCGCCGGGCCGACGGGGATGATCTGAATCTGCGTGTTGCCCACGGTGAGCGTCGTGGGCCCGTTGATCCATTCGTCGGCGGGCACGAGGTGGGTGTTCTCGTCGACCCAGGGCGCCAGCTCGGTGCGCGAGGCCTGCAGCCGCAGCCGCGCGGTTTCCGAATTGAGGTATTCGCGCCCGAGCTGCTGCGCGATGATGTGTGCCCCCAGAGCCTTGAAGACCTGCAGGCCGTAGATGTGGTCCGCGTGGTAGTGCGTGAGGATGATGTGCGTGATCGGCTTGGACGTGACTTTGCGGATCTCCGCCACGAAACGCTCGGCCAGTGCCGGAGAGCCCAGCGCATCGACGACGACGACGCTGGCGCTGGTGACGATGAAACCGGCGTTGGAGATGAAGTTCTGATTGGCCGATGACCCCATCTCCGACAGACCCTGCACATACCAGCAGCCGCTGGCCGCCTCGCGCGCCTGCATGTCGGGCAGCGCCGCCAGCGCACGGCTTGCAAGACCAGCGCCGGCAGCCGCGACCCATCCCCATTTCAGTAGCGCACGTCGATTGAGGCTGCCTTGCATGTTCAACTCCATATTCATAAGGGATCATGTCCAAAACAGACTCTCGAACAAAATTTGAGTTGGCGCTTCCCACATGTTGAAGAATTCGACTGATCTTTCGTTCGGATTCAGGCCACGG
>MEFV01000033.1 GCA_001725255.1 Comamonas sp. SCN 67-35 | reverse complement strand
TTTGGCGAAGCAAAAGAAAGTGAGTGCGCCGCCGGGCGCACATCCCGGCTCCCGCCCCATGCAAGGCTCGGGGCAACGCAAAAGCCCAAAACCCCTCACTCCCCCGCCGCGAACTCCCCCATCTCCCGCATCTGCGCATACAGCGGCGTGAAATCCCCCTCCGTCATCTCGAACAGCTGCTCGAAGCTGTCGATCACGAAGTAAGTACGTTGATAGCTATCGATCTTGTAGCGTGTGCGCATGGTGCGCAGCAGCTCCAGCGGCAGGCGTTTGGGCTCGGGGCTGTTCACGGAATAGGGCAGCTCGCCGGCCGAGCTCAGGATGCCCGCACCATAGGCGCGCAAGGCCCCGGCTTCACGGATCAGGCCGAACTCGATCGTGTACCAGTACAGGCGCGAGAGCATCTCGCACGAGCCCAGGCGCGCGGCCTTCAGTCCCCCTTCGCCGTAGTTCTGCATGTAGTCGGCGATGTGCGGATTGAACAGCATGGGCACGTGCCCGTAGAGGTCGTGAAACACGTCGGGTTCGACGATGTACTCGAACTCCTCGGGCGTGCGGATCCAGTCCGTCACGGGGAATTTGCGCTGCGCCAGCAGGGCGAAGAAGGCCTCCTCGGGGATGAGGCCGGGCACGGCGACGATCTGCCAGCGCGTGGCTTGGTAGAGCGCGTCGTTCACGTCCTCGAAGCGCGGGATGCGCTCCTTGGCGCCCAGGCGGGGCAGGGCCTCGATGAAGGCGCTGCAGGCGAGGCCCGAGAGCTGCGCCGTCTGGCGCTGGTACAGGCGGTGGTAGGTGTCGTGGTCCTGCGCGGTGTAGGCGGCCCAGTTCTGCGCGCAGGTGTAGTCGTCATTGGCGCGGGCGTAGTCGCCGCGCGGTGGGCGTTCGCCCTCGCCGTAGACCACGGGCTGGACGGCCATCTCAGGCCTCCTTCCTGCCGACGACGCCGCGCTGCACCTGGTCGCGCTCGATCGATTCGAACAGCGCCTTGAAGTTACCCTCGCCGAAACCCTCGTCGCCCTTGCGCTGGATGAACTCGAAGAACACCGGGCCCATGATGGGGGTGGAGAAGATCTGCAGCAGCAGGCGCGGCTGACCGTCCGCGGTGCTGCCGTCGAGCAGGATGCCGCGCGACTGCAGCTCGGCCACGGGCTGGCCGTGGCCCGGCAGGCGATCCTTGAGCATGTCGTAGTAGGCCTGATTGGGCGCGGGCGGCGTGGGGATGCCGGCCATCTGCAGGCGGTCCACCACCTCGATCAGGTTGTCGCAGCTCATCGCGATGTGCTGGATGCCCTCGCCATTGAACTGCATCAGGAATTCCTCGATCTGCCCGCCGCCCTGCTTGGCCTCTTCGTTCAGCGGAATGCGGATCTTGCCGTCGGGCGCGGTCATGGCCTTGCTGGTCAGGCCGGTGTACTCGCCCTGGATGTCGAAGTAGCGGATCTCGCGGAAGTTGAACAGGCGCTCGTAATAGTTGGCCCAGAAGCCCATGCGCCCGCGGTAGACGTTGTGCGTGAGGTGGTCGATTTCCCTGAGGCCGTGGCCCTGGGGGTGCGGATCGACGCCGGGCAGCCACTCGAAGTCGATGTCGTAGATGGTCTCGCCGTCGCGGAAGCGGTCGATCAGGTACAGCGGCGCGCCGCCTATGCCCTTGATCGCGGGCAGGCGCAGCTCCATCGGGCCGGTGGGAATGTCGATGGGCTGCGCGCCCAGTTCCAGCGCCCGCTTGTAGGCGTGGGGCGCGTTGTGCACGCGAAACGCCATGCCGCAGGCCGAGGGTCCGTGCTCGGCGGCGAAGTAGGCCGCCTGGCTGTTCTTTTCGCGGTTCAGGATGAAGTTGATGCCGCCCTGGCGGTACAGCACCACGTCCTTGGAGCGGTGGCGCGCCACGGGCGAGAAGCCCAGCTGTTCGAACAGCGGCTCGATCACGCCCGGCGTGGGCGAGGCGAATTCGACGAATTCGAAGCCAGCCAGGCCCATGGGGTTTTCGCGGCTGGCGGCTTCTTGGATGGCGGATGCGGGCACTGCGGCGGTCATGCATGTCTCCTGTTATTTACTTGACAAATGAGCTTGACAAAGCTTCTGGAAGTTAGTGACTCTAGGTGGGCTGACGTTCAGTTTTTATGCGAATATCGAGATTCAATGGCAATAGAGCACAACAAAATTGCGCAAAATCCGCATTTGGCGCAACACCTGAAGGAAAGAACGCAATGACGCAACAGCCCACCGCCCTGGACAAGCTCGATCGGGCCATCCTGCGGCGGCTGCAGGAAAACGGCCGCGAGACCTACGAGGTGATCGGCGAGCAGGTGGGCCTGTCGGCGAGCGCGGTGCTCAGGCGCGTCAAGCGCCTGGAGGAAATGGGCACGATCGCGCGCTACGTGGCGCTGGTGCGCCCGCCGGCCGTGGGCCTGGCGCTGGCGGCCTACCTCACCGTGCGGCTTGAAAAGAACACCGAGACGCACAAGCGCAACCCCATGGACGCGTTTCGCGCGGCGGTGCAGACCTGGCCCGAGGTGATCGAATGTGTCTCGCTCACCGGCGAGATGGACTATGTGCTGCGCGTGGTGGTGCGCGACATGGCGCACTACAGCCGCTTCGTGCTCGAAACGCTGCTCAAGCACCCGAGCGTGCAGGACTGCAAGACGAGCTTCGTGCTCGACACCGTCAAGAGCACCACGGCCATGCCGGTGTAGGGGCGCTGGCCACCGCGTTTGGGCCAAGGCGGGCAATCCGCTATCCTTGACGTCTTATTGACTACCGCACGCCCCACGTGTCCGACCCCAACCCTGCGCATGCACCCGACAAGGATGACAAGCGCACGCTCTTGCAGCGGCTGGTGGAATTCCTCCACCCACGACCCGAAACCACGGACGAGCTGATCGCCACGCTCGCCGACGCCGAGGACAACGCCGTCATCCACACCGATTCGCGCGTCATGCTCGAGCGCGTGCTGCAGATGGCGGAAATGACGGCCGCCGACATCCTCGTGGCCGCGCCCCGCATGGACGTGCTGGACATCGACACCGAGCGCGAGCAGCTCGTCGAGCAGGTGATCCGCACGGCGCATTCGCGCTTTCCGGTGGTGCAGGGCGGGCGCGAGAACATCATCGGCATCCTGCTGGCCAAGGACCTGCTCAAGCTGGCGCGCGCGCCCGAGCTGAACCTGCGCACCCTCGTGCGCCCCCCGCTCTTCGTGCCCGAGAACAAGGACCTGCAGGCGCTGCTGCGCGAGTTCCGCGCCACGCGCAACCACATGGCCATCGTCGTCGACGAGTTCGGCCGCACGGCGGGCCTGGTCACCTTCGAGGACGTGATCGAGCAGATCGTGGGCGAGATCGAGGACGAGTTCGACACCGAGGACGACCCCGAGGGCGACATCTTCGCGCTCGCCGACGACACCTGGCGCGTCAGCGGCGACACGCCCATCGGGCGCGTGGAGGAAGAGTTCGACTGTCACCTCGGCGATTCCGATGGCGCCGAGCAGCTGGACACCATAGGCGGGCTGATCGCGCATGAGATGGGCCATGCGCCCCGGCGCGGCGAATCGCTGGTGCTGGGGGGGCTGCACTTCGCCGTGCTGCACAACAAGGGCGGGGCGGTGCGCTGGTTCAAGGTCACGCGCGTGCCCGAGTCCGAGCCCGTGGCCACCGGAGCGGGCCAGGCTTGAGCGCGGCGGGTGTGCGCTTGCTGGTCGCGCTGCTGGCGGGCCTGGCGCAGGCGCTGTCCATGGCCCTGCCGGGCAGGGGCGAGCCGCTGTGGTGGCTGCAGATCGCTTCGCTCGCGGTGCTGGTGCGTCTGCTCGATGCCGCGCCCGGCTGGCGCGCCGCGGCGTGGCTGGGCTGGGTCTTCGCCACCGCCTGGCTGGCCGCCACCTTCTGGTGGCTGTTCATTTCCATGCACACCTATGGCGGTCTGGCGGCGCCACTGGCCGCACTGGCGGTGCTGGCGCTGGCGGCGTTTCTCGCCAGCTATTACGCCATTGCTTCAGCATGTTTCAAGGCCCTGGCGCTTATCCATAGGGCGCGAGCAGCTCTTGTTTTTGCAGCGTTGTGGCTGCTTGCCGAGCTGGCGCGCGGGCAGTGGTGGACGGGTTTCCCCTGGGGCGCCGGGGGCTACGCGCATGTCGATGGGCCGCTGGCGCGCCTGGCGCCTTTCGTGGGCGTCTACGGCATCGGCGCCGTGGCCGCCTGGCTGGCCGCGCACCTGGCGCAGTGGCGGCGCTCCGATCTTCGCCGGCCGGCCCTCTGGCTCGGCGTTGCCGCGGTGGCCGTGCTCTGGCAGGCGGCGGGCATGGCGCGGCAGGGCATGCAAGCGCGCCTGCAGGTGCATGCGCCCCTCAGCCTGGCGCTGCTGCAGGGCAATATCCCGCAGGACGAGAAATTCCAGCCGGGCAGCGGCGTGCCGCTGGCGCTCGCCTGGTACCGCGACACGATCGAAGCCGCGATGGCCGACCTCGTGGTGGCGCCCGAAACCGCCATTCCGCTGCTGCCGCAGGACCTCGCGCCCGGCTACCTGCAGGGCGTGACGGCGCGCTATCGCACGGGGCATCAGGCGCTGCTGCTGGGCATGCCGCTGGGCGACGCCCGCGCGGGCTACACCAATTCGGTGCTCGGCTTCGCGGCAGGCCAGAGCGCGCCCTACGAGTACGACAAGCACCACCTCGTGCCCTTCGGCGAGTTCATCCCGCCGCTGTTTCGCTGGTTCACCGAGATGATGAAGATCCCGCTGGGCGACTTCAATCGCGGGGCGCTCGGCCAGCCGTCGTTCGTCTGGGGGCGCGAGCGCATCGCGCCCAACATCTGCTACGAAGACCTGTTCGGCGAAGAGCTGGCGGCGCATTTTGCCGACCCCGCGCACGCGCCCACCCTGATGGTGAACCTGAGCAACATCGGCTGGTTCGGCGATTCGATCGCGCTGCCCCAGCACCTGGCGATCAGCCGCATGCGCGCGCTCGAGTTCGCGCGGCCCATGGTGCGCGCGACCAACACCGGCGCCACGGCGGTCATCGACCACACGGGGCAGGTCAGCGCGCGGCTCGCGCCCTTCACCCGCGCCGTGCTGCACGCGCAGGTGCGAGGGGTGCAGGGCGCCATCACGCCCTATGCCCGCTGGGCCGCGCGCTGGGGTCTGTTGCCGCTGTGGCTGGCGGCGGCGGGGGTGATTCTGCTGGCCGGCGTTCTGCGCCGGCGACGCAACAACGGATAATTGCAACTTTGTCTGACAGCCGCGCCCCTGCGTGGCGCCGCACTACCTGTCCAGATCCATGGCCGATTCCTTTTCCTACGACCAGCTCATCGCCTCGGGCGAAGGGCGCCTCTTTGGCCCCGACGCCGGGCGCCTGCCGCTGCCCCCGATGCTGATGTTCGACCGCATCACCACCATCGACCAGGAAGGCGGCATCCACAACCAGGGCAAGATCGTGGCCGAACTGGACGTGCGCCCGGACCTGTGGTTCTTCGACTGCCACTTCCGCGGCGACCCGGTGATGCCGGGCTGCCTGGGGCTGGACGCCATGTGGCAGCTCATCGGCTTTTACCTCACCTGGTTGCGTCTGCCGGGGCGGGGGCGTGCGCTGGGCGCGGGCGAGGTCAAGTTCTCGGGCGAAGTCGGTCCCGATGTCAAGCTTGTTACCTACGAGGTGGACATCAAGCGCGTCATCCGGCGTAAGCTGCACATGGCCATTGGCGATGCGCGCCTGCTTGCCGATGGCAAGGAAATTTACGTGGCCCACGATCTGCGCGTCGGCTTGTTCCTGCGCACAGAGGGCAACAAGGACGTGGCATGAACACGAAGCGGGTGGTGATCACCGGCGCGGGCATCGTCTCGTGCATCGGCAATGACCTGAAGAGCGTGGAGGCGTCGCTGCGCGCGGGCACCAGCGGCATCGAGGCGGTGGCGCAGTTCGCCGAGCTCGGGCTGCGCAGCCAGGTGGCGGGCGTGCCCCACATCGACGTCGAGGCGCGCATCGACCGCAAGCAGCTGCGCTTCATGGGCGATGCGGCCGCGTATGCGCAGATCGCGCTGGAAGATGCGATCGCGCAGGCGGGCCTCGCGCCGGGTGAAGTCAGCCACCCACGCACCGGCCTCATCATGGGCTCGGGCGGGGGTTCGCCGGCCAACCAGATCGAGGCGGCGGACACGCTGCGCTCCAAGGGCATCCGCCGCGTCGGGCCTTACCAGGTCACGCGCTGCATGAGCAGCACGGTGTCGGCCTGCCTGGCGACCAACTTCAAGGTCAGGGGCATCAACTATTCCATCACCTCGGCCTGCTCCACGTCCGCGCACTGCATCGGCGCGGCGGCGCAGCAGATCGCGTGGGGCATGCAGGACGTGATGTTCGCCGGTGGCGGCGAGGAACTGTCCTGGGGCATGGCGCTGCTGTTCGACGGCATGGGCGCGATGTCCAGCAAATACAACGCCACGCCGCACAAGGCCTCGCGCGCCTACGACGCCAACCGCGACGGCTTCGTGCTCTCGGGCGGCGGCGGCGCGGTGGTGCTCGAGAGCCTGGAGCATGCGCGCTCGCGCGGCGCGACCATCCTGGCGGAAATCGTCGGGTTCGGCGCCACGAGCGACGGCGAGGACATGGTCGCGCCCTCGGGCGAGGGCGCCGTGGCCTGCATGCGCCAGGCGATCGAGGGACTCGATGGCCCGATCGACTACATCAACACCCACGGCACCTCCACGCCCGTCGGCGACATGCAGGAGGTGCGCGCGATGCGCACGGTGTTTGGCGAGCAGGTGCCGCCGTTTTCCAGCACCAAGTCGCTCACCGGCCATTCGCTGGGCGCCACCGGCGTGCAGGAGGCGATCTATTGCATGCTGATGCTGCAGCAGGGCTTCATCGCCGGTTCCGCCAACGTGGACACGCCTGATCCCGGCCTGGGCGACATGCCGCTGGTGACGAGCACGCGCGACGCGCAGCTCACCACGGTGCTCTCCAACAGCTTCGGTTTCGGCGGCACCAACGCCAGTCTCGCGCTGCGCCGCTGGCAGGATTGACCGGCCCGGCGGCTGGGCCGGGCTGCGCCTACACCGGCCAGCGTTCGAGCCGGTAGGCCGAATCCCAGAACATCCACTCCAGTTGCGCCCCCGTGGTGTAGGCCGTGTGCATCCGGGCGCGCGTGCCGGGGTCGGTGGCATCGGCCACGCGGTCCAGCGTATCGCAGACGGCCTGCACGGCATCGAGAAATTCCTCGCTCGAATACGTCTGTATCCATGCCTCGTAAGGATTCGGGTGCCTGGCGCTCGCATGGATCGCGAGGCCCACTTCCGCGTAGATCCTGTAGCACGGCAGCAGGCACGCGAGCACCACCGGGTAGGGCGCGCTCCAGGCCGTGGCCAGGAGAAACTGCGTGTAGTGATGGCAGGCGGGCGAGAGCGGCGTGGCGGCGAAGTCCTGCGCCGTGATGCCGTAGTCGCGCATGAAGCCGTCGTGCAGGCTGCGCTCGACCACCACCGCGGTGCGCGCGGCCTCGGCGAACTGCACCACGCCGTCGGCGTGGTCGGCCTTGGCCGCGGCCGCGGCCAGCGCGCGGCCGTAGACCAGCAGGTAGTGCGCGTCCTGGATGATGTAGTGGCGAAACCGCTCGCGGCCGAGCGTGCCGGCGGCCAGTTCCTGGTTGAAGGGCAGGGCCAGAGTCTTTTCATACAGAGGCAGATTGGCCTGCCAGAGCTCCCGGGAAAACGAGGCGGGAGAGGTCTGCATGGTGGGCATGGAAAAAGGTGCAAAAGCGCGCACTCTATCGCGGTGGCCCGTCTGCTGGCCGCACGCGCGTAGGCAAGCCCCTACAATCGCGGCCGTCATCGGGGAGTAGCCGCTTTTTGCAACGCAAGAGGCCGACGTCAACACACTTGGCCGCGCACGGCCATGGCGTCGGCAGCCTGGGGGCAACGCCGAACAAATCCCTCGCGGGGACTTGTGCAGCGTCGCCCTCGTGCCTGGCAAGACCTTTGACCACGACGCCTCCAGTGTGGCTGGGGAGGCGGCGTGGTCAATCGTCAATCACCGGCCCGGACACTCTCTTCATGGAAGCTTTCCTCGTCTCCACAGGCGTCGTCGCGCTGGCCGAAATCGGCGACAAGACGCAGTTGCTCGCCTTCGTCCTCGCCGCGCGCTTCAAGAAGCCGCTGCCCATCATCCTCGGCATCCTGCTGGCCACGCTGGTCAACCACGGCCTGGCCGGCGCGCTCGGCGCCTGGATCACCGAACTGGTGCGCCCCAGCGTGCTGCGCTGGGTGCTGGGCGTGTCCTTCATCGCGATGGCCGCCTGGACGCTGGTGCCGGACAAGATCGACAAGGACGAAACCCGGGTGGCGCGGCGCCTGGGCGTCTTTGGCGCGACGCTGGTCACCTTCTTTCTCGCCGAAATGGGCGACAAGACGCAGATCGCCACGGTGGCGATGGCCGCGCACTACGGCGTGCCGCTCGTGGTCGTCGCGGGCACCACGCTCGGCATGTTGCTCGCCGACGTGCCGGCGGTCTTCGTCGGTGACCGGCTCTCGGGACACATTCCGATGAAGCTGGTGCACGCGGTGGCCGCCGCGGTCTTCGCGCTGCTGGGTGTCGCCACGCTGCTGGGCGCCGGAGCGAATCTGGGTTTGTAAGGCGCGGCGGCGCGCTCAGCGCCGCCGTTGCAGCACCAGGGGCAGCACCACGCCCGCCCAGCGACTCAGGCGGCGCGGGCCGGTCAGCGCAAGCGCGGCGAGCAGCGCCGCCGTGACCGCCGGGTGCAGCCGCGCGAACTGCCACAGGCGCAGCAGCAGCGGGTCCGTGGGATCGACGCCGTCCGGCGGCGCGCGGCGCAGCGCGCGCAGGCGCTCGCGCTGCTTGCCGATGCGCGCGATCAGCCTTTGCTGCTCGGGTGTGGGCGGTGGTGGCAGGCCGGGCATCAGAGCCGCTCCTTGATCGCACGCCAGTCCTCGGCCAGCTCGCGGCGCGTGAGCGCAAACATCCGGCGCGCCTTGCGCGCGAGCGACAGCAGCGCGGCCAGCACGGCGGCGCCCGCCAGCAGCCAGGCGATGGCCAGCAGCCAGGCAACCTGTACGCGCTGGGGCGAGTCCCAGAACTGCACCAGGATGGCCGTCGACAGCGCCATCAGCGCCACCAGCGCCAGCGCGCCGAAGAGTGCCAGCAGCACCGCCAGCCACAGCAGGCGCCGGCGTTGCTCGGCCCATTCCAGGCGTGCCAGCGCCAGGCGATCCTCGGCCGCGATCGCGCCCTCGGCGGCGATCGCGCGCCAGTGCGCCGTCCAGCCGTCGAGGCCCAGCAGGGATGCCCAGTTCATGCGCGCGGCGTTCAGCGGCGCGAGAGCAGGAAGCCCAGCAGCGTGCCGAAGGCCAGGGCTGCACCAGCCACGCGCCAGGGCTCGTCGTGGGCGTAGCGGTCGGCGGCGCTGGCGGCATCGCGTGCCTGCTGCGCCGCGTCCTGCGCGGCGCGCACGGTGGCGTCGCGCACGCTCTGCACGCCATCGTCCAGGCGCTGGCGCAGTTGCTTGATGTCGGGAACGCCATCCAGGTCCTTGCTGGCCAGCAGGCCGCGCAGATCGCTGACGAGCTTTTCCAGCTCGTCCTGGGTGGTGGAGGTGCTCTTGGTGCTGGCGGCCATGGTGGACCTTTCTTGCAGGATGCAGAAGATGGCATTGTGCCGCTTGCGTCCCGCAAAGTGCAGGCCGGCCATTCAAATTTCGCGTGGGTCGGCTTGATCCAGGACAAGGGTGCGACGCGTGCGGGGGGCCTCTTCTGCGTTGCCCTAGAATTCCGCAGGCGCCAAGGCGCTTCAATGGGCCGGGCGCCATGATCTGGCGCCCGGACCTGTTCCCCAACCGCGCCAGACACAATCCGGCGCAAGGAGACAATGGATGACTACACCTGAAGCGCTCAGGCTGCATATGCCTGAGCCCACGGGTCGGCCCGGCGGCACGACCGACTTTTCCTACCTTCTGCTCTCGCGCGCCGGTGAAGTGCCCCGGCCCTCGCCCAACGTGCCTGCCGCGGCCACGGCGCCGCTGGCCAAGAGCCTGGTGCGCGTGCTCGACGACGAGGGCAAGGCCCAGGGCCCCTGGGCACCGGCCATTCACCCCGACCGCCTGCGCCGCGGGCTGCGCGCCATGGTCAAGACGCGCCTGTTCGACGCGCGCATGCAGATCGCGCAGCGCCAGAAAAAGCTCTCGTTCTACATGCAGTGCCTGGGCGAGGAGGCCATCGCCATCTCGCACGCACAGGCGCTGCGCGAGGGCGACATGAACTTCCCGACCTATCGCCAGCAGGGCCTGCTGCTCTCGCGCGACGATATTTCGCTGGTGGAGCTCATCTGCCAGCTCATGAGCAATGCGCGCGACCCGCTCAAGGGGCGCCAGTTGCCGGTGCTCTACTCCTACAAGCGCGCGGGCTTCTTCTCCACCTCGGGCAACCTGGCCACGCAGGTGCCGCAGGCCGTGGGCTGGGCCATGGCCTCGGCCATCAAGGGCGATAGCAAGATTGCGTCGGCCTGGATCGGCGACGGCTCCACCGCCGAAGCGGACTTTCACACCGCGCTCACCTTCGCCCACGTCTACCGCGCGCCGGTCATCATCAACGTGGTCAACAACCAGTGGGCGATCTCCACCTTCCAGGCGATCGCCGGCGGCGAGGGCACGACCTTTGCCCAGCGCGGCGTGGGCGTGGGCATTGCCTCGCTGCGTGTCGATGGCAATGATTTCCTGGCCGGTTATGCGGCCTCGCTGTGGGCAGCCGAGCGTGCGCGCACCAACCACGGCGCCACGCTGATCGAGTGGGTCACCTACCGCGGCGGCGCGCACTCCACGTCGGACGACCCGTCCAAGTACCGTCCGGCCGACGACTGGCAGCGCTTTCCGCTCGGTGATCCGATCGCGCGCCTGAAGCAGCACCTGATCGCCATGGGCGAATGGAGCGAGGCGCAGCACGAGGCGATGACCAAGGAACTCGAAGCGCAGATCGTCGCCGCGCAGAAGGAGGCCGAGAGCCACGGCACGCTGCTCGACGGCCGCGTGCCCAGCGCCGCGACGATGTTCGAGGACGTCTTCAAGGACATGCCGGAGCACCTGCGCCGGCAGCGCCAGCAACTGGGGGTGTGAGCACATGAGTACGCAAGAAACAACCCAGGGCGCCGTGAGTTCCATGACCATGGTGCAGGCCCTGCGATCGGGCCTGGACGTGATGATGGGCCGTGACGAAAACGTCGTCGTCTATGGCGAGGACGTGGGCTATTTCGGTGGCGTGTTCCGCGTCACCGAGGGCCTGCAGGCCAAGTACGGCAAGACGCGCTGCTTCGATGCGCCGATCTCCGAATCGGGCATCGTCGCCACCGCGCTCGGCATGGCGGCCTACGGGCTTGAACCCGTGGTCGAAATCCAGTTCGCCGACTATTTCTACCCGGCGATGGACCAGATCGTCTCCGAGGTGGCGCGGCTGCGCTTCCGCTCGGCCGGTGACTTCTCGGCGCCGATGGTGATCCGCATGCCCTGCGGCGGCGGCATCTACGGCGGGCAGACGCACAGCCAGAGCCCCGAGGCGGTGTTCGCGCACATCTGCGGCATCCGCACGGTGATGCCGAGCAACCCCTACGACGCCAAGGGCCTGCTCATCGCCTCGATCGAGTGCGAGGACCCGGTCATCTTCCTTGAACCCAAGCGCCTGTACAACGGGCCGTTCGACGGCCGGCACGACCAGCCCGTGGTGCCGTGGTCCAGGCACGACATGGGCAAGGTGCCCGAGGGCTACTACAAGGTACCGCTGGACAGCGCCGCGGTGTTTCGCCCCGGCAAGGCGGTGACGGTGCTCACCTACGGCACCATGGTCTGGGTGAGCGAGCGCGCGGCGATCGACACCGGCATCGACGCCGAGATCATCGACCTGCGCTCGATCTGGCCGCTGGATCTGGAAACCATCGTTGCCTCGATCAAGAAGACCGGTCGCTGCGTCGTGGTGCATGAAGCCACGCGCACCGGCGGCTTCGGCGCCGAACTCACGGCGCTGGTGCAGGAGCACTGCTTCTACCACCTGGAGGCGCCGATCGAGCGCGTCGCCGGCTGGGACACCCCCTACCCGCACGCGCAGGAATGGGCCTATTTCCCGGGGCCGGCACGCGTCGGCGCCGCCCTCAAGCGCGCAGTGGAGGATTGAGCCATGGGTATTTACATCATCCGCGTGCCCGACATCGGCGAGGGCATTGCCGAAGTGGAAATCGCCGCCTGGCACGTGCAGCCGGGCGATGCGGTGGCCGAGGACCAGGTCATCGCCGACATCATGACCGACAAGGCCACGGTGGAGGTGCCGTGCCATGTGCACGGCAAGGTGCTGGCGTTCGGCGGCCAGGTGGGCGACGTGCTGCCCGTGGGCGCCGAACTCGTGCGCCTGGAGGTGGAAGGCGAGGGAAACCTCAAGGAAACGACCGCTGCACAAGCGCCGGCAGCTCCTGTCAATGAAGCAAAGCCGGCGACGCAGCCCGTGGCGGCTGCGGCAGTGTCCGTGCCTGCCCCCGCGCCCACCCCGGCTCCGGTTGCAGCCCCCAGGGCCGCGCCCGTCGCCAGGCCCGCCGCCGCGCCGCATGCGGTGCGCAAGGAAGGCGAACGGCCGCTGGCCGCGCCCTCGGTGCGTCAGCGCGCGCTGCAGATGGGCATCGAGCTGCGCTACGTCACGGGCAGCGGCCCGGCCGGGCGCATCCTGCACGAAGACCTGGACGCCTGGGCCGCGCGCGGCGGCGTGCCCGCGGGCGGCGCGTCCATCTATGCCGAGCGCCATGGCGAGCAGGCCATTCCCGTCATCGGCCTGCGCCGCAAGATCGCGCAGAAGATGCAGGAGGCCAAGCGCCGTATTCCGCACTTCAGCTACGTCGAGGAAGTGGACGTCACCGAGCTCGAGCAGCTTCGCGCGCGCATCAACCAGGTGCACGGCAGCGCGCGCGGCAAGCTCACGTTGCTGCCCTTGCTGATCCGCGCCATGACCGTGGCGCTGCGCGACTTTCCGCAGATCAACGCGCGCTTCGACGACGACGCGGGCGTGGTCACGCGCTACGAGGCGGTGCACCTGGGCATCGCCACGCAGACCGACGGCGGCCTGATGGTGCCGGTGCTGCGCCACGCCGAGGGGCTCGATCTGTGGCAGTGCGCCGCAGGCGTGGCGCGCGTGGCCGAGGGCGCGCGCACGGGCAAGGCGCCGCGCGAGGAGCTTTCGGGCTCGACCATCACGCTCACGAGCCTGGGGCCGCTGGGCGGCATCGTGAGCACGCCGGTGATCAACCACCCCGAGGTGGCGATCGTGGGCGTGAACCGCATCGTCGAGCGGCCCATGCTCAGGGGCGGCCAGGTCGTGGCCCGGCAGTTGATGAACCTTTCTTCATCGTTTGACCACCGCGTGGTCGATGGCATGGATGCGGCGCGCTTCATCCAGGCGGTACGCAGTCTGCTGGAAGCCCCGGCACTGCTCTTCATTGAATGAACGCGGGAGGCATGAACATGAAAGAAATTTCCACGAAACTGCTGGTGATCGGCGGCGGCCCCGGCGGCTACGTCGCGGCCATTCGCGCCGGACAGCTCGGCGTGCCCACGGTGCTGGCCGAAGGCGCGAGCCTGGGCGGCACGTGCCTGAACATCGGCTGCATTCCCTCGAAGGCGCTGATCCACGCCGCGCACGATTTCGAGCAGGCGCGCATGCAGGCCGCGGGCACGTCGCCCATGGGCATCCGCGTGAAGGAGCCCACGCTCGACATCACGCAGACCGTGCGCTGGAAGGACGGCATCGTCAAGCGCCTCACGAGCGGCGTGGGCGTGCTGCTGCGCAAGGCGGGCGTGCAGGTGCTGCACGGCTGGGCCACGGTCGAGGACGGCAAGACGGCCGTGGTGCAATTGGACGGCGAAACCGTGCGCGTGCGCTGCGAGCATCTCCTGATCGCCACCGGTTCCGAGCCCGTGGCGCTGCCCAGCATGCCCTTTGATGGACATACGGGCGGCGCGATCTGGTCCTCGACCGACGCGCTCTCGCCCACCGAGCTACCCAAGCGGCTGGTCGTTTGCCTACCGCAAGCTCGGCACCGAAGTCACCGTGGTCGAGGCTGCGCCCGACATCCTGCCGCGCTACGACGAGGCACTGACCAAGCCGGTGCTCGACAGCCTCAAGAAGGCCGGCGTGGTGCTGCACCTGGGCTGCAGCGTGCAGGGCTATGACGCGAAGAACGGCGTGCACGTGAGGAACGCCCGCGCCGACGAATTCGCGCTGCCTGCCGACAAGGTGCTGGTTGCCGTGGGCCGCAGGCCGCGCGCCACCGGCCTGGGCCTGGAGAGCCTGCAGCTCACGATGAACGGCCGCGCGATCGCCATCGACGCGCATTGCGCGACCTCCATGCGCAACGTCTGGGCCATCGGCGACGTCACGGGCGAACCCGTGCTGGCGCACCGCGCGATGGCGCAGGGCGAGTGCGTGGCCGAGCAGATCGCGGGCAAGCCGCGGCGCTTCGAGCCCATGGCAATCCCGGCCGTGTGCTTCACCGACCCCGAGGTCGTGCTCTGCGGCATGACGATGGATGAGGCGAGGAGCGCGGGCGTCGACGTGCTGGAGGCGAGCTTCCCGTTCGCCGCCAACGGCCGCGCGATGACGCTGAACGCCGAGGGCGGCTTCGTGCGCGTGCTGGCGCGCAAGAGCGACCACGTCATCATCGGCTGGCACGCGGTGGGCCGCAGCGTCTCGGAGCTGTCGGCGGCCTTCGGCCAATCGATCGAGATGGGCGCGCGGCTGGAGGACGTGGCGGGCACGATCCACGCGCATCCGACGCTGGGCGAGGCGGTGCAGGAGGCGGCGCTCAGGGCGCTGGGGCACGCGTTGCATATCTGAGGCTTGGCTCTCCTCCCTCACTCCTTTGGTGAGGGGTTTTGGGCTTTTGCGTTGCCCCGAGCCTTGCATGGGGCGGGAGCCGGGATGTGCGCCCGGCGGCGCACTCACTTTCTTTTGCTTCGCCAAA
>MEFV01000032.1 GCA_001725255.1 Comamonas sp. SCN 67-35 | reverse complement strand
TCGATCTGGTGCTCGATCTGGAAGCGGCTGAACAGCGGCGCGTCGTCGCGGTAGCGCTTGACGCGCGCGGCGTGCTCGGGCATCACGTGCGCCATGAACTGCTGCGCCTGCTCGTAGATGTCGTCGGTGTCGATCAGGATGTCACCGATGTCGGCGCTGAAGTAGTCGCGGATCGCGCGGATCACCAGACTCGATTCCTGGTAGATCAGGAACGCGCCCTTGCCGGCCTTGGCCGCGCCGTCGATTGCTGACCACAGCTTGAGCAGGTAGTTCAGGTCCCATTGCAGCTCGGGGGCGCTCCTGCCGATGCCGGCGGTGCGCGCGATGATGCTCATGCCCTTGGGGTATTCGAGCTGGTCCATCGCCTCCTTGAGCTCGGCGCGGTCCTCGCCCTCGATGCGGCGTGAGACGCCGCCGCCGCGCGGGTTGTTGGGCATCAGCACCACGTAACGGCCGGCCAGGCTGATGAAGGTGGTCAGCGCCGCGCCCTTGTTGCCGCGCTCTTCCTTCTCGACCTGGACGATGAGCTCCTGCCCTTCCTTGATCGCGTCCTGGATCTTGGCTTGGCTGGGCGAGACGCCCTCGGCGAAGTACTGGCGCGAGATCTCCTTGAACGGCAGGAAGCCGTGGCGATCCTCGCCGTAGTCGACGAAGCAGGCTTCGAGCGACGGCTCCACGCGCGTGACGACCGCCTTGTAGATGTTGCTCTTGCGCTGTTCGCGCCCTTCGATCTCGGTTTCGTAGTCCAGCAGCTTCTGGCCGTCCACGATGGCCAGGCGCCGCTCTTCGGGCTGCGTGGCGTTGATGAGCATCCGTTTCATGATGCGTGTCCCTTGTTCCGTTGTGTGGCCCGGGCGGGGCTGGATGCCCCGCACGAACCCGACAGGCCTCGCGTCAGCGAGGCCGCAAATGCCAGGGCGAACGATGGAAACAGAGTGGGAATGCCGCGCTCGTGCCGCGGCCACGCCAGCCGGTCAGCTGCGTGGCACAAGCGGTGGGGCGTGGATGAGGGCGAAAGGCAGGAGAGCTTGCTTCACTATGAGTTTTGAAGCTGTTTGCGCCCGCCAGATGGGCGCATCAGACGTTTTTTGTGCGCAAGGCGCAGGCTCACGCCCTTGCCAGTGCGACACGATCCACGCCAGTACGACCCACATGATTTCGCTTTGATCCGCTGGCGCCCCGTCCGGATGAGACGATCGCCAGCCTTGAATTCCGTATGCTGTGTTTCAATGCGTTCGCCGACCGGGCGCGCGTGCCTGTTGTCAAAGGCATCTGCTTTCCGGTGGCATCACCAGCCTGCGCAACCGGTCGGGCTGGTGGCCACTAAACTTCAGCCACTTCAACCACTTACACACTCTTCGCGCAGGTGACGTCGATTATAGAGGGCAAACCGCCAACGGGCGTGGCCGCATGCCAGTTGCAGGTGGACGCCGAATCCGCCGGGCAGCGGCTGGACAATTTCCTGCTGCGCCACTTGAAGGGCGTGCCCAAAACGCACGTCTACCGCATCATCAGGAGCGGCGAGGTGCGCCTGAACAAGGGCCGCACCAGCGCCGATGCGCGCGTGGCCGAGGGCGACCTGGTGCGCCTGCCGCCGGTGCGCGTGGCCGAGCGGCCACCGGTCCAGGCCGCGCCGGCGCGCGAGTTCCCCATCCTGCTGGAGGACGACTGGCTCGTCGCGCTGGACAAGCCCGCGGGCGTGGCGGTGCACGGCGGCAGCGGCGTGAGTTTCGGCGTCATCGAGCAGCTGCGCCGCGCGCGCCCCGAGGCGAAATTCCTCGAACTCGTGCACCGGCTCGACCGCGATACCTCGGGCATCCTGCTCGTGGCCAAACGCCGCTCGGCGCTCACCGCGCTGCAGCAGCAGTTTCGCGAGCGCGTCACCGGCAAGACCTATCTGGCGCTCGTGACCGGCACCTGGCCCGCCCGGCTCAAGGTGATCGATGCGCCACTGCACAAGTACCTGCAGCCCGATGGCGAGCGGCGCGTGCGCACCACGACGACGCAGGACCCCGATGGCATGCGCGCGGTCACGCTGGTCAAGCGCCGCGATGTGCTGGCGCCGCGCCATGCGCAGGGCCTGCCTGCAATGAGCCTGCTGGAGGTGACGATCAAGACCGGGCGCACGCACCAGATCCGCGTGCATCTGGCCAGCCAGGGCCATGCCATTGCGGGCGATGAAAAATATGGCGACTTCGACCTCAACAAGCGCTTGCACAAGCTCGGTTTGGCACGCATGTTCCTGCACGCGTGGCGGCTGCAATTCGATCATCCCGCGAGCGGCGAGCGCATCGAGCTGCACGCCGAACTGCCGCCGGAACTGGCGGCCTTCGTAAGCACCGAAACACCATGACCTCTTCCACCTCGCGCCGCTTCGACCTGATCGCCTTCGACTGGGACGGCACGCTGTTCGATTCGACGCAGCTCATCGTGCGCTGCATCCAGGAGGCCGTGCGCGACGTGGGCGGCAGCGTGCCCACCGCCGAGGCCGCCGCCTGGGTCATCGGCATGGCCCTGCCGCAGGCGCTGGCGCGCGCGGCGCCGGACGTGCCGCCCGCCAGGTATCCCGAGCTGGCCAACCGCTACCGCGTGCACTACATGCGCCACCAGGACGACCTGAGCCTGTTCGATGGCGTGCTGCCCATGCTCGAGCGCCTGAGGGGCAGCGGCCATCTGCTGGCCGTGGCCACGGGCAAGAGCCGCCGGGGGCTGGATCAGGCGCTGGCCAGCGCGCGGCTGCGCGGCGTGTTCGACGCCTCGCGCACCGCCGACGAAACGGCGGGCAAGCCCGATCCGCTGATGCTCAGCGAACTCATGGCCGAACTCGATGTGCCGCCCGAGCGCGTGCTCATGGTGGGCGACACCACGCACGACCTGGAGATGGCGCGCAACGCCGGGTGCCCCAGCGTGGCCGTGGCTTACGGTGCGCATGACAGCGACGGATTCGCGGCACTCTCGCCGCTGTTCATCGCGCCCACGGTTGCCCGGCTCGATGGCTGGCTGGCGGAGCATGCATGATGGCGCAGGACGGTGATGTCGGTGAGCGCATTCTCCTGTGCGCCAGCAGCGATCTGCTCGAAGGCGGCGTGGGCATCCCCTTCAAGGTGGTCTATCGCGGCGAGAAGCTGCGCGCGTTCGCCGTGCGCTGGCGCGGCGAGGCGCGCGCCTATCTGAACCGCTGCACGCACGTCTACACCGAGCTCGACTACCGTGAAGGCCATTTTTTTGACATGACCGGCCAGCTGCTCGTGTGCGCCACGCATGGCGCGGTATTCGAGCCCGACACCGGCTGCTGCGTCGGCGGCCCGGGGCGCGGCCCCCTCGTGAAGATCGCCCTCACCGAGGAGGACGGCCGGGTGTACTGGCATACTGCCCCGCTCCTGCAACCGCAAACCGCGTGAGTTCATGACCGAACCGAACCGCCCTGAATCCCATGATTCATGGCTCAATCAGCCTGCAGAGCCCGACCTGTGGGCGCAACCAGCTATCAAAAAAGAGAGCACCCCATCCAGTGCCGCACCGCCCGACGGATGGGAGCGCGAGGTGCTCGAAAAACTCGTGCTCGCCACCGTGGCCGAGCAGCGCGCGGCGCGGCGCTGGCGCATCTTCTGGCGTCTGCTGTGGCTGGCGCTGCTGGGCGCCGTCGTGTGGGCCGTGTCCGTGCGCGATCTCACGGGGGTGACGAAGAGCTCGCCGCACACGGCGGTGATCGACATCAAGGGCGAGATCGCGGTCGATGCGCAGACCAGCGCCGACGCGGTGGTGGCGTCGCTGCGCAGCGCGTTCGAGGACAGCGGTGCGCAGGCCGTCGTGCTGCTCGTCAATTCGCCCGGCGGCAGCCCGGTGCAGGCGGGCATCATCAACGACGAAATCTTCCGGCTGAAGAAAAAGTACGACAAGCCGGTGTACGCCGTCGTGGAAGAAAGCTGCGCTTCGGCCGCCTACTACATTGCCTCGGCGGCCGACGAGATCTATGTGGACAAGGCGAGCATCGTCGGCTCGATCGGCGTGCTCATGGACGGCTTCGGTTTCACCGGCACCATGGACAAGCTCGGTGTCGAGCGGCGTCTGCTCACCGCAGGCGAGAACAAGGGCTTTCTCGATCCGTTCAGCCCCATGCAGCCCGAGCAGCGCGCCTATGCGCTCAAGATGCTTGAGCAGATCCGCCAGCAGTTCATCGCGGTGGTGGAAAAAGGCCGCGGCGATCGCCTGAAGGTCACGCCCGAGACCTTCAGCGGCCTGTTCTGGACCGGCGAGCAGGCGGTGCAGATGGGTCTGGCCGACGGCCTGGGCAGCCTGGACTACGTGGCGCGCGAGGTGGTCAAGGCCGAGGACATCGTGGACTACACCCAGCGCGACAACGTCGCCGAGCGCCTGGCGCGCCGCTTTGGCGCGGCCTTTGGCGAAGCGGCGTTCCGGGCGCTGCGCACCTTGCCGGTGCTGCGCTGAGCGCCTGCCGCCACACGCGGGTCAGCGCGTTTCGTCGGCCTGGCCGTGGCGCCCCGCGCCCTGGCTGAAGCGCGCCGCGCCCGCCGCGCCTTCGGCTGCCACCAGGGGCACACCCATGTGCCCTTCGCGGCGCAGCGCCTCGGCCAGCGGCAGGTCCCATTGCACATGGGCGGATGCACGATCGGTCAGCATGCACTGCTGGGGAAAGGCCGCGATCTGGCGCGCGAGCACCAGCGCCGCGGCCAGCGCCTGTCCCGGTGGCGCGATCCGGTTGACCAGGCCCATGGCCAGCGCCTCGGCGGCATCGACGGCGCGCCCCGTCAGGATCAGGTCCAGCGCCCGCCCCATGCCGACGATGCGCGGCAGCCGCACCGTGCCGCCGTCGATCAGCGGCACGCCCCAGCGCCGGCAGAACACGCCGAGCTGCGCATCCTTGGCGGCCACGCGCAGGTCGGCGAGCAGCGCCAGCTCCAGCCCGCCCGCCACGGCGTAGCCCTCGATCGCGGCGATCAGCGGCTTGGCGAGCGGCATGCGCGTCGGCCCCATGGGCGCGCGCGGGCCGCCTTCGGGATCGAGTTCGTTGCGCAGCAGCGGATCGGCCACAGCCGTGAGGTCCGCGCCGGCGCAGAAGTGGCCGCCCGCGCCGTGCAGCACTGCCACGCGCAGCGCCTCGTCGGCCTCGAAGCGCACGAAGGCCTCGCGCAGCGCATCCGCCATCGGGCGGTGCACGGCGTTGCGCCGCTCGGGGCGATCAAGCGTGATGAGCGCGACCGGACCCTGGGCTTCGAACACGACGTGGCTCATGTCAGGCTCCTATGGCAAAGACCGTGGGCAGCCGGGACGGCGCAAACGCGGGCAGCTGTCGCCAGGCATGCACCGGTTGGCACTGCACCTGCGCCTGCGCGAGCGTGAGGCCGCTGGCCAGCGCCAGTCGCACGGTGGGTTGCAGGTGCTGCAGCAGCGCCTGCCAGAGTGCGGCGTTGCGGTAGGGCGTTTCGATGAAGAGCTGGGTCTGTCCGTGCTTGAGCGCCAGCGCCTCCAGCTGGTGGATGCGCTGGATGCGTTCGCCCGCTTCCTGCGGCAGGTAGCCGACGAAGGCGAAGTTCTGGCCGTTGAGGCCGCTGGCCGCGAGCGCCAGCAGCAGCGACACGGGTCCCACCAGCGGCACCACGCGCAGGCCCGCGTCGTGCGCGGCGCGCACCACCGAACTGCCCGGGTCGGCCACGGCGGGCATGCCGGCCTCGCTCACGAGCCCCATGTCATGGCCTTGCAGCAAGGGCGCGAGGAGCGGGCGCGCGTCAAAATGCCCCGCGTGGTCGCCCTTCTTGTGCACGGCGTGCGGCAGCTCGGTGATCTGCTGCCGCTGCAGCGGCGCGGCCAGCGGGGTGTGCGCGTCGATGCGCTTGAGGTAGGCGCGGCAGCTCTTGGCGTTTTCGCAGACCCAGTGGGTCAGGCGCGCGGCATGTTGCAGCGTGGCCTCGGGCAGCACGTCGGTGAGCGGCGCCTGCGGCTCGCAGCCGAAATCCAGCGGCGCGGGCACGAGGTAGAGCGTGCCGCGAGGTGTGTCCGCGGTCATGGCAGCATCAACCCGGCGGCGCGCAGCATGCGCGCCACGCGGATCAGCGGCAGGCCGATGAGGGCCGTGGGGTCGTCGCTGTCGATGGCGTCCAGCAGCGCGATACCCAATCCTTCGCTTTTGGCGCTGCCCGCGCAGTCGTAAGGGCGTTCGGCTTGCAGGTAGCGCTCGATCTCGTCCGGCGCGAGCGTGCGAAAGCGCACGCGCACGGGGGCCAGCCCGGTTTGCGCGAAACCGCTCTCGCGGCAGACCACGGCCACCGCCGTATGGAAGACCACGGTCTGCCCGCTCATGCGCGCCAGCTGCCGCACCGCCTTGTCGTGCGTCCCCGGCTTGCCCAGTGGTTCGCCGGCCAGATCGGCCACCTGATCCGAGCCGATCACGATGGCGTGCGGGTGGCGCGCCGCCACCGCCTGCGCCTTGGCGATCGCCAGACGCAGCGCCAGCGCGTGTGGCGCTTCGCCCGGCAGCGGCGCTTCGTCCACCTCGGGCGCGGCCACGTCGAAACGCAGCTTCAGGCGTTCGAGCAGTTCGCGCCGGTAGCGCGAGGTGGAACCGAGGATCAGCGGGCGGGTGCCGTCGGGTGTTTGCGTCATGCAATGATTCTCTTACACTGCCTGCATGACCAGAGAGTTTTTCGCCGATCGGCTCGACGTCAAGGCCTTCGCGCAGGCGCAGGGGCAGCTTTCCGGCCACGATTCGCTGCTCAAGTACAAGCGTCTGGCGCAGGTGGCGTCCAGGCTGCACCCCGAGCTGTATGTGGATTGGCACGCCGCGGGTGAAGTGCGCGATCGCATCGGGGCCGGTGCCCAGATCTGGCTGCGCCTGCAGGCGCAGGCGCAGTGTCCGGCCGTGTGCCAGCGCTGCCTGCAGCCCATGGATGTGCCGCTGAAGGTCGATCGCTGGTTTCGCTTCGTGGCGGACGAAGCCGCCGCCGAGGCGCAGGACGACGAGAGCGAGGAAGACCTGCTGGTGCTCTCGCGCGAGTTCGCGCTCAACGAACTCGTCGAGGACGAGCTGCTTCTGGACATGCCTCTGGTGCCGCGCCATGAACGCTGCCCGGTGGCGGTGAAGATGTCCGCCGGCGAGGAGGAGCTTGCGCAGGAGCCGGGACAGGCCGGCAATCCGTTCGCGGCCCTGGCGGATTTCAAGCCTCACGACCGCAAAAAATAGGTGTTCGCCCTCGCAGTTCGATTCCTTTATAATGCAGGGTTTCGCGTGAGCCTGCTTCGTCTCTGGTTGGGCTGGGCGCGCAGCTTCAGTTACCTCAAGACATCAGGAGCCCATCATGGCTGTTCAGCAAAACAAGAAGTCGCCCTCCAAGCGGGGCATGCACCGCTCGCACAACGCGCTCAAGAACCCGGGCACGGCGGTCGAGCCCACCACGGGTGAAGTGCATCTGCGCCACCACATCAGCCCCAACGGCTACTACCGCGGCCGCCAGGTGATCAAGTCCAAGGCGGACGACAGCGACGTCTGACGCGCGCCGTCGGCGTTGCGCGCCCGGCACAGGCCCGCAGCTACTTCACGGTAGCGCGGGCCTTTGTCATTTCTGGCGATGGTCTGCAACGCCGCAGACCGCCCAGGCAGGGGATGCGCGTTGCGCCAGGACACTGGTTCGGCGCGGCCCTGAACCAGTGACACAATCTCCGTCATTCAGGACAACACGACAACAATGATCACGCTGGCAGTCGATTGCATGGGAGGCGACCATGGCGTTGCGGTCACGCTGCCCGCGTGCCGTCAATTTCTTGACACCCACCCCGATGCACAGCTTCTGCTGGTGGGCCGACCCGAGGCCCTGGGTGCGCTGGTGCACGAACGCACGCGAGTCGTGGCGGCCAGCCAGGTGGTGGGCATGGATGATTCCGTCGAAGTGGCGCTGCGCCGCAAGAAGGAATCCTCCATGCGCGTGGCCATCGAGCAGGTCAGGGACGGAGCGGCGCAGGCCGCGCTTTCGGCGGGCAATACCGGGGCGCTGATGGCGACCGCCCGTTACGTGCTGAAGACCCTGGACGGCATAGACCGCCCGGCCATTGCGACGCAGATCCCGAATGTGCTCGGTGGCGCCACCACGGTGCTCGACCTGGGCGCCAATGTGGATTGCACGGCCGAGCACCTGTTGCAGTTCGCCATCATGGGCTCGGCTCTGGTGTCGGTGCTGAACGACGACCCGCATCCCACGATTGGTCTGCTCAACGTGGGTGAGGAGGCGATCAAGGGCAGCGAAGTCATCAAGCAGGCAGGCGAACTGCTGCGCGCCGCCGCGGCCCGGGGCGATCTGAATTTCGTCGGCAATGTCGAGGGAAACGATATTTTCAAGGGCACGGCCGACATCGTGGTCTGTGACGGCTTTGTCGGCAACGTCGCGCTCAAGACCATCGAAGGTCTCGCATCAATGATAGGTGGCTTCCTGAAAGAAGAATTCTCGCGCACGATTTTGACCAAAATTGCGGCCATCGTTGCTTATCCTGTGTTAACTGCGCTTAAAAGACGTATGGATCACCGTCGTTACAACGGCGCGGCGCTGCTGGGCCTGCGCGGCCTGGTGTTCAAGAGCCACGGCTCGGCCGATGCGCTGGCGTTCGAGCAGGCTCTGGTGCGCGCGTATGATGCGGCCCGCAATGACCTGCTGGCGCGTGTGCGCGTGCAGGTGGCTCGCGCGGCGCCGCTTCCGGTTGCCCGCGACACGGTTTTGTGAACCCGCGGTCCCCGCTCGCCAGGAATTTGATGAGACCTTATTCACGCATCGTCGGCACGGGCAGTTACCTGCCGCCACGCCGGGTCACCAACGACGAACTGGCTGCCGATCTGGCGAAGCGGGGCGTTGAAACTTCCGATGAATGGATCGTCGAGCGCACGGGCATCCATGCCCGGCACTTCGCCGCGCCCGATGTGACCAGCAGCGATCTGGCCGAGCAGGCCGCGCGGCGGGCGCTGGAGGCGGCCGGTGTGGCTTCCGGTGAGATCGACCTGATCATCGTGGCGACGTCCACGCCGGACATGGTGTTTCCCTCCACGGCCTGCATCCTGCAGCACAAGCTCGGGATCGCCGGCTGTCCGGCGTTCGACGTGCAGGCCGTCTGCAGCGGTTTCGTCTATGCGCTGGCCGTGGCGGACGCCATGGTGCAGGCGGGCACGGCGCGCTGCGCGCTCGTGGTCGGCGCCGAAGTCTTCAGCCGCATCCTCGATTTTTCCGACCGCACCACCTGCGTGCTGTTTGGCGACGGCGCCGGGGCGGTGGTGCTCAAGGCGTCGGACACGCCCGGCATTCTGGCGAGCGACCTGCATGCCGATGGCCAGCATGTGGGCCTGCTGTGCGTGCCGGGCCACGTCTCGGGCGGCGCCGTGCTGGGCAGCCCGCTGCTCACCATGGACGGGCAGGCGGTGTTCAAGCTCGCCGTGAGCGTGCTCGAAAAGACGGCCCATGCCACGTTGCAGAAGGCGGGCGTGACCGAGTCGGCGGTGGACTGGATGGTGCCGCACCAGGCGAACATCCGCATCATGCAGAGCACGGCACGGCGCCTGCATCTGCCCATGGACAAGGTCGTGGTCACGGTGGGCGAGCACGGCAACACCTCGGCTGCGTCCATCCCGCTGGCGCTCGATCATGCGGTGCGCGACGGGAGCATCCGGCCCGGACAGAATGTGCTGATTGAAGGCGTGGGCGGTGGTTTCACCTGGGGTTCCATGCTCATCAAAATGTAGCTTTTCGCGCTTGTTCTACAAGCCTTTGGTGCGTATTTCATTGTTATCCTGTCATGGCACTCGCTTTTGCTTTCGTTTTTCCCGGCCAGGGTTCGCAGTCGGTGGGCATGCTGGATGCCTGGGGCGATCATCCGGTGGTGCTCGAAACCCTGCGCGAGGCCTCCGACGCGCTGCATGAAGACATCGGCGCGCTGATCCACGACGGCCCCAGGGAAGTGCTGGCGCTCACCACCAACACCCAGCCCGTGATGCTGGTGGCGGGTGTGGCCGCCTGGCGGGTCTGGCGCGCCGAAGGCGGCGCCCTGCCGGTGGCGCTCGCGGGGCATTCGCTGGGCGAATACTCGGCGCTGGTGGCCGCGGGCGTGCTCACGCTCGCGCAGGCGGCGCCGCTGGTGCGCCTGCGCGCGCAGGCCATGCAGGACGCCGTGCCCGTGGGCGCGGGCGCCATGGCGGCGATTCTCGGCCTGCCGTCCGCGCAGGTCATCGCCGGCTGCGTCCAGGCGGCGGCCAGCTTTGGCGCGGGTTCGAGCGAAGTCGTCGAAGCGGTGAATTTCAACGACCCGGCGCAGACGGTCATTGCCGGCACCAAGGAGGGCGTGGCCAGGGGCTGCGAGGTGCTCAAGGCGCTGGGTGCCAAACGCGCGCTGCCGCTGCCGGTATCGGCGCCGTTTCATTCCAGCCTGATGAAGCCGGCCGCAGAGAAGCTCAAGGCGGCGCTGGCCGATGTGGCTTTCGGTGCGCCTGCCATTCCCGTGATCAACAATGTCGATGTCTCGGTCTGCGTCGAGGCCGATGCCATCCGCGACGCCCTCTACCGCCAGGCCTTCGGCCCGGTGCGCTGGGTCGAGTGCGTGCAGGCCCTCAAGGCGTGCGGCGCCCGCCATATCGTCGAGTGCGGTCCGGGCAAGGTACTCGCCGGCATGATCAAGCGCATCGACGGCGAACTGGTCGGCGCCTGCCTGCAGGACCCGGCGTCACTGGCTGAAATCAAGGAACTGCTGGCATGACCGACACCTCGTCTTCCCGAATCGCCCTGGTCACGGGCGCCACCCGCGGTATTGGCGCGGCGGTGGCGGCGGAACTGGCCGGGCGCGGCCTGGTCGTGGTGGGAACGGCGACGACCGCCGACGGCGCGGGGCGCATCACCCAGGCGCTGTCCGCGCGTGGGGGCAAGGGCGTGCAGCTGGACGTGACCGACGGCGCCGCCGTGGAGGCGCTGGTCGATGCCATCGTCAAGGAGTACGGCGGCCTGCATGTGCTGGTGAACAACGCCGGCATCACGCGTGACCAACTGGCCATGCGCATGAAGGACGATGACTGGGATGCGGTGATCGACACCAATCTCAAGGCGGTGTTTCGCGTGAGCCGCGCGGTGATCCGCCCCATGATGAAGCAGCGCTTCGGGCGCATCGTCAGCATCACCAGCGTGGTCGGTGCCTCGGGCAACCCGGGGCAGGCCAATTACGCCGCCGCCAAGGCCGGCGTGGCCGGCATGACCCGGGCGCTGGCGCGCGAGCTCGCCAGCCGCGGCATCACGGTCAACTGCGTGGCGCCCGGTTTCATTGCCACGGACATGACGGCCGGCCTGCCCGAAGAGCAGAAAAAGGCGCTGCTGACGCAGATTCCGCTGGGCGCGCTCGGCCGCCCCGAGGACATTGCCCATGCCGTGGCCTACCTGGCCAGCGAGGATGCCGGTTACGTCACCGGGCAGGAACTGCACGTCAACGGCGGCATGTACATGTAAATTGGCGTGTGATCCCGGCCGGATGGTCGCCCTTCGTGGGGCATATGCCGTGCGGCTAGAATCACCGATCTGTTCACAACCCCCAGAGGGAACCCCCCATGAGCGATATCGAAGCACGTGTCAAGAAAATCATCGCCGAGCAACTCGGCGTGGAAGAGTCGCAGGTCACCAACGAAAAGGCCTTCGTGGCCGATCTGGGGGCGGATTCGCTGGACACGGTCGAGCTGGTGATGGCGCTGGAAGACGAATTCGGCATCGAGATTCCCGACGAGGACGCAGAGAAGATCACCACGGTGCAAAACGCGATCGACTACGCGAACACCCATCAAAAGGCTTGAACGCCGCTTGCTGCCGCCCGCCGGATCAATCGAATCGCGCGCGGGGCAGCGCTATTTTGGAAAGCTGAGCGCATGAGCCGACGTCGCGTCGTCGTGACCGGTCTGGGCTGCGTCACTCCCGTGGGCAACACGGTACGTGAGGCCTGGGCGAACATCCTGGCGGGCCGCTCCGGCATCGGCCCCATCACGCGTTTCGATGCCAGCGCGTTTTCCTGCCGCATTGCGGGCGAGGTCAAGGGTTTCGACCTGGACGCCTACATGACGCCCAAGGAAGCGCGCACGATGGATACCTTCATCCATTACGGCATCGCGGCCGCCGAGGAAGCGGTGCGCGATGCGGGCCTGCCCACGGGCGAGGCGCTGGGCGAGGAGCTGGCCACGCGCATCGGCTGCATCGTGGGCTCGGGCATCGGCGGCCTGCCGCTGATTGAGAACACCCATGCGGAACTCGCCAGCCGCGGGCCACGGCGCATCACGCCGTTTTTCGTGCCGGCCTCCATCATCAACATGGTGGCGGGGCACGTTTCCATGCGCTTCGGCTTCAAGGGCCCCAACCTGTCCGTGGTGACGGCCTGCACGACCGGGCTGCACTGCATCGGCGAGGCGGCGCGCAAGATCGAGTACGGCGATGCCGATGTGATCGTGGCGGGGGGCACGGAGGCCACGGTTTCCCCCCTGGGCGTGGGTGGCTTCGCGGCCATGCGTGCACTGTCCACGCGCAACGACGATCCGGCCAGTGCCTCGCGCCCCTGGGACAGGGATCGCGACGGTTTCGTGCTGGGCGAGGGCGCCGGCGTGCTCGTCCTTGAAGAATACGAGCATGCCAAGGCGCGCGGCGCGAAGATTTACGCCGAACTCAGCGGCTACGGCATGAGCGCCGATGCCGGGCACATGACCGCGCCGAACATGGATGGTCCGCGCCGGGCGATGCTCGCGGCCCTGCGCAACGCCGGCGTCAATGCCGACGAAGTCGACTACCTCAATGCCCACGGCACGTCCACCCCGCTGG
This sequence comes from Comamonas sp. SCN 67-35, assembly GCA_001725255.1. Lineage (GTDB taxonomy): Bacteria > Pseudomonadota > Gammaproteobacteria > Burkholderiales > Burkholderiaceae_C > Comamonas_C. The sequence goes on along the minus strand of MEFV01000032.1, from coordinate 15,475 downwards.
GGGACATCAACGAAACCCATGCCATCAAGGCGGCGCTGGGCGATGCGGCGCGCAAGGTGGTCGTGAGCTCCACCAAGTCCATGACCGGGCACCTGCTGGGGGGCGCCGGCGGCATCGAAAGCGTGTTCACCGTGCTGGCGCTGTGCGAGCAGAAGGTGCCGCCCACCATCAACCTGGTCAACCAGGATCCGGAGTGCGACCTGGACTACTGCGCCAACACGGCACGTGACATGGTGATGAACGTCGCCGTCAAGAACAATTTCGGCTTTGGTGGAACCAACGGCACGCTGGTTTTCCGGCGTGTCTGAACGCGGTGGCCTGGCACGGCGCGCGGGCCTTGTGTGATGTCAGCAGCCTCCCGTCAGCCGTCGCCCGTGCGTTATCCGTTTGCACCGTCACGCGAAGTGGCATGGGCGCTGTCCCTGCTTTGCGCGTCGGGAGCCGTGGTGCTCCTCGCCTGGCTGGCCACGCAGCGCGCCGGCGCCCCGCAATGGGCTCTGAGCTCCCTGCTCTGGGGTGGCGCCAGCCTGTCGGCATGGCGTTGGTGGCGTGCGATGCCCACGGGGGAGCTGGCCTGGGATGGCCGGCAGTGGTGCGTGCGCCGTGGCGCGCGGGGCGATGAACCCTGTTCGGCCGTGTGCGTCTGCCTCGACATGCCGTCAGGGTTGTGGCTGCGGCTGGATGGCCTGCGCGGCGTGCTGCCGCGCCGAGCCGTTGGCTCGATCTGCGCCGCGCCCTGTTCGATGGCCGATCCCGCCGGGGTCCCGCGGCTGAGAGCGTTGCGTCTGGGGCTGCGTCATGAATCCGCCGGATCCCACCCCGTCCGTCAACAGTGACCTGCAACTGGTCGAGCGTACGGTGGCGGGCGATCAGCGCGCCTACGAATTGCTGGTGATCAAGTACCAGCGGCGCATCGAACGCCTGATCGGCCGCATGGTGCGTGACGTCGATCTCGTCCAGGATATCGCGCAGGAAACGTTCTTGCGCGCCTATCGGGCCTTGCACCAGTTTCGCGGGGATGCGCAGTTCTATACCTGGCTGTACCGGATCGCGGTCAATACGGCGAAAAAGACGCTGATGGACCTCAAGCGAGACCCGTTGATCACCGAAAGCGCACTGCGCAGCGCGGTTGACGACGACGATGAAACTTCCGTGATGACGCGCGAACTAACCACCGACGACACGCCCGAAACGCTTTTGGCGGCACAGGAAGTGGCGCAGGCGGTCAATACCGCCTTGCAGGCTTTGCCGCAGGAATTGCGCCAGGCTGTCACGCTGCGCGAGATCGAGGGCCTGAGCTACGAGGAAATTGCCCAGGCCATGGGGTGTCCTATAGGCACCGTGCGTTCCCGGATCTTTCGCGCGCGCGAGGCGATTTCGGCGAAGGTCAAGCCTCTGCTGGAAAGTCGGACGGGCAAGCGCTGGTGAAAGCCGGACGCGGTGGCGGCTGGAGACAGAAAGAAGGTAATGCCATGAATGACGAAGATGTGATGCGCGAGCGCCTTTCGGCTCTGGCCGATGGCGAATTGGTCGGGCTGGAGTGCCACGAGACGCTCGCCTATGCGCAGACCGAACAGGGTCAGGCCTCGTGGCAGGCCTATCACGTCATTGGTGATGTCATGCGTGGCGTGCCGGCTGTTCCGATGCTCGATACCGCCATGCTGGAGCGCCTGCGCGGCCAGATCGCCCAGGAGGTTTTGCCGCTGCGGCCGGGCGTGGCGTCCGCAGCCGTGTCGCGGGTGGGCCGCGCCGATGCGCGGGCCGCCAATGCATCGGTGATGCACTGGAAGCTCGCCGCCGGATTCGCCTCGTTGACGGCGGCGGTGGCGCTCGGCTGGACGGCGTATGCCGGTTTCGGGCCGCGGACCGGCGGGGGCACGCAGATCGCGGTGGCAAGTCCGGCGCAGGGGGCTGCCATGGTGGTCGATGGACACAACGTCATTCGCGATCCCAGGCTGGACGAACTGATACGGCAGACGGGCCGTTATGGTGGCAGCAGCCAGATGACGCGCGACTCCTTCCTGCGCAATGCCTCGCTCGAGGCGCCGCCCAAACATTGAACGTGTCGTTGGAATTTTTGTCTTTTGGCGGGGCCGCTCATGTGAGCGGCTCTTGTTGTCCAGGGCAGGTCGAACATCGAGGGTGACATCATGAGATTTCGGACAGGCGCCGCAGGCCATGCGGCTTCACTGGTGCTGGCGGCGACGATGACCCTGCTGGCGGGGTCGACGATGGCGCTGGTGTCGTCGCCGGCGCGGGCGCAGTCGGCGCCCGTGGTGCGTGGGCTGCCCGATTTCACCGAGCTGGTGGATCTGGTCGGCCCCTCGGTCGCCAACATCCGCACCCTGGAGAAGGCCGGTGGCGATGGCGCCCAGGACGGGCCCGATGAAGACATGCTGGAGTTTTTCCGGCGCTTCGGCATCCCGATCCCCAACATGCCGCGTCGGCGCGGGCAGCGCCCGGGCAATCCGCAGGAACAGCCGCGCGGCGTCGGCTCGGGCTTCATTCTCACGTCCGATGGCTATGTGATGACCAACGCGCACGTGATCGACGGCGCGGACGAAGTGATGGTCACCCTCACGGACAAGCGCGAGTTCAAGGCCAAGATCATCGGTGCCGACAAGCGCTCGGATGTCGCGGTGGTCAAGATCGATGCCACGGGCCTGCCGGCCGTGAAGATCGGCGACGTGTCGCGGCTGAAGGTGGGCGAGTGGGTGATGGCCATCGGCTCGCCCTTCGGCCTGGAAAATACCGTGACGGCCGGGATTGTCAGCGCCAAGCAGCGCGATACCGGCGAATACCTGCCGTTCATCCAGACGGACGTGGCCATCAATCCGGGCAATTCGGGTGGGCCGCTCATCAACATGCGCGGCGAGGTCGTGGGCATCAACAGCCAGATTTATTCGCGCTCGGGCGGTTTCATGGGCATTTCATTCGCCATTCCCATCGATGAGGCCATGCGCGTGAGCGACCAGCTGCGCGCGACGGGCCGTGTCAGCCGGGGACGCATCGGCGTGCAGATCGAGCCCGTGACCAAGGACGTCGCCGACTCCATGGGCCTGGCCAAGGCGCAAGGGGCGCTGGTGCGTGGCGTCGAAGTGGGCTCGCCCGCGGAAAAGGCCGGCATCCAGGCCGGTGACGTCATCACCCATTACGACGGCAAGGCCGTCGAGCGAGTCTCCGATCTGCCGCGCATGGTCGGCAACACCAAGCCCGGCGCCAAGGCCACGGTCACGGTGTTTCACCGCGGCAGCGCGCGTGAACTGACGGTGACCGTGGCCGAGGTCAAGCCCGACGCCGAGGAGGCTGGCGCGGCGGCGGACAAGCAGCCTGGCAAGGACAAGGCTTCGCCGCAGGCCCAGCAGTGGGGGCTCGTGGTCGGAGAACTGACCAGTGATCAGGCCAAGGATCTGCGCGTCAAGGGGGGCGTGCGCGTGGTCAGCGCCGAGGGCGTCGCCGCGCGGGCCGGGCTCAAGGCGGACGATGTGATCGTGGCCGTGGGCAACAGCGATGTGCGCTCGGTCAAGGATTTTGACGCGGCGCTGGCCAAGGCCGATGCGAAGAAGCCGCTCAGCGTCATGTTCCGCCGGGGCGACTGGGCTCAGTACACCCTGATTCGCCCGGAAAAGTAAACGCCGGGATCGATAGAATTCCCTCCGATGGCGGCATCGGCCTGCTGCCTGCGTGCCGCTACAATGGCTTTCCAACTCATTCGCAGATGCCAGTTGGTCTGGGGCGCGTCGCATCGCTGACGCGCCCTTTTTTCATGCATTCGGGCGCCGCTGCTCCGCGTTTCACGGTTTTTGGATGAAATACATCAGGAATTTTTCGATCATCGCGCACATCGACCACGGCAAGTCGACGCTGGCCGATCGCATCATCCAGCGTTGCGGGGGCCTGGCCGAACGCGAGATGCAGGCGCAGGTGCTCGATTCGATGGAGATCGAAAAGGAACGCGGCATCACCATCAAGGCCCAGACGGCCGCGCTCTCCTACACGGCGCGCGACGGGCAGGTCTACAACCTCAACCTGATCGACACGCCTGGCCATGTGGATTTTTCCTACGAGGTGAGCCGCTCGCTCTCGGCCTGCGAGGGCGCGCTGCTGGTGGTCGATGCCAGCCAGGGGGTCGAGGCCCAGACGGTGGCCAACTGCTATACCGCGCTGGAATTGGGCGTGGAAGTGCTGCCGGTGCTCAACAAGATGGACCTGCCGCAGGCCGACCCCGAGACGGCCAAGGCCGAGATCGAGGATGTGATCGGCATCGACGCGAGCGACGCCATTCCCTGTTCGGCCAAGACCGGCATGGGCGTGGACGAGATTCTCGAGGCGGTGGTGGCCAAGGTGCCGCCGCCCAAGGGCGATCCGGACGGGCCGCTGCGCGCCATGATCATCGATTCGTGGTTCGACAGCTATGTCGGCGTCGTCATGCTCCTGCGCCTGGTCGATGGCCAGCTCAGGAAAGGCGAGCGCATCAAGCTCATGGCCACCGGCGCAGCCTACGAAGCCAATCAGCTGGGCGTGTTCACGCCGGCGCCTCAGTCGCGCGACATGCTGCGCGCGGGCGAGGTCGGCTATCTCATCTGCGGCATCAAGGAGCTCAAGGCGGCGAAGGTGGGCGACACTGTCACGCTGGAGAAGAAGCTGCCTAACAACGCGGGACCGGCCAGCCAGGCGCTGCCCGGCTTCAAGGAAGTGCAGCCCCAGGTGTTCGCCGGGCTCTATCCGACCGAGGCCAACCAGTACGACCAGTTGCGTGATGCGCTGGAAAAGCTCCAGCTCAATGACGCGTCCCTGCATTTCGAGCCCGAGGTGAGCCAGGCGCTCGGTTTCGGCTTTCGCTGCGGGTTCCTCGGCCTGCTGCACATGGAGATCGTGCAGGAACGGCTGGAGCGCGAGTTCGACCAGGACCTGATCACCACCGCGCCGAGCGTGGTCTACGAGGTGCTCAAGGGCGACGGCGAGGTCATTCGCGTGGAAAACCCCTCGAAGATGCCCGATCAGGGCCATATCGAGGAGGTGCGCGAGCCCATTGTCACGGTCCATCTGTACATGCCGCAGGATTACGTCGGCCCGGTGATGACGCTGGCCAACCAGAAGCGCGGCATCCAGATGAACATGCAGTACCACGGCCGCCAGGTGATGCTCACGTATGAGCTGCCGCTGGGCGAGATCGTGCTCGACTTCTTCGACAAGCTCAAATCCATTTCGCGCGGCTACGCCTCGATGGACTACGTGTTCAAGGAGTACCGTGCGTCCGACGTGGTCAAGGTGGACATCCTGCTCAACGGCGAGAAGGTCGACGCGCTCTCGATCATCGTGCACCGCAGCCAGGCGCAGTATCGCGGCCGGGCGGTGGTGGCGAAGATGCGCGAAATCATCAGCCGCCAGATGTTCGACGTGGCCATCCAGGCCGCGATCGGCGCCAACATCATCGCGCGCGAAACCGTGAAGGCGCTGCGCAAGAACGTGCTGGCCAAGTGCTACGGCGGTGACATCACGCGCAAGCGCAAGCTGCTGGAAAAACAGAAGGCCGGCAAGAAGCGCATGAAGCAGATTGGCACCGTCGAGGTGCCGCAGGAGGCGTTCCTTGCCATCCTGCAAGTGGAGGATTGATCTTGATGCAAGCCCTGACCGCCGCGATTCTTGCGGCTTTCGTTGCCTATGTCGGCGCCTGGTACTTCGGTGCGATCGAAGGCAATTTCGCCCTGCTCCTGATGCTCGCCACTCTGGTGACGGGCTTGTACTGGGTGGCCGAGCGCCTGTATTTCCTGCCGCAGCGCAGGCGCGCGGCGCAGGCCGTGCAGGCCGCGGCCGAGCAGCGCCGCGGCGAACTCGATCGCATGGGGATCGCCAAGAAGGATGAGGAGAACCTCCAGGAGGCTCAGGGGCGCATGCTGACCCAGCCCTGGTGGCTGGACTGGACCGCCGGCCTCTTCCCGGTGATCGCGGCTGTCTTCCTGCTGCGCTCCTTCCTGTTCGAGCCGTTCAAGATTCCGTCGGGCTCGATGATTCCCACCCTGCAGGTGGGGGACCTGATTCTGGTGAACAAGTACACCTATGGCCTGCGCCTGCCGGTGTTCAATACCCGCATCACGCAGGGCCATGCGCCGCAACGCGGCGAAGTGATGGTGTTTCGCTATCCGCCCCAGCCCAGCCTGGACTACATCAAGCGCGTGGTCGGTGTGCCCGGTGACGAGGTAGCCTACCTGAACAAGCGCCTGACGATCAATGGCAAGGAGGTGCCGATCAAGAGCCTGCCCGAGTTCTTCGACGCCGATGCCATGCGCTATTTCGAACAGCGCCAGGAGCAGCTGGGCACGCACACGCACAGCATCCTCGTCAACAAGGACGTGCCGGCCTTCGTGCAGGGTGCGAGCAACTTCAAGTACCGCGATCACTGCACCTACAGCGTCGAGGGCGTCGTGTGCAAGGTGCCGCAGGGGCACTATTTCATGATGGGCGACAACCGGGATAATTCACTCGATTCGCGCTATTGGGGTTTTGTGCCCGAGGAAAATATCGTGGGCAAGGCCTTTTTTGTCTGGATGAATTTCGGTAACCTCAAGCGCATCGGTTCGTTTGACTGACAAGGGGAGCATGAATGGCGGTACAGCACAATGCACTGCGGTCCAGGCAGAGGGGCCTGTCGTTCCTGGGCGTGATTTTCATCGGAGTGTTCCTGGTGGCGGCGTTTGCCATCGGCGGGCAGTCGATCCCCGTCCTGCTCGAATACCAGGCCATCAAGAAGGCGGCCACCAAGGCGGCCCGCGAAGAAAGCACGGTGGCGGGCATACGCGCCTCGTTTGATCGCGCCGGAGCCATCGACGACATTTCATCCATTTCAGGCAAGGACCTGCAAATCACCAAGCGCAATGACAAGGTGGTGGTTTCCTTCAAATACGAGCGCGAGATTGCCCTGTTCGGGCCGGCCTATCTCGTTTACCGGTTTCAGGATTCCGTCGAATAACTGGTGTCCGCAAATTCCCTTGGGGAGTTGCAGCAACGGCTGCAGCACCATTTTTCCGACCGGCGCCTGATCGAGCGCGCCGTGACGCATCGCAGTTTTGGCGCGGAGCACAACGAGCGTCTGGAATTCCTGGGTGATGCCGTGCTTGAGCTGGCCATCTCCACCCTGCTGTTCACGCGGATGCAGCATGTGCCCGAGGGCGAACTTTCGCGCGTGCGCGCGTTGCTGGTGCGTCAGGATTCGCTGCATCGGATCGCCCTGCGACTGGGTTTGTCCGAGTTGCTGCGCTTGGGCGAGGGCGAAGCGCGCTCGGGCGGGCGCGAGCGTCCGTCCATTCTGGCCGATGCGGTGGAGGCACTGATCGGCGCCGTGTTCCTCGATGGCGGCTACGACGCCGCGCGGGCGCTGGTGGAGCGGCTGTTCGAGGGCGTGCGGCTCGATGCGCACCTGCAGGAGGTGGCCAAGGATGCCAAGACCGCGCTGCAGGAATGGCTGCAGGGCCGGCACATGCCGTTGCCGCGCTATGCGGTGGTGCGGGTGGACGGGCAGGCGCATCATCAAGTTTTCGAGGTGGAGTGCGAGGTGGCGCAACTGCGACTCATCGAGCGAGGCGAAGGCGCCTCGCGCCGGGCGGCTGAACAGGTGGCCGCCGCCGCCATGCTGCAACGTTTGAAGGCACATCCATGACCGATTCGACCCCTGCCGCGCCGATGCCTGCCGTCGTCAGCCAGCGCTGCGGCCTGATTGCCATCGTCGGCAAGCCCAATGTCGGCAAATCCACGCTCATGAATGCGCTGGTCGGGCAGAAGATTTCGATCACCAGCCGCAAGGCGCAGACCACGCGCCACCGCATCATGGGCATACGCACGCGTGGCGGCGCGCAGTTCGTTTTCGTCGACACGCCGGGTTTTCAGACACGCCACGGTTCGGCGCTCAACAAGTCGCTGAACAAGGCCGTGCTGGGCGCGGTGAGCGACGTGGACCTTGTGCTCTTCGTCGTCGAGGCAGGCAGCTTTTCGCTGCAGGACGCAGCCGTTCTCGGGCTGCTCAAGAGTGATATTCCCACGCTGCTCGTGGCCAACAAACTCGACACCGTGCACCGGCGCAGCGAGATCGCCCCGTGGCTCAAGGGCATGCAGGAGCGCCACCCTTTCGCCGAATTCGTGCCCATGTCGGCCAAGAAGCCGGCCGATATCGACCGCCTGCTCGCCATCATTGAAAAGTATCTGCCCGAGCAGCCGTGGTGGTACGGGGAAGATGAGCTGACCGATCGCAGCGAGAAGTTTCTGGCCAGCGAGACCGTGCGCGAGAAACTCTTCCGACTCACGGGCGATGAGCTGCCCTACACCTCCACAGTGGTGATCGAGCAGTTCCAGGAAGAGCCCAGTCCGAAGCACGGGCGCTTTGTGCGCATCGCCGCCACCATCATCGTCGAGCGCGACGGCCACAAGGCCATGGTGATCGGTGAAGGGGGCGAACGCCTCAAGCGCATCGGCTCCGAGGCGCGCCAAGAGCTGGAAAAGCTGCTCGGCGCCAAGGTGTTTCTGCAGCTGTGGGTCAAGGTGCGTTCGGGCTGGGCCGACGACGAGGCGCGCGTGCGCTCGTTTGGTTATGAGTGAGCGCGGCCGGGCTTGCGGCATCGGGCATCTGGCGTGAACCGCCGGGGCTCTGCAGCGGCACCCATCGAATCAACGCTCAAGGTCCAGCCACGCCATGGCCACCCGCCGCATCGTCGATGAACCGGCCTACATCCTGCACAGCTACGACTACAGTGAATCCAGCCTGATCCTGGAGGTGTTCACGCGCGGCTGCGGCCGGGTCGTGCTGCTGGCGAAGGGGGCGAAAAAACCCACGTCCGGTTTTCGCCCGGTGCTGCTGCCGCTGCAGCCCTTGCGTCTGACCTGGAGCCTGGGGGGCAGCGGCGAGGGGGAGGTGCATACGCTCAAGGGGGCAGAGTGGGCAGGCGGTCATGTGATGCCCGTGGGCGATGCGCTGCTCTCCGGTCTGTATCTCAATGAATTGCTGATGCGCCTGCTGGCGCGCGACGATGCCCACGCGGCCTTGTTCGACGTGTACGCAGGCGTCGTGCGCGTGCTCGGCGGCGGCGAACATGGCGAGGCGCTGGAGCCGGTGCTGCGCGCGTTCGAACTGCTGCTGCTGCGCCACGTGGGGCTGCTTCCGGCGCTGAACCGGGAAACCGCCACGCTCGCCGAGCTGCAGGCCGAGGCCCGCTACGTGCTGACGGCCGAAGGCGGATTGCGCGCCGCCGGCGCGGCCGATCGCAGCGCCCTGGCGGGCCGCCAATGGCTCGCCTTGCAGCAGGCGCTGATGACCCGCGGCGAGTATCTGGCCGTGCTGCGTGCCTGCGCCGACATCGGCGCCGAACTCAAGCCGCAATTGCGCGCCGTGCTGCAATACCATTGCGGCTTGCCGCTGCTGCGCACGCGCCAGCTCCTGATGGATCTGCAATCCTTATGACTCCCGCCGTCACTTCCTTGCCCTCGCTCTCGGTCAATGTCAACAAGGTCGCGCTGGTGCGCAACACGCGCCACCTGGGCATCCCGAGCGTGGTGCGCGCCGCCGAGCTGTGCCTGCAGGCCGGGGCCCATGGCATCACCGTCCATCCCCGGCCCGATCAGCGTCACATCCGGCCGCAGGACGTGTTCGATCTCGCCGCCTTGCTCCAGCGCTGGCCCCACGCTGAGTTCAACATCGAGGGCAATCCGACGCACAACCTCATGGATTTCGTCCGGCGGGTGCGTCCGAGCCAGGCGACCTTCGTGCCGGATAGCGACGATCAATTCACGAGTGACCATGGCTGGAGCTTTCCCCAGGATGCCGAGCGTTTGCGTCCCCTCATTGCGGAATGCCACGCGCTCGGTGTGCGCGTGAGCCTGTTCATGGATCCGCTGCCCGAACAGATGGCCGGGGCGAGCGCGGTGGGGGCGGACCGCGTCGAGCTCTACACCGAACCCTATGCCGCCGCCTGGGACAGTGGCGAGCAGCAGGCGCAGCTGCAGCGCTACGCCGACGCCGCGCAGGCGGCGCTCGACGCCGGGCTGGGCGTCAATGCGGGTCACGACCTCAATCAGCACAACTTGGCTGCTTTCGTCGCGCGTGTACCGGGATTGCTCGAGGTTTCCATCGGCCATGCCTTCATCGCCGATGCACTGGAGGCCGGTTACGCAGCCACGGTACGGGCCTATCTCGCGTGCATCGCAGGCGGTGCCTCGGCGTCCGGCGTGGGGCGTGGACGGCCGTGATGCCGAAGCGGCCGCCTCCAGTCGAAACCCCATGATCCACGGCATCGGCACCGACATCTGCGATGTGCGCCGCATCCGCGCCAGCCTGGCGCGCCATGGCGAGCGCTTTGCGCAAAGGATTCTGTGCGAGGGAGAACTGGCCGTCTGGCGCGCGCGCGGCGCGCGCTGGCCCGATCGCGGCGTGCGCTATCTGGCCACGCGCTTTTCCGCCAAGGAGGCGTTCTCCAAGGCCGTGGGCCTGGGGATGCGCATGCCCATGACCTGGCACGCCTGCGAAATCGTGAGCCTGCCCGGTGGCGCGCCCTCGGTGCGCCTGCATGGGGCTTTGGCCGGCTGGTTCGAGCAGCGCCGGCTGCACTGCCACCTGAGTCTGAGCGACGAGAGCGACTATGCGGTGAGTTTTTGTGTCGTCGAAAATATTTGAGAGAAATCGGGCTCCAGCGCTTGCCAGCCAAGCGCGAACAGCTATCAAACAAGGAGATTTGATATGGCGCACTCCCCTCTGATCATCGATATCGCGGGCCCTGCGCTCACCGCCACCGACCAGCGGCGCCTCAAGCACCCTTTGGTCGGGGGGCTGATCCTGTTTGCACGCAACTGGCAGGACCGCGCGCAGCTCGTCGCGCTCGTGGCCGAGATCAAGGCGCTGCGCGCCGACCTGCTGGTGTGCGTGGACCACGAGGGCGGGCGCGTGCAGCGTTTCAAGACCGATGGCTTCACCCATCTGCCGCCCATGAGCGCCCTGGGGCAGCTCTGGATGCAGGACGGCCGGGCAGGCGAGGGCCATGGCGCCATGCGGGCGCTCGACGCGGCCACGGCGGTGGGGTACGTGCTTGGCTCCGAGCTGCGCGCCTGCGGGGTGGACCTTTCCTTTGCCCCGGTGCTCGATCTGGATCACGGCGGCAGCGGCGTGATCGGGGACAGGGCGCTGCACCGCGACCCGCGCGTGGTCGCGGCGCTGGCGCGCGCGCTCATGCACGGCCTGTTGCAGGCGGGCATGGCCAATTGCGGCAAGCATTTTCCGGGGCATGGCTTCGTCGCGGCCGACTCGCATACCGACGTGCCCATCGACCGGCGCAGCCTCAAGGCCATCCTCGCAGACGACGCCGCCCCCTACCCGTGGCTCTCCACCGTGCTCGCCAGCGTCATGCCGGCCCATGTCGTCTACCCGCGCGTGGACCGGCGCCCGGCCGGGTTCTCCGCGCGCTGGCTGCGGGAGATCCTGCGCGAGCGCCTGGGTTTTCAGGGCGCCATCTTCAGCGACGACCTCAGCATGGAGGGTGCCCGGCACCTCGATGGCCGGCTGCTCAGTTACACCGACGCAGCGGTGCGGGCTTTGAGCGCGGGCTGCGACATGGTGCTGCTGTGCAACCAGAGCGTGGGTGGAGGCCGCGCCGTGGACGAGCTGATCGACGGCCTGGCCCGGGCGCAGGCGCAGGGGCTCTGGCAGCCTGATGAGGCCGGCGAGCTCCGCCGCGCCGCCTTGCTGCCTCGCACGCCGCCGCTGCCCTGGGATGAACTCATGCTGTACCCCGCCTATGTGCACGCGCTGGAGCGGCTGCCATGACGCGGGGCATAGGGCGCGTGGGCATCCTCACCGGCGGGGGCGACTGCCCGGGCCTGAACGCGGTCATCCGCGCCGTCACCAAGTCGCTCATTCACCACGGCCGGTGCGAGGTGATCGGCATTCAGGACGGCTTCGAGGGGCTGATGGCCGAGACGCCGCTCGTGCAGCCACTGGACTGGGAGCGCGTCTCGGGCATCCTGCACATAGGCGGCACCATGCTGGGTACGAGCAACAGCGCCAATCCGCTGCGCGACGCGGCCACACTCGCCCGGGTGGCGCACAACGTGCGTGCGCTGGCGCTCGATGTCGTCGTCGCCATCGGCGGCGACGGCACCATGAGCCTGGCGCACGGCGTCGCGCAGGCCACGGGCATTCATTGCGTGGGCGTGCCCAAGACCATAGACAACGACATTGCGCATTGCGAGCGCAGTTTCGGCTTCGACACGGCGGTGACCACGGCCACCGAGGCCATCCGGCGCGTGGAGAGCACGGCCAGCAGCCACCACCGCGTGATGATCGTCGAGACCATGGGGCGCCATTCCGGCTGGCTGGCGCTGGAATCGGGCCTGGCGAGCGCGGCCAACATCATCCTGCTGCCCGAGATCGATTACGACGTGCAGGCCGTGGCCGCGCACTGCCGCGCGCGCGAGGCACGCCAGCGCTACACCATCATCTGCATCGGCGAGGGCGCCAAGGCGCGCGGCGGCGCGCTCACGGTGCGTGAACACGTCGCGGGCAGCCCCGACCCGGTACGCCTGGGCGGCGTCGGCCACGTGCTGCGTCTGCAGCTGCAGCCGCTCCTGAGCAGCGAAGTGCGCACCACCGTGCTCGGCCATGTGCAGCGCGGCGGCGACCCGACGCCGTTCGACCGCGTGCTCGCCACGCGCTTCGGCCACCATGCGGCCGAGCTGGTGCTGGCGCGCCGCTTTGGCGAGATGGTCACGCTCAGCGGCGCGCGCATCACCAGCGTGCCCATCGCCCGCGTGGCCAACGTGCAGCGCCTCGTCACGCTCGATCATGAACTGGTGACCATGGCGCGCGACATCGGCGTGTGCCTGGGAGACGCGCCCGCGTGATGCAGCGGGCAGGACTCAGCCGACTCGCGGGTCGGCTGGTTCGTTGCTGGGCAAGGCCGCCGTTCAGAAGGTGTAGCCCGCCATCAGCGTGAGCACCACGGGGTGGAAGCGGATATCGATGTTGCGCTGAACGCCCGCGGTGCTCGTCGTCAGCCGGGTCTTCACGCGGGCCGTGGCGACGGAGCCCGTGATGGACCAGTGGTTGTTGACGCGGTAGCTCAGGCCCGCCTGCGCTGCCAGGCCCCAGGAATCGGACAGGCGGATGTCCGTCGGTCCGCCATTGAGGGCGTTGTTGGCGGCCGTGGAGGTGCGCTTGTCGAAGTTGGTGTAGTTCACGCCGATGCCGACAAAGGGGCGCCACGTGCTGTCGGCTTGGCCGAACTTGTAGTTGAAGAACAGCGTGGGCGCGACCTGGCGCACCCGGGCGAGGCGCTGACCGTCGAACGCCCGGACCTGCGCAGGCAGGAAGGACGCGATCCTGGCGTTGACGTCATGGGTGGGCGGGTAACCCAGTGCCAGTTCTACCTCCATGTTGGGGTTGAAGCCATAGGCGACTGAAAAATACGCGGTCGCCTTGTCCCTGACGTCGATGCTGATGCCCGAGGGCGGTCCGGGCAGCATGGGGCCGACAGCATCGCTGGCCGATGAATGGGGCGAGATGTTCGTGACGCCGGCGCGCAGCGCCCACTGCGCCGAGGCGCTGCCGCAAAGCAGCAGCAGGGCAGCGCCATACAGAAGTTGTTGGGGCAAGCGGTTCATGGTGCGATTTCCTTCATGATGAAGTGCTTTCATGCGGTTTCGCCTTCAAACGTGTCGCTGCGTGGGTTCGCCTCGTTCCACGCTTGAATGCAAAACCTTGTCAGTGAGCGGACGCCAGCACCTGCTGGAAGAACCCGCGTGCGGCGGCGGTGCAGAAGGGCGGCACCAGGCCGCCGTGGTAGGCCTGCACCACCGCGTTCGCGCCGCCCTGGGCCGCCGTCGCGGCCTTGGCCTGAGCGAAGCCCGCCTTGGCGGCGGCGAACGGATCGTCGGCCCCGCTGGGCGCGGAGTCCACATCCAGCACCGTCACCAGATGGGCCGAGACGAGGCTGGACCACAGCTGCGCCATCAGGCCGGTGTTGACGTTGTAGAACACGGTGGGATCGGCATCGCCGCCACACAGCAGGACCGGACTTTGCGGCATCCAGCCGCGCAGATCGTTCTTGACGAAGGCCTGGCGCATGGGGTTGCCGGGGGCGGTGGCGGGCATGCCCGTCGTGGCGGCGGGGACGGCACCGTCGGGGTGGGCCTGTGCATCCATCAGATAGGCGAGTCGGGCGCTGTTCCTGATCAGGTTGCTGCTGCCGAAGCCCAGCGCAAACAGCGGCGCCAGCTCAGGCGGCTGGGTTGGCGGCGTGATGGATTCGAAGCCGGGTGCCGGAGCCACGTTGCTGAAGAGCTGGGTCTGCGGCAGCTTGCCCTGGGCAAAGAGCTCGCCAATGGGCGTGTAGGACGGCAGCAGCGTGTCGATCCCCGGGGCGTAGGCCGCCTCGAACAGATCCGAAGGCTGGGTGTAGATGTTGCCGTAGGCCTTCTGATAGCTGGTGGCGAGCATCGGCGCGAACACCGTGGCGCCCAGGTCCACGTTGCCGTAGTAGATCGCGTCGCCGAACGCGCCCATGGCGTAGGGTCCGGACATCGGTGCCGAGGCCGTCACGCGTTGGCCCAGCGCCTGCAGCGCGCGGTGCGTCGCCATGGCCACGTGCCCGCCCTGGGAGTAACCGGTGATGAACAGCTTGCCGTTGTCCTGGCCCCCCGTGGCGGGCAGCGCCTTGCGCGCGGCCGTGAGCGCATCGATCATGTCCTTGGATTGCTGGTCCGCGTTGAGGTAGGGGTGGTAGCTGAGCCTGGAGACGTCGTAACCCGCGTAATTGGGCGCGACCACGATGAAGCCCTGCGCGGCGAACATGGCCGCGAGCAGCGTGCCTTCGGAGGCTCCCGGGCGCGCGGGGTTGGTGATGTCGGCGATGTTGTAGCCGCGGTCGGTGGTGGTGCCGTGCGCGTACAGCACGATGGGATGGGGCCCGCTGCATCCGGCGGCCGTTCCCGAAGGCACCATGAGCGCGCCCGAGGCGTTGGTGGCTTCGCCGGCGCCGCCCACGGTGCCGTATTCGAAATAGCGGAAGCTCACGTCGCATTTCGGCGCGCCGGCGAGGGCCAGCAGCGTCTGGCCGCTGGTGCCGCCACCCTGCAGCCGCGCGGTGAAGTCCGCCGCGCCCATGGCCGTGACCTGCAGCGGCGGGTTGTACATGAGAGAGCCGCGTGCGCCGCTCAGGTCGATGTCGGTGCTGCCCCCCGGATCCGAGCCGCCGCCGCAAGCGGCCAGCATGGCCGCGGCACTGGCCAGGGCCAGTCCAGTCCAAAACTTCATTTTGGTCTCCCGTACAAGTAAAAACGCCCGCAGACGGTGCGAGCGTTTTCATCGTAGTTGCAACCCGTAGTCGGCGGGAGCAGGGAAACCACCTAGTATGTTGACACATAAATAACGAAACATGTATACACTCCGATTATCGCCAATGGGCTCACGGAGGTGTTGTCATGCGCCAGACGCAACTGAAGC
>MEFV01000031.1 GCA_001725255.1 Comamonas sp. SCN 67-35 | reverse complement strand
CTTCCTGCGCAAGAGCTTGTACATGCCCGCCATGGTGACCCTGTACAGAACCGACTGGGGCAAAGCCATGCGCGCGCGTCTGGCCGGCGCAGGCAAGCCCCCCAAAGTCATCATCGGCGCCATGATGCGCAAGCTCGTTCAGGTCGCATTCGGTGTTCTCAAATCGGGGAAACCTTTCGACTCCAGCTTGCATATGGCTTGACACGCATAACAGTATCTTCAGCCGCGAATGTCTGTGGACTTCAGCCCTGCAGCCAGTTCTTGACGCGCCGCTGCCAGTGCGCGGGCACGGTGCGTGCCACCGCGCGCAGCACGGGCAGCGAGCGCAGCCAGACAAGGCCGCCCAGCAGGCCGGTCTTGACGAGCGCGTTGGCACCAGGCTGCGGCAGGTAGCGCGCGAGCGTGGCGGCGTCCAGTGCTGGCGCCGGTGCGTCGGGCACGTGCAGGCCGCTGGAGTAGTCGCGGTCATAGCGCCAGTCGATGGCGGCGGTGCCGGTGCCCGCCGGGGGCTGCGGCGGCGTGGCATCGATGAAGTGCGCGCTGCGCAGCGCGCCGAAGAACTCCATCCATTGCGCGGCGCTCTGGTTCCAGGGAGCGACCCAGCTCCAGGCACGGCCCGCGAGGCGCTCGGCAAAGGCACCGATGTCGGGCACGACCACGGGCAGGCCTGTGGTCAGCACCGCGCTCAGCGTGTAGCTGTAGGTCTCGGGCCACTGCGCCGGGAACCAGACGAGATCGGGCTGGAGCCAGGCCAGCAGGCCGGGCAGGTCCTCGTCCTGGTATTCGCCGTGCACCGTGAGCCGTGCGCGCGGCTGGGTCTGCAGGTGGCGGTAGCAGTAGCCGAGCAGGTGAAATTCCAGCGGGGCATGGCGCCGCGCGGCTTCGAGCGCGGCGGCTTCGAGCACGTCCGCGCCCTTGATGACGCTGAGCGCGCCGATGACGACGATTCTCAAGGGCCGGTCGCCCTGCATCGGTTCGGGTGCGGGCTCGGGCAGCAGGGCGCCGGGCGCGATGTCGGTGTGCGGCACGACGAGCAGGTGGGCCGCCGGCGCGAACGCGGCGATGCGCCGGCCGCAGTCGTCGCTGGGGGCGAAGACGTGGCGCGCGCCATTGAGCAGGCGGGCGTTGGCGTCGCGCCAGTCGCTGACGGTGCGGGCCAGGTGGTCGTGTGCCGGTGCAGGGGTGCCCGGCGGGCAGCAGGCGCATTGGCCGGGGGCGGGTTCGCCAGCGTAGCGCCCATCTTCGCCGGTGAGCGTGATGTGGGTGCAGTAGCCGTAGAAATCGTGCGCGGTGACGTCGTAGCCCACGTTCAGCATCGCGGGCAGGGCGCGCACCCGGGCGTCGTGCCCAAGCAGGTGGTGAAAGTGCACGTGGCATACGCCGAGCTGGCGCAGCACCGCGAGCAATTCGTCCCACTCGTCCCTGACGCGGAAGGCGAGTGCGAAGCCTTCGTCCTCGCCCACCATGCGCAGGCGCGCGGTGCCTCCCGCGGCCGGGGTAAGCATGAGGAACTGCGCCTGGTTGGCCAGGTGCAGGGCCAGCTCGCGCACGTGGCGCAGCGTGCCGCCAGCGCGGTCGTGCAGCACGGCGAGGACGGTCGACAGATGCGTGGCCCGCAGGCGCGCGACGTCGATCGCCAGGCGATAGGGCGCCGCCGGATCGGCCGTCACGAAGGCCTGCACCTCGCGTGCATAGCGCGGGTGCAGGCGGTCGAGCATCTGCATGGCGGCGCGCTCGCGTGGGCTTTTGCTGTCGCCGAAGCTCACGCCGCCGGTGTGCAGCACGAAGGTGTCGAGCAGGTGCAGGTTGCGCCACCCCTTGGCGGCGGCGCGCTGGCAGAAATCGTTTTCCTCGCCATAGCCCTTGCCGAAGTGTTCGACGTCGAACAGGCCCACCTCGCGCAGGGCATCGCGGCGGATGTACATGCAGAAACCCACGCCCGTGGGTACATCGACGACGACGCCGGGGTTGGTCTGCGCGCACAGCGCGTCCAGGCTGGCGGTGGTGTGGCCGGGCGGCAGCGCGTTGGCCTCGCAAAAGCGCGGATAGCTGCAGATGGTGGCGTTGGTGGACAGCGGCGTGACGCTGGCCACGCGTGCGTCGCCGTAGGCGGCGGCGCGGATGCGGTCGAGCCAGTCATTGGCGACTTCGGTGTCGCTGTTGAGCAGCAGCACGTCGTTCTCGCCCGAGTGCTGCATGCCGCGGTTGACGGTGGCGACGAAACCGAGGTTTTCTTCGTTCTCCAGCAACGTGATGCGCGGCTCCTGCGCCGCCGCCTCGCGCAGCCAGGCGGTGACCTCGGGCTCGGGGCTGCCATCGTTGATGACGATGAGGCGCCAGGCGCAGCGCACGGGCGCGGCGAGCACGGAGCGGATGCACAGCTGGGTATCGGCCAGGCCCTTGTAGACCGGGACGATGACGTCTACCGGGTGTGCGGGAGCGGTCACCGGCGTGGCGTTGCGGTGCTGGCTGGCTGATGCGCGCGCGTCGGCGCGGCTGTGCAGCCACCGGCCGATGCCGCGCTTGGCGAATACCAGCGGACGCGCGGTGCGGTAGACGATGGAGTTTTCTATGGATTGCAGGCGGTTCATCGCGATCGAGTAGTCCTGTTGCAGGCCCAGCACTTCCTGCTGCAGGCGGGTGTTGTCCGCGTGCATGCCACGGTTGGCCTGCTGCACGCTGTCGGCCCGGGCGTTGGCCTGCGCGAGGCTGTGTGCCAGCTCATCGAGGCGGCTTTGCTGCTCCCCGATGCGATCGTGCAGCGGGGCGATGGCGGACGAGAGCGCGAGATAGTCGGCCGACATGGGCCAGCCGAGCTCGGCCTCCAGCCGGGTTCCGCGTGCCAGCGCCGCCGCCGGCACGGGCAGCACGAACCAGGGGTCGTCCCCGGTGAGCAGCAGCAGCGCCGCGCCCGACACCGGCAGCGGCGCATGCCAGACGATTTGCTGGTGCGGCGTGCCGTGCAGCGGCGAGGAGGAGGCGGCCTGCGCGTCCCACTGCCAGAGTGGCGCGTCGCCGCCGTCGTACAGGCGCAGCGCGTACAGGTGCAGGAAGCCGGGGCGGTCGGCCGGGTCCAGGCGCAGCGCGGCGATGGGCGGCGTGTCCTTCGGCCAGTCGAAGCGCAGGGTCTGGCGCCCGATGCCCATGGCGCCCGTGGCGGTGAGCTTGCCGTGTTCCAGAAAGCCCTGGCCGCGATCGACGAAGACCTGCGCCGTGAAAAGCGCCGAGGCGGGCGCGGTGTCCGCCGGGATATCGTTCGAAGCGGCTTCTTCGACCGGCTCGGCCACGCCGATGAACTGGTAGGTGAGCGCATCGGGCGCGGCCAGCAGGTAGCGCGCGACGGCGGGCGGCAGGTCGTCGAAGCGTGCCTTGAATTCGGAGTCGGGCAGTTCACGACGGATGGTGTCGAGCTCGCGCAGCGCCCAGCGGTATTCGCCCAGAAAGCGGCCGAGCGAGCGGCGCGTGAAGAAGCGCAGGTGCGTGCGATCGAGCAGCCCTTCCTCGCGGTAGCGGAATTCGCCCTGCAGCAGCTCGGCGATGAGGCCGGCATAACCGGCGTTGGGCACCGAGGTGAGGAGCCGGCCGCCGCTCTTGAGCAGGCTGCGGCAGGCACCCAGCACGCGTTCGGGCTGGCTCAGGTGTTCGAGCACGTCGGCGCAGACGATGACGTCGTAAATGTTGTGCTCGAATGTTTCCAGCAGATCGCAGGTTTCGAGGTTGGCGACGACCACGCGCCGGTAGTGCGGGCGCGCGTGCGCGGCCTCGGCCTCGCTCCAGGTCAGGCCGTCGATCGTGCACTGGCGGGTTTGGCGCAGGTACTGGCCGAGCGCGCCGCTGCCGCAGCCCAGGTCGAGCACGGTGGCGCCCGCCGGGGTGAGGCCGGCGAGGACGGAGAGCGAGGTGCGTTCGCCCTCGCGGATGCTGCGCAGGTAGACGTGCAGATCCGTGATGGTTTGTGTCATGGGGCGCGATTATCCCAAGGTCCCGCCGTGGGTTGTATCGGCTTGCAGCGACAATAGACGCCCTATGGGAGCGTCAGTTTCGTCCGCTGCAAGAGGGCTGGTGGTGTCGGTGGTGAGCCACGGACATGGCGCGGCCGTGCGGGCCTTGCTGGCCGATCTGGCGCGCGGCTCGGCGGGCGTGGTCACGCGCGTGGTGCTGACGCTCAATGCGCCGGGCGAGCCCGACCCGGTCGATGCCGACGCGCCGTGGCCGTTTGCGCTGCAGGTGCGGCGCAATGCCTGGGCGCAGGGCTTTGGCGCCAACCACAACCGGGCGCTGCAGGGTGCCGATGAGGCCTTCGTCTGCGTGCTCAATCCGGACGTGCGGCTGCCCGCCGAGCCGTTTGTCGGTTTGACGCGGCTGGCGGGCGCGCCGGGTGTGGGCGCGGCCTACCCGCTGCAGCTCGATGACGATGGGCGGGTGCAGGACAGTGAACGCGCGCTGCCCACGCCGCTGGCGCTGTGGCGCAGGCGCATGCTCGGCCGCGGGGAGGCGTGCGTCGATTGGGTGAATGCGGCGTGCCTGGTGCTTCCCTTGCCGGTGTGGCGCCGGATGGGCGGCTTCGACGAGCGTTATTTCATGTATTGCGAGGATGTGGACCTGTGCCTGCGCCTTCGCCTGGCGGGCCTGCGCCTGGTGCGCGCGCCGGTGAGCGTGGTGCACGCGGGGCGGCGCGCGAGCCGGCGCAGCGCGGTGCATCTGGCCTGGCATGTGCGCAGCCTGCTGCGGCTGTGGTGCTCGCGCAGTTTTTGGGCGGCGTGCCGGCTGGCGCCGGTCGGCCGGACGGCGCTGGCGCGCGAAGGGCGGTCATGATCGTGCTGGCCGTCGTGGCGTTTTTCGTGACCCTGAGTTCGGCGGCCTTGGTGATCCGCTGGCTGGGGCGGCGTGCGGTGCGCTACGGCGCGGGCAAGCCGCAACGGTTTCATGCGGGGGAGATTCCGCGCCTCGGAGGGGTGGCGCTGCTGGCGGGGCTGAGCGCGGGCTGGGTCGTCGGCGCCTGGCAGACGCGGGGCGGAGACCCGGGCTCGTTGCGGCTCGGGCCGGATGTGCTGCTCTGGCTGGTGGTGCTGCTGCCGGCCGTGCTGTGCGGCATGCTCGAGGACATGACGCAGCGCCTGAGGGTGGGTTGGCGCCTGACGATGACGCTGATTTCGGGGCTGCTGGCGCTGTGGCTGCTCGATCTGAACGTGGTGCGGCTGGATTTGCCGTGGCTGGACGCGCCGCTGCGGGCCGCGCCCTGGCTGGGCATGGGCATCGTGCTGCTGGCGGTGGCGGGCCTGCCGCATGCGTTCAACATCATCGACGGCTACAACGGCCTGGCGGGTGTGGTGGCCTTCATCATCAGCCTGGCGCTGGTGCATGTGTGCCTGCAGGTGGGCGACCGCCAGCTGGCGGCCATCGTCGTGTGCCTGGCGGGGGCGACAGCGGGTTTCCTGGTGTGGAACTACCCGCGCGGCCTGCTGTTCGCTGGCGATGGCGGGGCCTATCTCTGGGGCAGCGTGGTGGCGCTGGCGAGCATCGCTCTGGTGCAGCGCCATCCCCAGGTGTCGCCCTGGTTTCCGGCGTTGCTGCTGATCTACCCGGTGTGGGAGACGGTGTTTTCCATCTACCGCAAGCTCGCGCGCGGCGAGTCCCCGGGCATGGCCGACGCGCTGCATTTCCATCAGCTCATTTACCGGCGCATCGTGCGCAGCGTGCTTTTCGAGGACGAGGCGCGGCGCATGCTCAAGCGCAACAACCGCACGGCGCCCTATCTCTGGGCCTTCACCATGCTGTCGGTCGTGCCGGCCGTGCTGTTCTGGAGCAACACGCCGGTGCTGCTGGCGGTGTGCCTGCTGTTTTGCGTGAGCTATGTGGTGGCTTACGTGGCCATCATCCGGTTCCGGGTGCCGGACTGGCTCAGGTTCTGAGGCAGCAGTGCGGCACAATTTTTGGAATGCCTTTCTTTTTTGCCGTTCGCGGCCGAACGCACTCCCACCGTGGCTGAGAGTTTTGAATTTGTCCGGAGACCCGACATGACCGACTTCGCTTCCATCGCCGCCCGCGACAAGGCCGAGATCCTGGCCCAGGCGCTGCCCTACATCCGTGCATTTCACGGCAAGACGCTGGTGATCAAGTACGGCGGCAACGCCATGACCGACCCGGCGCTGCAGCAGGATTTTGCCGAGGACGTGGTGCTGCTCAAGCTCGTGGGCATGAACCCGGTGGTGGTGCACGGCGGCGGGCCGCAGATCGAGGCGGCCTTGAAGCGCCTGGGCAAGCAGGGGCGCTTCATCCAGGGCATGCGCGTGACCGATGCCGAGACCATGGAGGTGGTCGAGTGGGTGCTGGCGGGCGAGGTGCAGCAGGACATCGTCGGCCTGATCAACCAGGCGGGCGGCAAGGCCGTGGGCCTGACCGGGCGCGACGGCGGGCTGATCCGCGCGAAAAAGCTCAAGCTGCTGGACCCCAAGGACCCGAGCGTGGAGCACGACGTGGGGCAGGTGGGCGAGATCGTGGCGGTGGATTCGAGCGTGGTCAAGGCCTTGCAGGACGACGCCTTCATTCCGGTGGTGAGCCCCATCGGCTTCGGCGCGGACAACGAGAGCTACAACATCAACGCCGACGTGGTGGCGAGCCGCCTGGCGACGGAGCTCAAGGCCGAAAAGCTGCTGCTGCTGACCAACATCCCGGGCGTGCTCGACAAGCAGGGTCAACTGCTGCCGGAGCTGACCGCGGCGCAGATCGATGCGCTCATCGATGACGGCACGATCTCGGGCGGCATGCTGCCCAAGCTGGCGGGCGCGATCGCCGCGGCCAAGGCCGGGGTGAACGCGGTGCACATCGTGGACGGCCGCGTGCCGCATGCGATGCTGCTGGAAATTTTGACCGATCAGGCGTACGGGACGATGATCCGGGGCTGAGGGCCTGCCCCGGCGCGGGCGCGGGCACACTGGGCATGAGGGGGCTGGCGTTGCGCCGGACTTTCGTGCAAAATAGCACGACCGTTCGTTTTATTCCATGCCCATTTCTCTCCTCTCCTCTCACACGCCCCCGGTGCGCCGGGGCGGCGCTCGCGCCGCGCACAAGGGCCAGCAGACCAAGGCCGCCATCGTGGATGCCGCGCTGCAGCTGGCCACGCAGGTGGGGCTGGAGGGGCTGTCGATCGGCGCCGTCGCCGAGGCCACGGGCATGAGCAAGTCGGGCGTGTTCGCCCACTTCGGCTCGCGCGAGGAGCTGCAGATCTCGGTCATTCACGAATACCACCAGCGCTTCGAGCAGGAGGTGTTTCAGCCCGCGATGCAGCAGGCGCGCGGCCTGTCGCGCCTGAAGGCGCTGTTCGACCACTGGATGCAGCGCACCTCGGTGGAGATCGATTCGGGCTGCATCTACATCAGCGGCGCGGTGGAGTTCGACGACCGCCCGGGGCCGGTGCGCGATGCGCTGGCCGAGTCGGTGCGCATCTGGCTTGCCGCCGTGCGCCGCGCCATCGTGCAGGCGCGCGAATGCGGGCAGCTCAGGCCCGACACCGACGAGGCGCAGATGCTCTTCGGCATCCACGGCCTGATTCTGGCGCTGCACTACGAGGCGCGCTTCTTGAAGGTGCCGGGCGCGATCGAGCGCGCGCACCGGGGATTCGACAACATCCTTGCACGCTACGCCGTGTAAATCCTCAACCACAGCAACCACCCAGGAGAGTCCACATGCCCACTTACACGCCGCCGCTGCGCGACATGCAATTCGTGATGCACGAGGTGTTTCACGTGACCGACGAGTTCAAGGCCATGCCGCGCTATGCCGAGGTCGATGTCGACACGGTCAACGCGGTGCTGCAAGAGGCGGGCAAGTTCGCCGCCGAGGTGGCGTTTCCGCTGAACATCAGCGGCGACACCGAGGGCTGCCGGCTCGATCCGGCAACGCACGAGGTGGCGACACCCAAGGGCTTCAAGGAGGCCTACCAACAGTATGTGCAAGGCGGCTGGGCGGCGCTCTCGTGCGAGCCCGAGTATGGCGGGCAGGGCTTGCCGTATGCGGTCAACCAGTGCCTGTACGAGATGCTCAACAGCGCCAACCAGGCATGGACGATGTACCCTGGCCTGTCGCACGGCGCGTACGAGGCGCTGCATGCGCACGGCACGGATGAGCAGAAAAAGACCTATCTGCCCAAGCTCACGAGCGGCGAGTGGACGGGCACGATGTGCCTGACCGAGCCGCACTGCGGCACCGACCTGGGCCTGCTGCGCACCAAGGCCGAGCCCGTGGGCGACGGCACGTACAGGATCACCGGCAACAAGATCTTCATCAGCGCGGGTGAGCACGGCTTCACCAGCAACATCGTGCACCTGGTGCTCGCGCGACTGCCCGACGCGCCCAAGGGCAGCAAGGGCATCAGCCTCTTCGTCGTGCCCAAGTTCAAGGTCAATGCCGACGGCAGCCTGGGCGAGCGCAACGCCATCTACTGCACGGCGCTGGAGCACAAGATGGGCATCCACGGCAACGCCACCTGCGCGCTCAGCCTGGACGGCGCCGTGGGCACCCTGGTGGGCGAGCCCAACAAGGGCCTGGCCGCGATGTTCGTGATGATGAACACGGCGCGCCTGGGCGTGGGCAACCAGTCGCTGGGCCTGACCGAGGTGGCGTTCCAGAACGCGCTGGCCTACGCCAAGGACCGCATCCAGATGCGCAGCCTCTCGGGCAAGAAGGCCAAGGACAAGGAGGCCGATCCCATCATCTTTCATCCCGACGTGCGCAAGATGCTGCTCACGGCGCGGGCCTGGGCCGACGGCGCGCGCGCGCTGCAGGTGTTTTGCTCGGTGCTGGTGGACAAGGCGCACCACCACCCCGACGAGAAGGTGCGCAAGGACAGCGATGCGCTGGTCGCGCTGCTCACGCCCATCGTGAAGGCTTTCGTGACCGACAACGGTTTTGCCGCGACCAACGCCTGCATGCAGGTGTTCGGCGGCCACGGCTACATCAAGGAATGGGGCATGGAGCAGTTCGTGCGCGATGCCCGCATCAACATGATCTACGAGGGTACGAACACGGTGCAGTCGCTGGACCTGCTCGGGCGCAAGGTGCTGGGCGACCAGGGCGCGGTGCTCAGGAAGCTGGGCAAGCTCGTGGAGCAGCTGGTGCAGGAGGAGGGCGTGAACGAGGCCATGGCCGAGTTCATCAACCCCATCGCCACCCTGGGCGATCAGATGACCAAGTTCACGACCGAGATCGGCTTCAAGGGTTTGCAAAACCCCGACGAGGTGGGCGCGGCCGCCGTGGACTACCTGCGCGTGGCCGGGCACCTGGTGTTCGGCTACCTGTTCGCGCGCATGGCGCAGGTGGCGCTGCGCAAGATCGCCGAGGGCAGCCAGGATCCGTTCTACACGGCCAAGCTGCAGACGGCGCGCTTTTACTTTGCCAAGCTGTTCCCCGAGATTCATTCGCTGATGCGCACGGCGCGCGCGGGCGGCAAGACGCTGATGGACACCGACGCCGTGCTGGCCTGAAGTGGCTTTTCGGTGAATTCAAGCAAAAACACGAGGAAACGCATATGAGGCAAGCGCTTGCAGCCCTGTTTGTGACAGCACTCTCGTTCCCGGCCTGGGCCCAGATGACCCCCCTGGGCACCTGGAACAGCATCGACGACAAGACCGGCCAGCCCAAGGCCGAAATCCAGATCGTGGACAAGGATGGGGCGCTCAGCGGGCGCGTCATCAAGAGTCTGCAGCCCAGCAGCGAGCCGCTGTGCACCGAGTGCACGGACGACCGCAAGGACCAGCCCAAGATCGGCATGGAGATCATCCGCGGCGGCAAGCAGGCCGAGGGCGGCGAGGTCTGGGAGGGCGGCAGGATTCTCGATCCCGACAACGGCAAGGACTACCGCGCGACCTTCACCCCGATCGACGGCGGCAAGCAGCTGCAGGTGCGTGGTTTCATCGGGCCGTTCTTCCGCACGCAGGTGTGGAAGCGTGTGCAGTGATTCAGCGTTTCAGAGAAAGCCATGACCCGATTCAACGTGAAAAAAGTCGCCGTGCTCGGCGCGGGCGTGATGGGCGCGCAGATTGCGGCGCATCTCGTCAATGTGAAGGTGCCGGTCGTGCTGTTCGACCTGCCCGCCAAGGAGGGCCCCAAGAGCGCGATTGCGCTCAAGGCGATTGCCAACCTCAAGAAGCTCAAGCCCTCGCCGATCGGCGTGGCGGGTGACGTGGATCTGATCCAGCCCGCCAACTACGAAGAGCACATGGCGCTGCTCGGCGAATGCGACCTGGTGATCGAGGCGATCGCCGAGCGCATGGACTGGAAGCAGGACCTGTACCACAAGATCGCGCCGCATGTGGCGGAGCACGCGCTGCTTGCCTCCAACACCTCGGGCCTGTCGATCACCACGCTCTCCGAGGCGCTGCCCGAGCCACTGCGCCCGCGCTTTTGCGGCATCCACTTCTTCAACCCGCCGCGCTACATGCCGCTGGTGGAGCTGATCAAGACGCCGACGACCGAGCCGCAGGTGCTCGACCACCTTGAAGCCTTCGTCACCAGCGGCCTGGGCAAGGGCGTGGTGCGCGCCAAGGACACGCCCAACTTCATCGCCAACCGCATCGGCATCGCGGGCATCCTCTCGACCATGCAGGAGGTGCAGAAATACGGCCTGACGTTCGACGTGGTGGACGACCTCACGGGCAAGAAGCTCGGGCGCGCATCGAGCGGCACCTTCCGCACGGCGGACGTGGTGGGGCTGGACACGATGGCGCACGTCATCAAGACCATGCAGGACAACCTGAGCTTGGAGAGCGATCCGTTCTACGACAGCTTCAAGACCCCGCCCGTGCTGGCCAAGCTGATCGAGCTGGGCCACCTCGGGCAGAAGACCAAGGCGGGCTTCTTCAAGAAGGTGGGGCGCGACATCCTGCGCTTCGAGCTGGAGAGCGAGGACTACGTGAGCGCCGGGGCCAAGGCCGACGACGTGTACGCGCGCATGCTCAAGCGCCCCGCGGCCGAGCGGCTCAAGCTCTTGCGCGAGGCCAAGGGCGCCGAGGGGCAGTTCCTCTGGGCGATTCTGCGCAACGGCTTTCACTACGCCGCCGTGCATCTGGAGCACATCGCCGAGACCGCGCGCGACGTCGATCAGGCGATGCGCTGGGGCTTCGGCATGAAGCAGGGGCCGTTCGAGCTGTGGCAGGAAGCGGGCTGGCTCGAGGTGGCGAAGATGGTGCAGGAGGACATCGATGCCGGCAAGGCGCTGTGCCAGGCGCCGCTGCCCAGGTGGGTGTTCGAGGGGCCGGTGGCCGACGCGGGAGGGGTGCACACGGCGCAGGGCTCGTGGAGTCCGAAGGCGGGAAAATTCATGGCGCGCCGCGCTTTGCCCGTCTATGAAAGACAGTATTTCCCTGAAAAACTGCGGGGCGAAGACCACCTGCCCGACTGGCGCGTGGCGGGCACGACGATCCGCGACGGCGACGGCGTGCGCGTGTGGACGCTGGATCAGAACTGCCAGGACGGCGAGCGCGTGCTGATCGCCTCGATCAAGAGCAAGATGCACGCGATCGGCCCGGCGGTGTTCGAGGAACTCTCCGAGGCGCTGGATCTGGCCGAGCGCGACTACGCGGGCCTCGTGATCTGGTCGGGTGATGCGCCTTTCAGCGTGGGCGCCGATCTGCAGGCGGCGATGCCGGCCCTCGCCGCCGCGGGCATCGATGCCATCGACGGGATGCAGCAGGAGCTGCAGGGCCTGATGCTGCGCATCCGCTACGCGCAGGTGCCGGTGGTCTCGGCCATTCACGGCATGGCGCTCGGCGGTGGTTGCGAGCTGGCGGTGCACAGTGCGCGGCGCGTGGCGCACATGGAGAGCTACATCGGCCTCGTCGAGGTCGGCGTGGGCCTGGTGCCAGGCGCGGGCGGCCTGACCTACATCGCGCGCCGTGCGGCGGAGAACGCCGAAAAATCCACCGGCAAGGACCTGCTGCCCTTCCTCACCGAAGGCTTCACCGCGGCGGCCATGGCCAAGGTGGGCACGAGCGCGATCGAGTCGCGCCAGCTTGGCTACCTGCTGGACTGCGACCTCATCGTGCCGCACAAGGACGAGCTCTTGTTCGTCGCGATCAACGAGGCGCGTGCGATGGCCCGCGGCGGCTGGCGCGCGCCGCTCAAGCGCACGTTCCCGGTGGCCGGCAGGAGCGGCATCGCCACCATCCGTGGCTCGCTCGTGAACATGCGCGGCGGCGGCTTCATCAGCGACCACGACCAGCACATCGCCACCCTGATCGCCGAAGTGGTCTGCGGCGGCGACGTGGACGCGGGCACGCTGGTCAACGAGGAGTACCTGATGAGCCTGGAACGCAAGGCCTTCTGTGCGCTGATCCAGCACCCGAAGACGCAGGAGCGGATTCTGGGGATGCTGAGCACCGGCAAGCCGGTGCGCAACTGAAGGCGCAAGGAGGACATGACCATGAAACAAATCCAGGACGCCTACATCGTCGCCGCCACGCGCACGCCGATCGGCAAATCGCACAAGGGCTTTTTCCGCAACATGCGGCCCGACGACCTGCTCGCCACCACCATCCGCGCGGCGCTCGCGCAGGTGCCGGGGCTCGATCCCAAGGCCGTGGAAGACGTGATCTCCGGCTGCGCCATCCCCGAGGCGCAGCAGGGGCTGAACGTGGCGCGCATCGCCGCCGTGCTCGCGGGCCTGCCCAAGAGCGTGGGCGGCATCACCGTCAACCGCTTCTGCGCCTCGGGCCTGTCGGCGGTGCAGATGGCGGCCGACCGCATCCGCGTGGGCGAGGCCGAGGTGATGATCGCCGCGGGCGTGGAGAGCATGAGCATGGTGCCCATGATGGGCAACAGCCCCAGCCTGTCGCCCGCCATCTTCGCGGGCGGCGATGAGGACGTGGGCATCGCCTACGGCATGGGCCTGACGGCCGAGAAGGTGGCGCAGCAGTGGAAGGTGACGCGGGACGCCCAGGATGCGTTCGCGCTCGAATCCAACCGCCGCGCGGTGGCGGCGCAGCAGGCCGGGCGCTTTGCCAACGAAATCACGCCCATCGAGGTGACCGAGCGCGGCGTCGATCTGGCCACGGGCGAGCCCACGCAAGCCAAGCGCACCGTGAACCTGGACGAAGGCCCGCGTCCCGATACGACCATGGAAGGCCTGGCCAAGCTGCGCACGGTGTTTGCCGCGCGCGGCACGGTGACGGCGGGCAACAGCAGCCAGACCAGCGACGGCGCGGGCGTGCTGATCCTGGCGAGCGAGGCGGCGGTGAAGCGTTTCAACCTCAAGCCCCTGGCACGCTTCGTGAGTTTTGCCAGCCGCGGCGTGCGCCCCGAAATCATGGGCGTGGGGCCGATCGAGGCGATTCCGGCCGCGCTCAGGCTCGCGGGCCTGAAGCACGAGGACATGGGCTGGATCGAGCTCAACGAGGCGTTTGCCGCGCAGTCGCTCGCCGTGATCAACACCCTGGGTCTGAACACCGACGTGGTCAACCCCATGGGCGGCGCGATCGCGCTCGGCCACCCGCTGGGCGCCACGGGCGCGATCCGCTCGGCCACGGTGGTGCACGCGCTGCAACGCGAGAACCTCAGGTACGGCATGGTCACGATGTGCGTGGGCATGGGACAGGGCGCGGCGGGCATCTTCGAGCGCGTCTGAAGCCCCGCTTCGCCGCCGTCATGCGCACCTTCACGCTCAGCGCCAGCGGCGCGCCGGTGGCTGTCACACGGCACGAGGGCGGCGCGGCCGCGCGCGCCAGTGTGGTCATCGGTGGCGCCATCGGCGTGCCGCAGCGCTACTACCAGGACTTCGCGGCCTGGCTCGCGCGCCAGGGCTTTCACGTCAGCACCTTCGACTGGCGCGGACAGGGGCAGTCGCTGCAGGGGCCGATGCGCTCGGTGCGCGCGACGCTGCAAGACTGGGTGGCGGACTATGAGGCGGTGATCGCTCACGCGCGCGAGGCGCTGCCGCAGCGCCCACTGCTGCTCGTCGGCCACAGCCTGGGCGCGCAGCTGCCAGGCCTGTTCGCCCACCCCGAGCGGGTGGACGGCCTGCTGGCGGTGGCCGCGGGCAGCGGCTATTGGCGCGTGAATGCGCCGCAACTCAGACGCACCATCCTGCCGTTCTGGTATCTGGTGATGCCGCTTGCCACCATGGCGTGCGGCTATTTCCCCGGTGCGCGCCTGGGAATGATCGGCGATTTGCCGGCCGCCATCGCCTGGCAGTGGCGCCGCTGGTGCCTGAACCCGCTCTATGGCATGGGCGCCGAGCACGCGCGCGAGGCGTATGCGCGCGTGCGTTTCCCCATCCATCTGCTGCGCATGCACGATGACGAGATGATGAGCGAGCAGGGCGCGCGTGATCTGCTGGCGATGTATGCGAACGCCGAGCAGGCCAGCGCATGCCTCACCGCCGACGACGCGCAGGGCCAGCGCATCGGCCACCTGGGCTTTTTCAAGGCGCGCTTCGAGACGCTGCTGTGGCCGCGCGCCGAGGCGGCGCTGCGCCGCTGGTGCGGCGTCGCGCAGACGACCGGGGCGGCGGCCGATTGTGGGCACACTACGGCGTCATGACTGCGACGACTTCTCTTCATCCGCTCGACGATGCGCTGGCGCTCACGCCGGGCGCGGCCGACATCTTCACCGGCCGCACCACCGCGCCCTACTGGAACATGGTGGGGCCGTTTGGCGGCATCACCGCCGCCACCCTGCTGCAGGCGGTGATGCAGCACCCCGCGCGCCTGGGCGAGCCGCTGTCGATGACGGTGAACTACGCGGGCGCGATCGCCGAGGGGGCGTTCGAGGTGCAGGCGACGCCGCTGCGCACCAACCGCTCGACCCAGCACTGGTCGATCACGCTGCGGCAGATCGGCAAGGATGGCGCGCCCCAGGTGATGACCAGCGCCACCGCGGTAACGGCGGCGCGCCGCAACACCTGGAGCGCGACCGACCTGCCCATGCCCAGGGTGCCTGCGCCCGAGGCCTGCGCGCAGGTGGAGCAGGCCATTGCCGTGCAATGGGTCAACCGCTATGCGATGCGTCCCGTGACGGGCATGCCGCCCGCGCGCTGGGACGGGGCCGAGGGCGACAGCCTGAGCCAGCTCTGGGTGCGCGACACGCCCGGGCGGACGCTGGACTTTCCGGCGCTGGCGGCGCTGTGCGACGTGTTCTACCCGCGCGTGTGGCGCCGCCGCGCGCTGCAGGTGCCGGCGGGCACGGTGTCGATGACGGCGTACTTTCATGCGGGCAGTGAACTGCTGGCGCAGACCGGCGCCGGCTGGCTGCTGGCGCAGGCGCGCGGGCAGGAGTTTCGCAACGGCTTTTTCGATCAGACGGCGCAGCTGTGGAACGCGGCGGGGCAGATGCTGGCCACGTCCCATCAGATCGTCTACTACAAGGAGTGAACACATGAGCGAGCCGGACATCCTGGTGCACCATGAGGCGGGTGTGACCACGATCACCTTCAACCGCGTGGACAAGAAGAATTCGTTCACCGAGGCCATGTACGGCGCGATGGCCGAGGTGCTGAACGCCGCTGCCGAGGAGGCGGGCGTGCGCTGCGTCGTCTTCCAGGGCGACGTGACGGTGTTTTCCGCCGGCAACGACATCGGCGACTTCCTGCGCCAGGGCGCGCAGGCGCAGTCCTCCGATCTCACGGGCCGCGCCGTGTGGCGCTTTCTGAACGCCATCGCCACCTTTCCCAAACCGCTCGTCGCGGCCGTCTGCGGCCCGGCCGTGGGCGTGGGCACGACGCTGCTGCTGCACTGCGACCTGGTCTACGCGGGCGACAACGCGGCGTTCGCGCTGCCCTTCGTGAACCTGGGGCTGTGCCCCGAGGCGGCGTCCAGCCTGTTGCTGCCGAAGATGTTCGGCATGCACCGCGCGGCCGAGGCGCTGATGCTGGGCGAGCCCTTCATGGCCGAGGCGGCGCTGGAGGTGGGGCTGGTCAACCGCGTGGTGCCGCCGACCGAGTGCAACGCGGTGGCCCAGGCGCAGGCGAGAAAGCTCGCGGCCAAGCCGCTGTCGGCGCTGATGGAGACCAAGCGGCTGATGAAGGGCGCGCAGACGCAGCAGGTGCTGGAGCGCATGCAGGAGGAGGGGCAATCGTTCTCGCGGCTGATGCGCTCGCCGGCGGCGAAGGAGGCGTTTGCGGCGTTCATGGAGAAGAGGAAGCCGGATTTCAGTGGGTGCTGAAGGGGTGGGCTTTTGCTTTTCCCCGT
The DNA here is from genome assembly GCA_001725255.1 of Comamonas sp. SCN 67-35. Lineage (GTDB taxonomy): Bacteria > Pseudomonadota > Gammaproteobacteria > Burkholderiales > Burkholderiaceae_C > Comamonas_C. Next base: position 126 of record MEFV01000031.1, on the reverse strand, counting down.
GCTTGGCTTGAGGCGGGAGCCGGGATGTGCGCCCGGCGGCGCACTCACTTTCTTTTGCTTCGCCAAAAGAAAGTAAGCCAAGAAAAGGCGACCCCACGGTCTGCGACCCTTCGCTGGCGCTCAGGG
>MEFV01000030.1 GCA_001725255.1 Comamonas sp. SCN 67-35 | reverse complement strand
AAGTCCTGAGTGAGTTCCTGCGGATCTGCAACGACGGGGCTCTGTGCGCCCGTCAGGCTGCAGATGGTCGGCTGAAATTGAATAAATCAGGGGCGACGAGGTACGTGTTTGGTAACTCTGTCGCTGGCCAATGCAGCCCGTACATCGGTCGCAGACCTTCGACGCCGATCCAGAAAGGACGAACAAGATGAAGAAAATCTTTGTCGACGTGATGCTCGAGCTGCCGGTGGATGCCACGCTGCGCGACTTCCTGACCTCACATGGCCTGCCCGTGCCGGGTGGGTTCGCGTGGGACGACACGCCGGAGACCAGCCAGTTCCTGGTGGAGGCGGTCAAGGTCTGGCCGGACACCGCCGCCCGAGACCAGATGACCGCCAACCTCATGGCCAGTGTCCAGTTGGGCGACGCGGCGGGCAAGCAGGCGATGTTCGAGGCCGTGGTGGCTGACGGTGCCGCGCTGGCGGGCCTGACGCTCTGCAGCAGCGACGTCCATCGCTCGTTCTGGCTGTACGTCAACCACCCGGCGCTGTTCGAGCGCGCCTACGACTTCAGCTTTTGGGAGCATCACGGGCAGCAAACCCAGCAATACGATCTGGGCCTGAAGCGCCAGCCGAACGGTTCGGACGCCAACCTGGCCGCACTGCGCCATGCCATCTCGGCGTTTTACAAGCGCGAAATGCAGTGCGGCGACAGCAGCGTGGCGCATCTGGTCGAACGCAGCCCAGGCGTGTTCCTGCTCACCGTCCACGTCAAGGACATGGCCATGCTGCGGCTGGAGTTCGAAGGCTCGGCCCTGAAGCGCCGCGTCGGCAATCCCAACATCCACATGGTGTTGGAGTACGCCAAGACCACCGGCGTCGTGCGCACACTGGTGCGCGGCGGCCAGAAGTACCAGCAGATGCTGGTCGAGGCCTTCGCCGAGCATGTGCTGGGCGTCAAGGCGAGCGCGAGCCGCATCAAGTCGCCGACCCTGGATTTGTCGATGCTGCGCACCGGCTTCGACGTACCGGAGGCGTTCGAGGATGGTTTCTCGATGGTGCAGCTCAAGGCGCTCACGCTCCTCAGCCCCGACACCGCACTGAAGATCGAATGCACCGCGATGCAGTCCAGTCAGCAACGCTCGGTACACGAGCTGCTGAAGGAGAAGCTGCCCGGCCCGCTGGAAGGTCAGTGGGCGGTGACGGCGGCGCAGGTCAATCTCTACTATCCGCCCGAGCCGGGCCGCACGCGAGCCAAGGTGGTCACCATCGAAGTGACCAGCAAGGGGCGTCTGAATCTGCACAAGTTCGACGCCAAGGTACAGGCGCAGTTGGAGGGCTATCTGGTCGCGGTGGGCATTTTGCAGAAAGGCCAGACTCTGAGCGCGCAGGAGATGCCGCCGGAAGCGGACGCGATCAGTTCGTCGTCGGTGTTCGAGGATTGATCGGTGGCGGCGCATGACGCTTGGGCTTTGATCTGCCGCCTGTTCGCAGGCGGCACGCCGGTGCTGCGCACCACGCTGTCGCCGCGTGACGTTGCTGTGCTGCCCGTCCTCGGCAAGGCGGTCAAGCCGACAGTCGTGGATCAGTCGTTCGTGCTCTGTCCGCACTGCCAGCAGCATCGGGCGCAGGTCTGGGGCGACGGGCGTGGCGGACGGAGGTGCCGTTGCCCGGACTGCGGGCCGGTGACCGTCGAGGCAGCCGATGGTGCGACCTTGGCCTTGGACGAGGACTGGCTGCGGCAGAAGATGCGCCTCGCGCTCGGCATCGAGAGCCGCGATGGCATCGATGATCTGGGCGACGGCGTGTGGCGGCTCGGCGATGCCCGGCGGTCGCCTGTCCTGCTGTCCCGCGACCTGACGCGGGTGCTGCAAGAACCGGCGCTGCTGGAGCGGGTTCGCGTTGCCGGTGGCGATGTCCGGGTGGTCACGCCGAGGCCGCGAACGACGCGCGGAGCGCCATTCGGCGCGGGCGTGGAATGGCTGACGCTGGAAGAGCGCTTCACGTTCTATGGTGGCGGGATCACGTTCTTCGCCGCGCCGCCGTCCACGATTCCAGCGACCGTCGATCCGGCCACACCCGTCAACGGGCCGTTCTCGGCGGACTTCAAGTGGGCGAAGCTGCCGGACGGCGATGGCACGCCGATTCGATTCACCGACGGTCAGGCCAAAGTGTTCGAGGCGCTGTGGTCGTTAAAGGGCGAAGCCACGACGGCGGAACGGATCATGCAGCGCGCGGGTCTGGACAGCGCCAAGCCGAGCGACCTGTTCAAGATCAAGACGAAGGACAAGGGCAAGCCGGAGCCGGAAGCGCAGCACGCTGCCTACGGCGCGCTCGTGGTCACACAGCGACGCGCAGGGTTGTATTCGATGCCGTGCGCGGCGGGCGCGTTGGCGTCCTCCCCACACCAGACATCAGGAAAGGGGGAGACCTTCATGGCATGAGTTCCATCACTGAAGCGCCAAGGCTCGCGCCGACTTCAAGAGCCTGTCCTTTTCAAATTTTGGAGCATTTGCAATGAGCGGAAAAAACCAATGGGTCGTACCCGTCAACGGCGGTGAACAGTGGGGTGTGCGTGGTGAAGGCAACGACCGCCTCACCTCCGTCCACGACACGCAGCAACAGGCGATTGACCGCGCGCGGGACATCGCCATCAACCAACAGAGCGAGATGCTCATCCAAGGGCGTGACGGCCAAATCCGTGAGCGCAACAGCTACGGTCATGATCCGTTCCCGCCCAAGGGCTGACGTTGGGGCTGGCCTCGCGGGTTTGCACGGGCAATGTGGAGCAGCAAACCCGCGAGCCAACCATTCCCATCGGCACATGCACAAGCCATTGACGAAGAAGGCCGCCTGCGTGTGCCACTGCGAAGAAGTTGGCGCAGGTTTCGAGAGAAGATAGGGCGGAACAGGAGCGAACTTGGCGGTTCACGCAGCCCATGCCCGGAACGGCTGGCACACGCAGAACGGCACGGAAGCCCGCGTGGTGTGCGGAACCCGCAAAGGAAAACGCCCAACCGAGAACGGTTGGGCGCTGAATAGTGGTGGCCTGGGGCGGAATCGAACCACCGACACAAGGATTTTCAGTCCTCTGCTCTACCGACTGAGCTACCGGGCCAGAGCGCGTGATTATAGGGGGAAATTGCGCCGACTCACGGCACGGCCGCGCTTTCAGCCGCTGCGCTTGTTGCGCCCAAGATCGACGCCGAGCTGGCGCAGCTTGCGATACAGGTGGGTGCGCTCAAGGCCCGTCTTCTCCGCCACGCGCGTCATGGAGCCGCCTTCGCGCGCCAGATGGAATTCGAAGTAGGCCTTTTCAAATCCGTCACGCGCTTCGCGCAAGGGCCGATCGAGGTCGAAGCCCTGGTGCGGCAGGGGTCCCGGATCGGGTTCTGGTTCAGGGGGTTCGCCGACAGCGAGCGCACCCGGCGCAAACATGTTCACGCCCGGCGCGGCAACGCCGCCACGCCCATTGCCCCTGGACTTGGCAGAACTCGGCGCCGTGCGCGTCAGGCCCTGCTCCACGGCCTTGAGGAGCTTTTGCAGCGTGATGGGCTTTTCAAGAAAAGAGTACGCCCCGATGCGTGTGGCCTCGACGGCCGTCTCGATCGTGGCGTGTCCGCTCATCATGATCACGGGCATGGTGAGCTGACCGCAGGTGGCCCACTCCTTGAGCAGCGAAACACCATCGGTATCGGGCATCCAGATGTCCAGCAGCACCAGGTCATAGACGCTTGTCTCGCGGGCCGAACGTGCCTGGCTGGCGTTCTCCGCGAGATCAACGCTATGGCCTTCGTCGTTGAGGATTTCGGACAGCAGGTCGCGTATCCCCAACTCGTCATCGACCACCAGAATATTTGCCATGTCTTTGAATGCACCCTCTCGATTCACCGCGGCGGTCTTGTCATGCCGCCGCCTGCGGCGCCACCTCGAATGATAGCGAGACTTGCGCGCCCAGAATTTCGCCATCGCGGACACGGTTGGAGATGTCCACCCGCGCGCCGTGCTCCTGCGCGATTTTCTTGACTACGGCCAGGCCCAGACCCGTCCCATGCGGCTTGGTGGTGACATACGGCTCGAAGGCGCGGCGCAGGATGTGCTCGGGAAAGCCCGCGCCGCCATCGCTCACCGTCAGGCGCACCCGTTGCGTGCCTTCGTTCCAGCTGGTGCGCAGCACCACCGGCTCGCGACGATGCTCGGCGGACGCCGCGGCCTGCAGGGTGGCGTCCTGGGCATTTTGCAGCAGGTTGTGCACCACCTGGCGCAGCTGCTGCGCATCACCGGCCACCATCGGGCATCGCGGGTCGAGGTCGGCGCGAACGGGCACCGCCGCGGTTTCTTCACCGTACAAATGCAGCACGTCGCTCACCAGGGCGTTCAGATCGAGCGGATGCAAATTGGCCGCGGGCAAACGGGCATAGTCGCGGAATTCGTTGACCAGGCGCTTCATCGCGTCCACCTGCTCGACGATGGTTTTCACGGACTTGGTGAGCACGGTCTGCTCCGCGGGCGCGAGCTTGCCGTCAAGCTTGAGTGCAAGGCGTTCGGCAGAGAGCTGAATCGGCGTGAGCGGGTTCTTGATTTCATGCGCCAGGCGGCGCGCCACCTCGCCCCAGGCCTGGGCCCGCTGGGCCGAGACGATCTCGGAGATGTCGTCAAACACCAGCAGCCGCGCGTTGTCGGGCAGCTCGGCGCCGCGTGCCACGAGGCTGATGCCCTGCGACGCCATGCCGGCCGCTGCATTGCCGCCGCCATGCAGCTCGAAGGCGTGTTGCCAGTGATCCAGGCCGTGGCGGTCGACACTGCCCAGGAACTGCTCGAACTGCCGCTGCACCGCGTGAGCGAAATCGGCCAGCTCGGGAACCTCGGCCAGCGGCTTGCCCTGCCACGCGGCAAGAGGCACCCGAAGGATGCGCGTGGCGCCCGGGTTGCAGGTGCGGATGCAGCCTTCGGGGTCGAGCACGATCACGCCCGCGGTGAGGTTGTCCATGATGGTCTGCAGGCGCGCGCGCGCGCTGTCCAGCGCCTGCATGCTGTGGTTGGCCTGCGCGCGCGCGTCGGCCAGCTGCTGCGTCATGAGCGCAAAGGCACGCGTGAGCTGGCCGAGTTCGTCATGGCTTTCAAGCGCTGCCTTGGGCGTGAGGTTGCCTGCCGCCACCTCGCGCACGCCATCGGCCAGCACCAGCAGCGGGCGCGCGAGCTGGTTGCCCAGGATCACCGCGAGCAGCACCGCGCCAAAGACCGCGAGAAACAGGCTGAGCGTGAGCGTGCCGATGTACATGCGCCGCAGTCCGACACGCGCCAGCGCCCGCTCCTGGTACTCGCGATTGGCCTGCTGCACGGCCACGGCATTGCTCACCAATGCCGGCGGCAGATCCGTCACCGTCTCCAGATAGCGTGATTCTTCCAGCAGCCCCACGCGCGGATTGACCACGGGAACGAGCACACGCACGCGCGCATGCAGCGTCGCGTGCGCATCGATGGCATCTTCCAGCCCCTCGATCTGCCAGGCGCCGCGCTGCTGGCGCGCCTGCTGCAGCATCTGCGCGCTCGGGCGCGTCGGGTTGAGCTTGAGCAAGGATTGGCCTGCGCTGGCCAGAGGCTGGCCCGCCGCGCTCCAGAGCACGAGGTCGCTGGCGCCGAGCTGGTCGCGCATGCGCTCAAGCACCAGGCCGGCCCCGGCATCGGGCACCTGGCTGAGCTGGCTGCTGGCGCTGCGCGTGTTGGCGGCCATGTCGCTCGCCAGCGTTTCGAGCGTGACGCGAGCCAGGTTCACCCCCGCGTTGAGTGCCCCTTCCACCTCCACGTCGAACCAGGTTTCGATCGAACGCGAGACAAACTGGTAGGAGACCACGTAGATCAAAAGGCCGGGCACCACGCCCACCAGGGCGAAGATGGCCGCGAGCTTGAGCAAAAGGCGGCTGCCGAAGCGCCCCTTGCGCAGGCGCACGAGCAGGCGCACGCCGCCCCAGACCAGCACGGCGAGCAGGATGGCCGCCACCAGCACGTTGACCACCACCAGCCAGCTGAAATTGCGCTCGTAGATCACGCGGTTGTTCGTCGCCAGCGTGAGCAGGAACAGCAGCACGACCGCGATCGCCGACATGATGCCGGCGCCCATCCCCACGGCCCAGCGCACGCTGCGCGAGCGGCTGGCTGCGCGCCGTGCCGAACCTGCGGGACGGGGGGATTCCTGCGTCATGGCTCTTGCGGCGGCACCTCGGGCAGCGGCTGCGCGGTCTCGGGCACGGCAGCCGCGCCCTCCAGCTGCAGGTTCCAGTTGACCCCGCCGACCGCGCCCCATTGCAGCGGGCGCGGCAGTTGGGACGTGTCCAGCCGGTAGTTCAGGCGCAGGGTGTAGGGTGTGTCCTCGTCCAGCTCGGACGCCTGCGCGACACGCCAGCGCGAAATGCGCCCCATGGCCGCGAGCGCTTCCTGCAGCGTGTCGTAATTCTGTGCCAGCGCGATTCCCAGGCCGGTGGGCGCGATGGGCTCGGACGCCTGGGCCACGCGCCAGCGACGTGTCAGGGGCTGGTAGCTCAGGCGCACGTAGCGCATGGCATTGACCAGCACCTTGTCGCTCCAGTACCAGCGGTGGCGCAGGATCTGCGCCTGCGCCACGAAGTGCATGGCGATACCGTTGAGCAAGGCGTTTTCCACCGACGGCGGCAGCTGCACCGGCACCACGGCCGAAAGGAAGACGCCCTGCGCGCTGCGCTCCACCCGCAGCTGCAGCGCGGCGCGCCCGGCCTCCTGGGCCTGCGCCATGGGCAGCAGCAGCCCGAGGAACGCGAGAGCGGTCAGCCACACCCGCAGTGCGCGGCCCAGGCGGCGCGGCAGGGCCCCGTCAGGCCACCGACTTGCGCAGCAATGCATAAAAGAATCCGTCGTGCTCACGATCCGCATTGTCCCGGACGGCGGCGCTCGCGTCCTCCTGCGTGGGCAACATATGACCCGGAGAGGGCATCAGGCGTGCGTCGGTGTGGCGCGCAAGAAACGCGGCGATCTGCTCGTCGCCCTCGGCACGGAACACCGAGCAGGTGCTGTACAGCAACCGCCCGCCCGCGCGCACGCACGGCCACAGCGCCTCGAGCAGACGCGCCTGCTGCGCCGCCAGTTGAGCAATGTCGCTTTCGCGGCGCAGCCAGCGCACATCGGGGTGACGGCGCACGATGCCCGAGGCCGTGCACGGCGCATCGAGCAGAACGGCATCGAACGCTTCATCGCCCGCCGCCGGCCACCACGCGTCCACCGCGCCCGCGTCGGCCACCAGCACCTGCGCCGCAAGATCGAGCCGCCGCAGGTTCTCGTCGATACGCCGTGCGCGCTGCGCATCGACCTCCAGCGCGGTCACGCTCCAGGGCGCGCCACGCGCCTTGGCCCAGTCGGCCAGGTGGGCCGTCTTGCCCCCTGGGGCCGCACAGGCGTCGAGCACACGCAAGGGGCGCTGCGGATCGAGCCCATCGAGCAGCAGGGGCGCCGCTCGTTGAGCGGCCGCGTCCTGAACCGCCACCCAGCCCGCATCAAACCCCGGCAGGCGCGACACCGGGACGGGATGGCACAGGATCAGGCCGTTGTCCCCGGTCTCGACTGCTTTCATACCGATAGCTGTCAGCGCTTGTTGGTACTTCTCTACAGTCGTTTTCGACTCTGAAACACGCAGGGTCATCGAGGGCGGCCGGTTGTCCACCTCGACGATGTCCTGCCAGCGCTCGGGATGGTCCGCGCGCAGACGCCGCAGCCACCACGCCGGATGGTTGGTGCGCGCCACCTCGTCGTCCTGCGTGGCCGCGACCAGCGCATCGCGCTCACGCAGAAAACGGCGCAGGCAGGCGTTGATGAAACCGGCCTGCGCGCGCGTGCTGGCGTTGCGCCGGGCCGCTTCCACCGCCTGATTGACGAGCGTGAAGGACTCGTAGGGCGCCGCCAGCGGATCCCAGAGCAGCGCCAGCGCGGTCACCAGCAGGGCGTGGGCGTCGGCCTGCGGCTGGCGGGACACCAGGGCACGCGCGAGCGCGCGAGCGCGCCCCAGCTGGCGCAGCACATGAAAGACGAGCGCCTGCGTGCCGGGGCGCAGCGGCGGCGCGACAGCCGCCAGGGCGAGCGTGGCCGACGTGCCCTGACTCACCGCGCGCACGCACCCCGCGGTCTCATGCAGCAGCCGCCACAGCGGCGGGGACAGGGTCTGGTCCGTCACAAGCGGTGCGTCTGCCTGAAGCCGAACAGCCAGGCGAGCACGCTGGCCGGAAATTGAACCACGGCGCCGTTGTAGCTGGCCACCGCCTCATTGAAGGCCGTTCGCGCCGGAACGCTTTGCTGGCGCAGGCTTTCGTTCTGACGCGCCCACAGCGCAAGTTCGCCCTGCACCGTCGCATCGCCCCCGCCATCGTGGCTGGTCAGCGTCTGCCATGCCCCCGCGAGCGCCTGCACGCCCGCCCCGAGCGCGGCGATCGCGCCGCCGTCCAGCGGCCGCGCACGCGCCACCGCCAGCGAGGCGCCCAGCTGCGTGGTCGCGGCAGCCACTGCGGCGTGGGCATCGGCCATGCCGCCGTCGGGGGACAGATCATCCAGCGCGGCCAGGCACTCGCTCGTCAGCGCGATCCAGCGCACGAAAAATGTGTCGAGCGCGCCGAAAGCCTGCAGCACGGTCGAGCGCTGGCGCACGAGGCGGTTGTACGCACCCACCATCCAGAACAAACCCAGGGCCAGCAGCAGGGCCAGCCAATGCATCCACGTCATGCGTCAGAGCCTTGAAGAAATGAAAAGGCCCGCCGACCGTGGGGTTCGACGGGCCTGCACATGCGCGAGTGCGCTCGCTTACTGCGCCGCTGCGTCGCCACCTTCATGCGTGGCGGCCGCTTCGGCGCTGGCGCCCTCGGCGAGTTCGGCGGCTTCGGCCTCGTCGATCGCACGGCGCTCGGCCTCGTCCATCGCGTCCTTGACCTTGCGCGCCTGATGGTAGGCCAGGCCCGTGCCCGCCGGAATCAGGCGGCCGACGATGACGTTCTCCTTGAGCCCGCGCAGCTCGTCGCGCTTGCCCATGATGGCCGCCTCGGTGAGCACGCGCGTGGTTTCCTGGAAGGAAGCGGCGGAGATGAACGAATCGGTCGACAGCGACGCCTTGGTGATGCCCAGCAGCAGGTTGGTGAACGTGGCCGGGATCTTGCCGTCCTTCTGCAGAGCCTCGTTGGTGTTGAGCACTTCCGAGCGTTCGACCTGCTCGCCGACGATGTAGGTCGACTCGCCCGGGTTGTCGATCACGACGCGGCGCAGCATCTGGCGCACGATCACCTCGATGTGCTTGTCGTTGATCTTCACGCCCTGCAGGCGGTAGACGTCCTGCACCTCATCGACGATGTAGCGCGCCAGCTCCTCGATGCCCAGCAGGCGCAGGATGTCCTGCGGATCGGCCGGGCCGTCGACGATGTGCTCGCCCTTGTTCACCACCTGGCCTTCGTGCACCAGGATGTTCTTCTCCTTGGGCACGAGCTCGTCCCAGACGACACCCTCGTGGTCGGTGATCTGCAGCCGCACCTTGCCCTTGGTTTCCTTGCCGAAGGAGATCGTGCCGGTCATCTCGGCGAGCATGCCCTTGTCCTTGGGGCTGCGCGCCTCGAACAGTTCGGCCACGCGCGGCAGACCGCCGGTGATGTCGCGCGTCTTCTGGCCTTCGACCGGAATGCGCGCCAGCACCTCGCCGGGGCCCACGTCCTGGCCGTCGCGCACCTGGATCAGCGCGCCGATCTGGAAGCCGATGGCCACCGCGTGGTCGGTGCCGGGGATCTTCACCTCGTTGCCACTGGCGTCGATCAGCTTGACCAGCGGACGCACCACCTTGGCCGAGCCGCGGCGCTTGGGGTCGATCACCACGAGTGTGGACAGGCCCGTGACGTCGTCCACCTGCTTGGCGACCGTGAGGCCTTCCTCGACGTTCTCGAACTTCACGCGGCCCGCGTACTCGGTGATGATGGGGCGCGTGAGCGGGTCCCAGTGCGCCAGGTGCGTGCCGGCCTTGATCTGCTGGTCGGCCTTGATCAGCAGCGTGGCGCCGTAGGGCACGCGGTGGCGTTCACGCTCGCGGCCGTGCTCGTCGTGGATCACGATCTCGCCCGAGCGCGAGATCACCACCAGCTCGCCCTTGGAGTTGGTGACGTAGCGCATCGTGGTGTTGAAGCCCACGCTGCCGTTGGACTTGGCTTCCACGCCCGAGGCCACGGCCGCGCGCGAAGCGGCGCCGCCGATGTGGAAGGTGCGCATCGTCAACTGCGTACCCGGCTCGCCGATGGACTGCGCGGCGATCACGCCCACGGCCTCGCCGAGGTTGATCAGGCCGCCGCGGCCCAGGTCGCGGCCATAGCACTTGGCGCACAGGCCGTAGCGCGTGTCGCAGGTGAGCGCGGTGCGCACCTTGACTTCGTCCACGCCCGCGGTCTCGAACCCGTCGATCACGTCTTCGGACAGCAGCGTGCCCGCCGTCGCCAGCACGGCGCGGGTCTCGGGGTGCAGCACATCTTCGGCGGCCACGCGGCCCAGGATGCGATCACGCAGCGACTCGATGACCTCGCCGCCCTCGACCACGGCGCGCATCAGCGTGCCGTTGTGCGTGCCGCAATCTTCCTCGGTCACGACGAGGTCCTGCGTCACATCCACCAGACGGCGCGTGAGGTAGCCGGAGTTGGCCGTCTTGAGCGCCGTGTCCGCCAGGCCCTTGCGCGCGCCGTGCGTGGAAATGAAGTACTGCAGCACGTTCAGGCCTTCACGGAAGTTGGCCGTGATCGGCGTCTCGATGATCGAGCCGTCCGGCTTGGCCATCAGGCCGCGCATGCCCGCGAGCTGGCGAATCTGCGCCGCGCTGCCGCGCGCGCCCGAGTCGGCCATCATGTAGATGGAGTTGAACGACTCCTGATCGACCTGCTTGCCATGGCGGTCGGTGGTCTTCTCGACCTTGAGCTGGTCCATCATGACCTTGGAGACATCGTCGCCGGCCTTGCCCCAGATATCGACCACCTTGTTGTAGCGCTCGCCGGCGGTGACCAGACCCGAGACGTACTGCTGCTCGATCTCCTTCACTTCCTTCTCGGCGCGGCCGATGATCTCGGCCTTCTGCGGCGGCACCAGCATGTCGTCCACGCAGATCGAGATGCCCGCGTGCGTGGACAGGCGGAAGCCGTTTTGCATCAGCTTGTCCGCGAGCACCACGGTTTCCTTCAGGCCGCACTTGCGGAAGGAGGCGTTGATGAGGCGCGAAATCTCCTTCTTCTTGAGCGCTTTGTTGATGTGCGAGAAGTCCAGACCCTTGGGCAGGATTTCGGAGAGCAGTGCACGGCCCACCGTGGTGTCCACGAGCTTGATCACCGGCTCGAACTCGCCCGTGTCCCGGTTCTTTTCCCACTGCGTCAGGCGCACGTGGATCTTGCTGGTCAGCTCCACCTCACCGGCGTCGAGCGCGCGCTGCACCTCGGCCAGGTCCATGAAGGCCATGCCTTCGCCCTTGCCGTTGATGCGCTCGCGCGTGGCGTGGTACAGCCCCAGCACCACGTCCTGCGAAGGCACGATGGAAGGCTCGCCCGAGGCCGGGAAGAGCACGTTGTTCGAGGCCAGCATCAGCGTGCGCGCCTCCAGCTGCGCCTCGACCGACAGCGGCACGTGCACGGCCATCTGGTCGCCGTCGAAGTCGGCGTTGAAGGCCGCGCACACCAGCGGGTGCAGCTGGATCGCCTTGCCCTCAATCAGGATGGGTTCGAAGGCCTGGATGCCCAAGCGGTGCAGCGTCGGGGCGCGGTTGAGCATCACGGGGTGCTCGCGGATCACCTCTTCGAGGATGTCCCAGACCACGGGCGTGCCGCTTTCCACTTCCTTCTTCGCCGCCTTGATGGTGGTGGCGATGCCCATGGCTTCCAGGCGCGAGAAGATGAAGGGCTTGAAGAGTTCGAGCGCCATCAGCTTGGGCAGGCCGCACTGGTGCAGCTTCAGCTGCGGGCCCACGGTGATCACCGAGCGGCCCGAGTAGTCCACGCGCTTGCCCAGCAGGTTCTGGCGGAAGCGCCCGCCCTTGCCCTTGATCATGTCGGCGAGCGACTTGAGCGCGCGCTTGTTCGCGCCCGTCATCGCCTTGCCGCGGCGGCCGTTGTCCAGCAGACTGTCCACGGCCTCCTGCAGCATGCGCTTTTCGTTGCGCGCGATGATCTCGGGCGCCTTCAGTTCGAGCAGGCGGCGCAGGCGCGAGTTGCGGTTGATCACGCGGCGGTACAGATCGTTCAGATCCGACGTGGCGAAGCGCCCGCCATCGAGCGGCACCAGTGGGCGCAGATCGGGCGGCAGCACCGGCAACACTTCCAGAATCATCCACTCGGGCTTGATGCCCGACTTCTTGAAGGCTTCCAGGACCTTCAGGCGCTTGGTGTTTTTCTTGACCTTGGCCTCGGAGCCGGTGAGGTCGCCGCGCAGACGCTCGACCTCGGACTCCAGATCGATGCCCTGCAGCAGATCCTTGATGCCCTCGGCACCCATCTTGGCGACGAACTCATCACCGTACTCGACCACCTTGGCGTCGTAGTCGTCCTCGCTCATGATGCTGAATTTCTTCAGCGGCGTCATGCCGGGGTCGGTGACGACATAGGCCTCGAAGTACAGCACGCGCTCGATGTCGCGCAGCGTCATGTCCAGCACCAGGCCGAGGCGGCTGGGCAGGCTCTTGAGGAACCAGATGTGCGCGCACGGCGCGGCCAGATCGATGTGACCCATGCGCTCGCGGCGCACCTTGGCCTGCGTCACTTCGACGCCGCACTTCTCGCAGATCACGCCGCGGTGCTTCAGGCGCTTGTACTTGCCGCACAGGCACTCGTAGTCCTTGATCGGGCCGAAGATCTTGGCGCAGAACAGGCCGTCGCGCTCGGGCTTGAAGGTGCGGTAGTTAATGGTCTCGGGCTTCTTGACCTCGCCGAAGGACCAGGAACGGATTTTCTCGGGCGACGCCAGGCCGATCTTGATGGCGTCGAAATGCTCATCGGGCGTGAACTGCTTGAACAGGTCGAGTAGCGATTTCATGTGACTCTTTCCCTTGTATCAAAAATACTAGCTGTCAGCGCCTGTCAAACAATGATTTCAAAATGAAAACAATCTGAAATCATTGATGAACAAGCGTTATCAGCTCACTTTTCCATTACATCCACCCTGCGTCAGGAGCGGTCCATCTCGATGTCCAGCCCCAGCGAGCGGATTTCCTTGATCAGCACGTTGAACGACTCGGGCATGCCCGCTTCGATCGAGTGCTCGCCCTTGACGATGCTCTCGTACACCTTGGTGCGGCCCTGCACGTCGTCGGACTTGACGGTGAGCATTTCCTGCAGCACGTAGGCGGCGCCGTAAGCTTCCAGCGCCCACACTTCCATCTCGCCGAAACGCTGGCCGCCGAACTGCGCCTTGCCGCCCAGCGGCTGCTGTGTCACCAGCGAGTAAGGGCCGGTGGAGCGCGCGTGCATCTTGTCGTCGACCAGGTGGTGCAGCTTCAGGTAGTGCATGTAGCCGATCGTCGTCGGACGCTCGAAGCGCTCGCCGGTACGCCCGTCGTACAGCCAGGCCTGCGTGCGCGGGGCCGTGAGGCCCTTGGCCTTGGCCACCTCTTCCGGGTAGGCCAGCTGCAGCATCTCCTTGATCTCTTCTTCCGAAGCGCCGTCGAACACCGGAGACGCAAAGGGCACGCCCTTCTTGAGCTCCTGCGCCATCGCCATGAGCGCGGCGTCGTCGAGCTGCGCCAGGTCTTCCTTGCGGCCGCGCGCGTTGTAGATGTGCTCGATGTACTTGCGCACCTCGGCCGCCTTGGCCTCGCGCTCGATCATGTCGGCGATGCGCTGGCCCAGGCCCTTGGCGGCCCAGCCCAGGTGCACCTCCAGCACCTGCCCGATGTTCATCCGCGAGGGCACGCCCAGCGGATTGAGCACGATGTCGGCCGGCGTACCGTCTTCCATGTAGGGCATGTCCTCGACCGGCACGATCTTGGAGACCACGCCCTTGTTGCCGTGGCGCCCGGCCATCTTGTCGCCGGGCTGCAGGCGGCGCTTGACGGCGAGGTACACCTTGACCATCTTGAGCACGCCCGCGGGCAGCTCGTCGCCCTGCGTGAGCTTCTTCCTCTTTTCCTCGAAGGCGAGGTCGAACTCGTGGCGCGTGTGCTCCATCGCGTTCTTCATCGATTCGAGCTGCGCGGCCACCGTATCGTCGGCCAGGCGGATGTCGAACCAGTGAAAGCGCTCGACGCTGGCGAGATAGGCCTTGTCGATCTTGCTGCCCTTGGCGAGCTTGTTCGGCCCGCCGTTGGCCACCTTGCCCACCAGCAGCTTCTCGATGCGGTCGAACGCGTCGGCCTCGACGATGCGCAGACGGTCGTTCAAGTCCAGGCGGTAGCGCTTGAGCTCGTCGTCGATGATCTGCTGCGCGCGCTTGTCGCGCTGGATACCCTCGCGGGTGAACACCTGCACGTCGATCACCGTGCCCTGCGAGCCCTGCTCGACGCGCAGCGACGTGTCCTTCACGTCGCTGGCCTTCTCGCCGAAGATCGCGCGCAGCAGCTTTTCCTCCGGCGTCAGCGTGGTCTCGCCCTTGGGCGTGACCTTGCCCACCAGCGTGTCGCCGGGTTGCACCTCGGCGCCCACGTAGATGATGCCCGAGTCGTCCAGGCGATTGAGCTGCTGCTCCGAGAGGTTGGGAATGTCGCGCGTGATTTCCTCGGCACCGAGCTTGGTGTCGCGCGCCATCACCACCAGCTCCTCGATGTGCACGCTGGTGTAGCGGTCGTCGGCCACGACCTTCTCGTTGATCAGGATCGAGTCCTCGAAGTTGTAGCCATTCCAGGGCATGAAGGCGATCAGCATGTTCTGCCCGATCGCAATCTCGCCCAGGTCGGTCGAAGCGCCGTCGGCGATCACGTCGCCCTTGCCCAGCACATCGCCCTTCTTGACGATGGGACGCTGGTGGATGTTGGTGTTCTGGTTGGAACGCTGGTACTTGATGAGGTTGTAGATGTCCACGCCCACCTCGCCGGCCACCGCCTCGTCATCGTGCACGCGAATCACGATGCGCGTGGCATCGACGTAATCGACGATGCCGCCGCGCTCGGCCACCACCACGGTGCCCGAGTCCACGGCCGCCACACGCTCGATGCCCGTGCCCACGAGAGGCTTTTCGGGCCGCAGTACCGGCACGGCCTGACGCGACATGTTGGCGCCCATCAAGGCGCGGTTGGCGTCGTTGTGCTCCAGGAAGGGCACGAGAGATGCCGCGACCGAGACGATCTGCGCGGGCGAGACGTCCATGTACTGCACGCGGTCAGCCGACACCAGCGTCGATTCGCCCTGCTCGCGCGCGCTCACCAGGTCGCCCGTCAGGCGCCCCTGCTCATCCAGCGTGGCGTTGGCCTGCGCGATGATGTACTTGCCCTCCTCGATGGCCGAGAGGTAGTCGATCTGATCGGTCACCTTGCCATCGACCACGCGGCGGTACGGCGTCTCGATGAAGCCGTACTCGTTCAGACGCGCGTACAGCGCCAGCGAGTTGATCAGGCCGATGTTCGGGCCTTCCGGCGTTTCGATCGGGCACACGCGCCCGTAGTGCGTGACGTGCACGTCGCGCACCTCGAAACCGGCGCGCTCGCGCGTCAGACCGCCCGGGCCCAGGGCCGAGACGCGGCGCTTGTGCGTGATCTCGGCCAGCGGGTTGGTCTGGTCCATGAACTGCGACAGCTGCGAGGCGCCGAAGAATTCCTTGAGCGCCGCGGAAATCGGCTTGGAATTGATCAGGTCGTGCGGCATGAGCGGCTCCTGCTCAGCCTGGCCCAGGCGCTCCTTCACGGCCTTCTCGATGCGCGCCAGACCCGTGCGGTACTGGTTCTCGGCCAGCTCGCCCACGCAGCGCACGCGGCGGTTGCCCAGGTGGTCGATGTCGTCCACCTCGCCCTTGCCGTTACGCAGGTCCACGAGGATCTTGACCACGGACAGGATGTCGTCGTTGGACAGCACCATGGGGCCGGTCGATTCGTCGCGGCCCACCTTGGCGTTGAACTTCATGCGCCCCACGCGCGACAGGTCGTAGGTGTCGTGGTTGTAGAACAGGCGCTGGAACAGGGCCTGCACCGCGTCCTCGGTCGGCGGCTCGCCGGGACGCATCATGCGGTAGATCGCCACGCGCGCGGCGAACTCGTCCACGGTCTCGTCCATGCGCAGCGTCTGCGAAATGTACGGCCCCTGATCGAGCTCGTTCGTGTGGATGCAGGGCAGTTCCTTGACGCCCGCGGCGCGCAGCGTTTTGAGCAGCGCTTCGGTCAGCTCATCGTTGGCCTTGGCCAGGATCTCGCCCGTGTCGCCATCGACGAGGTTGTGCGCCAGCACGCGGCCAATGAGGAAATCCTCGGGCACGCTGATGTGCGTCGTCTTCGACTGCTCCAGCTCGCGCGTGTGGCGCGCGGTGATGCGCTTGTCCTTGGCGACGATGACCTTGCCGGCCTTGTCGGTGATGTCAAAGCGCGCGACCTCGCCCTTGAGGCGATCGGCGACGAATTCCAGCTGCGCGCCCGAGTCCATCAGGCGGAAGTTGTCGTTGACGAAGAAGTGCGCGAGGATCTGCTCGGCGTTCAGGCCGATGGCCTTGAGCAGAATCGTGACGGGCATCTTGCGGCGGCGGTCGACGCGGAAGTACAGGATGTCCTTGGGGTCGAACTCGAAGTCCAGCCACGAGCCACGGTAGGGAATGATGCGCGCGGAGAACAGCAGCTTGCCCGAGCTGTGCGTCTTGCCCTTGTCGTGCTCGAAAAACACGCCGGGCGAGCGGTGCAGCTGGCTCACGATCACGCGCTCGGTGCCGTTGATGATGAACGAGCCCTTGTCGGTCATGCGCGGAACTTCGCCCATGTAGACTTCCTGCTCCTTCACCTCCTTGACCACCTTGGAGTCCTTCGTGGACGCGTCGCGGTCATAGATGATGAGTCGCACCTTGGCGCGCACGGCCGAGGCGAACGTCAGGCCCCGCGTCTGGCACTCGCGCACGTCGAACGCCGGCTTGGCGAGGTTGTACTCCGTGAACTTCATCTCCACGAAGCCATTGTGCGAAACGATGGGGAAGGCCGAGAGAAACGCCGCCTGCAGGCCCTCGTTGGTGCGCTTCTTCGGGGGTACGTCAGCCTGCAGGAACGCGGTGTAGGCGTCCTTTTGCATCTGCAGCAGATAGGGCACTTTGAGCACGCTGTCGCGTGTGCCAAAGCTCTTGCGGATGCGTTTGCGTTCGGTATAGCTGTACGTGGATGTTGGGGCCATGAATACTCCGGGCAAAGACATGAGAAACGGTCTTCGACGACTGCCCCACGGACTCATACGGCCCATGGGCTTGGCGGTTGGCCACTACCAACCATGGCGGACGGCGATGCATTGCACATCGCCCGAACCAAGGCATCTTCCGTTGTCGGACAAGAGCAGAAGACACTAGAAAACAACCCCGGGGCCGCTTTCTGGTGCGCTCTGCGGCGCAACCGCCACAAAGCGCCAAGGGCTGGGAGCCTCTTGCAAGACCCCCAGCCCGGCGCAAGGAACGTGCTTACTTGAGCTCGGCCTTCGCGCCCGCTTCGACGAGCTTCTTGGCAGCGGCTTCGGCGTCGGCCTTGGGCATCGCTTCCTTGACGGTCTTGGGCGCGCCGTCGACCAGGTCCTTGGCTTCCTTCAGGCCCAGGCCGGTGATTTCGCGCACGGCCTTGATGACCGAGACCTTGTTGGCGCCGACTTCGGTCAGCACCACGTCGAATTCGGTCTTTTCCTCGGCGGCGGCAGCGCCACCTGCGGCGGCGCCACCGGCGGCCGGCGCGGCCATGGCGGCGGCGCTCACGCCGAATTTCTCTTCAATGGCCTTGACCAGGTCATTGAGCTCCAGCACCGTCATGCCGTCCAGGGCGGTCAAGAATGCGTCTTTATCGAATGCCATTTTGATTTCCTAACAATTGGTTTTCAGAGGGTTGCAAATACCGCGGCGCCACTCAAGCGGCCACGGCCTCGCCTTCGCCTTTTTTCGCCGCCAGTGCACCCAGCACCACGGCGGTGCGGGAGATCGGCGACATGAGCAAGCCACACAGCTGAGCCAGCAATACTTCCCGGGAAGGGATGCTTGCCAACTGCTTCACGCCGTTCACGTCCAGGGCCTTGCCCCCGAAGGCGCCGCCGCGAATCACCAGCTTTTCGTTGGTCTTCGCGAAATCGGCCACCACCTTGGCGGCGGCCACAGCGTCTTCGGAGAAGCCGTAGATCAGAGGGCCGGTCATCTGGTCGACCAGCACTTCAAAACTGCTGCCATTCACCGCCCGGCGGGCCAGGGTGTTCTTCAGAACACTCAGGGACACCCCCTGGCTGCGGGCACTGGCGCGCAGTTTCGTCATGTCGGCGACCGTGATGCCACGGTACTCCGCGATCACGAGCGTTTGAGCTTTGGCGGCGAGCCCGGTCACATCATTGATGACCGCTTCTTTCTCACTGCGATTCAGACTCAAGGTCTACTCCTTCATATGCGCACCTCGGGGCGAGCCCCTCGATGCACGCTCTTCGTTTGCAGCGACCAACTGTCGAGGAATCCGAATTCCAGAATCAGCGGGGTCGCCATCTGCGTTGGCTCCGTGGATTTGAGTGCACCCCTCGTGCACACCAACGGTCTTGGATGGCCAGTGCATCACCGCACCGCCCACCACCGGAGCGCCTGCAAGAGCGCCCCAATCCTTTGCCACTCAGGCGCTCAGGGTCTGCGTGTCCACGCGCACACCCACGCCCATGGTGCTCGAAACCGCCACCTTGCGCAGGTACACGCCCTTGCTCGTCGCCGGCTTGGCCTTGTTCAGCGCTTCCACCAGCGCCACGAGGTTGCCCTGGAGCTTGGCCACGTCGAACGAACGGCGACCGATCGTGGAATGCACGATGCCCGCCTTGTCCACGCGAAACTGGACCTGACCGGCCTTGGCATTCTTCACGGCCGTGGCGACGTCGGGGGTGACCGTGCCCACCTTGGGGTTGGGCATCAGGCCGCGCGGGCCGAGAATCTGGCCCAGCTGACCGACGACGCGCATCGCGTCCGGCGCCGCGATGACGATGTCGAACGGCATGTCGCCCGCCTTCACGCGCGCTGCCAGATCGTCCATGCCCACCACGTCCGCGCCAGCGGCCGCAGCCTCTTCCGCCTTGGCACCTTGAGCGAACACGGCGACACGCTTGGTCTTGCCCGTGCCGTTGGGCAGCACGACGGCGCCACGCACCACCTGGTCGGACTTCTTGGCGTCAATGCCCAACTGCACTGCAACGTCGATCGACTCGTCGAATTTGGCCGTGGCCGCTTCCTTGACCAGACCGAGCGCGTCCGCAAGCGTGTACAGCTTGCCACTGTCCACCTTGCCCTCCAGGGCTTTCTGTTTCTTCGTGAGCTTGGCCATTTACACACCCTCCACCGCGACGCCCATCGAGCGGGCCGAACCGGCGAGCGTACGCACGGCGGCGTCCACGTCGGCGGCGTTCATGTCCTTGAGCTTGGTCTTGGCGATCTCTTCGAGCTGGGCGCGCGTGATCTTGCCGACCTTGGTCGCCTTGGCGTTGGCCGAACCCTTGTCCAGCTTGATCGCCTTCTTGATCAGCACGGTCGCCGGCGGCGTCTTGATGATGAAGGTGAAGCTCTTGTCCGCGAAGGCGGTGATCACCACCGGCAGCGGCAGGCCAGGCTCCACACCCTGGGTCTGCGCGTTGAACGCCTTGCAGAACTCCATGATGTTCAAGCCACGCTGACCCAACGCCGGGCCAATGGGGGGGGACGGATTGGCCTTGCCAGCTGGCACTTGCAGCTTGACGAAGCCGACGATTTTTTTCGCCATGAAAACTCCTTGCGGGTACATCGCCCGACCGATCACGGTCAAGCTCCCCGGGGGTGAACGACTCTAGAACTACCCAACGCACACAAGGCCGAGCCGAAAAGCCCTGGTACGAAAATCTGTCGGGGCTCAGGACTTCTCGACCTGGGCAAACTCCAGCTCCACCGGGGTGGATCGTCCGAAAATCGTCACCGCCACGCGCAGGCGACTCTTTTCATAGTTGACCTCCTCGACGGTTCCGTTGAAGTCGGTGAAGGGGCCGTCCTTGACGCGCACCATTTCGCCCGTGATGAATTCAATCTTGTGCCGGGGCTTGTCCGTACCCTCCTGCACCTGGCTCTCGATCTTGCGCACCTCTTCATCGGAAATCGGCGCAGGGCGGTTCTTGGCGCCGCCAACAAAACCCGTCACCTTGTTGGTGTGCTTGATCAGATGCCAGGTATCGTCGTCCATGAGCATTTGCACGAACACATAGCCCGGGTACAGACGGCGCTCCGTCGTACGCCGCTGGCCATTGCGCACCTCCACCACTTCTTCGGTGGGAACGAGGATCCGGCCAAACTTCTCCTGCATCCCGGAGCGCTTGATGCGTTCGAGAATATTGCGTTCGACGGCCTTCTCCATGCCCGAATAGGCATGCACGATATACCAGCGCAAATTGGAGCCGGCCCCATCCTCCTGCGGCACTACCTGCGCGCCCTCGGTCATCTCCGACATCACTTCCTCCACCCGAGTATCAGGTCGTAGAGCACCCACTCCAGCGTCTTGTCGGTAAACCAAAGAAAGAACGCCATGAGGACCACGAGCGCAAAAACGTAAACCGTCATCTGCATGGTTTCCTTGCGCGTGGGCCACACCACCTTGCTCATTTCACGCCACGAATCCCGCGACAACGCAATCAGATGGCGCCCGGCTTCGGAGAGGAAAAACACGACGCACGCAGCCACAAGCCCGACGACGAGCGAGCCCCATTGCACCAAGGCGCCCTCGCGACCGAGGAAATAAAAACCCGCCAATGCGGCAACGACAAACAGCGCCGCCAGAGCCAGCTTGGCCCTGTCCGCCGCCGTGGAAACCGTTTCAACCTGGGAAGTCGCCATTCACGTTCCTGTATTCAATGCACCGCGCAGACGCCGAAGCCCGTCAGGTCTGACGGGCTCTGTCACGTGCCACCCGGTGTGGCAGGGGCAGTAGGAATCGAACCTACAACCTTCGGTTTTGGAGACCGACGCTCTGCCAATTGAGCTATGCCCCTACGAATTCCCTTACTCGATGATCTTAGCCACGACACCCGCACCCACGGTGCGTCCGCCCTCGCGGATGGCAAAGCGCAGGCCTTCCTCCATGGCGATGGGGTGGATGAGCTTGACGGTCATGGACACGTTGTCGCCGGGCATCACCATT
>MEFV01000029.1 GCA_001725255.1 Comamonas sp. SCN 67-35 | reverse complement strand
AAACTGCCGCGCAGCTTGCTGTGCTGCGTCAGTTCGTCGAACGCCGGCGCGAAGCGTTGGCCAATCTGGAAGTGCAGTTGGCCGCCATGCCGACCGCGCTGGCACCGCAACCATCAACTCGTCCTCCCAGGCCAGTTCAACAAGAATGCCGTCCCCCACTTCATCGGCCATCGAGAACCCTGCGTCATAGAGGTCATCATGCAGCCCTTTGAGCTGTTGAGCGAGGGGCACTTCGAACAGGCGGATTTCGATCTCTGGGTCTTCCTCTCGACAGCGCGCAAGCAACGCAGGGAGACGTGATGGTGTGATGCCGTCGGACAAAGCGATGCGCAATTGCCCATGAAACCCGTTGACGGCAGATTTGACACCGCCCACTTTCACGAGCTTGCTCCAGGGCGGTAAAAATACGGGGTACGTGGTTCAAGAACAACTTGCCTGCAAGGGTTAGTCGAGTGCTACGGCTGGTACGGATGAACAACTGCACCCCTAGCTCTTCTTCCAGCTCCTTGATGGCACGAGAAAGTGGTGACTGCTCAATATGCAGTTTCTCAGCCGCGCGAGCAAAGTGAAGTTCTTCCGCGACAGCCAGGAAGCAGCGGGGATGGCGCAATTCCATGTGTCAAGTCCCGTGATTGTCGATTGCTCGAATTCAAAATTCATTCTTCATACGGCCCCCTACAAATCCATGAGTGAATGATTATTTTTTTGTCAGACTTTATTTGTATCGAAAGGCCATCGCACGAAATTGATCTCATCCACTAGGGACGACGACTCTTGATTCAATGCAGGACTTCGCCACGAAGCCCTGCCAGTCGACAGTCATATACGTGGCTTGCGCATCAGCACATAAGCGGCGGGAATCACGAACAGCGACAGTAACGGCGCCGTCACCATCCCGCCGAGCATCGGGGCTGCGATACGGCTCATGACTTCGGAACCCGTGCCACTGCCCCAGACGATCGGCACCAGGCCTGCCAGGATGACCGCTACAGTCATCGCCTTGGGCCGCACGCGCAGCACGGCGCCTTCCCGGATCGCCTCCAGCAGTTCTTCCTGCGTTGGCCGTCGGCCGTCGGGGCAACGTTCATCCAAAGCGTGCTTCAAATAGATGAGCATGACCACGCCGAACTCTGCCGCAACGCCCGCCAGAGCGATGAAGCCGACGCCCGTGGCGATGGAAAGGTTGTAGTTCATCAGGTACAGGAACCAAATACCTCCCGTGAGGGCAAATGGCAAGGTAGCCATGATCAAGCCGGCTTCGTCGAGACGACTGAACGTCAGGTACAGCAAGACGAAGATGGTCAACAGAGTCGCCGGCACCACGACCTTCAGGCGTGCATTGGCCCGCTCCATGTACTCGAACTGTCCCGAGTACGCAATGCTCACCCCTGGCTCCAGCTTGATCTGGCGACCAATCGCAGCGCGCAGCTCGTTGGCCACCGAGGCCAGATCGCGCCCGCGCACATCGACATATACCCAGCCGGACGGGCGTGCGTTCTCGCTCTTGAGCATGGGTGGCCCATCGGTGATGGCGATGCGCGCCACCGTGCCCAGCGTGATCTGCTGCCCCATGGGGGTGGAGATGGGCAGCTGCGCCAGTCGCTGCGGCGAATCCCGCCATTCGCGCGGGTAGCGCAGATTGATGGGAAAGCGCGCCAGTCCCTCTACCGTTTCGGATACGTTTTCGCCACCGACGGCGCCTGCGACGACGGCCTGGACATCGGCCACGTTGAGCCCATAGCGGCCCGCGGCCGTGCGATCAATCTGCACGTCCACATAACGGCCGCCGGTGAGCCGCTCAGCCAGTGACGAACTCACGCCTGGAATGCCCTTGGCGACCTGTTCCACTTCGGCCGCGATACGGTCGATCACGTGCAGATCGTTGCCCGTCACCTTGACGCCGATTGGGCTCTTGATGCCCGTGGCCAGCATGTCGATGCGATTGCGGATGGGGGGAATCCAGATGTTGGAAAGGCCAGGGATTTTCACCGCACGGTCCAGTTCCTCAACAAGCTTCTCGGGCGTCATGCCGGCACGCCATTGCTCCCTGGGCTTGAGCTTCACCGTGGTCTCGAACATTTCCAGCGGTGCCGGGTCGGTGGCGGTTTCCGCTCGGCCCGCCTTACCGAACACGCGTTCGACCTCTGGCACGGTCTTGATCATGCGGTTGCTGAGCTGCAGCAGCTCGGTGGCACGCTGCGCCGACAGTCCAGGCAGGGCCGAGGGCATGTAGAGCAGATCTCCTTCGTCCAGGCGAGGCAGGAATTCGCCACCGAGCCGGGCCAGGGGCCAGGCCGTGGTCGCCAGCGCCAGCACGGCGATCACCAATGTCGCCTTGGGCCGGCGCAGCACCCATTCCAGACTGGGCCGGTACACAGCAATGAGCATGCGGGTGATGGGGTTCTTCTGTTCGTCAGGAATGCGTCCGCGGATCCAGTAGCCCATGAGCACCGGGATCAGCGTCACCGACAGGCCCGCCGCCGCCGCCATGGCGTAGGTCTTGGTGAATGCCAGCGGACCGAACATGCGCCCTTCCTGGGCTTCTAGGGTAAAGACAGGAATGAAGGACAGCGTGATGATGAGCAGCGAAAAAAACAGCGCCGGACCGACCTCTTCCGCGGCCCGCGTGATGACCTCCCAGCGTTCCTTTCCTTCAAGCCGCCGATCCGGATGCGCGTGCTGCCAGGCCTCCAGCTTCTTGTGCGCGTTCTCTATCATCACCACGGCCGCATCCACCATCGCACCCACGGCGATCGCGATGCCGCCCAGCGACATGATGTTGGCGTTGATCCCCTGGTAGCGCATGATGAGAAACGCCGTCATCACCCCCAACGGTAGCGAAATGATGGCCACCAGTGCCGAGCGCAGGTGCCACAGGAACAGCGCGCAGACCAGGGCCACCACTAGGAACTCCTCGCCCAGCTTGGTCGTGAGGTTGTGAATGGCGCGCTCGATCAGCGCGCTGCGGTCGTAGGTGGTGACGATCTCCACCCCTTTGGGCAAGCTGTCCTGCAATTGCACCAGCTTGGCCTTGACGGCGGCAATCGTCTCCTGGGCATTCTTGCCCGAACGCAGGATGACCACGCCGCCGGCGACCTCGCCCTCGCCATCGAGCTCGGCGATGCCGCGGCGCATCTCCGGACCGACCTGCAGCGTGGCCACGTCGCCCAGGCGCACCGGCACGCCGCCGCGCGCCACCAGCGGCACGGCGCGGAAGTCCTCCAGGCTCTTGAGGTAGCCGCTGGCGCGCACCATGTATTCGGCCCCCGACAGTTCCAGCACGGAGCCGCCGGTCTCCTGGTTGGCGGCCACCAACGCCGCGCGCACCTGCTCCTGGCTAAGCCCGTAGGACGCGAGCTTGACCGGGTCGAGCACCACCTGGTACTGCTTGACCATGCCGCCCACCGAGGCCACTTCCGCAACGTTGGGCAGGCTCTTGAGCTCGAACTTCAGGAACCAGTCCTGCAGCGCGCGCAGTTGCGCCAGATCATTCTTGCCCGTGCGGTCCACCAGCGCGTACTGGAAGATCCATCCCACCCCCGTGGCATCGGGTCCCAGGGCCGGCTTGGCCGTGGCCGGCAGGCGGCCCTGGACCTGGTTCAGGTACTCCAGCACGCGCGAACGCGCCCAGTACAGGTCGGTGCCGTCCTCGAAGAGGACATAGACGAACGAGTCCCCAAAGAAGGAGAAGCCGCGCACCGTCTTGGCGCCCGGCACCGACAGCATCGTGGTGGCCAACGGATAGGTGACCTGGTTTTCGACGATCTGTGGCGCCTGGCCGGGGTAGCTGGTGCGGATGATGACCTGCACGTCGGACAGGTCCGGCAGGGCGTCCACGGGCGTGCTGCGCACCCCCCACGCGCCCCAAGCCGCGAGCATGACGGTGGCCAGCAGCACCAGAAAGCGGTTCGCTACCGACCAGCGGATCAACTTGGAAATCATGGCTTGGTCCCTTCGATGGCGGTGATGACGTAGTCCTCCCCCTGCTTGGAGAAGGTGAAACGCACCGCTTGCTGGGGTGCCAGGCCCGCAGCAAGGCGGGGGTCGGCCAGCTTGAAGCCCATGGTCATGGCGGGCCACTTGAGGGCGGGGATGGCGTCATGCGCCAGCGTCATCTCGGTAGTGGAGACTTCTTCCACCACGCCGCGCACCGTGTAGGCCGGGGCCGCGCCATGCGCCCCATGCTCCTGCGCCGCCCCCGGCACTGCAGGCAACAAGCCGCGCAGGCTGGCCTCGGAGTCGATCAGGAACTGTGCCGAGGCCACCACCTGCTGCCCCGCCTCCAGCCCGCCTTGCACCACGAGTTGGTCGCCGATCTCTGCCCCCAGCTGCACCTCCACGGGGTGGAATTTGCCCGGGCCATCGACCACATAGGCCAGGGCGCGCTTGCCGGTGCGGATGATGGCCTCGCTGGGAACCAGCAGCGCAGGCTGCTCGCGGCCCTGGAGCGTGATCTGGCCGGACATGCCGGCCTTCAGGCGCTGGCCGGGGTTGGCCAGCTCCAGCCGCACGCGCACCGTGCGCGTGTCGCTGTTGGCCTGCGGCAGGATGCTCACGATGCGCGCCCGCAGCACCTCGCCGGGAAACGCCGCCAGGCGCACCTGGGCCTCTTGCCCCAGTTGCAGCGGGCCGCTTTGCGCCTCGGGTACGGCGGCCTCGATCCAGACGGTGGCCAGGCCATTCACGCGCGCCAGGCTGGCGCCAGCGGAAACGGTCATGCCCTGGCGCACCATGAGTTCGGCCACCAGGCCGCCCTGGGGCGCGCTTACGGTGTAGATGCCCCTGGGCTCGCCCGTGCGCTCCACCTGGGCCACCAGGGCCTGCGGCATGCCCAGCAGCAGCAGCCTTTGCCGGGCGGCCGTCGTCAGCGACTCGTCCTTGAGCGCACGCACCGCCAGGAACTCGCGCTGCGCCGCCACCCATTCGGGCAGCAGCAGGTCCGCCAGCGGCGCGCCGGCACCGATCACGTCGCCCGGCGCGCGCGCATAGACCCGCTCCACGAAGCCCGCTGAGCGCACCTGCACAATGCTCACATCCCGGTCATTAAGCAGGACGTTGCCCACGACGTCCACGTCGGAGCCGATGGCCCGTTGCACCACCACGGCCGTGCGCAGGCCCAGCGCCTGCACGGTCTGGGCGGAAATGCTGATGCCTGTGCTGCCCTGGGCGTCCTCGTCCGCGTACTTGGGCACCAGATCCATGTCCATAAAGGGGGACTTGCCAGGCTTGTCGAACTTCTGCGTCGGCGACATGGGGTCGTACCAGTACAGCACCTTGCGCTCGGCCGCCGCGGCGGCATGGGGTGCCGCGCTGTCGACGGCGTGCGTGCTGCTGGCGCGCCATTGGGCCAGGCCCCAGCCCGCAGCCACGCCCATGGCGATCAGCGTCAGGCCCGCGAGGGATTTCTTCAAAGAATTGTTCATGTTCGTGGGCTCCGTTCAATCGGCGATCAGGCTGTTCAGGCGCGCGGTCACGCCATCGCGCTGGGCTTGCAGGTCGATCAGGCGCAGGCGCGTCTCCAGCACCTGGGCGCGTGCGCCGAGCACGGCGCTCAGGTCGCCCTTGGCGGCCCGGTAGTTGCTCAGAGCAAGCTCCGCTCGCCCCTGCGCCAACTGCAGCCCGGTGGACTTGAGGCGCTCGATCTGGCTGTCCAGGGCCTGCAGTTCGGCCGCGCTGTCGTCAAGCTCCTGCAAATGCCGCCGGGACACGTCTTCCTGCTCAGCTTCCAGGCGCTCCAGCTCGCGCTGCTTGGCCTGGATCATCGGGGTCTGGCGTCTATCCTTTTGCCATGGCAGATCGAACGTCACCTGGAACGACACCATGTCGCCCCATCGTCGATCGCGCCGGCTGTAGGCGAGCTCCCAGGACCAGTCGCCACGCGATTCCGACTGCGCCTCGTGGGACTCTGCCCGTGCGATGCTTTGCATGGCCGGGTACAGCGCCAGCTCGGCGTGGCTGGAGAGCTCGGTGCGCAGTTGTGCCACGGGCCGCACCAAGGCGCCGGTGTCGCCCTGCAGCGCCTCGTCGGCGCGTGGCCCCACCCACCGCCGCAACATGGCACGTGCCTTGGCCCGGTCGCGCTGCAGGTCGTCGCGCCGGTCCGACAGCGCCAGCGCCTCCTGCTGTGCGGCCAGCAGGTCGCCCGCCTGGGCCGACCCGCCAGCCACCCGCGCGGGCAGGCTGTCTTGCAGGCGCTGGTTCTCGGCCAGCAGTTCGGCGAGCAGTTGATCGCGCTGTTCCACGGCCTGCGCGGCAATCCAGGCCAGGCCGAGCTCCTGCCGTATCTGCAGGCGCTGCAAAACCAGCGCCGCGCGTTCGCGTTCCACGCGCGCCTGGGCGCTGGCAACCTTGGCATCGCGCTTGGCCTGGTTCGGCACCTCCTGCATGAGGGCGAGGCGCTGCATGGTCATGGGCTCGCGCGTCAGGCTCCAGCGGTCCATGCCGCTGATGGGGAAGTTTTCGAGGCCAACGGAAAGCTTGGGGTCGGGCAGCGTGCCGGCGGCCTTCTGCGCGGACTCGACCGCATCGATCTGCAATCGCTGCGCGGAAACGCGCGGGCTTTGCTGTTCAGCGATTTCCCGCGCTTCGGCAAAGCTGAGCGCGTAGGCCCCGCTGGAAGCGAGCATGCTGCCAGCCAGGGCGATGCTCACGATGCTCAGCCGATGTATCGGTGTGCGGCACGAGATCGCACACATGACGCCACGGCCAGGCGCGGCGCAACGCTCGCCGGGAGCGCCGGAGGAAGAAACAAGCATGATGGTCCTCGAAATTGATAGCCACGAAGTCACGTGTTCTGCCGTGCCAATGCACGGCGGGCACGACCTGGTGTGTCAATTGCGCAGGACCTGGAAAGTGAGATAGAGGGGGAGAGAGCCCGTTCGGTGGTCGAGCCACGCTGGGTCAGACCTGGCGCCGGTCGATGATTGCGGGTCGGGCACCACGGGAAGCAGGTAGGCAATCCAGACCGCATGGGCCGCCGCAATAGATGGAATGTCCAGTCCTTGCGGAGACGGCGCGGGCTTGCCGTCACCGCCGCAATGGGCACGGCACAACTGCGGAGACTCGTCGTCCATCGTCCCTGGCATGGCATGGCAATCCGGCATGGCGGACATGCCGGTGGCTTCGTCCATGACCATGCCCGCCATCTGCATCGATGCCGCGTGCGTATCCGCATCCTGCTTGGGGCAGGCATACATCGCCAGCGCCATCTGCGAGAACAGCAAGGCTACGATGAGGCCGCCGACAATCCGGCGACCCCATTGCGTGACGATGCTTCGGATGGAAACCATGGTGGGATGTTCGCTGTGCTGGATGTGTGACAACTTGCCGCGGATCAGAGAGCCGTCCCGGGAAAGAAGCGCCTTCGTGGCTCATCTACCCGCGGGCGGCCCAGTTACCGCGCATGCGAGGTCACCGAGATCCTGGATTCATGTCACCGGAATCCAACTTGTCGGCGCGTTTCGATCTCGGCCAGTCCGAGAACGCAAGCACGTACAGCGCGATCAGGTTGACCATGGGGACGATCATCAGCAGGCCGAGCCAGCCGGAAAAACCTGCCTTGGCAAAGATCTTCCAAAACGGCAGCACGATCACCACCGCACCCAGCAGCATCATCAACCAGTGGGCGCTAAACCACCACGCCATGTCGTTCATATACATTCCGTTCATCATGATCGGTAACCTCTCTTTGATTGTCTCGATGCGGGTTAGGCTCGCGCGCGCCGTAGCCGCAGTGCGTTGAAGATCACCGAGGCCGAGCTCAGGCTCATGGCCAGGGCTGCAATCAATGGAGACAGCAACCAGCCCGTGATGGGATAAAGCACGCCGGCGGCGATGGGCACGCCGATACCGTTGTAGATGAAGGCGAACAACAGGTTCTGCCGCATGTTGCGCACCGTGTCGATGGATATCTCGCGCGCGGCCGCGATGCCGCGCAGATCGCCCTTGACCAGGGTGACCTGGCCGCTGTTCATCGCCACGTCGGTGCCCGTTCCCATGGCCACGCCCACGTCGGCCCGGGCCAGCGCCGGCGCATCGTTGATGCCGTCGCCGGCCATCGCGACCACATGGCCCTCGCGCTGCAATTTCTCGACCAGGGCCAGCTTGTCGGCGGGCTTGACCTCGCCGTGCACCTCGTCGATGGCCAGCCGGGTGCCCACAGCCCTGGCCGTGGTGAGGCCATCGCCCGTGGCCATGACGATGCGCAGGCCGCTGGCGTGCAGGGTGTGGATGGCCTCGGGCGTGCTGGACTTGATGGGGTCGGTCACGGCCAGCAGGCCGGCCAGCTGGCCATCGACGGCCAGGTGCATGACGCTGGCCCCTTCGCCGCGCAGGCGCTCAGCATCGGTTTTCAGGGCGTCCACTTTGATGCCTTCCTGCTCCATGAGGGTAGTGTTGCCCAGCGCCAGGCGCCGGCCCTCCACAACGCCGCGCACGCCGATGCCGCTGCCCGACTCGAAGTCGACCGGCTTGGCCAGCGCCAGGCCCTGCTCGCGCGCTGCGCTGACGATGGCATCGGCCAGCGGATGCTCGCTGCCCTGGTCCAGGCTGGCCGCCAGGCGCAGCACCTCGTTCACGGTGTAGCCCGGGGCGGCGACGGCGGTGTCGAAGGCCGGCTTGCCTTCGGTCAGGGTGCCGGTCTTGTCCACGATCAGCGTATCCACCTCGCGCATTTTTTCAATGGCGCCAGCGTCGCGGAACAGAATCCCCTGCGTGGCCGCACGGCCGGTGGCGACCATCACGGACATCGGGGTGGCCAGGCCTAGCGCGCACGGGCAGGCGATGATCAGCACCGCCACGGCGTTGATCAGGCCAAACACCCAGCTCGGCTCGGGGCCGAAGAATCCCCAAACGAAGAAGGTCGCGATTGCGATCAGCACCACCACGACCACAAACTTGCCGGCCACCACGTCGGCCATGCGCTGCATCGGCGCCTTGGAGCGCTGGGCATTGGTCACCATCTGCACGATCTGCGACAGCATGGTGGCGGCGCCGACCTTGTCTGCGCGCATGACCAGCGCGCCGCTGGTGTTCATCGTGGCGCCAATCAGGCCGTCGCCGGCGCGCTTGGTCACCGGCACGGGCTCGCCGGTGAGCATGGATTCATCGACGGCACTGCTGCCCTCGGTCACCACGCCATCGACGGGCACTTTCTCGCCGGGCCGCACGCGCAGCAGGTCGCCGACGTGAACATGGTTCAAAGGCACGTCCTCCTCGCTGCCGTCGGCATTGATGCGGCGCGCCGTCTTGGGGGCCAGGCCCAGCAGAGCCTTGATGGCCGCCGAAGTCTGCGAGCGCGCCTTCAATTCGATGATCTGACCCAGCATGGTCAGCGAGATGATGACGACCGCCGCCTCGAAATAGACGGCGACGCGGCCGTGGGCGATGAACGAGTCTGGAAACACGCCGGGCGCGAGGGTGGCGACCACGCTGTAGACAAAGGCGGCGCCGGTGCCCAGGCCGATCAGCGTCCACATATTGGGGCTGCGGTTGACGATGGACTGCCAGCAGCGGACGAAAAATGGCCACCCCGTCCACAACACCACCGGCAGCGACAGCACCAGCTCGACCCAGGTCTGGGTCTTCATGTCGAACCAGCCGAGGCGGTGGCCGAACATCGCCAGGATGGTGACCACCACGGTCAGCGGCAGGGTCCACCAGAAGCGGCGCTGAAAATCGATCAGTTCGCTGTTGTCCTCCTCATCCAGCGGAATCACCGGTTCGAGCGACATGCCGCATTTCGGGCAATTGCCGGGATGATCCTGCTGCACTTCCGGGTGCATGGGGCAGGTGTAGATGGTCCCCGCCGGGACCTCCATGGGCGCCGCTGCAGAAGCTGCCGGGGTCTGTTCGCCAGCGGCATGGCCGTGGTGATGGTGGCCATGTGCCGCTTCGCCCTCGGGCACCAGGTGCATCTGGCACTTGGGGCAGCGACCCGGTTGCTTCTGCCGCACTTCTGAATGCATGGGGCAGACATAGAACATGTCGGAATGCGCTGCCTCAGAGGCCGTGGCGTTGACAGCTGCACGGAGAGCATCTGTTGCTGGAGCACCACCCAAGGCAGCCGAATCTCCCTTGCCGTGCTGATGTATGTGATTGCTCATGTCGATGTCCTTGTGGAGTTTGGCTCGACCCTTGACCTGTTCAGCATGGCAAGGTCGAGGCTGTTTTTATTGGACGAATCTGGCTTGTTCTACTTTTTGTATGCTTGCCCGGCGGCTGCACGCGACGGCTAAACCGTCAAGGCGTAACGCTGATGCCGTTGGGCGTCTTACCCACCGGAACGGTTTTCACGACCTGATCGTCTTTCACATCGAGCACAGAAACTGAATTGGGGCGCCCTAGATTGCCATCACCGACCTTTTTTCCCATCATGCTCAGAACGCTTGAGAACAAGTCAGGGTTTTGAAACATCAGGCGAAACGCCTGCTCCCTCGCAGCGTCGCGGCCTTCGCGCAGTTGTCCCATCGCATGGGTTACTTCCCCTACGGCTTCACGCTCCCGCTTGATGAACGGGTGGTTCTGCGCAAGCGGTTGGCGGTTCTTGCTAAGCGACTCGGCCAGCAAGGCAACGCCGCGCATCCATGGACTGAACGCTTCAGAGAGCAAATAACGGCTGGTGCGCATCGGATGGAGCCACTTGAGCATTTCGGCTGTCCAGGGCGTGGCCAGCGCTTGCGCCCAAGGACTGACGAATGCCCGGTAAAGTGCTTCGTTGACCGTCGAGACTTGTTTCACTCGCTCAAAAGCTTCCTGCGGGTAATCCGTTTTCAGGTCTTGCACCTGACGGGGTTCGAAGCGGATGCTGTAGCTGGGTTTATGGCAGTCCGGGTCACCCGACGGATTGTCGATCTTCATTTCATAGAGGCCCGGGGCCAGCGCTTCAATGTCAGCCAGGCTCTCCAGGATGGCCCGGTGCTCTAAACGAGCCACCCTGGCAGAGACAAAAATGCCGAGATGGCCGACATGCGGGTTTGTGAGGTAGACGATGCGCTGCCCGGCTTGCCTGAGATTCTCTGTGTCGCTGTAGACAGCGGGGATCCATCCAAGCGCCTGGTGCGGTGGCGTGATGTTGTCGCCGTAGGATGCAAAGATGACGATTGGATTCGTGATCCGCCTCAGGTCAGCAGTGCAACCCTGGCAAATCCGGAAAAGACCTTGTTCAATCTGATTGCCGATGAACAGGTTCTCAACGATCGCGAGAATCTCTTCTCGGCTCAGGAAATAAAAACCGTTCCACCAGCGTTCGAACTCCAGAAAGCGTTCCTGCTCGCTGTCAACGTTGGTGAAGAGTTGGGCGTACTTTTCCCAAACGGCCTTTTCGGGCTTGAGGTTTTCGAAATTCTGCACTAGCCAGGCCCCGTCGAAGCGGCCATTTCCCAGGTCGGCCGTCAGATGCGCCAACCAGCTGCCGCCAAGAAGCCCTCCGGAAAGACGCATCGGATTGACACCGGACTCACCGGCCCAATACGACAAGGGTGAGCCATTGAGCACCACCGGCCCGACCAGACCGGCGCAGTCTGCGGACAGTAGCGTCACCGCCCACCCAGCCTGACAGTTGCCATAGAGCACAGGAGGCTTGCCAGGATGGCGTAGTGCGACCTCTTCGACGAAGCTCCGCAGCACATGCAACACGTCCGCCAGGGTCTGCCCCAGAGTCGGCTCCGGAAAGAAGATGACGAAATAAACCGGATGGCCTTCGCGCATGGCCATCCCGACTTCGGAGTCGCGCTTGAAGCCGCCAATGCCGGGGCCATGGCCGGCGCGTGGATCGACGACGATGACCGGCGGTTTTTCAGGATCGACGCAGTCATCCCAGCAATGCGTGTCGATTTCGGTGATGCGCAGCAGTGCATAGTTGACTGGCCGCTCGAAGCGGCGCGCGTCCAGCAGCGTTTCGTGCTTGAAATCCAGAAGCGGCGGCAACCCGGCTCGCTCATGCTCAAGCATGTTGTTCGCGCGCTGGCGAAGCGTGTCCCAGAAAAGTACCGTGCGTTCGAGGAAGTCCCGCTGGTAGTCGAAAAAGTCCAGCGCCGACAGTGCCTGAGTTGCCGGGGTCTGTTCGCCAGCGGCATGGCCGTGGTGATGTAGATGATCGTTCATGCCTGCGCCTTAAAAGTTGACTCGATTCTTGACCTTGCCATCATGGAAAGGTCAAGCCCCTTTCACGCCTCCCGTCCATCCCGCGTCCGGATGGCTATCGGGACAAGGACCTGCGGTACTGGACATTGATCTCATCGTGGCGCTGCCGTATCTCGGGCGGCCATTGCGCCTTGATCCATGACAGCACGGCCACGATCTCGTTGTCGCTCAGCACACCGTCGTAGATCGGCATGGCCGTGCGGTAGTCGGGCTGATTGATCAACTGGGCCAATCCCTGCTTGGTGATGGCGAACAACTGCTCGTCCGGGTGGTGCCAGGTGTGGCCGCTCGCGTCGTGGGGCGGCGCCGGCAGCAGGCCATCGGGCCCACGAACACGCCAACTGGGCTGCCCCTCGCTCCTGGCGCCATGGCAGGCCGCACATTGTTGGGCATAGATGCGGGCGCCGACACGCAGCACCTGGGGATCATCGGGACGCAGGCTGTGCACCGGCGCCGCCGCCTGCCGATTGCTGACGCGCAGAGAAAAATAGCCCGCCCCTGCCACCAGCAGCAAGGCCAGCAATCCTACGGCCCCCAGGATCAGCGGTTTCAACGTCATCGCAACTTCCTTGATTTCATGCTGATGGTCACATTCTGGTCATCGGATGCATCGCTCAAGGCTGGGCCCTTGCGCCCCAGCGCGGAATAAAGCGTGGCACGTGGAGCGCATACTCCTGCCAGGCCTGTCCAAAACGGCGTGCACTCTCCTGTTCCTCGTTGTGCGCCAGCCGGGCATACATCACCACGAGGATCGGGAACATCAGCAGCGTCAGCAGGGTCGGCCACTGCAAGAGAAAGCCGAACATGATCAGGACGAAGGCGATGTACTGCGGATGCCGAACCCGCGCATAAACACCAGTTTCAGCCAGCCGCCCCTGCCGCTGGGCCTCGTAGAGCACGGGCCAGGCCTCGGCCAGTAGCCAGAATCCACCGCCAATGAACAGGTAGCTGAGAATGTGGAACGGCCCAAGGTGCGGGTCGCCGCCCCAGCCGAACAACAATTCAAGCAGGTGACCGGCGTTGTGATTCAGCAGATCCACGCCCGGAAACTTCTGGCCCAGCCAGCCCGACAGGAAGTAGATGGTCAGCGGGAAGCCGTACATCTCGACGAACAGCGCCACGATGAAGCCCGTGAACGCCCCGAAACTGCGCCAGTCGCGCGCACTGGCCGGCTTGAAGAAGCTGAAGGCGAACATGACGAAGATCGCCACGTTGAGCACCACCAGGGTCCAGAGGCCATACGACGATCCCGTGTGATCCATGGCCTCAACCCCTGTCGGAGTTTTGTCCAGTGCCCTGACCAGTGGCTCCGGAGCCACCACCGTGGCCGCCATGACCACCATGGCCCTTGTGCATGAAGACATGCATCAGCGGGCAGGCCAGCAGGAAGGCATAGGGCCACCATTGCGCCAGGTGGGCACGGTGTTCGGTCCATAGGAAGTACCCGGCGACGGCGCCGAACACGAGCAGGCCGATGGCATAGCGCGAGCGCCAGAACCCGCTGGTCTGCACATTCTGTGGATGGGATGCATGGTCATGGGTCATGAGGAGCTCCTCACTTTGCAGAGGGCTTGGAAGGAGTGGAAGCCGGTGGCGTGGACATTCGATCCATCATCATCTGCATCATCGACTCCATCATGTCCATGCGCCTTTCCATCATCTGTGGGTCGTGCTGCATGCCAGCCATACCGGCGGGCGGGTTGCCCGATGCCATCTGGCCGTGCATCGACTCCATCATGCGCATGCCGTCCTGCATGGTCTTCATGTGTTCGGCCATCAATGCCTGCCGCTCCTGAGGCGTCTTGGCGGTTGCCATCTTCTCGTGCATGGCCCGCATGCGTTGCTCCATCGCGGCCATCATGTCCGGGCTCATGGCCTGCGATGGCGGTGCTGCAGCCGGCGCCGGAGTTGCCGCCGCAGGGGCGGTCGTTTCCGCTGGGTGGTGGTCCTTGTGCTCATCGGAGCCTTGCGCCAGCACGCCCACGGAGGCGGCGGCGACACAGAGACCGATCAGAGCATGACGAATGTGAACCATGATGCTTCCTTCTTGCGGTGGAGGGGGTGACTAGGGCTGCCGCGTCCGGCGGCACGGCGCGGTTGTGACTCTGCTCAGCGCGCGGGTTGGATGTCGGTGACAACCATCTTTCCACCTTCCTGGACGACCATGAATTGCACCTTGTCGCCGGGCTTGAGCTTGGTGAGCTGGCCCTTGTCGCGAACGGTGAAGACCATGGTCATCCCGGGCATGTCCAGGTTCTTGATGTCCCCATGCTTGAGGGTGATCTTGCCGTTGTCCGGATCGACCTTCTTGACCTCGCCATCGGTCATGGAGTCCGACGCAGGCGCCGCCACCTGGCCTGGACTGGGGCTGACCTGGGCATGGCCCGCCATAGGCAGAGCGAGGCCCATGGCCAGGGCTGAGATGGTGAGCAGACGTTGGGTGGTGGTCACGATGATCTCTGGAGGAATAATCGATGGAGGTTCCAAAGGACTTGCAAGATCAGTTCAGCGAGCAACCTCGACTTGCCCGGCCATGCCGGCTTCAAGATGCCCCGGTTCGGTGCAAGCAAAATCGACCTTGCCCGGCTGGGTGAACTGCCACACCATCGTGCCGCGCTGGCCGGGCTTAAGGTTCACCTGGTTAGGCTCGCTGTGCACCATGCCGGGATTGGCGCGCATTTCCTTGGCGTGCTCCTTCAATTCGTCCAGCGAGCCGAGCACCATTTCGTGCCTTATCTTGCCGGCGTTGCGCACCATGAAGCGCACGGTCTCGCCCTCCTTCACATTGATGCTGGAGGGATCGAAGCGCATGTTGTCGTTCATCACCACGTCGATCGTGCGCGTGACCTTGGCGGGGTCGCCGGGCTGGCCGAACATGGCGCTGTGCTCCGACATGCTCATGTCGCCGTGCGAGGCGGGCATGTCGTGGCCACCAGCGTGCGTGCCGGCAGCCAGCGCAGCGAGCGGAAACGCCGCAGCGGCAAACAGGGAAATGAGGATGCTTTTATTCATTCAAACGACTCCTTGGGAAAGATCAGAACCAGAAACTCAAACCCGCCAACCAGCGCGTCTGGGTGGCACTGCCACCCGAGGCGCGCACGAAGTCTCCCGTGCGGCCAAAGCCGTGTTGCCATTCGACGCCGATGTAGGGTGCGATCTGGCGCGTGATTTCGTAGCGCAGGCGCAAACCCGCACTGGCGTTGGCAAGGCCGCTGCCGATGGCGTTGGCAGGATCGCTCTTGCCGTAGAAATTCCATTCGGTGCGCGGCTGCAGAATCAGCTTTTGCGTGAGAAGCCAGTCATAGCTCCCTTCGAGCCGCAGCGCGGTGCGGCCGCCACTGCCCAGATAGGCCGTGGCATCGAGCTCAAACCAGTAGGGCGCGAGGCCCTGAACGCCAGCCGCAAGCCACTGGCGATCCTTGCCTGTGCCGTGGTCGAAGCGCACGCCGAGCTGACTGTCCCAGAAGGCGGCGATGGCGTGGCCCCAGAGCAGTTCGGTGCGCGAATCCTGTAGCTTGCCCTGGGCGATGTCGCCCTCGGCCTTGATGACCAGGTGATTGAAGTCGCGGCCGATGCGCGCTTGCAGGTCATACGTCGTGGCGTTATCGCCGTGGCGCGCCCAGGCGCGCTCCAAGCGGTTGACCCTCAGGTTCGCAAAGCTCATCTGGTCGCCCAGTTGCAGGCGCGACACGCCCGTGAGCGAATACTTGCCGCTGCCGCGCTCGAAGCCGTCGGAATAGCCGTTGGGGTCGCGCGCATCGGCGGGCGGGCTGCCGCCTTGCATTTGCATGGCACCGTGGCCCATGCCAGCCATCGCGCCGCCGGACGCCGGCGCCGCGCCGTGCTCCATCGCGGAAGCGGGGCCGCTGTCGGTACCTTGGGATGGCACGGTGCCGTGATCCATTCCCGGCATGACGCCATGATCCATGGTTGGCGCGCCAGGATTTGCAGCCGGAGCGCTGCCTCGCATGGGCATGCTGCCGTGATTCATGGCAGGCGCTTCATCCCCTGCTGGCGCGCTGCCCGCGGGCATCGGCATTCCCCCATGATCCATGCCAGTCATTGCCCCCGCCGCAGGCGCGGCGCTGGACTGTGCCGCAGCATCGTGTGCGCCATGCGCATCGTGATCCTGAGCCAGAGCGGACGTGGCGGCGCCCGAGAGAATCAGGGCTGCAGCCACCGGCGCCAGCCGCAAGGCCACAGTGTGCGGGGTAAGTCGGTTCATTTTCAGGTTCTTTTTCATGCCACCACCACTTCGCGGAACATGCCCATTTCCATGTGGAACATCAGGTGACAGTGCCAGACCCAGCGGCCGAGCGCGTCGGCGCTGACGAGAAAGCTCACGCGCTGCGCCGGCTGCACGGGGATGGTGTGCAGCCGCGCGACGAATTCGCCTGAGGCGTTTTCCAGCTCCTGCCACATGCCGTGCAGGTGCATGGGGTGGGTCATCATGGTGTCGTTGTGCAGGATCACGCGCAGGCGCTCGCCATAGCGGAAATGCACGGGGCGGCTGTCGGTGAAGTCCAGGCCGTCGAACGACCAGGTGTAGCGTTCCATGTTGCCCGTCAGATGCAACTCGATTTCGCGCTCGGCCCCCCCGGCATAGAGCGATCCGCCGACGGTCTTGAGATCGGCCAGCGTGAGCACGCGCCGGCCGTTGTCGCGCAGACCGACGCCGGGGTCATCGAGGTTGGTGCGCGGCATGTCCACCCGCATGTCGGCGCCGGGGCCCCATTCGGTGCGCGCGTGGCGCACGGTGGTGCCGGGCTTTTGCAACGGATTGGACGCCATGCTGTGCGCCATGCCGGGCATGCTGCCCATGGCCGACATGTCGTGCCCGCCGCCCATGCCCTGCATGCTGGCCATGCCAGCATGGTTCATCCCGACCATGGAGCCGTGGCCCATCGCGGCCATGTCGTGGCCACCGCCTTGCGCCATGCCGCCCATCATGTCGGCCATGGTGAGCCACTGCACCGCATCCAGCGCGGGCACCGGCGCGCTCAGGCCCGGGCGTACCGCCAGTGTGGCGCGCGCGTAGCCGGTGCGATCCATCGATTGCGCAAAGAGCGTGTAGGCGTCGTCCCTGGGCTGCACGATCACGTCGTAGGTCTGGCCTGGGCCGAAGCGGAACTCATCCACCGTCACCGGCTCCACGTCTTGCCCGTCGGCCTGCACCACGGTGAGCTTGAGGCCCGGAATGCGCACGTCATAGAACGTATTGCCGCTGCCGTTGATGCAGCGCAGGCGCACGCGCTCGCCGGGTTTGAAGAGGGCCGTCCAGTTGGCGCCCGGTGCGCTGCCGTTGACGAGGTAACTGAGTACGGTCGAGGACAAATCGGCCATGTCGCTCGGACTCATGCGCATGGCGTACCACATGTCGCGCTCCTGCAGCGCCACATCCATGCCATTCGCGCGCACGTCGCGCAGGAATTTGACGAAGGTGGGCCGGTGCTGGTTAAACACGTCGCCTTGCGCCTTGAGCTTGGCCAACGCGCGCATCGGGTCGGTGCCGGTCCAGTCCGACAGCAGCACGACGTGCTCGCGATCGGCGCGAATGGTTTCATGATCGCGCGGCTCAACGATGAGCGCGCCATACAGGCCGGTCACCTCCTGCATGCCGCTGTGCGAGTGGTACCAGTAGGTGCCGCTCTGCTCCAGCGTGTAGCGGTAGATGAAGGTCTCGCCGGGTGCGATGCCGGCAAAGCTCACGCCCGGTACGCCGTCCATCTGGAACGGCAGGATGATGCCGTGCCAGTGGATCGATGCCGTCTCGCGCAGGCGGTTGGTGACGCGAATCGTCACGGTCTCGCCTTCGCGCATGCGCAGCGTCGGCCCGGGCAGACTGCCGTTGATGGTGGTGGCGATGCCCGTGCGGCCGTCGAAGTCGACGCGGGTTTCGGCCAGCGTCAGGTCGAAGACGGGGCCACGCAACTCGGGTGGCGTTCCCGTACGGGCTGCTGGCAGGTCTTGCAGTGCCCAGGCGGGCAGTGCAGCATCGAGCGTGCCCAATGCGGTACCCGCCGCCAGCGCCCTCAGAAAGCGCCGGCGCTGGATGGCTTGGCCTGGGGAGGCGGAAAAGGAAGGGGTTTTGAATCGCATGTCGCAGATTCTGAAGAGCCCGTCCTTTCAGAAAGATGTTTGCAACATTACATTCTTGTCAGCTTCGTGTTGGTGCCTCTCCAACGCGGCACACTTACGTGGGAACCTTTAACGGAGCATGCGGGTGAAGATACTGATCGTCGAAGACGAGCCCAAGACTGGCGAATATTTGCGCCAAGGATTGAGCGAGGCCGGGTATGTCGCGGACCTGGTGCCCCATGGCACCGATGGGCTGCACATGGCCTTGCACGGTGCCTACGACCTCGTGATCCTGGATGTCATGCTGCCCGGGCTGAACGGCTGGCAGGTGCTGCAATCGCTGCGCGAGCGCGGCCTGCAAATGCCAGTGCTGTTCCTGACCGCACGCGACCAGGTGGAAGACCGTGTCAAGGGACTGGAGCTTGGTGCGGACGACTATCTGGTCAAACCGTTCTCGTTTGCGGAACTGCTGGCCCGCGTGCGCATCATCTTGCGCCGTGGCCCGGCGGGCAACGAAGGCACCATGTTGCGCGTCGCGGATCTGGAGCTGGATCTGCTGCGCCGCCGGGTCTCGCGCAACGGCAGGCGCGTGGACCTGACGGCCAAGGAGTTCGGCCTGCTGGAACTGCTGATGCGCCGCCATGGCGAGGTGCTGCCGCGCTCCCTGATCGCTTCGCAGGTGTGGGACATGAACTTCGACAGCGACACCAACGTCATCGAAGTGGCGATGCGCCGACTGCGCATGAAGATTGACGAGGGCCACGCGGTCAAGCTGATCCAGACCGTGCGCGGCATGGGCTATGTGCTCGACGTGCCGCAGGAGGAGTAGGTGGCGTTGCGGATTCGTTGGGGCCGGTTGCCACTGACGCGGCGCCTGACCTTGCTGTTCACCGCCGTGGCGGCCTCGGTGGTGCTAGGGCTGGGCGCATTGTTTCTGGTCGAGACTGAGCGGCATTTCGTCGAGCTCGATCGGATGGCGCTGCAAGACAAGCAACACCTGATCGAGGAAATTCTGCGCAATGCCAACTCGGCGGACGACGCTCACCGGCGACTGGGCGAGGCGCTGAGCTATCACCATGATCTCTACGCCCAAGTCCAGGATGGACAAGGAGCGGTGGTCTTTCAGTCCCGAGGGTTCATCCCCACCATGCGCGGCGATAAGCCCCTGAGCGCCGGTGAAAATAAGGTGTTTGGGGTGTGGCGGCACGACGGTGCCCGGTTCCATACGCTGGTCTTCAAGGCCGCCCCTGCCTACTCCAGCACCCCCCTGATGGTCTGGATCGCCGCGGATACGGATCACCACACGCAGTTTCTCGACCGCCTGCGGCGCAGCCTCACCCTGTATGTGCTCGCCGCCATCGCCATCTGCGGCCTGCTCTCGTGGTTCGCCGCGCGCCAGGGGCTGGCGCCCTTGCGCGACATGAAGTCACGGGCTGCCAAGGTGACGGGGCAGAAGCTTGGCGAGCGCATGCCCGTGCAGGCCGTACCGGTGGAAATGGCCGACCTGGCGCAAGAGCTGAACCGCATGCTGGATCGGCTGCAGGAGGACTTCCAGCGCCTGACCGATTTCGCGTCCGACCTCGCGCACGAACTGCGCACTCCCATCAGCAATCTGCTGACCCAGACCCAAGTGGCGCTGGCGACCAAGCGCGATGCCGCAACCTACCGCGACATCCTGGCATCGAACGCCGAGGAATTTCAGCGGCTGGCGCGCATGGTGTCCGACATGCTGTTCCTGGCCAAGACCGAGCGCGGCGTGGATCTGCCGCACAAGGAGCGGTTTTCCGCGCGCCAGGACGCACTGGCACTGCTGGAGTTCTACGAGGCCGTGGCCGAGGAAAAGCGCATTCGGCTGCGGGTGGAAGGCGCTGGCGAGATCGAAGGCGACCGCCTGATGTTCCGCCGCGCGGTGAGCAACCTGCTGTCCAATGCCCTGCGTTACACGCCCGAGGCCGGCGACATCACCATCCGCATCACCGGCACGGCACAAGCCACGACCGTGGCCGTAGAGAACACTGGCGCCGACATCGATGCCAAGGTTCTGCCCCGGCTGTTCGACCGCTTCTACCGCGCCGATGCTTCCAGGGCCCATCCGGACACCGACGGATCGGGCTTGGGTCTAGCCATTACGCGCGCCATTGCCGAGGCCCACGGCGGCCGCGTCACGGCAAGCTCGGGTCAGGGGCGCACCTGTTTCACCCTGGTGTTTCCGCATCGCGTCGCGAAGCCCTGAAGCTGACAACAAACTCATCGGGCTGTCTAGATTCTGTTGGGGTGCGCTCCCTACGATGAACACATCTCCTCAGCGCCTAACCAAGGCATGGGAGATGCAAGTTTCATCCACCTTTGTCAGGAGCTTCAATCATGACCCAACAACGCCTCTCCCTTTCTTCCATGATCGCCGCCGCGGCCGCAGTGGCTGCCCTGGGTCTTCCAGGGATGGCTTCGGCAGCGTACGAGCATCCAGCCAATAATGAAATCGGCGTCATCGTTCACCCGGAACACTTCAAGAGCGATAAAACCCGTGCCCAAGTCAAGGCAGAAGCAGAGGCTGCTATGCAGCAAGGCCGCCTTTCCTACGGCGAAAGCAATTACCCGATCCGCACACCTGATGCGGGTCCTGGCACGACGCGTGAGCAAGTAACCAACGAACTGCTAAACGAGTCACCTGCCGAACGCGAAGCGCGTCTGCTCCTCTACTCTCGGGGTTGATGACCCCAGTTGGGAGGGGGCAGCGGATTACGTTGAATCCGTTCTGTGGAATCGTTGGCGTTAGCCTGACTAACTTCGGGACAGCCCAGGCCGCCGTCCAATTTCCCAAGACACCCCACCGCCGCGCACCGTCGCGGCGAGCTGCTGCCCTAGCCGCTGCTCGATGACAGGCTTCCAAGGCACCAGGCTGAACCCCATGCCGTCATCCAGCATCGCGTAGCGCCCGCTGGCAAGCATGACGGAGCGCCGATAGATGCCGGCCACGCGCTGTCCGTCAGCCGTTGGGCGATGCTCCAGGCCGGTGTCGGCAGCAATGTCCTTGGCAGCCTGTGCCAGCTCCCGGTTGCGCAACGTGCCCAGCAGGTTCCGGGCGAGGATCACACGCTGCCCGCGCCGCTCGGCCAGTCCCTGTTCGGCCAGGAAGTCGGCGCGCTGCTGCAGCGCCTGCTTGGCCTCGCTACCAAAGCCCAGGTCGCCCAAGCCCGAGCCGCCGCCGATCAACTGCTGGTCGAGCCAGGTGGCACCGGATGGGCAGGTGCGATTTCAGCTCCACGGCGACGCCGCCCAGGCGCTGCGCGTCGTACTGCCGGCCACGCTCGGTCAGGTCGTCCGGCACCTTCCATAGACCCTCGGCCACGCGTTCCACCATGCCTGCCCGGCGCAGGGCTTCCAGCCGGCGGACGTGGGCTGCTACCACCTCTTGCGGATCGCGGCCGGGCACGGCCTGGCCCTGGGCAATGGCAAGGTGATGGTCGGTGCGGTACAGGCCACCGCTCGCCAGCGCGGCGATGTTCTTGTCGGCCGCGCGCACGTCGGCCGAACCCTTCACCTCCACCACGGCGCCGGTCGGATAGTTCGCCAGCTCGTCGCGGGCATTGAGCGCGACGTAGTGGGCTTTGCCGTCCACACCGTCGATGACCAGATAGCCGCGGTCGTGCAATTCGTCGGCCAGCCCTTTTGCCGCTACGCGCCCGATGACCGTGCGGCCATCATCGCCCGGCTCGAAGACAGCCAGCTCGCGCGGCTGGCCGCTCATGGCCCGCT
This sequence comes from Comamonas sp. SCN 67-35, assembly GCA_001725255.1. GTDB lineage: Bacteria > Pseudomonadota > Gammaproteobacteria > Burkholderiales > Burkholderiaceae_C > Comamonas_C. Next base: position 1,244 of record MEFV01000029.1, on the reverse strand, counting down.
GCATGGTGCGGATGATGTCACCCCGCTCGCCCAGGGCGCGCAAGGTCTTCTCCGCATCGGCATGGACGGCCCAGGTGCCGGGCTGCACCTCGTCGGCCAGGCCCAGGCGCTGCAAGCGTTGCAGGCGGCCGATCAGCAGCAGGCGCTGGCGTTGCAGCTTCGGTTCGTTGAAGCGTTCGATCTGCACCCGGCCGTCTTCGCCGGCCTCGCGTTGCAGGGTGCGATCTACGCTCGTCCACCGTTCCTGTTCCACCTCGCGCCGCAAAGTCTGCTGGATCTCCAACTCGGTGCGCGGCCCCAGCCATTCGGTCGCCAGCTCGGACGCGCGATGCCGGAAGCCATCGGCGATGTAGTCGCCCGCGATGATGAGGTCTTTGCCCGTGTCGTCGCGCCCTCGCACGATCAGGTGGGTGTGCGGGTTGTCGGTGTTCCAGTGATCGACGGCCACCCAATCGAGGCCCGTGCCCAGGTCGGCCTCCATGCGCCCCATCAGGTGCCGGGTGTAGGTGCGCAGGTCTTCCAATTCGGCCCCATCCTCGGGCGAGACGATGAAGCGGAAGTGGTGCCGGTCGTCGGCGCAGCGTTCCTTGAAGGCGTCGAAGTCGGCGACGTCGGTCTGCGGCCCGTAGGCTTGGCCCGGCTCGCCGTCGCGCCCCACACCATCGCGCTCGACGTAACGCAGATGCTTGGCGAGCGACTGCGGACTGGCCCGCTGCTGGTTCACCAGCAAGGTCTTGATGGTCACGCGCCGCGACATGGGGGTGAGCTTCGCGCCCGCGAAGCGCGCCGCCGTATAGCCGCGCCCCAGGCGCGAGCCGGGCCGCTGGCCGGCGCCCTTGCCGCTGCCGCCAGGACTGCGCACCGTGGACTTGCCGCCGCTGGCCTTGCCCGCCTGCTTGAGCACCTTGGAAACGAAGCCCTGGCCCCGGTTCTTCGGGGCGCTGGGGCGGATGCGGAAATCATCGTCGCGGCGGTCGGTCATGGTTGCGCTCCATGCAAGCTCTGGCGTGTCCGGTCGTGCGAAGCACGCGGAAATGCCCGCATCGGCGCGGGCCTCGCGCCCCACGCGGCACGGCGGCGAAGCCGCTCCGTGCTGCGCCACCTCCATGTGCAGACTGGCTTTGCGGGCCGACAGGTGCCGCCCCCTTTTGTCTTGCCTTCCGCATTTGCCTCCCGCATCCGCTCCCGGCAATTGCGGCCCGGTGGCAAGGCTGCACCAGCAGCCAGCGCACCGGCGAACACGG
>MEFV01000028.1 GCA_001725255.1 Comamonas sp. SCN 67-35 | reverse complement strand
GCCGAGAAGCGCAGTGCGCGGGGCGGGCGTGCGCCGCAGGACGCACGCCTTCGTGAACTGACTTGCCGCGTCTGTCCGAGCGAAGCGCCATGGGCGCGAAGTGAGTTACGCGGCACGCCCCGCGCGCGAGCATCGCAGGTTGCCCCGAAGCGCAGCGCAGGGGACGCGGACAGCAGGGTCGCCTTTTCTTGGCTTACTTTCTTTTGGCGAAGCAAAAGAAAGTGAGTCGCCCGCCGGGGCGAGACCCGGCTCCCGCCCTATCCAACGCCGCAGGCCCACGCGAAAGCCCTCTAGCCTCGGATATTTTTACAAAGCAAGCGCTTGATTAAATTAAAAAGCTTTGCTACGCTGCGTGCATGGCTGAAACCCACGCGCTCGTGTCCCTGGTCGAACCCGTGCCCCGCCGCCCGCGCGGGCGCCCGCGCAAGAGCGCCGAGCATCCCGATGAAGGCAACCGCCGGCGCGAGCTGATGGAGCATGCGGCGCGGCTGTTCCTCGTCAAGGGCTATGCGGCGACGACGACGCGCGACATCGCGGCGGCGATGGGCATGCACAGCGGCTCGCCCTTCTATTACTTCAAGAGCAAGAGCGCGCTGCTGTACGCGGTGATGCGCGAGGGCATGGAGCGGGCGGCGGCGAGCCAGCAGCAGGCGCTGGCCACGCTCGCGCCCGATGCCGACGCGCATGCGCGCCTGCGGGCGCTGGTGCGCCATCACTTCGACATCCTGCTGGGGCCGGCGAGCGGTTTCATTCCGGTGATGCTCTACGAGTGGCGCTCGCTCACGGCGGCGCAGAAAAAGGGCGTCTCGCAGATCAAGGATGCCTACGAGGCGGCGTGGATGCCCACGCTCGCTCGGCTCTTCGACGCCGGCTTTCTGCGCGCCGAGCCCGCGGTGGCTCGGCTCTTCATTTTTGGTGCACTGAACTGGTCGGTGCAGTGGTTTCACGCGCGCGGCAGCCATTCGCTCGATGAACTGACCGACGAGGCGCTGCGCTTGTTTGCGGGGCAGGCATGAACTATCGATCCATCTTTGCGGCCGGGCTGTTTGCCGGCCGCACTGCCATCGTGACCGGCGGCGGCTCGGGCATAGGGCGCTGCACGGCGCATGAACTGGCGGCGCTGGGCGCGCACGTGGTGCTCGTCGGGCGCAAGCAGGACAAGCTCGAAGCCGTGCGGCGCGAGATCGAAGCCGACGGCGGACAGGCGAGCTGGCAGGTCTGCGACATCCGCGACGAGGCGCGCGTGCGCGAGGTGGTGGCGGCCGTGGTGGCCGGGCGCGGGCGCGTCGACCACCTGGTGAACAACGCGGGCGGGCAGTACATGACGCCGCTGGAGGCCATCAGCGCCAAGGGCTGGGAGGCCGTGGTGGCGAGCAACCTCACGGGCGGCTTTCTCATGGCGCGCGAGTGCTATCTGCAGAGCATGCAGGCGCACGGCGGCGCGGTGGTGAACATCGTCGCCGACATGTGGGGCTCGATGCCGGGCATGGGCCACAGCGGCGCGGCGCGCGCGGGCATGGTGAGCTTCACCGAGACCGCCGCGCTCGAGTGGGCCAGGAGCGGCGTGCGCGTGAACGCGGTGGCGCCCGGCTACATCGCCTCCAGCGGCATGGATCACTACCCGCGGGAGGTGGGCGAGCTGCTGCGCACCATGCGCCGGACCGTGCCCGAGGGGCGCTTCGGCACCGAGGCCGAGGTGTCCGCGGCGATCGCCTTCCTGCTCAGCCCCGCGGCCAGCTTCATCAGCGGCAGCGTGCTGCGCGTCGATGGCGCGCGCCCGCAGGCGCGCATGGGCTGGGCCTTGCAGTTGCCAAGCGAGGAGGTGCGCCAGCGCGATGCGGTGCGCCCGTTCGACGGCTTTCACCGCGCGGTCACGCCCCGGCTGTTCGCGGATCAAGAGACGGGGAAACCGGCATGAACCTGCCTTTCGCATCGCGCTGGAACGCCGCCGGCGCCCAGGCGCAGGAGCGGCGCGCGCACATGCTCGCGCGCATCGGGGCGCTGCGCGCGCTCGAGCAGCGCGCGGCCGACGCCTCGGCCCAGGCGGCGCCGCGCTTTGCCAGGCGCGGGCAGCTGTTGCCGCGCGAGCGCGTGGCGCTGCTCATCGACCCCGGGGCGCCGTGGCTGCCGCTGGCGTCGCTCGCGGGCTACCTGCGCGATACCGACGATGCGAGCCGCTCGATTCCCGGCGGCAGCGTGGTTGCGGGCATCGGTTTTGTCTCGGGCACGCGCTGCATGGTGGTGGCGAGCGATTCGGGGATCGACGCGGGCGCGCTCGTGCCCATGGGCCTGTACAAGGTGCTGCGCGTGCAGGAGATCGCGCTGGCCGAGCGCCTGCCCTTCATCCACCTGGTCGAGAGCGCGGGTGCGAACCTGGCGAACTACGCGGTCAACACCTTCATCGATGGCGGCAGCCTGTTTCGCAACCTCGCGAGGCTCTCAAGCGCGGGCATTCCGGTGATCACCGTGCAGCACGGCTCGGGCACCGCGGGCGGGGCCTACATGCCGGGGCTGTCGGACATCGTGATCATGGTCGAGGGCCGCTCGCGCGCCTTCCTGGCCGGGCCACCCCTGCTCAAGGCGGCGACCGGCGAGGTGGCGAGCGAGGAGGAGCTGGGCGGCGCGCTGATGCACACCAGCGTCTCGGGTCTGGGCGAATACCTGGCGCGTGATGACCGCGAGGCGCTGGGCATCGCGCGGCGGGTGGTGGCGCAGCTTCAATGGTCAAATCGGCCTCAAACGCTTGATGGACAAGCGCAAGCAGCGATCAAGACAGCGTATGCCGAGCCGCCTTGGCCGGCCGAGGAGCTGCTCACGCTGATGCCTGCGCACCACCGCGAGCCGGTGGACATGCGCGAGGTGGCGGCGCGCCTCGTCGACGGCGGCGTGCTGCTCGAATTCAAGAGCGGCTACGGCATGGCGACGGTCTGCGCGCAGGCGGCGATCCATGGCCATGCGGTCGGCCTCATCACCAACAACGGGCCGATCGACATCGCGGGCGCGAACAAGGCCACGCATTTCATCCAGTGGATGTGCCAGCTCGGCCACCCCATCGTCTACCTGCAGAACACCACCGGCTACATGGTGGGCAAGGACGTGGAGCAGGGCGGCATCATCAAGCACGGCAGCAAGATGATCCAGGCGGTGACCAGCGCCACCGTGCCGCAGCTGACCATCCAGTGCGGCGCGAGCTTTGGCGCGGGCAACTACGGCATGTGCGGGCGGGGCTTCGCGCCGCGCTTTCTCTTCACCTGGCCCAGCGCCGTGACCGCCGTGATGGGCGGCGAGCAGGCGGCGGGCACCATGCGCATCGTGGCCGAGGAGGGCTTGCGGCGCAAAGGGATAGCGCCCGATGCCGCGCGCCTGCAAAAGCAGTACGACGCGATCGTCGCGATGTTCGAGCGCCAGCAGGATGCCTTCTACACCAGCGGCGGGCTGCTCGACGACGGCGTGATCGACCCGCGCGACACGCGCGCCGTGCTGGGGTTCTGCCTGGACACCCTCGCCGAGGGCGCGGCGCGTGCGCTGCGGCCCATGCAGTTCGGCGTGGCGCGGATGTGAATCTTTCAGGAGACCTGTGATGCAACTGACCCCCGAACACGAACAGATCCGCGACACGCTCAAGCGCTACATCGCCGAGCACATCAACCCGCACGTCGACGAGTGGGAGGCGGCGCAGATGTTCCCCGCGCACGAGGTCTTCAAGGGCCTGGGCGATCTGGGCCTGCTGGGCCTGACCAAGCCGGTCGAGTACGGCGGCATGGGGCTCGATTACTCCTACAGCATGCTGATGGCCGAGACCATGGGCCTCGTGAACTGCGGCGCCATCCCCATGGCCGTGGGCGTGCAGACCGACATGTGCACCCCGGCGCTGGCGCGCTTTGGCAGCGATGAACTGCGGCGCGAGTTCCTGGCCCCGGCGATCGCGGGCGACCAGGTGGGCTGCATCGGCGTTTCCGAGCCCGGCGCGGGCAGCGACGTGGCGGGCATCAAGAGCCGCGCGCGCCGCGACGGCGACGACTACGTGATCAGCGGGCAGAAGATGTGGATCACCAACAGCCTGCAGGCCGACTGGATGTGCATGCTGGTGAACACCGGCGAGGGCCCCATGCACAAGAACAAGAGCCTGATCATCGTGCCCATGCGCGATGGCCCGAGCGGCAAGCTGACCAAGGGCATCGAGGTCGCGCAGAAGATCAGGAAGATCGGCATGCACGCCAGCGACACCGGCCTGATCTACTTCGACGAGGTGCGCGTGCCCGCGCGCAACCTGATCGGCCAGGAGGGCCAGGGCTTCATCTACCAGATGCAGCAGTTCCAGGAAGAGCGCCTGTGGGCCGCGGCCAATGCCATCACCGGGCTGGACGTGGCGATCCGCGAGACCATCGAATACGCGCGCCAGCGCCGGATGTTCGGCGCCACGCTGCTGGAGCAGCAGTGGGTGCAGTTCAAGCTGGTGGAGCTGCAGACCGAGGTGGAGGCGCTGCGCGCGCTCACCTGGTCGGCGGGCGAGCGCTACATCGCGGGCGAGGACGTACTGCAGTGGGCCAGCATGGCCAAGCTCAAGGCCGGGCGATTGACGCGCGAGGTGGCTGACACCTGCCTGCAGTTCTGGGGCGGCATGGGCTTCACCTGGGACAACCGCGTCTCGCGCCTGTACCGCGACGGGCGCCTGGGCTCGATCGGCGGCGGCGCGGACGAGGTGATGATGGGCATCATCGCCAAGACCATGGGGATGGCGAAGCGGGCGGGGGCATGAAGAAGATCCTCATTGCGAATCGAGGAGAGATCGCGCGCCGGGTGATCGCCACGGCGCAGTGCATGGGCATCGCCACCGTGGCCGTGTATTCCGACGCGGACGCTCAGGCCCCGCATGTGCGCGAGGCCACGCAGGCGGTGGCGCTGGGCGGCCAGACCTCGGCCGAGAGCTATCTGCGCATCGACAAGCTGCTCGCCGCTGCGCGGGCCACGGGCGCCGACGCGGTGCACCCGGGCTACGGCTTTCTGAGCGAGGACGCGGGCTTCGCGCAGGCCGTGCGGGACGCGGGTCTGGCCTGGATCGGCCCGCCGCCCGAGGCCATCCGCGCGCTCGGCGACAAGGGCGCGGCCAAGCGTCTGGCGGTGCAGCAGGGCGTGCCGGTGCTGCCGGGCTACGCGGGCGAGGATCAATCGGTCGAACGCTTTGCGCGCGAGGCGCAGGCCATCGGCTACCCCGTGATGGTCAAGGCCGTGGCCGGCGGCGGCGGGCGCGGCATGCGCCTGGTGCGAGAGGCCGCCGAACTGCCCGCGGCCCTGCAAGCTGCAAGCTCGGAGGCGCTGGCGGGCTTCGGCAACGGCCGCCTCCTGATCGAGCGCGCGGTGATGCGCCCGCGCCACGTGGAGCTGCAGGTCTTCGCCGACGCGCACGGTCACGTCATCCATCTGGGCGAGCGCGACTGCTCGGTGCAGCGGCGCCACCAGAAGATCATCGAGGAGTCGCCTTCGCCCGCCGTCTCGCCCGGGCTGCGCGAGCGCATGGGCGAGTGCGCCGCGCGGCTGGCGCGGGGCGCGGGTTATGTGGGCGCGGGCACGGTGGAGTTTTTGCTCGAAGGCGAGGACTTCTACCTGATGGAGATGAACACGCGGCTGCAGGTCGAGCACCCGGTGACCGAGGCGGTGACGGGGCTGGATCTGGTGCAGTGGCAGATCCGCGTGGCGCGCGACGAGGTGCTGCCTTTGATGCAGGAGCAGGTGCACCTGAGCGGCCACGCGATCGAGGTGCGGCTGTGCGCCGAGGACGAGCGCTACGCACCGCACGCCGGGCGCATCGCGCACTTCGCCGAGCCTGCGGGGGCCGCCCACTTCACACGCGCGCCGCTGCGCTTGGATCATGCGATCGCCGCGGGCGGCGAGGTCACGCCGTTCTACGACGCGATGCTCGGCAAGCTCATCGTGCACGCGCCCACGCGCGGCGAAGCCATCGCGCGGCTGGCCGATGCGCTGGCGCGCACCGAGGTGCTGGGGTTGCCGACCAACCGGGCCTTCCTGATCGAGTGCCTGGGCGACGAGCGCTTTGCGCGCGGCGAGGCGTTGATCTCCTTTCTGGATGAGCACGGTGACGCCTTGCGCGCATCGCTCCTCGAAAAAGAGCACTTCGCGCATGCCCATTGGTCGCTGGCAGTGATTTTGCCTGTGAATCAGGGGCTGGCCTGCGACTTCGCCGCGCCGCGCCGACTGGTGCATCGGGAGAAAGCGCAAACGCTTGCCGTGCGCGCCGTGGCCGGTGGCTGGCAGGTGGAGGAAGTCGGTCGGGCGCTGCCCGACTCCTCTGGTGGGAGCGGTTTCAGCCGCGAAGAAGCGCATTCGCGGCTGAAGCCGCTTCCACCGCAGGGCAATGTCCAGCCGCCATGGCGCGCCATGGCCGTGCAGCCGCTTGCCGATGGCAGTTTGCGTTGTACCGAAGCAGGCTTGGCCGAACGCGTGCGCGCCGTGGCTGTTGCGGGCGGCGAAGGCGGTCCGCGCTGGCATGCGCAGGCGGGCGGTGTGGACTGGTGGTTCGAGGACGCCACCTACCTGCCGCAGGCGGACGCCAGCGGCGCGCAGGCAGCGACCGAGCTCAAGGCGCCATTCAACGGCCGCGTGGTGCGCGTGGATGCGCGGCCGGGACAGGTGCTCGCAAAGGGCGAGGCGGCGGTGGTGATCGAGTCGATGAAGCTGGAGCACAGCCTCTCGCCGCGCGCGGACGTGACGGTGGCCGAGGTGCTGGTCGAAGTCGGCCAGCAGGTCAGACCCGGCGAGGTGCTGCTGCGCTTTGCACCAACGGCGGCGGCGGAGACGCGATGAGCTGGACCCCCGAGGAACTCGCGCAGGCGCGCACCCAGCTCGTCGATGCGGTGACGCGCTTTGCGCGCAGCGAGATCGCGCCGCACGTGAGCGAATGGGATGCGGCGGGCGAATTTCCGCGCGAGCTCTACCGCCGCGCGGCCGGGCTCGGCCTGCTGGGCCTGGGCTACCCCGAGGCGCTGGGCGGCAGCGACGCCCCGTATGCGCTGCGCATGCCGGTGTGGCGCGCACTGTGCCGCCATGGCGCCTCGGGCGGCGTGCAGGCGAGCCTGTTCTCGCACAACATCGCGCTGCCGCTGGTGGTGTTGCTCGCGAGCGATGAAGTGAAGCGCGAGGTGGTGCCGCCGGTGCTGGCGGGCGAGCAGATCGCGGCGCTCGCGATCACCGAGCCCGGCGGCGGCTCGGACGTGGCGCAGCTCAGGACCACGGCGCGGCGCGACGGCGGCGACTATGTCATCGATGGCGAAAAAATCTTCATCACCAGCGGCATGCGCGCCGACTGGATCACGCTCGCGGTGCGCACCGACGCCACGCGCAAGGGCGCGGGCGGCATCAGCCTGATCGTGGTGCCGGGCGCCAGCGCGGGTCTGTCGCGCACGCGGCTCGACAAAATGGGATGGCTGAGCTCCGACACCGCGCACCTGCGCTTCGACGGTGTGCGCGTGAGCGCGCGCTACCTGCTGGGCGGCGAGGGCGAGGGCTTCAAGGCCATCATGGGCAACTTCAACGGCGAGCGCCTGGGCCTGGCGGCCGGGGCCGTGGGCTATGCCGAGGCCTGCCTGGACGAGGCGCTGGCCTGGGCGCGCCAGCGCACGGCCTTCGGTCAGCCGCTCGTCCAGCACCAGGTCATCCGCCACAAGCTCGTGGACATGCGCCAGCGCATCTGCGTCAGCAGCGCGTGGCTCGATGCCGTCGCGGCGCGCGCCGATGCGGGCGACATGGGGCCGGACTGGGTGGCCGAGGTCTGCACGCTGAAGAACCAGGCGACGCAGACCATGCAGTTCTGCGCCGATGCGGGTGTGCAGATCCTTGGCGGCATGGGCTACATGCGCGGCACGGTGTGCGAGCGCCTGTATCGCGAGGTCAAGGTCGTCACCATCGGTGGCGGCACCGAGGAAATCATGAAGGAGCTGGCGGCGCGCCAGTGGGGTTTTTGACGGGAGATGGGTGTGGCGGAAACGGAAGAACTGCGGGTTGAGCGCGAGGGCGGCGTGCTGCGTCTGACCATCGCGCGGGAAGAGCGGCGCAACGCCATGAGCGCCGCCGTCGTCGCGGGCCTGACCCGCGAGCTGACGCAGGCGAATGCGGATCGCAGCCTGCGCGCCATCGTGCTCAGCGGCGCGGGCGACAAGGCCTTCTGCGCCGGGGCGGATCTGGCCACGGGCGGCGCTTTCAAGTTCGACTACGCCGAGCCGCAGCAGGGTTTTGCCAATCTGTTGCGCGCGGCGCATGCGGTGCACGTGCCCCTGATCGCGCGCGTCAACGGCGCCTGCATGGCGGGCGGCATGGGGCTTTTGGCGATGTGCGATCTGGCGGTGGCGGCAATCCATGCACGCTTTGGCCTGCCCGAGGTCAAGGTGGGGGTGTTTCCGGCGCAGGTGCTCACGGTGCTCCAGGGCCTGATCGGGCGGCGCGCGCTCGCCGAGCTGTGCATCACCGGCGAGAGCGTGGATGCGCAGCAGGCGCTGGCCATGGGGCTGGTGAACGAGGTCAGTGATGAACTCGATGTGGCGATCGATCGGTGGCTCGCGCGCATCGTCGACAAGTCGCCCGCCGCGATCCGCCGCGGCTTGTATCTGATGAAGCACCTGGAGGGCCTGCCGTTCGAGCAGTCCATGGCTTTCACCGAAAGCCAGATCGGCCTGATCGCGCTGACCGAGGACGCGGCCGAGGGGCAGGCGGCGTTTCGCGAGAAACGCGCACCGCAATGGAGTGGACGATGAACAGCGACAAGGTGGTGCGTAAAGTGGTACGAATTGGCGGCGCCAGCGGCTTCTGGGGCGATTCGAGCGTGGGCGCGCCGCAGCTCGTCGCGAGCGGTCAGGTGGACTATCTGGCCTTCGACTACCTGGCCGAGCTGACCATGTCCATCCTCGCGGCCGCGCGCATGAAGCGGCCCGAGCTCGGCTACGCGACGGATTTCGTGCAGGTGTCGATGCGCGCCGTGCTGCGCGATGTGGCGGCCCGGGGCATCCGCGTGGTGAGCAACGCGGGCGGCGTCAACCCCGAGGGCTGCGCCGAAGCGTTGCGCGCGCTGGCCGAAGAACTCGGCGTGCGCGTGAAGATCGCCGTGGTGACGGGCGACGACGTGATGCCGCAGCTGGCTGCGCTGCGCGTGCAGCAGCCCCCGGTGGCCGAGCTGCAAAGCGGCGCGCCGCTGCCCGCGAAGGTTGTCACTGCCAACGCCTACCTGGGCGCGCTGGCTATCCAGGCGGCGCTCGATGCGGGCGCGCAGATCGTCATCACCGGGCGCTGCGTCGATTCGGCGGTGACGCTGGGCATCCTCATGCATGAATTCGGTTGGCGGGCGGATGAGTTCGACCGCCTCGCGGGCGGGAGCCTGGCGGGCCACATCATCGAATGCGGCTGCCAGGGCACGGGTGGGCTGCACACCGACTGGCAGGCCGTGCCCGACTGGGCGCACATCGGCTACCCCATCGTCGAATGCGAGCGCGATGGCAGCTTCACCGTGACCAAGCCAGCGGGCACCGGCGGGCTGGTGGCGCCGCAGGTCGTGGCCGAGCAGATGCTGTACGAAATCCACGACCCCGCGGCCTACCTGCTGCCCGACGTGGTCTGCGACTTCACGCAGGTGACGATGGCGCAGGCCGGGCCGCACCGCGTGCGCGTGTCGGGTGCACGCGGGCGGCCGCCGACCTCCAGCTACAAGGTCAGCGCCACGGTTCTGGACGGCTACAAGACCTCGGCGCAGCTCACCATCGTGGGCGTGCAGGCCGTGGCCAAGGCGCGGCGCACGGGCGAGGCGATTTTCGAGCGCGTGGGCGAACTGCTCGCCGCACAGGGCCTGGCGCCGTTTTCGCGCACGCATCTGGAGGTGCTGGGCGCAGAAAGCGGCTGGGGGCCGTTGGCGGCGCCCGGGGCCCTGGCCACGCGCGAGGCGGTGCTGCGCCTCACCGCCTGCCATGCGGACAAGCGCGCGCTGGAGCTGCTGGCGCGCGAGATCGCGCCCGCGGGCACTTCGTTCGCGCCGGGCACGACCGGAGCGGGCGGGCGCGCCGGCGTCTCGCCGCTGATCCGGCAGTACGCGTTTTTGCTGGACAAGGCGCAGCTTGCGGCGCGCGTGGTGCTCGATGGGGTGGACGTGGCGCTGCCCGCGCCTCCTTCTTCCGCGCAAGAGGGCAGCGGTGAAAGTTTTGGGTCAAATCAGGCTCAAACGCAGATGGAACAAGCGCAAGCAGCTATCGATACGAGAGATTCGGCGAGCGTCGAAGTCCCGCTGATCCGCCTCGCCTGGGCGCGCTCGGGCGACAAGGGCGACACCTCCAACATCGGCGTGATCGTGCGCCGCCCCGAGTGGCTGCCCCTGCTGCGCGCGCAGCTCACGCCCGAGCGCGTCAAGGCGCATCTGGCGCACGCCATCCAGGGGCGCGTCACGCGCCACGAGGTGCCGGGCATCGCCGCCTTCAACTTCGTCTGCGAACAGGCGTTGGGCGGTGGCGGCATGGCGTCGCTGAACAACGATGCGCTCGGCAAGGGCATGGCGCAGATGCTGCTCACGCTGCCCGTGCGCGTGCCCGCCGACCTGGCCCAGGATCTGAAACCCCAAGGAGACCGATCATGAACGAGATGAATCCATCCCCGGAGCAGCGGCGCATCCGCCGCGTCGCGCTGGGCGACTTCGTGCACCGCAGCGCGCGCCGCTTCGCCGGGCGCACCGCCGTCGTCGATGGCGCGCTGCGCCTGAACTACGCCGAGCTCGATGCGCGCAGTTCGCGCTTCGCGCACCACCTGCTGCAGCAGATCGGCAGCGGCAGGCAGGTGGGCATGCTGTGCCTGAATTCGGCCGATATGGTGGTGGCCTACAACGGCATCCACAAGTCCGGCAACGTCTGGGTGCCGGTGAACGTGCGCCTCGACGCCGAGACCATCGCCTACATCCTGCGGCATGCCGAGGTGGCGACCGTGGTGGTCGACGAGGCCTTCATGGCCATGCCCGCATTGGCCCAGGTGCTGCGCGATCTCGCGGTGCCGCTCATCCTCACCATGGCCGCGGCGCCCGTCGATGGGGCGACGCCGCTGGCGCAGGCCGAACACGGGCACAGCGCCGAGCTGCCCGAGATCGCGATCGACAGCGAGCAGAGCGCGCTCATCATGTACACCAGCGGCACCACCGGCCGGCCCAAGGGCGTGGTGCACTCGCATGCCTCGGTGGCCGCGGCCGTCATGGGCAACATGGCTGGCCTCTCGGTGACCGAGCAGGACGTGTTCTCGGGCGTGCTGCCGCTGTTTCACTGCGCGCAGCACTGCCTCGTGGCGACGGCGCATGCGGCCGGCGGTTGCGTGGTGCTGCTGCGCGGCTTCGTGCCCGAGGAGGTGCGCGATTCGATCACGCGCGAGCACTACACGGTCTTCACCGGCCTGCCGATGATGTACGGCGCGCTGCTGGCCGACCCGGCGTTTCGCGCGCCGTCGCTGCGCCTGGCGATGTATGCGATGGCGCCGATCCCGAAGCCGCTCATCGCGCAGATCGCCGAGCGCATGACGGCCAACGTCATGCTCGCCACCGGGCAGACCGAGATGTATCCCGGCACCATGACCTTCCGCCCGCTCGACCATCCCGATCTGGACGCCAACTACTGGGGCAGCTCGCTGGCGCACAACGAGACGGCGGTGATGGACGACGAGGGCCGCCTGCTGGGCGAGGGCCAGCCCGGCGAGATCGTGCACCGCGGCGCCAACGCCATGCTCGGCTACTTCAAGGACCCCGAGGCCACGGCCGCCGCGCAGCGCTTCGGCTGGCACCACACGGGCGACCTCGGCATGTGGGGGCCGCGCGGACAGATGATGTTCCTGGACCGCAAGAAGGACATGATCAAGAGCGGCGGCGAGAACGTCGCCAGCGTCAAGGTCGAGGCCGTGATTCTCGCGCACCCGGGCGTGGCGGGCGTGGGCGTGATCGGCGTGGCGCATCCGCGCTGGATCGAGGCGGTCTGCGCCTTCGTGGTGAAGAAGCCCGGCGCCGAACTCGACGAAGCGGCGCTGCTCGCGCACTGCCGCCAGCACCTGGGGGGCTTCGAGGTGCCCAAGCTCATCCGCTTCATCGAGCAGTTGCCCGCAACTTCCACGGGCAAGGTGCAGAAGCACGTGCTGCGCAAGCAGTTCGAGGCCCTGGCGCAGCAGGCCTGGGCCAACGAAGGGGCATGAAGCGGGCCCCCGATCGGCTCAACTGCGTGTGAAGACCGCGCGGTACGCGCTCGGCGAGGTGCGGTACGCCCGGCTGAAGTGCTGCCGCAGCGACACCGCACTGCCAAAGCCCGCATGCTGTGCGATGGACTCGATCGGCTGCTGTGTGGTCTCCAGCATGCGCTGCGCGTAGGCCAGGCGCTGGCCCAGCAGCCACTGCTGGGCGGTGGCCCCCGTCAATTCCCTGAAGCGCCGCGTGAAGTTGCGCCGGCTCATCGCGGCGCGCGCGGCCAGCGAATCGAGGGTGTGCGGTTCGGCCAGGTGGGCCATGGTCCAGTTGAGCAGCTCGGAGAGACGGTCGCCGCCCGGCGCGTCGTGCAGCGGCTGTTCGATGTACTGCGCCTGTCCGCCCTGCCGATGCGGCGCGATCACCATCTGCCGCGCAATGCGGTTCGCGACTTCCGCACCATGCCAGCGGCGCACCAGGTGCAGGCAGCAGTCGATCCCGGCGGCGGTGCCGGCGGAGGTCACGAGCCGGCCGTCGCCGGCATCGACGTACAGCACATCCGGCACCAGCTTCACCCGCGGGTAGCGGCGCGCGAACGGATCGACCGCGCTCCAGTGCGTGGTGGCCTGGTGGCCGTTCAGCACGCCCGCCTCGGCGAGGACGAACGCACCCAGGCACAGTCCGACCACCGTGGCGCCACGCTCATGCGCCGCACGCACGGCATCCAGCATGGCTGCGGGCGGCGCTTCCTCCGGATCACGCCACGACGGCACGATCAGCACGTCGGCGTGCGCGGCATCCTTCAGTGTCCATTCGGTCTGTACGGCAAATCCGGCGGTGGTGCGCAATCCGTGGCGCCGGCCCGTCTCGCCCGCGCAGATGCGCAGCCGGTAGGAGGGCAGCCCCGCCCAGGCGCGATCCTCGAACACCAGGCACGGCACCGACAGGTGGAATGGGCTGATGCGGTCGAACGCCAGGATGGCGATTTCCTTGGGATGCATGGCGTCTCCGTGGCTCGGCCCGATTTGATCGATGAATGTCTTTCGGGCCACTTTCGCGAGAGCATATCCGCGGACGATCATCGTGTCCACGGGCCCATTACTAAGCCCGGCCTATCAACCCCTGCTGGAGCCTTGCCATGACCGCATCCACCACCCCAAAGCGCGCCCTGATCGTGATCGACGTGCAGAACGAGTACCTCACCGGCGACTTGCCGATCGAGTACCCTGACCCGCAACAGAGCGTCGCCCATATCGGCGTCGCGATGGACACGGCGCGCGCGGCCGGCATTCCGGTGATCGTCGTGCAGCAGACTTCGCCCGCCGCCTCGCCGCTGTTCGCCATCGATTCGGAAGGCTGGCAGTTGCATCCGGTCGTCGCGTCCCGGCCGCGCGACCACTACGTGCGCAAGACGCTGCCCAGCGCCTATGCCGAAACCGGCCTGGCAGAGTGGCTCCAGGAGCGTGACATCGACACGCTCACGGTCGTCGGCTTCATGACGCACAACTGCGACGCCTCGACCATCAACCACGCGTTGCACAACGGCACCGCCGTGGAGTTCCTGCACGATGCGTCGGGCACGGTGTCCTACCGCAACCAGGCTGGCCTTGCGAGCGCCGAGGACATCCACCGCGTGTTCAGCGTGGTGCTGCAATCGCGCTTCGCGGCGGTGATGTCGACCCGGGAATGGGTGCACAGCGTGAACACTGGCGCGGCGCCGGTGCGCGACAACATCTACAAGTCCAACCAGCGCGCGCGTGGTCTGCTGAAAGACGAGGTGATGCGGCAGGTGGCCTGATCACAGCCCCAGGCGCGCCTCGGACCGGGTTGACGCCGGATGTCGGAGGCTGACCCCGCGGCGCCCCTCCTGCCGCACAATCCGCCGCATGTTCGCAGCCCCTGCGCCTGCCCACCGCGGCTGGATTCTCGTCGGCCTCATGGCCATGATGATGCTGGCGGCGATGGACACCACCATCGTCTCCACCGCCATCCCGCAGATCGTGGGCGACCTGGGCGGGCTGGCGCTCGTGAGCTGGGTGTTCTCCGTCTACCTCGTCGCGCAGACGGTCACGATCCCGATCTACGGCAAGCTCTGCGACCTGTTCGGGCGCAAGCCGGTGCTGCTCGGTGGCACGGTGCTGTTCCTGCTTGGTTCGGTCGCATGCTCCGCCGCGTGGAACATGCACTCGCTCATCGCCTTTCGCGGCCTGCAGGGGCTGGGCGCGGGCGCCATCATGGCCACGGTGATGACGCTCGCGGGCGATCTCTACACCGTGCAGGAGCGCGGCGCGGTGCAGGGCTGGCTCTCCAGCGTCTGGGGCATGGCCGCCATCGCCGGGCCGCTGCTGGGCGGCGCGTTCGCCGAGTACGCCTCGTGGCGCTGGATCTTTCTCGTGAACCTGCCCATAGGCGTAGTGGCGCTCGCGCTCATCGCGCGCACGCTGCATGAATCGTTTCATCGGCGCGAAGCGCGCATCGACGGGGCGGGCGCGGCCCTGCTGCTGCTGGCGCTGGGCCTGCTGATCTTCGGCGTGCTCGAAGGCGGGCAGCGCTGGCCCTGGGCCTCGTGGCCCGTGGCGCTGGTGTTCGCTCTCGCCGCGCTGGCCGTCGCGGCGCTGGTGACGGTGGAGCGGCACGCCGCCGAGCCGGTGCTGCCCGGCTGGCTGTGGCGGCGGCCCGAGCTGCTAGGCTCCAATCTCGCGGCCATCGGCATGGGGCTGGTGATGATGGCGCCCAGCGTCTTCCTGCCCACCTTCCTGCAGTCGGTGCAGTCGCTGGGCGCGATCGCGGCCGGGCTGGTGCTCGCGGCGATCAGCATGGGCTGGCCGGCCGCCTCGGCACTGTCGCCGCCTTTGTGGGCGCGCCTGGGCTTTCGCGATGCGGGCCTGGGCGGCTGCGTGCTCATCCTGCTGTCCTCGCTCGCCTTTCTGTGGATGCCGCGACCGCAGCCGGTGGCGCTGGTGTTCCTCGACCAGATCCTGCTGGGCGCGGGGCTGGGGTTCTTCTCCACGCCCATCCTCGTGGGCATGCAGTCCACCGTGGACTGGGGGCGGCGCGGCGTGGTGACGGGCTCGCACATGTTCTCGCGCTACCTCGGGCAGAGCCTGGGGGCGGCGCTGTTTGGCGCCATCTTCAATGCCACGCTGGGCGCGTATCTGGCGGCCGCGCCGCAGGCGTTGGCCGCGCGCCTGCCCGCCGATGTGGATGCGGTCATCGGCGCGCTGCACTCTCCCGCCACCGACACGGCCGTGGCGGGGTATCTGCGCTCCGGCATCGGCGTCGCCACCGACGAACTGTACGTGGGCATGAGCGTGATTGCCGTGCTGATGCTGCTCGTGCTGCTGATCGCCCCCCGGCGCTTTCCTGTTCTTGAAGAAAAGTAGAACCAAGGGTTAACCCTAGTTACCTTTTACCTATGTCCGGGCGCAAGATCAGCGCTTTCCCTTCACCGTTCATCGAGAGCCGCATGTCCGCCACCACCCTGGGTATCAAAGTCGACGACGCGCAGCGCGAGCGCATTCATGCCGCAGCGCAGCAGATCGGTCGCACGCCGCACTGGCTGGTCAAGCAGGCGGCGCTGCTGTATGTGGACGCGATCGAGCGCGGCGTCCACGAAATCCGCCTGCAGGGCCTGCCCGGCAGTGCCCAGGACGAGGCCGAGGAAGTGCCACCAGCCGCGCCACATGAAGTGCAACCGTTTCTGGCCTTCGCCCAGTCCATTCTGCCGCAGACGCCATTGCGCGCCGCCATCACCGCCGGCTGGCACCGGCCCGAGCCCGAGTGCCTCGCGGCGCTGCTGCCGCAGGCGCGCGCGCACGACGACGAGCAGGCCGCGCGGGTCGCGCAGCTCGCGACGCGCCTGGTGCAGGGCCTGCGCGATGCGCCCGTCACCAGCGGCGTGGCGGCGCTGGTGCAGGAGTTTTCGTTGTCCAGCCAGGAGGGCGTGGCGCTGATGTGCCTCGCCGAGGCGCTGCTGCGCATCCCCGACAAGGCGACGCGCGATGCGCTCATCCGCGACAAGATCAGCCACGGCGACTGGCGCGCGCACGTGGGGCGCTCGCCCTCGCTCTTCGTCAACGCCGCCGCCTGGGGGTTGGTGCTCACCGGCAAGCTCACCGCCACGAGCAGCGAAAAGACCTTGTCGGCCGCGCTCACGCGCGTGATCGGCAAGGGCGGCGAGCCGCTGATCCGCCAGGGCGTGCACCGCGCGATGAAGCTCATGGGCGAGCAGTTCGTCACCGGCCAGAACATCGCCGAGGCGCTGGCCAACAGCCGCGCGCACGAGAAGCAGGGCTTTCGCTACAGCTACGACATGCTGGGTGAGGCCGCCACCACCGAGGCCGACGCACAGCGCTATCTGGCCGATTACCAGCAGGCGATCCACGCCATCGGCA
Organism: Comamonas sp. SCN 67-35; assembly: GCA_001725255.1. Classification (GTDB taxonomy): domain Bacteria; phylum Pseudomonadota; class Gammaproteobacteria; order Burkholderiales; family Burkholderiaceae_C; genus Comamonas_C. The sequence goes on along the minus strand of MEFV01000028.1, from coordinate 5,808 downwards.
GCGCCTCCAACGGGCGCGGCATCTTCGACGGGCCGGGCATCTCGATCAAGCTCTCGGCGCTGCACCCGCGCTATGCGCGCGGCCAGTACGAGCGCGTGATGAGCGAGCTGCTGCCGCGCGTGCTGCACCTGGCCGAGCTGGCGCGCCAGTACGACATCGGCATGAACATCGATGCCGAGGAGGCTGACCGGCTCGAACTCTCGCTCGATCTGCTCGAAGCGCTGTGCGCGGCGCCTTCGCTCAAGGGCTGGAGCGGCATCGGCTTCGTCGTGCAGGCCTACCAGAAGCGCTGCCCGCAGGTCATCGACTATCTGGTCGACCTGGCGCGGCGCAGCCGCAGGCGTTTGATGGTGCGCCTGGTCAAGGGCGCCTACTGGGACAGCGAAATCAAGCGCTCGCAGATCGACGGCCATGCGGGCTACCCGGTCTACACGCGCAAGGCCTACACCGACGTGAGCTACCTCGCCTGCGCGAAAAAGCTCCTGTCCGCGCCCGACGCCGTCTACCCGCAATTCGCCACGCACAACGCGCAGACGGTGGCCAGCATTCACCACCTGGCGCAGGCCGTGGGTGGCAGCTACTACAGCGGGCAATATGAATTCCAGTGCCTGCACGGCATGGGCGAGCCGCTGTACGCGCAGGTGGTCGGCCCCACGGCCGAGGGCAAGCTCGCCAGGCCGTGTCGCATCTACGCGCCTGTGGGCAACCACGAGACGCTGCTCGCCTACCTCGTGCGCCGGCTGCTGGAAAATGGCGCCAACACCTCGTTCGTCAACCGCATCGGCGATGCCTCGATCCCGGTGAGCGAACTGGTGCAGGACCCGGTGCAGGAGGTGCTGCGCATCGCGCAGGAGGAAGGGCAGCTGGGCGCGCCGCACCCGCGCATTGCGCTGCCGATCGACCTCTACGCCGGGCAGGGCGTGCTGGCGCGCACCAACTCGCAGGGCTTGAATCTCGCGAACGAACAGCGCTTGGCGTCGCTGGCGGTGGCGCTGCTGCAAAGCACCAGCCGCCCGTGGCTGGCCGCTCCCCCGGATGTACCGGCGGCGGCCGATCCGGCGCGCACCGAGGGCTGGGAGGCGGTGCGCAATCCGGCCGAGCTTTCGGACGTGGTCGGCTGGGTGCGCGAGGCGAGCGGGCAGGACGTGGACGCCGCCGCGCGCCGCGCTGCGCAGGCGCTGCCGATCTGGGCCGGCATGCCGCCCTCGGGGCGCGCGGACGTGCTCTCGCGCACCGCCGATCTGCTGGAGCAGCGCGGCCAGACGCTGATGGGCCTGATCCAGCGCGAAGCGGGCAAGACGCTGGCCAGCGCCCTGGGTGAGGTGCGCGAGGCGGCCGACTTCATGCGCTACTACGGCGCGCAGGTGGCTGCGCATTTCGACAACGCGGCGCAGCGCCCGCTGGGCGTGGTGCTCGCCATCAGCCCGTGGAACTTTCCGCTGGCGATCTTCGCCGGGCAGGTGGCGGCGGCGCTGGCCGCGGGCAACGCGGTGTTGGCCAAGCCCGCGGAGCAGACGCCGCTCACCGCGGCCGCGATGGTTGCGATCTTTCACGAGGCTGGCGTGCCGCACGACGTGCTGCAGCTGCTGCCCGGGCGCGGCGAGACCGTGGGCGCGGCTCTGGTTGCGCACCCGCAGGTCGCTGGCGTGATGTTCACCGGTTCCACCGAGGTGGCACGGCTCATCAACCGGCAGCTCGCCACGCGGCTGTCGCCCTCGGGGCGCGTGATCCCGCTGATTGCGGAAACCGGCGGGCAGAACGCCATGGTGGTCGATTCCTCGGCACTCGCCGAACAGGTGGTGCTGGACGTGCTCGCCTCGGCCTTCGATTCGGCCGGCCAGCGCTGCTCGGCGCTGCGCCTGCTGTGCCTGCAGGAGGATGTGGCCGAGCGCCAACTCGCCATGCTCAAGGCGGCGCTTCAGGAGTGGACCATGGGCAACCCCGACCGTCTGTCCACCGACATCGGCCCCGTCATCGACGAAGCGGCGCGCGCGCAGATCGAGTCGCACATCGAGGCCATGCAGGCCGCTGGGCAGAAGGTCACGCGGCTGCATCAGAACGGCGGCAACGGCCACTTTGTGCCCCCGGCGATCATCGAGATCGACAGCCCGGCGCGGCTCACGCGCGAGGTCTTCGGCCCGGTGCTGCACGTGCTGCGCTACGAGCGCGAGCAGCTCGACGAACTCATAGCCCAGATCAACGCCGCTGGCTACGGCCTGACCTTCGGCGTGCACAGCCGCATCGACGAGACCATCGCGCATCTCACCGACTCCGTGCACGCGGGTAATGTCTACGTGAACCGCAACATCATCGGCGCCGTGGTGGGCGTGCAGCCCTTCGGCGGCATGGGCCTGTCGGGCACCGGGCCCAAGGCCGGCGGGCCGCTGTACCTGTACCGCCTGGTGCAGGGCGAGCCGGGCGATGCGCTGGCGCTGCTGCCGCGCGCGTCGGCGGGTGAGGGCGCCCCGCAGGCGGCGCTGCTGCAACCGCTGCTGAGCGCCAGCCTGCCCGAGGTGGACGCGGTGCAGGCGCGCACGCTGCTGGAGGCCGCGCTGCGCGCCGCGCGCCTGCACGAGCGCTGGGTGCTGGCGGGCCCCACCGGCGAATCCAACGTCTATCGCCTGCTGCCGCGTGGCCCGGTCTGGGCCGTGCCGGGCACGGCGCTGGGCCTGCTGGCGCAGGTGGCTGCGGCGCTGGCCAGCGGCAACACCTGCCATGTGGTGCTGCCCGAGGGCGACGCGGCCTGCGCCGCGCTGTGGCAGGCGCTGCGAGCCGCGCTCGGAGGTGCGGGTCAGGCCCGCGTGTACACCGCCGCGCGCCAGGACATCGGCAACGCCGCTGCGCCCATGGCGACGCTGCTGTTCGAGGGTGACGGCGACGCGCTCGCGCAGGTGCTCGCGGACGTGGCGGCGCGCGACGGCGCGCTGGTGCGTGTGGAGAGCCGCACGGGCTTCGAGCTGCAGTCGGGCCGCGGCTACGACCTCGCGGCGCTGGTGCACGAGCAATCGATCAGCACCAACACGGCAGCGGCCGGGGGCAATGCGCAATTGATGACCATGGCCTGATGGCATGAGCTCGGCCAGCGGCGATGGCGCCGAACGCGGACAATCGGCGCCTTCCCCATGGCTCTCTCCAACGACGCTTTCAGCCTGCGGCGCATGGCGCTGCCCGCCTTCGGCCCCTCCCTCATGTTCGGCCTGTGCGAGGGCACCATCCTGCCGGTGCTCGCGCTCAGCGCCCGCGCGCTGGGCGCGAGCCTGGCGGTGGCAGGTCTCATCGTCGCGCTGATCGGCCTCGGCTCGCTGCTGGCCAACATCCCGGCGGCGCAGCTCACCACGCGCTTTGGCGAACGCCGCGCCATGGTCGGCGCCTCGCTCTTCTGCCTTGTGGCGTTGCTGCTGTGCATCGCCGCGCCCAGCGCCTGGGTGCTGGGCCTGGGCGTGTTCATGGTGGGGCTGGCGCGCGCGGTCTTCATGCTGGCGCGCCAGAGCTTCCTCGTTGAGGCCGCGCCCGTGCATCTGCGCGCGCGTGCCATGGCCCTGCTGGGCGGCGTGCACCGCATCGGCATGTTCGCGGGGCCGTTTCTCGGGGCTGTCTTCATCCACGGGCTGGGGCTGTCGGGCGCGTACTGGGCGGCGCTCATCGTGATGCTGGCCACGGGCGCGCTGTCGCTGCTCGTGCCCGATCTTGAGGTGAAGGAGACAGGCGCCCGCGCCGCGCCCGAGGTGCCCGCGGCCCTGCAGATGCTGCGCGCGCATGCCGGGGTGCTGGCGACGCTGGGCGTGGCCACCGCGCTCGTGGCGGCGATCCGTGCCTGCCGCCAGGTGGTGATTCCGCTGTGGGCCAGCCACATCGGGCTGGATGCGGCCACCACCTCGCTGATCTACGGCCTGATGGGCGCGGTGGACATGCTGCTGTTCTATCCGGCAGGCCGTGTGATGGACCAGCGCGGGCGCCGCGCGGTGACGATCCCGAGCATGCTCATCATGGGCGCGAGCTTCTGTCTCATGCCGCTGGCCAGCGGCTTCGCCAGCCTGCTGGCGGTGAGCCTGCTGCTGGGCGTGGGCAACGGCATCGGCGCGGGCATCGTGCTCACCATCGGCGCGGACGCCTCGCCCGTGGCGGGGCGCACGCAGTTCCTCGGCATCTGGCGCGTGATCACCGACATCGGCGGCGGCGGCGGGCCGCTGCTGCTCGCCGGTATGACGGCGCTCATCACGCTCGCGGGCGGCATCCTCGTGACGGGCGGGCTGGGCTTCGTCGCGGCCTGGATGTTCCGGCGCTGGCTGCCCGCGCCCCACGCGAGCCATTGATACGCTCGAGAACCTCCGCCTTGTGTGGGAGCGGCTTCGGCCGCGAACGATGAGGCAGGGGATTCGCGGCTGAAGCCGCTCCCACAAGGGCAAAGGGCAGGCTCAACCCGCGCTATTGCGGCGGCAGGATGATTTCGGTGAGCTTCCAGCCCAGGCCGCGCCGCCCGAGCACGAACTGCGTATCGCCCTGGCGCCCGTGCGCCGTCACGACGAAGCGGCCAAGGCTGCGATAACCCATATCCGCGTCCGCGAGCGGCTTGCGCGCCTCGCCCTGCGCATCGGGCGTGCTGCTCGCGCCACCCTCAGGCTCTTGCGCGCTGGCGCTCGGCCTGTGCCCGGCCATGAGCTGTGCCACGCCCGCGGGCGTGATGTAGGCGTCCACCATCTTGTCCACCACCGCGCCCGCCAGCGGCGCCACCAGGGCCGCCAGCGGATTGAGCGCCTGGCCGTCGTCGCTCGCCATCCCGTGCAGCACCCGCGCGTTCATCTGGTCCTTCAGGCTCTGGCGCACGCTCTCGAAATCCACATGCTCGGCCAGCGCCTGCGCGTCACGCGCCTGCACCGCCGCGCTGATCTGATGCACGGTGATCCATGGTGTGGCGATGAACCATGCAAGCGCCAGCGTGACGGCGGCGAGCAGGGCGAGGTATTTTTTGTTCAAGCTGTTTTCCTTCTGTGCAGGTCAATTTTGAATCGGTACCAACAATGACGTGGATAACACGAATGTAATCTTGCAGAAAAGCTGTCGTTAGTCGGTTCTCTTCAGAATGGCCTCCTTTCATCGAACCCTGAAGAGAACTATTCATGACCTGCACCGCCAGCCGTTCTGCGCTACTTGGATTGCTTCTGCTTCCCACAGCCACGCCATTTGCTTTTGCACGCAGCACGCCGATCGAAACTGAAGAATTGAAAGGGCCGACTTGCGGTTGCTGCAAGGACTGGATTCCAGTGATGTCGGTGAGGGAGTGATCATGCGTCCCTCTCTGGTACGTGGTTTATCGGTCCTGTTGCTGAGCTTTATCAGTGCGCAGACTTGGGCTGACACCACCTTGCGCGAAGCCTTGGACAAAGCTTGGGAGCGTGCCGTTCAGGCGCGAGTTGCCGAGTCTCGCAACGCCGAGGCTGATGCGAGCCGCGTGGTGGCCAATAGCTGGTTTGCTGACCCACCTTCCATTGGTCTTTCCGAGAAGAATGATCGCTTCAACAGCAATCGTGGCGTGCGTGAGCGTGAGCTCGATCTCTCACTACCTCTGTGGCTCCCCGGTCAGCGCGCTGCGCGCGAGACGTTTGCTTCACGCGACGCAGCGGATGCAGAGGCTGGCCTGGCTGCCGCCCGTCTTGCATTGGCTGGCGATCTGCGTTCAGCGGTATGGAACCTGGCTGCCGTACGGGCTGAGGTGTTGATTTCCACGCAGAAGTGACCCACTAACCCCCAGGATTTCCATCCAAACCTGACCCACGTACTAACCCTAACCTGCTGCTTTGTTGAGCAGCA
>MEFV01000027.1 GCA_001725255.1 Comamonas sp. SCN 67-35 | reverse complement strand
GACGGCTCGCCCGTGAAGATGGGCGACACCACCACGCCCGTGCGCGCGCTCATCAAGGCGCAGGCGCACATTGGCCGCGAAGAGGCCGCGTTCCGCGCATCGCTGCCCGGCGTGGCGCTGCACCAGGGCGAATACGACCTGTACATGGACTGGGTCTACCAGTACGGCACGGGCGCATGGCTCAAGTCCAGCATGCGCCGCGAGCTGCTGGCGGGCAACTACGTGCCTGCCTGCAACGCGCTGCTCGACTACCGCAAGCTCACCAGTGCTCGCCAGGAAGGGCCTGGCTGGGTGGTCAGCAAGCGCGATGCGCAAGGCCGCCCCACGCGCTGGGAATTCGACTGCTCGACCCCGGGCAACAAGGTTTGCCGGGGTGTATGGACCCGCCAGCAGGAGCGCCACGCCAAGTGCATGGCGCTGCAGTGACATGGCGGCCCGGCTCCTCCTCTCGCTGCTCACCGCGCTGGCCCTGGTCGGCGGCGGCTACTGGTGGGGCAGCTCGGCCACCGACAACGCCTGGGCCGCGCGCCAGGCCAAGGCGGCCCAGGCCGCCGCCGATGACCTGGCAAAGGAAACCCGGCGCGCCGACCAGGCCGCAGCCCTCTACCTCACCGAACACCTCGACCAGGAAGAACGCTATGCCGCTCTCGATGCTGTTTACAACGACCTGCGCCGTCGCGCTCCCCTTGTGGCTGTGCGTCCTGCTGTGGCGCACGCAGTCGCCTCTGCTGCGCCTGCTGACGCGCCGGGGGCTTGCGCTGATCTGCTGGACCGTGGCCCTGCTCTCAGTCTCGCTGCTGTCCGCATGTGGAACGGCGCCCTCACCGGCACCGACGCCCCTGCAGGTGCCTGCGGCGTTGCTGGTGCCGCCGATGGCGCCGACGCTGCTTGTGCCGAGGACTCCGGCCTCTCGCTCGACGACGCCTGGGCCAACCACCGCGCCAACGCCAAAGCCTGCGCCGACGACCGGCAGCGCTTTCGGGCACTGATCGACTTCTTAAACCTCCGCCAACAACCATGAGCGAACAGAACCAAGACCGCAAGCAAGAGCTGCTGCTGCTCGGCCAGATCCACGGCATGGTGCAGTCCTTGAAGGACGGCCAGGACCAGCAAAACCGGCGCATGGACCGGATGGAGCAGCGCATGGAAGAGCACTACAACGGGCTCGACACGCGCCTGCGCGAAGTCGAGAAGAAGGCCGCCGTGGCAGGCGCCGTGTCGGGCGGCGCGGTTGCCGTGGGCACGGCGCTGATCGTGGAAGGCATCAAGCAGTTCGTGCGCGGCGGCGGCCCTGGCCTGGGGAACTGATGGCACACCCAGGCGAAAAACGCACGCAGCTCCGGGGCCTGTACGTTTTCCAGCGCCTGCCGATGGAGACCGCCTGCAAGAAGCTGGGCGTGCCGCGCAGCACGGGCAACCGCTGGAAGCAGGAGGCCGCGGACAAGGGCGACGACTGGGACACTGTGCGCGCCGCCGTGGCCCTGGGCGACGACAACTTCGCCAGCCTGGGCAAGAAGCTGCTCGAAGACTACCTGGTGCAGCACCAGGCCACCATGGACTTGCTGCGCGACACCGAAGGCATGGGGCCGCGGGATCGCGCCGAGACCCTCGCCAGCATGAGCGACAGCTTCAACAAGACCATGGCGAGCTTCAAGCGCCTCAACCCCGAGCTGGACCGCCAGGCGGTGCAGATCGACGTGCTGCAGCGCTTCGTGACGTTCGCCAAGGCGAAGTATCCGCAGCACCTGGCCGCCCTGGCCGAGATGCTGGAGCCGTTTGGCGAAGAGCTGGCGAAGGTGCGTTAGTCATGCGCTGTGCAACCTGTGGTGAAGAAAAGGAAACCCGGCCCTACGGCAAGGGTGGTGCGGCCATTTGCTTTGGCTGCGCCATGGGCAGCGATGACACGCGGCGCGAAGCTGAGGCTCAGTTCTCGGCACAGCTCCATGCCTGTGGCCCCGTGGCCGTGCTGGGCAATGAGGCTGGGCCATATCCCCTAAAGGGCACCAGCCCGGAACACTGATATGGCGAAGAGCACCAAGGATTTCCTCGCTGGCCTCGCCGCCCTGGCCGACGATCTGCGCCGCCAGATCGACGCCGACATGGATGGTTGGGACGTGTCGCCCGAGGCCATCGCCGAGCGCCGCCGCCTGGTCTGCGACCCGGTGAGCGGCTTCGAGTACTGGGATCGCCACTACTTTCCCCACTATGGAAAGGCCGAGCCCAGCGAGCTGCACAAGTACCTGTACCAGCGCCTGCCCGAGATCATCAACAGCAGCTCCGGGCAACGGGATGCAACTGCAGCCCCTCGCGGCGAGGCCAAGTCCACGAAGGTGAGCATGTCCTTTGTGACCTGGTGCGTGGTCACCGGGTGGCTTTGGTACATCGTCATCATCATGGATGCCTTCGAGCAGGCCGCCGAGATGCTCGAAGCCATCAAGGCCGAGCTGGAGGCCAACCCGCGCATCGCCAGCGACTTCCCCGAAGCGGCAGGCCAGGGCAAGGTCTGGCGCGCGGGCGTGATCGTCACGGCCAACGGCCGCAAGATCGAAGGGTTTGGCAGCAGCAAGAAAATCCGGGGCCGCCGCCATGGCGCCTATCGCCCGCAACTGGCGATCATGGATGACATCGAGAACGATGAGAACGTGAACACGCCCGCGCAGCGCGACAAGCTGCAGGCGTTCGTCACGAAAAGCGTGCTCTCGCTCGGCCCGCCTGATGACTCCATGCACGCCATCCTGATCGGCACGGTGCTGCACTACGACAGCGTGCTTGCCCGCTTCCTGAAGAACCCGCTGTGGAACCACAAGGTCTTTAAAGCCATCCTGCAATGGCCTGACCGCATGGATCTGTGGGAGCAGTTCGAGGGCCTGCTGCTGGGTGGCGAGAACCCGCAGAAGGGCGAGGCCGCAGCCATGGCGCTGTATCACTCCAGCCAAGCCGAGATGGACAAGGGCGCCCAGGTGAGCTGGCCTGCGCTGCGCCCCCTGGTCAAGCTCATGATCCGCCGCGCGCGTGAAGGCCATGCCGCGTTCGACAGCGAGCAGCAGAACGACCCGGTGGCGGGCGACGACGCGCCTTTTGCGAACTCCATCCGCTTCTGGGTCAACCGCCTGGCCGAGTGGATTTTCTACGGCGCGTGCGACCCCAGCCTGGGCAAGGCGGGCAACAGCCGCGACCCCAGCGCCATCGGCGTGGGCGGCTACAACCGCGAGACGGGCGTGATGGACGTGGTGGAGGCGGCCATCAAGAAGCGCGTGCCCGACCGCATCATCAGCGACGTGATCGAGATGCAGCGCGAGTACTGCTGCATCGTCTGGGGCTTCGAGAGCGTGCAGTTCCAGGAATTCCTGCGCACCGAGCTGGTCAAGCGCAGCGCGCTGCTGGGCGTGCCTGTGCCCGCCCGCGCGCTGATTCCGATCAGCGACAAGCTGCTGCGCATCGAGAGCCTACAGCCGCACATGCACAACGGCCTGATCCGGCTGCACAGCAGCCAGACCACGCTAATCGACCAATTCCGCCACTTCCCCAAGGCCGACCACGACGACGGCCCCGACATGGTGCAGATGCTCTGGATGCTGTGCGTGACAGGCGGCATCGCTGCGGCGGCCCAGGGCGGCAATACCCACCAACCCAAGACCGCGCGAGAGCGCTACGCGCGCCAGGCCGCGCGCATGTTCCGGAGACCCTCATGACCGAAGCACAACAACTACTGCTCGTGATCCGTGGCGCCATCTATGCCCTACCCGACGCCGACCGCCAGGGCGTGGAGCTGGCCGCCGCCAAACTGCGTGAAGTCGTCAAGGCGCACAACGACCACGGCCTCATGGCCATGGCTCTGGTGGGCGCAGAGCTGGACGCGGAGGGCTGACCCATGGGAGTCTTTAAAAGACTGCTGGAGGCCGTGGGCTACGTCCATGCCGCCGATGCCGCACCCGTGCCCTCACCCGCGCCCCAGCCCGTGCGCGAGGCCGCAGCAGCCCAGGGCGACCGCGACGACGATGCGGGCTGGCGCCGCCTCTCGGGCGACGGCCTGGCGAGCATGAACGAGCGCGACCTGGAGCCCATGGCCCAGGATCGCATGCAGAAGCTCGCCGAGTACCTGTGGCAGAGCAACCTGCTTGCCAACCGCCTGGTGGAGCTGCCGCTGGCCTACCTGCTGGCCGAGGGCGTGGCGCTGCAGTGCGTGGATGACGAGCACCAGGCGCAGCTCAACGCCTTCTGGTCCGACCCCATCAACAACTGGCCCATGAAGCTGGAGCAGCGCGTGCGCGCCCTGGGGCTGCTGGGCGAGCAGTGCTACATCGCCAACGTGCGCGACGGCGATGGCTTCGTGCGCCTGGGCTACCTGGACCCGCGCCAGATCGCCACGGTGGTCAACGACCCCGACAACCCCGAGCAGCCCATCGGCGTGGTCACCAAGCGCGACAACCGGGGGCGGCAGTACAAGTACCGCGTGATCGTGCTGGGCGAGGATGCGGAGCTGTTCAGCGAGCGCACCCAGCGCATCCGCGCCGAAGACTTCGGCGATGGCGAGGTGCTGCTGTTCCAGCTCAACAAGTTTCCCAACGGCAGCCGGGGCCGCTCCGACCTGCTGGGGCAGATGGACTGGCTGGACGCCTACGACGATTTCCTGTTCTCGGAGCTGGACCGCATCGACTACCTGCGGCGCTTCGTCTGGGACATCACCATGACGGGCGCCGACGATGCCGCGGTCAAGAAGTACGAGAAGGAATTCGTGCCGCCCGGCCCCAACAGCGTGTTCGTGCACAACGACCAGGTCAAGCTGGAGCCCAAGACGCCCGGCCTGCAGGCGGCCGACACCAGCCAGAGCGCCCGGCTGCTGCGCAACCACGTGCTGGGCGGTGCCACGGTGCCCGAGCACTGGTTCGGCGGCGGGGGCGACGTCAACCGCGCCGCCGCCAGCGAGATGGGCGAGCCGACTTTCAAGATGTACAGCATGCGCCAGGGCTTTTTAAAGCGCATGCTGGAGGAGATCGGCCGCTACGTGCTCTGGTGCGCCGCGCGCACCCGTGACGAAAAGCCCAACTGGGCGAATGACAAATGGCAGGTGACGGCCGTCTTCCCCGAACTGCTCAACCGCGACATCACCAAATTCGCCAGCGCCATGCAGGCGGTGACCGCTGCCGTGATCCAGATGATCGAGGCCGGGCTGCTCACCGAGGAAACAGCCCTCAAGATCATCGCCGACGTGGCCCAGCGCTTCGGCCAGGACTTTGACGCCAAGACCGAGCTGGCTGCGGCCCGTGCCGAAGCTGCCCAGCGCAAGGCCGAACGTGCGGCCGAGGATGTATTCCAACTGCCAGCAGGCGCTGCCGATGCCGCTGCCGATGCCCAAAAAGACTGACCCCCAGGGCAAGCCCGACAAGGCTTTCGAGGCCGAACTGGCCCGGCGCCTGCGCGAGCGCGCGCGCGACCTGCTGGCCGGGCAGACCGAGGTGCTGCAGATCCTCAAGGACGCGCGCACCCAGATCCTGGCCACGCTGGCGGGCCTGCCCAGCGACTGGCAGCAGTGGCAGCTCTCGCGCCTGCTGGGCCAGATCGAGGACGTGCTGGAAGGGGCCTCCGGCAAGGCGGGGGTGCTGTTCGGGCTGCGCATGGATGGCGCCTGGCGCGCGGGCGAGGACATCATCGACAAGCCCCTGGCCCTGATCGGCCAGGCCGTGGAACTGCGCCTGGCGCAGCTCGACGTGGGCGTGCTCAAGCAGATGAAGGCGTTCGGCACGCTGCGCCTGAAAGACGTGGGGCAGGAGGCATTGCGCAAGATCGGCCGCCAGCTCGGCCTGGTCACCATCGGCGGGCAAACGCCGTTCGCTGCCATCAAGCAGGTGCAGGCGCTGCTGGAGGGCGAGTCGCCCCGGCGTGCCACGGCCATCGTCCACACCGAAGTGAGCCGGGCCTTTGCCATGGCGGCCAACGGGCGCCTGGAGCAAGCCGCAGAGCTGGTGCCCGGCCTGTGCAAGCAGTGGCGGCGCAGCGGCAAGATTCACAGCCGCTGGAACCACGACCTGATGGACGGCCGGGTGGTGGAGGTAGGCAAACCCTTCAAGGTACCGAACCCAGGGGGCGGCATGGATCTGATGCAGTGCCCGCACGACCCGAAGGCCCCGCCCGAGCAGGTGATCCACTGCGGGTGCATCAGCCTGCCCTGGATGAAGCACTGGAAGGTGATGACACCGGGGGCCAAGCCGTTCAGCGAGCTGGAGCTGAAGCTCGATGGCCGCAAGGCGGCGCTCGACCAGGCCGCGAAAAAAGCCGGGGGGCGGCGCGAGGGCGAAGCAGTGATCCAGAAGGAGACTGAAAAAGAGGCCGCTCTGGCGCATTAGGCGCCCTTGAGGCGCCTACCCCCTTGGCATGCGCGCCGGGCGGGCTTGGCGGGCGATTTAAATTGGGTTTAAATGCATTGGGTTGCTACTTGGTTCGCGCCGGGTTCTTCTGGTGCTTGCCATAGCGGTACCCTTCCTTCCAGGCCATCCACATCGCTTCCTCGATCATAGCCTCTGGGCCGAGGTGTGGATTGACCTGCGCCTGGGGCGATATAAGCCATAGCCTGAAAAGCGCGTACTGCTGATCCAGTTCCTTGGTTTGCTGGTCGTCGTTGGCGTGCTTGTCATCCATGTACGTAGCTCCTCGGTTGGCGTGGCCTGGAAGTGTCGCCCGATTCCGGTGAATCCGCCACCACCGAAGCTCGCGTGGTAGCCTGATAACCCTCTCCCGCCATCCGAGGCCGACCCATGTCGGCCTTAGTTATTTGTACCCCCATCGGCACAGTCACTCCATCGCAACGCCGCCTCGCGGCATACCTGGATGGAGTGATGCATGCCCGACCCGACAAAGCAGGACGCGGCCGACAAGGCCAAGTCCCAAGAACAGACCTTCGCAGAGGCCGCCAAGCGCGTACAGCGCAAGGTGGTCGAGTTCGCGGACGTAAAGGGCGAGGACGGCAAGCCCGCCAAGGCGCCCCGCGAAAAGCGCATCCCCATCAAGGCCGATGAAGTTCTCGCCGTGCGCGACTACGGCACGCACGTCGTCGTCGTGACGCGCGACGGACAGAAGCTCTCCAGCCTGGGCCAGGACGAGTAAGCGGCCATGCCCATCAAGCTCATCCCCGCTGGCACCGGCTACGCGCGCATGACCGAGGCGGTGACCACCGAGTACGGCCAGCTCATCGACCTGGTGCGCCAGGCCGTGCGCGACAAGCTGCGCCTGTCGGCCAATGGCGACTACTACGTGGACGTGCGCGGCATCTGGCCCGACCGTGTGGTCGTGGCGTTCAAGGGGCGCCTGTACAGCTACGCCTACACCGTGGCCGCCGACAACACCGTGGCGCTGGGCGACGCGGCCGAGGTGGTGGCGGACTATGCGCCCGTGGGCAGTGCCTCCACCGTCCCCGCTGGTGCGTCCAGCACCGTGGCGGCTGCCGTGCGCGAAGCCGTAGCGGCCGATGGTTCGGTGGTGTTCCGCGAGGCGGCCGATGGGGCCATTGAGGTCACCATCGTCAAGGCGGGCCGCAGCGGCAACCGCAACTACTACCCCGACGCCACGCTGCGCGAAGCTGTGCCCCAGTTCGAGGGCGTGCGTGTGTTCGCCAAGAGCGATGCAGACCACATCGCAGGCAAAGGCAAGGACGTGCGCAACCTGATCGGTGGCATCTACGGCGTGCGCTTTGTCGAGGGCAAGGCCACTGACACGGGTGCACTCGTGGGCACCTTCCGGGCTATCGACCCCACCGATGCGGCCGTCACAAAGATGGTCGAGGCCGTCAAGCGCGGCATGCAGAGCCTGCTGGGCCTGTCCATCGATGCCTTCGCGCGCACCAAGCCACGCCAGGTGGGCAAGGAACGCCTTACCGAGGCCGTGAAGTTCACCAAGGTGATCTCCGTTGACCTGATCGTCGAGCCGGGCGCTGGCGGCGGCCTGGATCGTCTCACCGAAGCCGCCGCCGATCCCACCACTACCAACGAAGGAAGCGAAATGCCTCTCTGGAAGCAACGCATGCTGGAGGCCATCAAGGCCAAAGACCCGGCGAAGCACGCCACGATCAACGTGGACACCATCAGCGATGACGACCTCGTGCGCGTGCACGAATCCGTCTGCGGCTCGCTGCTGCCCGAGCCTGGCACGCAGCGCGTGGCCGAAGCCCAGGACGCGCCACTGACACGCGCTGACCTGGCCGTGTTCGAACTGCGCGCCGCAGCCCGCGAGCGCATCGGTGCGGCCAAGCTGCCCGCGCCGTCCAAGGAGCGCCTGCTTTCGCAGATCGCTACCGCTGGCGCCGACCGCCTGACCGAGGCCGCCGTGGGCGAGCTGATCACGGCCGAGGGTGGCTACGTGGCGCGCTTGACCGAGAGCGGCACCGTGCGCGTGCCCATGTTCGGCAATGGCGCCATCACGGTGGGCGACCGCAGCCTGACCATGCGCGACATGCTGGATGCCTTCTGGGACCCGGCGCACAAGGACCACGGCCGCGTGCAGTCCTTCAAGGAGTGCTATGTCGAGATGACCGGCGACCGCCTGGTCACAGGCCGCCTGCGCGAATGCGACCAGTCGCGCCTGGCCGAATCCATGGGCAGTTCGACCCTGAGCGAAGTGCTGGGCGACAGCGTGACACGCCGCATGCTGGCCGAGTACCGCGCAGCGGTGGACTTCGACGGCTGGCGCCAGATCGTCAACGTTGTGCCGCTCTCGGACTTTCGCATGCAGCACCGCACGCGCTGGGGCGGCTACGGCGACCTGCCCACGGTGGCCGAGGGCGCCGACTACCAGCCTCTGAGCAGCCCTGGCGACGAAGAGGCCACGTACAAGGCGGGCAAGAAAGGCGGCACCGAAGACGTGACGCTGGAGATGATCAAAAACGACGACGTGGGCGTGATTCGCCGCATCCCCACGAAGCTCTCGCGCGCCGCCAAGCGCACGCTCGCCAAGTTCGTGTTCGACTTCCTGCGCACGAATCCGGTGATCTACGACACCAAGGCGCTGTTTCACGTTGACCACGCCAACCTGTTCACGGCCGCGCTGGACAAGGCGGCCTTGGCTGCACACCGCCTGGCGATGCTCAAGCAGACCGAGCTTTCGAGCAACGACCGCATCGGCATCACGCCCTCGCGCCTGATCGTGCCTGTGGAGCTGCAGGAGACGGCCGTCGATCTGTTCAAACTGTCCACCAACAACGAGAAGACGTTCATCCAGTCGCTGACGATGAACATCATCCCCGTGTGGTACTGGATGGACCCGAACGACTGGTGCACCGCCGCCGACCCGGCCGACATCCCCGGCATCGAGATCGGCTTCCTAGACGGCCAGCAGGAGCCTGAGTTGTTCGTGCAGGACTCGCCCACCGTAGGCTCCATGTTCGCGGCCGACAAGCTGACCTACAAGCTGCGCCACATCTACGGCGGCGCGGTCACCGACTACCGCGCCTTCACCAAGGCCGTGGTGGCCTGAACCATGGCACTCGCCGATATCCAGCAGCTCCTGAGCGACCTGGTGCCCGACCAGGATGACGCCGTTGCTACCGACGTGCGCGAACGTGCCATCGCCGAGGCGCTGGTGCGCTACGACGCAGACCTGGCGCCGCTGCCCGGTGCAGGCGTGCCGCAGGCGCATCGCCTGCCGGTGGCGCAGTACGCGGCCTACCTGCTGTGCCAGCGGCTTGCCACGCTCTACAGCAGCGACCGGGACTCCACCCTGGCTGTGGATGCGGCGCGTGTTGAAAGCCGCGCCCGAGCCTACGCGCTGCGCGCCAAGGAATACCGCACGGCCTACTACCAGGGGACGGGCCAGGCAGACCCTTTCAGCGCAGCGGCGGGCACCGGCCTGGCGGCGGCTTCGGGCGTGGTGAGCTGGCCCCGGCGCAACCCGCGCCACGGCCTGGTGCGAAGGGGTGTGTGATGGAGCTGTCCATCAGCCTGGGTGACCTGCGCGCTTATGGCCAAGGGCTGCGCGCTGCGCCCGCCTACACCGACCAGGTGCTGCGCGTGGCCATGACCGAAGCCACCTTGCTCTTGCAGCGCGAGTGGCAGGAGCGCCTGCCGCGTGGGGCTTCTGACATTACCGCCGCCAGCATCACGAGCGACGTTGCCAGCACGCCTGCAGGGGTGCTGGGCGTGGTGGGCAGCAGCCAGCCCAGTGCGTTGTTTGTTGAGCTGGGCACCAGGCCGCACATGCCGCCTGCCCAGGCGTTGGAGCCTTGGGTCAAGGCCGTGCTCGGCATCCGCGAACCCAAGCAGGTCAAGAGCGTGGCGTTCCTGGTTGCGCGCAAGATCGCCCGCGAGGGCACGCCAGCGCAGTACCCCATGGCGCGTGCTGCATCGGCCACCGAGGGGCAGATCCTCGCCTTGTTCGAGCAAGGTGCGGCCAAGGTGGCCGCGTACCTGGCAGGAGGCAGTGCATGACGATGCCCAACACCCTGGCCGCCACCCGCGAGGCCCTGGTGGCCCTGCTGCGCGCCGTGCCCGCCGTGGGCCAGGTGCACCCGTGCGAGCGCTATGCGTCCGATGACCGGGGGTTTAAAGCAGCCTACCAGTACCGGCACACCGACCCGGCCACCGATGGGTTTGGGGCCGATGCGCATATCCGGGGCTGGTACCTGCGGCGCACAGCCACCTCCGAGGTCAACGACAACGGCCGCATCCTGAACGAGCACACCTGGCAGATGCGTGGCTACCTCTCGTTCAACGGCGCGCTGGACAGCGAGCTGATCTTTGACGACCTGGTCGAGCGCATGCGCGATGCCGCGCGCCTGGCCGGAAACCTGGGTCTGCCCGGCCTGCTGGGGGCCAGCACGGCCGAGGAACGCGGCCTGCAGGTGGTGAGTGCTGGGCCGGTGTGGTTTGCCGGTGCGTTGTGCCATAGCGCCGTGCTGCAGCTCAAGACCCGCAACTGGGCCGAATGGAGGAAGCCGTGACCACAAAAACCGCCCGCCCACGCAGGAAGCCGCCCGCGCCACCGCCCCTGGAGCGTGTGTGCCTGGCGCATGAGCACAAGCACCTGGGCGTCTTGCGTGCGTCCGGCACCGAGATCGATGTGCACCCCGAAACCGCCCGCTGGCTGCGCGCCGTGGGTGTTGTATCCACCCCCGAAAAGAAGGAATGAACGATGTCTTCTGAAGCCATCATCAAACGCACATTCGCACCCGCCGCCATGGTGGGCCATGTGTACGCCCGCGAACGCGGCGCCACTACCGCGCCCATGCCCATCGGCAACGTGCTGGAGCTGGAGCTGTCGCACAAGGAAGATGTGCAGACCCAGCCTGACATGACGCAGCTCGGCGGCGGCGTGCATGCCGAGATGCGCCGCGTGACCGATGTCGAAATCAAGATGAAGCTGGCCGACCTCAACGTGATCAACCTGGCCCGCTCCTCGCTGGGCACGGTGACCGGCGTGGAGGGCGGCACCGTGGCGGGCGAAGCCCACAAGGTGACGCGCGGCGGCATCTTGCGCACGGCGCACATTGCCCCCGTGAACGTGGTGGTGCGCAAGGGCTCCGGCGCAAGTACCGCGACGGCGACGGACGAGGAGCACCTGAACGTGAGCAAGGGGGACACCATTGCGCTGGATAACCCTGGGCTTGCCACCAACGTGACCATTCGTGTGGGCGACAGCGTTGCCACGGCCACGCCCCTGACAGCGGCTGGCAACTACACATGGGACGCTGCAGGCGTGCATGTGGATGCCGCTGCCCCGGGCGTGACAAACGGCAAGGGCTTCTGGATCAGCTACCAGTACCCGACAGTGGGCACCGAGGTGCCTGCGGCGGGCAACTGGGAGGCACGTGCTGCCGGTGTGTTCGTGTTCCCGGATGCGGCGGGCCTGGCCGACGATGAGGATGTCACCGTCGATTACGAGTACGCCAGCTACGCCGTGATCGAAGCCCTGACCACCAAGGCCAAGGAACTGGAGCTGATCTTCGAGGGGCTGAACGAAGCCGACGATGGCAAGCCCTGCATCGTGGAAATCTGGCGCGCCAGCCAGGGGGTGGCATCGAGCATCGGCCTGCTGGCCGACAAGGGGTTTGCCAGCCTGCCCGTGTCGGGCGCGGTGCTCAAGGACGTCACAAAGAACGGCGAAGGGATCAGCAAGTACTACCGGGTGCGCAAGATCTAAAAGCCACCATCACCAACACAAAGGCCGACATCTGTCGGCCTTATTTATTTGTGCTTCGCGCGAGACAGTCGGTCCATGCGCGGCAAGTCCGCATATGGGGAAAACATGGCGGATAAGAAGATCAGCACGGAACTGAGCGTCAGTGTAAAGGGCCGTGATGCGGTTGCCGGGCTGACCGATGACATCGACAAGATTGGCGACGCGGCGCAGCAATCCAGCACTGATGTGGAGGCGTTGAATGCTGCGGAAACTGCGGCCGAAGCCAGTGCACGTGAGCTGAGTGCAGCCAGTGCGGCTGCTGGCGCTGCGCTCGATAAGCTGGGCACTGGCACTGACACGGTGGCCGCAGCGGTAGCGGAGCTGGGCCGGTCTGCGCAGCAGACCCGTGGCAGTGTTCAACAGTTGGCCGCCGCAGAGTCCGAGGCCGGTGACGATGCCCGCGCACTCGGCGCCAGCACGCAGGCCGCCAGCAAGGGCGTACAGGACGTGGGCCGCGCGGCCGACCAGGCCGGCAGCGAGCTGGCCGACCTGCGCAAGGAAGTGGACGCCAAGACGGCCGCCGTCAAGAGCGGGCTGCAGGTAGCGCAAAGCGAGATCGAGCTGCGGCGCCAGCATCTGGAAGCAACTCGCGCAGAGCAGCAGGCGCTCCTGCAGGCGGCTCAGGCCAAGGGCGATGAGGCTGCAGCCACCCGTGCAGGCAACGCCCTGCGCCAAATCGAGGCCGAGCAACTCGCCCTGGTGGCGCGCGCCAAGCGGGCCGAAGCTGCTGCTGTGCAGCAGGCGGCCGATGCCCGGCGCGAAGAGCTTGCTGCCATCGGCCCGCTGACGCAGGCCCAGGCCAACGAGCTGCGTGCGGCCGAGAACTATGCCAGGGCGTTGCGCGTTGAGGCCGCTGCCGCCGACCAGGCCGCAGCGCGCTCACGCGACCTGACAAATGCCCACAAGTCCAACGCGGCGGCCACCGACCAGCTTGGCGCCCGTGTGCAGGGGCTCTCGCAGTTGTTGGGGCAAATGGCCGGGGCATTGGGCGCGGCCTTCACGTTCCGCGAAATGGTGACTGCGGCTGCTCAGATGGAGCAGTTGCGCAGCGGCCTCACAGCAGTGACCCAGGACGCCGTCAAGGCGGGAGAAGAGCTGGAGTTCGTGCGCGTCGTGGCGAACCGCATTGGCGCCGACGTGGCCGAGGTCGGCAAGGCCTTCTTGGGCCTGGCTGCATCGACACGCGGCACCGCCGTGGAGGGTGAGCCCACGCGCCAGGTGTTTGAAGCCGTGGCGGCGGCCATGGGCAAGGCGGGCAAGAGCAGCGCCGACACGGCCAATGCACTTTTGGCGCTGTCGCAGATGGCTAGCAAGAGCGTGGTGCAGAGCGAGGAGCTGCGCGGGCAACTGGGCGAAGCGCTCCCAGGCGCGCTGAATGCGGCGGCAAAGGGGTTGGGCATCACAACGGCCGAGCTGATGAAGCTTGTGGAGGAAGGAAAGATCACGGCCGAGGATCTGTTCCCTGCGCTGGCAAAGGGCCTGAACGACCTGTACGGCGGCGCACCTGGCGCGCAAACGCTGAGTCAGGAAATCACCAACATCAAAAACGCATTCACCGACATGTCCGACCGCATCGGGCAGGCCGGTGGACTCTCGGCACTCAAGGTGGCGGCCGAGGTTGCGCAGACCGCTATCGTGCTGTTGGGCGAAGGCATGGTCGCCACCGGGCGCAAGATCGGCGTGACCATCGCGGCGCTGGTCACGCGCGACCTCAAGGGACTGAGCCAAGCATACAAGGACATCGAGGCCGACAGCCGTGAGAGCCTCGTGAAGGCGGCGCAGCACAACGAGGTACTGCGTAAGACGCTCGAAGCCACCGGAAATGAGGCCACCCAGGCGGCATTGGCGCAGCAGCAGGCAGGCGCGGCTACCACTGCTGCAGGCGCTGCGGCCGGAGCGGCGGCGGGTGACTGGATCAGGCTCAACAACGGCTATCGGCTGGTGCTGGAAAGCGTGCGCGAGCAGATCGCCGAGGCCGAAAAAAGCGTGATCGCCCGCGATGCCGAAGGCAAGGCTGCAGTAGCGCTGGCGCAGGCGTTCGGCACCGAAAAAGAGCAGCGCGACGCCCAGGCCAAGGCCACAGAGGCCAATGCCCTGGCGCTTGCCCAGGTTGCGCAGCAGCGCCTCACCGAACTCAACACCTTGCAGGCGCAGCTCGAAAGCCTGAAGGCTGAAGGAGCGGCACAAGGCAAGTTATCCGAGGAGCGCCAAAAACAGCTCGCGGAACTGGAAAAGCTGATCGCGCTGCGCAAGCAGGAAACCGACAAGGCCGTTGCGCAGGCGGGCGCCAGCAAGATTGCTGCGGAACATGCAAAGGCAGAGGCGCAGGCCTACGCAGACAACAGCGGGCGCTTGGGCGAACTTAGGGAGGCTTACCTCCAGACCGAGAAAAGCGTGGTCGCACTGCGTGCTGCGCGAGAGGCTGGACTCGCTACGGCAGAGCAAGTGGCGGAGGCCGAGCGCAAGGCTGGTGCTGCCGCTTTGCTGTACCGCGACGCTCTCGCCGATCAGGCTCGGGCAATCACGGCAGCCAAAAATCTGCACTTGGTTGAGCTTGACGCCAAGTCTGCAGGCATCCGCTTAGCGGTGGAACAGCAGCGTGTGATTTATGAAGTCGCTAAGGCGCGAGGCGATGAATCAACAGCTATGGCTGCGCAGAACGAAATGCGCAAGCTCGAAGTCCAGTTGCTGGAGCTGACAGCCCAAGCCAAGAAAGCCGAGGCCGATGCCGCGCTTGAAATGGCCCAGATAAGAAAAGAAGAAGCAATCGCCAGCGACAAGTACACAGGATCGAAAAAACTTGAGATTGATGCTGCGCTGAAAGCCGCCGAGGTCAAACGCAAGGAAGCCGAAATTGCCAAAGTTGCCGCAGCTGGCGCACGCGAACTAGCAGAGGCCACGTCGCAAGCTACTACAGCATCGCAAAAGGCAGGGGACAGTGCCGAGGACGCTGGACGGAAAACTCAGAAATCGGCCGAAGCTGCCACTCAGTCGGTGGACAGCTTAGTAAGCATGTGGTGGACCGGCACGAATGCTGCGAGCAAGTACGCCCAGGCCGTGAATAAGGCCATGTGGGAGACCGTGCGCTTCCACCCCCAGACCGAGGCGGGCTTCGCAGCCATGAGCGCCCAGGCCAACAAGATGATCGAGACCCTGGAAGGCATCGACGCCGCCCAGCGCAAGCTGCAGCAGTCCGCCCAGGGCAGCGATGCAGCACTGGCCGACCTGCGCATGCGCCTGCTCGAAGTTGACGGCACCGAGGAGGAGATCGCCGCAGCCAAGATGCAACGCGAGCGCAACCAAATCGAGCTGGAGCTACAGCGCTTACAACTAGAGCAAGAGCGTGCGCGCGTCTGGAAAGACAACGCCAAGCTGGCCGAGCTGGATGCGGAAATCGCCAAGCAAAAGGAGCTGCTCGCGCTTGTCGGCCAGATCGGGGAAAAAGAGCGCGCCCAGCGCAAGAAAGAAACCGACAGGCAAGAGGCCGAGAAGAAGGCCCAGGCCAAGGAATCGGCGACACAAGAGCGCGAGCAAAACGCCCAAACCCACCGCGAGAAGATGACTCAAATCGCCGACGAAACCGCTGCCCGCAAGGCGCAGCTGGACGTGGGCGAGAGCGCCGAGGATGTCGCCCGGCGTGCGCAGCAGCAGGCGCAGCGGGCGCAGGCACAAGCTGACAAAGAGCGCCGCATTGCCGACGCGCAGGCTCTGGACGAGCGCCAGGCCGCCGAGGCCCAGGCGCTCAAGGATCGGCAGGATGCCGAGTATTTGGCCCAGCAGGCCCAGGACAACGCCATCCAGCAGGCTGCGCGGGAGCGCCAGGCGGCGGAAGAGGCCGCACGGCGCGAGCAGGCCGGCGCCGGATTGCAGGCCATGGAAGAGGCGATGCGCAGGCGCCGCGCCGCAGAAGACGAAGTGATGAGGGAGCGCAACGCAGCCGAAGACAAGGCGGCCAAGGACCGGTACGACGCCGAGAACAAAGCCCTTGACGATGCCGAGCAGCGCCGCCAGGCACACGCTGCCGCAGCAGCCGAAGCACTGGCCGCGCGCCGCCAGGCCGATGACGAGCGCGCCGCCCGCGTCGATGCCGCCCGCAAGGCGCGCGAGGCGCAGGAGCGCGCTGCGGCGGACGCTGCCGCGCAACAGCAGGAGCAGCAGCGCCAGGCCCGCGAGGCCGCCCGGCAGGACACACCGGGCAACCGCGACCAGGCCGAGCTGACCGCGCAGGAGCGCCAGCGCGATGCCGTGCTGGCGGCGCAGAAAAAACAGGCCGACGAACAGGCACGCCTGGATGCCGAGCGCGTAGAGTCCGCTGCTGCCGCCCGCGCCAAGCGTCTGGCCGACGAGCGCGCCGCCGAAGACAAGGCCGTCGCCGCGCGCGAAAAATCCGCCCAGGAGGCGCACCAGCGCCGCCTGCGGGAGCTGGAGGAGGCCGAGCAGCGCCGCCAGGCGCGCGTCCAGCTCGAGCGCGAGTACTACGAGGCGAGCCTGGCCTCGTCGCGCGCGCAAGAAGAGGCCATGCTCAAGGCCTTGCGGGACGTGGCCGCCGCCATGGCGGCCGTGGCACAGAGCGCGGTGCCAGGCACTGGCTCGGGCCCCGGCGACGTGGGCATCAACACGGGTGCTGGCGCTGGCGCCATCTCCTACATCACCTTGCCTGGCGGCAAGACAGAGCGCATCGGGTTCGACGGTGCAGCCAGCCAGGCCAAGGCCACGGACTTGCTGCGCCAATTGGCTGCAGCACGGGGGACTGCGCTGTGATCGCCCTGACCTACACCGCGCCAGGCAGCGCACCCGTGACGATTGACCTGGGCGAGCGCCTGCTGTGGACGGACGAATACGACTGGAGCGCCGCCGAGACCGAAACCGCCTACAGCACCACCGGCGCGCTGCTGGTGGACTGCGCCACGCGCCAGGCGGGCCGCCCGATCAGCCTGGATGGGCAGACCGGCCAGGCATGGATCACCCGCGCAATGTGCGACCAACTGCGCACATGGAAGGCCCGCCCCGGCGCCGTGTTTGCGCTCACGGTGCGCGGCAGCGCACGCAACGTGCTGTGGCTGGAGTTCAGTGCGCGGCCCGTGTGGGCGTTGATCGATAGCGAGCACACGCCCGAGCTGGCGTACCTGCCCATGTTCAAGTTTCTTGAGGTTTAACAGATGCCCATCCACACCGGCGACATCGCCCTCCTCAAATCCGCCGTCATGGCCGACGTGCCCGAAGGCGGCGGCGCGCCCACGGGCCTCGTGATCGCCGATGGCGTGAGCAACGCCATCATGCCCGACATCTCCGAGCTGGACCGCGCGGGCGGCCGTGCGGCGTTTCGCAAGGTTTTCGCCGCCGTGCGCACCGACGACACCGACACGTACTACGGCGCCAACGTGATCGTCGCCGAGCCGCCGCAGGACCCGCGCGTGTCCGTCACGCTGTTCAAAGCCCTGGACGCCTTCGAGGAGCGCGCCAGCGCGCAAAAGCGCGTTGAGGGCTACCTCTTCCGTGGCGCCGCGCTGCCAGGTTTTTTGCTGGAGAACCACATCGCGGGCCAGCGCGTCATCCAGCTCTTCTGCCGCCCCGAATGGGAGGCCCCGCCCGTGGGCGCGGCCCTGTGCCTGGTGCAGGACGATGGTCTCGCGGCCTACCAGGAGCAGTACGTGCGCGTCATCGCCGTGGAGAGCGTGCTGCGCAAGTACGCAAGGGACAGTGGCGCGGGCGGTGGTGCGCAGGAGTATGCCGCCAAGATCGTGACCCTGAAGCTCTCTGACGCGCTGCGCCAGAGCTGGCGCGGCACGGCGGCCAACGACAAATTCACGGCGGGCGGTGGTGCCGCCGTCGTGCGCGAGACCATCGTCGCGGACGCCGGGGCCTACGTCGGCTGCGTGCCCCTTGCGCAGTCCGCCGGCCTGGGTGCCTTCGGCGTGCGCGCGAACAGCATCTACACCCAGCTCGTGCCCAGCGCCCAGGCCGAGGCGCCGATCACCGCGCAGCAGCCGTATGCGGCGGCGGCCCTGCCCATCCAGGCGGGCGCCCGCGTGCAGATCCAGACCAGCATCGCCTGGAGCGCCACCGCCGCCCTGCAACTGCCTGGCGGCGTGCTGCCCGGCAGCCTCGTGGTACAGGCCAGCAGCGGCACCATCACCGACGCGGCGGGCGTGCTCAAGACGCCCAGCGGCACCGTGGGCGCCATCGACTACGCCAACGGCCTGCTCACCCTCAACGCGGGCAGCGTCGATGGACTCAAGACCATCAGCTACATCCCGGCCGCGCGGCTGCTGCGCGCGCCGCAAAGCACCTGCATCGACGTCACGCCCGAGAGCCGCAGCCTCAGCTATGTGGGCTTTCTCGACCCCGTGCCAGAGCGCGCCACGCTCAGCATCAGCTACATGGCGCAAGGCCGCTGGTACGTGCTGCAAGACGGTGGCGACGGGCAGCTCAAGGGGCTGGACGCGGGCTACGGCGCCGGCACCATCAACCCCGACACCGGCGCGTTCGTGGTCACATTGGGTGCGCTGCCGGACGTGGGCAGCGCCATCGTCATCGCCTGCGGCGTCCCCACGCAAGAGACACTGCACCCCGCCGTGCCCCTCAAGGCCAGCCAGCGCCTGCAGCTCGCCCCGGCCTACGGCCAGGCCGTGCAGCCCGGCACGCTGACGCTGAGCTGGCCCAAGGCCGATGGCAGTGGCCACCACACGGCCAGCGCCGGGGCGGACGGCCTGCTCACTGGCGCCGCCACCGGCCGCCTGCACACGGGCGCCGATGCCGTGGACTTTGCCCCCAACACCATGCCGCCCATCGGCGCAGAGATCACCGTCGAGTACGTGGCCGGGCCGAAGCAGATCGACAACTTCGCCCATCCCTCGCGCAACGGGGCGGGCCGGCTGGCGGTGGCCGCCAGCCTGGGCGCCATCACGCCAGGCAGCTTGACGGCCGAATGGAACACATACACCGACGAATCGGTGCTGGATGTCTACACCGCACGCCAGCTCAGCGAGATGGGCATCCCCTGGTCGTGGGTCGATCCCACCCAGTCCGCGCGCGATGACGGGCTCGGCGGCCTGTGGCTCGGCGATGTGCAGGTGGGCACGGTGCACTACGCCACGGGCGCGGTGGAGTTCGCGCCCGATGTCTCCATCAAAATCCCTCGCCCCGTGTATAGCGGCGCGCCCGTCGGGGACTTCTGGGGGCATTTCCGGCTCAACTACAGCGGCATCGAGTACATCGACGCGCCCAGCCTGTACCCCAACGACGAATCGGGCTACGTCAAGCTCAACTACAACGCGCCCGGCAGCACCAGCGCGCAGAGCGAGACCATCGCCTTCGCGCCCACACTGCAGCTCGTGCCCGACGTGCGCGCGGCCGTGGTGCCGGGCAGCGTCACCCTGGCGGCCGAGGCCGGCACGCTGGCCGGTGGCGTGTGGCAGTACCCGGGCTGGGCGGGCATCTGGCAGGACAGCGGCGCAGGCGTGCTGCGCCAGCGCAATGCGGACGGCTCCGGCTGGCTCACCCGGGGCGCGCTGGACTACCTGACGGGCCGCGTGACACTTGCGAGCTGGGAGCCCGGCGCGCCCAATAGCTACCAGCGCCTGGGCTGCGTGACTACGGCAGGCGAGCAGATCAGCAGCGAGTACATCTTTCGCACGGCGGCGGCGCCGCTGCGCCCGGGCTCGCTGTCGATCCAGTTCGCGCGGGCGGGCGGCGGGGTGCAGACGATCACCGCGCACGCCAATGGCAGCATCGCGGCCACCGGCGTGCTGGGCACGGTGGACCATCAGACCGGCCTGGTCAAGCTGCGCTTTGGGGAGCGCGTCGTGGCGGCGGGCAATGAGGGCGCGCCGTGGTTCTTTGCGGGCGCCGTCGATGCCGAGGGCAAGATTTTTAAACCCGCGCCGGTGGCGGCCAGCACCGTGCGCTACACCGCCGTGGCCTACAGCTATCTGCCGCTGGACGCTGACCTGCTGGGCCTTGACCCGGTGCGCCTGCCCAGCGACGGGCGCGTGCCCATTTTCCGCGCGGGCGGCTTTGCCGTCGTCGGCCACACGGGCCGGGTCACCGCCGTGGTGAGCAACGGCCAGACCATCAACTGCGCCCGCACACGCCTGTCGCGCGTGCGTGTCGTGGGCCATGACGGCGTGGTGATCCACAGCGGCTACAGCGCCGACCTGGAAACAGGCCTGGTGTCCATCGAGGACGTGACGGGCTACAGCCAGCCGGTGACCGTCGAGCATCGCGTTGAGGACATGGTGGTGGTGCGCGACGTGCAGATCACCGGGGAGCTGACTTTCACGCGCCCGCTCACGCACGACTATCCGGATGCGGGCAGCTACGTGAGCAGCGCGCTGGTCGCCGGCGACATCTTCGCACGCGTGCCGCTGCTGTTCGACCAGCAGACCTGGGGCAACAAATGGCAGGACACGCCCGACGGCGCCGTGGCCCTGGCCAGCTACAACGCCGCCCAGTATCCCGTGGAGGTCACCAACCGGGGCGCGGTCACCGAGCGCTGGCTGCTGCGCTTTACCAACACCACCACTTTCGACATCGTCGGCGAGCACGTGGGCGTGGTGGGCACGGGCAGCACGGGTGCGTGGTGCGCGCCCATCAACCCGAGCGCGGGCGTGCCGTATTTCGAGATCGACCCGCTGGGCTGGGGAGCGGGCTGGGCCGCAGGCAACTGCGTGCGCCTCAACACCGTGGGCGCGCAGATCCCGCTGTGGTGCGTGCGCACCGTGCAGCAGGGGCCGGAGACCGTGCCCAACGACAGCTTCACCCTGCTGGTGCGCGGCGACGTTGACGCGCCGGCCCCGTAACCGTTCAACCACTCGCACCGGAGATCCCATGACGACAGATACCTACAGCGTGAGCTACATCACCAACACCATGCGCGGCGCGCCCGTGATCAACGGCAACACGCCCGGCTGCCTGCTGGCCGTGCTCGATGCGCTGCTCATCAACGGTTGGGGCCTGGCCGCCGCTAGCACCCTCGTGGTGGCCGGCGGCATCGCCACGGCCACGTTTGCCAACGCAACACCGTGGGATGTGGGCGCCGTGATCGAGGTCGGCGGCGCCACCCCCGCCGCCATCAACGGCCGTGCGCGCGTGCTCGCAAGCAGCGGCAACATCCTCACGTTCGCCACCGCCGCGGGCGACGGCAGCTACAGCGGCTCCATCGGTATCAAGTACGCGAGCGCCGGATGGGAGCGAGTGTTCGCTGGCGCCAACAAGGCCGTGTACCGCTCCACAGATGTGACGGGCGCGCGCTTTTATCTGCGCGTGGACGATAGCAATGGTCTATACGCCCGTGTGTGCGGATACGAATCCATGAGCGACGCCGACACGGGTGCCGGGATGTACCCGGCGGCGGCCATGATTGCGGGGGGCGGCTACTGGCATAAAGCTACAGCGTCCAATGCAACGGCCATCCCTTATGTCGTTGCCGCCGATGGCAGGGCGCTGCTACATGCATTGACGGCTGGGGCGGCTGCCAACGCGTCGAACACCGCGTGTGCGGTGCGGGGGTTTGGGGATGTTGTGCCCATGGGTCCTGCGGGAGACGCCTTTGCATGCGTGTTGTCGTGTGCGGCCACGTCTTCAGGCGCATCGTATGTTGACCACGGCGCTCTCAGTGGTAGCGCATCAGATAGTTCCGTGGCTACTGGTCTCAGCGTGGCTCCTCGTAGCTGGCAAGGCCTGGGTAGTGCTGTGCTGCAGCGGCCCTTGCCGATGACTGGACTTCTTGGGGCGCTTTCCGGGGCGGCAGATTATTTTGGCGCGGCGCCATCCGCCATCGACGGCCAAGTAAAGACTGCGGTCATGGGTCTCAAAGACCAGGGTGCGCAAACTCCCCTGCGCGGCATCATTCCGGGAGTGCATTACATCCCCCAAACGGGTGCGGTATCGATTTTTGGTCATTTGTCGGTACAGGACGGGGCGGGGGCGCTAGTGGGCCGCAAGTTGTTGGTGGTGCACGTCGGCACCGCCGCAAACACCCCTGCAACGGGTGCAGCCATGATCGACCTGACGGGCCCCTGGAGATAAGCGGCCATGTCAATTGTCTCTTTGCCTCAACCCGGTTGCCTGCAGGGTGTGCCGGGTGTGGCATTTACTTGCGTCGTGCCAGCTCCCATGCCGCGCCGTCTTGCGCAAGACTACCGGCAGGCCAATCCCACTACGGGCGTCATTGCAGATCGCGTGATGTTCCGCGCTGCGACCGGCACGCCCGAGGCGCCGTTTGCCAGCGGGCGCGTGTGGCTGCTGCGCGCGGCGGATGGCTTTAAAGCCTGGGAGGGCTACAGCGACGCCCAGGGTTACTACCGCGCCGAGGGCCTGGAGCTGGGCGTGGCTTACATCGCGGTAGGCATTGACCCGTGGGGCAACCACAAGACGGCCGCCGCTGGCCCGGTGGTGGCCACGCTGACCGGCGTGCCGCCGCAGGTGCCATGACGCTGCAGATCACACTCGGGCACCACGCCGCGCGCAATGCCGCGAGCCTGGCCCTTGCCGATGCCGGGTCGGGTGCGTCCAGCCTGCGCCTGTACGACAGCGCGGGCACGCTGCTGGGCACATGCGTGCTTGCAAAGCCGTGCGGCACGATACAGGCCGATGGCGCCATCCTCCTGCAACCCGCGCCGGAGCCGGAGATCGCCGTGGCCAGCGGCGCGGCGGTGAGGTTGGACTGGTGCGACGGCCACGGCGCGCCCATGGCCAGCGGCACGGTGACGGCGGAGGGCGGCGGCGGTGACTTCGAACTGACTGGCACCAGCGGCACGCAGATCTATGCGGGCGCGCTGGTGCTGCTGCAGGGCGTTGTGATCGGCTGACCATGGGCGATACCAGGAGCGCTCGCCTTGTCCTCGGCCCACAGATCGACCGCAGCGGCCGGTTGGTGCTGGGCGACGATGACGGGGGCGCGCCAGCGCTGCCGGATGTACTGATTGCTGGCGCGCCGGCGCTGCCCGGCCTGGGCGTGCGCGCGGGCCTGCTGCGCTGCGCGGTGGCCCTGGCAGCCACGGCGGCCCTGCCGGGCATGGGCGTGCGCGCGGGCGGGCTGCGGTACCAGAGCAACACACAGCGCCCTACGGTGGCTGCGGCCGGGACGGCCTGGCAGGTGGCCGCTGCGGGCGACGGCGCGCAGGCCAGCCCCACGCACCAGGCCACCGCCGCCCGGCCCGCAGCGGCGCAGGCGCGCTGGCAGCGCGGCAGGGATGGCGCGGCGCAGGTGGTGCATCCGCTGCCTGCGGTGTTGGCCGCGCTGGCGCTGCCGGGCGTTGCGCCCTGGCAGGCCGCGCAGGCCCGGCACGAGGGCGCGGCGTGGCTGCACCAGCAGGCGCTGCGCACGGCACTGGCGCACCTGGCCACATGGCAGGAGGGGCAGCGCAGGCACATGCCGGTGGGCTTCGGGCACCAGGACGCCAACCGCATGCCGCGCGCCTGGGCCGCCGCGCCCTGGCAAGCCGGGCATGCGCTGCGCCTGGGCTACATGGGGCACCACCAGGGCGCGCTGGCGTTGCATCGCCCGGGGCGGGCGCCCTGGCAGGAGGGCGTGCCGCCGCATGCGGGAATGTCTGTGCGGCCGGTCACACCGCCCAAGCCCCCGTGCTACGACCCGGCGACGCTGGGGCGCATCGTGTTCACCGCCCTGGCCGATGGCACGGGGCGGGTGGTTTTTGTTTGCGAGCGCTCTACCAGCCCCGAGCAGGGGGTGGTGGTGCCAGTCAGGAGGGTTTATATCGTGCTCAACACCATCACACTGACGCGGGTGGACAACGGCGCACCGCTGCATGCACGGGGGTTTTCTGCATCGTTGGACGTGGATTCGTGGACTTGGCAATGGTCAGCCGCGCTGCACGAGAGCGCCGAGCCGCACCTGGCGCGCCAGGCGAACGGACGGCCGCCCGAGGTGCTGGCCAGCGTCAACGGCCAGCCCCTGCGGCTGGTGGTGGAGCGGGTGCAGCGCGATGAGCGGTTCTTGCCGCAGGTGCGCTTCAACGTGTCGGGCCGGGGGCGGGCAGCGGTGCTGGCGTCGCCCTGGGCGCCGGTGCTGCAGCACGGCGGCCAGGCCACCCAGCGCACGGCCGAGCAGCTCGCCGCCGAGGTGCTGACGATCAACAACGTGGGCATCGGCTGGGGCATCGACTGGCAGCTCCCGGCCTGGACGGTGCCTGCCGGGCTGTGGACGTTCTCGGGCAGCTACATGGAGGCGCTGGCGGACATCGCCAGCGCTGTGGGCGCCGCGATCCAGCCGCACCCGACGGATGCCGTGCTGCGCGTGATGGCGCGCTACCCGCGCCCGCCGTGGGAATGGGATCAGCTCGCCCCCGACTACCTGCTGCCGCGCGATGCGGTGCAGACGCTGGGCACGGAGTTTGTGGACAAGCCCGCGTACAACGGCGTGTTCGTGGGCGGCACGCAAGCGGGCGGGTTTGGTCCCGTGGTGCGCGGCGGGACGGTGGGCGATGTGCTGGCCCCGCAGGCCACGCACGTGCTCATCACCGACCCGGTGGCCCAGCGCCTGCGCGGCACTGCCGTGCTGGCGGACACGGGACGCCAGCGGCGCGTGTCGCTGTCGATGCAGGTGCTGCCCGAGACGGGGCTGATCGTGCCGGGCAAGCTGGTGCAGGTGGGCAGCGGCGCAGGGGCAATGCTGGGCATGGTACGCGCCACCGCCATCGAGTGGGCCAGGCCGCGCCTGCGCCAGATCGTCGAGCTGGAGGTGCACGACCTATGAATGTGTTCAGTGAATTCCAGCGCCTGCTGCCGCAAACGCCTACCTACGTGGGCACGGTGCTGGCCGTGGCGGGCGCGGGTGCCGCGACTTGGGCCACGGTGCAGATTGCTGGCGGTGGGATCTTGCACGCGCGCGGCGAGGCCAGCGTGGGCCAGCGCGTGTTCGTGCGCGCCGGGCTGATCGAGGGGGGCGCGCCTGAGCTGGCTTATTGGGAGACGCAGGTTTAGCATGAGCAGCGTGTGCTTGATAGAGACAGCGCTGTCTGTCATTCCCGAGATGCTGCGGGCTGCGCCTGTACAGCTCTTTGTCGTCTGGATCGACATCTACTGGGGTAATCCGGAAACCTGGGAGATGAACTCTCCACCCCAACCTCTGTCATCAGCCCTTGATGAGGCGGCTCGGATACGTCGTCAGAACTGGGTGGTGAGAGTCCTGCCTGAAGGGCAAACACCTCGCTTGGATGGCCTGTTCGAATCGCCCGACTGAATCGCCCGACTGTTTGGGCCATGGCGAAAGTTATCCACAGCATCGGTGCAGGCTTTAAAAGTGCGCCAAAGCCAGCGTCGAGAAGTGCCAAAGGCGGCGTCGTTTAGTGCCAAAGCGCGCGGCGCGCCATT
>MEFV01000026.1 GCA_001725255.1 Comamonas sp. SCN 67-35 | reverse complement strand
GCGCAGCGATGCACAATCGAGTGGAAGTTCACTCGACAGGATGCCGACCGAAAGCTGGGACGCCATTACGTTCCGTAATTTACGTGTTGACGTACTAGTCGCCCCCTGCGAGCAAGTCGTCGGCCCAGGTGAGCGCCTGCATGTGCGCCATGTTGATCTGGTGGCCGGACATGTGCAGCTGCTCCGCCGCGCGCGCAAAGGCCGCTTCGTCGCCGCTTTCGCAGGCGCGCGTGAGTTCGAGGAAAGGCGCGAAGACGCCCTGGTTGCGCAGCAGCGCGTCGACCACCGATGCAGGCAGGGACACGCTCTCCAGTGCCCGGTCGAGTGGCACACCCAGCATCACGTCCAGCAGAGAAAACACGCCGACCACGAAGGCATGGTCGCTCTCTTCGGGGGGCAGCATTTCGGCGGCCAGCAGCTCCATCAGGCGCCCGCGCACCACGGCGGTCTGCCCCACGGCCAGTGGGGTGCCGGTGTTGCGCGAAGTGGTGAGCAGCAGGGCGGCCCAGCGAAACAGCTTCTTGAGTCCGAGGATCATCACTGCATGGCGAAACGAGGTGATTTCCATGGACAGGCCGAAGCCCGAGGAGTTGATGAAGCGCAGCAGATTGAAGGACAGCGTCGGGTCTTTCTTGAGCAGTTGCTCGATCTCGTCGACGTCGGCCTGCTTGCGCACGAGATTGATGAGTTGCAGGACCGTCGCCTGCGAGGGGCGGATGGTCTGCGCCTTGACCTCCGTGGGCTGGGCGAACCAGTAGCCCTGGAACAGCGTCACGCCCAGGCCTGCCATGCGCTCGTACTGCTGCGGGCTTTCCACCTTCTCGGCCACCAGTGTGGCCTTGGGGCATTGCGAGTGCGCGAACTTCACCAGCGGCTCGGCCAGCTCGGGCTTGAAGGCTTGCATGTCCAGCTTGATGAAGCTGGCCAGGGGCAGCCAGTTTACGTAGGCCCTTTTCATGGCGTTCTGGTCGAGGGCGATGCGAAAGCCCCGGTCCTTGAGCGCCTGCAATACACCGACCTTGCTTTCGATCTCCTCGGCCGACGCATCGGGTGCGAGCACCGGAACCTCGAGCACCACCTTGTCGGGGTGGATCAGCTCCAGGTGCGCGCCCACCAGGCTCTCGTGCGTGCAGTTGATGAAGACCGTGTTGCGCCCGATCAGGGTTTCCGCGCCCGCGTAGGCCAGCGCATTGAACAACACGGCGGCATCGGTGGTGGCCGTGTGCTCGTGCACGGTGGTGGAGCGGTCGAACAGCTCGTAGCCGTACACGGCGCGCTTGGCGTCGAGGATCGCCTGACGGGCGATGACGATGAGGTTGTCGGGCGCGGGAGCGGTGGGGGTCTCGATGGAGTCGGTCATGAAAAAATACCGGGAGCGGTCAGATTTCGCACATCTGGTCTGACCAGGCGAGGGCCTGAAGGTGGGCCATGTTCACTTGCTGGCTGGTCAGCGGCGTGTTTTGCAAGGCCGTGTAGAAATCGGAGTCGTCGTTGGTTTCACAGGCCTTGACGAGTTGCAGCAGCTGTCCCAGGGTGCCGTCGTGGCGCGTGATCTGGCCGAGCACCTCGTCCGACAGATCCAGCAGTTTCAGCGCCTTGTCCAGCGGCAGGCTCAGCATCTGGTCGAGCATGGAAAACATGCCGACGAGAAAAGCCTCGTCGGCCTGCTCGGCGGACAGGAATTCCCTGGCCAGCAGCTCCATGAAGCGCCCGCGTACCACGGCGGTCTGCCCCACGGCCGGGGGCGGACTGCCATGGCGCGAAGCCGTCAGCAGCAGCGCGGCCCAGCGAAACAGCTTTTTCAGGCCCAGCAGCATGACGGCCTGGCGAAACGAGGTGATCTCGTGCGTCAAGCCCAGGCCCGCGGAATTGATGAGACGCATGAGGTTGAACGCCAGGCCCGCGTCCTTCTTGAGCACTTCCTCGATCTTGTCGGTGCTGGCCTGCTTGCGCACCAGGTTGAGCAGCTCGATGACGTGCGCCTGCGCCGGGTTCAGCAGCTTGGTCTGCACCAGCGCGGGCCGCGCGAACCAGTAGCCCTGGAACATCGCCACGCCCAGCGAGGAAACCATGTCGTACTGCTGCGCCGTCTCTATCTTCTCGGCAATCAGCTCGGCCTTGCTCGAGCGCTGCGCGTAGTTGATCAGGACGGTGGCCTGATCGACCGGCAGTACCGAGAGATCGAGCTTGATGAAATCGGCCAGCGGCAGCCAGGGCGCGTAGGCCGATTCGAGCACCGTCTGGTTGAATGCCAGGTGAAAGCCATGTTCGCGCAGCTGTGCCAGCATCGGCTGGCGGGCCGCGACTTCCTGGGCGTTCGGCATGGCCAGCGGCGGGATTTCCAGCACGATCTTGTCCGGGTTGACCAGCTCCAGGTGCCCGCCCGAGAGGCTCTCGTGGGTGCAGTTGACGAACAGCAGGGTCTTGCCCACGAGTTCTTCGGAGCCCGCGTGCGAGAGCGCGCTGAACATCACCAGCACGTCGCTTGCCGCCGTGTGGTCGGTGCGGCCATGGCTGCGATCCAGCAGTTCATAGCCCACGACGGCCTGCTCGCCATTCATGATGGCCTGTCGCGCGATCATGGCGCCGGCAAGGGATTCGCGAGGTGCGGAGGTGTCGTTCATAAACACTGACGCTGCCAGGGCGGCGCAAGGGGGATCGATCTGGCGGACATTGTAGGCACCGATCCGTTCAGTCGGCGGGCGAATCGAGCCAGGCCAGCTCCGCTTCGGTAAACCCGGCCGCGCGGCGTGCGCTGGTGTTCAGCGGTGGCCTGGCCCGAGGCGCGCCGTGGCGGCGTGTCAGCGTGTCGTAGTGGGTTAGCGGGTCCAGGCCCTGGCGCTCGCACAGCCAGCGGTACCAGCGGTTGCCGATGGCCACGTGCCCGATCTCGTCGTGCAGGATGATGTCGAGCAGGGCGCAGGCGGCAAGCGCGTCGTGCGTGCCGACCTGGCGCAGCTTGTGCTGGATCTGCGGAGTCGCGTCCAGCCCGCGCGCCTCCAGCGTGCGTGGCACGAGGGCCATGCGTGCGGTGAGGTCGCCCGCGGTTTTTTCGCACATGCTCCACAGCCCCTGGTGCGCGGGAAAGTCGCCGTAGTCGTGCCCGAGGGGGTCGCGCAGGTGCCCGCGCAGCAGCGTGAAGTGCTTGGCTTCCTCGGCCGCCACGCGCAGCCAGTCGAGGTAATACTGCCGCGGCATGCCCGCGAAGCGCCAGATCGCGTCCAGCGCCAGGTTGATGGCGTTGAACTCGATGTGGCAGATCGCGTGGATCAGGACGGCGCGCCCCTCGGCCGTGGCGGGCGAGCGGCGCCGGACCTTCGTGTGGGGCAGGAGGAGCGGCCGTTCGGGGTGGCCGGGCAGCTCGTGAGTGGCGACGAAGGTTGCGTCAAGTGCTATCTCAAGCGTAGCTGCTTGCGCTTGCAGATAAAGCGTTTGAGCTGGTTTTTCATCAATATCCGACAGTTCCAGCAGTTCGAGGGCGCGTGCGCGAAGCTCCATCCCTACAATTGTAGTTTTGGGTCTGATGTGGAGATGCAGCGCGATGGCGATCTATGAACTCGACGGCGTGGCGCCGCAACTGGCGGCGACGAGCTGGATTGCCGACAGCGCCGAGGTGATGGGCAGCGTCACGCTCGAAGACGATGCCAGCGTATGGTTCGGTGCCGTGGTGCGCGGCGACACGGCCCACATCACCATCGGCGCGGGCTCCAACGTCCAGGATGCGAGTGTGCTGCATGCCGACGAGGGCCTGCCGCTCACCATCGGCCGGCACGTGACCGTGGGCCACAAGGTGATGCTGCACGGCTGCACCATCGGCGACGAGTCGCTGATCGGCATCGGCGCGGTGGTGCTCAATGGCGCGAAGATCGGGGAAAACTGCCTCGTCGGCGCCGGTGCGTTGGTGACCGAGGGCAAGGAATTCCCCGATGGCTCGATGATCATCGGCAGCCCCGCGCGCGCTGTTCGCACACTGACGCCCGAGCAGATCGAGGGGCTGCGCTGGAGCGCGCGCCACTACATCGAGAACGCGCGCCGCTTCAAGGCGGGGCTCAAGCGCATCAACTGAGAGGTTGAGAAGAAATTCCCCATGCCCGCTTTGCACGCCAAAACGCCCCCACTCATCGTTGCGAATACTCGCCATAGCCCGCGCTATGTCTGCGTTTTGCGCCTCGATTGGGTGCGTTTTGGCACGCACCTCGGGCACGGCCGATTCATTCTCAACCTCTGAGCGGGGTCGCGTGTCCGAGCTGCAGCGTTTTCTCTTCGATGGCCTGCCGGTGCGCGGCGCGATCGTTCGCCTGACCGACGCCTGGCAGGAAGTGCTGCGTCGGCGCGCCGCCAATACCGAGACGGGGGCCTGGCCCGCGCCCGTGGCGCAGCTGGTGGGCGAGATGCTCGCGGCCGGCGTGCTCATGCACGCGCATGTGAAATTCGACGGCATGCTCATTCTCCAGATCTCGGGTGACGGCCCGGTGCGCCTGGCCGTCGCGCAGGTCGACGGCCAACTGCGGGTGCGAGCCACGGCGACCGCGGGCGTTGCCGTGGCCGAGGATGCGCGCCTGCCCGAGCTGGTGAACCGCCATGGCACGGGGCGCTGCGCGATCACGCTCGACCCGCAGGAGCGCCAGGCGGGCCAGCAGCCCTACCAGGGCATCGTCTCGCTCACCGATGACGCGGGCGTGCCGTTCGCAAGCCTCGCGCAGGGCCTGCGGCACTATATGGAGCGCTCCGAGCAGCTGCCCACGACGCTGGTGCTCGCGGCCAACGAAGAGGTGGCCGCGGGGCTGCTGGTGCAGCGCATGCCGCTGACGGGTGAGGGCAACCTCGGCCCTCGCGCGCAGGATCCCGAGGCCGATTACGAACGCATTGCCCTGCTGGCGGCGAGCCTCACGCCACAGGAGCTGCTCGCGCTCGAGCCTTCGGCCGTGCTGCACCGCCTGTTCTGGCAGGAAAACCTCATGAGCTTTGCACCGCTGTCGGGCGCGCAGGGCCCGCGCTTTGCCTGCACCTGCTCACGCGAGCGCGTGGCGGGCATGCTGCGTGGCCTGGGGGAAGCGGAGGTGCAAAGCATCGTGCACGAGCGCGGCGAGGTGGAAGTGGGATGCGAGTATTGCGGCCAGCAATACCGGTTCGATCCCGTGGATGCCGCGCAGCTCTTCACCGCGCCGGGCAACCAGCCCCCGCCGCCATCGCGCATGCAGTGAGCGGGCTGCCCGACCGGTGTCGGGCGGCCGTCTTCAGAACGATTCCCAATCCCCTTCGCCTGCCTTTGCAGCGGCCTTGGGCGTGGCAGCGGGCAGACGCGGCGCCGCCCTGGGCGCTTCGGCGGCTGCGGGCCTGGGTTTGCGAGCCGTGGCTGCGGCCACGGGCACGGCCACGGGTGCGGGTTTGGGCGCCGGGCTTGCGGATGTCTTTGCCGGCGCAGGCACGCGCGCAGGCGCCGCCGCCGTGCCCGCCAGCTTGAAGATCGCCACGGCCTGCACCAGCTCCTGCGCCTGCGTGCTCAGACTGCTGGCGGCCGCCGCCATTTCCTCGACCAGCGCGGCGTTCTGCTGCGTCGCCTGGTCCATCTGCGTCACGGCCTCGCCCACCTGCGCCACGCCGCTGGCCTGTTCGTTGCTTGCGGCGCTGATCTCGCCCACGATGTCGGTCACGCGGTTGATGCTCTGCACCACCTCGGTCATGGTCTCGCCCGCCTGGTCGGCCAGCCGGCTGCCCTGGTTCACGCGCTCCACGCTTTCATGGATCAGCTGCTTGATCTCCTTGGCCGCCTCGGCTGAGCGGCCGGCGAGCGCGCGCACTTCGCCCGCGACGACGGCAAAGCCCCGGCCCTGCTCACCGGCGCGCGCCGCCTCGACCGCCGCATTGAGTGCGAGGATGTTGGTCTGGAAGGCGATGCCGTCGATCACGCCGATGATGTCTGCGATGCGCGTGGAGCTTTCGTGGATACCCTTCATGGTCTGCACCATCTGGCCCACCGCGTCGCCACCGCGCACGGCCACGTCCGAGGCGTTGCGTGCAAGCTGATTGGCCTGGCCGGCGCTGTCGGCGTTCTGGCGCACGGTGGCCCCGAGCTGCTCCATGGAGGCCGCCGTTTCCTCCAGCGCGCTGGCCTGGCTTTCGGTGCGCGCGGACAGATCCTGGTTGCCCTGGGAAATCTCGCTGGCCGCCACGGCCACGCTGTCGGAGCTGCCGCGCACCTGGGCCACCACCCTGGCCAGGCTCTCCTTCATGAGGTGCAGCTGCGCCATCAGGCTGCTGCTGTCGCCCGCCTTCACGTCAATCGATTGCGTGAAGTCGCCATTGGCCACGGCCGTGGCCAGCCGCGCGGCGGTGGCCGGCTCGCCGCCCAGTTCGCGCACCAGGCTGCGGGCAATCAGCCAGCCCAGGGCCGCGGCCAGCAACAGCGCCACCACGCCCATGGCGATCAGCGCATTGACGGCCGTCCGGGCGTCGGCTTGCGCAGCCTTGCCACTCTCGTCCGCACCACGGGTGTTCCGATCGATCATGGCGTTGATCGATGTGCGGTACGCAGCCATCGTGGGACGCAGTTCGTCGTTCAGATAGTTGCGCGCGGAAGCCACCGTGTCGTTGAAGATCAGGTTGCGCAGCTCCTTGTCGCCGTTGAAATACGTGTCGTGCAGCTTGGCGAGCTTGTCGAATTCGGCGCGTTCCTCGTTGGAAGTCATCAGGGCCTTGAGTTCACCCAGCCACTGGTCGCTGGATTTGCGGGCCTGCTCGATGAGCTTGATCTGCTCCTCGCGGTCTTCCTTCTTGGTGCTGATCATGATGTTGCGCAGCGCGATCGCAATGGTGTCGGTGTCCGCCAGCAATCGGTTGGATGCCGCCACGGTGGGCAGGTTTTCAACCACGATCGTTCGGAGGTCCTTGGTGATGGCGCGCAAGGTCAGCACCCCCGTGATCACGCAGACGACGAGGAGCGCGCAGACCGCGCCGAAACCGACGGTCAGCCGGGTGCTGACGCGCCAATGGGACAGATTCATTTTTTTGTTCTCCGGTGGTGACCGCGGCACCGACCTCGTGAGTGCAGGCCGCCCTGTCGGGTGGATGGGTAGGGGCAGATTACACACCATCCCACCGGGTTGGCAATCGGGGGTTTGCCGTTGAGTGCGAGGAGCATGACACCCGGCGCAAAATGAAAAAAGGCACGCAGCCGGGCTGCGTGCCTTTTCCCTGAGTCCGAGCGATCGGCTTGCGCCGGCGCTCAACGAACGGGGTTCACGACAGGTTGCCGCTGGCCACGCGGTAACCGTGCGCGATGGCGTCGCGCGTGGCTTCGCGCACCTGGGCGCGGGTCAGCGTGCTGGTCCCGACCGTCGGCTGCGCCATGGGCAGGTTGCCTGCCACCGGCGCTTGGCTTGCGGCGGCCTTGCGCACATCGGCGCGCTGGACCACGCTGGTGCCCGGCGTGACTTGCGAAAGGGCCAACGGGGCCTCGCCGGCAGCGGGTTGCAGGTCGGCGGCGAAGGCGGTGCCTGACAGCAGCAGGGCAGCGGCGATGGCGGAGAGGGTGGTGTTGATGCGGATCATGATTTTTCCTGAAGTAAAACGGTTGAACAAAGCACTTGTCGAAACGGCGGCTACGGTGCAGGCCTGACCTTTTCCCGTCGAAGGGCTTGTGTTGTGTCCTTCGATGGCTGATAGTTTCGGGGCGCTAACGGGTTAAAAAAATACCTGTAAACGAATTTGATTGTTTCGATATAGGAAATAATCTACATATGGACTCCCTTGATCTCATTCAAATTTTTCGCGAGGTGGCGCGGCGCGGCAGTTTCTCGGCCACCGCTGCTGCGCAAGGCGTTTCGCCTGCGAGCGTCAGCAAGGCCATCGCACAGCTAGAAACGCGTTTCGGCCTGCGTTTGTTCCATCGAACGACGCGCAAGGTGTCGCTGACCGACGCCGGGCAGTTGCTGTTCGAACGCAGCAGCGCGCTGCTCGAACTCGTGGACCTGGCGCAGGGTGAGTTGCATGAACGCGCCACGCGGCCCAGCGGCAGATTGACGGTCACCGTGCCCTACGGTCTGGTGCACACCGACCTGCCGGCGATGCTGGGCGACTTTCTGCTGCGCTATCCGGAGGTGGATCTCGATCTGTACGTGACCGACCGGGTGGTGGGGCTGGCCGAAGAGGGCGTGGACCTGGCGTTTCGCGTCGGACCCATCGAGGACCAGAACCTGATCGTGCGCCGCCTGCTGCCCCTGGATTTCGTGGCCGTGGCCGCGCCCGCGTACTGGAAGGCGCATGGCAAGCCCGCGCATCCGCGAGAGTTGTGTACCCACGCGCAACTGGCCTGGAGCCTGCACGGGCAGGCGCCGCGCTGGCACTTCGAGGTGGCTGGCAAGCCGTTCGAATTGGCCCTGCAGCCACGGGTGAACGCAACGCTGGCGGCCCCGCTCATCACGCTGGCCACGCAGGGCCTGGGTGTGATGTGGGCACCGCGACGCGCGCTGGCGCAGTGGATCGACAGTGGCGCGCTCGAGTGCGCGCTCGAGCCGTTTTCACCGTCCAACGTGTGGCTTTATGCGGCGTACATGCAGCGGCGTCACAACAGCGCAGCGCTGCGCGTGCTGCTCACGCATCTGGATGCGTTTGCCGAGGCCTTCAAGTGCCGTGATGGGCAGCGGCCGCAGGATGCGCCACCATCATCGGGCGCCGCCGCACCGCAGTCTTGAGCTTCATGGGCGCGGAGCCCGTCCGGGAAGCACTTCCACGTAGATCTCGCCGGGCTTGACCATGCCGAGCTCGCTGCGCGCCTTTTCCTCGACGATGTCCAGGCCCTGCTTGAGGTCACGTACCTCGGCGCTCAGCTGCTCGTTGGCCTGGCGCGCCTTGGCATTGGCCGCCTGCTGCTCGGTGAGCTGCGCGCGCATGGCCGCGACATCGCCCAGATTGCCGTGTCCGCTCCACAGCCGCACGTGCACGAGCAGCAGCAACAGCAGCAACAGCAGGGCGACGGTACGCGAGCCCAAGATTCAACCAGCGGCAACAGCAGTCCGCGGGCTCAGCGCAGGTTGTAGAACGCCGCGCGGCCCGGGTACTCGGCCACATCGCCCAGGTCTTCCTCGATGCGCAGCAGCTGGTTGTACTTGGCGATGCGATCGCTGCGGCTGAGCGACCCGGTCTTGATCTGCCCGGCGTTCAGGCCCACGGCGATGTCGGCGATGGTGCTGTCCTCGGTCTCGCCCGAGCGGTGGCTCACCACGGCGGTGTAGCCTGCGCGCTTGGCCATCTCGATCGCGGCGAAGGTTTCGGTCAGCGTGCCGATCTGGTTGATCTTGATGAGGATGGAGTTGGCCACGCCCTT
This sequence comes from Comamonas sp. SCN 67-35, assembly GCA_001725255.1. Taxonomy (GTDB): domain Bacteria; phylum Pseudomonadota; class Gammaproteobacteria; order Burkholderiales; family Burkholderiaceae_C; genus Comamonas_C. Next base: position 19,448 of record MEFV01000026.1, on the reverse strand, counting down.
GGCGATGCCTTCCTTCAGGATTTTGGTGTTGGTGACGAACAGGTCGTCGCCCACGAGCTGCACGTTCTTGCCCAGGCGCTCGGTGAGCAGCTTCCAGCCGTCCCAGTCGCCCTCGGCCATGCCGTCCTCGATGCTGATGATGGGGTATTTGTCGGCCCAGGCGCGCAGCATGTCGCTCCACTGCTCGGCGCTGAGCTTCAGGCCCCCTTCGCCGTTCAGCACGTATTGCCCATCCTTGTAGAACTCGCTGGAGGCGCAGTCCAGGCCCAGCGCGATCTGCTCGCCCGCGGTGTAACCCGCCGCCTCGATCGCCTGCAGGATGAGCTGGATCGCTGCCTCGTGGTTTTCCACGCGCGGGGCAAAGCCACCCTCGTCACCGACGGCCGTGCTCATGCCCTTGTCGTGGATGATCTTCTTGAGCGCGTGGAACACCTCGGCGCCCCAGCGCAACGCCTCGCGAAACGAATCGGCGCCCACGGGGATGATCATGAATTCCTGCACATCCAGGCCGTTGTTGGCGTGCGCGCCGCCGTTGATCACGTTCATCATCGGCACCGGCAATTGGCAGCCGCCCATGCCACCGAAGTAGCGGTACAGCGGCAGACCCGCTTCCTCGGCCGCCGCACGTGCCACGGCCATGGAGACGGCGAGCAGGGCGTTGGCGCCCAGGCGGCTCTTGTTTTCGGTGCCGTCCAGGTCGATCAGTGTCTTGTCAAGGAAGGCCTGTTCGGAGGCATCAAGCCCGAGCACGGCCTCCGAGATCTCGGTGTTGATGTGATTGACCGCGCGCAGCACGCCCTTGCCGCCGTAGCGGCCCTTGTCGCCATCGCGCAGCTCGATGGCCTCGCGCGAGCCGGTGGAGGCGCCGCTGGGCACGGCCGCGCGTCCCATCACGCCCGATTCGAGCAGGACGTCGCATTCGACGGTGGGGTTGCCGCGGCTGTCCAGGATTTCGCGGCCGACGATGTCAACGATGGCACTCATGGGGGTCCTTCCGTGGGCTGTCAGTGCATTGAAGCTCTGAATATGAATCAAACAGTGCGCTGGCGATTGTCCGTAAAGCGCCGTGCGCTATCAAATATAGAGTCTATACGCCTTCGACCACGACCATGCGCATGGTGCAGGCGCCCTCGCGCGCGGCGCGGGCGGCGCGGTACTCGGGCGAATCCCAATAGGTTTTGGCCGCCTCGACGCTCGGGAATTTGAGGATCACGGTGCGTCCGGGGTTCCAGCCGCCTTCCAGTGTCTCTACCTTGCCGCCGCGCGCCAGCACCTCGGCGCCGTGCACGCGCATGGCTTCGGTGCTGAGTTTTTTGTAGACGTCGTAGGCGTCCGGGTCGGTCACTTCCACCGAAGCAATGATGTAGCCACAGGGCATGGTTCAGACTCCAAAGTCGTTTTCGAGAAAGGGGCGGCGCTTGGCCGCGGCATCGAGTTCGCGCAGCGATTCGAGCAGCGCGCGCATGTGCCTGAGCGGCACGGCGTTGGGGCCGTCGGAGAGCGCGTGTAGCGGGTCAGGATGGGTTTCCATGAACAGGCCCGCCACACCCACGGCCACGGCCGCACGCGCGAGCACCGGCACCATCTCGCGCACGCCGCCGCTGCTCGTGCCGTTGCCGCCGGGCAGCTGCACGCTGTGCGTGGCGTCGAAGACCACGGGCGCGCCGGTCTCGCGCATGATGGCGAGGCTCCTCATGTCACTCACGAGGTTGTTGTAGCCGAAGCTCGCGCCGCGCTCGCAGGCCATGAAGTTGTCTTCGGGAAGGCCTTTTTCACGCGCGGCGGCGCGGGCCTTGGCGATCACGTTCACCATGTCGTGGGGTGCGAGAAACTGCCCCTTCTTGATGTTCACCGGCCTGCCCGACTGCGCCACGGCGCGAATGAAATCGGTTTGGCGGCACAGGAAGGCGGGCGTCTGCAGCACATCGACCACGGCGGCGGCGGGCGCCACCTCGGCCTCGGTGTGCACGTCGGTGAGCACCGGCACGCCAATGGCTTTCTTCACCTTGGCGAGAATCTCCAGGCCCTTTTCCATGCCCGGCCCGCGAAAGCTGTCGCCGCTGGATCGATTGGCCTTGTCGAAGCTGCTCTTGAAGATGAAGGGTACGCCCAGGCTGGCGGTGAGCTCTTTGAGCTGGCCGGCCACGTCCATCTGCAACTGCTCGCTCTCGACCACGCAGGGTCCGGCGATCAGGAAGAAGGGATGATCGAGCCCGATGTCGAAATCGCACAGACGCATGGCATTCAGCCTTTGTGCCGGGTCACGGCAGCTGCGATGAAGGAATTGAACAGCGGATGCCCGCTCCAGGGGGCGGATTTGAATTCCGGGTGAAATTGCACGCCGATGAACCAAGGGTGCACGTTCTGGGGCAATTCGACGATTTCAGTCAGGTGTTCGCGCTGGGTGAGCGCGGAGATCACGAGGCCCGCCTTGCGCAGCGCATCGAGGTATTGCACGTTGGCCTCATAGCGGTGGCGGTGGCGCTCGGTCACGACATCGCCGTAGATCTGGTGCGCGAGCGTGCCGGGCTGCACGTCCGAAGACTGTGCCCCCAGGCGCATGGTGCCGCCCAGGTCGGAATGTTCGTCGCGCGTCTTGATGCTGCCGTCTGCGTCCTTCCATTCGGTGATCAGGGCGATGACGGGGTAGGGCGTCGTGGGGTCGAATTCGGTGGAGTTGGCCCTGGCCATGCCTGCCACGTGGCGCGCGTACTCGATCGTGGCCACCTGCATGCCAAGGCAGATGCCCAGGTAGGGCAGCTTGTGTTCGCGGGCGTAGCGTGCCGTCGAAATCTTGCCCTCGATGCCGCGCGAGCCGAAACCGCCGGGCACGAGAATGGCGTCGAAGCCGCCGAGCTGCTGCGCCGCGTTGGCGTCGCTGATGGTTTCGGAATCGAGGTGGGTGATCTGCACGCGCACATGGTTGTGCATGCCCGCGTGCTTGAGCGCCTCGTTCACCGATTTGTAGGCGTCGGTGAGCTCCACGTATTTGCCCACCATCGCCACGCGCACCTCGCCCTGCGGGTGCTCGCACTCGTACACCAGGTCGTCCCAGCGCTGCAGCGTCGCCGGTCGCGTGTTCAGGCGCAGCTTGTCGCAGATCAGGCCGTCCAGGCCCTGCTCGTGCAGCATGCGCGGCACCTTGTAGATGGTGTCCACGTCCCACATGCTGATCACGCCCCATTCGGGCACGTTGGTGAAGAGCGAGATTTTCTCGCGCTCCTCGGTGGGCACGGCCTTTTGCGCGCGGCACAGCAGCGCGTCGGGCTGGATGCCGATCTCGCGCAATTTCTGCACCGTGTGCTGTGTGGGCTTGGTTTTCAGCTCACCCGCGGTGGCGATCCACGGCAGGTAGGTGAGGTGCACGAAGGCGGTGTTGTTGGGGCCGAGCTTGAGCGCGAGCTGGCGCGCGGCTTCGAGGAAGGGCAGCGATTCGATGTCGCCCACCGTGCCGCCGATCTCGCAGATGGCCACGTCCACCGCGTCGGGTGTACCGATGCCAGCGCCGCGCTTGATGAATTCCTGGATTTCGCCCGTGATGTGCGGAATCACCTGCACCGTCTTGCCCAGGTAGTCGCCGCGGCGCTCCTTTTCGAGCACTGATTGGTAGATGCGCCCGGTGGTGAAGTTGTTGGCCTGGCGCATGCGCGTTTCGATGAAACGCTCGTAGTGGCCCAGGTCCAGATCGGTTTCGGCGCCGTCGTCGGTGACGAATACCTCGCCGTGCTGAAACGGGCTCATCGTGCCCGGATCGACATTGATGTAGGGGTCGAGCTTGACGAGGGTGACTTTCAGGCCCCGCGACTCCAGGATCGCGGCGAGGGAGGCAGAGGCGATTCCCTTGCCCAGGGAAGACACCACACCACCGGTGACGAAGACGAATTTGGTCATGTCGTGCTTGGGGTGGAAATGCTGATTATAGGGAGCGCCCAGGCGCCCTCGTTGCGGGCGCCGCTGCGCCGGACGGTAGTTGTGCGTTTATGCAATTCCTGTGACAAAACGCCCATCTTCTCCAGTTACCATGCGCGGTGCGTTTCCGTCCCATGTTGCGCTGCGGAAATGTCTTTCCTGAAACTTTCAGAGTTCTTTCATGTGGAACAACCTGCGTATCACCCAACGGTTCCTGCTGGTCCTGTGCGGTTGCTGGCTCTCGGGCGTGGTCATCATTGCCGTCAGCTACTGGGGGCTGTCGTCGGCCCGCGACGGCCTGAAGGCGGTTCACGAGCATGCGATGACCCTGGCCCTGCAGGCCGCGGATGCCGCCGATCTGACAGTGCAAAACCGGCTGCAGGTGCTGCTGGCGTTCCAGCACGCGCCCGACTCGCCGCTCGCGTCGCTGCACGATCATCCCGCCCAGCTGCATCTGGACGCCGTCAAGGCCAACCGCGCCAGGGTGGCGCAGCAGATCGATGCGTTGGTGGCGGCCGCCGCCAGTGAACGGGAGAAGGGGCTCGCCCAGGCCTTGCAGGTGGCGCGCGTGGCTTGGGTGGCGCAGCTGGACAAGGCGACCGATGCTGTTGCCAAGGGCGATTTCTCCCCCGCCGTGATGCTGGCGTTTGTCGAAGCGGGGCGCACTCAGGGTGAAGCCCTGATCGGCGCGGCCCGCGACTTCCGCGCAGAACAGATCGCCCAGGCCGACCAGGCCGTCCAGGGCGCGCAGAGCCGCTTCAAGACCGGTCTGGTGGTCTTCGTCCTGTCGGCGCTTTTCCTGGGCTTGCCGGCTTCGCTGCTGGGCCTGCTGCTGTTGTCGCGGCTGCTCAGCGGCTTTCGCGTGGCCAACGCCACCGCGGCATCCATCGCCGCGCGCGATCTGACACAACCCGTGAAGGCCGAAGGCAAGGACGAGATCGCCGCCATGCTCACCCAGATGGAGCTCATGCGCGGCAACCTGAACCAGATGATCGGCCAGGTGCGCGATGGCGCGCAGGCGATTGCCGGGGCATCCACCCAGGTGGCGGCGGGCACCATGGATCTGTCGTCGCGCACGGAGCAGCAGGCCAGTGCACTGGAGCAGACGGCGTCTTCCACCGAGGAGCTCTCCGGCACCGTGCAGCACAACGCCGACAGCGCTCTTCAGGCCAATCAACTCGCGGCGCAGGCGACCCAGATCGCGCAGCACGGCGGGCAGGTGGTGGGGCAGGTGGTGCAGACGATGGAGGCGATCAATACCTCGTCGCGCAAGATCGTGGACATCATCGGCGTGATCGATTCCATCGCGTTTCAGACCAATATCCTCGCGCTCAATGCGGCCGTGGAAGCAGCGCGTGCCGGTGAGCAGGGGCGTGGTTTCGCGGTGGTCGCGAGCGAAGTGCGCGCACTGGCCCAGCGCAGCGCCGACGCGGCGCGCGAGGTCAGGGACCTGATCACCACCTCGGTGGCCAAGGTCGATGTCGGAACCGAACAGGTGGCCCAGGCCGGCACGACGATGCAGGAGATCGTCGCCGGCATCGAGCGCGTTGCCCAGATCGTGGACGAGATCGCCTCGGCCAGCCGCGAGCAGTCGCTGGGGCTGGCGCAGATCAACCAGGCGGTGTCGCACCTGGACGGCGTGACGCAGCAGAACGCGGCCCTCGTGGAAGAGACCTCGGCGGCGTCGGGTTCGCTGCAGGAGCAGGCCCGCCAGCTCGCGGACATGGCGGCGCAATTTCGTCTGCAGCCGCGGGCTGGCGCGCATGCGCCGCCGTTGCTGGCGTCCGGCGGCTGAGCGCCACGGGGCAGGGGAGTCTGCTAAATTGCCCGCCATGAGCGTCTTATCCGGCAAACACATCGTTCTCGGGCTCTCTGGCGGCGTGGCCTGCTACAAGGCCGCGGAGCTCGCGCGGCTGCTCACCAAGGCGGGAGCCACCGTTCAGGTGGTGATGAGCGAGGCGGCCGAGCACTTCATCACGTCCACCACGATGCAGGCCGTGAGCGGGCGCGCCGTGTACACGTCTCAGTGGGACGGGCGCGAGGCCAACGCCATGCCGCACATCAATCTGAGCCGCGAAGCCGACGCGATGCTGATCGCCCCCTGCAGCGCCGATTTCATCGCGCAGCTGGCCCAGGGGCGATGCACGGAGTTGCTGGCACTGCTGTGCGTGGCGCGCCCCATGGACAGGGTGCCGCTGCTGCTGGCGCCTGCGATGAACCGCGAAATGTGGGCGCATCCGGCCACGCAGCGCAATCTGGCGCGGGCCGTGGCCGACGGCGCCGTCTCGCTCGGAGTGGGCTGCGGAGCGCAGGCGTGCGGCGAGACGGGTGACGGGCGCATGCTGGAGCCTGCCGAGATCGTGCAGGAACTGGAGGCTTTCTTCACACCCAAGCTGCTTCGCGGTGAGCATGTGCTGATCACGGCGGGCCCCACGTTCGAGGCCATCGACCCGGTGCGCGGCATCACCAACCGCTCCAGCGGCAAGATGGGATTCGCCCTGGCGCTGGCGGCGCGCGAGGCCGGAGCCGAGGTGACGCTGGTGGCGGGGCCGGTGGCGCTGCCGACGCCGCGCGGCGTCATGCGCATCGACGTGCAGTCGGCGCAGGACATGTTGCAGGCGGTCGAGCACCATGTGCGCGATGCGCGCGTATTCATCGCCACGGCAGCGGTGGCGGACTGGCGCCCGGCAACAGCGGCGCCGTGCAAGATCAAGAAGGATGGTTCGGGGCAGGTGCCGCAGCTGTCATTCATTGAGAACCCCGACATTCTTGCCACCGTGGCGGCGAGCGAGCGCGCCCGGCGCGGTGAGCTTTACTGCGTGGGCTTCGCGGCCGAAAGCGACCGGCTGGCAGAGCATGCCAAGGCCAAGCGCGAGCGCAAGGGCGTGCCGCTGCTGGTGGGCAACATCGGTCCGGCCACCTTTGGCCAGGATGACAACGCCCTGCTGCTGGTCGATGAGGCGGGCATGCGGGAATTGCCCCGGGCCAGCAAGCGCGAGCTCGGCCGGCAGTTGGTGGCCGAACTCTCACGCAGGCTCGCGGCGGCGCGCGCGTCGGCATCGGCTGGAGGTGGCGCATGACGCTGCCCATGGCGGAAGGTCCGCGCGATGGGGATTTCGCGCGCTACGTCGAACAGCTCACCGGTGGCGCGGCGCAGGCTCCCGTGCCGCCGTCACCTTCGCCATCGACCGGTGCCTCCGACGCCGACCCGGGCAAGGCCGCGCGCCCGACGGCGGCGGTGCCCCGCCGCGGTGACAATACCGTGGGCCAGGGTGGGCCGACACGGCCGGGCAACCCGGGGGGCTATTTGAAGTTGCAGGTGGGGGTGGCTGCCGCCATGGTGGTGCTGGCCATGGTGTTCATGCCGCGCCTGATCGTTCCGGCGCTCGTGTTCGCGGGCGCGTTGCTGGTTTCGGCGGTGATCCGCTGGGTCGGCGCCCACAAGGGTCGTTGAATGTCATCGCATCATGGATGTTGATCTGAAAATTCTCGATGAGCGCCTGCGCACGCAGATGCCCACGTACGCCACGCCCGGCAGCGCGGGGCTCGATTTGCGTGCGTGCCTGAAGACGCCGCTCGAGCTCGGCGCGGGGCAGTGGGAGCTGGTGCCCACCGGCATGGCGATCCATCTGAAGAACCCGGGATATGCCGCGCTCATCCTGCCGCGCTCCGGGTTGGGGCACAAGCACGGCATCGTGCTGGGCAACCTGGTCGGCTTGATCGACAGCGACTACCAGGGAGAGCTGATGGTGAGTTGTTGGAACCGTTCGTCAACGATCTTCACCGTGCAGCCGTTGGAGAGGTTGGCGCAGCTGGTCATCGTTCCCGTCGTACAGGCGCAATTTCGCGTGGTGCAGGAATTTGTGATCAGCGAGCGTGGTCGAAACGGTTATGGCTCCACCGGGCGTCACTGAATGCCTGCATGGCGTGGAGCCGATTGCAGTGAAGGAATGATGATGAAGCGAATCGTTTCCATGGCCACCACAGTGGCCGGCGTGGCTGTGGCAAGTTTGCTGGTCGGGTGCGCGAGCAGCCAACCCAGGCCCTATCCCGCACCACGTTACGCAAGCCAGCCCGCGCAGGTCTATCAGGCGCAGACCGATCCCCAGGGCACGCGTTACGGGACGGTGGTCGGCATCGAGGGCGAACGCACGAGCCACGGCACCAGCGGCGCGGGCGCGGTGGCCGGGGGTGTCATCGGGGGTGTCCTCGGCAACCAGGTTGGCGGCGGCACCGGCCGCGCCCTGGCCACCATCGCGGGCGTAGTGGGCGGTGCGGTGGCGGGCAATGCCATCGAAGCCAACACCAACCAAGGCAGCACCGGCCCGTACTCCGTCACGGTGCGCTTTGACGATGGCGCGCAAGAGGTGTTCAGCGTGCCTGCGCTAGGGGGCCTGCGACGCGGTGAGCGCGTGCGGTTCTATCGCGGGCAGATCACGCGCATGTAGCGCGTGGACACGCGCCCCTATGCATGCAGCTTGAAGAAACCGGCGCCAGCGCTGCGGCGCTCGGTTTCCTCGGGCGTGGCCTCGCGCACACCGTGCACCTTGAGCGTGAGACGCAGTGCGATGCCGGCCAGCGGATGGTTGCCGTCGAGCACCACGTGATCGGGGTAGATCTGGGAGACGGTGAACAGGTGGTCCCTGGGCAGCCTGGTGGCCATGTCGGTGGGCAGGCTGGTGTTTTCGATGATCATGCCCTCTTCGATCGCCTCGGGAAAGGCCGAGCGCGGTTCGAGAAAGAGCAGGCTCTCGTCATAGTCGCCAAAGGCCTCTTCGGGTTCGAGATGCAGCGCCAGTTCCGCGCCCGTGCCGTGGCCCTGCAGCGCTTGCTCCAGGCGCGCGAGCAGGTCGTCTCCGCCCACGAGAAACTCCACGGGCTCCTGCAGCACATCCAACTCTTCGCCCAGGGTGTCCTGCAAAACCCAGGTGAGCGCAACGACGCAGTGTTCGGTGATGTCCATGGGCGAGAATTGTCGCAGCAGTTTGCCGTGGCGAAGAAGCCGCGTGCATGGAGTTGAACATGCAGGCCGACAACCATGAATGTCCATTGCCCGCGGGGCGTTTCGAGGGGCGCGAGGCGTTTCGCCAGCTGGTGCGCGATGCCCTGACCGGCGCTGCGAGCCAGGCCTGGCCCGAACTTGTGCTCAGCGATTTTGATTTTGCCGATTGGCCGCTGGGCGAAAAAGAGGTGGTGGAGAGCCTGCACCGCTGGGCCGGGCACCGGCGGCGCCTGACGATGCTGGCGGGAAATTTCGATGCCGTGGCACGCCTGCATCCGCGCTTTGTGCATTGGCGCGTGCGCTGGGATCATGTGGTGGTGGCGCGCAAGGCCAGGACGCTCGGCAGCGAGGAAATGCCCAGCGTTCTTTGGTCGCCGATGTGGATGCTGCAGCGGCTTGATCCCGTGCGCAGCAACGGCGTCAGCTCGCGCGAGGCGCAGCGCCTGACCTGGCAGCGCGAGCAGCTCGATGAGTGGCTGCAGAGCCGTTCCGCGCCGGGTTTCCCGGCGTCGGTGCTGGGCCTGTGACAAATATTTGCGATAAGGGTTAATCAGGATTGACCCAAATGCCTACAATCAACTTTGAATTCACCCTCGCCGAATTGCGCGGCAGATGAACCCTGTTGCCCGGGTGCAGGAAATTCCCGGATGGCGGGGTGGTTCGCATTGACATACCTGCGTTTCATTTTTTTCTGGATTGACCATGAAATATTCTGTCGTTCTGGCGTCGCTGCTTGCAGCGGGCGCACTCGTGGCTTGCGGTGACAAGCAGGAATCTGCTCCGGCGCCTGCCGCCGCTCCTGCTGCTCCGGTCACTGCCCCTGCACCCGCGCCCTCGCCGGCTGCCGAAGCGGCAACGAACGCCGTGGACGCTGCCAAGGACGCGGCCAAGGACGCATCCCATGCAGCTTCCGAAGCCGCCACCGCCGCGGGCGATGCCGCCAAGGCTGCGGGTGACGCCACCGTGGATGCCGCCAAGGACGCCGCGCAGGCAGCCAAGGAAGCTGCGGACAAGGCAGCTCAGGCAGCGAGCAAGTAAGCATTGCGACGCGAGCTGGGGCCGATGGGGCCCAGCCCATGAAAAAGCCCCGGCGAACCGGGGCTTTTTCATGGGGGTGTCCGGGATTTACTTCAGGTCATCCACCAGGATGCGCAGGATGCGGTCCACGTTAGCCGAACTTTCAGGCTGGCCGTCCGCCTTGAGCACCGAGACGGTGCTCTGCCCGCCATTGCCGTGCACGACGATGCGGTACTTCTCGGGCGGCGCGGCGTTGCTGGTGGAGCCAAAGAGCTTGCCGAAGAAGCCTGGTTCCTTCTTGTCGGTGGGCGTGACGTAGCGCACGAAGTAGGTGCCCTGGCTGCGGTCGCGGTCTTCCACCGTGAAGCCGGTGCGGTCCAGCGACAGGCCCACGCGCCGCCACGCGTGATCGAAGTCATCGTGCAGTTCGATGATCTGCGCACCGTTCACGTTGGCCAGCTGGGCCGTGGCGGCGGATGATGCCGCCGGTGCCGCGGCCACGGCGGCCTTGGCCTGTTCTTCCGAAACGCCAAGTTTCACCATGAGGCGGCGCAGGAATTCCGTTTCCAACTCGTGGTCTTCCGGCCGGGGCTGCCACATCGTGTTGTCTTTCTGCGCATTGGTGTAGACCTCCTCCATGCCGCGGTGCGTGATGTAGATGTCCGTGCCGCCGTCGGCGCGGCGCTCCAGCCGCGTGCGGAACTTGTCGCGCTCACCCGTGGAGTAGAGCGAATCGAAGACCTTGCCGATGGTGCGACGGATCACGTCTTGCGGTATCTTGGCGCGGTTCTCGGCCCAGTCGGTTTCCATGATGCCCAGCTGCGGCTGATCGAGCGCCAGAACGAAGCCGTGTTCGAGCCAGAAATCGCGCACCGGCTCCCACAGCTGGTTGGGCGAGCGTGCCACCACCAGCCAGCGCCCGTTGCCGTCGCGCTCGATGCGCACGTCGCCGACTGTGTTGGGCGCCGCGTTGATCCCGGCCTTGGCCTGTTGCGCGCGGCCGGCTTCGTAGGCGGCTGCCGAATTGGCTTTTCCGGGGACGACGTAGCGTGTGTCCGTGCTCAGCTGCGTGAGGTCGGGAGGCACCTCCAGCGTCGAGCCGACGGCGGCGCTCTTGTAGTCGATTTTGTCGCTCTCGAGGGTGGAGCAGGCCGAGAGCGTGACGGCGAGGCCCAGCAGGCCCAGGCGTAGGGTCGGGTTCACGCGGGAATCTTTCGTGGTGAGGTGAATGGATTCAGTGCAGCAGGCCGCTGGCGCGCAGCGCCGCTTCGACGCTGGCGTGGTGCGCGCTGGCCAGCGCCGTCATGGGCAGGCGCAGGGTGCTGCCGCACAGGCCCAGGCGCGCCATGGCCCACTTGACGGGGATCGGGTTGGCTTCGACGAACAGGTGTTTGTGCAGCGGCATCAGCTGGCGCTGGATGCGCATGGCCGTGCTCGCATCGCCCGCGATGGCCGCGACGCACAGCTCGTGCATCAGGCGCGGCGCGAGGTTCGCCGTCACGCTGATGTTGCCCTGCCCGCCGCAGAGCATGAGCGCGACCGCGGTGGCATCGTCGCCCGAATAGACGGCGAAGCCCTCGGGCACGTCGCGGATCAGCCACTGCGCGCGACCGATGTCGCCCGTGGCTTCCTTGATGCCGACGATGCCCGGCACCTGCGCCAGGCGCAGCACGGTGTCGTGCTGCATGTCGGCCACCGAGCGGCCGGGCACGTTGTAGAGCACCATGGGAAGATCCCCCACGGCCTCGGCGATGGCCTTGAAGTGCAGGTACTGGCCCTCCTGCGTGGGCTTGTTGTAGTAGGGCACCACCTGCAGCTGGCTGTGCGCGCCCACCTTCTTGGCAAAGCGCGCCAGCTCGATTGCCTCGTGCGTGGAATTGGCGCCGCAGCCCGCGAGCACGGGCACGCGCCCTTTGGACTGCTCCACCGTCACGCGGATGATTTCGCAGTGCTCCTCGACGTTCACGGTGGGCGACTCGCCCGTGGTGCCGACGACGCTGAGGCAGTCGGTGCCTTCCTGGATGTGCCAGTCGATGAGTTTGCGTAGCGTGGGGTAGTCGACGCTGCCATCCTCGTGCATGGGGGTCACGAGGGCAACGGTGCTGCCGGTGAAGAGTGGACTGCGGGTGGTCATGTCCGTGTCAAAAATCGTTAATGGAGCATTCTATGGCAGCTGCAACGGGATGCGCGCCGCCGGGGTTGACGGTGATGCCGGCGGGCGCATGGCCGCGATGCGCTGCACGAAGCGCTCGGGCGCGGGGAGAAAGCCGTCTTCGTAGGCCACGATGCGCAGCGACGCGCAGGCCGCGAGGAGCTCGCCCGGGCGCAGCAGGAAATCCGGTCGCGAGGGTCTGCCCACGGTCTCGTTGCCCTGCGCGAAGGTTTCGTAGATCAGCACGCCACCGGGCGCGACGCTTGCGACGATCGTGGGCAGCAGCGCTCGCCAGAGGTAGTTCGTCACGATCACACCGTCGAAGCTGCGCCCGGCGAAGGGCCAGGGGCCGTTTTCGATATCCGCGCAAACGGCTTCGCCCAGCATCGATATTGAATCGATAGCTTCTTGCGATTGATCCACGCCGGTTACAGAGTGATTTCGTTCGTGAAACCAGCGCAGGTGCCGGCCCCTGCCGCAGGCGACGTCGAGCACACGCCCGCCGACGGGGACGAGATGCGCCCAGCGCAGCACCCAGTCGGATGGCGGAAGGTGTTCGTGCATCGTTCAGAAACAGGCCCAGACCTGTTCGGCCAGCAGCACCATGAAACCCGGCTGCAGGTACAGCAGCACGCTGCCCGCCAGCGCCAGCAGCATCGCGATCCACAGCAGCAGGCGCGGCGTGGTCATCACGCCAGCTCCGGCGTGCGGTGGATGGGCGCCTCGCGCACCGGCAGGTTGACGAAGCCGGCCGCGATGCCCAGCGCGATGGTCAGATACCAGACCACGCTGTAGTCGCCCGTGGCGTCATACAGGTAGCCGCCCAGCCACACGCCCATGAAGCTGCCGAGCTGGTGGCTGAAGAAGGCCAGGCCGCTCAACATGGAAAAGTGCTCGGTGCCGAAAATCTGCACCACGGCGGCATTGGTCGGCGGCACGGTGGAGAGCCAGAGCGCCCCCATGGTGGCCGCGAACACGTAGACCGACAGCGGCGTGACGGGCACGAGCAGGAAGACCGTGATCACCACGGCCCGTGCGAAGTAGATGAACGAGAGGATGTGGCGCTTCTGCAGCCGCTGCCCGAGCGCGCCCGCCGCATACGAGCCGACCACGTTGAAGAGCCCGATGAGCGCAAGCGCCCCCGCCGCCACCTGCGGTGTGAGGCCCTTGTCCGACAGATACCCGGGCAGGTGCACCGCGATGAACAGCACCTGGAAACCGCAGACGAAATAGCCCGCGATGAGCAGCACGAAGGGCGGGTGGCGCAGCGCCTCGGCGAGTGCGTGGCGCACGCTCTGCCTGCGCGGTGCGGTCGCGCCCGCGTGGAACCCCGGCTCGCGCAGGCCCCAGGCGAGCGGCGCCACGAGCAGCACCACAGCCGCGAGCGCGAGCAGCGACTCCTTCCAGCCCAGGTGCAGGATCATCTGGCCTTCGATCGGCATCAGCAGGAACTGCCCGAACGATCCCGCGGCCGCCGCCACGCCCATGGCCCAGGAGCGCCGGTGTGGCGCGATCTGGCGCCCGATCACACCGTAGATGATGGCGTAGGTGGTGCCGGCCTGCGCCGCGCCTATGGTGACGCCCGCGGTGAGTGCGAACAGCAGCGGCGTGGACGCGAGCGCCATGCCCGCCAGCCCCAGCGCATACAGCAGCGTCCCGCCCACGAGCACGCGAAACGCGCCATGGCGGTCGGCCAGCATGCCGCCGACGATGCCCAGCACGCCCCAGGCCAGGTTCTGGATGGCGAGCGCCAGCGAAAACGTTTCGCGCGTCCAGCCGTTGGCTTGGGTGATGGGCAGCATCCACAGGCCGAAGCCGTGGCGTATGCCGGTGGACAGCGTGACGATGGCAGCGCCACAGACCAGGATTTGGGTGAGGGAGAGCGTGGGGACGGCGCGGCGCATGGCGGCACTGTAACGAAAAACGGCGTTCAAGCGGGGACGATGGGCGGTGTCGAAACTGTTTTTATATCCAGTCCTACAATCCGCCGCCATGCCGACCAAACCCGTTCCCGAGTACTCCGAAAGCACCATCCGCATCCTCAAGGGTCTGGAGCCCGTCAAGCAGCGGCCGGGCATGTACACGCGCACCGACAACCCGCTGCACGTGATTCAGGAGGTGATCGACAACGCCGCCGACGAAGCGCTGGCGGGCTTCGGCAAGAAGATCCGCGTCACGCTGCATGCCGACGGCTCGGTCAGCGTGGAGGATGACGGCCGGGGCATCCCGCACGGCCTGCACCCCGAGGAAAACGTGCCCGTGCTCGAACTCGTGTTCGCGCGTCTGCATGCGGGCGGCAAGTTCGACAAGGGCGCGGGCGGCGCCTACAGCTTCTCGGGCGGCCTGCACGGCGTGGGCGTGTCGGTGACCAACGCGCTGGCCACGCGCATGCAGGTGCAGAGCTTTCGCGATGGGGCGGTGGCAAGCATGGAATTCGCCGGCGGCGACGTGGCGCAGGCGCTGGCGCTGCGCGAGCCGCAAGAGGGCGAGCGCAGGCGCGGCACCACGGTGCGCGTCTGGCCCGATGCCAGGTACTTCGAATCGCCGCAGATTCCCGTGGCCGAGCTCGTGCACGTGCTGCGCAGCAAGGCGGTGCTGCTGCCCGGCGTGACGGTGCAGCTGATTGACGAGAAGAAGAAAGAGACGCAGAGCTGGCAGTACAAGGGCGGCCTGCGCGACTACCTGGAGCAGAGCCTGCCCGCGGATGCCATCGTGCCGCTGTTCGAGGGCGAGGGCTATGCCGCGGCGGACGACGACAACTTTGCCGAGGGCGAGGGCGCGCAGTGGGTGCTGGCCTTCACCGAAGACGGCCATCCGGTGCGCGAGAGCTACGTCAACCTGATCTCGACCACTGCCGGCGGCACGCACGACAGCGGCCTGCGCGACGGGCTGTTCCAGGCCGTCAAGGGCTTCATTGAGCTGCACGCGCTGACCCCGAAGGGCGTGAAGCTCATGCCCGAGGACGTGTACGCGCGGGTGAGCTACGTGCTCTCGGCGAAGGTGCTCGACCCGCAGTTCCAGGGCCAGATCAAGGAGCGCCTGAATTCACGCGACGCCGTGCGGTTGGTGAGCAGCTTCGTGCGGCCCGCGCTCGAACTCTGGCTCAACGCCAACGTCGAGTGGGGCAAGCGCATTGCCGAGCTCGCCATCAAGGCCGCGCAGACGCGCCAGCGCGCCGGGCAGAAGGTGGAAAAACGCAAGGGCAGCGGCGTCGCCGTGCTGCCGGGCAAGCTCACCGACTGCGAGAGCCGCGACATCGCGCTCAACGAGGTCTTCCTCGTCGAGGGCGACAGCGCCGGTGGCAGCGCCAAGATGGGGCGCGACAAGGAAACGCAGGCCATCCTGCCGCTGCGCGGCAAGGTGCTCAACACCTGGGAGGTCGAGCGCGACCGGCTTTTCGCCAACACCGAAATCCACGATATTTCCGTGGCCATCGGCGTCGATCCGCACGGACCCGAGGACGAGGCAGACCTGTCCAACCTGCGCTACGGCAAGGTCTGCATCCTCTCGGATGCCGATGTGGACGGCGCGCACATCCAGGTGCTGCTGCTCACGCTGTTTTTCCGTCACTTCCCCAGACTGATCGAGGCCGGACACGTCTACGTCGCGCGCCCGCCGCTGTTTCGCGTCGATGCCCCGGCGCGCGGCAAGAAGCCGGCCACCAAGCTCTACGCGCTGGACGAGGCCGAACTCACCGCCATCCTTGAAAAACTGCGCAAGGAGGGCGTGCCCGAGGGCAAATGGAGCGTGAGCCGCTTCAAGGGCCTGGGCGAGATGAGCGCCGCGCAGCTCTGGGAAACCACGCTCAACCCCGACACGCGCCGCCTCATGCAGGTAGAGCTCGGCGCCTTCGACTTCGCCGCCACCGCTCTGGAGATCGCCAAGCTCATGGGCAAGGGCGAGGCCGCCGCGCGCCGCGAGCTGATGGAGCTGCATGGGGACGCGGTGGAAGTGGATGTGTGAGGAGGGCGTTGGAAATCCGTTGGACTGACCTGCGGTTTCGTATATCATGGACATATACAAAATATGGTGAATCTGGAGCTGATTTCCGGTTTTGACTGGGACGGCGGCAATGCCTGCAAGAACGACAAGCACGGCGTCTCGATGGCCGAGGCCGAGCAGGTCTTCTTCAACATTCCGCTGCTGCTGATGGACGATGCCAAGCACAGCGCGCAAGAAGAGCGTCATCAGGCGTTGGGTCGATCCGAGGCCGGACGGCTGCTTCATGTGACTTTCACGTTGCGAAAGAACGGAAGCCTGATTCGCGTGATTTCTGCGAGGGACATGCACCGCAAGGAGCGAATGATTTATGAACAAGCCGACCAAGAAAATCCCGCACTTCAGCAACGAAGCTGAGGAACGTGCGTTCTGGGAGAGCCACGATTCGACCGACTATGTCGACTGGTCCCGGGCCCGGCGCGTCGTTCTGCCCAATCTCAAACCGACCACCAAGACCATTTCGCTGCGCCTGCCACAGCATCTGCTGGATTCGATCAAGGCGGCAGCCAATGCGCGCGACGTACCGTACCAGTCACTGATCAAGGTCTGGCTGCAGGAAAAGCTGCACGGCTGACCAGCTTCGTGCCGCGCGCCAAACAGCGCAACAAGATGCGATCCATGCCAGAGCTGCTGGCGCTTGAAACGCAAGCGCCGGAGCCGTTTTCCGCTGAATAAATGACTGACCCAACCGTTCTCGACCTCACCCCTGCCGGCCCTGGAGACGACCTCGCGCTGGCGACCTACGCCCAGCGCGCCTACCTCGAATACGCGCTCAGCGTGGTCAAGGGCCGCGCGCTGCCCGACGTGGCCGATGGGCAGAAGCCCGTGCAGCGGCGCATCCTCTACGCGATGCAGCAGCTTGGCCTGGGCTGGGGCGGGGCCAATGGCAACACGCCCGCCAAGCCGGTCAAGTGTGCGCGCGTGGTCGGTGACGTGCTCGGGCGCTTTCACCCGCACGGCGACAGCGCGGCGTACGACGCGCTGGTGCGCATGGCGCAGGATTTTTCGCAGCGCTATCCGCTGATCGACGGGCAGGGCAATTTCGGCAGCCGCGACGGCGACGGCGCCGCCGCCATGCGCTACACCGAGGCGCGGCTGGCGAAGATCACGCGACTGCTGCTTGAAGAAATCGACCTGGGCACGGTCGATTTCGCGCCCAACTACGACGGCTCGACCGAGGAGCCGCGCCAGCTGCCCGCGCGGTTGCCGTTCGCGCTGCTCAACGGCGCCAGCGGCATCGCCGTGGGCCTGGCCACCGAGATCCCCAGCCACAACCTGCGCGAGGTGGCCGATGCCTGCGTGGCGCTGGTCAAGAACGCGAAGCTCTCCGACGAGGATCTGTTTGCCCTGCTGCCCGGCCCCGACTACCCGGGCGGTGGCCAGATCATCAGCAGCGAGGACGACATCCAGGCCGCCTACCGCGGCGGGCGCGGAAGCCTGAAGGTGCGGGCGCGCTGGGTGATCGAAGACCTGGCGCGCGGGCAGTGGCAGATGGTGGTGAACGAGCTGCCGCCAGGCACTTCGGCGCAAAAGGTGCTCGAGGAGATCGAGGAGCTCACTAACCCCAAGGTCAAAAGCGGCAAGAAGAGCCTCACGCAGGAGCAGAACCAGCTCAAGGGCGTGGTGCTCGCGGTGCTCGACGGCGTGCGCGACGAGTCGAGCAAGGACGCGCCGGTGCGCCTGGTGTTCGAGCCCAAGAGCCGGGCCGTGAGCCAGGAGGAGCTGGCCAACACGCTGCTGGTTCACACCAGTCTGGAAACGTCCGCGCCCGTCAATCTCACGAGCGTGGGGCTCGATGGCCGGCCGGTGCAAAAGAGCCTGCGCCAGATGCTCACGGAGTGGATAGCATTTCGCCAGCAGACCATCACGCGGCGCAGCGAATTCCGCCTGCGGAAGGTGCTGGAGCGCATCCACATCCTCGAAGGCCGGCAGCTCGTGCTGCTCAACATCGACGAGGTGATCGCCATCATCCGCGAGAGCGACGAGCCCCGCGCGGCGCTGATGGCGCGCTTCAACCTGAGCGAGCGGCAGGCCGACGACATCCTGGACATCCGCCTGCGCCAGCTCGCGCGGCTGGAGGCGATCAAGATCGAGCAGGAACTGGCCGAACTGCGCCAGGAGCAGGGGCAGCTCGAAGACATCCTGGCCAGCCCGGCGGCGCTGCGCCGCCTCATGGTCAAGGAGATCGAGCGTGACGCGAAGGAGTTCGGCGACGCGCGGCGCACGCTGATCCAGGCCGAGAAAAGGGCCGTGGCCGAGGTGAAGGTGGCCGACGAGCCGGTGACGGTGGTCATCAGCGAAAAGGGCTGGGTGCGCGCGCGCACCGGCCACGGGCACGATGCGGCGGGCTTTTCGTTCAAGTCGGGTGACGGCCTGTACGGCACCTTCGAGTGCCGCACCGTCGATCAGCTGCTGGCCTTTGGCGGCAACGGGCGCGTGTACAGCGTGCCGGTGGCAAGCCTGCCCGGAGCGCGCGGCGACGGTCAGCCCATCACCACCCTGATCGAGCTGGAGGCGGGCACCGAGGTGCTGCACTATTTCGCGGGAGCCGAGCGCGCGAGCCTGCTGCTGTCGAGTTCCGCGGGCTACGGCTTCGTGGCGCACGTGGCCGACATGCTCTCGCGCACGCGCGGCGGCAAGGCGTTCATGAACATGGGCGAGGGCGAGCACATCTGCCGTCCGTCCATCGTCGCACTGGATTTTGAACAAAAAGAGCCTCAAACGCAGGATGAACAAGCGCAAGCAGCTATCGGCGCCATAGCGGCAACGCATGTGGCCTGCGTGTCCACGGGCGGGCGCATCCTGACCTTCGGCCTGGGCGAGCTCAAGCGCCTGGAAAAGGGCGGCCGTGGCCTGACCCTGATGGCGCTGGAAGCGGGCGACGCACTCGCGGGAGCCGCCGCCTATGTGCGCAGCGTGCGCATCGCCGGGGTGGGCCGCGGCGGCAAGGCGCGCGAGGAGCAACTGGAGATCCGCAGCCTGAACAACGCTGGCGCCGCGCGTGGCCGCAAGGGCAAGGCGGGCAATTTCGGCTTCAAGCCCGATGACGTGACGAGGGTGCTCTGATGATGAACGACGTATCCGTGCCCGAAACCCTGGCGCTCGTCATCCTGGCTCTGCTGAGCGTGCTGCTGGGGCGCTGGGCCGGTGCGCGCTGGCGTGCGCGCCGCCACGAGCGCCGGGAGCAGGCAGCGCGCGCGCAGGAGAGCCGCCAGGCGCGCCGTGCGCGCCAGCGCCGGGAGCGGCGCGAACAAGAGCGGTCTTGAGCCCCTGATACCAATTTGCGTTCAATAAATTAGATATGATGTTTATCCACGCACTTCAAGGAGTCGTGGATGAAGAGTCTGATCATTGGGGACAAGCCGACTG
>MEFV01000025.1 GCA_001725255.1 Comamonas sp. SCN 67-35 | reverse complement strand
AACGATCCCACCCCAGATGCCGGATATACGACTGCAGGCGATTCCCAACAGGCCACCCTATCGGTCAGTTTCTTGCGCTTGAGGGGGAGTCCATATACGCCGGGTTAGCCCTTGACCAGCCACGATAAGAAACAGAGAGCAGCGGCGCATGAAGTAATCCACCCAATGGCCTGCAACAGGAGCATGCCTCGTCGTTGCGAAATACGGAAGGACGAGTAAGTAGCGAAGATGGGTTGGACTTGCTCATACATCCAGAGCGGGGCAGCCGTAAGGAGCACGGCAAACCCTCCAAGCGCGAGGGCGGGGGGAATTTGGGAGGCGCCGTATGCAGCAACGTGAAGAAATGAAGCCATGACGCCCCAGCCCGCGATGCCTCCCGCAAGCCCGGAAAAGCTGATGAGGGAGCCAGTATGAAGGCAGAGCGCAAGTGACTTGGCACCAGAGGGGCGAGGGGTGCTCGCGATCAACATTAGGCCAACAACAAACAGTGCACCGAAAGCGGCAGGCCCAAAGATTTCTGGCGAGACCAGAAAAGAAAACGCTTCATTCGCGCGGGGGATGCCCTGCTGTTTGGCTAACGTGGCTATCGCTGCAAGAGCAGCCGTGCCGAGATAGGTTTTGGTCTTCATAGAGAGGGCTAACGTAGAGCTGACCGGCGCTGCGCGGCTTTATCGCGCAGCGTCCAGCGACCGAAGGGAGCGAGGTCGAGCGTCATGTTATGCCGCCCCCAAGTATGCTTGGCAGAGAGCCTTGAGTTCACGGTTTTCCTTGGCGAACCAGTCTACGAGACCCTCCACATTATCCTGAGCGGTGGCGTACTCACGGTCATGTGGATTGTTCTGGCCGCCCGCAATGCGGTCGACCAGCTTCTGGAGCTTCCACGCGGCATTAACGAATGCCTTTGCTTTCTCCTCAACATCCGGCATATCCAGATGTCCATGCTGGTCGATTTCCCATTTGAAAGTGTCAATACGGTCCGTAAGCTCTCGGCTTCGGTTTACTTCGCCCAAGTGATAAAGCGTCCAGTACGTTGAGCAATACTTGGAGAAGTGGTGCATTGATTGGAACACTTGCAGCCGTAACGGGCGGCGGCTTTCGCGAACCGCAATGAGATTGGCCCGTTCCGCAGCTATCCTTTGCCCACGTGCGTAGACCGCCGAGAGAACGGATATCAGCAACGCAATGGTTGCAATGACGTCGGAGACCTTGATGTCCAGATCAAGCGGCATAACGTTCAAGGTCAGGGGCGCTGCGCGGCTTTATCGCGCAGCGTCCCCTGCACCGCCGGGTTAGCCCGCACTCGTGCCTAGCTTTGTCGGATATGCACGGCTGTTGTGATTGCCACATTACTGAGCCTCCTCAAGGATTGGTGAGGCACCGTTCTCGCGGACGATTTTAATCTTTGCGTGTGAAAGCAACCAGTACAAGGGAAACGGCGAAGCAAGACCGCACTTCCGGCAGGTTAACGTTTCTTTTAAGTACATCTCGGCAGCGTTTTCTCGCGTGAGTCGAAGTGGAGTTGCGCAGTGCAGGCAGTTCAGAAACGGATGAAGGTTCTTTGTAAGGAGGCGCGCAACATGTTGCTGCTTGCCATTTGAAGACAGGGACTCATAGCAACCCATCGTTGAAAGTATTAGGTGTGAAACCGTTTGCTCGTTTGCACGAAGAATTTGTGAAAAGCATTCGAGCGCCACTTGCATGGCATAGATGAGCACATAGGGCAGATTCGCGTATAGGAGTTCGTAGAGGTGATCTGACCCCGCATCGTGGAAGATGAAGTTGATATTCAAGTCCTCCGTCCGAAGTAGTTCCCCTTGGGAGGTAATCAGGTGCGTTGCGCGCTGCCAGATCGGTTCAAAGCTCTTTTCATGGGACTTTGAATAGATCATGTCGTGAAGCAGATCTTCGGCGAACGCCTCCTTGGTCGCCAATCGAGCAATTGCACCTGCGAGTATTTGAATTCGCCTCTCGGGCTTGATGCCATTTAACGCTGTAGCAGTGTTGCTCTCAAAGCGTGCGATGAAGTCGTCACTGTCTGACAGCAGCCAGGACAGAAACAGGAGGTTCTCCTTCAACGGCTTTCGAAGTAACGCAAACCCAACAGCAAACTTTCGCTTTTCAAAGCAAATGAGTGCCTCGTAGAGGAAATGAAGCATGTCACTCGTTAGGCCCAAAGTCAGATGGCTAACGATATGGTGCTTGTACTGGCGCAGCAGGCCATGCTGTTTCAAGAACTGAAACAGGTCAATATCAACGTCCTTCACATTCGAATCCGCTAACGCCTTTTCGAAAGCGTTCGTAATCCACAGATGCGCTCCGCTGGCCTCGTATTGCACGAGCAGTTGAACCATCTGATCGTGTAAGTGAAAGCAGAATTCATGTGCCTTCCAGTGCTTTGGTGGCAGAACCAAAAGCCTTTGAGGATCAATAATTCCGATTGAGCGCATGAGGAATGTCTTGTGCGGGCTAACGTAATGTATCCCGCAGAACTTGCGGGATAAGCTGGACGATGCGGGATATTCTGGGCACGGTTTCTTCCTGAAAGTGGCTTGCAGCCTGGGTTGGTGCTCGGTACACTGTGTAAGAACACAGTTATAACGTTCCCATGAAACCCGGCACGCCTGTTTTGCACTCCACACGACTGCTGGACCAGGTCCGGGAGCGTGTTCGCTACCTTCACTATAGCCTCAGCACCGAGAAGGCCTACCTGTACTGGGTGCGCTTTTTCATCCGTTGGAGCGGGCGCTCGGAGGGCATGCGGCATCCGCGCGACATGGGTGCGCCAGAGGTGGAGGCGTTTTTGACCATGCTGGCGACTGAGCGCAGGGTTTCGGCATCCACACACAACCAGGCTCTCAGCGCGTTGCTGTTTCTTTATCGGGAAGTGCTGGGCATCAATTTGCCTTGGCTCGAAGGCGTCAATCGCCCAGCGCAAGAGCGCCGCATCCCCAGTGTATCGACCAAGGAGGAAGTGGCCGCGTTGTTCCAATTTCTGGAGGCTGATATGCGACTCTTAGCGCAACTGCTCTACGGCACCGGCATGCGTCTAATGGAGGGACTGCGGCTACGCATCAAGGACGTGGACTTTGACCGCCATGTGATCGTCGTCCGTGAAGCCAAGGGCAACAAAGACCGGGTGGTGATGTTGCCACGCGCTTTGGTTTCCGCATTGCAGTCAACAGTGGCTGCACGCCCGATGTGTTTGGGAGCAGGACCGGCAGGCGCAGCGTGGTGGAGTGCAGACACCGCATGCGCTGGAGCACAAGTATCCCCAGGTAGGCAGTACCTGGGGGTAGTTCTGGTTGTTTTCCTCGCCCACGTTCTCTGTAGACCCGCATTCAGGTGCTGAACGCCGCCATCATTTGTTTGAAGAGCGGTTGCAACGGGCGGTCAAAAAGGCCGTGGCCCAGGCTGGTATTTGCAAGCCCGTCTCCGTGCACACCCTGCGCCACAGCTTCGCCACGCACTTGCTGCAATCTGGCACCGACATCCGCACGGTGCAGGAGCTTCTCGGGCACAGCGATGTCTCTACCACCATGATCTATACGCATGTACTGAAGGTGGCCGCGGGAGGAGCGGTTAGCCCGCTGGATGCGTTGGGTTTCGGAGCATGAAGACTGCTTTGCGGTGGATGGATGAACGTCTCTTTGGGGTCGGAATCTGCCATTGCGATCTCCTATTTACGAAGTGCGGACGGCTCGGCAAAAGCACCGTCGCATCGTCACGCATGCTCCGCCGCAGCGGACAGTCGCTCCGCATGCTCCGCGCACACCTCCCGGAACCCCGCGCTGATGCGCTTGTCCCCCTCCGCGGCCTGCCAGAAATCCCGCGCTGCCCCCCATGCCGCATGCCACACCTCGCGCTGCTGCGGCAGCGGCAGTGGCGGCTCGAAGGCGCGCACCGGCACCTCGCCGCCCGGCAGCGGGGCGTGCAGCATGGGCAGCATGTCGTAGGCCGGGGCCAGCGCCAGACGGCCTTGCATGGGGCGCAGGGCCAGGTTGCCCAGGTGCATGTCGGTGTTGGCGATCAGGCGGCCGAACCACCACAGGTGGGCAATGCGCTGAGCGTCCTCCGGCGCCAGCCAATCTTGCGCCACAAGGCGCGTGGCCAGCACCGTCCAGTCGCGCGAGGGGGCGCCCAGCAGGGTGGCGTTGGCGGTTTCCATGCTGCACAGCGGGCTGCGGCCGTGCTCGCCGTGGCGATCGAACCGCTCCACCTCCAGAAAGGTGCGCCCGCCGTGCTGCAGGATCCGGCTGGTGGCCGTCTGCACACCGGGCAGGCGCGCGGCGTGCTCAAGCGCCAGGTGTTCGCACACCAGCAGGTCGGACCAGCGCTGCACCGTGGGCGATGCGGCGTCGGCGCCCGAGAACTTGACCAGCACGTGCGGCGTGCCGCTGGCCGTGCCGGGCGGCAGGTTGCGCCGCGCGGCGAATTTGGGGAATTCGCCCGCCGCGCTGGAGCCCGGCACGCCGCTGGCCACGGCCTCGTCGGCCAGTTGGGCGTAGGCCGCGGCGGTGGCTTGCGGCGTGAATGGCGGGGGCAGCGCCTGCCGCTGGGTCTGCCACAGCGCATAGGCGTCGTTGCCGACGATCCAGCAGCCGCTGGTGTCGCTGCCGCGCAGCGAGAGGACGTGCAGCACGTCGTCATCGCTCCAGGCCTGCGGATCGGGCGCCACGCCCAGGGCACGGTGTTCGGCGCGGGCGAACAGGCGGCCCATGTAGCCCTGCGGGCGCATGTCGTACAGCGGGTAGGGCAGGCCGGGCCACCAGCCGTCGCGCGCCTCGTCGGGCACGGGCCAGCCGCTGCCGGCCAGCGGCATCCAGCAGCCGCCACCCTGCAGTGCGGCCAGCGGCGCCAGCAGTTCGGCCTGGCCTTCGGGGGTGATGGCATACACGGGCAGGTCGGCCAGCACGCCCCGGCCCGCATGCAGCGGGCGGCGCAGCGCGTAGCGCGCGCGCCGGGCCTTGCCCGCGCCCACCAGCTCACCGGGCGGCAGGCGCTGCAGCAGGCGGTGCAGCGTGGGCACGCTCACGCCCAACGCGCCGGCCAGGTCAGCGGCGGCGGCCGGGGTGCGCACGGCGAGGGCGGTACGCAGTCGGTGGAGGTCGTCTGTAGGCATGAATGAGAAGATTTTTGAGAAGATTTATAACTTGAAAATCATGATGAATCAATTACTTGTTCACGATAAAACGTGAATAGTGAGAAGATTTATGGAAGATGCGCAAGGCATGGGCTGCGCTGCCCCGCCATGCTCCATGGGCGTGGCGGAGTGGCTGCCTGCCCGCTTGCTCGTCAGGCGGCCACGCCCGTCTGCCGCAGGCACCACGCCTCGAAGTCCTGCAGCGCCAGCGGCCTGCTGTAGTAGTAGCCCTGATAGGTGGTGCAGCCCATGGCCGCGAGCAGATCGCGCTGCCCGGCGGTTTCCACGCCTTCGGCAATCACCGTCAGGCCCAGGCCCCGGGCCAGCGCGGCGATCGAGCGGGCGATGGTGGCGTCGTTGCCGTCCGTTTCCAGGTCGCGCACGAAGCCCTGGTCGATCTTGAGCTGCTGCAGCGGCAGGCGCTTGAGGTAGGCCAGCGATGAATAGCCGGTGCCGAAATCGTCGAGCGAGAACTGGATGCCATGGGCCTGCAGCGCGCTCATCGTGGCGATCACCGCGTCGGCGTTCTGCACCAGCAGGCTTTCGGTCAGTTCCAGCTTCAGGCGCCCGGGTGGCGCGCCCGTGCTCGCGAGCAGCTCCAGCACTTCCTGCATGAAGCCCGGCTCCAGGAACTGCGCGGCGCTCACGTTCACGGCCAGCACCAGATCGGCGAACGCTGGTTGGCCTTTCCAGGCGGCCAGTTGCTCACAAGCGGTTTGCAGCACCCAGCGCCCCAGCGGCGCGATGAGCCCCGTCTCCTCGGCCAGCGCGATGAAGAAGCCCGGCGTGATCAGGCCGCGCTGCGGATGCTGCCAGCGCACCAGCGCTTCGGCGCCGACGACCGCGAGATGACGCCCCTCCTGCACCGTGACCTGGGGCTGGTAGTGCAGGCGCAGCTCACCGGCGGCGATGCCTGCGCGCAGTTCGCGCTCGATGCGCATGCGCTCGCTCACGGCCTGTTCGAGCTGGCTGTCGAAGAAGTGCAGGTTCCCCCGGCTGTTTTGCTTGGCCTCGTACATCGCCAGTTCGGCCTGCTTGAGCAGGGCGTTGGCGTCGAGCTGCCCGTCGGCGAAGAGCACCACGCCCATGCTGGCGCTGCCCTGGTAGTCGGTGCCGCCGATGCGGCAGGGCTGGGCCAGCGCCTGCAGGATGCGCGTGCCCATGGCTTCGGTCTGCGCGGCCGCCTGGTCGCGGCTGGCGCAGGCGGGGTGCAGCACGATGGCGAATTCGTCCCCGCCGGGGCGCGCCACCGTGTCGCTGGCGCGCACGCAGGCGCCGATGCGCTCGCCCGCCAGGCGCAGCAGCGCATCTCCCTGGGGGTAGCCCATGCTGTCGTTGAACGACCGGAAGTCGTCCCAGTCGAGCAGCAGCAGCGCGGCGTATTCGCCGCTGCTGCTGACCTGCCTGATGGCTTCGCCCAGGCGCTCGCGCAGCAGGGCGCGGTTGGCCAGGCCGGTGATCACGTCGTGAAAGGCCAGCCGCTCGATTTCCTCCCGGGCGCGCTCGCGCTCCGCCAGGTCGGTGTAGCAGGCGATCATGTGGGTCACGGTGCCCGTGGCGTCCGGCACGGCCGTGATGGTCATCCATTTGGGGAAGACGTCGCCGCTCTTGCGCCGGTCCCAGACCTCGCCCGACCACTGGCCCGTCTGCTGGATGGTCTGAACCATGGTGGCGTAGAAGGCCGCATCGTGGTGGTTGGAGCGGAACATCTTGGGCGTGTTGCCCAGCATTTCCTCGGGGCGGTAGCCCATGAGCTCGCAGAACGCCGCGTTCACGCGCTGGATATGGGCGCGTGCGTCCGTCACCATCACGGGCTGCGTGGTGCGAAAGATGGCCTCGGCCACGCGCCGCTCGTCTTCCAGCTCGCGGATGCGCGCCTGGGCCTCGGCGAGTCGCCTGCTGTCGAAGGGGCTGGGCATGGCGGGCGCGCGGGTTTCAGGGCAGCGGACGCGGCTCGCCTGCCATCACCACCGCCTTGCGCGGCAGGTGCAGCATGGTCAGGCCGTCGAGCATGAAGAAGCCCGCTTCCCACGGGTTCTTGAGGATGAAGGCGGTGCGCACTTCTTCATACAGCGCCGTGCCCTTGGGGATTTCGTGCGCCACGGATTCCATGATGGTGTAGTTCCAGTGGATGGCCTCGTCGAACGTGAACTTGGCGCGTTCGTCAATAACGAAGAAGCACCGTGGCTCGCGTTGCAGGACCGAGAGCTTGAAGGTGCCGGGCTCGATGATGAGAAAGACGTCGTCGTCCTCGCTCGTGAGAAAGGCGAGCACCGTGGTGTGCGGCTGCCCGGGCGTGAGCGTGGTGAGCACGCCGACCTTGTTCATGTGGTCCTTTTCCTCGGGCGGCGCCATCCGCGCGAGCGCGGTGAGCGGCAGCGGCCGCTGCGGGCGGGCGTCGGGCGGGTAGTCGTAGCCCGGCGCGCGGATGTCCTCGACGAGCGTGAGCCCGTGCACGAGCTGGCATTCGAGCGGGTCTATCGTCACCCAGTTCTCGTCGATGTCCACGATGCGCCCCTTGCAGGACGCGCGGTACACGCGCAGTTCGGCGTCGAGCTCGTCCACGCCGGTGCGGTTGTCCAGATGCAGCGTGACGAGCGAGCCCATGGCCAGCGCATGGCCTCGCGGAATGAAGAACCGGATCTGGTTGTTGCGCCGCAGGTAGACCACGCCGATGTGGTGCACGATGCCGCTGGCCTGGTAGGACGCCAGGATGCCCAGGAACTGTTCGCCGAGGTAGTCTTTCAAAGCCATGGGGGGCTGCGCCGATCGCGGTCTTCGATGCCTGCAAGAGGCGGAATGTTTCTCGCGCGCCACGGGGCGGCGAATCACCATGGTAACTACGATGGCCCCTGGCCGTATGAAAGGATGAACATGACCCGCCCAGCCGTGACGCTGAAGATCGATTTCGTCTCCGACGTGGTCTGCCCGTGGTGCGCCGTGGGCCTGCATGCGCTGGAGCGCGCGGCCGAGGCGGTCCGGGACGAGGTGCAACTGGACTGGCATTTCCAGCCGTTCGAACTCAACCCCGGCATGCCGCCCGAGGGGCAGGACATGCAGGAGCATCTGCAGGAAAAATACGGCTCCACGCCCGAGCAGCTCGCGCACACGCGCACGGTGCTTGCCGAGCGCGGCGCGCAGGTGGGCTTCACCTTCAACCTGGACAAGCGCACGCGCACCTGGAACACCTTCGACGCGCACCGGCTGTTGCACTGGCTGGGCGAGGAGGGCGCGCCGGGCCAGCAGCGCGCGCTCAAGCACGCGCTGCTGGCGGCGTATTTCACCGAGGGCCGCAATCCGTCCGATCACGCGGTGCTGCTCGATGTGGTGGCCGCGCTCGGGCTGGACGTGGCGCGTGCCCGCGCGGTGCTCGAAGGCGGTGAATACGCCGGCGAGGTGCGCGAGCGCGAGCAGTTCTACCAGGGACTGGGCATCCATTCGGTGCCCTCGATCATCATCAACGATCGCCACCTGATCTCCGGTGGCCAGCCGGTCGAGGTATTCGAGCAGGCGCTGCGCCAGATCGCGTCGCAGGTGCAGCCGGGCGCGCAGCCCGCTCAGTAACTGCGCCCGCCCTTGTACATCGCGTGCTGGCGCCGGTGCAGGGCGGCCACTTCGCCCACGCGCGCCATCGCGGCGCCCGCGTGCGCGTGGGTGATGGCCAGGCCTAGCGCGTCGGCGGCATCGGTGCCGGGCAGGCCGGGCAGGTTCAAGAGGCGCCGCACCATTTCCTGCACCTGCGACTTGGCGGCGCGCCCGTGGCCGACCACGGCCTTCTTCATCTGCAGCGCGGTGTATTCGGCCACCGGCAGGCTCGCGTGCACCAGCGCCGTGAGCGCCGCGCCGCGCGCCTGGCCGAGCAGCAGCGTCGATTGCGGGTTGACGTTGACGAAGACGATTTCCACGGCGGCGCAATCGGGCGCGTAGCGCTCGGCCACTTCCGAGATGCCGTCGAACAGGAGCTTCAGGCGCCCCGGCAGATCGCCCAGCGCCAGATCGGCGCCGCCGCGCCGCGTGGTGCGGATGGTGCCGCTGGCCACATAGGCCAGGCGTGGGCCGCTCGCCTGCACCACGCCGAAGCCGGTGGTCTGCAGGCCGGGGTCGATGCCGAGGATGCGCATGGCCTATGGTAGTTGTGCCGAAGGCATGCGCCCGAGGATGGTGCGCGTGCGCCCGGCCAGGTAAGCGGAGTTGGGTGTTTTTTCGAAGCGTCGGGGTGCGGGCAGCATCACCGCAAGACGCGCGGCCTCGTAGGCGTTGAGCTCGCTGGCGCTCTTGTGCCAGTAGTGCCGGGCGGCGGCTTCGGCGCCCCAAATGCCGTCGCCCCATTCGACGTTGTTCAGGTAGATCTCCAGGATGCGCTGCTTGCTCAGGAGCCATTCCAGCGCGTAGGCGAGCACCAGCTCCTGCCCCTTGCGCGCCAGCGTGCGCTCGCCCGAGAGCAGCAGGTTCTTGGCCAGCTGCTGCGTGATGGTGGAGCCGCCGCGCAGCCGCACCGGGCGCATGGGCCGGTTGGGGTGGCGCTGCTCGGCGCGCTCGATCCTGGCGCGTGCGCTGGCGTTGCGCTCCCAGGCGCGTTCGATGGCGGACCACTGCACACCGTCGTGCTGCGTGAAGCCATCGTCCTCGGAGGCGATCACCGCGCGCTTGAGGTGCGCGGAGATTTGCGCGTAGGGCACCCAGTGCTGGCGCCAGTGCACCGGAGCATCACCGCGCCACTGCGCCCAGAGCGCGCTACGCTGAAAGCTCGTGGATTCAGGATTGATACGCGCCATGAGCGCGATGCGCAGCACGAAGAAGAGTTGCAGCGCAAGAAAGGCCAGCAGCGCCAGCGCGAGCCACCGCCACAGGCCTTTCATGTCGACGCCAGCAGGGCGCGCAGCTCGGCGAGCACCTGGCCCGAGGGTGGGCGCACGCCGCGCCAGAGCAAAAAGGATTGCGCCGCCTGCTCCACCAGCATGCCCAGGCCGTCGCGGGCTACGGCGCCGTGGCGCGTGGCCCAATCGAGAAAACCTTGCGCGGGTGGGCCGTACATCATGTCGTAGGCGAGGGCGCCGGGCCTGAGCACGCTCGCGGGCACGGGGACGGGGCCGCCAGAGAGGCTGCTGCTCGTGGCGTTGATGATCAGATCGAAATCGGTCTCCAGCGCTTGCTGGTCAAGCGCGAGCAGCTCTGTTTTCGATAGTTCTGCGATTTCCAGATGGCGCGCCACCAGTTCCTCGGCGCGCGCCGCGGTGCGGTTGCACACGGCGATGCGCCGGGGCGCTCGCGCGAGCAGGGGGCCGAGCACGCCGGCGGCCGCGCCGCCCGCGCCGATCAGCAGCACGTCGCACCCGGCCAGAAGCATGCCCGCGCCCTGCTCGATGTCGGCCACCAGCCCCAGGCCGTCGGTGTTGTCGGCGTGGATGCGCCCGTCCTGCAGCACCAGCGTATTGGCCGCACCCGCCTGCACCACGCGCTCGCTGCGTGTGTTGGACAGGCGCGCGGCTTCGTGCTTGAGCGGCACCGTGATGTTGCAGCCGCGCCCGCCTTCCAGCGCGAAGCGGCGCAGCGCGTCGGCGAAGTCGGCCAGCGGCACGCGACGCGCCTCGTAGCTCAGCCGCTCACCGGTCAGCTCGGCAAAGCGCGCATGGATCCAGGGCGAGCGGCTGTGGGCGATGGGGTCGCCCATCACGCAGTAGGCATCCAGAGCGGCGCTCATTGCGGCTCCTGGATTTGCGTTTGCAGCACCTGCTCGCGCGTGAACTTGAAGCGCGCGACGACCGCGAGCTGGTCGGTCTTGGCGCGCAGCTCGGGGCCGAAGGCACCGAACGGCCCGGCCGTGCGCGCGATCGCCTCGGCGCGGCCGTCCAGCAGCCGGTTGCCCGAGCTTTGCACGATCTCGGTCGAGAGCACGCGCCCATCGTGGTTCACGGTGAGGATCATCACCAGCTCGCCATAGAGCTTCTTGCCCCCGGCCTCGGGAAAGTGGCGCGTGCCCCTGTCCTCCACCTTGCGCCGCAACTGGTCGTAGTACAGCGCGTAGACGGCCTCGCGCGTGGCGGGGCTGATGTAGCGCTTGCGCGGGCGCGCGTTTTCCTCGTTGATGCGCTTTTCGATCTCGGCCAGCAGGCGGATGAGCTGCTGGCGCTTTTCTTCCTGCGCCCGGCCCTCGGCGCTCTGATGCACCTGGCGCGGATCGGGCGCGGGCATCTTCGCGAGCCGGCGGCGCACCTGCACCAGCAGTTGCTGCTGCTCCTGCAGCAGCCGGTCCATCTGGCGCTGCGCATCCTCGGTTTCGTCGCCCGTGGCCGTGAGCGCCGAGTAGGGCAGTGGGCTGCTGGCGCGGCCCTTCTCGACGTTGCCGCCGCCGGCCAGCGACGCCTGTGCGATGGCCTGCGCCTTGTCGGGCGCCGCCTGGCTCTTGGCGTTGACGAGGATCACCTCCAGCGGCGTGTCCTGGAAGATGCGGTCGAACGCCGCAGGGGCGACGAAGCGCACCGTGAGCAGCGCCGCGTGCACCGCGATCGAGAGGCCCAGCGCCAGCTGCAGCGTGCTGACATGGCGCAGCAAGCGGAGCATGCTCACGGCGCGGGGGTCTCCGCGGCACCTTCGCCGCCTTCGCTCACGTCCACCGCGATCGCCAGCGTCGCCTGCGGCGCGTCGGCTTCCTCGTCGTCGATCACGGCGTCGTCGCTGGTATCGAGCGGGTCGTCGAGCCGCGCCGCCAGCGTGCCGCTGATCTCCAGCGTGATCTCGTCGGCCGCGCCCAGGCGCACGCGCACGCGCGCGCCGCGCGGCAGGCCCTGCGCGCCCAGCACCGGCAGCACCAGCGGCAGGTGGTCGGCGCGCACCAGGAAGTCGCCGTTCATGCCCTCGCGGATCACGGCGGCGTCCAGCTCGGTGATGGCGTTCTGCTTGAGGTAGCGCAGCGTCCACCAGCGCTCCATGCTCGCCTGGTAGGCGTTGTAGGCGCCGTAGGTCGCGTCGAAGCTGCTGATGATGGCGAACAGGCTCGCATCCTTGGGCTTGAAGGGCGCGGCCAGCGCGGCCGTGGTGCCGTGGCGCACGCAGGCGATGATCTGCCACTGGTTGAACAGGTCCACGTAGCGGCGCAGCGGCGAGGTGGCCCAGGCGTAGCAGGGCACGCCTATGCCCGCGTGCGGCAGCGCGCGCAGGCTCATGCGCACCTTCACGCCGGGCGCCAGGCTCGCCTGGCTGCGGTAGATGCCGGGCACGCCGTGCTCGGCCAGCATCTGGCCCCAGGTGGCGTTGGCGACGATCGCGGCCTCGGCCACGATGAGGTCCAGCGGCGCGCCGCGCTGGCGCGTTTCGATGGCGACGGTTTCACTGCCGTCGGGCTCCTCGCCCTGGCCGCCCGAGAGGCGGAAGGTGTAGTCGGGCCGGTTGAAGTTCTCGGGCTTGCCGCGCACCGCCTCGCGCCCGGCCTTCAGGTGCCTGGCCAGGCTATACAAAAAGGTGAGCTCCTCGCGCTTGTCCAGCAAGGGCTGGGGCGTGTTTTCGCTTGAAACTTGCGGATCGGTGATCCAGTCTTCGGTGACGATGTGGTCGAGCCGGTCGTGACGGAAGTTGATCGCCACCTGGACGCGCTCCAGCCGCGTCTCCTTGGCCAGCACGTCCAGCGTTGCCTCGTCGTAGGTGACGTACAGCGACACCGCCGGGTTGGCACGCTCGGCGTCCAGCGTGTAGGCCTGCACCACCTCGGGCGGCAGCATGGTGATCTTGTGCCCCGGCAGGTAGACGGTGGAAAGGCGCTGGCGCGCCAGCGCATCCAGCGCGTCACCCGGCGCAATCGCCAGACCCGGCGCGGCGATGTGGATGCCCACCGTCACGCGCCCGCTGCCCAGGCCCTGCACCGAGAGCGCATCGTCGATCTCGGTGGTCTGCGAATCGTCGATGGAATACGCCACCACGCTGGCGAGCGGCAGGTCTTGCGGCGGCGCGGGCGCCGTGACCGGGGCGAAGCCCGTGCCCTTGGGAAACCACTCGAAGAGAAAGCGCTGCCAGTGAAACGCATAGGCCGAGGCCATCGCCCCCGCGTCCTGCAGCAGCGCCAGCGGTGCCTTGTGCGCGTCGCGGCTGGCCTGCACCACGGCCTTGTACTCGGGCGCGTTCTTGTCGGGCTTGAACAGGATCTTGTAGAGCTGCTCGCCTATGGGCGCGGGGCAGCGGCCGTCGACCAGCTCCTGCGCCCAGGCATCGATCTGCGCCTGCACCTGCTTTTTCTTCTCGATCGCGGCCAGCGCCTGCTGCAGGATCTCGGCCGGCGCCTTCTTGAAGCGGCCCTTGCCCGCGCGGCGAAAGTAGTGGGGCGCGTCGTAGAGTGCGAGCAGCATGCCCGCGAGCTGCGGCGTCGGCGCCTGGTCGGAAAAATACTCGTGCGCCAGCTCGGCAAAGCCGAATTCGCCCTCGGGCGCGAACTCCCAGGCCAGCGGCAGCTCCACCGTCGCGGCCACCGCCTGCGCCTGCGCCAGCAACTCGTCCGGCGCGGGTTGCTCGAATCTGAGCATCAGCGCCGCGCTCTTGACCTTCACGCGCTTGCCACTGGCCAGCTCGACCTGCGCGGAGTTTTCCGTCTCGGACAGGATGCGCCCGGCGTGGAACTTGCCCGCTTCTTCAAATAAGACATGCATGGGCGGGATTTTCCCATGCGATGCAGGGGCTCAGGCCGGGCTCAGACTTCGAGGATGAGCCGTGGGTCGAAATACCGGTTTTCGTTGACGCCGCCCTTGGCGTAGCCGCGCGGATTGGCCACCACGCGCGTCTTGCCCACGCGGTAGTCGAAGCTGTCGTGCACGTGCCCGTGCAGCCACAGCGCGGGCTGCCAGCGCTCGATGCGTGCTTCCAGGTCAGAGACGAAGGCCGCGTTGATGGGCGAGCCGACGAATTTTTCGGCGATGCTGCCGCGCGAGGGCGCAAAGTGCGTGACCACCACCGTGGGGCCGTCGAAGGGCTCGGCAAAGCGCTTGTCCAGCCACGCGACCGACTGATCGAACAGCAGCTGCGAGACGGCGGGTGTGAACGCATCGGCGAAATCGGGTGCGATGGCGATGCGCGTGTAGTCGCGTGCGAAGGTGGTGATCTTCTGCAGCGCCGCATCGCGCTGCTCGGTCGACTCGAACAGCCGAAAGTCCGACCACAGCGTGCAGCCCAGAAAGCGCACGCCCTGGTGGCGCCATTCGTCGTGCTCGAGCACGTGCACGTTGCTGCCCTCGGCGTGCTGGCGCAGCTGCGCGTGCGTGGCCTGGATGCTGGCGCCGAAGAATTCGTGGTTGCCCGCGACGAACAGCGTGGGCTGCGTGTACTGGCGCGCCCAGGCCATCGCGGCTTCGGGGCGCTGCAGATCGCCCGCGAGCACCACCACGTCGGCATCGGTGGGCGGCGGCTCCATGGGATGAACGGACAGGTGCAGGTCGGAGAGCAGGGCAATCTTCATGGCGGGGTGCTGTGTGGGAGGGTTCGCGCCAAGAATAAGCGAGGACGGCGGCGCGTGCTACGCGAGATGGCAAAAGGCCAGCACGCCGTCCAGCTGATTTTCAAAATCTAGCAGCGCATGCTCGCCGCCTTCGAGCACGATCTGGCTGGCAGCCGGGTAGCGCGCCACCATCTCGCGCCAGTCGAGCACCTCGTCGCCCTTGGCGGCGATCAGCAGTTCGCGCCCCGCGGGCGCGTGCGGGCGGACGTCGAGCGCGCGCAACTCGTCGATGTATGCCTCGCGGAAGAAAAAGCGCTCCTCGGGGTTGTGCCACGCCGTCTGCTCGCCGATATGGCGCGCCAGGTCCCGCGCCGGGTCCACGGCGGGGTTCAGCAGCACGCTCGCGCAGCGCTTTTCCTTCGCCACCCAGCTCGCGTAGTAGCCGCCGAGCGAAGAGCCGATGACCGCCATGCGCTCGCCCGGCCAGTGTGCGATGCCTGCCGCCACCTTGTCCATTGCCTCGCGTGGCGAGGGCGGCAACTGGGGGCACCACAGCGCGACGCCCGGGTGCCGCCCGGCCACGGCCCGCGCCACGAGGCGTGCCTTGGTCGATTGCGGCGAGGAACGAAAGCCGTGCAGGTAGAGCAGGTGGGTGGTGGGCATGGTGGGGCTGCGCCAGGGTGCGGCAAAGGAATGTACTCTGGCACGGGCGCGCGCCTTCCCGATGCCGTGGGCGATCGCAGCGGCTGGGATAATCGCCCGCCGATGTCCCCGACCACCTTTGAAAAGCCCACCGTCCTGCAGCGCATCGTGCCGCTGTTTCGGGGCTTCGACTCGATCCTGCTGCTGCTGGTGCTGGTGATCATGGGCATCGGGCTGGTGGCCATGTATTCCTCGGGCTACGACTACGGCAGCCGCTTTGCCGACCACGCGCGCAACCTGCTGCTGGCGCTGGGCATCCTGTTCGTGGTGGCGCAGGTGCCGCCACAGAAGATGATCAGCCTGGCGCCCCCCGTGTACGCCGTGGCGGTGACGCTGCTGGTGGCGGTGGCGTTGTTCGGCATCACGAAGAAGGGAGCACAGCGCTGGATCAACCTGGGCGTGGTGATCCAGCCCAGCGAGTTCATGAAGATCGCCATGCCGCTGATGCTCGCCTGGTGGTTCCAGCGCCGCGAGGGGCAGCTCAGGGTGCTGGATTTCGCCGTGGCGGCCGCCCTGCTGGTCGTGCCCGTGGGCCTGATCATGAAGCAGCCCGACCTGGGAACGGCCCTGCTCGTGATGGCCGCCGGCCTGTCCGTGATCTTCTTTGCCGGATTGCCCTGGAAGCTGGTGCTGCCGCCGCTCATCATTGGCGTGGCGGGCATCGTGCTGCTCGTCTGGTTCGAGCCGCGTCTGTGCGCCGACGGGGTCAACTGGCCGCTGCTGCACGACTACCAGCAGCAGCGCGTCTGCACCCTGCTCGATCCTTCGCGCGACCCCCTGGGCAAGGGGTTTCACATCATCCAGGGCATGATCGCGATCGGCTCGGGCGGCGTCTGGGGCAAGGGCTTCATGTCGGGGACGCAGACGCACCTGGAATTCATTCCCGAGCGCACCACCGACTTCATCTTTGCCGCCTTCTCCGAGGAGTTCGGCCTGGCGGGCAATCTCGTGCTCATCGTCTGCTTCCTGCTGCTGGTGTGGCGCGGGCTGGCGATCGCCTTGCGCGCCAACACCCTGTTCTCGCGCCTCGTGGCGGGGGCCGTGGCGATGATTTTCTTTGCCTATGCCTTCGTCAACATGGCCATGGTCAGCGGCCTGCTGCCCGTGGTGGGCGTGCCCTTGCCCTTCGTGAGCTATGGCGGCACGGCCGCCGCCACGCTGGGCCTGGCGCTGGGCATCCTGCTGTCGATCGCCAAGGCGCAGCGCCAGGAACCCGAGGGGCTGCCGCTGCCTCTATAGCCGTGTAGGACAATGGCAGGCATGATCTCACGCGAACCCACGATAGAGCGCCTGGCAACCGCCCGCGCGCTGCTGCTCGAACCCTTCGGCCTCGACGAGAGCCACCTCACGCGGGCCTTGGCGGAAATCCGCGCGCACCGCGTCGATGACGCCGATCTGTATTTCCAGTACACACGCAGCGAGGGCTGGAGCCTGGAGGAGGGCATCGTCAAGACGGGCTCGTTCTCCATCGACCAGGGCGTGGGCGTGCGTGCCGTGAGCGGCGAGAAGACCGCGTTCGCCTATTCCGACGATATTTCAGAGGCCTCGCTGCTCGACGCGGCCCGCGCCGTGCGCTCGATCTCCAGCGCCGGCAGGGCGGGGCGCGCCAAGGTGGCGCCGCGCAAGGTGGCCAGGAGCCGCGCGCTGTATCCGGTGCTCGATCCGATCACCACGCTGGGCAGCACCGAGAAGGTACAGCTG
Organism: Comamonas sp. SCN 67-35; assembly: GCA_001725255.1. Lineage (GTDB taxonomy): Bacteria > Pseudomonadota > Gammaproteobacteria > Burkholderiales > Burkholderiaceae_C > Comamonas_C. The sequence continues at coordinate 12,295 of MEFV01000025.1, read as the reverse complement.
CTCGAACGTGCCGAGCGCGCCGCGCGCGCCAGGGACCCGCGCGTCGCCCAGGTGATGGCGGGCCTGGCCAGCGAGTACGACGTGGTGCTCATCGCCCGCGCCGATGGCACGCTGGCGGCCGATGTGCGCCCGCTGGTGCGCCTGTCGATCAGCGTGATCGCCGAGCACAAGGGGCGGCGCGAGATCGGCTCGGCCGGCGGTGGCGGGCGCTTTGGCCTGGCGTGGTTCAGCGATGAGCAGATCACGCAGTATGTGAACGAGGCGGTCGACGCGGCGCTCGTCAATCTGGAGTCTCGACCCGCGCCCGCGGGCGAGATGACGGTGGTGCTCGGCCATGGCTGGCCCGGCGTGCTGCTGCACGAGGCCGTGGGCCACGGGCTGGAGGGCGACTTCAACCGCAAGGGTTCGAGCGCCTTCACCGGCCGCATCGGCGAGCGTGTGGCCGCCCGGGGCGTGACGGTGCTGGACGACGGCACGATGCCCGACCGCCGGGGCTCGCTCAACGTCGATGACGAAGGCCATGCGACGCAGCGCAATGTGCTGATCGAGGACGGAATTCTCAAGGGCTACATGCAGGATGCGCTCAACGCCCGCCTCATGGGTGTGCCGCGCACCGGCAACGGCCGGCGCGAGAGCTATGCCTACGCGCCCATGCCGCGCATGACCAACACCTACATGCTCGCGGGCGACAAGGACCCGGGGGAGATCGTCGCCAGCATCAGGAAGGGTCTGTACGCGACCAACTTCGGCGGCGGGCAGGTGGACATCACCAGCGGCAAGTTCGTGTTTTCCGCCAGCCAGGCCTGGTGGGTGGAAAACGGCAAGCCGCTCTACCCCGTCAAGGGCGCGACGCTGGTGGGCAGCGGCCCCGATGCGCTCAAGAAAATCCGCATGATCGGCAACGACCTGCAACTGGACAGTGGCGTGGGCACCTGCGGCAAGGAAGGCCAGAGCGTGCCCGTGGGGGTGGGCATGCCCACCCTGCGCATCGATGCGCTGACCGTCGGCGGTACGGCGTGAGACCTGTGGCGCGCAGACAACGCCGCGTGTTGCAGTGCGGCAAATCATCGTGCTACATTGAACGCATGGCTACGCACCACGCGTTTTACTTTTACTTTTGGTACTCGACCGCAGGCGGTTGAGAGGTACGCGCGCACGCATCAAGTCCCTTCTCTTCAAGAAAACCGCCGCAGCGACAAACGCCCGGCGGTTTTTTTTTTGGCTTTCAATCAACTTACCCAAGGAAGACCGTCATGACCCCCCCGAGCAGCAAGAACGATACCTGGCAGTACGGCACGCCCACGACGAGCGCCACCGACGACCAACGCATCCAGGAAATTACCGTGCTGCCCCCTCCCGAACACCTGATCCGCTTTTTTCCGATCCGGGCCACCCCGGTCGAAACCCTGATCGCGGACACGCGCCGGCGCATCCACCGCATCATGCGCGGCGAGGACGACCGGCTGCTGGTGATCGTCGGGCCGTGCTCCATTCACAACCCCGATGCGGCCATTGAATACGCGCGCAAACTCCAGGCCGTGCGCGCCAAGTACCGCGATCAGCTCGAAATCGTGATGCGCGTGTATTTCGAAAAGCCCCGCACCACCGTCGGCTGGAAGGGGCTGATCAATGACCCCTACCTCGACGGCAGCTACCGCATAGACGAGGGCCTGCGCATCGCGCGCGAACTGCTCATCGACATCAACCGCCTGGGCGTGCCCGCGGCCAGCGAATTGCTGGACACCATCAGCCCGCAGTACATCGGCGACCTCATCAGCTGGGGCGCGATCGGCGCGCGCACCACCGAGAGCCAGGTGCACCGCGAGCTGGCCTCGGGCATGTCGGCGCCCATGGGCTTCAAGAACGGCACCGACGGCAACGTGCGCATCGCCACCGACGCGATCCAGTCCGCCAGCCGTGGCCACCACTTCCTCTCGGTGCACAAGAACGGGCAGGTGGCCATCGTGCACACCAGCGGCAACCAGGATTGCCACGTGATCCTGCGCGGTGGCAAGGAGCCCAATTACGACGCGGCCAGCGTGGCCGCGGCGTGCGAATCGCTCAAGGCCGCGGGCCTCACGCCCTCGCTCATGATCGACGCGAGCCACGCCAACAGCCGCAAGCAGCATGAGCGCCAGGTGGAGGTGGTGGGTGACATCGCCGCGCAGGTGGCCGGCGGCTCGCAGAGCGTCTTCGGCGTGATGATCGAGAGCGCGCTGGTGCCGGGCGCGCAGAAGTTCACGCCGGGCAAGGACGATCCGCGCCAGCTCGTCTACGGCCAGAGCATCACCGATGCCTGCCTGGGCTGGGACGATTCGCTGGCCTGCCTGGAGACCCTGGCGCAGGCGGTGCTCTCGCGCCGCAAGAACGCGCCGGTGGCGGCGCAGGCCGAAGCCCTGGCATCGGTGTAAGCTCTTCGCACCCGCTTGCCCGCCGGTGCGGGCGAGCGAAGAAGCAAGGAAGCAAGGAGCAAGGACGATGTTTCAGGGCATCTGGATCAACAAGGAAGACGGCCATTACAGCGCGCAGTTGCGCGGCATCGACAAGGAGCAGCTGCCCGAAGGCGATGTGACGGTGCGCGTGGCGTATTCCACGCTGAACTACAAGGACGCGCTCGCGATCACCGGCGCCTCGCCCGTGGTGCGGCAGTTTCCCATGGTGCCGGGCATCGACTTCGCGGGCGTCGTTGAATCGTCCTCGCACCCCGACTACAAGCCGGGCGATTCGGTCGTGCTCAACGGCTGGGGCGTGGGCGAGAAGCACTGGGGCGGGCTGGCGGAGTTCGCGCGCGTCAAGGGCGACTGGCTCGTGCCCTTGCAGTCGCCGTTCACGCTCAGTCAGGCCATGGGCATAGGCACGGCGGGCTACACGGCCATGCTGTGCGTGCTGGCGCTGGAGCGCCAGGGCCTCACGCCGGCCTCGGGGCCGGTGGTGGTCACGGGCGCGGCGGGCGGCGTGGGCAGCGTGGCCGTCGCGGTGCTGGCCAAGCTCGGCTATGAGGTCAGCGCGGTCACGGGTCGCCCCGAGCAGGCCGGGTATTTGCAGAAGCTTGGCGCACGGCACATCGTCGAGCGCGCGTCCCTGAGTGCGCCGGGCAAGCCGCTCGCCAGGGAGCAGTGGGCCGGCGCCGTCGATGTGGCGGGCGGCCATGTGCTGGCCAACGTCTGCGCGGCCATGCGCTACCGCGGCGTGGTCACGGCGTGCGGCCTCGCTTCCGGCATGGATTTCCCGGCCACGGTCGCGCCCTTCATCCTGCGCGGCGTCACGCTCGTGGGCGTGGACAGCGTGATGGCGCCGCGCCCCGAGCGCCTGCAGGCCTGGAAACGGCTGGCGAGCGATCTGGACCTCGGCCTGCTGGAGAGCCTCACGCAGGAAGTGCCGCTGGCGGACGTTCTCAAGCTCGCGCCGCAGATGCTCGCGGGCAAGGTGCGCGGGCGCGTGACCGTCGCGGTGCGCGGCTGAGGCGGCGCGAGCGCTTTCCCGGAGCGTGCGCGGCGCTAACATCCGCGCGTTGATGGACTGAAAAAAGGCGACATCATGCCTTCTCTGGAGAAGATGACCTGCATCGAGGATCTGCGGGTCGTCGCGCAAAGCCGCGTGCCGCGCATGTTCTACGACTATGCCGATTCCGGCTCGTGGACCGAAGGCACCTACCGCGCCAACGAAAGCGATTTTCAGGGCATCAAGTTCCGCCAGCGTGTGGCGGTGAACATGGAAGGGCGCAGCACCGCCGCCACCCTGGTGGGGCAGAAGGCCGCGATGCCGGTGGCCATCGCCCCCGTGGGCCTGACCGGTATGCAGTGGGCCGATGGTGAAATCCACGCGGCGAAGGCGGCCGAGAAGTTCGGCATTCCCTTCACGCTCTCGACCATGAGCATCTGCTCGATCGAGGACATCGCCGAGCACACGAGCACGCCGTTCTGGTTCCAGCTCTACATGATGCGCGACCGCGAGGCGATGGCGCGCATGATCGGGCGCGCGAAGGATGCGAAGTGCAGCGCGCTCGTGCTCACGCTCGATCTGCAGGTGATCGGCCAGCGCCACAAGGACATCAAGAACGGCCTCACGGCGCCGCCCCGGCCGACGATCGCCAACCTCATCAACCTCATGACCAAGCCGCGCTGGTGCCTGGGGATGGCGGGCACGCGCCGCCACACCTTCCGCAACCTCGTGGGGCATGTGAAGGGCGTGTCGGACATGAACTCGCTCGCGGCCTGGACCAACGAGCAGTTCGACCCGCGCCTGTCGTGGGCCGACGTCGACTGGGTGCGCCAGCAGTGGGGCGGCAAGCTCATTCTCAAGGGCATCATGGAGGTCGACGATGCGCGGCTCGCCGCGCAGCATGGCGCGGACGCCATCGTCGTCAGCAACCACGGCGGGCGCCAGCTCGATGGCGCGCCGTCGAGCATCCGGGCGCTGCCCGCCATCGTCGATGCCGTGGGCAGCCAGCTCGAAGTCTGGGTGGACGGCGGCATCCGCAGCGGCCAGGACGTGCTGCGCGCCTGGGCGCTGGGCGCGCGCGGCACCATGATCGGGCGCGCCATGGTCTACGGCCTGGGCGCGTTCGGCGAGGCGGGCGTGGCCAAGGCGCTCTCCATCATCCACAAGGAGCTGGACGTGAGCATGGCCTTTTGCGGCCACACCGACATCCAGACCGTGGACCGCGCCATCCTCGTGCCGGGCACCTACCCGGTCGCACCAGGAACTTGATTTTGATAGCTTCTTGCGCTTGACAGTACTCGATTCCAGATATGAATGATTCTGGGATCGTTGGTGGAAAGGCGCAAGCAGCTATGAATTGAGAAGGTCACCGGTTCCGCGCCCGGCGCCGCGATGGCCGCCGGGCGACAATCCCGGGCGTGACCGCCGCCGACCTGCCCCGCCGCATCGCCCACCTGGACATGGACGCGTTCTATGCGTCCGTCGAACTGCTGCGCTACCCGCAGCTCAAGGGTCTGCCCGTCGTCATCGGCGGCAGTGCCACGCCCGAGGACGAGGCGCGCAACCAGGCCTGGGCGGGGCGGCTGCACGAGATTGCGGCCGATGCCTTTCCGCGCCTGTCCAGCTACGTCGGCCGGGGCGTGATCACCACCGCCACCTATGCCGCGCGCGCCTTCGGCGTGGGCTCGGCCATGGGGCTGATGAAGGCCGCGCGCCTGTGTCCGCAGGCCGTGCTGCTGCCCGTCGATTTCCCGCAGTACCGGCGCTATTCACGGCGCTTCAAGGAGGTCATCCTCTCGATCGCGCCGGTGATGGAAAACCGCGGGGTGGACGAGGTCTACATCGATTTCACCGACGTGCCGGGCGGCCAGCGGGGCGGCGGCCGGGCGCTGGCGCGCCTGATCCAGAAAAGCATCTTCGACGCGACGGGCCTGACCTGTTCGGTGGGCGTCGCGCCCAACAAGCTCATCGCCAAGATGGCGAGCGAGTTCAACAAACCCAATGGCATCGCCGTGGTGATGCCCGAGGACCTTGAGCCGCGCATCTGGCCGCTGGCGTGCCGCAAGATCAACGGCGTCGGTCCCAAGACCGATGAAAAGCTGCGCCAGCTCGGCATTCACACCATCGGCGAGCTGGCGGCGCGCCCGCGCGCGTGGCTGCTGGCGCAGTTCGGGCCGTCGCACGGCGCCTGGCTGCACGACGCGGCCTGGGGGCGTGACGATCGGCCCGTGGTCACGCAAAGCGAGCCCGTGAGCATGAGCCGCGAGACGACCTTCGAGCGCGACCTGCACGCGGTGCGCGACAAGGCACAGCTCGGCGCCATCTTCACCGAGCTGTGCGAGCAGGTGGCGGGCGATCTGCAGCGCGGCGGCTATCTGGGGCGCACGATAGGCATCAAGCTGCGCTACGACGATTTCAAGATCGTCACGCGTGACCAGACGGTGGACGAGGCAACGTGCGATGCCCTCGTGATCCGCCGCGTGGCAGGCCTGTGCCTCAAGCGCGCGCCGCTCGACCGGCACCTGCGCCTGCTGGGCGTGCGTGTGGCGAAGCTGGAAAAAGCGGGCATGGTGCCTGTGCCCGTGGCGGCCCTTGGCCCGCACACGGAGGCTCTTTTTTAGCATGGCCCCATGGTGATGCGGCCGGCAAGTGCCGCGGTGGCCGGGGAGGTACGTGCGCTGGCACAGCGCAGCAGCGATGCTGCGAAGGAAATAGGTGTCTTGATTCGAGCCATGGTGGACGGCATCTTGCAAGGGGCCGACTGCATGTCGCAGGCCGGCAAGACCATCGACGAGACGGTGCAGGCCATCAGGGGTTTGCGCTGCCGGGAGCCTCAGTCATGTCATTGTGGACGATCCGGGTGTGCCGCTTGCGTGCGGTGCGGCGCCTTCACATTTTCGGTCGTTTCCGTCCCCGCGCCCGCCTGATCCTGCACTTCGATGGGGTTGCCATACAGGGGCCTGGTTCCGAACCCCGTACTGACGGCGTGGGCCACGCCGCAGGCCAGCATGGTCGGCAGGGTGAGGTGAAACTGTCCCGTCATCTCCAGCACCATCACGATGGACATCAGCGGCGCGTGGGTGACGGCCGCAAGCACGGCGGCCATGCCGATCACCGCCATGATGCGCGGGTCACCCACCCAGGCCACGGGCAGCAGGTATACCGCCAGTTGCGCCAGCAGGCTGCCGGCCGTGGCGCCGACCAGCAGCGAAGGCGTGAACACGCCGCCGATGGCGCCACTGCCCGAGCTCAGGGCGGTCGCGAGCACCTTGGCCACCAGAATCAAGGCCAGCGCCTGCCAGAGCAAGTCGCCGTGCAGCACCCGCTGCACCACGCTGTAGCCGTTGCCCCAGACTTCGGGCACCGCCGTCGCCACCAGGCCGACCAGCAGGCCACCCAGCGCCATGCGCGGCACGTGCGTCTTTGCCAGGGCATGAAACAGCGTGCGGCTGCGCTCCAACAAATACAGCAGCGCCCAGCCGGTGGCGCCAAAGACCAGGCCCGCCACCAGGGCCGCGCCCAGGCTGGTGGGCAGAATGGGGAGCTCGGACGTGGCGTACAGCGCGGCATGCAGTGGATCAACGAACCAGAAAATGAGCGCGTTGCCGGTCGCCGACGCAATGAGCACAGGCGCCACGGCTGAAGGGGCGATGAATCCCAGGGCCAGTTCCAGCACGAAGACCACGCCCGCCACCGGGGCGTGGTAGACCGCGCCTATGCCCGCGGCAATGCCGCAGACCAGCAGGGCCTTGCGCTCCATCTCGTTGAGGCCGGGGACGTGCTGCGCCAGTTTGGCGGCCAGCCATGCAGCCAGTTGCACCATGGGACCTTCTCGTCCTATGGAGGCGCCTGTGCCCACGGAAAACAGCGAAGACAGGGTGCGCACCAGCGTCGTGCGGTCGTTCAGGTCCACACGGCCCTGGCGCGCGGCGTCGATGTAGTCCAGATTTTTATCACCCGCCGGGCCGCGCCGCGCCCAGCGCATGCCCCAGTGCAGCGCCGCCCCGGCCAGCAGGCCGCCGACGGCACCGACGAGCACGCGTTGCCATGGCGGGATGCCGCGCGCGGCGTCCACCAGTCCGCCCATGTGTCCGGTGGCCAGCCATTCGATGTGGTGGGCCACGGCACGCAAGGCGATGGTGGCGCCCGCCGCCAACCCGCCGGTAAGCATGGCCAGAACCCACAGACGTGCGGTGCGGCCCGTGGGTGCTGCGGGGCTGGGAGGAGGGGTGCTCATGCGGCCTTATTCGGCGGGATCAGACGCGCTGGAGCATGCCCTGGCGCGTTGTCCGGGTGCTCCGGTGGACCGAGATCGGGGCGTGCGATCAGGGCGCATGCGGCGGAGCACTATTGTCGCGCCGTGCGTCCGCCATGCGGCAGCGGCATGGGATGGCTGGTGCGCAGCGGATTGATGTCGATGCCGCCGCGGCGCGTGTAGCGCGCCAGCACGGTGAGCTTGATCGGGCGGCAGCGCGCGCTCAGGTCCATGAAGATGCGTTCCACGCACTGCTCGTGAAAGCCCTGGTGGTTGCGAAAGCTCACGAGATACCGCAGCAGCCCCGCCTGCTCGATCTGCGGGCCGCTGTAGCGGATCTGGAGGCTGCCCCAGTCGGGCTGGCCCGTGACCGGGCAGTTGCTCTTGAGCAGATGGCTGGTGAGCGTCTCCTCCACCGGCGCCTCGTCGAATGCGGCCGTGAGCAGCTCGGGCGCGGGCTGGTCGTGCGTGCACTCCACCTGCAGGCGGTCGAGCAGCAGGCCGTCCATCTCTGCGATGCGCTCTTGTTCGAACTGCTCGGGCGCGAGCAACTGCACGCCCACGGTGCCCGCATGTCCGGCGCCGCGCCAGGCGGCTTCACTCAGGTCGGCGCGGATGCGTTCGAGCACCGCGTCCATGCCGGCCAGGCGCGTGCCGTTGTAGCTGTTCAGGTAGAGCTTGAGCGATTTGCTCTCGATGAGATTCGGTGTCTCGCAGGGGATGGTGAAACGCGCGATGGCCACGTGCGGCTTGCCGTGCGGATCGAGCCACGAGACCTCGTACGCCGTCCACAGGTCGGCGCCGAAGAAGGGGATGGCGCCCTCGATGCCGATGGCCCCGCGCCCCTGCGCCCGCGCGATGGGGAAGAGCAGCGCGGGGTCATACTGGTCGGGGTAGGGCGAAACGCGGCCCAGCGGGGAGTGTTCAGGCAGGTTCATGGCAAGCCGAGTGTGATCGCTTTCGGCGTTTCAAGTTCGACACGCTCCTAGCGGAATTCGCGCTCGCGCAGCCACTTGGTGGCAATCCACTTTTCGCCCTCGATCACCGGCGCGCCGCCATGCAGGCTGCGAGTGCTGGGGTGGGGCCGCTCGTAGCTGAAGAACACCGCATGGCCCTGGCGCGGCGCGACTTCCAGGCTCACGTCGGGGAAGATGGTGGCGCCGCCCTTGACCGGGTTGTTCAGGTAGATGACGAGCGTCGCCACGCGCTGGCCGCCGCGCGCCAGGATGTTGGCGCTGCCTGGCTGATCGAGGTCGAAATAGTCGTAGTGCGGCTTGTACTGCGCGCCCGGCTGGTAGTGCAGGACTTGCAGCCCCTCGCCGTTCTCCACCGGCCAGTTCACGAGCCGCGCGATGCGTTCTTCGATGCGCGCGATGGCGGGCGTTTCGCCGCGCTCGAAGAACATGCCGTCGCTCGTGCGCTCCTGGTTCACTTCGCCGTCGCCGGTGTCTCGCTTGACGGTGAGCGAGCGCTTCAGGCGCGGGCGGGCCGCCGTCATCAAAAGCCCGCACTCCTCGGGCGAGAGCAGATCGCCCAGCAGCACGACGCGCGGGGAGGCGAGCGTCATCAGCACCCGAACCTGCCGGTCGCCCACGTCGATCAGCAGGGGCGAGTCGTCCAGCAGCGGTTCGGGCACGGGCACCGCGGCAGGCCAGCCTTGCTGGCGCGCCGCGCCGTCCACGTGCGCGCGCAGCACCTGTTCGATGGCATCGACGGCCACGTCCTCGTTCCAGCCGGACTTCACCATCGCGGCGATCAATGACGGCGCGCTCACGCCCGCGCCGGCCTGCGTGATGATCCATTCGCGCAATTCGGCGGTGATGGTCTGGGAGGTGCTCATGGGCGGGCCCGGCGGCGAAAGATCAGGTGCTCGGGCGTCGAGGCCTCGGGGACGTAGGCGTAGCCCTCGGCGTCGAAGTCGCGCAGCTGCCCGGGCCGCGTGGCGCGCTTCTGGATGGCCCAGCGCGCCATGAGACCGCGCGCGCGCTTGGCGTAAAAGCTGATGAGCTTGTAGCGGCCATCCTTGAAATCCTCGAACACGCATTCGACCACGCGGGCGCTGAGCACCTGGCGATCGACCGCCTTGAAGTACTCCTTCGACGCAAGGTTGACGACCACCGGCTGCGCCTGCTGCGCGAGCCGCTCGTTCAGGTACTGCGCGATGCGCGGGCCCCAGAACTGGTAGAGGTTGGCGCCGTGCGTGCCCGCCAGGCGCGTACCCATCTCCAGCCGGTAGGGCTGCATCCAGTCCAGCGGTCGCAGCACGCCGTACAGGCCGCTCAGGATGACCAGATGCTCCTGCGCCCAGCGCAGATCGGCCCTGGACAGGCTGGCCGCCTGCAGCCCCTCGTAGACGTCGCCATGGAAGGCAAGCACCGCCTGGCGGGCGTTGTCCTGCGTGAAACGTTCGCTGAACGCGGCGTAGCGTGCGACGTTGAGTGCCGCGAGCTTGTCGCTGATGGACATGAGCGCGGCGATGTCCTGGGGCGACCTGGTGCGCAGATCGGCGATCAGCGCCCGGGTTTGCGCCGGAAACTGGGGCAGCGTGTGCGCCAGCCCCGGCGGGAGGGGACTGTCATAGTCCAGCGACTTGGCGGGGGAGAGTAGAAACAGCATGGCGTGCAAGGCGGTTGGTGCCGCCATTGTCGCTGCCCCGGCAGCGCGCAAGACCCGCGACCTCGCCGCCGATGCCGCAGCGCCCGGGTTATTGACTCAAATGGCGGCGCAGCACCCGACAGGCGGGCGCTGTGTGCTATTTTTTCAAGAGCAGACGCTCAGGCTTGCCGGTCGAACGGCAACTGCACCTGGCGCAGATCGCGGCGGGTTTCCACCAGCACCAGCGGGCCTGCGTCCGGTTCGGCGGGCGCCGGTCGCTCGCGCGGCACGTGCACCGGGTGAGGCTCGGCGGCGATGGCCGATTGCACGGCCGCGACCTTGTCCGTGTCCGACTGCACCCAGACGAGGCCCGAGGCCTGTGCCATGTCGGCCAGGGTCTGCACGGGCAGCGCGAAGGGTTCGGCGGCCGTCGGGGCCACGGGGGTGGCGGCCACGGGCGCGGCCATCGCGGTCGTGTCGACATCTTCCGCCAATGCGGTCTGCAGCGGCTTGTGCGACGGATCCGCGGGCACCGTGACATCGATCAGCGTCGTGGGGCCTTCGTCGCCGCCGTGCTCGGCCTGTGCGCCGTGCGCCGTGCGCGCATTGAGGGCGGGCGTGTCGAAGTAGCTGCGGCGCGAGGGCGGTGGCAGGAGTTCGCTTTCTTCCAGGACCACGGTGGGCTCGAAATCGGCATGCGGCTCGCGGTCCGGCTGCTCGATGGTGCGGTCCTCGGTGGGTTCCTGCGGGCGTTCGTTGCGGCGATGGCGGTCACGTCCGTAACGGTCGCGCGAACGGCGCTCGCGCTGCTCGCCATGGGTGGACGTGGCGGCGTCGGTGCCGTCCCCGGCCGGTGCCAGGGCCGCGGATTCTGCCGCGGCCTGGGGTGCCATCGGCTCGCGCGGGCGCGGCGGCGTGGCGGCGGCGTCCGCCCCCTCGCGTTCACGGTGTTCGCGCGGCTCACGGGGTTCGCGGCGGCGGCTGCGCTCGCGGTCGCGTGGAGCACGCTCGGCGCCGGATTCGCGTGCGGTGCCACCGTCAGTGGCGCCAGCCGTGGCGTTGCCGTCTTGCGCAGGCGTGTTCTGGCGCTCGGCGCGCTCGCGGTGGCCGCGCCCTTCACGTGGCTCACGCGGTTCGCGGCGCGGACGTTCGGCTCCATTGGCCTCGCGCGGTTCGGAGCGCTCCGAACGCTGCCCGCCACGGCGGGAGCCGTTGCCCCGGCGCTGACCGCCGCGCTCTTCGCGTGCGGCGGTCTCGGCCGGCGCGGGTGCAGCAGGTGCCGCGGCGCTGGCCGCCGGCGCGGGCGCGCCCAGCCCCAGCACGGATTTGACCCAGGAGAAGAAGCCCTGTTGCGGCGCGGGGGCAGGCGTCACCGGAGCGGCTCGCGGAGCCGGTGCCGCCTGCACCGGCGCAGGCTTGGGCGCGACGATGGGCGCGGGTGCATCGGGCAGCACGCCCTTGATCACCGGCGTCTGCTTGTTGGTGGGCTCCTGCGAGCGGCGCGTGATCTGCGTCGGCTCTTCCTGCACGTCGGCCATCTTGTAGCTGGCGTCCAGGTCGTCCAGGCGCGGGTCGTCGTGCTTGAGGCGCTCCAGGTGGTAGTGCGGTGTTTCGAGCGACTTGTTGGGGATCAGCACCACCGAGATGCGCTGGCGCAGCTCGATCTTGGCGATCTCGGCGCGCTTTTCGTTGAGCAGGAAGCTTGCCACCTCCACCGGCACCTGGCAGTGCACGGCGGCGGTGCTGTCCTTCATGGATTCTTCCTGGATCATGCGCAGCATCTGCAGCGCAAAGCCCTCGGTGTCGCGCACGTGGCCGGTGCCGTCGCACAGCGGGCAGCGGATGTGCGCGCCCTCGGAGAGCGCGGGCTTCAGGCGCTGGCGGCTCATCTCCATGAGGCCGAATTTGCTGATGGTGCCGAACTGCACGCGCGCGCGGTCCTGGCGCAGCGCGTCGCGCAGGCGGTTCTCGACCTCGCGGCGGTTCTTGCTCTCCTCCATGTCG
>MEFV01000024.1 GCA_001725255.1 Comamonas sp. SCN 67-35 | reverse complement strand
TATTGACCCAAGCCGCTCCACGGCATGCTCCCCCGCTCCTCCCCGAGGTGCCCCTCGGGGAGTTAACGAACAACCTGAAAGATACAAGCCGCTCCCACAGAAGGAAGACCATCGTCTGCTGGTGTGTGGGAGCGGTTTCAGCCGCGAACACCTCCCCCGCCACCCGTGACGAAAGTCACTTGTTCCCCTCTACCTCGCGCCACAGAATGGCTGCTCGTGCCTTCACGCACGTTTGCAAACCAAAACGAAGAGGGACCTCCGATGAACATCAAGCCGTTTCGGCGCTCTGCGGCACTTGCCGTCAGCGTGCTCCTGACCGCTCTTGGCGCCCACGCTGCGGGCAGCTTCACCATCCAGAGCGGAAACTGGGTCGTCACGTCGGAGCTCAACGGTGCGCCCGGCCGCGGCATGGCCATCGACGTGCAGGATAGCCTCCTCGTCATGCAGGTGTACAACTACGAAAGCTCAGGCCAGCCGACATTTCACATGAGCTTCGGTGACCTGCAAGGCAACCACTACCAGGGCACGCTCAAGCGCTACAAGAACGGGCGCTACTACGGCAGCAGTCCCATGGACGCCATGGAAGATGGGGACGATGGCGAGGTGCTGATCGACTTCGACAGCGCCACCTCCGGCACCATCCAGTTCCCTGGCGAGCCTGCGGTAGCCATCTCGCGCTACAAGTTCGACAACGTGCCGGATCACCAGCTGTCACGCGTCGGCACCAGCGAGCGCTGGCTGATGGCCGAAATCGATGCCAACGACACGCCCATAGGCGCCTTGGTGGTCAACGTCTACACGCCCTCGCCCCGCCAAACCGTGCTCAGCAGCGTGCGCTCAAGGCTCGACGGCGATGCCTCCACGGCCACCAATTGCACCTACGCTGCCGCGACCCGCCAATTCACCTGCCCGATCGACTTCGGCGGGGGCAAAACGCGCACGCTCACATGGTCCAAGCACCTGGAAGGCATGTCCGGCACCATCTCCTACCTGGACGGCAATTTTTCGCCTGCGGTCGTGCGCCAGCGCAGGGTGATCGGCATGCGCCTGGGCATTGATTACGGCATGGCCACGGTCAACGCCCAGATGGACGTGCTCGCCGCCCACATGGCCCCACCCTTCAATTATCCGGCGCCCGACCCGGGCAACTGGATCGTCTCTTCCGAACTGAACGGCAAGCCCGGGCGCGGCATGGCCATCGACGTGCAATACGACAAGCTGGTGATGCAGGTCTACAACTACGAAACCTCCGGCGCCGCCACGTTCCACATGGCCGTGGCGGACTACCAGCGCGGCCAGGCCACCGGACGGCTCATGCGCTACGAGGGCGGACGCTACTACGGCGGCCCCGAACTCATCGGACACGAGGCGGGCGACGCGGGCGAAGTCAAGCTCGATTTCGCCACGCCCACCCGAGGCACGCTGCAGTTCCCGGGCGAGCCGGCCGTGGCCATCCAGCGCTACCAGTTCGGCGCCGCCGCGCCACAGCCCGAATCGCTGCTGGGCAAATGGATGTTCTTCACCCCGGACAGCGGGAGCCTGGCCTACCTCAGGCTGGACGGTATCTCTCCCACCCAGCCTGCCGCGACTGGCGGCTTCCTCGACATCTGCAAATACACCGATGGCGAAACGGTGCAATGCAACAGCGATTCACCCGTCAACCACGACGAGTTCCATTTCAAGCCGGTCAACGGCCGGGCCATTGGCACGCACTCCATGAGCGGCGGCCCCGAAAGCCCCGTCTACGTCCTGCGTTTGAAAGACCGGCACGGCACGCTGGCCGGCCTAGGCGGCGCTCAGTAACCCGGCATCGTCAGATAGCGCAGGCGCTGCATCAGCGCCCTGCGCCAGCGCATCGACGGCGACAGCGGCGGCTGGCGGAACACCCCCACCGTGTCACCCCAGGGCGCGCTGTCCTCGCTGGCGTGCGGCTGCCAGTCGGTGCTCACCTGCAACAGCTCCATGCCCGCGTACTTGCCCAGCGCCCGGAAGCCATCAGGGTAGAAGCGCCAGCAATCCTGCGGATAGCGGTGCTCCGGCCCGCGCGAAGGCGCCAGCAGGAAGATCAGGCCGCCGGGCTTGAGCACGCGCGCCATCTCCAGCCAGGTCAGCCAGAAATACTCCACATGCTCGAACGCCTGGCCCGAGACGATCACATCCGCCGAGAAGCTGGCGAACGGCAGCCGGTAGGGCGAGGCCAGCACCACGTCCACATTCGGCCCCGCCGCCAGATCCACGCCGGTGTAGCGCCACGCCGGATGCAGGAAGAACTGCTTGTAGCTGCCGTTGACGTCGTAGCTGCCGATATCGACGATGGACAAGGCCTCGGCGGTTCGGCCCGCAAGGTATTGATGCACCAGGCCCTGCACGTGGGCGAGCGAACTCGTATGCATGCGGGCTCCTCAGACAGCGGGCTTTCCCAGCACCCAGGCATCCTGGTGGTGCCAGAAATGCCGTGCCGAAAACGTCCGCAGCGCCGCATCGGGCAAATGCTCGGCAATGCACGCGCGCACGAACGCCTCGGAGCTGAACGCGGTGCCGTATTCCTGGGCGTCGATGGCGTTCGACTCGCTCGACGGCGTGAAGAAAAAGCCATCGGCATCGAGCGTCACGCCCTGCATGCGCACCGCCGCATCGCCGTGCGTGGTGAACACCAGCACGCCGCCGGGCGCCACCATGGCCCAGATGCGCGCCAGCCAGCGCGCCCAGGTGGCGCGCGGCAAGTGGCTGAACAGCGACAGCACGAACACCACGTCGTGGCGCTCGTCGTGGCGCACCTGCTCGGGCACCGCCGCCGAGACGAAACCCGCCACCCCGAACGCCGAGCGCGCGAAATCCACCGCGTCGGCCACCACATCCGACACCAGCACGCGCGGCGCGCCCAGCGCCTTCACCAGGTGGCGCGTGAAACGCCCATGGCCGCTGGCGAACTCCAGAAAACTGCGCGTGCCGAGCAGCGGGTGCCCCGCCGCCTCCAGCAGCAGCACCAGCTCGGCCATCGTGCGCCAGCCATCGGCCAGGTAGTCGCGGATCGGGTTCAGGCTGGAGGGGTGGGCCGCGAAGAACTTGTAGATGTCATCGGCCTCTGAAATTTCGCACGGGCAGCCCATCCACTGCCCATAGGACAGCAGCGGGAAATGCCGCTCGATCAGGTTGTGCGCGGCCAGGCGCGTATCGCGCTCGTCACGCGCGCGCGTCAACGCCTCGCCGGCGCGCGCATGCTCGCCCTGCGCCAACAGGTGCTCACCTTCGGCCAGCCAGCGCTGGCCCGGAGTCAAATCGTTTGTCATGCGGGTATTTTCGGGGATAACGGAGCGTTCGCGGCTGAAGATAGAGCGGCCCCTTGATCTGGCGAGAGGCGCTACCCCACCGGGAACTGCTGCCGTGCGTGCACAATGTCCACGACTTCGATGCGCTCGGCCGCGACCCTGTACAACACGATGTAATTCGGATGTGCCACGATCTCGCGCAGCCCGGGAACCCTCTCGCTCACAGGGTACAGATAAGGGTGCTCGGACAGTGGCAGGACGCAGGCCCGCAACCTGGCCCAGAGGCGTTCGGCCGCCACAAGATTGCGTTGACCGATATATTCGACGACGCTCGCCAAATCCGCATCCGCCGATGCCAGCCAGACAATGGGGAGCATCAACCCAGGTCTTTTTGCTCGTGCAGGCGCCGCAGGCGCTCGGCCATGCGCCGCTCCACCTCATCGTGGGCCAGCGCCGGACGAGGATCCGCCAAACTGGCCGCCACCTTGGCCCGCAGCCACGCGGCATAAGCCGCCTCCTGTTCGGCGGTTTCGAATTCGGAAACCAATGGGGACAAAACGGCGTTCATGCGCGCAGTCTAATCCATGGCCACGGAGATTCAAAACACCGCGCAGCACGAAGGCCTTCACGGTTTCAGCCGCGAACGACGCCCATCACTCCCAACGGTGCGGCAGCCGCACCAGCCCGGGCATCAGCGTCGGCGAGACGAAGCGAAAGCGCTGGTAGTGCAGCCACGCGTCGTAGAGCACCAGCCCGGTCTCGTCGAACAGGTAGGCGCTCACCACGTACTCGCCGCTGTGCAGTGGCAGGTCGGGGAAGGTCAGCACCGCCTGCCACGTACCATCGCTCTGGCGCACCGGCCGGGCGCCCTCCTCGTGCGTGGCCAGTGACGTGATGCCCGAGCCCTGCGCCAGCTCGATCATGAAGCCCAGGTTCGGGCATTCGTCACCGCGCCCACGCACCGTGAAGCGCACCACCAGATCGGGCGCGGTGAGCAGCGGCGGATCGTCCTCATCCAGATCGTCGATACGCACGGTCACCAGGCAGGCGCCGTGGGCATCCACCGCGGGCATGCGCGTCGCCGTCGGCGCCAGGGCGGGCGCATCGGGCAGCGTCTCCAGCGCACGGCTACGCAGGCGGCTGTGCATCTCGTACGCGCCCATCACCGCCTCGGTCTCGCCGAACTCGGCCACGCGCCCGCCGTCGAGCCACAGCGCCGCGTCGCACATGTGGCGGATGTGGTAGGAGCTGTGCGAGCAGAACACGATGGCGCAGCCGCTTTCGCGAAACGCCATGATGCGCTCGGTGCACTTCTTCTGGAAGTGCTGGTCGCCCACGGCCAGCGCCTCGTCGATGATCAGCACGTCGGGCTGCACGGCGGTGACCAGCGCGAACGCCAGGCGCACCACCATGCCCGACGAATACGTCTTCACCGGCCGCTGCAGCGCCTCGCCCAGCTCGGAAAAGGCGACGATCTCCGGCTCCAGCTGCGCCATCTGCTCGGCGCCGATGCCGATCAGGCTGCCGCCGAAGTACAGGTTGTCGCGCCCGCTGAAATCGGGGTGGAAACCCGTGCCCAGTTCCAGGATGGCCGTCACCCGCCCGGCATGCCAGACGCGGCCCGTGCTCGGCTGGATGGTGCCGGTCAGCAGCTTGAGCAGGGTGCTCTTGCCCGCGCCGTTGTCGCCGATCACGCCCAGGCACTGACCACGGCGCAGCTCGAACGACACGCCGTTCAAGGCCCAGTGGCTGCGGTGCAGCGCGCGGCGCGTGAACAAGGCCCGGAAGCGCTCGCGCGGCGAGGCGTAGAGGCGGTACTCCTTGCCCAGGCCCTCGGCTTGCAGGACGATATCTTGGGATGGAACGTGCGGCGGCATGGAAATGGATGGCGAAATCCGGAACTTTGCAGGCATGCTACGATTCATCATGTCTGACTCGAAGCTTCATGACGAACTGCACAAGATCTCGGACAAACGTGGAAACGGGCGCCTGCGACGGGAAGTCTGGGTGGACGAAAAAGGCAAGGTTACGCGATACAACCTCGCCTACATCAATCACAACCTCCACGCAGGAGACAATGGCCGGGTCGTAGGCTACGACAACGCCCACGGTTACCACCATCGGCATTACTTCGGAACCGAAGAGCCTGTGGATTTCGTGAGCTTCGAGGACATCGAGGCCCGCTTTGAACAGGACTGGATTGCACTGAAAGACCGCCCATGACCCAATTCACCATCAAGATCGGCACGCAGGAAGAATTCTTCACACGCGGTCGCCAGTTGGCGCAAGCGGCGGACAAGGGCGAGGCCATCGCCGGGGTGCGGATCATCAGTTTCGAAGATCCCGCCGACATGATGAAACTCGTCACCAATGCCCGCCTGTCGCTGCTGCGCGCCGTCAAGGAAACGCCAGGCTCGATCACGGACATTGCCACGCGGCTGCGCCGTGACCGCAGCGCGGTCAAGCGCGACATCGATGCGCTGGAGCGTTTCGGGCTGGTAACCATCGCCGACAAGGTGCTGCCGGGCCACGGACGCATGAAAGAAGTGCGGGCCACCGCGAGCCGTTTGCACCTTACGGTCGAAGTCGCATAGCCCAAGGCGCCGCTCACAGCCAATCCACCAGTTGTTCGCGGCTGCGTGACACCAGCAGCGCCAGCACCCCTGCCAGCAGCGCGATCCACGCGAGCAGCGCCAGCCACACCGCCGACGGCGGCCATGCGCCCTGCAGCAGCAGCGACTGCAGGCCCAGCACCACCGGCGTCATCGGGTTGCACCACAGCACCCAGCGCCAGGCGGCGGGAAAGAGCGTGATGGGAAACAGCACCGGCGAGAGAAAAATACCGATCGCCAGCGCGAAACCCACCACCTGCACCACGTCGCGCAGCGCCGCCGCCATGATGGCCAGCGCCCAGGCCAGTAGCGCCGTGAGCAGCAGCATCAGCGCCAGCAGCGGCACCACGGCCAGCAGCGCCGGGGCGAAGCGGTGCAGCGGTGCATAGGCCAGCACCAGCAGCGCCAGCAGCGGGCCGTAGACCAGCGCGCTCGCGGCCACGGCGCGCAGCGGAAACAGCGCGGGCGGCAGCGCGTTTTTTTGCAGCAGGCCGCCCGCGTCGAGCAGGCTGGAGGTGCCCCGGCCCACGGCGTCGCAGAATGCCATCCAGGGCAGGCTGCCGACGATCAGATAGGTGCCCACGCGGCCCGTGGGCGCACCTTGCGCCAGCCGCATGCCGAAGACGATGTCGAACACCAGGTAGTACGCCGCCACCGTGAGCAGCGGCTGCACGTAGGCCCAGGCCACGCCCGCGGCCGATCCCTGGTAGCGCGCGTGCACTTCGCGGCGCGTGAGCACGCGCAGCAGCGCGCGCAGGCGCCAGAGCTGAGCAAGTTCCTGAAAGAGGGCCGTCATGCTATTGTGAGTATAGCTTTCAGCGCTTGCCTCACAAGGGCTAGAGCCATATTCTTATAGCATTTTCCGGGGCGTATCCAGCGCGGAACAGATCACCGTCGTGGAGCGGCTTCGCGGCCACAGCCGCTTCCACGGGGGAGGAGATCAGCGGGCGGGCTGCTGCAGCAGCGCGTCAATGGCCTCATCGTGCTGCTTCGCGCCGCTGAGGATGTCGGCGATCTTTTGCGTGCGGCGGCTCTTGAGCAATTCGGCGCGGCCTTCGCGCATCAGCTCGTCCTTGGCTTCGTCGAAGCTGCGCTGGCGTGCCGGGGTGCGATCGACCAGCTCGATGATGTGCCAGCCGAACTGCGTCTTCACCGGCTCGCTGACGTCACCGGGGTTCTTCAGGGCCTTGAGGGCCGCCTCGAACTCGGGCACCATCTTGCCGTCTGGGAAGCTCCCCAGGTCGCCGCCGCGCGCGGCCGAACCCTTGTCCTGCGAATGCGCCTTGGCCAGTTCCTCGAAATTGGCGCCGCCGCGGATCTGTGCCAGCAGCTTTTCGGCCTCGGCCTTCGATGCGTCGGTATCGCCCTCGATCAGGATATGGCGCGCATGCGTGAGCGCAGGCTGGGCGAAGCGCTCGGGTTGCGCGGCATACGTCGTTCTGGCGTAGCTTTCAAGGGCGGCGGCGTCAGGCTCGCTCTCTTCGCCAAACTGTTGCAGCCGGGCGTCTGCCAGCAGGCGCTCTTCGGCCAGGCGCAGTTGCTCGCGCACCGCGTCCGTCGCGGCCAGGCCGTTGGCCTGCGCCTCGCGCGCCAGCAGGCGCCGAGTCATGAGGTTGCGCACGATGAGGTGCAGCGTCTGGCGGCTGGTGTAGGCCTGGGTGCGCGCCTGCGGCGGTGCACGCAGGATTTCGGCCTGCACATCGGCCTCGGTGACAACGGTATCGCCCACCTGCATCAGCACGGTATCGGGCGCGGCACTCGCGGTCATGCAGGCCAGCGCCAGGCAAGCGGCAAGAACGGAACGGGAAAGAGTCATGAGAGGGAAAAAGTAAGCGTAAAAAAAGGCGGGGTTGCCCCCGCCTTCTCTTGAGGTCTTGCGACCCGTTTTGGTTCCGGTCCGGATTACGGACGCGTCGTGCGGTGCGGGAACGTCATGCTGAAGTTACCCGCCGTGCCGGCACTGACCTCGGGGTTGAACGCCGACATGAAGGCGCTGCCAATGATGGGCAGACCAACGTTGGCCAGGCCCGAGGTGTTCAGACGCATCCAGCCTTCCTGCACTTTGGTGCCGCCGATGGCGAGGTTGTAGTTGCGCACCGTGGTCTGCGCGCCCAGCACCTTGGTCGGAGCGGCGTCGGCACCGGTGGAAGCCGAGTCGTTGAACGCCAGCACGCTGGTTTCACCGCACATGGCCAGAGGCGCCGGAGCAGCATCGCCAGGCGACGAAGACGTGTCGCCAGCCGCCACGATGGCCGTACCTTCTTCGCGGTTCCAGAAGGTGTTCGTGATGCCCGAAACACACGCGATATTCGCGGAGTTCAAGACCATGTTGGTAGCGTTGAAGTAGTCGCCGGCAGCGCCGGCAGCACCCAAGTCGGTGTACCGGATGATAGGAGTAACCACACCACCCACCAGATTGCTGTAGTCCACAGCAGCGGAGTAACGGCGCGTGGGCATGGAGAACACCCAGTCGGTGGCGCCGCTGATGGCATCCAAGGTCCAGAACTCGTTGTTGATCGAGGTCGTAGCCAAAGCAGCCGTCAATACCGACGCTTGGGCCGCCACGCTGGCGGGTGTCGGGCCTGCAGCACCCACATAGGTGGTAGACATGTCGGGCAGGTCAAACTGAGCCTGACCGCTCACCAGCCCTGCGCTCAGCAGAGGATCGGCCGTGAAGTTGGCGGCAACAGCGCCAGTCAGAGCACCACCCACAGTCGCATTGACCTGCGGGAAGTACACAACTGCGCCAGTGCCCGGAACCGGCGGAACAGCAGCTGTCACGGCTTCAATCGCGGTCGCAGCGCCACTCCACGCAGTGGCGTTCGGCACGTTGATGATGGTCCAGTTTGCCATCAGACCCGTCGACGGCTCGATCAGACCGGCGGCATTCAAGGCTGCCGTATTGTTTCCAACCTTGTCGATGTCGGTCCAAGCGGTGCCCGCCGCGATAGCAAGAGCCGCATTGGCGGGAACGTTGGTGCACAGAGGCACGCCGGCGGCGCTGTGCTTGATCGATTCGTACACGCCGTTCTTGCCAGCGATCGGCACGATATCGGCCATATTGAAGATCTCAATATAGCCTTCGCGCGTGTTGGATTGGTTGACCGCATCGGTCCAGCCCGCAGCCTTAAAACGCGAGTCCTTGAACGACTGGTTCACGCTGGTGGGCTTGGTGCAGCTGTTGTCGGAGGTGGTCAGGGCCGCGTAACCGTCGGCACCCTGGTGGATGTCGGCCGTCCAGACGTCGCCAGGCGAGAGGAAGACCTGGAAGTCATACACGTCGTCCGAGTTGGCGGCGCCACGGAAGCGGATCTTCACGGCCTTGCCAAAATAACTGTCGGTATTAGTCAGCGAAAGCAGAGTCTTGTTACCATTTTGCGCCGAGAAATACGGCACCACCAGCGAGTGACCCGTGCCCGTCGTACTCAACTGCAACGCAGCACCGGCGGCAACGGCGGGCGAAGCAGGGGTCGTGCCAGAAGCAGGAATAAGGGCAGCAGCCTTGCCGGCGGGAGCCACATAGTCGGTCACCGCAAAGGCGCTGCCCGCAAAGCCCGCAGCCATGGCCGCGATGCTCAGAGCGAGAACATTCTTTTTCATAAATAAAGACTCCAGTTGAGAAGTTGTTTGGCGCAACTAGGTTGGGGGTTGATTACGCCTTTGAATGCTAGCACAGCGATTCTTCCTGCTCCATGCAGATCAGTGCGCAATATGCCATATGTTGGTTCAACACAACAGTTTTCCCTCGATAAGCGCCCTCCCCGTGTCACGCCAAACCCGCGCAGCCTGCCGGTGCCGGATCATAGGTTGGCATACAGCCACCACTGCCCGTCCTGCAGCACCCACGTTTCATCGAAATAGACGGGTACTGTATCGCCTTTTTTGCGCATCAGGGGCGTGGGCGCGGTCAATTTGATGTTGGCCAGGCATTTGGTGGCGCTGGGACATTGCACCTTGACCGCTTCCGCCTCGGTCCAGCGCGCCTGGCCGCCGTAACGCCCGGCGAAGGCATTTTCGGTGACCAGGGCGCGCACGCCCGGCGCCAAGTAGCCGTAGGCGGTGGTGAAATCGGCCTTGAGCATGGCGGCCCAGCGGGCGTTGGCCCGCGCGAGCACGATGTCTTCGGGGGTCTGCGGCTCGGGGGCCAGCGCCGCGCAGCCCGCGAGCCAGACCGCGGCAAGCAGCGTGGCCGCACGCGCGGCACGGTGTCTTTTTTTGGCGAACGTCATGATTACGGTTTCCTTTCGTCAGAGGGGGCCACGCCGGTCGTCGGCGAGGCCTGCAGGCTCTCCAGAGCACGCAGGCGCTCGCGCAGTTCCCGGCCGACCTCGCGGATTTCGGGGTCGGTGCGCACCACGCGCGGGGTGATGATGACGATGAGCTCGGTGCGCGCGCTGCTGGTGGTGGTGGCGCCGAACAGCGCGCCGATGACGGGAATTTCGCTGAGCAGCGGCACGCCCGATTTGCCGGTGGTGGCGTTGTCCTTGATCAGCCCGCCGAGCACGATGGCCTGGCCCGAGCGCACGGCCACCCTGGAGTTGATCTGGCGCTGCAGGAAGGCGCGCTGGCCGGTGACGGCGTCTTCGTCGCCCACGTCGGTGACGGACTGGCTGATGTTCATGGTGACCAGGTCGCCCGAGTTGACCGAGGGCTGCACCTGCAGCTGCACGCCGGTGTCCTTGTACTGGTAGGTGGTGGTGATCTGGCTGTTGACGGTGTTGAGGTTGGTCGTCTCGCCCGTGCGTATGGGCTGCTGCGTGCCCACGGCCATGGTGGCCACCTGGTTGTCCAGCACCATGAGCGAGGGGCTGGAGATGACCTTGATCAGCGACTTGGCCGCCAGCGCGTTGAGCGTGGCGCGCACCTTGCCCAGCGAATCGGTGAGCGTGTAGGAGAAGCCCCCGGTGGCCCCCGAAGGCACCTGCCCCACCACGCCCGCGCCAACGAGGCCACGGCGCGAACCGTCGCGGAAGGCCCACTGCAGGCCGTACTTGAGGTCGTCGCTGAGCGTGACCTCGATGATGCTCGCTTCGATCAGCACCTGCGTGGGCGGCAGATCCAGGCGCTTGAGCGCGGCCTCGATCTTCTCGAATTCGGCGCGCGTGGCCCACACGAGGATGGCGTTGTTGGCATCGTCGGCCATGACACGCACGTTGCCCAACTGGGCGACGGCAGGCTGCGCGGGCTGGGTGGCGCTGCCCAGGCGGTTTTGCGCGATCTGGGCCGAGCCGGCACCAAAGCTACCGCCGCCGAAGCCACCCGCCGCCGCGCCGCCCGCGCCGAAGGGCTGGCCAGTACCGCCCAAGCCAGCCTGGCCGAAGCTGCTCGCGCTGGTGCTGCCCAGGCCGGGCGCGATGGGGCTGGCCTGTGCGGGGGCGGGTGCGCTGGAGCCGAAGATGCCGCCCAGCACGATGGCGAGGTGGCGCGCGTCGCCGTTTTGCACGCGGTAGATGTTGAGCTGCGGCTCGGTGGCGTTGTCGCCGGGCTGGTCGAGCTTTTCGATCCAGCGGCGGGCGATGTCCAGGTATTCGGCGCGCGGGGTGACGACGAGAATGCTGTTCAGGCGCTCGACGGGCATGACGCGCAGCGCTCCGAAGACCGGGTTGGCCGCGCCGAGCATTTCGGGCGCGCCCGCGGCGGCACCGGACGCGGCACCCGATGCCGCGCCGGGCGCGGCGGCGGGCGTTGACGCCGTGGCGGAGGTGGCGGCGCGGGCACCCGCTTGCGCGGGCACGCCGCCGGGCACGCCACTGACCAGGCGCAGCGCAGCCTCAACCTCCTTGATGGTGGCGTGCTTGAGCGGGAACAACCCGACGGACATGCCCTTGAGCAAATCCACATCGAAGGTGCGCACGACCTCGAGCCAGCCTTCGGCCTGGTTGCGCGTGCCCACCATCACCAGCAGGTTGCGCAGGCTGTCCACGCGCACGATGGCGTCCTGCGGGGCCATGGGGCGCAGGATGGTGGCCATCTCCTGCGCGCCGATGTAGCGCAGCGGGATCAGCACGGCGCCGTAGCCGGGCGCCAGCGGCTTGCCGTCGGCCAGGCGCAGGTTGGCGGCAACGGTGCGCAGGGCCTCGGGTTTGCCGATGTGGTAGACGCCGCGCGCGTCGCGCGCCATGGCCAGGCCGTTGGCCTGCAGCGCACCTTCGAGCAGCGCCAGCGCGTCATCGGGCGAGACGGGGCCGCGCGTGGCGAGCGTGACGGTGCCGGTAATGGGCTGGTGCAGCACGTAGTCGGTCTTGAGCACCTCGCGCATGAAGACGTGGATAACGTCCACGATAGGAGCGTCTTCAAAGCGGTAGCTGCTGGCCGCGCCGGTGGGCATGGGCGCTACCTTGGGCGCGGCGATGACCTGATCGTTGCCGCGCAGCAGGCGCGGCTCGCTGGCATCGGCGGCGCCGCCAGCGGCGGTCTCCGGCGTGCCCGCGGCCGGCGCGTCCACCGCCGTGGCGGCATCGACAGTCATGTCGGCCGGCCGTGGCTGCGCGCCTTGATCCGAAGCGGCAGCGGGAGCCGCGGCGTCGACATCGGGCTCGCGCTGCGGCACCTGGGCGCAAGAGGCGAGCGCCAGCACACAGACGGCCAGGGTGGGGCGGAAGAGATGAGTCAGGGTCATGGGATTTCAGGGCTTGCGGGCGGCCGATGCGGGCGAGACGGCCGCGGGGCGGAAGATGGCGAGTTCAAGCACGCGGCTCCTGCCCGCGCGCACCAGCGTGACCTGGCGGCCCTGCACGGACTGCAGCGTCCAGCCGCCGATCTGTTCCTTGAGCGCGACGCGCTGCACCGCCGCGCCGTTGCGCAGCAGCGCGCCCGCGCGACCGTCGGTGGTGGTGTACAGGCCGATCAGGCGTACATCCTTGAGGGTATCGGCGGCGAGGGCCTCCTCCTGCGCGGCCTTGGGCGTCGGGCGGCGGGTGGGAGAGAACAGCGGGCGATCGAGCGTGGCGACGAAGGCACGGGTATCCATGGCAGCCACAGGAGGCAGCTCGACGGCGGCCGCGCCGAGTTCCGGCGCGATGGCTGCGGGCGGCTGCCAGACGAGCGTACGCGACGCGCCGCCGTCGTGGCCAAACCAGAGCCACGCGAGCGCCGCGACGAGCAGCGCGTCAAGCGCGAGAAACAGGCGAGCGCCGAGGTTGGTCATGGCGCCTTGGCGTGCAGCACGGAGAGGTTGAATTGCACGACGAGACGCGGAGCGTCGTCGCCGCGGCGCTGGGCCCCCAACTGCACGTTCATACCGTCGACGAGCACCACCGGGGTGAGGCCGGGCAGCACGGCGAGCGCGCTCTGCAAGTGCAGCAGTTCGCCTTCGACACGCAGCACCAGCGGAATGCGATCGAAGCCCGGCGTCGCCTGCCCGGGCAGCACCTGCGTGCTGGCCACGGTGAGGCCCGCCTGGGTGAAGACCGAGCGCACGCGCTGCAGGGCGTCGTTGCCGGCCTGGATGGGGTCGCCGTCGGCCGGGTAAACGTATCGGCCCAACTGCTTGCGCGAGGCGGCCAGGCGCTCGGCCAGCTCGGGGGCCTTCTCTTGTAGGCCCGCCAGGCGAGCGTAGCGCGGCGCCAGGGTCTGCAACTGCTCCTCGGCCCAGTGGTGCTTGCGCCATGCGTAGTTGGCTCCTGCGAGCAAGGGCAGCGCAATGAGGGCCAGCGTGAGCGCGATCAGCAGCGCGTCGCGGCGCGTCAAGGCGTTCATCGCGTCCCCTCCGGCTCGGCAGACGGCTGGGATTGCAGCGTCAGCTCGATCTGAAAAACCTCCTTGCCCGTGCCGGTGCGCGTGGCCGCCGTGGGCGCGCGCACATCCTTGAAGCCGCTATGGCCACCGAGCTTCTGCACCAGCGCGGCGGTGTCGGACGTCTGCCCCGTGAGCAGGATACGACTGCCTTCGATCTGCAGCCGCTGCAGCACGGTGTCGTCGGGCAGCAACTGGGTGAGCGTCTGCAGCGTGCGCAGGGGATCGGCGCGTTCGCCCATGACCTGGCGCAGGGCCTGGATCTGGCCTTCAACGGCGAGCAGCGCCTCGCGCTCGGCAACAACGGGGCGAGTCTGCTCGACCAGCCGCGTCCAAGCAGCAACGGCGCCCAGCGCCCGCTGGCGCAACTGCAGGGTGGGCGTAAGCGCCAGCGCCAGCGCCAGCACGCACGCGAGGGCGGCGAGCAGCGCGCACAGCCAGGCGCCGCGCTGCTGCGCCCGTTGGCGGCGCGCCTCGCCAAAGCCCGGCAGGACGAGGGCGTCTGTGGCGTCCTGACTGGTACGCACCCAGACTTCGGGGGCAGCGCCGGTGGCGGGCAGCACGCTGGCGACGTGGGCGGCGATGGCGCGGCGCGAGGCCAGCACCAGCTCGACGCGCGACGCAGCGGTGGCGCCACTGTCCAGCTCGGCAAAGGCCCAGACCAGGTCGTCCGGGGCAAAGGGGCTCAGGGTACGGACCTGCAATTCGAGCGCCGCGCGGCGCTGGTGTGGCACCAGACGCGGCAGGGCAAGCTGGCGGCGCAACACCAGCGCCTCGGGCAGTTCGACCGCGACGAAGGGCAGGGTGTCGCGCGCCGTGGCGTCGCGCCGCCTGCGGAACACTCCGGCGCCTGCCACCTGCCACAGGCCGCGCGCGCCACCCGCCTCGTGCACGGCGACGACGGGCCGGGGAGCGAGCCAGGCAAACGCGGGCAGACGCGCCAGCTTGCGCCAGGCTTGCCGCACGTCCTGCCACAGCTCGGGCAGCCGCAGGCCGAACAGCCTGAGATCGGAGGAGGTAATGGGCATGGGTGGCGTTACTGAACCGGAGGCTGTGCGGGTTCGACGAAAGAGCGGGCGTAGAAAGCCCGCCATGGTAACCCGTCGAGGCCGCGCCCCGCGAGAGCATAGCGCCGCACGACGCGAACGCGCCCGCCGTCGGCCGTGGGCACGAAGGCCTGCAGCTCCAGCACGCGCGAGGGAGCCGTGTCGAGCCAGGCGGTGTTCATGGCCTGCGCGCTGGCGAGCGCGTCGCCGGCATCGCGTGCGTCGGCATACCGTGCCGCTGCCGCATCGTTGCCGCCGGCAAGCACGCGCAGCACGCCGAGCGGCGCGGCGAGCGGGTTGACACGGCCCGAGCCGTGCGCGAGGTCGGCCGTCAGCAATGGGGCAACCCGGGCGTACAGCGGGTAATCGACGCCGGGCACGCGCATCAGGTCTTCCACGGCCTCGAAGCCCGGCGGCGTGCCATCGGCGCCGGGCTCAGTGCGCTCGCGCAGCGCCGCCTGCGCAAGCGCATGAGCCCGATCCAAAGACAGCCCGGCGGCGGTCTGGAACATCTGCGCAAGCAGCTCGGGGGGCGCGGCGTTGAGGTCGATGTAGCCATTGAGCGGCATGATCCGCACGGCAATGGATTGGTCCATCCAGGGCATGTTCACGTCGGCCAGGCGATCGAGCGGCTTGCCCGCGGCCAGGAGCGACTGCAGCGCGAGCTGCATCGCCGCTTCGCCGGAGGCGCTGGCCAGCGCGACATCCTGCAGCTGCGTACCCAGTCGCGCCTCGGTGCGCACCGACTGCAGCAGCCCGGCGACGATGATGGAAAGCGCCGCCACCAGCCACAGCACGGCGATGAGCGCCAGCCCGCGCATGCGCTGCATCAGCCCCCCCCCGCCGAAGTGGTCTCGCCCGACTGGCGCGGGTCGGAGCGCGGCAGGCCCCAGACCGGAAATTCCAGAGCTTGCAGCGGCACACCCTCGGCTCCCGTGACCACCAGGGCAATCGCCGAGGGCAGATCGTCCGCGGGCCGCCAGGAGGGGCTCCAGGCGAGCGATTCATCGGGTTGGCGCGCGTCGCGATAGCGCAGCGCAAGGCCCTGCGCGCCGGGCACGAGCACCTGCGCGGCGGTCTGCTGCCAGTCGGGAAAGCGCGGCTGATCGGACCACGGCAGGTAACGCAGCACCAGCGCGCCGCCCTGCTCCGAGGGTTCGATGGCGAGCCGGAAGAAGGTGCGCCCCCCAGCGCCGTAGCGCGCGGGCATGACGCCGACCCAGGCGACGTGGTCGGGCGCGCCCTCGAACAGCGGGCCGCTGCGCTCGGGGCGGGTGACACGGCGCGCCGAGACGCGGGCGAACACACCGCGCAGAAAATCGCTGACGGTGCGCTCGTCATCGAGCCGCACGAAATGCTCCGCTGTACGGTCGCTGCCCTGGGCAACGCCGCGTAGCGCCGAGATGGTGGCCAGCATGATGAGCGAGAGCAGAACCATGACGACCAGCATCTCGACCAGGGTGAAGCCGCGAAGGAGTCTGTCCATCATGGCTGCGCGCGCGGTGTAATCGCGCCCAATTGCGGCCTGAGCGTGGACAGCTGCATCTGGCGCTCGCGACCGCCCTCGTCCCAGACGACGGTGGCCCGTACCTCGTGCAGCGACGGCACGTTGGGGCCCGCCACGCCGCTGGCAAAGGGGGCCGTTCGCAGGGACCAGCGCAATGCCTGCGAATCGCCCTGCTCGGCCAGGCCCCGCTCGGGCACGCCATCGACGCCCGCAAGCACCGATTGCAGCAAGGACAGCGCACGCTGGCGCGTCTCGACGTGGGTGACATCGCGCACCGCACCGCCCGTGGCGCGGTAGAGCACGCCGAGGGCCAGCGCCATGATGGCGAAGGCCACCAGGGTTTCCAGCAGCGAGAACCCGCGCTGCCCGGCATGGGATGTCTTCATGGCTCCAGGGCTTGCTGCTGCACGCGGCCCAAAAACCAGCCGACCCTCAGGCGCACGCCGCTGCCCGATGGGCGAAGGATATCGACTTCACCACCTGTGGCCGCACCCGACGGCAGGAAGCGGATGTCCAGGCGCTGATCGAGCACCTCTGTATCTGCAACCGTGGCGCGCACCGTCAGCGCGGGCGCAATGGGATGCGCCGGGCCGCCCTGCACGCCGTAGTGACGTTCGCGCAGATCGAGCTCGAAGAGCACATCGTGTCCAGTCAGAACGGCCTGCTGGCGCGCGGCGCGCAACGCTGAGACCATGCCGCGCACGGTCTCGCGGTAGTGCAGGGAGTCCTGCAATTTTTCATAGGCCACCGGCGCGACACCGATCACCAGCGCCATGATGGCGAAGACCACGAGCAGTTCGACGAGGGTGAAGCCGCGGGCCTTCGTGGCTGAGGCCGCCGCCACATGGAGAGAGCCTGTACCGGAGTTCGCGGCTGAAGCCGCTCCTACAAAGACAGGCATCGGCACGGCACGTCAGGGCTTGTTGTGGACGTCGGCGTTCTCGCCCTCACCGCCGGCGGCGTTGTCGGCGCCCAGCGAATAGATGTCGAGCTTGCCG
This sequence comes from Comamonas sp. SCN 67-35, assembly GCA_001725255.1. Taxonomy (GTDB): domain Bacteria; phylum Pseudomonadota; class Gammaproteobacteria; order Burkholderiales; family Burkholderiaceae_C; genus Comamonas_C. The sequence goes on along the minus strand of MEFV01000024.1, from coordinate 15,977 downwards.
CCCTCGTAGCCATAGTGGTAGGCATTGCCCCAGGGGTCGGTGGGCACGCCGCCCTTGATGTAGGGGCCGTTCCAGCCGTTGGCGTTGCCGGGCTTGGTGACGAGCGCGTTCAGGCCCTCGGCGGTGCTGGGGTAGCGGCCGACGTCGAGCTTGAAGAGTTCGAGCGATTTGTCGAAGTCGGCAATCTGCACCGCCGCGGTCTTGCTCTTGGCGCCGCCGAGCTGATTGAGCACGCGCGGGCCGACGATGCCGGCCAGCAGCGTCAGGATGGCGAGCACGACGAGCAGCTCGATGAGCGTGAAGCCGCGCGCGCGCCGGCGCGGAAGATGGAGTTCAGGCAGCGAGGTCATTGATGGAGAGAATCCCGAGAAGGATGGAGACGATGATGGCGGCGATGAGCACGCCGAGGATCAGAATAAGGAGCGGTTCGAGCAGCACCAGCAGGCGCTTGATGCCGTTTTCGACCTCGCGTTCGAGGATGGCGGAGAGTTCGAGCATCATGGCACCCAGGCGCCCGGTTTCCTCGCCCACTCGGATCAGGTTGATGGCCAAAGGTTCAAACAGGCCGGTGCTGCCGACCGCCTGCGCCATTTTGCCGCCTTCCTTGACGATGGGGGCGATGCGCGCGAGCAAGGGATGCAACACGGCGTTGCCGACGGTGTCGGAAGCAATGGCCAGTGCCGTGAGCAGCGGCACGCCGTTGGCCAGCAGCGTGCCCAGGGACCGGGCGTAGAGCGTGAGCTGGTAGCGCAGCGCCAGGCGCCCGACGAGCGGCAGGCGCAGCAACCGGGCCTGCCACCAGGCGCGGCCCGCGGGCGAGCGCAGCCAGCGCACGAGCAGCGCGCCAAGCACGACGGCGGCGATGGCGATTTCGAGCCCCCAGGCGCGGAACACGTGGCCCATGTTCATGACGATGCGTGTGGGCAGGGGCAGCGCGTCGCCCATCTCGGTGAAGAGCTTTTCGAACTGCGGCACGACGAAGCCGAGCATGGCGACGAGCGAGAGCACGGCGACGGTGAGCAGGATGGCCGGGTAGATGGTGGCCGAGACGATGCTGTCGCGCAGTGCGCGCTGGCGCTGCAGGTGCTCGACGAGCCGGTCGAGCACGGCCGACATCTGGCCGCTGGCCTCGCCCGAGCGCACCATGTTGACGTAGAAGTCGCCGAAGTGCGCGGGGTGGGCGGCGAGCGCGCGCGACAGCGGCGTGCCGCCCTTGACGGCATCGAGCACGTTGCGCACCAGCGCGCCGACGCTGGGCTTGTGCGCCATCTCCACGAGCACGCGCAGCGCGTTGTCCAGCGCCAGGCCGGCGCGCAGCATGATGGCCAGTTCGGACGTGAGCGCGAGCACGTCGGCGCCGTTGACCGGGCCCTTGGCGGCGCGCGGCGCGGGCGCCTTGAGGGCCGCGATGGCCGGCGTGGATGCGGCGCCGACACTGGCGGCGTCCAGGATTTCGAGCGGCGTGAGGCCCTGCGCGACAAGCTGGCGCAGCGCGGCCGCGCTGTCGGGCGCGGCCAGGCGCCCTTCGGTCAAGGCACCGCTGCGGCTGGCGGCGCGCCAGGCGAATTCAGGCATCCTGCTGGTCCTGCGTGACGCGGGCGACCTCGTCGAGCGCGGTCACGCCCGCGGCGACCTTGCGCAGGCCGTCCTCGTGCAGGCTGTGCATGCCCGCGCGCTGCGCGAGCTGGTGCAGGCTGTTGGCGTCCTGCCCGTCGAGGATGGCGTGGCGCATGGCGTCGTCGAGCAGGAAGAGTTCGTGGATGCCGGTGCGCCCACGGTAGCCGGTCTGCCCGCACGCGGCGCAGCCGACGGCGCGGTAGACGGGCTGGCCCGGCGGCACGAAGCGCCCGAGGCCGGTGCGCGCGAGCAGCGCCTCGTCGGGCTCGTAGGCTTGCTTGCACGCCTTGCACAGGGTGCGCACGAGGCGCTGGGCGAGCACGCCGTTGACCGAGGAGGTGATGAGGTAGCTCTCCACGCCCATGTCCTGCATGCGGGTGATCGCGCCCGCGGCGGTGTTGGTGTGCAGCGTGGAGAGCACGAGGTGGCCGGTGAGGGCGGACTGCACGGCGATCTGCGCGGTCTCGCCGTCGCGCATTTCGCCGATCATGATGATGTCGGGGTCCTGGCGCAGGATGGAGCGCAGCGCGTTGGCAAACGTCAGGTCGATCTGCGGGTGCACCTGGATCTGGTTGATGCCTTCGAGCTGGTATTCGACCGGGTCCTCGACGGTGATGATCTTGTTGGCCTGCGCGTCGATGCTGGCGAGCGCTGCGTACAGCGTGGTGGTCTTGCCCGAGCCGGTGGGGCCGGTAGCGAGCAGGATGCCGTGCGGGCGCGCGAGCAGCTCGCGAAAGCGCGCGAGCGTTTCAGGCGCGAAGCCCATGGTGGCGAGATCGAGACGCACGCTGGCGCGGTCGAGCACGCGCAGCACGATGCTTTCGCCGTAGACCGTGGGCACGGTGGAGACGCGCAGGTCCAGCTCGTGGCCCTTGACGCGGGTCTTGATGCGGCCGTCCTGCGGCAGGCGGCGCTCGGCGATGTCGAGGTGCGCGAGGAGCTTGACGCGCGAGCCGACGGCGGCCGACAGGCGCGCGGGCACGAGCTCGCCCTGGTGGATCACGCCATCGACGCGGTAACGCACGTGCAGGCCGTCGTCGAAGGGCTCCAGGTGGATGTCGGAGGCGCGCAGCTCGATGACACGGCCGATGATGGCGTTGACGAGGCGGATGACAGGCGCTTCGCTCGCAAGGTCCTTCAGGTGCTCGATGAAGTCGCCGCCGTCGAGCTCGTCGTAGAGGTCGCCCTCCTCCGGCGCCTGCGCCTCCTCGGGTTCGGCCAGGGCCTTGGCGATGTCGGCTTCGAGCGCGAGCGCGGGGCGGATCACGCGGCCCGTGACGAGGTGCAGCGCCTTGAGCACGAAGGGGTCCTGCGGCACGGCCATGGCGACGCGCAGTTCGTCGCCATCGATGCCCAGCGGGCAGACGGCGTTGGCGCGCAAAAATTCAGGCAGCAGGCCCTCGACCTCGGGCATCAGGTCGGGAAAATCGTCGGCAGTCACCAGCGGCACGCCGAGCTGGGGCGCGAGCGTGCGCGCGATGTCCAGTTCAGACACCAGGCCCAGGCGCGCGAGCACCGAGCCGAGCAGGCCGCCGAGCTCCTGCTGCACCGAGAGGGCGCGCTCGAGGTCGCGCTCGGTGAGCTTGCCCGCCTGCACGAGCAGCTCCCCCAGGCGCGGGCGGGGCCCGGTGGAGGCGGTGACGAGGGTCGGTTCGGTCAATGCGGGAATGGACATGGGCGGCCGTGTGCGCCGAAGGGAGGGAAGTTTAAGGCAAGGCCGGGCAGGCCCTCTTTGTCAACTGCCCCCTGTGGGAGCAGCTTCAGCCGAACGGCGTTTGAGCAAGTCCAGCCATTTGCGCAAAGACAGCAAGGGCTTGCGGCGCGACACAATGCCTGGGGGCTTGCGGGATGTAATACATTCCGCCAGCGCCGCGCACGGCTTCAGGATTACATCAATTCATCATTATGGATATCGTTCGCTCCGTCGGGGAAGCCTTGTTGAACACCCTGGGCAGTCTGGCGCCATTCGCGCCGCTGCTGTTCTTGTGCATCGTCGCGGAAAAATTCTGGGCGAAGTACCCGGTCTCCAACAGAACCATCGTCATCAATCTGGTCTACGTGGTCTGCGCAATGGCGCTGGCGCACGGACTGGTTCTGCCCTGGCTCTTCAAGCTGAACGCCTTTGTGCCGCAGGATGTATGGAACCTCCAGATCCATGCGGCGCTGACCTGGCGCGATGTCCTGCTGTGGATGGGCTACCTGGTGTTGTATGACTTCCTGTATTACTGGTTCCACCGGCTGCAACATGTGGTGCCCTGGCTTTGGCGCTATCACTTCGTGCATCACTCCGAGGAGAACATCTCGGCTGCGGCCTTTGCACGCCATCACTGGCTGGAGGAGGTCTGGCGCTACACCTTCATGACCGTGCCGCTGCTGGTGATCGCGGGCAACCCGCAAGTGCCGTTTGCCGTGATCTCGGTCATCGTGACGTTTGCGATCCTGATGCACTGGAACACGCCGCTGGGATTCGGCCCGCTGGAGCGAATCTTCATCACGCCACGCTACCACCGAATCCACCATTCGATCGAAGAACGGCACATCAACAAGAATTTCGGTGCCTTCCTGCAACTGTGGGACTGGCTGTTCGGAACGCGCTACGTTCCACAACGCGATGAATTTCCGGCGACCGGCGTGCGCGGCTACAGCGACCGGCACTTCCTCCAGCACATCCTTCCGGTACCCATCCTGAAGAAGGATTGATCGGGCCAATCATGCCGTCTGCGGCCCACACTTCCACGACTCCCCCCCAACGTCGGCCGATTGCGCTTGTCGGCGCGGCGGTGCTCATCACGGGCGCCCTGGCTGCCGCCTGGCTCTGGCAGCCATCAGCGGTGGAAAACGGCTCCAAAGGCGCCATGCTGATCGCGCCGTCGGTGCTGGGCGTGGACGATTGCATTGCTCCGCCCGATGGTGCCACGGCGGCGCAGGGCGCACCGGCACGAAGCTGTACCGGCGAGAACGGCTCGGCGGCGGCGCTGGTGGAATCGGCGCTGCAGCGTCTGCAGCCCATCCCCCCCGAGGCAGACGTCGGCTTCCCGCTGGGCTATACGCTCACGGTGCCGCTGCTGCGGCTGTTTCGCGCCAAGGGGAATGACTGGGAAGTGGATCAGCAGCGGGTGCAGCGGGTCGTGCGCACGGTGCGCGACAACGGGCGACCGCTGATTCTGTACCTCTCTTCGTCGTACTTTGCACAGCAGGCTCCGATTGAGCAGGCGCTGCTGCATGATCCGCAAAACCTGGCGCAGACACGCGACGGCCCGCTGCCCGTGGATACTTACCGCGGTGAAACGCTCTACCCGTGGACGCTGGCGCGAACCGATACGCCCATCACCGCACGGCGCGTGCAGGCAGCGCAGGCGGTGCTTGCAGCGCTGTGCGAACTGCCACGCAAGGATCTGGCAAAGATCCAGGGGATTACCTTGCTGGGTGAGATGCACCAACTGGCGCCGCACTTTGAAAGCGGCATGGGATTCGCCCCGCCGTATCGCGTCACCGATTACAGCACCGCGTCCGTGAACGGGTTTCGGCGCTATCTGAAGCACCAGTTCGGGGCGGTGGAGCGGCTGAACGCGACCCTGGCCACCGACTACCGCAGCCTTGACGAGATACAGCCGCCTTCGCGCGACATCCGCAGCGAGCGGCTGACGCACTACACCGAGCACATGGATTCGTATGCGCACGGCATCTTGCCGATCTCCGGCTGGGTCTGGGTACCCGGGCGCAGCGACCTGTGGGTACAGGTATACCGCGATGGCGGCCTGATCGGTCGGGTGAAGGTGAACCAGGGGCGCCAGGACGTGCTGAAGGCCAGGCCTGAATTGGGCAGCGCTGACGTCGGCTGGCGGCTGGACATGGATTTCAGGGAGCTGCCGCCAGGCCTGCACCGCATCGCGGCGATGCTGGAACTGGCGCCGGGGCGCCTGGTGCCGCTGGGCGAGCGCGAGATCACGATCATGGACAAGCACCAGCGCACGCCCCAGCCGCAACCGCAGTCCAGACAGCCCCTGCCCACGCCCGTGGCCGCGCCCGAGGGAATGCAAGGCTACATGGACATGCCGCTGCAGCAGGCTTTCTACTACAACCCGCTGGCGCCGTATTGGCTGGCATACCGCCGCAATCAAGTGGCGGATTACCTGCAGTTTTTCGACAGAATGGTGCAAGGGCCGTGCCTGGAAGACACGCCACGCTACACGCACCAGCTCCTGCCGGATGCGAGCCCGGGCTGGGACGCAAACAAGTTCGCCGTGGTCAATAGTCTGCGTACGCAGGGCAGGCTGCGCCTGGGGGTGGACCTGCATGGCAACGCGAGCTACGATCCGGATCGCGCCAAGTGGCTGGGAACGGCGGGGCAGCATGAATACGGCATCACCGAATTCATTCCCTTGCGCGCCATGGATGCAGCGGAACTGAAATCGGTTCTGCGGCGTCACGCCATGCGCGGTGCCCGTTACGTCTCGTTCTATCTGGAGCCCCGCGAAGAAGGCCAGACACCGAGTCGCGCACCCTACGCGTTTTCCTTGGACCCGCAGAACCCGCAGTTCGGCTCGGCGCCGCTGTACGAGGCGATGCGGCAGGTGCTGGGCGGCGCGCCCGCCGGGGCGTCCGGGCGCTGAAGCGCCGCCGCGCGGGTGGCCCTCGCCCCGCCCTCGCCCCGCCCTCACCCGGCGGAGGAAGGGGCAAAGGCGGGGAGCTCGGCCTCACCCAGCGGCACGCCGAGCGCATCCTTGGCCGAGAGCAGGGGCGCCGTGCCCAGGTCGGGCCACGCGATCGCGAGCGTCGCATCGTTCCAGGCGATGCAGCGCTCGGCGGCGGGCGCGTAATAGGCGGTGGTCTTGTAGAGGAAGTCCGCGGTCTCGCTGAGCACGAGAAAGCCGTGCGCGAGGCCCGGCGGAATCCAGAGCTGGCGCTGGTTGTCCTCGGAGAGCTCCTCGCCCACCCACCGGCCGAAGGTGGGCGAGCCCCGGCGGACATCGACGGCCACGTCCCAGACGCTGCCGCGCACCACGCGCACGAGCTTGCCCTGGGCATGCGGCGGCAGCTGGTAGTGCAGGCCGCGCAGCACACCCCGGGCGGAGCGGCTGTGGTTGTCCTGCACGAAGTGGACATCCGTGCCGGTGGCGGCATGGAAGGCCTGCTGGTTGAAACTTTCGTAGAAAAAGCCGCGCGCGTCGCCGAAGACTTGGGGCTCGATCAGGAGAACGTCAGGGATGGCGGTGGGGGTGGTGTTCATGTCGGAATGCGGGGGATTCGCGGCTGAAGCCGCTCCCACAAGGAAGCAGGAGGAAATTTTGCGGGAGCGGCTTCAGCCGCGAACGGCACCCGCATACAGCCCGCTCAGGTATTGCCCGTAGGCGTTCTTGAGCAGCGGCTGGGCGAGTTTTTCCAACTGGGCCGAATCAATCCAGCGCTGGCGCCAGGCGATTTCCTCGGGGCAGGCGACCTTCAGGCCCTGGCGGCGCTCGATGGTGGCGATGAACTGGCTGGCCTCGAGCAGGCTTTCGTGCGTGCCGGTGTCGAGCCAGGCGTAGCCGCGGCCCATGAGCTGCACGCTGAGCCGGCGCTGCTCCAGGTAGAGGCGGTTGAGGTCGGTGATCTCCAGCTCGCCGCGCGCCGAGGGCTTGAGGCTGCGGGCCAGATCGACGACCTGCTCGTCGTAGAAGTACAGGCCGGTGACGGCGTAGTTGGACTTGGGCCGCTGGGGCTTTTCCTCGATCGAGAGCACGCGGCCGACGCCGTCGAACTCGGCCACGCCGTAGCGTTCGGGGTCGTTGACGTGGTAGGCGAAGACGGTGGCGCCCTGAGCTTGCGCATCGGCACGCGCGAGCAGGGGCTGCAGGTCGTGGCCGTGGAAGATGTTGTCGCCCAGCACCAGCGTGCTGGGCGCGCCCGCGATGAAGCGCTCGCCGATCAGGAAGGCCTGCGCCAAGCCGTCGGGGCTGGGCTGCACCGCATAGGACAGCGACAGACCCCACTGGCTGCCATCGCCCAGCAGCTGCTCGAAGCGCGGCGTGTCCTGCGGTGTGCTGATGATGAGAACGTCGCGGATGCCCGCGAGCATCAGCGTGCTCAGCGGGTAGTAGATCATGGGCTTGTCGTACACCGGCAGCAGCTGCTTGCTGATGGCGAGCGTGGCCGGGTGCAGGCGCGTGCCGGAGCCGCCGGCGAGGATGAGGCCTTTGCGTGTAGGTGCCATGACGGGTGATCTCAGAGAATTTCAGCCAGCATCCGCGCCACGCCCTGCTCCCAGGGCGGCAGCATGAGACCGAAGGTGCTTTGGAATTTGGTGGTATTCAGGCGCGAGTTGTGCGGGCGCGTGGCCGGGGTGGGAAAGGCGCTGGTGGGCACCGGCGCGATCTCGGCTGCCTTGATTTGAAGCATCGGCTGCACTTGCCTGGCGCGCGCCAGCACGTAGCTGGCGTAGGCATGCCAGTTCGTCTCGCCCGCTGCCACGCAGTGGTACAGGCCGCCGTCGGCCGGGTGCTGGCGCAGGTGGCGGATGGCATGGGCGGTGACGTCGGCGAGCAGATCGGCGCCGGTGGGTGCGCCCCACTGGTCGTCGATGACGGTGAGACGTTCGCGCTCCTGCGCCAGGCGCAGCATGGTTTTGGCGAAGTTGCCGCCGCGCGCGGCGTAGACCCAGCTGGTGCGCAGGATCAGGTGCCGGCAGCCCGACGCCCGAATGAGCTGCTCGCCCTCCCACTTGGTGGCGCCATAAACCGACAGCGGCGCCGGCGTGTCGGTTTCGACCCAGGCGCGGGTGCCGCTGCCGTCGAACACGTAGTCGGTGCTGTAGTGCACGAGCAGCGCGCCGATGCGCGCGGCCTCCTCGGCGAGGCGCCCGGGGGTGGTGGCGTTGAGCACGCGCGCGCGCTCGGGCTCGGCCTCGGCCTTGTCCACGGCGGTGTGCGCGGCGGCATTGACGATGACGTCGGGGCGCAGTTCGCGCACGGTCCGGGCGACGTCCTCGGGACGGGAGAAATCGCCGCAGAGCCCGGCACTGGCCGAGCCGAGCGCCGTGACGCGGCCAAGGACGGCCAGGCTGCGCTGCAGCTCCCAGCCGACCTGGCCCCCCTTGCCGAAGAGCAGGATGTTCATGCCGTTGCGTACTGCTGGGCCACCCACTCGCGGTAGGCGCCGGACTGCACCTGCGCCACCCACTCGGGGTGATCGAGATACCACTGCACGGTCTTGCGGATGCCGGTGTCGAAGGTCTCGGCCGGGCGCCAGCCGAGTTCGCGCTCGATCTTGCCCGCGTCGATCGCGTAGCGCCGGTCGTGCCCGGGGCGGTCCTTGACGTGGGTGATCTGGCTGGCGTAGGGCCGGCCGTCGGCGCGCGGGCGCAGTTCGTCCAGCAGCGCGCAGATGCCCTGCACGATGCGCAGGTTGGTCATCTCGTTGTGGCCGCCGATGTTGTAGGTTTCACCCGGCCTGCCCGCTTCGAGCACGCGGCGGATGGCGCCGCAGTGGTCGCCCACGTAGAGCCAGTCGCGCACCTGCTGGCCGTCGCCGTAGATCGGGAGATCCTTGCCCGCGAGGGCGTTGACGATGACCAGCGGAATGAGCTTTTCGGGGAACTGCAGCGGGCCGTAGTTGTTGCTGCAGTTGGTGGTGAGCACCGGCAGGCCGTAGGTGTGGTGCCAGGCGCGCACCAGGTGGTCGCTGGCGGCCTTGCTGGCCGAATACGGGCTGTTGGGCAGGGTGTTGTGCTGCTCGGTGAAGGCCGGGTCGGTGGGCGAGAGCGTGCCGTAGACCTCGTCGGTGGAGACGTGCAGGAAGCGAAATGCTTCTTTTTCAGGAGCTGGTAGCGCTTGCCAGTATTGCCTCGCAGCCTCCAAAAGCCTGAAAGTGCCAACGACGTTGGTCTGGATGAAGTCCTCGGGGCCGTGGATGGAGCGGTCCACATGGCTCTCGGCTGCGAAATGCACGATGGCGCGGGGCCGATGCTCGGCCAGCAGGCGGTCGAGCAGCGCGCGGTCGGCGATGTCGCCGTGCACGAAGACGTGGCGCGCGTCGCCCTGCAGGCGGTCCAGGTTGTGCAGATTGCCCGCGTAGGTGAGCTTGTCGAGAGTGACGACGCCTTCGTCCGTCTGCGCGAGCCAGTCGAGGATGAAGTTGGCGCCGATGAAGCCGGCGCCGCCGGTGACGAGGATCATGAAGCGGGCTTGGGGGCTGGGAAACGGCGATTATCGCCATGTGCGTTCCCGCATACCATCGCGGGAAGGCATCAGGGCGAGGCGAAGCGCCGCGCGGCGATCTCCAGCAGGCCGTCGAAGATCAGGTTCTCCACGAGCTCGAACGGCCGCGTCATGCTGGGCATCATCTTCCAGCCCGCGCCGCCGGTCATGACGCAGGCGGGCTCCTGCCCGGTGCGCGCCTTCAGGTGCTGCCAGATGCGCTCGACCGCGCCCGCGATGGCGTAGGTGCCGCCGCTCGTGAGCGCGTCGCTGGTGTTGGTGGGAAATTCGCGCACCTCGCCTGTGGGCACGCTCAGGCCGGCCGTGCCCGCTTCCAGGGCGCGCAGCATGATGCCGTGGCCGGGCAGGATCAGACCGCCGAGAAAACGCCCCTCGTGGTCGATCGCCTCCACCGTGACGGCCGTGCCCACCATGACGAGCACGATGGGCCGCGCCGGGCCCTGCGCGAGCACGTGGTGGCGCGCGCCTATCATGGCCACCCAGCGGTCGGCCCCCAGGCGCGCCGGATGGTCGTAGCCGTTGATGACGCCGGCCTCCTCGGCGCTCGGCACCACCCAGTGGGGCGAGACGTCCCAGGCGTCCATCTGCTCTTCGACGATGCGCTTGATCGCATCGGCCGCGACGACGCAGCCCAGCACATGAGCGGGCTGAGGCAACTGGGCCCAGGCGCCTTCACCGAGACGGTGCACGTGGTCGAGGAACTCGACACCATGGGCCAGTGTGGCCGCGCCCGGCCGCGCGGCATCGAACAGCGCCCACTTCAGGCGCGTGTTGCCCACGTCGATCGCGAGAAAGCTCATGGGGGGCGATTATGAAGAAAAACCACACCCGACCGAATGCACGCACGCCAAATGTCAATCGTCGTCTCGCGGGCAGCAACGGGCGGCGGCTTCATTGAACTATTGCCACTGCGGCGCCGTGCTCTCGCGCAGTTCGCGGCGCAGCCGCGCGTGATCGGGCACCACGCTCTCGACGATGGCCCAGAAGCGCGGGCCGTGGTTCATCTCGCGCAGGTGCGCGAGTTCGTGCGCCACCACGTAGTCGATGAGCGCCGGACGGTAGTGCAGCAGGCGCCAGTTCAGGCGCACGACGCCGCTGGCCGAGGCGCTGCCCCAGCGCGTGGCGGCGCTGGTGAGCATGAGGCGCGCGGGCTGCACCGCCAGCTGCGGCGCGTAATGGGCGACGCGGGCCGCGAAATGCAGGCGCGCCTCGCGCTGCATCCAGGCCCGCACGTGCTCGCGCACCGCTTCAAAGGGGGCCTCGGCGGGCAGGCCCACCTGCAGCACACCGTCCGCGATGCACGGCGCACGGTGCGCATCTCCCAGGCGCAGGGGCAGCGCCTGACCGAGCCAGGGCAGCACGCCGCCCGTGGCCCAGACGATGCGTGCCGCGCTCTGGCGCGCCTCGCGCTCGCGCACGTCGGCGAGCTTGCGCACGATCCAGTGCTGCTTGTCCCGCAGGGCGGTTTCGATCACGGCCAGCGTCGCCCAGCCCGGGGCGCGCACGCGCAGCCCCTCGGGCCCGACGGTGAAGCCGATGCTGCGCCGGCGCGCACGCTCGAGCCGGTAGGCGACCAGGCTGCCCGCGAGCAGCGCCTGACGTTCGCTCACGGGTAGGCTTCGGGGTCCAGGCGCCGCATCTCGGTCTCGATCCACGCCTGCACCTCGTGCATGAGATCGTCGGCCTTGCGCCCGGTGCTCGCGATCGGCACGCCGATGGAGACGTCGACCAGGCCGGGGCGCTTGACGAAGCCGCTCTTGGGCCAGACGCGCCCCGAGGTGACGGCCACCGGCACCACGGGCACGCCAGCCTCGATCGCCAGGCGCGCGCCGCTCACCATGTACTTGCCGACGTGGCCGCGCGGCGTGCGCGTGCCCTCGGGAAACATCACCACCCACACGCCCTGGCCGAGCAGGCGCCGGCCCTGCTTGATGACGCGCACGAAGGCGCGCGTGGGGTGGCCGCGGTCGATGTGGATCATGTCCATGCAGGCCATGGACCAGCCGAAGAAGGGGATGTAGAGCAGCTCCTTCTTGAACACGTAGGCCACGCGCCGCGGCATGATGGCGGGCATCATGAAGGTCTCGTACGCCGACTGGTGCTTGACCAGCAGCACCACGCCCTGCTTCGGATCGGTGGGCAGGTTTTCCAGGCCGACGACGCGCCGGCGGATGCCCAGCAGCGGGCGCGCGACGTCGGCCGCCAGCGCCAGCCAGGCGCGCGCGGGGACGTAGCTGGCGCGCGCGCCGCCGCCCAGCAGCCGCACGAGGATGACGGCGAGCGTGTACGGGATCACCGTGACGGCGAGCACCAGCATGTAGAAAACGGAGCGGATCAGCGCCATCGTGCGAGGCTCAGGCCGCGAGGCGCGAGAGATCGGCCACGCGGTTCATCGCGTCGTGCAGGGTCTTGAGCAGGCCCAGGCGGTTGGCGCGCAGGGCAGCCTCTTCGGCGTTGACCATGACGTGCTCGAAGAAGGCATCGACCGGCGCGCGCAGCGCGGCGAGCGTCTTCAGGCTCGCGGTGTACTCGCCGCGCTCGAACTGCGCGTCGGCTTCAGGCGCCAGGCGCCGCAGCGCCGCATGCAGGTCTTTTTCGGCCGCCTCGTGCAGCAACTGCGCCGCGACGTGCGCCTGAACGTCACCCGCCTTCTTGAGGATGTTGGTCACGCGCTTGTTGGCGCTGGCGAGCGCCGGAGCCTCGGGCAGCGCGGCGAAGGCGCGCACCGCGTCCAGGCGCGGCGCGACCTGCGCCAGATGCTGTGGATGCAGCGCCAGCACGGCGTCGACTTCCTGCGCGCTGTAGCCCTGCTCGCGCAGGCTGCCCGCCAGGCGCTCGTAGATGAAGCTGGAGAGCTCGGCCGTGGGATTGGTGATTTTGGCTCCAAACGCAGGCAGGGTATGCGCAAGCAACTCTTGCAATGAGAGCGGCAAATCCTTTTCGACCAGCATGCGGATCACGCCCAGCGCATGGCGGCGCAGCGCGAAGGGATCGCGGTCGCCCGTGGGCGGGTTGCCGGTGCCGAACATGCCCACCAGGGTTTCGAGCTTGTCCGCGAGCGCCACCACCACGCCCACGGTCTCGCGCGGCAGGCTGTCGCCAGCAAAGCGCGGCTTGTAGTGGTCCTCGATGGCGTGGGCCACTTCATCGGGCAGGCCGTCGTTGACCGCGTAGTAGGCGCCCATGACGCCCTGCAGCTCGGGGAACTCGCCCACCATGTCGGTCACGAGGTCGGTCTTGGCGAGCAGCGCGGCGTTGTCGATGCAGGTGAGGAGCCACTCCTCGGCGATCTCGCCCTCGCTCGTCTGCAAGAGCGCGTTGGCATGCGTCAGGTGCGCAAAGAGTTGGCTGCCGATGGCCCTGGCGATGTCGCGCACGCGCTGCACGCGCTCGCCCTGGGTGCCGAGCTGGTTGTGATAGACCACCCGGGCCAGTTGCGGCACGCGGCTGGCAAGCGTCTTCTTGCGGTCCTGGTCGAAGAAGAACTTGGCGTCCGCCAGACGCGGGCGCACCACGCGCTCGTTGCCCGCGATCACCGCGCTCGCATCGTCGGGGCGGATGTTGCTCACGACAAGGAAGCGATGGGTGAGCCTGCCCGCGGCGTCCAGCAGCGGAAAGTACTTCTGGTTGGCCTTCATCGTGAGAATCAGGCATTCCTGCGGCACCGCGAGGTATTCCTGATCGAACTGGCACACGAGCACGTTCGGGCGCTCGACCAGCGCCGTCACCTCGTCGAGCAGCGCCTCATCCTCGATGGCCCGCGCGCCGCCACCCACCTGCGCCGCAGCGGCGGCGATCTGGCGTTGGACTTCAGCGCGGCGCTCGGCGAAGCTGGCGATCACCGCGCCCCGCTCGCGCAGCACGTCGGCGTAGCGATCCGCGTGCTCGATCTCGATCGGATCACGCGCCGCCTCGAAGCGGTGGCCGTGCGTGGCGCGCCCGGCCGTCAGGCCCAGCGCCTGCACCGGCACCACCTGCGCGCCGTGCAGCGCCACCAGGCCATGCGCGGGACGCACAAAGTGCACGCTGCTCCAGCCATCGGCCAACTGGTAGCGCATGACCTTGGGGATCGGCAGCCGGGCAATGGCTTCGTCGAGCGCCTTCTGCAGACCCTCGGCGAGCGTCACGCCGCGTACCGTGCTGTGCAGATGCAGCACCTGCGCCTTGCCGTCATCGACGCGTTTGAGTCCGGGCAGCACCGAGGCATCGGCGCCAAGCGCGGCGAGCTTCTTGAGCAGCGCGGGCGTGGCCTGGCCCTCGGGCGTGAGACCCACGCTCACGGGCATGAGTTTGTGCGAAACGGCCCTGTCCTCGGCCTGCGTGCGCACGTCGCTCACCTGCACCGCCAGACGCCTCGGCGTGGCGTAGGCGGTGGGCCGCGCGTCGGCCGGCGTCAGGCCCTGGGCCACGAGCTGCTGGTGCAGCACATCGGCAAAAGCCTCGCCGAGCTGGCGCAGCGCCTTGGGCGGCAGTTCTTCGACAAAGAGTTCGACGAGCAGGGAATCGGTTGTCATATCCATTCATCACCTTGGCTCCCTTCCCCGCCGGGGAAGGGTTGGGGCGGGGGCTGGCGCAGGGTCATGCGCCGGCAGCCCCCATCCCTGCCTTCCCCCAGCGGGGAAGGAAAGAAAATTCAGGCTGCCTTTTTCTGCGGGCGCTGCGCATCCCGGGCCAGTTCCGCCAACACTTCCTCGGCGTGCGCGCGCGGCGCCATCGGAAAGCCCAGGCGCGCGCGGCTGTCCAGATAGCACCGGGCAACGCCCCGCGCGAGATTGCGGATGCGCGCGATGTAGGCGGCGCGCTCGGTCACGCTGATGGCGCCGCGCGCATCGAGCAGGTTGAAGGTGTGCGCGGCCTTGAGCACCTGCTCGTAGGCGGGCAGCGAGAGCTCGGCCGCCATCAGATGCCGAGCCTGCTTCTCGTGCGCGTCGAACGCAGTGAAGAGAAAGGCCGCATCGGAGTGCTCGAAGTTGTAGGTGGACTGCTCGACCTCGTTCTGGTGATAGACGTCGCCATACGTGAGCCCCTCGGTCCACGTGAGTTTGTAGACGTTGTCCACGCCCTGCAGGTACATCGCCAGGCGCTCCAGGCCGTAGGTGATCTCGCCGGTGGCGGGTTTGCAGTCGATGCCGCCCACCTGCTGGAAATAGGTGAACTGCGTCACCTCCATGCCGTTGAGCCAGACCTCCCAGCCCAGGCCCCAGGCGCCGAGCGTGGGGTTCTCCCAGTCGTCCTCGACGAAGCGGATGTCGTTCTGTTTCAGATCAAAACCCAGCGCCCGAAGGCTGCCCAGGTACAGGTCCAGGATGTTGGCCGGCGCGGGCTTGAGGACCACCTGGTACTGGTAGTAATGCTGCAGGCGGTTGGGGTTGTCGCCGTAGCGGCCGTCCTTGGGGCGGCGGCTGGGCTGCACGTAGGCGGCCTTCCAGGGTTCCGGGCCCAGGGCCCGCAAAAACGTCGCCGTGTGCGACGTACCGGCGCCGACTTCCATGTCATAGGGCTGCAACAGCGCGCAACCCTGCGCGGCCCAGTAGGTCTGGAGCTGGAGGATGATGTCTTGGAATGTCTGCATGCGGGAAGAGAAGTCCGGGGCACGCGCCGGCATGCGCGTGAAGCGGGGATTTTAGGCGTTCGAGGTTTGGGCAGGCTCGGGGCTCACGCATCGCCCTGGCGTGTCAGATGCGCCGGAGCCGGGTCTCGCCCCGGCGGGCGAGGCACTTTTCTTTGCTTCGCCAAAGAAAAGTACCCAAAAGAAAGGCGACCCTGCTGTCCGTGTCCCCTGCGCTTCGCTTCGGGGCAACCTGCGATGCTCGCGCGCGGGGCGTGCCGCGTAACTCACTGCGCGCTTGCGGCGCTTCGTTCGGACAGACGCGGCAAGTCAGTTCACGAAGGCGTGCGTCCTACGGCGCACGCCCGCCCCGCGCGCTGCGCTTCTCGGCACGGCCAAAAGGGAGTTCGGGCCGGGTACGGGATCGGATGCGGGAACCCGGGACGCGAGGCCGAGCGCAGCGATGGCCCGTGTCCGGTCCCCATCCCCTTGGGCTGCGCCTGCGGCGGGGTGTTTGCGGCGGGCGCAGGCGCGCAAGTGCGCGCATGCTTCGTCATCATGCTTGCCGCGGCTGTCTGAACGGAGCGCCCAAAGGGCGCGCAGTGAGTTCCGCGGCA
>MEFV01000023.1 GCA_001725255.1 Comamonas sp. SCN 67-35 | reverse complement strand
ATGATAGTGCGGACTCCCGTGTGAAAGTAGGTCATCGTCAGGCACCATCACCCCCCCCACCCCCCTGCGCCTCCCAAGGCCCAGGGGGGTCGGCTTTGGGGGGAAACGAAAAGATGATGGGTAAAGAAGACCTGACCCTGCGTCAAGCAATGTTCTGGCTATCGTTGGAGCAGATTTGCCCTATGCTTTCTATGTCAGAATGTGCGTGTAACCAAACATTAACACCGTGAAAGCACGCAGATTTCTTGCAGGAACCGTCATTGCCGCTGCGGCTACGTCTGCTGGCGCGCTGACGCTGGGCGCGGGTCACGGGCGGGTGGTTTTGGGCTCTCCCCTGGACATATCGTTCAATCTGCGAGTCGATGGCGACTCCGGTCTTGATGGCTCCTGCATCTCTGCTCGTGTGGACATGGGCGGAACTCCAGTTCCGGGAAACCGCGTCAGCGTCCATCTCGTATCGCAAGGGCAAGGTCTTGCGCAGCCACGTCTGCTGGTGAGGACCGATGTCCCCGTGAATGAGCCTATCGTGGAGGTCTGGCTCGAGGCGACGTGCGGCGGACGTGTTTCTCGCACCTATACGTTCCTGAGCGAATGGCCAGGCGAGGCCGAAAGGCAGGCGCTCGGCAGGGTGGCGCCTGGTGATCCGCGGCGCGAGGCCCCTGAAAGTGAAGACGGTGGCCGGGCGACTGTCCGCGCGCTTGGCAGCAGGCGCGAGAAGAGGGCTGAGCCAGGAGCCGGCGCCAGCAGATCACGCACGAGCTCGGTTTCACCAGCGCGCAGCCGCTCCAAGGCGGTGGCCGCGGATGCGCGTCGCACCGGATCGGCAGGCAGGAACGCGGTGCCGCCTGTGGGCACGGCGGGAGCAGCGGGCGCTGCGCCCAGGCTGGTCATGGAGCCTCTGGATCTTGGACCGAAGAGCCCTCTTGACCTGCGTTTGTCCATTGACCCGCCTCACCTTGGTGAACCTGGGACGGCACAGGGGCAAAAGGACGCGGCTGGGGTCTGGCAGATGCTCAACACCACGCCGCAGGAGTTGGCGAGTCTGGGTGCACGTGTGAGCGAGGTGCAGCGGGAAGTGCAGGTGTTGAAGGAGCAGCTGCGCAAGGAGCAGGCTGAGGGGAACCTGGCCCGGGAGGCGTTGAAGCAGGCGGTTTCGGAACGGTATTCACCGCTGGTGGTGTACGGGCTGGCTGGTGCGCTTGCCCTTGCACTGTCGGGGCTGTTCGCGCTGATATGGAAGCAACGTCGGCAAGGGCGCGAGGCGTGGCATCGGAGCGTGGCGCTCAACAGTGAGCCGCTGGAGTCGGACACGTTCAGCGCGGCGGTTGGGCCGACCGTCTGGCCACAGACCGAGGAGCCCGATCAGGCCGCGACAGTGCCTGTTGGGCAGGTCCCCGCGACCCATGCAGCGGCATCCTGGCAAATGAGCGCGGAGGATGAGGCCGTGTCCGTGTCCGAGCCGCGGAGGCCTGCGGTGGTTGAGAGTGCCGCGCCCGCGATCCCGGGAGTGCAGGACATCGAACATCCGGAAGATTTGTTCGACGTGTTGCAGCAGGCGGAATTCTTTGTCTCGATCGGAGAGCACGAACAGGCGGTCGATGGCTTGCGCAGGCATATCGCTCATCACGTCTCGTCCCCGCTGGCGTATTTTGAGTTGTTGCGGCTCTATCACACGTTGGGGCGTGTCGCGGCGTTCGATGAGCTGCGCGCGAGCTTCGAAGACAGGTTCAATGCCGAGGTCCCTCCGTTTGCGACCTTTCAGCGAGGCGGAAGGTCTCTGGAAGACTATGGCACGGAGCTGCAGCGCATCGAATCGCTGTGGGGTTCTGCCGATGCCGTCGATGAGCTGGATCGGCTCATGTTCCGGCGTGGCGGAGGTCAGGACGTTGCCAGGTTTGATTTGCCGGCTTACGAAGATCTGCTGCTGCTGCTGGCGATCGCTCAGTCGTCGGCCGGAAAGGCGCGAGGCGCTTCCGTGGCGCCACAACGGGCGGCCGCGGTCACGGGCCATGGCGTGAAAGCCGCATCCCCCTCGGTGGATACGCTGGCCGGTGACCTGATGCTCGAGCCGTCGCGGCACATGCCGGTTCAGGGGCGCGGCTCAGCCGACCAAGGGTCATCGGGCAGTGGATCACCCCCGGAGATCGTGGCCCCGGATGAGATGCTCGCGCCTGATCACGATGGGGTTCAATTCAACCTGGAACCCCGGGACAACGGCAAACGATCCGTCAAATGATGGCTCACGGTTTCGTCTTCAAACGTATCACTGCGTTGGTTCGCCTTGCCGTGCTACAGCACTGTCTGCGGCTTCCCGCCTTGTTCTACGCCTGAATGCAAAACCGTATCAGGCAGACGGCGTCCGGGCCTGGGTGCCGCCCATGAGATGCAGGAGCCGGCGCACGGCCGCTTGCGGCTCGGGCGCCTGCACGATGGCTCGTACCATGGCGGCCGAGCCCACGCCGGCCGCCCGGATGGCCGCAAGGTGTTCAGGTGTGATGCCGCCGATGGCGACCAGCGGATACGCGTGCATGAGACGGGCGTAGTCGGCCAGTCTTTCCAGGCCTTGGGGTGCGGTCGGCATGGTTTTCAGCGTGGTGGGGAACACCGCGCCCATGGCGATGTAGCTCGGGCTGAGGCGATCGGCGCGCAGCATTTCGGCGTAACCGTGGGTGCTCAGGCCCAGGCGTGCGCCGCTGCTTCGCAGCAGGGCGATGTCGTCGGCACGCAGCTCGCCGAGGTCCTCCTGGCCCAGATGCACGCCATATGCACCTTCGTCGATGGCGACGCGCCAATGATCGTTGATGAACAAACGCGCATCGGTTCCCTTCACGCCCTGGATGGCGGCGCGCACTTCGCGTGCGATGGCCTGCGTGTCGCTGCTTTTGAAGCGCAACTGGAGCGTGGGCACGCCGGCATGTGCCATGCGGCCGACCCATTGTGCGTCGGGGAGCACGGCGTAAAGCCCCAGGTTTTTGGGGCAGGGCGCGAAGGGCGCGTTGTGCGGGCGTGGCTGCAGACCGAAATCGGCGGGTGCATCGGGCCAGTGAGCCGGATCGAAAGCGCCCAGGCGCAGGGTTTGCGCCGCCCAGGCGCGGGCCAGGCAGAGCGCATCGGCGGTGATGTAGCCCAACTGGCTGCAGGCGGCCAGTGCCGAGAGGAACACCGGGTCGGTCTCCTGCGTGGGGGGCACGGGCTGCGGTTCGAAGCCTGCCAGGCGCTGGCGGTGCGCCTGGGCGATGGCCTGCTGCATGGGCAGCGTCATGCCCTGGGTCCTTCGCTTTGGTGCCAGAAGGGCGTGCCCAGCACCGGCGTGCTGGGCTGGGCCGATGTCTGCGCCTGCATCACGCCGGCCAGCCGGGCGGCCCGCCCGGCCGCGACCGCGTCGGCAAATGCGCCGGCCATCTGCACCGGATCGGTGGCGAGCGCCACAGCGGTGTTGAGCAGCACGCCGTCGAAGCCCCATTCCATGACCTGGCAGGCATGCGACGGCAGGCCCAGGCCCGCATCGACCAGCATGGGGAGGGGCAGGCGCTCGCGCAGCAGTTGCAGGCCGTGCGGGTTGACCGGGCCGCGGCCGGTGCCGATGGGGGCGGCCCAGGGCATGACGGCCTGGCAGCCCACGTCGGCGAGCCGCTGGCAGACGACCAGGTCTTCGGTGCAGTAGGGCAGTACCTTGAAGCCTTCCTTGATCAGGCGCTCGGCCGCGGGCACGAGTTGCAGGGTGTCGGGTTGCAGGGTGTAGTCGTCGCCGATGACTTCGAGCTTGATCCAGTCGGTGGCGAACACCTCGCGTGCCATCAGCGCGGTGGTGATGGCTTCCTGCGTGCTGTGGCAGCCTGCGGTGTTGGGCAGCACGGTGGTGTCGAGGCGTTGCAGCAAGGACCAGAAGCCGTTGCCGGACGTGGCTCCCTGGCGGCGTAGCGCGGCGGTCACCATGGCGGGCCTGGCGCGCGCCACGGCGGCTTCGAGCGTGGCCGGTGACGGGTAGCGGGAGCTGCCGAGCAGCAGGCGGCTGGTGAAGCTGTGGCCGTAGAGGATGAGCGGGTCGCCCGCAGGCTGAACAGTGGACATGGTTTAACCGCCCGTGACGGGCGCGATGATTTCGATCTGGTCGCCCTCGTGCAGCCGCTCGCTGGCGTAACGCGATGAGGGAACGAAGTGGAGATTCACCGCCACCGCGAATGGCGGCACGGGCGCGAGCTGGGTGATCGCGTGGGCCACGGTGGCTCCATCCGGCAGTTCGGTGGCGGTCCCGTTGATGCAGATTTTCATGAGACCCCCGGATCGCGCGCCGTGATCGCCAGGTCGAATTGCCGGGCCAGCGGCGAGTCGCCTTCGCGCAGCAGTTGCAGGGTGACGTCCAGGAGCGCCGGCGCGATCAGGAAGCCGTGCCGGTACAGGCCGTTGATCTGCAGGATGCGCTGGCCCGCCTGGCGGATGCACGGGCTGTTGTCCGGCAAAGCGGGGCGGCATTGCGTGGCGATCTCCAGGATGCGGGCCTCGGCAAAACCCGAATGCAGGGCGTAGGCGGCGCTGAGCAGTTCCAGCGTGGAGCGCACGCTGGCCGGGGAGAGATCGTCCGATTCGATGGCGGTCGCGCCGACCACGAAGACGTGATCCTCCTTGGGCACGATGTAGGCCGGGTAGCGCGGATGCACCAGGCGGGTGGGGCGCTGCAGCGTGACCTCGGGGGCATGCACGCGGATGACTTCGCCGCGCACGCCGCGCAGCTCGGGCCAGTCGCCGCGTGCGCCTAGCCCGCGGCAGTCGAGGATGAGGTCGGGCTCGTCCGGCGCGCCGGGGGAAAAATCACCCAGCGCCTGGCGGCTGTGCCAGTGCATCGCCACACCCAGCGTCTGCATGTGCTCGTGCAGGGCAGCGAGCAGCTGGCGGTTGTCCAGCTGCCCCTCGCCCGGCAGGTACAGGCCTTCATGAAAGCGCCCGGCGAGCATGGGCTCGCGCTGCGCCAGCAGGGTTTCGTCCAGGGCCTGAGCGGCCGGGAGATCGGGCAGCAGGGTGTGGGTGTGCTTGAGCTTGTCGTACAGGCGCGCGGCATCGGTGGCGTCCTGCCGGTGCCAGACGATGAGTGTGCCGTTTTGCTGGAAGAAAACGGGCTGCGCCAGCGCGGCCAGCAGCTCGGGCCAGCGCCGCATGGCGTACTGGCCCATGCGCACGATGCCCGGCTCGCTGACGGCGGACTCGGCCAGCGGAGCCAGCATCGCGGCGGCCACGCGCGCGGCGGATAGCTCGGCATCGGACCCCCCGGCATCGTGAATGTCGACGTGGCAGCCTTGCTGCGCCAGGGCGACGGCGAGCAGCCGCCCCATGAGGCCGGCGCCAAGGATGGTGATGCGGGAGGAATGGGTGGCAAGTGCGTGCATCGTTTTCATCGATTGAGTGAACAAGGACAAAACGGTGCGCCGCGAAAACTCCCCACGCCAGCATGATCTGGATCGGGTAACGGGGCGCATGGGCCCCAGGGTATTTCTCAGCCCTGCGCGATCTGCTCGCCAGGACACCCCTGTTTCGTCCGAAGTCGTGAATTACATCACAAGCGGGATAGGCCCGGTGAAGAACGTCGTGTGCGTGTTCGATAATTCCCGGCCATGACCGCAACGCCATCGACCCGTCATCCACGCTACGTGCGCGTGCTCTCCATCGCGGGCTCCGACAGCGGGGGCGGCGCGGGCATCCAGGCCGATCTCAAGACCTTCAGCGCGCTGGGGTGCTTCGGCATGACGGCGATCACCGCGATCACGGCGCAGAACACCCAGGGCGTGCGCGCCATCCACGGCGTGCCGCCCGAGGTGCTGCGTGCGCAGATCGATGCGGTGGTCGAGGACATCGGGGTCGATGCGGTCAAGATCGGCATGCTGGCCACCCCCGACATCGTGCGGGTGGTGGCCGATGCCATTGCGCGCCACGCGCTGCCGCATGTGGTGCTCGACCCCGTGATGGTCGCCACGAGCGGTGACGCCCTGATCGAGCACGAGACCATTGCCGCGCTGGTGCGGGAGCTGTTCCCGCTGGCGCAGGTGATCACACCCAACCTCGATGAGGCGGCGCTGCTGCTCGGGCGCCCGATCGACACCATTGACGCGCTGGAGCGCGCCGCCGACGACCTGCTGGCGCTGGGCGCAAGGGCGGTGCTGCTCAAGGGCGGGCATCTGAGCGGCGACTGGGTGGTCGATCTGCTGGCGCTGCCCGGCGGCGAGCACCATCGGCTGGAATCGGCGCGCATCGTGACGAACAACGGCCATGGCACGGGCTGCACGCTGTCGTCGGCGATCGCGGCGCACCTGGCGCTGGGCGAGCCGCTGGTGCAGGCGGTGCACAGCGCGCGCGCCTACATCGTGGGGGCGATCGAGGCGGGCGCCGCGGTGGTAACGGGCCACGGCCACGGACCCCTGAACCACGGCTATGCGCCGATCGCGCAACGCATGCTCGATGCTCCTTGATCAATAGCTGATTGCGCTTGACATCGCTTGAATGCAGATACGTTTGTATTTGAAATCATTACGTTTAAAGCGCGAGCAGCTATCATTTGAATGAGCTGCGGCTCAGCCAGGCGAGTGCGAAGCAGAGCACGAGCGTGGGCAGCGCCGATCCGCCGAGCGCCGGAGCCAGGCGCGGCAGCAGGTGGTAGAAGGCGATGCCGGCCAGCCAGATCAGCGTGGCGCCCCAATGGATGCTGCCGGCCTCGTGCAGCAGCTGCCGGGTAGGCGCGCCGAAGGCCAGGCGCCCGAGGATGACGCCAAAGAGCGGCACGAACACCGAACCGAGCAGCAGCAGGAAGGGCTCCAGGCTGTGCATGGGCAGCACCAGCGCAAACGCGGTGCAGGCCAGCACCATCAGCACGCCCCAGCGGCGGATGCTCCAGCGCGGCAGCAGGCTGTGCATGCAGACCGAGCCCGAGTAGACATCGCCGTAGGTGTTGTCGATCTCGTCCACGATGATCAGCGAGAGCGCGATCAGCCCGCCCTGCGCCAGCAGCAGCGCGGTGACCAGGTCTTCGCTGGGCAGCACGAGCGCGACCAGCACGCCCAGGCCGTAGCACCAGATGTTGGCCACCGCGTAGCCGAGCCAGGTGCCGTGCAGGGCCGAGCGACCATTCCTGCCATGGCGCGCGTAGTCGGCCACCAGCGGCAGCCACGACACGGGCATGGCGATCACCAGATCGATCGCCGACAGCGCGCTCATGCTGCCATCGCCGCCGCGGCCCCACAGGGGCGCCAGCCCCTGCGTCTGCGCCAGCGTGGCGAATTGCCAGCTCAGCCACAGCAGTGACAGCACCACCAAGGGCAGCGCGATGCGCGAGATCAGCCGGCGCACGAGCCGCACCATGGAGCCGCTGATGAGCAGCAGCACCACGGCACCCCACATGAGTGTGGCGAGCACGGACCAGTACCCGGCCGTCAACCCGCCCGACTGCCGGCCGATGGCGACGGTGGCGTCGCGCATGATGACCATTGAGCACGATGGGCAGTCCGGCGAACCGGCGCCCGTAGACCGCGTGCATGAGCCCGGCGCTGGCCAGGCCGCTGTCGCACCCGAGCTTGCCGACCCAGCCGAGCAGCCCCGAGCCGACGATGGAGCCGATGGCGATGGCCACCAGCGCTTCGCCCGGACTCAGCCCCGGCAGGAGGTAAGCGCCCATCTGCATCACAAGCAGGCCTACGCCCAGGCTGAACCACAGCGAGGTGTGGTCGCGCCAGCCGAAGGCGCGCTGACCTTCGTGCAGCGGCGTCAGGGCTTCGTTGGTGGCAGGTTGATTGGTGCTCACGGCGTGTGCTCCTTGTACGTGCGCGTGGGTCGCAGCGTCAGGGAAGGTTGGCCAGGCGCCAACCAAAACGTGAGCGTGCTTCCCTGCGCGAGGATGATCTCAATCAGGTTCAGAGGGTTTTTCTCAGCCGGACGCACCGGCACCCCTAGCAGGCGGCGATTGTAGGTGGGAGTTCGCAGCAGGGTGATTGGCGTTCTCGGTGCAGGCCGGCCAGGCTTGGCCGCAGACGGCAGCGGGAGGCGGCCATGCGTGCATCAATGGATCGGGCAGGGTCGGGCGGGCGCGCCGGCATGACGCAAGCGGGCGCCTGCGGCACACCGGCTGCAGGGCGATTGCGGGGCGCTTGCGGGGATGGTGGGCGCTCTCAGCGCTCGAGGTACTTGAGCTTGTCCCTCACGCCGTTCCATTCGTCGGCGTCGGGGAAGGCTTCGTGGCGTTTGGCGAGCGTCTTCCAGCCGGGGGCGTGGGTGAGTTCGGCGTTCAGGGCAATGAAATGCTGTTCATCGGCGGGCACGTCTTCTTCGGCGAAGATGGCATTGGCCGGGCACTCGGGCACGCAGACCGCGCAATCGATGCATTCATCCGGGTTGATCACCAGCATGTTGGGCCCTTCGACGAAGCAGTCGACGGGGCAGACATCCACACAGTCGGTGTATTTGCACTTGATGCAATTGTCGGAAACGACGTGGGTCATGGCAGTACCAGCTACGAAAAACGAATCAACCGGCTTATTTTAGGTGGCCCCCCGCGCGCATCGCGGCGCAGGCCATTTCAGCGCAATGGACAAAGGGGCAATGCAGATTCACCCCTGCGCCGCGCGCTTCCACGCGGCGCTCGCGGCCTCCTTGTCGCCGCGTTGTTCCGCAAGCTCGGCCAGGTGGAACCAGGCGCGGGCACGCAGCGTGGGCTCGGTCAGGCCCTGGCGGGCTTCGGCAAACGACTGCTCCGCCTTGCCCCACAGGGACAGGCGCATGCAGGCCACGCCCGCGAGGTAGTGCAGGCAGGGATCACGCGGGTGCAGGCGTTGCTGCGCCTCGATCAGCCCAAGCCAGTGGTGATCCTGCTCGCCCAGGGTGGCTTCCAGCGCCAGGACCAGCTTGCGCGTCTGATGGCTCTGGAGTTCGCCGTACTGCTCCCACACGGGTTGCAGCCACAGCCGCGCTTGGTTGCTTGCGCCGCCCAGCTCGATCTGGTGGCTGGCCGCGCGGATGGCGACGTCGGGCATCCTGCGCTCGGCGGTTTCCAAGGCCTGCCAGGCAGCGCCCAGCTGGGCATCGTCGCGCGCTTCGTCCAGCAGCGCGATGGCGAGCGTGCGCACCAGGGTGGTGGCGACCTCGGGTGAGAACGCGCGGTGTTTGGCCAGCAGGCGCGTGGTCTCCAGCGCGTCGCGCGTGCGTCCGGCCAGGCGCGCCGCCTTCAGGCGCGTGCGCAGGGCCAGCGTGCGCCGGCTGGCGCCTTGCGGCAGCGCGGCCAGGCGTTCCAGCGCGCCCTCTGCATCGCGTTCATCCAGCAGCCAGCGGGCCGAGCGCAGCTGCACGCCCTCGCGCAGTTCCTGGCCGCTGCTGTCCGGGTGCTCGCCCAGCGCCTCCAGTGCCAGCGCGAGGTGCTCGGAGCGGCCGCTGCGGTCCTGCAGCGCGTGCGAGCTTTCCGCCGCGGCCACGTGGGCGAGGGTGCGCAGTTGCTGGCGGTGGGCAATGGCGGCATCGGTGAGGGCCAGGGCCTCTTCCTGCGCGAGGGCCTTGAGGGCCGATTTGCGTGCACGCACGAAGCGCCCGGCCAGCAACTGGGCCATGGCATCGAGCATGGCGCCATGCATGGCGCGCTCTTTTTGCTGCAGGCGCCAGCGCCGTGCCTGGCGTGGCAGCGCGCGCAGGGTGGACAGGCCGCGCAGCGCCGCATAGAACAACGTGGTGCCGATGAAGATCAGCATCAGCACCATGTTCAGCGAGAGATCGACGCGCCAGGGCGGCCAGAAGATGGTGACCGTGCCCTGGTTGTTGCCGGCAAAAAGGGCAATGGCCACGGCGATGCCGAACAGGGCCAGGAACCAGAGGGCAGCGCGCATGAACGTGTAGCCCCTCAACGGCCGGCCGCGGCGGTGGCCAGCGCGGAGAGCGTGGCCGTGGGCTGAGGAATTTCGGTGGCGCGCATGTTGCTCTGCAGTTGCTGCAGCGCCGCCAGAAAATTCTGCGTGCGCCGCGCGTTGGCGTCGAAGTATTTGGTGAAGCCGCGCTGCGCCGCGGCCAGCTCGGAGCGCGCCGTGTCCATGCGGCGCGCCAGGATGCTCAGGCGGGCATCGGCCAGTTGCAGCTTCAGGTTCTGGCGCAGGAAGTAGGCCTGATCGGGCGCCAGGAGCACGGCGTCTGGCCGGTCGATGCGACTGATGCGCACCAGGCCGAGCGCCTGGTCGCGCACCCCATGCCAGACGGCGCGCAGCGCGGCCTGCCAGGCCGGTTCGCTCGCCGGGGTATCCGCGGACGCCGTGCGGGCCGCGGACGACGGCGGCCGCATGTCCGAGGGGTGCGCGACGGCGTTGGCCAGCGGCAGCTCGTCGATCTGGCGAGCCAGGTCATCGAGCCGACCCAGCAGACCGGCCGTGTCGGTGACGCTGGCGCGCTCCAGCCTTTCGCTGTCCTGCTCCATGGCGCGCAGCACGGGCGCAAGCCGGGGCTGCGCGGCGCGCTCGATGCGCTGATGGGCGTTTTTTAGGGCCACCGTCAGGGGCTGCAGGCTGCCGGTGAGTTCGGCCTGCTGCTGGGCCAGGCGAATGCTCGCGTCCACATCGGCCACCAGACTTTCGTCACGGCTGCGCGAGAGGCTTTGGGTGAGCTCTTCGAGCTGGCTGCGTTGCAGCGCGACTTCGGCCACGCGTGACTCCATCACGCTCATGCGCGCGCTCGCGTCGCGCGCCAGATCCTGTGCCTCGCGTGCCAGGGTGCGTGCCTCGGTGGCCTGTGTGCCCGAGTCGGCGCTCTGGCGCGCCAGCTGCTCCTGGATGTTGGACAGGCGCTGCCAGAGCATGGCCGAGGAGCCCAGCGCCGCCAGCGCGACGATGGCGAGCACCCCCAGCAGCAGATGGTTGGCACCGGTGGTGACCACCGTGGGCGCCGCGAGAGCTGCCGCCGGTGGTGCGGCCTCGCCGACGGTGGAGGAGAGGGGCTCAGTGCTCATGAAGCGATTTTATAGACGAGACCACGTCCGCCAGCGCGGGACGGCTGCCGTGCACCTGCCCGAAGCCCGCATCCCGCGCCGTCTGGGCGATGCGCGGGTGGGTGGCGAGCGCATGGGCGCCGGACCAGTCGTGCCCGGGCAGCCAGGCCAGAAGATGCCTGAGCGCCTCCTTGCTGCTGAAAAGCCACAGGAAGGCGCTCCCCGAAGCCGCGCGCGCCAACCGGGCCTGCTGTTCATCCAGGACAGGTGCGCCGCGCTCGTAGCTGGCCACGAAGTCGACCTGCGCGCCCGCGCTTCGCAACTGCGTGGCCAGCCAGTCGCGCCCTTGCCCGCCCGGCCGGCCGGGCTCGTCGGTGCCGCGCACGATGAGCACGCGGTCGCCAGGGCGCACCTGGGGCGCCACCTGGCGCCAGAGCGCTTCGGAATCGAATTGCCCGGCGTCCGGGGCGGGGCCATCGATCGCCGCCAGGGCGACGCCGCTCGCCTGCAGCGCGCGCACCGTCCCCGGCCCCGGTGCCCAGTATCTCGTTTTGATAGCTGTCAGCGCTCGACTGGTAAGCGATGGAGCCTCTTTTGTTTCAAAAAAATGACGTGCGGCATTGCCACTGACAAACATCACGGCGCGGTAGCTTGCGCACTGCATTCGGGCGTGTTGCAGCGCGGCCTGCAGCGCCGGATCGCTCAGCGGCCGGATGGCGATGAGCGGCAGGGCCTGGGCCGGGATGCCCTGCTGTTCGAGCAGGTCCACCCAGCGCGCGGCGTCCTGCGCGGCGCGTGTCACCAGCACCCGTGGCAGGGCCATGTCAGGCCCCGGGCTCCGCCACGGCGCCGTGGGCTTGGAGCCGGGCTGCCACGCGCAGGCCCAGCGCATCGGCCTCCTGCAGCGTCGTGACCGTGGCTTCGCCGGCCGCGCGCACCAGCGGCGAGCGCCCCGATAGGTCGCCCCAGGCAGCGGCCAGGCGCAAGGTCTGGCCCTGCCACTGCCCGTGCGCGGCCAGCGGCATGGAGCAGCTGCCGCCCATGGCGCGGCTCACCGCGCGCTCGGCCGTCACCGTGAGCCAGGTGCTCTGGTCGGCCAGTGGCGCGAGCCCCTGCAGCAGGTCCTGGCGGTCGGCGCGCACCTCGATGGCCAGCGCGCCCTGTCCGGCGGCGGGCAGCATCTGTTCGGGCTGGAAAGTGCTGCGAATGCGATCGCCCAGGCCCAGGCGCTTGAGGCCCGCGGCCGCGAGCACGATGGCCGCGTACTGGCCTTCGTCGAGCTTGCGCAGCCGGGTGTTGACGTTGCCGCGCAGCGGCTCGATGCGCAGATCGGGGCGCAGCGCATGCAGCAGCACCTGCCGGCGCAGGCTGGAGGTGCCCACCACCGCGCCTTGCGGCAGGTCTTCCAGCCGGGCGTGGCGGGGCGAGACGAAGGCGTCGCGCGGGTCTTCACGCAGCATCACGCAAGCGAGCGCAAAGCCCTCGGGCAGCACCATGGGCACGTCCTTGAGCGAGTGCACGGCGAGGTCGGCGCGGCCCTCTTGCAGCGCCACTTCCAGCTCCTTGATGAACAGGCCCTTGCCGCCGACCTTGGACAGCGTGCGGTCCAGAATCTGATCGCCGCGCGTGGTCATGCCCAGCAGCTCGATGCGATGGCCGCGCTCCTGAAGCAGGGCCTGGACATGTCGGGCCTGCCATAGGGCGAGCTGGCTTTCGCGGGTGGCGATGACGAGGGGGCGTTGGGCGGGATGCTGTGCGGTCATGGCCCGATTGTGTCGCAGTGCGAAGGGCTTGCACCGTTGTCACGCCCCGGACAGCCGCGGGCTACACTGTGAGCATATTGCGATGCAACATCAGCATAACCCGCCTGCAACGACGACCCATGACCGCTTCTGCTGAACCACGTCTTCACACCTCCCCGACACGCCGCAACGACAAGGATGCACCGCTGATCCGCGACATCCGGCTGCTGGGACGGATCCTGGGGGATGTGATCCGGGAGCAGGAAGGCGCGCCCGCGTTCGAACTGGTCGAGCAGATTCGTCAGCTCTCGGTGGCGTTTCGACGCAATGCCGACCAGCAGGCCGACCGGGCGCTCAAACGCCTGCTCAAGTCGCTGACCGGAGATGAGGCGGTGAAGGTGATCCGTGCGTTCACCTATTTCAGCCATCTGGCCAATCTGGCCGAGGACCGCCACCACATTCGCCGCCGCGAAATGCACGAGCGCAGCGGCAGCAGCCAGGAGGGCAGCATCGACGTGGCGCTGGCGCGCCTGCGCTGGGCGGGCATTGCGGCGCAGACGGTGGCGCAAACCCTGGCGCAAAGCTACGTGGTCCCGGTGCTCACCGCTCACCCCACCGAGGTGCAGCGCAAGAGCATTCTGGATTCCGAGCGCGAGATCGCTCAACTGCTGGCTGCGCGCGAGGACATCCAGGCGCGCGCCCAGCTGTACAACAGCGCACGCGACATCCTCACGCCGCGTGAACTCGCCGCCAACGAGGCGCGCCTGCGGGCCCGCGTGGCGCAGCTGTGGCAGACGCGGCTGCTGCGCGTGTCGCGCCTGACGGTGGCCGACGAGATTGAGAACGCGCTCTCCTACTACGAGTCCACCTTCGTGGACGAGATTCCCAGGATCTACGCCGACCTGGAGCGCACGCTCGGCGCCGATGCGCCCGTGGCCAGCTTCCTGCGCATGGGCCAGTGGATCGGTGGCGACCGCGATGGCAACCCGAACGTGGGGGCGGAGACGCTGCGCCTGGCGCTGCGCCGCCAGGCACAGGTGGCGCTGCAGCATTACCTGGCCGAGGTGCACGCGCTGGGGCGCGAGCTCTCGCTTTCGGCGCGGCTGGTCCAGGTCTCGCCCGCGCTGCAGGCGTTGGCCGATGCATCGCCGGACCTGAGCGAGCACCGCAGCGACGAACCCTACCGCAAGGCGCTCAGCGGCATCTACGCGCGCCTGGCCGGGACGTGTACCGTTCTGGCCGGCGTGAATCCGGCGCTGGCTGCCGTGGCGCCACAGCCGCCCTATGCCGATGCGGCCGGGTTTCTGGCGGACTTGTCGGTGATCGAGCAATCACTGCAGGCGCACAAGGGCGCGGCGCAGGCGGCGGAGCGCCTGCATGCGCTGGTGCGTGCGGTCCAGGTGTTCGGTTTTCATCTGGCGACCGTCGATCTGCGGCAAAGTTCGGATCAGCATGAACGCGTGCTCTCCGAGCTGCTGGCCGTGGCGCGGCTGGAGAGCGACTACGCACGGCTTGCCGAAGACGAGCGCCAGCGCCTGCTGATGCGCCTGCTCGCCGATGCGCGCCCGCTGCGCGTGGTGGGCGCGGTCTACAGCGAGCACACACGCGGCGAGCTTGCCATCTTCGAGGCGGCGCGCGAGCTGCGCGAGCGCTATGGGCACGAGGCGATCCGTCACTACATCATCAGTCACACCGAAACCGTGAGCGACCTGCTGGAGGTGCTGCTGCTGCAGAAGGAAACCGGTCTGATGCACGGCACGCTGGACGAAGCCTGCCACGCCGAACTCATCGTCTCGCCGTTGTTCGAGACCATCGCCGATCTGCGCAACGCCGCGCCCATCATGCGCGCCTGGTATGCGCTGGCGGGCATCGTGCCCCTGGTGCGCGCCAGCGGCGGCGAGCAGGACATCATGCTCGGCTACAGCGACAGCAACAAGGATGGCGGCATCTTCACCAGCAACTGGGAGCTGTATCGCGCCGAGATCGCGCTGGTGGAATTTTTCGACGAACTCAATGCCGCCGAGCCCGGGCAGCCCATCCGCATGCGCATGTTCCACGGCCGCGGCGGCACCGTGGGGCGCGGCGGCGGGCCGAGCTACCAGGCCATCCTGGCGCAGCCGCCGGGCACGGTGCGCGGGCAGATCCGCCTGACCGAGCAGGGCGAGGTCATCGCCTCCAAGTACGCCAACCCCGAGATCGGCCGGCGCAATCTCGAAACCCTCGTGGCGGCCACGCTCGAAGCCACGCTGCTGCAGCCCACCAAGCCGGCGACCCAGGCCTTTTTGCAGGCGGCGGCGCACCTGTCCGAGGCGAGCATGGCGGCCTACCGCGCGCTGGTGTACGAGACGCTGGGCTTCACCGACTATTTCTTCAGCGCCACGCCGATCCGCGAGATTGCCGAGCTCAACATCGGCTCGCGTCCGGCGTCGCGCAAGGCGGGCCAGCGCATCGAGGATCTGCGCGCCATTCCCTGGGGCTTCAGCTGGGGGCAGTGCCGCCTGACGCTGCCCGGCTGGTACGGCTTCGGCTCGGCGGTGCAGGCCTTCGTGACGATGGAGGGCAAGAGCGAAAAGGCCCAGTGGGCACTGCTGCGCAAGATGGTGCGCCAATGGCCGTTCTTCAGCGCGCTGCTGTCCAACATGGACATGGTGCTGGCCAAGAGCGACCTGGCGCTGGCCAAGCGCTACAGCGAACTCGTGACGGATACGCGCCTGCGCAAGCGGGTCTTTGCCGCGATCGAGCAGGAATGGCACCGCACCATGCAGGCGCTGGGGCAGATCACGGGAGACAAGGAACGTCTGGCGCACAACAGCGCGCTGGCACGCTCGATCAAGCACCGCTTCCCCTACATCGACCCGCTGCACCACCTGCAGGTCGAGCTGATCCGCCGCTGGCGCGCCGAACCCGGCGACGACCGGGTGCGCACCGGCATTCAGCTGTGCATCAACGGGATTGCTGCGGGGCTGCGCAATACCGGCTGAACCGAGTCGGTGTCCCGGTGTGACGCGCAGGCTCGCTTGCACAGCGCGGCATGCGCCTGAGCCAGCCTCCCGAAGCGGGGGACAGGCACGCAAAGAGGCCGGTATTGCATCGATTGCTGATGGCACGGCTTTCTATCATCCGGCCATGCCTTTCGCCACCTGCCGCATTCCCCTGGCTTGCCTGTTGCTGGCGGCCGCATCGTGGCTGGCGGGCTGCACCACGCTTGACGTGCCCCGAGTGGACAGCTACCCCGTGACCGGCCAGAAAAAGGTGCATGCGATCCACCACTGGGACGTGATCGCGCAGGATGTCGCGGCACGCGTGGCCGAAAGGATCGCCGCATGGCCTCAGGGAGAGCACCCCATCCATGTCTCGGCCGCCGGTGCATCGGAGTTCAACGAGGGCTTCGTCAAGCTGCTTCGCGTGCATCTGCTCGACCATGGCGTGGCGCTGTCGGTGACGCCGTCCGCGGTGGAATTGCGGGTGCAGACGCAGCTTGTCGATCCGGCCAGGCGCGGCGCCCAAGGTGATGCCGCGGGCGGACCGACGCGCACCGAGGTGCTGGTGACGACCACGCTCACGAACGACAACCGCTACCTGACCGGCACGGCGGACATGTACTACATCGAGCCGGGCGATGCGCCCCTGTACGTACCGCCGCCGCCCGCGCCGCCGGCACCCGTCCTGAAGACCTGGAAAGCGGTGACGCCATGATGCGCCGTGCCGTGCTGTCAGCTGCCGCTGCCGTGCTGCTCTTGGTGTCGGGCTGCGCCTCGTACTACTACGGGGATGCCGCGGGTTCGGACGCCCTGGCGCCACAGGCGACGGCCGCGCTGCTCACGGCCAACCAACAGGCGGCGGACCGGCTGCTGGAGGCGGCGCCGCCGGAGCCGGGTGCACGGCTTCTGGTGGCCACGCTGGTCAACGTGGATAGTCTTGATGCCTCCTCGCGCTTCGGCCGCATCTCTTCCGAGCAGATCGCGGGGCGGCTGGTGCAGCGTGGCGTGCCGGTTGTCGAGGTGCGGCTGCGTGAGGCGCTTGCGCTGCAGCCTGGCGAGGGCGAGCTGCTGCTGTCGCGCCAGTTGAGCGAAGTGAGCCAGACACATCAGGCGAGCATGGCCCTGGTGGGCACCTACGCGGCTTCCTCGCGGCAGGTGTATGTGAGCCTCAAGCTCGTGCGGCCGCAGGGCAACGTGGTGGTGGCCGCGCAGGACTATGCGGTGCCGATGACCGCGGAAATTCGCGGCCTGCTCTCCGGGCGTTGAATCCGCGGGCCTTCAGTGCAGTTTGAGCGCGGCTTTGGCCTTGCTCTTGCCGGCGCGCGCAGGCGGGTTGCACAGGCCGCAGGTGTAGTGCCGGTTCTCGTACAGCTCGGTGACGAACTGGCCCTTGCATTTGCTGCATTTGGTGCGCGTGAGCATGCCCGCGTCGACGAATTTCACCAGTCGCCAGGCGCGGGTGAACGAGAGCAGCGGCTCGATTTCGGCGGCCTGTACCTGTTCGTTGTACAGGCGGTACGCCTTGGTCAGCAGTTCCACCGCATCCAGATCCACGCCCTTGGAGAGGTATTCGTAGATGTTCAGGAACAGCGAGCTGTGGATGTTTTCCTGCCAGGTGAGAAACCAGTCGGTGGAAAACGGCAGCTGTCCCTTGGAGGGAGAGCGCCCGGCCACTTCCTTGTACAGGCGGATCAGGCGCTCGTAGGAGAGCGTGGTCTCCGATTCCAGCACCTGCATGCGCGCGCCCATCTCGATGAGCATGGCGGCGCGTTCGATCTGCCGGGATTCGTTCAGGACACTTTTGGTGGCGGTGGCCATGGCGCGTGTCTCCCGTGCGTTCAGATGACTTCAGCCACGCGGCTGGCCATCAGGATGTTGGCGTGCAGCGTGTTGGTGGCTTCGTTGCCGACCTTGTTCGGCGTGTTGTGGCTGGTGAGCAGGCTCCACACCAGTTCGTCGTCCACGCGGAAGCTGCACAGCAGCGTGTTGCGCGACGCCAGCTTGAGCACCTGGCCCGTGGACAGCGCGGCGAGAATGTCGGCCGCCTCTTCGCCCAGCCCCAGGCGGAACACCGCTTCGGCCTTGTCCTGGCGGATCAGGTTCTGCGCCAGCATCAGGTAGGTCAGGTTGGCTTCGCGGATTTCGGCGAGCAACTGTTCGTTGGTCATGGTGCATTCCTTTCGGGGCCGGATCGGCTTGATCCGTTGAAATGCATTGTCAAAGTCGCTCAAAAGAAACATAAGTCGGCGGGCGCCGCGATGTGGTGTCATCCGGTCGAGTTCGCGCTTGTAGGAAGTTGCCCGACAAGTGCGTCGGCGCAAGCTCGAAAAGCGGGCGAAATCGGGGGGATTTCGGGATCACGACCGGCGCCGGCGCGCGGCTTGTCGCGGCGCCATGTCAAACGCGTGTAAATTCGCGCGTGATGACCACTGAAAACACCACGCAGGAATCGCCTGCGGCCCAGGCCTTGAATCCCTTGAACCGTATCCGCCGCGATGTGCAGGGCATGCATGCCTATGCCGTGCAGGAATCGGACGGCATGATCAAGCTCGATGCGATGGAGAACCCCCACCACCTGCCTGCAGCCTTGCAGGCCGAGCTGGGCCGGCGTCTGGGGCAGGTGGCGGTCAATCGCTATCCGGGTGCGCGCCTGGCCGATCTGCGTGCGGCTCTCACGCGCTACGCGAACCCCCCGCGGGGCTGGTCCCTGATGCTAGGCAATGGTTCGGACGAGCTCATCAGCCTGCTCGCGCTCGCCTGCGACGTGCCTGGGGCCGGCATCGTCGGGCCCGAGCCGGGTTTCGTGATGTATGCGATGAGCGCGCAGCTGCAGGGGCTGACTTATCACGGCGTGCCGCTCAAGGCCGATTTTTCGCTGGACGAGGCCGCGATGCTCCAGGCGATCGAACGCCACCGCCCGAGCATCGTCTATCTGGCTTATCCGAACAACCCCACGGGCACCTTGTGGAGCGAAGCGACGATGCGGCGCCTCATCGAGGCGCAGGGCGCGCAAGGGGGGCTCGTGGTGGTCGATGAAGCCTATCAGCCCTTTGCCGCGCGCAGCTGGATGGATTCGGTGCGCGCCGCGCCTGCGCGCCATGGTCACGTGCTGGTGCTGCGCACGCTCAGCAAGTTCGGCCTTGCGGGGGTGCGGCTCGGTTACCTGATGGGCGACGACGCCCTGATCCGCGAAATCGACAAGGTGCGCCCGCCCTACAACGTGAGCGTGCTCAACGCCGAATGCGCCCTGTTCGCGCTGGAGCATGAGGAGGTTTTCGCCGCGCAGGCGCGCGACATCCGCGGGCAGCGGGCGCGGGTGCTGGGCGAACTCGCGCGCATGCCGGGCGTGCAGGCGTTTGCCAGCGAGGCGAACATGATCCTCGTGCGTGTGCCCGATGCGGCGCGCGCCTTTGCCGGATTGCACGAGCGCAAGGTGCTCGTGAAGAACGTTTCTACAATGCACTCACTCCTGACCAACTGCCTGCGGCTGACGGTGGGCACGGCCGAAGAAAACACCGCCCTGCTGCAGGCGCTTCGGGCTTCGCTATGACCTCATCTGCACTTGTGGCCTCCGCCCATACCGACCGTACCGCGGAAGTGAGTCGCGACACCGCCGAGACGCGCGTGCGCGTGCGTGTGAACCTGGACGGCAGCGGCCAGGCGCGCCTGAACACCGGCATCGGCTTTTTCGATCACATGCTCGACCAGATCGCGCGCCACGGTCTCATCGACCTGGAGGTGCAATGCGACGGCGACCTGCACATCGACGGCCACCACAGCGTGGAAGATGTGGGCATCACGCTCGGACAGGCGGTGGCGCGTGCGGTGGGCGACAAGAAGGGCCTGCGCCGCTACGGCCATGCCTATGTGCCGCTCGATGAGGCGCTCACGCGCGTGGTGGTCGATTTTTCGGGGCGGCCCGGCCTGCATCTGGATATGGCGTTCACCGCCGCCATGATCGGAGGCTTCGACACGCAACTGGTGCATGAATTTTTCCAGGGCTTCGTCAACCACGCCGGGGTGACGCTGCACATCGACAACCTCAAGGGCACGAACGCGCACCACCAGTGCGAGACGGCGTTCAAGGCGTTTGCCCGTGCCATGCGCGCGGCCTTGGAAATTGATCCGCGTGCCAGTGGCGTGATTCCATCCACCAAGGGCACCCTGTAAGCAAAATTGGTCTCCAACGCTTGCTGGGCAAGCGTGAGCAGCTATGCAATCAAAAGCGAAGACAGTCGCCGTCGTCGACTATGGCATGGGCAATCTGCGCTCCGTCTCGCAGGCGGTGAGCGCCGCAGCGCAAGGCGAAGGCTGGAACGTGGTTGTCACCCATGAGGCGGCCGTGGTGCGCGATGCGGCCCGCGTGGTGCTGCCGGGGCAGGGCGCGATGCCGGACTGCATGCGTGAGCTTGAGCAATCCGGGCTGCGCGAGGCGGTGCTGGAAGCGGCGGCTGCCAAGCCACTCTTCGGCGTGTGCGTCGGCATGCAGATGCTGCTCACCCACAGCACCGAAGGCGAGGTCGATGGCCTGAACCTGATCCCCGGCCGGGTGCAGCGCTTTGATCTGGCCGGTCGCAGGCAGCCCGACAGCAGTCGCTACAAAGTGCCGCACATGGGCTGGAACCGCGTGCGCCAGGTGTCGCACGAGGGCCGCGCGCACGCGCTGTGGCAAGGCGTGCCCGACGAGAGTTTTTTCTACTTCGTGCACAGCTATTACGCACAGCCGCTTGACCCAACGCATGGCGTGGGTGAGACGGATTACGGCGGCCCCTTTGCATCGGCCGTTGCACGTGGTAACCTTTTCGCTACCCAGTTTCACCCTGAAAAAAGCGCGACCCAGGGGCTGCGCCTTTACCGTAATTTCCTGCACTGGAATCCCTGACGTTCAACCTGGTCGGTCCACCCCGGACCCTGCCGTCATTCCTCGACCATGCTGCTCATCCCTGCCATCGACCTCAAGGACGGTCACTGCGTACGCCTCAAGCAAGGCGACATGAAACAAGCCACCACCTTTGGCGAAGACCCTGCTGCCATGGCGCGGCAATGGCTCGATGCCGGGGCCAGGCGTCTGCATCTGGTGGATCTGAATGGCGCATTTGCCGGTCAGCCGAAGAATCGCACGGCCATCAAGTCCATCCTCAAGGCCGTCGGCAGCGAGATCCCGGTGCAGCTCGGTGGCGGCATCCGCGATCTGGACACGATCGAGTTGTACCTGGACGCGGGGCTGGAGTACGTCATCATCGGCACCGCAGCGGTCAAGAACCCGGGCTTCCTGCAGGATGCCTGCAGCGCGTTCGGCGGACACATCATCGTCGGGCTCGACGCCAAGGACGGGAAGGTCGCGACCGATGGCTGGAGCAAGCTCACGGGTCACGAGGTCGTCGACCTGGCACGCAAGTTCGAGGATTGGGGCGTGGAGTCCGTCGTCTACACCGACATCGGCCGCGATGGCATGCTGACCGGCATCAACGTGGACGCCACCGTCAAGCTGGCCCAGGCCCTGAGCATTCCGGTGATCGCCTCGGGCGGTCTGGCGGGCATGGCGGACATCGAGCAGCTGTGCGCCGTCGAGGGCGAAGGCATCGAGGGCGTGATTTGCGGGCGCGCGATCTACTCCGGCGAGCTGGATTTTGCGGCGGCGCAAAGCCGTGCCGATGAATTGACCGCCTAGGAGCAGCGCCCCCTTCAATCCCCGTCGGGCGCAACGAGCGCGTCGCGCCATTGGCAGACGGCGATGTCGCTCGCGTCGCTGCTGCTCGCGATCCGCGGCCAGCGCGTGGTCACCGTGTTGGCAATCGACTGCAGCTGCCACATCGCCTCGCGCACCAGAAACAGCATTTCCTTGAGCCCTTGCGTGTCGTCTTGCAGCAGGGGGATCAGCTCACCCTGTTGCTCGGGATGACAACCGGCATCGAACAGGCTGCGTTGCAGGGCCTGGATGCGCTGCGTGATGAAGACCGATGCCTGCCCCGAGTCGCCTTGCGCATCGGGAGGGGCTTGCGGTTCCGGCTGGAGCTGGCTCCAGTGGGCCAGCGCCCTCTCGATCTGTGCGCTGATGTGCTGCACCTGCTGCAGATCGTTGGCATTGCCGGTCTGGATGTTGTTGGCCGGCAGGATGGGCAGCAGCAACTGCGCCAGATCGGCGGGAAATTTGTGGTGACCCAGACGCAAGGTGAGCGAGAGGCGCACGGCCGCGCCGTCATTGGCGTATTTTTCGAAGAAGGCCGCCACCACTTCCGCCAGCAGCAGCACCTGCCCCAGGGGTGAGATCTGCGTGGCGCGAGTGCCGCGCGGATAACCGCTGCCGTCCATGCGCTCGTGGTGTTCGAGGATGGCGACCGCCACCGAGCGCGGATAGACCTCGCAGGCGTTGACCAGTTGCGCCGCGATGATCGGGTGCTTGGCCAGCTGTTCGCGCTCGGGCCCCGTGAGCTTTCTGGTGCTGTCCAGCCAGACGGGATCGATGTGCAGTGTGCCGATGTCGTGCAGCAGGCCGGCCGCCGCCAGGCTCGTGCATTCGCCCTTGCTCCAGTTGGCCCGGGCTCCGAGATAGATCGCCACCAGCGCCACGTGCATGGCGTGGGTGTACTGTTCGGGAAATTGTTCGCGCATGACGCTGAGCATGAACGCCAGCGGCCTGGGCAGGCTCATGGCCTGCAGTGGTGCCACCAGTGCTGAGGTGGGAATGGCATTCCTGCCGTCTTGCGCCAACAGGTGCAGCAGCGGCTCGTGCTGGCACTGCTCGCGTGCCAGCTCGACCAGCGAGGAGGTGCTCACGAGGTCTTCGATCGTCAGCAGCTCCTCCAGGGGGGCGCGCAAGTCGTGGCGGGCCAGCCGCCAGTACATGTCCTGGTTCAGGCGCACGCCGCCTTCCACCAACTTGATGCCCGTGTTCGTGAAGACGGCCTTTGCCGTCGACACTGCCCGGCGTTCGCACACCGCGAGGATGGCGCGCTGGTAGTGTGTCGGCGCCCACGTGTTCTCGGGATCTGGTGCGTCAGGAATTTCAGGTGCGGCGCTGGTAACCATGGGGCAGGGCGGGGGCGGAAAAATAACTCCTCGAATATACCGAGTGCAGGCCCGTGGTTGCCCGAGACACGGCGGCGCGTGGTATCTTTTGCACCCGGTTCCTATCGTGCTTATTCATGCTTGCCAAACGCATCATTCCATGCCTTGACGTGACGGGCGGTCGCGTGGTCAAGGGCGTCAATTTCGTCGAACTGCGCGATGCGGGCGATCCGGTCGAAATCGCGGCGCGCTACAACGAGCAGGGCGCCGATGAACTCACCTTCCTGGACATCACGGCCACGAGCGATGAGCGCGACCTCATTTTGCCCATCATCGAGGCCGTGGCCAGC
Source organism: Comamonas sp. SCN 67-35 (assembly GCA_001725255.1). Lineage (GTDB taxonomy): Bacteria > Pseudomonadota > Gammaproteobacteria > Burkholderiales > Burkholderiaceae_C > Comamonas_C. The sequence goes on along the minus strand of MEFV01000023.1, from coordinate 23,655 downwards.
CAGGTCTTCATCCCGCTGACCGTGGGCGGCGGCGTGCGCAGCGTGGCGGATGTGCGCCGCCTGCTCAATGCCGGAGCGGACAAGACGAGCTTCAACTCGGCCGCCATTTCCAATCCGGACGTGATCAGCGATGCCTCGGCCAGATACGGCGCGCAATGCATCGTCGTGGCGATCGACGCCAAGCGCCGGCAGGGTGCCGATGCGACTGCGCGTGGCGAGGGCTGGGACGTGTACAGCCATGGCGGGCGCAAGAACACCGGGCTGGATGCCGTGGCGTGGGCCATCGAGATGACGCGGCGCGGCGCGGGGGAGATTTTGCTCACCAGCATGGATCGCGACGGGACCAGATCCGGTTTTGATCTGGCGCTGACGCGGGCGGTCAGCGATGCGGTCGAAGTGCCCGTGATTGCCTCAGGTGGCGTGGGCACCCTCGACCATCTGGCCGACGGCGTGACCATAGGCGGTGCGGATGCCGTGCTGGCGGCGAGCATCTTCCACTACGGTGAGTTCACGGTCAGGCAGGCCAAGGAGCACCTGCAATCGCGCGGAATTCCCGTGCGCCTGTGAATTTGAATGAAATACGGGTTTGACGCGCACCACGCATGCGCAGTCAGCTCCTGAATGAATAGTAATCATGCCTGAACTCGATGCCGACTGGCTCTCCCAAGTCCGCTGGGACGCCCAGGGCCTGATCCCCGCGATCGCCCAGGAGCAGACCACGGGCGACGTGCTGATGCTCGCCTGGATGAACCGCGAGGCCCTGGCGCAGACGGCGGCGCTCGGGCGCGCGGTCTACTTCAGCCGCTCGCGCGGCAGGCTCTGGTACAAGGGCGAAGAATCGGGTCACGTGCAGCAGGTGCACGAAATCCGCGTCGATTGCGACAGGGACGTGGTGCTGCTCAAGGTTACCCAGACCGGCCACAGCCCCGGCATCGCCTGCCACACGGGCCGCCACAGCTGCTTCTTCAGCGTGCTCAAGGACGGTGCGTGGCAGGCCGTGGACCCGGTCTTGAAAGACCCGTCGAAGATCTACACATGAGCACCATGACATCGAACGACGCACTGGCGCGCCTGGCCGCCGTGATCGAAAGCCGCAAGCCGTCGCACGGTGGCGATCCTGCCACCAGCTACGTGGCACGCCTGCTGGCCAAGGGGCCGGACGCCTTCCTCAAGAAGGTGGGCGAAGAAGCCACCGAGGTCGTCATGGCCGCCAAGGACGTGGAGCACGGCGGCGACCCGGCCAAGATCGTCTATGAAGTCGCCGATCTGTGGTTTCACTGCATGGTGGCGCTGGCGCATTTCGGCCTCACGCCTGCGGACGTGATCCATGAACTGGAGCGCCGTGAAGGCATGAGCGGGCTGGAAGAAAAGGCACTGCGCAAGCTCACCGAGCGGGCAGCGGCCGAGGAGGGTGGCAAATGAATGACGACATCATCGATGTGACGCCCGATGAACGCGCCGAGTCGCTCAAGACCTTCGGCTGGATCAGCTACCTGCTGCACCTGATCGTCGCCATCGCGGCGGTGATGCCCGGCGCGCAGCCCAGCGCGGCGCTGCTCATCGTGGCGCTGATCATCGATCTCGTGAAAAAGGGCGATGCGGCCGGCACCTGGCAGGCCAGCCATTTTTCCTGGCGCATCCGCAGCGTGATCTGGGCCGGTGTGCTCTACATCGTGACGGCGCCGCTGTGGTTCTTCTTTCTGTTGCCGGGCTGGATCGCGTGGGGCCTGATTTCGATCTGGTTTCTCTACCGCATCGTGCGCGGCATGGTCAGCATGAACGAGGGAAGGGCCGTCGATGCCTGATTCCGGTCCGCGGCCTGCCCTGAACATCGCGCTGCAAGGCGGCGGCTCGCACGGCGCGTTCACCTGGGGCGTGCTCGATGCGCTGCTGGAAGACGGCCAGTTCGAGTTCGCCGGCATCAGCGGCACCAGTGCCGGCGCGATGAACGCGGTGGCGATGGTCCACGGCTTTGCGCAGGCCGCCAAGAAAAGCAAGGACAGGAAGGAAATTCACGCCAAGGGGTGCGCACTGGCGCGCGAGACGCTCAAGACCCTCTGGGAAGGCGTGGGCGCGCTGGGCACGCTGATGTGGAGCACCCCGCTGCAGGGCAATCCACTGATGAGCATGATGACGCAGTGGTTTTCGCCCTATCAGACGAATCCGCTGGACATCAATCCCCTGCGTGATCTGCTGGCGCGCACGGTGGACTTCGAACTGCTGGGCGCCGAGCACGCGCTGGTGCCCAAGGTCTTCGTCTGCGCCACGAATGTACGCACGGGGCGTGGCGAGATTTTCACCGGCAAGAGCCTGTGCATGGAATCGGTCATGGCGTCCGCCTGCTTGCCGATGGTGTTCCAGGCGGTCGAGATCAAGGGCGAGCATTATTGGGACGGCGGCTACTCCGGCAACCCGGCCCTGCATCCACTGATCTACCACACCAAATGCAGCGATGTGCTGCTGGTGCAGATCAACCCGGTGCAGCACAAGGCTCTGCCCGACAACGCCAGCGACATCATGGACCGCATGAACGAAGTCACGTTCAACGCCAGCCTGCTGGCCGAGTTGCGCGCCATCGAATTCGTTCGCCGTCTGCTGGCCGAAGGCAAGCTCGACCCCGGGCGCTACAGGGACGTGCGCGTGCATCGCATCGATGGCGGCGCGGCGCTGGCGGATTTCGGCGCGGCCAGCAAGATGCGCGCCGATCTGGCGTTCCTGCGCCAGTTGTTCGAGTTGGGGCGTGAAGAGGGCCGGCGCTGGCTGCAGGCTCATCGCCACGATGTCGGCGTGCGCTGTACCTTCGAGTCAGGCGACGACGCCTGAGAGAGCTTTCCTGGAGAAACCCATGCACCACGATCCCGATTGCCTGTTCTGCAAGATCATCGAGGGAAAGATTCCATCGCAGAAAGTCCACGAAGACGATCTCGTCTATGCCTTCAAGGACATCCATCCCTGGGCACCCATCCATTTCCTCATCGTGCCCAAGGAGCACATCGCCTCGATGGAGCAGGCGGGCCCGGAGCACGAGAAGCTCCTGGCGCACATGCTGCTGCTGGGCCCCAGGCTCGCGCGAGCGCAGGGCAGCAATCCCTATCCCGAGGGCGGCTATCGGCTGCAGATCAATACCGGCACGGAGGGTGGTCAGGAGGTCTATCACCTGCACATGCACGTAGTCGCCGGCGCGAGGCCCTGGCTCAAGAGATAACGTGGCGTGCATGATGCTGGCGAGCGCGGCGTTTGCCTTGTCCTAAAATCACCAGTCCCACCTCAGGAGGTATTCAATGGGTTCGTTTTCGATCTGGCACTGGCTCATCGTGCTGCTCATCGTGGTCATGGTGTTCGGTACCAAGAAGCTCAAGAACATGGGCTCGGATCTGGGTAGTGCCGTCAAGGGTTTCAAGGACGGCATGAAGGATGGCACGGCGGGTGAAGACGCCGCTGCTCCCGGCTCCACGCCTGCCGGTCAGGTGACCAACGCCGCCTCGGCGGAGAAAACCACCATCGACGTCGAAGCCAAGCAAAAGAGCTGACAGCGGATTGACTGCCGGCAATGCTTGACATCGGCTTGTCCAAGATGGCCCTGATCGGGGTGGTGGCGCTCGTCGTCATCGGACCCGAGAAGCTGCCGCGCGTGGCCCGCACGGTGGGCACCCTGCTGGGCAAGGCGCAGCGTTACGTGTCCGACGTGAAGGCCGAAGTCAACCGCTCCATGGAGCTGGACGAACTGCGCAAGATGAAGGACACGGTGGAGAGTGCGGCGCGCGATGTCGAAAAGGGCGTGCAGAGCACGGCCAGCAGTTTCGAGAAGGACTGGAAAGACGCGGTGGGCGATCTGGCGGACACATCGAGCGATCCGCTGCCCGATGATCCTGCGTTGCTGGCACTCTATGTTCCTCCGTACAAGCGTCCGGACAAGCACTGGAGGGTCAAACGCGGAGCCGTGCCTCAGTGGTTCAAGGCACGCAGCGGCGTGCGGGCGCATGTCCAGTCCGGCGCGGCGCGCGTGGCCCGCTACAGACCGAAGAAATCCATCTGAGCCACTTTTGTCAGCCCGCGGCCGCATGCGTGGCCGCCGATCGGGGCTTGCCCTGATCCAGTTCACTCCCACCTATGGCCCCCACCCCTGAATCCGAAGACGAACTCGCTGGTACCGAGCAGCCTTTTGTCGAGCACCTGATGGAGCTGCGCGATCGGCTGCTCAAGGCCATCATTGCCGTGGGCGTGGCCGCGGGGGTGCTTTTCCTTTATCCCGGGCCGGGCGAACTCTACGATTTCCTCGCCGCGCCACTGGTGGCCCACCTGCCCCAGGGCGCGACGATGATCGCCACCTCGGTCATCTCGCCGTTCATGGTGCCGCTGAAGATTCTGTTGATGGCGGCATTTCTCGTCGCGTTGCCCGTCGTGCTCTATCAAGTGTGGGCCTTCATCGCGCCGGGCCTGTATTCGCACGAAAAAAGGATGGTGCTGCCGCTGGTGATCTCCAGCACCATCCTGTTTTTTCTCGGGGTGGCATTCTGCTACTACTTCGTCTTCGGACGGGTGTTCACCTTCATTCAGAGTTTTGCGCCCAAGAGCATCACGGCCGCGCCGGACATCGAGGCCTACCTGAGTTTCGTGCTCACGATGTTCCTGGCGTTCGGCGTCACGTTCGAGGTCCCCATCGCCGTGGTCGTCCTGGTGCGCCTGGGGCTGATCAGCGTCGAAAAGCTCAAGCACGTGCGTGGCTATTTCGTCGTGGGCTCGTTCATTGTGGCGGCCATCATCACGCCCCCGGACGTTGTCTCCCAGCTCGCGCTGGCCATTCCCATGTGCCTGCTCTACGAGATCGGCATCTGGGCCGCGCAGCTGCTGGTGCGCAAGAAAGCGTTGGCCGATAAGGAGGCCGAAAGCGAAACGAGCACGCCCACCTGAGCCCGTCGGCACCCGTCAGCGGCGTTGGGACTGCTGACGCGGTCGGGCCGCCGGGGCGATGGACAGCTGCAGTTCCTGCGCGCCGCGCTGTACCTGGAATTGCACCGCGGCGCCCGGCGTGAGCGCGGCCACGGCGGACAGCAGCTGCGGCACCGTGTGCACCGATTTTCCGGCGACCTGCTTGACCACGTCTCCCGGCAGCATGCCGCCCGCGGCCGCAGGGCCGTCGTGCAGCACGCCGGTGATGATCACGCCCGCGTTCGTTTGCACGCCGAAGGTCTGGGCCAGCTCGGGCGAGAGTTCGCTCGGCTCCACGCCAATCCAGCCGCGCGTCACGCGCCCGTCGCGCACGATGCTTTCCAGCACCTGTTTCGCCGTGGCGACGGGGATGGCGAAGCCTATGCCCATGCTGCCGCCCGAGCGCGAGTAGATCGCCGTGTTCACGCCCACCAGATTGCCGTGGATGTCCACCAGCGCGCCACCGGAATTGCCAGGGTTGATCGCGGCATCGGTCTGGATGAAATTCTCGAACGTGTTGATGCCCAGTTCGTTGCGCCCCAGCGCCGAGACGATCCCGCTCGTGACCGTCTGTCCGACGCCGAACGGGTTGCCGATGGCCAGGACGCGATCGCCCACCGCCAGCGTTTCCGAGCTGCCCAGCACGATCACGGGCAGCGCATCGAGCTTGATCTTCAGGATGGCGAGATCGGTCTCGGGATCGGTGCCGATCACGCGCGCCGCGGCGCGGCGGCTGTCCGCCAGCGCCACTTCGATCTCGTCGGCGCCTTCCACCACGTGGTTGTTGGTGAGGATGTAGCCATCGGGGCTGACGATGACGCCACTGCCCAGGGCCGTCTGCGACTGCGTGCCCTGGTCGCCGAAGAAGAAGCGAAACCACGGGTCGTTGGCGCGTGGATCGCGCACTTCCTTGCTGGTCGTGATGCTCACCACGGCCGGCGATGCCTTGCGCGCCGCCGGGCTGAAACTGCCGGGCTCCGCTTCCCGGGTGGAGCCGGGTTGCTCGGGCGCTTCGTACAGCGTGACGCCCGCGGCAGTGCGCGTGGCAGTGCGCCCCAGCCAGCCGGGTTGCAGCGTCGCCACCACGAACCATGCCGCGACACACACGGTGACGGCCTGGGAAAAGAGAAGCCACAAACGTTTCATGAAGGGATCCGGGGAAGGGTTTGTCATTGTCGCGTGTTTGCGCAGGCAAAATGCAGGGCATGGCGATAGATCGACACGAACTGCTGGCGCATCTGGATGTGCTGCTGCAGCCCGAACGTTTCAAGGACTACGGCCCCAACGGCCTGCAGGTGGAGGGCAAGCCCGGCGTGCAGCGCATCGTCAGCGGCGTGACCGCGAGCCGGGCGCTGATCGATGCGGCGATCGAGGCGGGTGCGGATGCCATTTTCGTGCATCATGGCTTGTTCTGGCGGGGGCAGGATGGCCGCATCGTCGGCTGGCTGAAGGAGCGCGTGCAGCGCCTGCTGGCACACGACATCAATCTGTTTGCCTATCACTTGCCGCTCGATGCGCACCCGACACTGGGCAACAATGCGCAGCTGGCCCGCAGGCTGGGCTGGGAGGCGGATGCCCATTTCGGCGAGCAGGATCTGGGGTGCGTGGCCGCGGCCGATTATGCCGGCGCGCGGGCACTCGCGGCCCATGTGCAGGCGGTGCTCGGTCGCGCCGTGACGTTGGCCGCGCCGGATGGGCCACGTCCCATACGCCGGGTGGCGTGGTGCAGTGGCGGGGCGCAGGGTTATTTCGAATCGGCGATCGCCGCGGGTGCCGATGCCTTCGTGACCGGTGAAATTTCCGAGCCCCAGGCGCATCTGGCGCGCGAGACGGGCGTGGCTTTCATCGCCGCGGGTCACCACGCGACCGAACGCTATGGCGCTCCCGCCGTGGCCGCGCATGTGGCCGGTGCGCTGGGGCTGGAGCACCAGTTCATCGATATCGACAACCCGGCTTGAATGGACTGGAGGTCATTGCGTGCTTCCCATCGCCCTTCCCATCGCCATTACCCAGGGGGATCCGGCCGGCATTGGCCCGGAAATCGTCGCGAAGGCCTTTCGTGATGCGCCCGATCTGTCGCGGGGCTGTTTTGCGGTCGGAGATCTGGCGACTCTGCGCCGTGCTGCGCGGTGCATCGTGGCGCCCGGAGAGCCGATACTGCCTGTGGCGCAGTTGACGTCGCTTGACGAGGTGCAGCGGCTGCCTTCGCGCTGCCTGCCGGTCTGGCCGCTGGCGGAGCTGAATGGGCCGGCCCCTTATGGCATGGTCAGCGGCAAGGCGGGGCAGGATGCGGCGGCCTGCGTCGTATGGGCGGCTCGGGCGGCCTTGCACGGCGAGATTGCGGCACTGGTCACCGCCCCGCTGCACAAGGAGGCTCTGTCCATGGCGGGCGTGCCATTTCCCGGGCACACCGAACTGTTGCAGGCGGAGGCTGCCCGCCATGGCGGCGTCGACGTGCGGCGAATGCCGGTGCGCATGATGCTCGCCAACGATGAATTGCGCACCGTGCTGGTCAGCATCCATGTGGCCTTGCGCGAGGCCATCGCCGCGGTAACGCACGAAAATGTCCTGCAGACCCTGCTGATCACACACGAGGCGCTGGGCAGGATGCTGGGGCGTGCGCCGCGCATCGCGGTGGCGGGGCTCAACCCGCACGCAGGGGAGGGGGGGCTGTTCGGCCGCGAAGAAATCGATGTCATCGCCCCCGCCATCGCCCAGGCGCGTGCGCGGGGTGTCGATGCCCATGGTCCCTTCGCGCCCGACACGGTCTTCATGCGTGCGCGCTCAAGCGCCGGGCGCCAGGGCGAGTTCGACGTCGTGGTGGCCATGTACCACGACCAGGGGCTGATTCCCGTGAAGTACCTGGGGGTGGATCAAGGCGTGAACGTGACGCTGGGTCTGCCGCTGGTGCGCACCAGTCCCGATCACGGCACGGCTTTTGACATCGCGGGCCGCGGCATTGCCGACGCCGGCAGCCTGATCCGTGCCGTGCGGATGGCCAGGGCGCTGAGCAGCGGGCACTGAGCCGAACTGATCAGTTCTTCCTGAGACTGTCCCTGATTTCGCGCAGCAGCACGACGTCTTCGGGCGTGGGCGCGGGCTCCGCGGGTGCCGCAGGGGTTTCCTTCTTCATGCGGTTGATCTGCCTGACCATCATGAAGATGATGAAGGCCAGGATGATGAAGTTCACGAGAATCGTGATGAAGTTGCCGTAAGCGAAAACGGCGCCGGTTTTTTTTGCTTCTGCCAGCGTCAATCCTGCCGCCTGCCCGGCAAGCGGGATGTAGTAGCTGGAGAAATCCAGCCCGCCGACTAGCTTGCCAACGAGTGGCATCACGAGATCGCCAACGATCGAATCGACGATCTTGCCGAATGCGGCGCCTATGATCACGCCCACCGCCAGATCGATGGCGTTGCCCTTGACGGCGAATTCCTTGAACTCCTGCATGACTGCCATGATGCATTTTCCTTGTGGTCGATCAACAGACCGGAGTATCGCGCGTGTCTGGGTGGCTGCATATGTGCCGCAGGCGCATGTGCGTCCGCTACAATTTGCGGTTGACCGTCTCGCTGACTGACGCATAGCAAGGATCCCCATGAGTGATACACCGATCGACTCCAGCAAGCGCAACTGGCTGATCGCGACCAGTTGTGCCGGCGCGGTGGGTGGCGTGGCCACAGCCGTACCTTTCGTGAGTAGTTTTGAACCCTCCGAGAAGGCCAAGGCTGCGGGTGCTCCGGTTGAGGTGGACATTTCCAGTGTCAAGGAAGGTGAGCAGGTCACCGTTGAATGGCGTGGCAAGCCGGTGTGGATCGTTCGGCGCACCAAGGAAGAAGTGGCTGCGCTGGCCAAGCACGACGGCGAGCTGGCAGATCCGGAATCGAAGCGCCACCCGGATGAATTCACTCCCCCCTATGCGCGCAACGAATGGCGTTCCATCAAGCCCGAGATTCTGGTGGTGATTGGCATCTGTCCGCACCTGGGGTGCTCGCCCACGCAGAAATTCACGACCGGCGCGCAGCCCTCGCTGCCCAATGACTGGCCGGGTGGCTGGCTGTGCCCCTGTCACGGCTCGACCTTCGACCTTGCGGGCCGCGTCTTCAAGAACAAACCGTCGCCGGACAATCTGCCGGTGCCTCCGCACATGTACCTGTCGGACACCAAGCTCCTGATCGGTGAAGACAAGAAGGCTTGAGGGGAATCACATGGCAGCCTACCGCGAATTCAAGCAGATCTCGCCCAACGCTTCGGCCACGGCCAAGCTCACCAACTGGTTCGAGAATCGCTTCCCGACGGCGTTTGACGCCTACCGGGTCCACATGTCGGAGTATTACGCTCCGAAGAACTTCAACTTCTGGTACATCTTCGGCTCGCTGGCGCTGCTGGTACTGGTGATCCAGATCGTCACCGGCATCTTCCTCGTGATGCATTACAAGCCCGATGCCGCCAAGGCCTTCGAGTCGGTCGAGTACATCATGCGCGACGTGCCCTGGGGCTGGCTGATCCGCTACATGCACTCCACGGGGGCGTCGGCGTTCTTCGTCGTCGTCTACCTGCACATGTTCCGCGGGCTGCTGTATGGCAGCTACCGCAAGCCGCGCGAGCTGGTCTGGCTCTTCGGCTGCGCGATCTTCCTGGCGCTGATGGCCGAGGCCTTCATGGGCTACCTGCTGCCCTGGGGGCAGATGTCGTACTGGGGCGCGCAGGTGATCGTGAACCTGTTCTCCGCGATTCCGTTCATCGGGCCCGATCTGTCCATCTTCATCCGCGGTGACTATGTGGTGAGCGATGCCACGCTCAACCGCTTCTTCAGCTTCCACGTGATTGCCGTTCCGCTGGTGCTGCTGGGCCTGGTGGTGGCGCACCTGCTGGCGCTGCACGACGTGGGCTCCAACAACCCCGATGGCATCGAGATCAAGGGCCCGGGCAAGCCCGTGGACGAGAAGGGTCATCCCCTCGATGGCGTGCCTTTCCATCCGTACTACACGGTGCACGACATCTTTGGCGTGTCGATCTTCCTGTTCGTGTTCTCGGCCATCGTGTTCCTGGCGCCGGAGATGGGCGGCTACTTCCTGGAAGCCAACAACTTCATCCCGGCAGATTCGCTCAAGACGCCGATGCATATCGCGCCGGTGTGGTATTTCACGCCGTTCTACTCCATGCTGCGCGCAGTCACCAGCGAGATGATGTACGCGCTCATCGCCTGCGTGGTGCTGGGCACGGGCTATGGCGTGTTCAAGGCGAAGGTGGCCGGGCTCGTCAAGGGCGTGATTCTGGTGGCGGGCATCGTCGTGGTTGCGCTCATGCTCTCCATCGACGCCAAGTTCTGGGGTGTGGTCGCCATGGGTGGCGCAGTGATCATCCTGTTCTTCCTGCCCTGGCTCGACTGCAGCCCGGCACGTTCCATCCGCTATCGTCCGAGCTGGCACAAATGGTTGTACGCGGTGTTCGTGGTGGTGTTTTTCGTGCTGGGGTACCTCGGCATGCTGGCACCATTCCCGCTCGGCGAGCGTGTGTCGCAAGTCGGGACGCTCTTTTACTTTGGCTTCTTCCTGCTCATGCCGTGGTGGAGCCGCCTGGGTGAACCCAAGCCGGTACCCGATCGCGTGAAGTTCGTGGCGCACTGAGCCGGAGTCATGACAATGAAAAAAATTCTTCTTGCCCTGATGATGGGTCTTGGGTTGGTGGCGGGTGTTCAAGCCGCCGGAGGCGGCTTTCCCCTGGACAAGGCGCCCGTCAATGTGACGGACAACGTCTCGCTGCAGCGCGGCGCGCGCACCTTCGTCAATTACTGCCTGAGCTGCCATTCGGCCGCGTACATGCGCTACAACCGGCTCACGGACATCGGCCTCACCGAGCAGCAGATCAAGGACAACCTCCTGATCACCACCGACAAGGTGGGTGAAACCATGAAGGCAGCGATCAATCCCAAGGAGGCAGCGAACTGGTTTGGCGCCGTTCCGCCCGATCTGACCGTGATTGCGCGTTCTCGCGCAGGAAACGGCGGCAGTGGCGCCGACTATCTCTATACCTTCCTGCGCACTTTCTATGTGGACGATACCAAGGCCACGGGCTGGAACAACCTGGTATTCCCCAGCGTTGCCATGCCGCACGTGCTCTGGCAGCTGCAGGGTGAGCGCAAGGCCTTGTTCGAGGAAGTCGAGAGCCATGGCGAGAAGGTGCATCAATTCAAGGGCTGGGAACAGATTTCGCCCGGGACGCAGAGCGCCGTCGAGTTTGATCGGACGGTGGGCGACCTCGTCAATTACCTGCAGTGGATGGGCGAGCCCGCGCAGAAGACCCGCGTGCGCGTCGGCATCTGGGTGCTGATGTTCATTTCGATCTTCATCTTGATCGCGTGGCGCCTGAACGCCTCGTATTGGAAAGACGTGAAATAAGACGCGCGGTGGCCCCCCTTGCCGGGGTGCATCGTTTGCATACGGAGTGGGTGCCGGTTGCGCGCCCACTCTTTTGATTTTTGAGGAGCTACCCGCATGATGGTGCTTTATTCGGGAACGACCTGCCCGTTCTCACACCGTTGCCGTTTTGTCCTGTTTGAAAAGGGCATGGATTTCGAGATTCGCGATGTCGACCTGTACAACAAGCCGGAAGACATCAGCGTCATGAATCCGTATGGCCAGGTGCCCATCCTGGTCGAGCGTGATCTCATCCTGTACGAGTCGAACATCATCAACGAGTACATCGATGAGCGTTTCCCGCACCCGCAACTGATGCCCGGTGACCCGGTGGACCGCGCGCGCGTGCGTCTGTTCCTGCTCAATTTCGAGAAGGAACTCTTCGTTCACGTCAACACGCTCGAATCGCGTGCCGCCAAGGGCAACGAGAAGGCGCTGGAGAAGGCGCGTGGCCACATTCGCGACCGGCTTACCCAGCTTGCCCCCGTGTTCCTCAAGAACAAGTACATGCTGGGCGACGGCTTTTCCATGCTGGACGTGGCGATCGCTCCGCTGCTCTGGCGGCTGGACTACTATGGCATCGAGCTGTCACGCAATGCGGCGCCTCTGCTCAAGTATGCCGAACGCGTGTTTTCGCGCCCGGCCTACATCGAGGCTCTGACGCCTTCCGAAAAGGTCATGCGCAAATAGGCGCGGCCAGGTCTTGGCGAGCAACGGCATGGATACGCAACCGACAGGAATTTCCACTCGCCCGTATCTGCTGCGTGCGCTGCATGAGTGGTGCTCGGACAGCGGGCTGACGCCCTATATCGTCGTGCGCGTGGACGACACGGTCCACGTGCCGCGTGAATACGTGAGCAATGGCGAGATCGTGCTCAATGTGAGCGACGAGGCCACGAGCGCGCTGCAGATTTCCAACGAATTTATCCTCTTCCAGGCGCGTTTTGGCGGGCGGCCGCGGGATATTTCGGTGCCCATCGGCCGCGTGGTTGCGATCTATGCGCGCGAAAATGGCCAGGGCATGGCGTTTCCGGTGGAGGAAGCGCAGCCTCCGCTCGCGGCGATGCCGCAGGCACAACCCCAGCCCCCCGGGGAAGGGGCTTCCATCGGCCTGAAGTCGGTCAAGGACTCCGCCAAGCCCGTGGACTCTGCCCCTCGGACATCTCCCGACGGGCCAGGCCCCAAAGGGCGCAAGCCGACGCTCAAACGAATCAAATAGCGTGTATCACGGCGTGTTCCGCGGCGGCGTGGACTGGGTAGAATTGCGCCCCTTGCCGGTTTAGCTCAGTTGGTAGAGCACCCGCCTTGTAAGCGGAAGGTCGTCAGTTCGAATCCGACAACCGGCACCATCGCAGGGTACGTGGTCTGACGCCCGACCTATTCAGGCCCAGGGTCGGGCATGCGATCGGTCGCCCGTTCGCTGCAAGGGTCAGCGGGTTTGAATTTTCAGCCGGATCGCGTTAACCTCCCACCCTCGGTTTTTCAAGTGGGCAATGAACGCGGGGGTGAGCTGTCGCAGCTTGTTGGCCGCCGCGTTGCTGCGCACCAGTAGGCACCACGTGTCGCCCTGAATGGGGCCCGCCTGGACTTGCGAGTGCAGTGCGGCAGGCATGAGGGCCTGCAGCGCCTGCAATCGCGCGTTGGATTCCTGGACCAGTGTCACCAGCCGTGCGAGTGCCGGAGCTTCCTGGCTTGCCTGTTCCAGGGAGATGGCATGGTGGCGGCGTTGCACGGTACGGAACGGTTGCTGTAGGGAGGTTGTGCATTGTGCACCTGATCATTACGGATATCCGCATGGCGCACAGCCGCGTGCTGCGGCTGGGATGGTGGCACGGGCTGGCGGCCATGGTGACATTTGTCCTGCTGGGAGCCGGCTTGATGTGGCTGGGGCTGCAAGCCGTGGGCGCGCCCGGGGAAAGCGGCGCTCGCGTGCCGGTGTCATGGCCGACGCCCGATCGCCTGCTGGAGCGCCAGGACCGGGCCGCCCGTGCGAGCATCGATGCCATGGCTCGCAAAGTGGGGGCGTTGCAGGCCCGGTTGATGCAGCTCGAATCGCTCGATGAACGGGTGCGCGGCCTCGCCGGGTTGCCCGTCATGAAGTGGGAGTCGCGTCCGGGGCAGGGTGGTGTCCTGCGGGACGAACGGCCTCTGTCCATGCAGGAGTTCGAGGGCATCCTCAATGATCTGGGGGCGCAGCTCGATGCCCGGCATGACCGGATGGTGACCATCGAGTCCCGCCTGGTCGACGAGCAGGCGCGCACGCGGCTGGTGCCGTCGAACTTGCCCGTGACGGGCCACCCGGTCGGCTCGTCGTATGGCACGCGCATCGACCCGATCAACGGACACGCGGCGCGGCACACGGGGCTGGATTTCCCTGCGCCCACGGGAACGACCATCACCGCGGCGGCGGGGGGCGTGGTCGTGACGCAGGAGTTCCACAAGGAATACGGCAACATGATCGAGATCTCCCACGGCGGCGGCTTGATCACGCGTTATGCCCACGCCTCCAGGGTTTTCGTCAAAAAGGGAGACCTGGTGCGCCAGGGGCAGAAGATCGCCGCAGTGGGTTCCAGCGGGCGTGTCACCGGGCCCCATCTGCACTTCGAGGTGCTCAAGGATGGCGTATGGCAAAACCCCGGCGATTTTCTTTTTGCCGGACGGGGCAAGGCGCCCGTGCGGATGGTTGCGGCGCGCGAACACAATGTTGAGCCTTCGCAACAGTAAAATGCTTCGTTTCGCGCGTTGACCGGACAGCGGGCGCTCGATTGCAGACCTTGCAATTGGCGTCAACAACCTGCAACTGCGTCTGTTTCTTCTTTAAGGTCAAAGACCGCCTCGTGGCTTCTCCGGCCGTCGTTGCGGTTGCATCCGCATGGGCACGAATTTTTTCACCAAACTCATCGGCAGTCGCAATGACCGGCTGCTCAAGCAATACCGCAAGACGGTCCGTCGCATCAACGCGATGGAAGCGGACTACGAGAAGTTGAGCGAAGAAGCCTTGCGGGGCAAGACGCAGGAGTTTCGCGATCGCCTCGCCAAGGGCGAAGCCCTCGACGATCTGCTGCCCGAAGCGTTCGCCGTCGTGCGCGAGGGCTCCAAGCGCGTGATGAAGATGCGGCACTTCGACGTGCAGCTGATCGGCGGCATGGTGCTGCACGACGGCAAGATCGCCGAGATGCGCACCGGCGAGGGCAAGACGCTCACAGCCACGCTGGCGGTGTACCTCAATGCGCTGGCCGGCAAGGGCGTGCACGTGGTGACGGTGAATGATTACCTCGCCAGCCGCGATGCCCAGTGGATGGGGCAGCTCTACAACTACCTGGGTCTGACGGTGGGCATCAACCTGCCGCAGATGCCGCGCGAGGAAAAGCAGGCCGCCTACAACGCCGACATCACCTACGGCACGAACAACGAGTACGGGTTCGACTACCTGCGTGACAACATGGTGTACGAGACGCGCGACCGGGTGCAGCGCAAGCTCCATTACGCCATCGTCGACGAGGTCGATTCCATCCTGATCGACGAGGCACGCACGCCGCTCATCATCAGTGGCCAGGCGGAGGACCAGACGGCCCTGTACGTGGCGATGAACAAGGTGGTGCCGCTGCTCAAGCGCCAGGAAGGCGAAGCCAACGCGCGCACCGGTGAAGGCGTGATCACGCCGGGCGATTTCACCGTGGACGAGAAGCAGCGCCAGGTGACGCTGACCGAGCAGGGTTTCGAGAGCGCCGAGCGCATTCTGGCCAGCCAGGGGTTGATCGCCGATGGCCAGTCGCTTTACGCGGCGTCCAACATTTCGCTGGTGCATCACCTGTACGCTGCGCTGCGCGCGCATCAGCTGTTCAATCGTGACGAGCACTATGTGGTGCAGGATGGCGAGGTGGTCATCGTCGATGAATTCACCGGCCGCCTCATGGCGGGTCGGCGCTGGAGTGAAGGTCTGCACCAGGCGGTGGAAGCCAAGGAAGGCGTGAAGATCCAGGCCGAGAACCAGACGCTCGCCTCGATCACCTTCCAGAATTATTTCCGCCTCTACACCAAGCTTTCCGGCATGACCGGCACGGCCGATACCGAGGCCTATGAGTTCCAGGACATCTACGGCCTGGAGACCGTGATCATTCCGCCCAACAAGCCCAGCCGGCGGGATGACCAGCTCGATCGCGTCTACAAGACCACGCGCGAGAAATACGAGGCGGCCATTGCCGACATTCGCGAATGCCACGAAAAAGGGCAACCGGTGCTCGTGGGGACTTCGTCGATCGAGAACTCGGAAATCATCGACGAGCTGCTGACCAAGGCCAAGCTGCCGCACCAGGTGCTCAACGCCAAGCAGCACGAGCGCGAGGCGGACATCATCGCGCAGGCGGGGCATACCGGTGCGATCACGATTGCCACCAACATGGCCGGCCGCGGGACCGACATCGTGCTGGGCGGCAACATCGACAAACGCGTGGCGGCCTTGCTGGCCGACGAGTCACTGTCCGAATCCGAGCGCGAACGCCAGGTGGCTGACTTGCGGGCGCAGTGGAAGGCGGACAACGAGAAGGTGGTGGCGCTGGGCGGCCTGCGCATCATCGCCACCGAGCGCCATGAGAGCCGGCGCATCGACAACCAGCTGCGCGGCCGTTCGGGCCGTCAGGGCGATCCGGGGTCTTCGCGCTTTTACCTGAGCCTGGACGATCCGCTCATGCGCATTTTCGCGGGCGATCGCGTCAAGTCCATCATGGAGCGCCTGAAGATGCCCGATGGCGAGGCGATCGAGGCGGGCATGGTCTCGCGCAGCATCGAGAGCGCGCAGCGCAAGGTCGAGGGCCGCAACTTCGACATGCGCAAACAGCTGCTCGAATACGACGATGTGGCCAACGAGCAGCGCAAGGTGATCTATCAGCAGCGCAATGAAATCCTCGATGCGGCCGACCTGTCCGACATGATCGCCGCCATGCGCGACGCCTGCATCACCGACGTGGTGCGGCTGTACGTGCCGGCGCAATCGGTGGAGGAGCAGTGGGATCTGGCGGGCCTGGAAAAAGACCTGGCCGCCAACTGGCAGCTGAACCTGCCGCTGGTGCACGAGGTGCAGGCGTCCGAAATCCTGTCCGAAGAAGACATCGTCGAGAAGGTGGTGACCGCGGCGCGCGAGTCCTTCGACGCCAAGGTGGCGTTGGTCGGCAAGGAGAATTTCCACCAGTTCGAGCGCGCGGTGCTGCTGCAAAGCCTCGATACCAGCTGGCGCGACCACCTCACGGCGCTCGACTACCTGCGCCAGGGCATCCATCTGCGCAGCTACGCGCAAGTGCAGCCCAAGCAGGAATACAAGCGCGAATCCTTCGAGATGTTCCGTCAGTTGCTCGATCACATCCGCAACGAGGTCACCCGCGTGATGATGACCGTGCAGGTGCAATCGCAGCAGCAGGTGGAAGAGGCCGCCGAGGCCGTGAATGCGCGCAACGAGAGCGTGAGCAACGTGACCTACAGCGCCCCGACCGAAACCGGCGAGGCGGCGGTGACCGCGGCCGCGACGGGCGCGGGCGCTGCGGCGGCTGCGGTGCCCCGCGTCGGGCGCAATGACCCCTGCCCCTGCGGCAGCGGCAAGAAGTACAAGCACTGCCACGGCAAGCTGGCCTGATCGCAAGGAGCGCGCATGTCTGTGAACCTGAAAGCCCCCGTGGCAGCCCATCTCCACCCCGTCGCGGGGCTGCGCGTCGGCAGCACCGAGGCGGGCGTGCGCAAGGCCGGCCGCAAGGACGTGACGGTCTTCCTGCTCGACGAAGGCTCGGCCGTGGCCGGGGTGTTCACGCAGAACCGCTTCTGCGCCGCGCCGGTGCAGGTCTGCCGCGAACATCTGGAGGGCGGCAGCGGCATCCGGGCGCTGGTCGTCAACACGGGCGTGGCCAATGCCGGCACGGGCGAGCAGGGCCTGGCGGATGCGCGGCGCACCTGCGCGGAACTGGCGGCCAGGCTGGGCCTGCAGCCGCAGCAGATCCTGCCGTTTTCCACCGGCGTGATCATGGAGCCGCTGCCGGTCGATCGCATTGTCGCGGGCCTGCCCGCGGCGATCGCCGATGCGCGGCCCGACCACTGGCTGCGCGCGGCCGAGGCGATCATGACGACGGACACCGTACCCAAGGCGTTCAGCACGCAGTTCGCGCTCGGTGGCACGCCGGTGCATGTCACCGGCATCGCCAAGGGCGCGGGCATGATCCATCCCAACATGGCGACCATGCTCGGCTTCGTCGCCACCGACGCGAACCTCGCGCCCGAACTGCTGCAGCAGGCGGTGCGCGAACTCGCCGATGCCTCGTTCAACCGCGTCACCGTCGATGGCGACACCTCCACCAACGATTCCTTCATCCTGATGGCCACGCGCCAGGCGGCGCATGCGCCCATCACCTCGCTGCGCAGCGAGGCCGGGCAGGCGCTGATGGCGGCGCTGCGCAGCGTGGCGCAGCAGCTGGCGCAGGCCATCGTGCGCGACGGCGAGGGCGCGACCAAGTTCATCACCGTGCGCGTGGAGCAGGGCGCCAGCACCGCGGAGTGCCTGCAGGTCGGCTACGCGATCGCGCATTCGCCGCTCGTGAAAACGGCGTTCTTCGCCAGCGACCCGAATCTGGGGCGCATCCTCGCGGCCGTGGGCTACGCGGGCATCGCGGACCTCGATCAGACGAAGATCGAACTCTTTCTGGACGATGTGCACGTGGCCACGCGCGGCGGGCGCCACCCCGCCTATCGCGAGGAAGACGGCCAGCGCGTGATGGCGCAAAGCGAGATCACGGTGCGTGTGCTGCTGGGGCGCGGCCAGGCGATGGATACCGTCTGGACCTGTGACCTGAGCCACGACTACGTCACCATCAACGCCGACTACCGTTCCTGAAACAAGAGCGGCTTGCGCTTGCCTGGCGCTGGCTGCGGTCTGAAATGACTGAAAAACTGGATTTGCTCATCGCCCGCGCGGACCAGCTGATGGCGCGCATCGAAGCGATCTTGCCCCAGGCCCTGAGCGAGCCTGACTGGAACGAGGCGATCGCCTGGCGCTACCGTCGCCGCGCCCGTGGCGGCTGCGCGCTGGAGCCGGTGCGACACGTGGCCGCTTTGCAGCTTGAGGATCTCAAGGAAATCGAGCCGCAGAAGGAAAAAATCCGCCGCAACACCGAGCAGTTCGTCGCGGGCAAGCCCGCCAACAACGTGCTGCTCACCGGCGCGCGCGGCACGGGCAAGTCCTCGCTCATCAAGGCCTGCCTGAATGCTTATGCGCCGCAGGGTCTGCGCCTGATCGAGGTGGACAAGGGCGACCTGACCGACCTGCCCGACATCGTGGAGGTGGTGGCGCAGCGCCCCGAGAAGTTCATCGTCTTCTGCGACGACCTGAGCTTTGACGAGGGCGAACCTGGCTACAAGGCGCTCAAGTCCATCCTCGATGGCTCGGTGGCTGCCGCCACGCCCAACGTGCTCATCTACGCCACGAGCAACCGGCGCCACCTGCTGCCCGAGTACATGAAGGAGAACCTCAGCTACACGCACACCGACGATGGCGAGGTGCATCCGGGCGAAGTGGTGGAGGAAAAAATTTCGCTCTCCGAGCGTTTTGGCCTGTGGGTAAGTTTCTATCCCTTCAATCAGGACGAATACCTGCATATCGCCGCGCAGTGGCTGGCGCATTTTGGCGCCACGCCCGAGGCCATCGAAGCGGCGCGGCCCGAGGCGCTGTTGTGGGCGCTGGAGCGCGGCTCGCGCAGCGGGCGCGTGGCCTACCAGTTCGCCCGCGATTACGCAGGGCGTGCCGCCTCATGACCCGGCCCTGGACCGAGGTTGCGGCGGGCATCCTGCTGCGCGCCGACGGCAGCATGCTGCTGTCTTCGCGCCCGGCGGGCAAGCCCTATGAGGGCTACTGGGAGTTCCCCGGCGGCAAGATCGAGGCGGGCGAGAGCGTGGAACAGGCGCTGCGCCGCGAGCTGCAGGAGGAACTGGGCATCACCATCGCCGCCGCGCAGCCGTGGAAGGTGACGGAGCACGACTACCCGCATGCGCTCGTGCGCCTGCACTGGTGCAAGGCGTTCGAGTGGCGGGGCGAGTTCGAGATGCGCGAGGGCCAGAGCATGGCCTGGCAGACCTGGCCACCCACGGTGCGTCCGCTGTTGCCCGGCGCCTTTCCGGTGCTGGAGATGCTGGCGCAGGAATGGGGGCTGCCCTTTGACGCGGCTGTGTTGGGCGGTTGAAATTCATTTTTTGATAGCTGCCAGCGCTTGATGGTATTGCGCTGAACGCCCATTTCGTTTGAATTCAGGGCTGCTGCTTCGGGTCGCCGAAGGGCGCATCCTCCGGGGGAATGTCGCTGGGCACGCGAAAATCCTCGGCCGCCCACGCGCCCAGGTCGATCTGCTTGCAGCGTTCGCTGCAAAACGGCCGGTAGCTGTTGCTGCGGGCGAACAGGCTGGGCTGGCCGCAGGTGGGGCAGGGTACGGTGAGGGGCGCGGCGGGGGTGTCTTCAGGTGATTCGGTCATGAGCAAAGCAGAAAAAAATGGTTGGCTGTCTGGATCGTCGGCAAGACAATAATCGGCTCGGCCGGGTTGATGAAAACATGAAGTATTGGGTTGTTGCCATTTTGCTTTGGTGCGGCGCGGCGTTCGCGGCCGAGCCGCTGCTCACCTCGGACGACCTGCAGCCGCTGCTGTCGTCGCCGCAGTTGCGCGTGGTCGACATCCGCGACGCCCAGAGCTTCGCCGGCGGGCACATCGAAGGCGCGCAGAATGCCCCGTACAACGAATGGCTGGGCCCGCCGGAGAACTTCGGCATTCTGCCGCCCGCGCCCGACATGGTGGCGCTGGTGCAGCGCCTGGGCCTCACGCCCGAGAGCCGTGCCGTCGTCGTCTCGGCCGGCAGCGACGGCACGGACTTTGGCGCGGCGGCGCGCGTGTACTGGATGCTCAAGTCGCTGGGGGTGAAGGAGCTTTCCATCCTCGACGGCGGCATGCAGTCCTGGGATTTCGACGGCATGAGCACGACCAAGGCCGTCGCGCCCGTGGCCAGGACCGACTGGGCGCCCACCTTCAGCCCGCGCTGGATGGCGACGCGCGAGCAGGTGCTGGCGCACGTGCAAAAGCACGATGCGACCCTGCTGGACGTGCGCCCGCAAAATTTCTACCTGGGTCAGTTCAAGGCGCCGATGGCACTCATGGCCGGCACCATCCCCACCGCCATCGACCAGGACTTCACGCGCTGGGTGCAGAACGGCTCGGCCAATGCGGTGCCCACCGAAGAGGCACGCAAGCTCGCGGCCGAGATCAAGCGCCCTGAAGGGCAGGATCTGGTGCTGTTCTGCAATACCGGCGTGTGGTCGGCGCTGGTCTGGTTCGAGATGCATGAAATCGTCGGCCTGAAGGATGTGAAGATCTACCCCGGCTCCATGGTCGACTGGGTGCAGGCCCCCACGCCGCTGCCCATGCTCAACGCGCCCAGCCGCGGCACGCAGATCGTGCAGGCCTTCGAGCAGGCGTGGAAGAATCTGAAGAAATGAAGCAGCGCCTGCCCATTGCCGCCATGATGGCGGTGTTCTTTGCCTGGCTGCTCTGGAGCGTTTCCACGCGCCAGGCGCTGCTGTTCCTCGTCGGCATCGGTTTGGGCGTGGCGCTGGCGGGCCAACGTTTCGGCTTCACGACGGCATGGCGCATTCTGGTGGAAGACAAGAATCCCAGCGGCGTCTTCGGCCAGCTGATTGCGTTCGGCCTGGCGGCCATCCTGAGCATGCCGCTGCTCGGGCATTACCCCGAACTCACGGCCGCGCTCGGCCCGCCCAGCGTCAGCCTGCTCGTTGGCGCCTTCACCTTCGGGCTGTGCATGCAGGTGGCCGACGGCTGCGGCAGTGGCGTGTTCTACAAGGCGGGCATGGGCATACCGCTGAATGTGGCCATCCTGCCGCTTTTTGCCATTGGCAGTTTCTTCGGCAGCTGGCATCTGGGCTGGTGGCTGAGCCTGGGCAGCACCGAACCCCTGGGTTTCGTCACCGAATGGGGCTGGCAGAAGGCGCTGGCGGGCACCCTGGTGGCCCTGGTGGCGATTGGCGCGGGGGTGGCCTGGTACACACGCTCATGGCATCGGTCGCACGGCAGCGCCGCGCCGGCGCTGTTCGCGCGCAAGTGGGTCGTGGGTGCCATCCTGATTGCGGTCTTCGCTGCGCTGGCGCTGTTGATTTCGGGCAACCCCTGGGGCATCGTCTATGGCCCGGCGCTGTGGGTGGCCAAGATCGGGCAGTCGGCCGGCGTGATCGATCCCACGCACAACTGGTTCTGGAGTCTGCCGGGCAATGCGGCACTGCTGCAGCAGACGGTGCTGCTCGATGTGACCACCATCACCAACATCGGCATCCTCGCCGGGGCGCTCTGGGTGAGCGCGGGCAAGCCCGCATCGCACAAGTCGCTCACCGGCAAGCAGTGGGCCGTGGCTCTGAGCGCGGGCCTGCTGCTGGGCTACAGCTCGCGCCTGGCGTTCGGCTGCAACATCGGCGCGATGTTTTCCGGCATTTCAACCGGCTCGATCCACGGCTGGATCTGGGCGCCGATGGCGTTTGCCGGCACCATCTTCGGCCTGCGCATCCGCAGGCGGCTGGGTTATTGAGGGGGCGCGATGAAGACTTGGGGATTGCGCACCGTGTTCTGGGTGCTGTTTGCTGTCTTCATGGCGTGGGACTATGTCGCCTCGCCGCCCGTGGACTTGCGCCGGGAGCTGGCGCCGTTTGCCGCCGGTTCGGGCCACGCCACCCAGGGCGGGCATTGCTCCATGCCCGATTGAAGGCATGGCCAGCGGCGGGGCCAGCCCTGCGGTGGCCTTCGTGGTGCTTCAGGCCTGAACGCTTTCCAGCAGCGTCTTGAGCTCGCCCGACTCGTACATCTCCATCATGATGTCCGCGCCGCCGACCAGCTCGCCCTTGACGTAGAGCTGCGGAATGGTGGGCCAGTTGCTGTATTCCTTCACGCCCTGGCGAATGTCCTCGTCGTCCAGCACGTTGACCGTGGCCAGCGTGTCCAGGTCGACATTCAAGGCCTTGAGGATCTGCACCGCGCGGCCCGAAAAGCCGCACATGGGGAAATGCGCGTCGCCCTTCATGAAAAGGAGGATCTGGTTGTTCTTGACCAATTGGTCGATGCGTTGCTGGACGTCGCTCATGAGGGTACTCCTGAAAACAGTGCCACCCTGCAGGGTGGGGTGCAAATTATTCCATCACTGGCGCATCGACATCGGGTTCGAGGGGTATTGCCCCGCCGCTGCATCGGGCAATACCCGCCAGGTCATTGCGGCTTTGCACCTGGGCAAAGCCCCGGGCGGACAACAGCGCCCGCACCTCGCTCGCTTGGTCGTGGCCGTGCTCCAGCAGCAGCCAGCCGCCGGGGGACAGGCGCGAAGGGGCTTGCGCGATGATGCAGCGGATGGCGTCCAGACCGTCCGCGCCGCTGGCCAGCGCCAGGCGCGGCTCGTGGCCCAGGGCCAGCAGGTGCGGGTCGCCCTCGGCGATGTAGGGCGGGTTGCTGACGATCAGGTCGAAGCGCTCGTTCAGCCCGTCGAGCCAGTGGCCCTGCCGCAAGCGCAAGGGCAGTTGCAGCCGCGCCGCGTTGCCGCGCGCCACCTCCAGCGCATCGGCGCTCACGTCCACCGCCGTCACGGTGGCATCGGGGCGCTGCGTCTTCAGTGCCAGCGCCACCGCGCCGCTGCCCGTGCCCAGATCGGCGATACGCGGCGCGGCCAGCGGCGCAGCCAGCTCCAGCGCCCAATCGACCAGTGTTTCGGTATCGGGGCGTGGATCGAGCACACGCGCATCGATGGCCAGGTCCAGGCCATGGAAGGCCTTGCGCCCGATGAGGTAGGCCACCGGCTCGCCCTGCTGGCGGCGCGCGCCAAGCTGCTCGAAAGAGCTTGCGGCTTCGGCGGGCAGTGCGTCCATGTCGTGCGCGATCAGCCAGGCACGGTCGTAGGGCGAGCGGCCCAGCGCGTGCAGCAGCAGCATCTGCGCGTCAATGCGCGCGAGGCCTCGGTCTTGCGCAGCGGCCAGTGCTTGTGCCATGGTGATGTTCATCAATTCAGGAGCTATTGGCGCTTGATGGATAAGAGATAGGACCTGATTTCATTCATGTTATTTTCAGACCTCAGGGCTGTCGATTTGGCGCCATGAGGTGTGACCGCTGTGGGAGCGGCTTCAGCCGCGAATCGCATGATTCGACCCCTTCGCGGCTGAAGATACTGTTATGCGTGTCAAGCCATATGCAAGCTGGAGTCGAAAGGTTTCCCCGATTTGAGAACACCGAATACGACCTGAACGAGCT
>MEFV01000022.1 GCA_001725255.1 Comamonas sp. SCN 67-35 | reverse complement strand
CGCAGCGATGCACAATCGAGTGGAAGTTCACTCGACAGGATGCCGACCGAAAGCTGGGACGCCATTACGTTCCGTAATTTACGTGTTGACGTACTAGGTTGCTTTTCTGGTGTTCCAGGCTCAGGGTGCCATCCTCAGCGCGGGCCATGAATAGGCGGCTTCGCACGCTGTTATTCCAGGCCGTTGAACCGCTGTAGCCCTCGCCGCCTTCGGCCTTGCGCGTGCGGCTTGTGCCCTTATCCACGTGTGCCAGCAGCAGCACAGCGCAATCTTCGGCGCGTGCGATTTCGGCCAGGCAGCGAATGAAGGCGCGCACTTGCTGGCGTTGGATTTCATCGCCCCCGTAGGCGTCGCTGGCGTTGTCGACTACCAGCAGCGCGGCCCGCTTCGCAAGCTCGCGCAGTTCGGCATAGCTGGGCGTGGTGTGCCCTTGCTCGCGGCGCTCAGCGGTGAATAGTTCCGGGTGGCTTGTGCCATCGGCTATCACAAGGTTTTGCGCCAGGGCGTGCGGTGCCATTCCCCATTGCTGGCATATGAAGGCTAGGCGGTGGCGTACCACGTCCGCGCCATCTTCCAGCGAAGCAAACACCACGCGGCCCTGTTCGGTTTCATGCCCGAAAAGCTCGCGCCCCGATGCGACGCAAACGGCCAGCATCAATGCAATCGTGCTTTTGCCGGTGCCCCCGTGCGCGCCCAGCAATGCCACTTGCTGGCGCGGCAGGTACTGCCCCCACACAAAGCGCGGCGGGGCGCTCGGATGGCTCAGCACCCCGGCAACATCAACCACGGGCAGCAGCGGCGCGGGCCTGGGCGGCTCGCTGGCACGTTCCAGCAAATCGGCCAGCACGTCGGCACCTTCACGCTGTGCGAAGTCGTTGCAATCGAAGTTTTGCGGCTCGCCTTCGGGCATGGTTGCTACCTTGCAATCAAGCTCAGCGGCGATGCGCAGCGCGTCGCCTTCCTTGCCCACATCAGGCACCAGCACCAGCCGGGCGGCGGTGTCCCCTTTGCGAATAGCGCGCGCCACGGTGCCCAAGTTGCCCCAGCCAAAGCAGCAGATTGCGGCGTGCCCGGTGGCCTGCCAGCAGGCCCATGCTTGCCCGATACCCTCGCACAAGTACATCGGCTGTCCGGCCTCGGGTGTGCTCACGATGAACCGAGCCCCGGCCATCGGTGCGCCGGGCAGGTTCAGCTTTTTTCCAGCGCCAGGTGGCGGTATCAGTTGCAGACTCTGCAAAGTGCCATCAGCAGCCAGTGCAGGCACCACCAAAGCCCCGGCCATGTTCTGCCCGGCAATGCGCAGCGCGTCGCCATGGGGCACGACACGAAGCCCCGCAAGCGGTGCGCCATCGATGTCCTTACGCTCGCAGTACGGATGATTCGGGGTGGCAGACTCGCAGCGCGCCCACACATCGGCAGGGGTCATGCTTGGGACGGGCTTGCGCTGCGACTGTGTGGCCTTCCTAGGGGCTTGCTGCGGGTGTTGCAGGGGTTTGCTCTCACCCATGCGCCAGCCGTGTTCAGCGGCCACGCGGTACAACGTGCCAGCGCCTACACCCCGGCCCGGTTTGAAACTGCGCCACGTGTCGCGGCAGGCTCGGGCATCGTAGTTCGTGGCCCCGGCACTCCAAGCGTCAAAGTCGGCAAACTCCAGCCCGGCGGCTTGGGCGGCCATGCCCGCACGCACCCAATCATCACGCGGCACGTCCGGCGGGATGGCCTGCAGCGCTTCGCGTGCACGGTCAATATCTGCGGCCATCAGACTGCACCCCCATTCATTGCCAAGGCTTGCGCGGTGTATTTGCCATCAAGGCGGTAAAGCGCAATCACGCGGTCGGGGCTGTGCTCCGTGGGACTCGGGATTTCGATGGTTTCCACTGGCCAGCCAAACGCGCGCAACGTGAAATCACGGCCCCCAAGCGCCAGGACTGCGTGGCATCCTCAAATTCCGGGTGGTCAATCACGCGGCCATCCATCAGCATCCCCAGCGCCTTATCGGCAAGGGTTCCACGTTTGGGCCATGTCGGGCAAAATGGCGGCGGCGGAAGAAAGCTAAGTTGTTCGCCCTGAGCCCCGGTTGCTGTGAGAGGTGCCGGGGCTTGGCTTTTTCGGGGGGCGCTCATGTCATACCCCCAGCACGGCACGGATGCCAGCAACAGGCCAGCCCAAGCGGCCATTGATGCGGACGGGCCGCAGGCCATCCGGGAAGGTTTCGGCGCAGGCCCAGCCCCGCAGGGTCTGCGGGCGGCGGTTCAGGTAGTGCGCGGCTTGCTCAGTCGGCACGCGGGGGCGGGTTTCCAGTTCCAGCGGGGGGAACTGCTGGGGCTCAGATACAGCGCTGTGATTCGTTGCTTGCATCGCAATTTGCTTTCAACCCAGCAGCACGGGCTAGGTATGGGCGAATTGCGACAACTGAATCGCCCCGGGTTTTGAGGAGGCTCAACACTCTGAGAGGATAGAGCCCATGGCAAACCAAACCAAGTTCTCACCCGAGGTGCGCGAGCGCGCCGTGCGCATGGTGCACGAGTGCCGAGAGCACCACTCATCGCTGTGGAAGGCCGTCGAGTCGATCGCCCCCAAGATCGGCTGCAATCCCGTGACACTGCTCGAATGGGTCAAGCGCGCCGAGATCGACAGCGGCCAGCGCCCAGGCATCACCACTGATGAGCGTGAGCGCATCAAGACCTTGGAGCGAGAGAACCGCGAGCTGCGCCGCGCCAATGAGATCCTGAAGCTGGCCAGCGCTTTTTTCGCCCAGGCGGAGCTCGACCGCAATTTGAAGAGATGAAGCACTTCATCGATGAACACCGCGGCACCTACGGGGTCGAGCCCATCTGCAAGGTCCTGCAGCTGGCCCCGTCGTGCTACTGGCGTCACGCAGCGCGCCAGCGCGATTGTCAGTTGCACAGTGACAGGGCCAGACGCGATGCAGCGCTGCTGCCCCAGATCGAACGTGTGTTCCAGGAGAACTGGCGGGTCTACGGTGTGCGCAAGGTCTGGCGCCAGCTTCAGCGTGAAGGCATTGCAGTGGCCCGCTGCACGGTGGCGCGGCTGATGAAGCACCTGGGCATTGAAGGCGCACACCGCGGCAAACGGGTGCGTACGACGGTGCCCGATACAAACACACCGTGCCCGTTCGATCGGGTGCAGCGCAACTTTCATGCTGAGCGCCCCAACCAGCTGTGGGTGGTGGACTTCACCTATGTGTCCACCTGGCAGGGCTGGCTGTACGTGGCCTTCGTCACCGATGCCTTTGCACGGCGCATCGTCGGCTGGCAGACCAGCGCCAGTATGACGACGGACTTCGTGCTCGACGCGCTGGAGCAGGCACTGCACGCGCGCCAACCCGAGCCGGGCATGCTCACGCATCACGGTGATAGGGGGTCGCAATACCTGTCGCTACGCTACAGCCAGCGCCTGCATGAAGCGGGCGTGGCTGCCTCGGTGGGCTCCACGGGCGATGCCTATGACAACGCTCTGGCCGAGACCGTCAACGGCCTGTACAAGACCGAGGTCATCAGGCGCTTGGGGCCATGGCGCTCACGCCAGCAACTGGAGCTGGCCACCCTCGAGTGGGTGCACTGGTTCAACACCCGGAGATTGCTCGGCTCCATCGGCCATGTGACGCCAGTAGAAGCTGAAGCAAAATACCTCGGCGATCAAGCGATCGCACAAGCCTGTATAGAGGCGAATACTTTAACCACGTAGCCTCCTCAGAAGCTGGAGCGCTTCAAACCCCGGATTTATCCGAATAACCCCAAGGTTCTGGAATCAAGCATTCATGCGGGTCTGCGGGCGATTTCCCTAAAAATCCAGGGTTCACCCCCGGGGTTCTGGCGGCGTTTCAATCGTTGTCGAGATAGTCGGCCTCGTAGGTTTTCCATGCCTCTAACCAGTCTCGTAGCTGTGGCTTGGTTTGGAACCTTGCGCGAATGCTGTTCTGCTTCGCGTGTCCATTGCGCACCAGCGCGGCACCGATAAGAACGGGGTTCCAATGGTGTTCCCTAATCCCTTGTTGCCCACGTATCGCAATGCAGCTATCTAGCCACTTTGGCGGGCTTCCTAAATTGTCTTTCCACGCCCTTTCATTCCATCCTCGCAGGCCATCAAATGCGAATGCAACATGACCGGTTGCCACCGGCGACGGGGTCATTTCTGGCGCATTGCTGGCGCTGCCTGTCACCACGGGCGCAGGCGCTGCGGCCTGGGGCTCGGAACCGACTTGAACCGGCAGCTTTGAACCGAAGTGCAGCAATGCAAGCTCGCCCGCCTCAATTGCTTTTTCTAGCAGGCGTCGCCATTGTTGGTGGGCATCGGCACTCACCAGCCAGCGCGGGGCGATTTCGGCGGCGCGGTTTTGCGCTAGGTGCGGCGTTGCTTGCACAACTGCGGCGGCCATCGGTTCGGGTGCGCTGTCCATTGCGGCGCGCTCGATGGCGCACAAAAGCGCCTCCACTTGAACGAACTTGAAACGCTCGATAGGCGGCTGTGCGACAACCTCTAGCCCTTGCTTTGCGGCCCATTCGGTCAGCTTTGGCACCGATAGCAGATGGCTCCCAAACTCTCTATCCGCTAGGTCAGGATGAAACAGAATGGGGTTTGGCAGCGGCGCAGGCTGGGCGGGTGCCTTGCCGATGTGCCTAAGCAGAATTTCATGCTCGGCAGCGGCATCAATTTCATCCTCGTCCGGCTCCCAAGTGCCGGTAGTTTCGTTGTATGTCGGCAAAGTGGCACTCCTTCAAGTGCGGCCCTCAAAAGGTGCCCCAGCAGGTCGGTGAAGGTGTCCGACTTTTCAGCAGGATTGCGGCCCTGCCTAGCTGGGGCGTAACGGTTACGCGAGGCGTTTTGAAAGCGCCTGAAAAAGTAGGCGCGCTCCACTTTCGCGGGAATGGGACGCCACCCATTCGCCGTCATCCAGGATTTGGAAGTCCACGCGGTCAAGAGGCTGGAAACCGTCCCGCTTAGCAACAGTTCGCCATAACTGATATCCGTTGGATTGGGCCAACAATACGTGATTCAAAGTTGCAGACGGCGCGTAATGTTCGCCCAGCGCTTGGGGGGTTGATACAGTAGCAACAGCCATTTTCAAAGCTCCGTTTTGACGATGGTCAGGGGCTGCTCTGGTGTTTCCGCACCTTGCGGCCCCGCCTTTGCCCCGGTCAGTCCGCGCCGGGGCTTCGCGGGTTCATGCGTGTTCCAGTCGCACCACAGCGCGGCGGCCCACGGCCTGGGCGTAGCGTTGCACACTGCGTAGCGATGGCGTGCCCGTGCCACTTTCCAGTCGCGCAACGGTGCTTTGCCCAGTGCCCATGCGCTCGGCTACGTCGGCTTGCGTCAGGCCTGCGCTGGTGCGTGCGGCAATCAGCTCGCGTGCCAGGGAAAATTCATCGGCCAGCGCTTCATATTCGGCCCGCGTGTCCGGGTGCTTCAGTAGCTCGGCTTTCAATGTCTTTAGCGTCTTCATGGCGTGTCCTTCAGGCGCAGCAGCGCAGTTTCGATTGCCTCGCGCGGTGTGGTTTGCGTCTTCTTCACGAAAACATGCAGCACCAGCAGGCGGCGGCCTTGGATGGCGGCGTACACGGCGCGGGCAATGCCATCGCGGCCCTTCATGCGCATTTCCCACAGCTTGCTTTCCAGCGGGCGCACATGGGGCAGGCCCACACGTTGCGGCCCGTAGTCTTCCAGCAGCTCGGCAATGCGCAGGAAACGGGCCTGCATGTCGGCAGGCAAGGCCATCAATTCCGACTCTGCCAGCGGGTGCAGCGTTACCGTCCAAGTGTGCATATTATGCCAATTTTGAGATATTCAAGATTTCACAGCGCGCAGCTTGCCCGGCTCTTTGAGAGGGGCATTTTTTGCTGCCTCATATCGGCGTGCTGCAACTTGCCAGTCGGCTACATCGCCACAAACCACAGCAGCAGGCGGGCGCAACAAAACCGCCTCCCGCTCGCTACGGCCATCATGAAGTAGCGCAACGTCAGCCTTATTGATTTCGGCTCGCAGCACCATCGGGGAACCGTTGAGGTCGGCAAAGCGCATGGCAAACCAGCAGGCGGTGTCTCTGTCCCATGTCCAGGAATAGCCCCGTACTGCATCGCGCTGCGATAGCTTGGATGTGCCCCGCCACACTGTTAGGCGCTCGGGCATGTCTGCGGGTTTCTGGAAGTCGGCGTATCGGAACATCGCAGCTAGCGTGCGGCGGGTTTTGGCGGCGCTGATAATGTGACGATGGTCATGGTCCCAAACGCTGGCGAAGTAATCCCGGAAGGCTTCACGCTTTACTCGCCCACGCCACATCATGAGGGCGACAGTGCCACGGTTATGGTCGGCTAGGGCAACAGACAAGCACCGGGCGGCGCCAACATCGCCATCAAAGGCAGCTTGCACGCTACGTGCAACGCTCGGATTGGTGCCCTCAACACACAGGATTTCGCGAACAGCGAAGACACGCGCAACCTCAGGCAAGCTCATTTGTCACCCCCAATAATGCGCAGCTTGCCCGACTCAGCGTTGGCATCGAACTGCACCCCGGCCTGTTCCAAAATCCACGCTTCCAGCTTTTCATGGTGCACGCGCAGCAAGTCCAGGGGGCGCACGCGGTAATGCTTCTCAGCGGTGGCGCTGGGCTTGTGCCCCTGAATCTGCGCAACAACCCCGGCGGGCAGTTCCAGCCACTCGGACAGACTGCCGAAACTGCGGCGCAGGCCGTGCAGCGTGAGCCCCTGCAGGCCAGCTACGGCGCATGCCTTGGTGTGCGCCACGTTGGGCTTGTGCAGCGGCTCGCCACGGGTGCCAGCGAAAACGTAGAGGCCATGGCGCGGCAGGCTCGCCAGCAGGTGGTGAACGTAGGGCGTGAGCGGGATGATGCGGTGCCCGTCTTGCCCGCCCTTGCTTTCGTCCTTGTCGCGGATGGTCAGCCCCTGCCACTGCGTATCCACGTCGTCCCATTTCAGGGTCAGCAACTCGCCCGGCCTTGCGCCAGTCAGCAGCAGGCATTGCAGGTAGGTCGATATGGCCGGGTGGTTGATGGCGCTCACGGCGGCGAACCATGCGGGCAGTTGTTCTTTCAGCAGCGCGTCGCGCTTGGGCTTGGGCAGCGGCAGTGATTCACGGGCTCGGCGGGTGTGTGCTGGGTTCTTGTCCGCCACCACGTCGGCAAACTGTGCTTGTTCGCTGCACCAGTTCAGGAAGGCGTGCAGCAGGCTCAGGGCCAGCCGGGCGCGGGTAGGGCGGCGGGTAGCTTCATCGCTGGCCCATGCCTGCACGGCCTCGGGCGTCACGTCCGCCAGGCGCATCGATGCGAAGTGCGCCAGCGGGCCGGGCTCGGTAGTGCCCTTGCCGCGCTTCTTGGGCTCGCCCCCTGGGGCCATCATGCCTGCATGGTCGCGCTGGTGCAGCTCGCCCCAATGCGGGCGGCGTGCCTTGCAATAGGTGGCCCATGCCTCGCCTACAGTGACGGCCTGGGCGGCGTCTGCGGCCTTTTGCGCTGCTTGGGCGGCCCGTTGTTGGCGCTCAATCTCTCTCGGGTCTCGCCCGTTGTCCAGTACCACGGCAAGGCGTCGGGCTTCGGTGCGGGCCTGTTCGATGTTCCACAGCTTCACGTCCCCGATGGTGCGGCGAATGGTTTGCCGGTTCAGCTTGGCCTCATAGACAAACGATTTCGCACCGGCAGCGGTTACACGCACGCGCAGGCCTGGGGCTTCGCTGTCGCGCATGAATGCCTGTTGCTTGTCAGCCGGACAGGTCAGGCGCTCGATTGCCCCAGCGGTCAGATTTATCCGGTCGGACAGGTCGGGAGCTTCGCTTTTCTTCGGTCGCGCCATGCTGATTGCTCCGGGTTGGTGGTTCATGTAGCCACCATGTAGCCAGAATTGCCCAATTTTAGGGAATATCAATCAACATTTAAACTGTTTTTATAACCAGTATTATCGTTGTAATGTATTGATTTATATGGATTCTATCGGCACCAATCAATGTTGGCAAATCCTAGTTTGAAAGGATTGTGATTCCTGTTGTCGTGGGTTCGAGCCCCATCAGCCACCCCAGAAAAATTGCAGAAAGGCCTTCAGGATCCTGAAGGCCTTTCTCATTGGCGCGGCGCGGAATCACGCGCGTGTCTGTGTGCGCAGGTTCAGAAGCGCGGCTTCGATGGCGGCGGCGGTGGCCAGGGGCTGCTCCATGGGGAAAAGGTGGCTGCCGTCGAGCATCATGATCCGGCCTTGGGTGATGCGCTCGGTCATGGCCATGCCGACCTGGTGCGCCTCGTGCGACGCCCTGCCGCCGATGAATGCGACGGGGCATTGCAGCGGATGGCGGCGAAACAGGTGGGCGAGATTGTGCGGCAGCGTGTTGTAGATCTGCGTTTCCACCTTGCGGTCAAAGGCCAGGGTGCAGCCTCCCGCCTGCTCCTGCGTCAGGCCACTGGCAATGTAGTCCTGCAGCACCTCCGGCTTCCAGTGGATGAACGCCTTTTTCCGCTGAAAGTGCTCCAGCGCTTCCTGCCGGCTCGGCCATGAGTCACGGCGGGCGCGGCTGATGCGGCCGGGGGTGAGTGCCCCGATCACCTGCACTTGCTTGGCTACGCCGACGGCGCCCGCCTTCCAGCCGCCCACCAGCGGTGAATCCAGCAGCAGCACGCCGCGCGCGAGTTCGGGGCGCCTGGCCGCGGCCATGATGCTCAGGTAGCCGCCGAGAGAGTGGCCCACGAGGAAGGCGCGCTCGCCCGTGCGCTGCTGCAAGTCTGCGGCGTGGTCGGCGAGCTGCTCGACGAGGTGGATCCAGTTGTTCGTGACCGGGTAGCGCGGATCATGGCCGTAGCGCTCGATGGCATGAACTTCGAAACCGCGTTCGCGCAGGGCGTTGAACAGGATGCGGTAGGTCCCCGCTGGAAAGCTGTTGGCGTGCGAGAAGACGATGGGGATCATGAAGAGGGTCCGAGCGGTGTTCAGCGGGGTTTGCGCTTGGGGGCGGATGCGGGCTGGGCGCGTCTGGGGGAGGGCGCTGCGGCGGTGGCGCGTTTCGTCACCGTCGCTGGTTTGCGGGCAACCGCCCGGGGCTTTGCGGCCGTGCCGTGCGTTGCCGTGTGGGCGGTGCTGCGCGTGCGGTGTTGCGCGGCCTGGGTGCGCACAGGCAGGTAGAGGACGATGGCTTCGCCCGGCTTGAAGTGGCTGGTGGCTTTGAGGTCGTTCCAGTCTGCCACGTCGCCGGGCTTGACCTTGTAGTGCCTGGCGATGCTCGCGACGCTGTCGTGCCTGCCCGCGCGTATGGTGCTGCGGTGGATGACCACTTCCGGTGTGAAGGCGACCTGGCCGTTGTCGGCAATGCTGCCCGGCACGTCCTTGCCGGAGGTGGCCGAGCGTGCCACCATCAGCGCCGATCCCGCCTTGATCATCATGCGGGGAGGAATGGCGTTGATGGAGCGCAGTTGCGCTTCGCTCGTTCCCGTGCGCTGCGCGGCCGAGGCCACGCTCATCGTGGTGGGGACCGTCCAGACCGTCCAGCTGGCGAGCTGTCCTTCGTTGTAGGTCTGGTAATTGCGCCGGAAGGTTTGCGCGCTGTCCCAGGGCAGCAGGATTTTGGGCATGCCCGCGGCGAGGATGACCGGGCGGTGCAGCGACGGGTTGAGCGCGCGAAAGTCCGCTTCACTGATGCCTGCCATGCGCGCCACGACGGTGACATCGATGTCGCGTGTGATGTCCACCGTGTCGAAGTAGGGGTGGTTGCCGATGCTCGGCAGCGTGAGTCCGTATTGCTCGGGGTGGGCGATGATGTTCTTGACGGCCTGCAGCTTGGGCACGTACATCCGCGTCTCGGCCGGCATGGTGAGGTCGCTGTAGCTGGTGCCCAGGCCCGCCTTCTCGTTGCGTGCGATGGCGCGCGCCACGCTGCCTTCCCCCCAGTTGTAGGCGGCCAGCGCGAGATCCCAGTCGTCGAACATGTCATGGAGCTTTTGCAGGTAGTCCAGTGCCGCGCGGGTCGAGGCAAGTACGTCGCGGCGATCGTCGCGAAAGGCGTTTTGCTTCAAGTCGTAGGTGGTGCCTGTCGCGGGCATGAATTGCCACATGCCGGCGGCCTTCGCGCTGGAGACGGCCAGCGGATTGAAGGCGCTTTCGATGTAGGGCAGAAGCGCCAGCTCGGTGGGCATGTTGCGCCGCTCCAGCTCTTCGACGATGTGAAAGAGATATTTGCTTGACCGCTCCGCCATGCGCTCGATGTAATCGGCGCGGGCCGAATACCACTGCTCCCGGTCCGCGACCAGCTCGTTCTTGAGGTCTGGCATCGCGAACCCACGACGTATGCGTTCCCACAGGTCGGAAGGAGCGGCCACGCTGGTCACGTTGGCCTGCGTGGCCTTGCCTTCGGTGATGTTCTTCAAAGGGGCGGTGGGGTAGTCGTGTTCGGCGACGGTGCTGCTGTCTTGCGTGGCGGAGGGGGAATTTTGCAGGTTGGCGCAGCCAGCCAGCAAGATCATGCAGCTCAGGGCCGCAAGAGGCAGCCATTTCATCGAAAATCGTTTTTCCATTGGCGAAGGGTCGCGAAAACGGCGGCGGGATCGTTGGGGTTGGTTGCAGGGTCGTGCGCGCAGGCGCTGTGGACGACGGATGCCGCGCCTGTGCGCAGAAACGGGTTGATGGCCAGCTCGGTGGCGATGGTCGATGGCAATGTCGGCATCTGCGCGTCGCGCAGCTGTCTGCAGTGTTGCAAATGACGTTCCAGTTCGGTGTTTTGGGGCTCGACGGCGCGTGCGAAGGCGAGGTTGGAAAGTGTGTATTCATGGGCGCAGCACACGCGGGTGGCCGGTGGCAGCGCGGCCAGCCGCGCCAGTGATGCGTGCATCTGCGCCGGTGTCCCTTCGAAGAGGCGGCCGCACCCGCCGCAGAAGAGGGTGTCTCCGCAGAAGAGGTGCGGTGCGCCGTCGAGGTTGTCGCAGAAATAGGCGATGTGCCCCGCGGTGTGGCCCGGCACGTCGATGACCGTAAGGCGCAGGCCCAGTGCCTGCACCTCATCGCCGTCGTTCAATGCGGTAAAGGGCCGGGGGATGGTTTCTCGCGCGGGGCCGTAGACGGCGGCCGAGCTTGCGCTGCGCAAGGCCGATACGCCACCCGTGTGGTCGCCATGGTGGTGCGTGACTAGAATCGCGCGCAGTGACAATCGCATGCTGCGCAGCGCTTCGAGCACCGGCGCGGCATCGCCCGGGTCGACGACCAGGGCCTCATGTCCATCGTGCACCAGCCAGATGTAGTTGTCGGAGAAAGCGGGCAGTGGCAGCAGTTTCATGAGCAGCAAAATTATAGGTTTCGACGACTGGCTGGAATCACCGCCGGGCCGCTACCTGCTGGCGTGGGAACAGGAGCGCTACGATGAACTGGTGGCCGATTGTTTTGGCTACCACGCCCTGCAATTGGGTCTGCCGCGGCTGCAGGGTTTGCGTGCCAATCGTATCCAGCATCGCTGGCTGGCGGTGAACGCCGCGGCGATCGGTGCGGCTGAAGGGGGTCCGGCTCCGGCCTTGTGGGCCGATGCGGTGCAACTCCCCTTTCCCGCGGCAAGCGTCGATCTGGTGCTCATGCCGCATACGCTGGAGCTCAGCGTGAGTCCGCACGCCGCCTTGCGCGAGGCGGCGCGGGTGCTGGTGCCCGAGGGGCGCGTGCTCATCAGTGGCGTGAACCCGTGGAGCCTGTGGGGGCTGCGCCAGAGTCGCATGCAATGGTTCAGGCGTCTGGGCGCGAGCGGCCCCCTGTTCATTCCCGACGCGCAGGAATTCTTTTCGCCATGGCGCCTGCGTGACTGGCTGCGCCTGCTGGACCTGGAAGTGGAGACGGTGAGCTTCGGCTGCTTTCGCCCTGCGATCCGTGGGGGTGGCTGGCTCGAGCGCATGGGTTGGATGGATGCCATGGGGCCACGCGGCTGGCCGGTTTTTGGTGCGGGCTACGTGATGGTGGCGGTCAAGCGCGTGCTGGGCCTGCGGCTGCTGGAGCCCGCCTGGCGCGGCGCGCGGCCGCCCAAGGGAGCGACGGTGCCCGTGGCTCGGCGTGAGTCCGGTGGCGCGCCTGTTTTGCGTGATGAATGCAGGGAGTAAGAGTGGACGTGGTCGAGATGTACACGGATGGCGCGTGCAAGGGCAACCCCGGGCCGGGAGGCTGGGGTGTGCTGTTGCGCCATGGAACGGCGGAAAAGGAATTGAGCGGTGGCGAGCGCCTGACAACCAACAACAGGATGGAGCTGCTGGCGGTGATCAAGGGGTTGTCGGCTCTCAGGCGTCCCTGTGAAGTCGATGTCTATCTGGACAGCCAGTATGTGCGCCAGGGTATCACCCAGTGGATCCACGGCTGGAAGAAGAAGGGCTGGCGCACGGCGTCAGGCCAGCCCGTGAAGAACGTGGAGCTCTGGCAGCGTCTCGATGCGCTGACGCACCAGTCGGAACACGTGATCCGCTGGCATTGGGTGAAGGGGCATGCGGGCCACCCCGGCAATGAACATGCCGATGCGCTGGCCAACCGTGGCGTGGAGCAGGTTCTGGCGTTGTCGGCACCTACCTGATTGCTTCACGAAACATAGCTGCAAGCGCCCGTATATCAAGGGCTGTGGCCTGATTTGATTTGAAATTTCAACCGGCTTGCGCGGAGGACTCCGGTCAGAAGTCCTTCACCAGCGAGACACGCACGCTGCGCCCGGGCTGGGTGTAGGCGTCGAGCACGGACGAACCGGCGGCCTGCCCGTAAACGTCCGGCCACAGCCAGTACTTGCGGTTCGTGAGGTTGTACAGCGCCAGGTTCAGGCGCGTGTCCTTGGCAAGGCGCCATTGCGCCCCAAGATCCAGGGTGGTGAATGATGGCGGTGCAAACTGGGTGTTGGGTTTGGAGTTGAAGATGGTGGCGCTGTCGATGTCGCCTGGCTTCTTGGCCTGGCGGTGGCGCAGCTTGGCCCAGAGCGACCAGTCGGCGCTGTCGTGGCGCAGGCCGAGCGCGAACTGCGCCGGGTCCACCGAATTGAGGGGTCGGCCTGTCTCGCGGTTGCGCCCGCGCGCCGTGCCCCAGGCGAAGGTGCTCGACAGGCGCCCGCCCGCCACCACGCCCCAGTTGTAGCTGCCCTTGAATTCAAAGCCGTGGATGCGCGCGCGTCCGATGTTCACCGCCTGAAAGTAGCGGTCTATGCCGATCTGTTCGACGAATTCAGCATCGACGATCAGGTTCGAATAGTCGTTGACGAAGGCGGTGAAATCGAGTTTCAGGCGATCGAAGCGCCCGCGCGCGCCGAGCTCGAAGCCGCGGCTCTTCTCGGGCTGCAAGTTGGGATTGGGTCGGACGACGACGTGCGCGCCGGGCACGACGTAGTCGAGATGATCGTTGAGCTGCCCTGGCTCGGGCGCGCGAAAGCCTTCAGAGTACTGGCCGAACACGCTCCACTCGGGCGTGGCGCGCCAAAGCACGCCAAGCTTGGGCAGCACCTTGGATTGCGACAGCGACTTGCCCGGCAGCGCCGCTGGCGGGTAGAAGCCGTTCTGGCTGGTCACGTCGATCGAGAAATGGTCGATGCGCAGACCGGGCGTGAACGTCCAATTGCCCCAGATCGATTCGTTCTGCACGAACAGCGCGCCCGTGGTCTCGCGTGTGTCCGGAAAGCGCTTGAGCGGAAAGACATCGGGCGGCAGCGGCGCCTGGCCGTCGTAGAGGTTGTCGATCGTGTTGCGGGTGTATTCGCCGCCGTAGACGATGCGGTGCGACCAGTCGCCCGCGCGCAGCACCTTCTCGGCCTGCAGGCCCAACTGCCAGATGCGTTCGCCGTAACGGTTGTCGCGCACCCGGTGCACGCCGCTTTTGAGGTCGCTCGTGCCGATGCGCCGCGATGTGCTTTTCTGCAACGCCACGATGCTGCGCACGTGGTCGGCCCAGCCGCTGGCGATGTCGTAGCGCGCATCCCAGGTGAGCCGCTGGCGCCGCGCGTTGTAGCGCGAGGTCTCGTTGAGAATGTCGCCCGGCTTGGTGGGCGCGGGGCTGCGGCTCGAGAGCAGCTCGACATCCGAATCGCGGTTGACGTGCTCGAAGCTGAGTATGTGGCGCTGCGTGCCATTCGGCGTCAGGACGACCTTGGCCAGCAGCGCCTGATCGCCGTCGCTTTCGGGGTTGGCCGTCGTGCGGTTGGCGTTGGGCGCGTTGTTGCTGCCCATGGTCTCGAGCGCGTGCGCGCGGCGCGCAGTGGCCGTGAGCATCCATTGCGCCGTGTCGCTGGCCTTGCCCGCGACCGTGCCGGCAACGGTCTTCGCGTCGTCTTCGCTGGCGTATTGCGCCGAGATGCGCCCGCCTACGGTTTTCTCCGGAGTGCCTTCGGTGCCGCCAAGGAAATCCTGCGGGTTGAACGTGACGAAATTCACCACGCCTGCCAGCGCGTCCGAGCTGTACAGGGCCGAGGCCGGCCCGCGCAGGAGTTCCACGCGCTTGAACAGCTCAAGCGAGAGGTATTCGCGATCGAAGATGGCCGAGCGCGAGACGTAGCTGCGCGGCATGCGGATGCCGTCCACGGTCATCAGAACGCGGTTGCCGCCGATGCCGCGGATGTTGATGCCGGTATTGCCGTCGCGTGCGAAGGCCGAGGAGGCCGCCCCCACGGCCAGGCGGGCCGGGGCTGTGCGTACCGATGTGTTGGGCAGGTCCTGCAGCGCATCGCGCAGCGTCTGGCTTTGTTGCTCCTCGATCTGGCCTGCGTCGATGACGTCGATGGACTGCGGCAGATCATCCACCGGCTGCTCCTGCATGGAGCCGCTGACAACCATCTGCGGCAGCGTCGCGGCTGGGCTGCCCTGCGCTGCGGCGTGGCCGCTCATGCCGCAGGCGAGCAGGCCGCACAACGCCATCGTGTGGCGGTGCGGGTGGGAGGGGCTGGAACGCAGTCGCATGGAGATCCCTGGTCGCCGAAAGTAAAAAATAAAAAATAAGGGTGAACCCTAGGGTGACATATGGCTTGGCCAAGAGGTATCACCATTGTGACAAAAGGCGGAGTTTTTTGGTACAGCTTTTTTCATATCAGGGTAAACCACACGGATAATGAAGTTATGGCCACCGGACTTTCCTGCCGCCCCCGGCTGGCTCAATACACAGGAGACGGGTGGCGTTTTCTCTATCTAGGAACGAGAGAGGATCGAGCATGAAAATCCGCCCGATGACGACCGTAGCCGCGCTGGTGCTTTCCGCCATCGCCGTGACTGCCCTGGCGCAGGAGAAAAAAGACGCCATTCTTCCGCAGGCTGAAATCAATCTGCAGGCTGGCTCCTCCCCCGTCGGCGAAGCGCTGATGCATCAGAATTCCAACGCCAAGGCGCCGGCCATGACGCAGGCGGAATTCGACAAGGCGCGTCAGATCTACTTCGAGCGCTGCGCAGGTTGCCATGGCGTGTTGCGCAAAGGTGCAACCGGCAAGCCGCTGACGCCCGACATCACGATCGACAAGGGCACGGACTACCTCAAGACCTTCATCGCCTATGGTTCGCCCGCCGGCATGCCGAACTGGCAGACCTCGGGCGAATTCGACGAAGCCACGGTCGATCTGATGGCACGCTACATCCAGCAAGACCCTCCCACGCCGCCCGAATTCTCGCTCGAGGACATGGAAAAGAGCCGCAAGGAGTACATCGCGGTTTCCGCGCGCCCCAAGAAGAAGCTCAACAACTACAACATCAACAACATCTTTTCCGTGACGCTGCGCGACGCGGGCGAGATCGCGCTGATCGACGGTGACACCAAGCAGATCATCA
Organism: Comamonas sp. SCN 67-35; assembly: GCA_001725255.1. Taxonomy (GTDB): domain Bacteria; phylum Pseudomonadota; class Gammaproteobacteria; order Burkholderiales; family Burkholderiaceae_C; genus Comamonas_C. The sequence goes on along the minus strand of MEFV01000022.1, from coordinate 29,334 downwards.
ACATCATCAAGACCGGCTACGCGGTGCACATCTCGCGCCTGTCGGCGTCGGGGCGCTACCTGTACGTGATCGGGCGCGACGCGCGTCTGAACCTGATCGACCTGTGGATGGAAAAGCCCGACAACGTCGCCGAAATCAAGATCGGCCTGGAGGCACGCTCGGTCGAGACGTCCAAGTACAAGGGCTGGGAAGACAAGATCGCGATCGCCGGCACCTACTGGCCGCCGCAATTCGTGCTCATGGATGGTGACACGCTCAAGCCGCAGAAGATCGTTTCCACTCGCGGCATGACGGTGGACAACGAGTACCACCCCGAGCCGCGCGTGGCCGCGATTGTCTCCAGTCACCAGCGCCCGGAGTTTCTGGTCAATGCCAAGGAAACCGGCAAGATCTTCATGGTGGATTACACCGATCTGAAGAATCTTGCGATCAAGCAGCTCGATGCAGCCAAGTACCTGCACGACGGGGGCTTCGACTCCACGCGGCGCTACTTCATGACCGCCGCCAACGCGTCCAACAAGATCGCCGTGGTGGATACGAAGGAAGACAAGCTGGCGGCGCTGATCGAAGTGGGCAAGACGCCGCACCCGGGGCGTGGCGCCAACTTCAAGGATCCGAAGTACGGTCCGGTGTGGGCGACGTCCGGTTTGGGTGACGAGAGCATCTCCATCATCGGTACCGACCCCAAGGGCCACAAGAAGAACGCCTGGAAGGTCGTGCGCACGCTCGAGGGTCAGGGTGGTGGTTCGCTGTTCATCAAGACGCACCCCAAGTCCAACAACCTGTGGGTGGACACCACGCTCAACCCCGACGCCAAGGTCAGCCAGAGCGTGGCGGTGTTCGACATCCGCGACCTTTCCAAGAAGCCGCAGATCATCGACATCGCTGCCTGCGCCGATCTCAAGGACGATGGCGCCAAGCGCGTGGTGCAACCCGAGTACAACCAGAAGGGTGACGAGGTCTGGTTCTCCGTCTGGAGCGCCAAGGACAAGCAGTCGGCGATCGTGGTCGTGGACGACAAGACCCGCACCTGCAAGACGGTGATCAAGGACTCGAAGCTGGTCACGCCGACCGGCAAGTTCAACGTCTACAACACGCAGCACGACGTGTATTGATCGAGCCCACTGCGGCGTGCCGCGCATGCCGGGTGTTTGTCAGCAAAAAGGCCAGCGTGACCGCTGGCCTTTTTGTTGGTGGCGATGCGCGCGAGAAAGTCCCACCAGGAGGTTCTTGTTCGCTCGCCCCCTGAGCTTTAAAACTCGTATTCGACTTGAACGCGCAGCGTTGTGTTCGGCGTAGCTCTTGTGGTGCCGAACAACAGGGTCGCGTTGTACTTGATGAATTCCTGCTGCCCTGCCCGGATACGACCGAAAATGGCTGGGCCGATCTTGTGCGTCTGCTCGTCGTGAGGGCTCCAGTTGGATACCGGGCCCAGGCCACCGATGCCCTGCAAGCCATATTCGAAGGCGGGTTGCCAGCGGTACTTGAGCTGCCACTGGTAGCCCAGTTCCGCTTCGCTCGGCGTTGCAGTGCGGATGTGCTTTTCGACCAGGACGTTCAAATTGGCCTGGATTTTCGAGGTGAGGTCCGTCTGCAGCAACGGCCCCCACTTGTATTCGTACCCTTCGGTACGGTCTTTCGGGCGCTCGATTTCAAACAGGAAACCAACCTCCACCGGGTATTTTCCGGTCTCCGTCAACTGGAACTTGTTCTCCCACTCCCAGGCATCGAAGCCGAACTGTTCACCGGGTGTTTTGTGCCATTTCCCATAGAACTCGGTGAACCACCAGTGGGTCACACCGTAGCCCAGTCCGATGGACATGGCACTTTCGCGTGTCCCGTCCTTGTTTTTTTGGGTTCCTGCCTTGAAGTCGATCTCGCGCTCGCCCTCCTGCACCAGGGGGGTGTAGACGTAATCCGCGGGTCCAGCAAGGGCGGGCGTCGCAAACGAGAGAATTTGCAGGCTGAGGGCGGCCAGCGCCCCCGCCCGGACGGCGGTTCGCATCATATGAACTCCAGGATGAAAAAAGGAGGGCCGTTGCCTTAGTGGCCAGGCGAACTGAGAGCTGTCCGAGGACGCATCAAACGCGTTCCAAGGTAGATACACGCCAGGACCATCGCGTAAGCACCGAGCTGGCTTGCAGACGGACGTGCCTCATACCCCAGCAAGGCGTGCAGGAAGGTCCCGAGGGCCGAGTCCTGGGAAAGCGCCCAGGAGCTATCCCATACGGGCGTTGACCCGTGTTCGAGCAACCCGGCCTGCGCAAGCGCCTTCATCAATTGACTGGCCAGAGAAGCAGCCAGAAAAGCGATGAATGCATTGGTGACCGTGAAGATGTGGCGTGTGGGAACCCGGGTCAGTCCGGCGTAGATGACCAGGCCGACAAACGCCCCGAGCAGCAAGCCGCCTGCTCCGGCAGCGAGAACGAATCCCGGCTGTGTCGTGCCGTTGCCGGTCAAGGAGCCACTGACAAAGAGGACCGTTTCAGCACCCTCGCGCAGCACCGCCAGGCTGACCACCGCCAACAGGGCCCAAGGGGCGCGCTGCCCCTCCTGGACGGCCTTTCCCAGCCTCTTCGCGTCGCTGACCATCTCCCGGGTGTGCGCAGATACCCAGATGCAGTGCCACAGGAGCATCGCCAGTGCCAGCGAGAGCACACCGATGTTCACCACGTCCTGCCCCAGACCATCCAGCCACCCGCTGAGCTGGCCTGCCAGCAGCGCCAGCGCGATGGCGCCGAGGAAACCCGTGAAAACACCCGCGCCCAGCCACTTGCCTCGGCTTGCGAGTCCCCGGGTTGCCGCAGCGACAACGCCAACCAGCAAGGCCGCTTCCAGCGATTCACGAAAGACGATGAGAAGGGTGGTAAACATGGCGAGGTCAACTCATTCGGCGATGACCACGCCCTTGGCCGTGGCTTCGTTGTACTCGCCAAAGAACTCATAGCGTCCGGGCTTGAGCGGGCCGATGTAGATGGTGGCCTTCGCCCCGCCCGGAATCACCTTCTCGCGGTTCATTTTGTGGCTCTCGAATTCTTCCGCGGTGTTGTCCTGGTTGTGGACAACGAGCTTGATACGCTGCCCCGCAGGGACTCGAAGTTCGGAGGGTTCGAACTGGTGATTCTTGATGGCCAGGGCTGCTTCAGGCGTTGCAGCATGAACGTTGCCGACAATGGCCAGGGCCGCAAACAGGGGCAGGAAACGGTTGCGCATGGAGTAGTCCTTCGGGTGGAGTGGTCAAATTCTAATACGAATCTTTCTCATTTAAAAGAAATTTTCTTCACGCCGCATCTTGTCGGGGACGACCCGTTCGAGCCTGCGCGAGCCAAGGCCTGCGATCCTTGAACGTCGCCGCGTTGCTCGCGGCAAGAGAGTCAAAGAGCCAGCTCAGGTCCCCAACAAGGGCGTCCCACCGACCGTTGAAAACGCGAACGCCCGATGCGGTGCACCGGGCGTCTATGGCTGATGGTGTTCGGCCGGTGGCCTGAATGGCACCCCCGAGGGGGTGTCAACGCCGTTCAGGACAGGTCATGGTGAGAGCGGGCGTGCGCCGGGATCTACAGCTTGAGCTCCACGCAGTCGGAGGTGCACGATCCCTGTGGCTGGGGTTCGGGTGCCGGGGCAGGGCGGTGCAACACCGCCCGCGCGGGCACGATCCGGACCTGATCGCCCGCGACGCTGGCACTGCCGTCCACGATCAGGGAATAGTCTGCCGCCTCCAGAGGGGGCCAGACCAGCGCTACCTCGGCGCGCGTCTGCAGGTTCTTGCCGGTGCGCCGCCCGACACCCTGCACCACCAGCGTCGAGCCGTCCAGCGTCGGCGTGATGGCGATGGCGTGGGGCGCGCCCTGGTCGGCGCCGGTCAGCAGGTAGGCGAAGCGGTAGCGTGCCATGGCCGTGGCCAGATCGCTCAGTTCAACGGGAATGCTCATGGTTCACCTCCTGCAAGGCGTGCGGGAACTTACTTGGTGCCGAAGATGCGGTCTCCGGCATCGCCCAGTCCCGGCAGGATATACCCGTGGCTGTTGAGCTGCCGATCGATGGCCGCGGTGTAGATGGGGACGTCCGGATGCGCCTGCTGCAGTTTGGCGATGCCTTCGGGCGCGGCCAGCAGGCAGACGAATTTGATGGAGCGCGGTTCGGTCTGCTTCAGGCGCGTGAGCGCCGCGCTGGCCGAGTTGCCCGTGGCGAGCATGGGGTCGACGACGATCACGTCGCGCTCGTTCATGCCCGAGGGCATCTTGAAGTAGTACTCCACGGCCTGCAGGCTCTCGGGGTCACGGTACAGGCCGATGTGGCCCACGCGCGCGCCGGGCACGACGTTGAGCATGCCGTCCAGAAAGCCGTTGCCCGCGCGCAGGATGGAGACGAGCACGAGCTTCTTGCCGTCGATCACCTTGCCCGTCATGGTCTCCAGGGGTGTCTCGATTTCGATGTCCTGCAGCGGCATGTCGCGCGTGACCTCGTAGGCCATGAGCGTGGCGAGTTCCCCGAGCAGCCGACGAAAGCTGTTGGTGCTGGCGTCCTTGCGGCGCATGAGCGTGAGTTTGTGCTGAACCAGGGGGTGATCGATGACGTGAATGTTGCTCATGAAAGAAATGATGAAGGTCAGTCTGAAATGAAACGGGCGTAGCGCGACAGATCGACGTTGCCGCCGCTCACGAGGATGCCCACGCGCTTGCCGTGCAGCGCAACGCCGCCGTCGCGCGCACCGGCAAAGGCCAGGGCCCCGGTGGGTTCGACCACGAGTTTCATGCGCTGGGCCAGGAAGCGCAGCGCCTGCAGCATTTGCGCGTCGGAGGCCGTCAGCAGCTGCGGCGCCGCCTTGCGGATGATCTCGAACGCCAGTGGGGCCAGCGCCGGACTCTGGGCCGCATCCGCGATGGTGCGCGGGTGCGCGATGGTGACGATATGGCCGGCCTTGAGTGATTGTCGGGCATGGTCGGCCGCCTCGGGTTCGACGCCAAAGACTTCGCAGCCGCTGCCCGCCGCTTGAACGGCCAGCAGACTGCCTGCCAGCAGCGCGCCGCCGCCGGTGGGCACGAAGAGGTAGTCGAGTTTGGGCACTTCCTGCAGCAGCTCCAGCGCCGCCGTGCCGTGGCCAGCGATGATCTGCGGGTGGTCCGACGGCGGCACGATGCTCATGCCGCGCTCGGCGGCCAGTCGTTGGCTGATGGTGTTGCGATCTTCCGTGCCGCGCTGGTAGGTGACCACCTGCGCGCCGTAGCCGCGTGTAGCTTCCAGTTTGGTCAGCGCCGCGTCGTCGGGCATGACGATCAGCGCCGGAATGTCGTGCTGGCGCGCTGCCAGGGCGATGGCCTGAGCGTGGTTGCCCGAGGAGTAGGCGAGCACACCCTTGTCTCGCTGCCGCGCGTCAAATTGTGCCAATGCGCAATAGGCGCCGCGAAATTTGAACGATCCGGTGCGTTGCAGGTTTTCGCACTTGAAATACAGTTCGCCGCCGAAAAGCCGGTCGATGGTGGTCGAACGCAGCACGGGCGTGTGGTGCACCACGCCCTTGAGCAGTTGCGCGGCGGCGAGGACGTCGGCAGGGGTGGGGAGGGACAGACTCATGGGCAAGCTCGTGTGTGTGCCTGGGGGTGGTCTGGAGTTCTCTGGTCTGTGGCCGGACGATGGGCGCTGGTTTATGGATCGGGTGGTTCACCGGCGCTTGCCGCCGATCAGGCTGCCCAGCACGCCGCGCAGCAGTTCGCGCCCCATGCGCCGGGCTTCACCTTTGACGATGTCCTGCACGAGACCATCGTACTGCCCACCTCGTGGACCGGTGCGCCCGAATAACGCCTCCTTGACCATGGTGCCTATGTCGCCGAACATGCCGCCGTCGTTGGCGCCAGGCGCCTGGGCGGTCCCTGCGCTCGCGCCGTTTGCGGAGCCCGACGCGTTGGCAGCGCGCTGGGCCAGCCGTTCGTAGGCTGACTCACGGTCGGTGGGGGTGTCGTACGTGCCTGCCACGAGCGAGTTCTTGATCAGCGCCTGGCGCTGCTCGGCCGTGATCGGCCCGAGCTGGCTGCCGGGCAGCAGCACGAAAACGCGCTCGGTTTCCGAGGGGCGCCCCTTGGGGTCCAGCAGGCTCACCAGCGCTTCGCCCACGGCCAGTTCGGTGATCGCCGCCTCGACGTCCAGCCCCGCCTTGGGCCGCATGGTGCTGGCCGTGGCCTTCACCGCTTTTTGATCGCGCGGCGTGAAGGCGCGCAGCGCGTGCTGCACGCGGTTGCCCAGTTGCGCAAGCACGGTGTCGGGGATGTCGAGCGGATTTTGCGTGGCAAAGTACACGCCCACGCCCTTGGATCGCACCAGGCGCACGACGAGCTCGATGCGCTCGAGCAGCACCTTGGGCGCGTCGGCGAACAGCAGGTGCGCTTCGTCGAAGAAGAACACCAGCTTGGGCTTTTCCGGGTCGCCGATCTCGGGCAGGCGCTCGAACAGGTCCGAGAGCAGCCACAGCAGAAAGCTCGCGTACAGGCGCGGCGCGGTCATGAGTTTGTCGGCCGCGAGGATGTTGATCACGCCGCGCCCGCCCACGGTCTGCATGAAGTCCTCGATGTCGAGCATGGGCTCGCCGAAGAACTTGTCGCCGCCCTGGGTCTCGATCTGCATCAGGCCGCGCTGGATCGCGCCGACACTGGCAGACGAGATGTTGCCGTATTGCGTGGTGAAATTCTTCGCGTTGTCGCCCACGTGCTGCAGCATGGCCCGCAGGTCTTTGAGGTCCAGCAGCAGCAATCCGTTGTCGTCGGCGATCTTGAACACGAGGTTGAGGACACCCGACTGCGTTTCGTTCAGATCGAGCATGCGCGCGAGCAGCAGCGGCCCCATGTCGGAAACCGTTGCACGCACCGGGTGGCCTTGTTCGCCGAACACGTCCCAGAACGTGGTGGGGCAGGCGGTCGGCTCGGGCACGGGTACGCCGCGTTCCTTGAGCACGCCCGCGAGCTTGTCACCGATCCGGCCCGGCTGGCTGATGCCGCTCAGATCGCCCTTGACGTCGGCCATGAAGACCGGCACGCCAATGCGCGAAAATTCCTCGGCGAGCTTTTGCAGTGTCACGGTCTTGCCCGTGCCCGTGGCGCCGGTGATCAGGCCGTGGCGGTTGGCGAGGCCTGGCAGAAGTTCACAGCGGGTGTCGCCGTGCTGGGCTATGAGGAGTGGATCGGCCATGGCATGCTCAAAAGTAGAATCGCAGGCTGCAGATTAAACCAAAGTAGATCAAAGGAAAGCGTCGTGGCAGGACACAGCAAATGGGCCAACATCCAGCACCGCAAGGGCAGGCAGGATGAAAAGCGCCAGCGCATCTGGACCCGCGTGGTGCGTGAAATCATGGTGGCGGCGCGCACCGGCGGGGGGGATCCGACGGCCAACCCGCGCCTGCGTCTGGCCATCGACAAGGCCAAGGCGGCCAACATGCCGGCCGACACCATCAAGCGCAACATCGACAAGGCCACGGGCAACCTGGACGGCGTGCAGTATGAGGAAATCCGCTACGAAGGCTACGGCATAGGCGGTGCGGCCATCATCGTGGACACCATGACCGACAACCGCGTGCGCACCGTGGCCGACGTGCGCCATGTATTCAGCAAATATGGCGGCAACCTGGGCACGGAAGGTTCGGTCGCGTTTCAGTTCAAGCATTGCGGCCAACTGATTTTTGCGCCGGGTGCCGACGAGGAAAAGCTCATGGAAGCGGCGCTGGAGGCGGGCGCGGACGATGTCATCACCGATGAAGAGGGCGCGGTCGAGGTGCTGACCGAGCCCGGTGTTTTCGAGGCGGTGAAGCAGGCGCTGGAGGCGGCCGGGTTCACCCCCGAGGTGGCCGAGGTGACCATGCGCGCGGAAAACACGATCGAGCTGTCTGGTGACGATGGCGAGCGCATGCAGAAGCTCCTGGACATGATCGAAGATCTGGATGACGTGCAGGACGTCTATCACAACGCGGAACTATGAGCCCCCACGCTTTGCACCATGTGTCATCGCTGTCCCCCGCGGAGGCCACCGGCCTCCCGGCGGCGGCTCGTCGGAGGCCGGCATGAAAATTCTCGTGATCGGTGGCGGCGGGCGCGAGCATGCACTGGCCTGGAAGCTCGTGCAATCGCCCAAGGCCAGCATGGTTTATGTGGCGCCGGGCAACGGCGGCACCGCGCTTTCGCCGCGCCTGGAGAATCTGCCTATCACCGATGTGCAGCAGCTGGCCGGCTGGGCGCAGGAGAACAAGATCGGCCTGACCGTGGTCGGCCCAGAGGCGCCGCTGGCCGCGGGCGTGGTCGATCTCTTTCGCGCCAAGGGCCTGCGCATCTTCGGCCCGACGCAGGCGGGCGCGCAACTGGAGAGTTCCAAGGCCTTTTCCAAGGCCTTCATGCGCCGCCACGGCATTCCCACGGCCAATTACGACACCTTTACCGATCCCCTGGCGGCGCATGCCTTCGTGGATCGGCTGGGCGCGCCCATCGTGATCAAGGCCGACGGCCTGGCTGCGGGCAAGGGCGTGGTCGTGGCGACGAGCCTGCGCGAAGCGCATGACGCGGTGGACGCGATGCTGGTCGACGAGGTTTATGGCGGCACCGACGAAGGCGTGGCGCGCGTTGTCATCGAGGAATTCCTCGAAGGCGAGGAAGCCAGTTTCATCGTGCTCTCGGACGGTCGCCATGTGGCGGCGCTCGCGACCAGCCAGGACCACAAGCGCCTGAAGGACAACGACGCGGGCCCCAACACCGGCGGCATGGGCGCGTATTCGCCCGCGCCCGTGGTCACCGCGGACGTGCATGCGCGCGCCATGCGCGAGGTCATCCTGCCCGCCGTGCGCGGCATGGAGAAGGACGGCATCGTCTATACCGGCTTTCTCTACGCGGGCCTGATGATCGACGCCAAGGGCCAGCTCAAGGTGCTCGAATTCAATTGCCGCATGGGCGACCCCGAGACGCAGCCCATCCTGATGCGCCTGAAAAGCGATCTGGTCGATCTGATCAACGCGGCCGTCGATGGCAAGCTCGATGGCGTGGAGCTGCAGTGGGATCGGCGCACCGCCCTCGGTGTGGTGATGGCCGCCCAGGGTTACCCCGAGAGCCCGCGCCAGGGCGATGCGATCACCGGCATCGCCCCCGAACAGGATGACGCCATGGTTTTCCATGCGGGCACGCGGCTCGACGGCGGCACACTCCAGGTCTCTGGTGGGCGTGTGCTGTGCGTGACGGCATTGGCAGACAGCGTGCGCCAGGCGCAGCAACGCGCGTATGAAGTGGTGCATGGCATCCATTTCAATGGCGCGCAATACCGCAACGACATTGGACACAGGGCCATCAAATGAGTCAATTCAACCCTGCGGGCACGGTGCAGCCGGTTCGCAGCTATCTCGTGGGCTTGCAGGCGCGCATCATGAATGCGCTTGGGGAAATCGAAGGCACGGGCGGCGCGCGCGCGCTCAGCGATGCCTGGGAGAAAGCGCCAGGCGAGCAGCTTCAGGGCAACGGCATCACGCGGATCATTGAAGGTGGCCTGGTGTTCGAGCGCGCGGGCTGTGGTTTTTCCGATGTCAGCGGGCCGCGGTTGCCGCCCTCGGCCACTCAGCACCGGCCGGAACTGGCGGGTGCGCCCTTCGAGGCCATGGGCGTCTCGCTCGTCTTTCACCCGCGCAACCCTTATGTGCCCACGGTGCACATGAACGTGCGCATGATCGCGGCGGGCCATGAGGGACAGAAGCCGGTGTGCTGGTTCGGCGGCGGCATGGATCTCACGCCCTACTACGGCTTCGAGGAAGACGCCGTGCACTTTCACCGCGTCTGCCGCGACGCGCTCGCGCCGTTTGGCGAGCAGCTGTACCCACGCTTCAAGACCTGGTGCGACGAGTACTTCTGCAACAAGCACCGCAATGAGCAGCGCGGCATCGGCGGCATCTTCTTCGACGATTTTTCCGAGCTCGGTTTCGAGCAGGGCTTCGCCATGCTGCAAAGCGTGGGCGATGCCTTCCTCACCGCCTACCTGCCCATCGTGCAGCAGCGCAGGAACATGCCGTATGGCGAGCGCGAGCGGGCGTTCCAGCTCTACCGGCGCGGGCGCTACGTGGAGTTCAACCTGGTCTGGGATCGCGGCACGCACTTCGGCCTGCAGTCGGGCGGGCGCACGGAGTCCATTTTGCTGTCGATGCCGCCGCAGGCGTCGTGGAGCTACCAGCGTTGCGACGAGCCGGGCACGCCCGAAGAGCGCCTCACGAGCCACTTCCTCAAACCGCGTTCCTGGATTTGATAGCTGTCAGCGCCCGCCAGAAGGGCGTTGGAGCCCGATTTGATCTGAAAAGCCAAATCCCCGACACTTTGCACTTCCAACCACTACATCCGCACCACTCGATGACCATTGCACCCGCCACGGACGCTGCCGCCAAGAAATCCCTCGTCAAACTGCAGCGCGCCATCGTTGACGGCCTGGAAGACGTGAAGGCGGTGGACATCCGCGTGTTCGATACCACGCACCTCTCGCCGCTGTTCGAGCGCGTGATTGTCGCCACCGGCAACACCAACCGCCAGACCAAGGCGCTGGCCGCGAGCGTGCGCGATGCCGTGCGCGACGCCGGGTTTGCCAAGCCGCGCAGCGAGGGCGAGGACAACGGCGAGTGGATCATCATCGATTGCGGTACGGCGGTGTGCCACATCATGCAGCCCGCGATTCGCCAGTACTACCGGCTCGAAGAGATCTGGGGCGACAAGCCGGTGCGCCTGAAGCTGGGTGATGCCAAGCCCCGCTCGCTCACTGCGCCGGCCGATGCTGAGCCCGTGCCCGCGCGCAAGCCTGCCGCCAAGAAGACGCCTGCAGGCAAGGCGCCCGCGAAGAAGACGGCTGCGAAGAAAGCTCCTGCAGTGAAGAAGACCGCGGCCAAGCCGGTGGTGGCCACCCGCAAGGCACCTGCCAGGAAGGCCGCGGCGCCCGTCAAGACCGTGCGGGTGAACGAGCCAGTGGCCAAGAAGGCGGCTGTGCGCCGCGCTGCCGCAAAGAAGGCACCCGCCAGGAAGGCGCCCGGCCGCAAGGCGTGAAGAAGCACGCCGATGCGCCTCGCCATCGTGGCCGTGGGCCAGCGTGTGCCCGATTGGGCGCGCACCGCTTGGGACGATTACGCCAAGCGCTTCCCGCCCGAGATCAAGGTCGAGCTCAGGGCCGTCAAGACCGAGCCCCGGGGCTCCAAAACGCTCCTGAACCTGCAGGCGGCCGAGCGTGAACGCATCGAGGCGCAGCTCCCGCGCGGCGTGCACCGCGTGGCGCTCGACGAGCACGGCACGCGCCTGAGCACGCAGGCGCTGGCCCGGAGGCTCAAGGACTGGCAACTCGCGGGCGACGATGTGGCGCTCATCATCGGCGGGCCGGACGGGCTCGACCCGGCGCTGCTTGCGGGCGCGCACGAGCGCATCCGGCTTTCGGACATGACGCTGCCGCACGCACTGGTTCGGGTGCTGCTGATCGAGCAGCTCTACCGCGCCTGGTCGGTGAACGCGGGGCACCCCTATCATCGGGAGTAGTCAGTGGTAAGTGGTGAGTGGTGAGTCCGACTTACCGCTTACGACTGACCACTGACCAGCCTCAGAGTTTTTCGGTCTCGCCCACCTTGGGCTGCCAGACCATCAGGCGCTTCTCGATCGCGCCCACCATCTCGTCGAGCACCAGCGCGAAGGCCGTCAGCACGAGGATGCCGGCCATCACGGTGTTGATGTCGAAGCTCCCCTCGGCCTGCAGGATCAGGTAGCCCACGCCCTGACTCGACCCGAGGTATTCGCCCACCACCGCGCCGACGAAGGCCAGTCCCACGCTGGTGTGCAGCGAGCTGAAGACCCAGCTCGTCGCGCTGGGCAGATAGACGTGGCGCAGCAGCTGGCGGGCGCTGGCACCCAGCATGCGGGCGCTGGACAGCACCACGGGGCTGACTTCCTTGACGCCCTGGTAGACGTTGAAGAAGACGATGAAGAACACCAGCGTGACGCCCAGCGCCACCTTGGAGCCCATGCCCAGGCCGAACCAGACCGCAAAGATGGGCGCGAGGATGATGCGCGGCATCGCGTTCATCGCCTTGATGTAGGGGTCCAGGATCGCCGACGCCATGGGCGAAAGCGCCAGCCACAGCCCACCCGCCAGTCCCCCGGCCGCGCCGATCGCGAACGCCATCACGGTTTCGGCCAGCGTCACCCACAGGTGCTGGTAGATGTCGGCGTTGATGAAGAACCAGTCGCGGATCACGCCGAAGATCTTGATCGGCTCGCCGAAGAAGAAGGCCGCCTGCTTGTCGTTGTCGAACATGAAGGGCGGGATCAGCCCCGGCCTGGTCATCACGTGCCAGAACAGGAAGAGCAGCACCAGCAGGCCCAGCTGCCACAGGCGCAGCGTCGCGGGGCGCGGTTTGATCAGGTTCCACATGCGCGTTCAGGCCTTCTTCAGTTGCTGGGCGTAGCCCTTGAGCACTTCCTCGCGCAGCTCGCCCCAGATGGCGGCATGCAGCTCCAGGAAGCGTGGCTGCGTCTTGACCTCGGCTACGTCGCGCGGACGCGGCAGGTCGATGGCGAATTCGCCCATGGGGTGCGAGGCTGGCCCCGCGCTCATCACCACCACGCGGTCGCTCATGGCAATGGCTTCATCGAGGTCGTGCGTGATGAAGAGCACCGCCTTCTTCTTGGCCTGCCAGAGCGAGAGCACTTCGTTTTCCATCAGCTGGCGCGTCTGGATGTCGAGCGCGGAAAACGGCTCGTCCATCAGGATGATGTCAGGGTCGAGCACCAGCGTCTGCGCCAGGCTGGCGCGCTTCCTCATGCCGCCGCTCATCTGGTGCGGGTAGCGGTCGCCGAAGTCCGCCAGGCCCACGCGCGCGAGCCACTCCTGCGCACGCGTGCGCGCCTCGGCTTGCGCCACGCCCTGGAACTGCAGCCCGGCCATCACGTTCTGCAGCGCCGTGCGCCAGGGCATCAGGCTCTCCGCCTGGAACATGTAGCCCGCGCGCCGATTGGTGCCGGTGAGCGGCTCGCCGAAGATCTGCACGCTGCCAGCGCTTGGCGCCAGCAGCCCGGCCGCGACGTTGAGCAGCGTGCTCTTGCCGCAGCCCGTCGGGCCGACGACGCTGACGAACTCGCCCGCGCCCACGCTCAGATCCACCCCCTGCACGGCGGTGTAGCGCTGCCCGGGGTGATCCTTGCTCACGAAGGTGCAGGCCACGCCCTGCAGATCAATTGCCGGTGCTGCCATCTCGGTTTTCCATGGTGCTGCGCGTCACCCGTGCCGCATGAAGCTGGCGCGACCCAGGCGAGGGCAGTCGCGCAAGGGCCGCCCCGCCGCGCTGACTGCGTCCCCCTGCCCGCATTGCGCAGCAATGCGAGAGCGGGGGGAAGGCGCGAAGCGCCTCAGGGGGGTGTCGTTTCATTTCAGCCCTTGGGGTATTTGGCGTCGGCCTTCTTGGCAAACGCGTTGGTGTAGAGCGCGTTCAGGTCCACCTTGGCCGCAGCGATCTTCGGATCGATGCTCGACATGGCGCGGTAGGCCGTCTGCGGCCCCTTGACGGGAAAGAGCCCATCGCGCGAGAGCGCCTGCTTGGCGGCGAGGAAACCGTCGATGTAGACCGCTCGGTCGCCCAGCAGATAGCTCTCGGGCACCACCTTGATCACGTCGCCGGGGCCGGCCTGCTGGATCCACTTGTCGGCGCGCACGATGGCATTGGCCAGCGCCTGCGCCGTGTGCGGGTTCTTGTCGAGGAAGGGCTGTGGCGCGTACAGGCAGGCGGCGGGCATGGGGCCGCCGAAGACCTTCTCGGCCTCGTCGGGCTTGCGCGTGTCGGAGATGATCTTCAGGTCGCCCGAACGCGCGAGCAGCGTGATCACCGGGTCGAGGTTGGAGATCGCGTCGATCTGGCCCGAGCGCATGGCCGCCACCGCGCCGTTGCCCGCGCCCACGCCGACGAAGCTCACGTCGGTGGGTTTGAGTCCGCCCTTGGCCAGCACATAGTTGGCCACGATGTTGGTTGAGCTGCCCGGTGCCGTGACGCCGATCTTCTTGCCCTTGAGGTCCGCGATGCTCTTGTAGTCGGGCATGGTCTTGGGGTTGACGCCCAGCACGATCTGCGGCGCCGCGCCCTGGAGCACGAAGGCGCGCATGGGCTGGCCCTTGAGCTGCATGGGAATGGTGTGCTCGAACGCGCCCGAGACCACGTCCGCGCTGCCGCCGACCACGGCCTGCAGGGCCTTGGAGCCGCCGGCGAAATCGACGATGGTCACATCCAGCCCCTCGTCCTTGAAGTAACCCAACTGCTCGGCGATGGTGAGCGGCAGGTAATAGAACAGGTTCTTGCCGCCCACGGAGATGGTGATCTTGGGTTTTTCCAGCGTCTGCGCCAGGCCGAAGGTGGGCAGGGCGGCGGTGGCAAGGCCTGCCGCCAGAAGGTCGCGTCGTTGCATGAAAGTGTCTCCGTGTGAGGTCAGAACCCGAAAATCATAGTGCCAGTTCGAATGTCCGTGCAAAGCAGGCACACACGCATGTCAGACAATGCGCGCCATGCCTGCCTTCATCTACCTTGCGTCCCAGAGCCCGCGCCGCCGCCAGTTGCTCGATCAGCTCGGCGTGCGCCACGAGCCCTTGCTGCCGAACGTCGCTGGCGACATCGTGGAGGATGCCGAAGGCATCGAAGCCGTCGTGCGCGGCGAAGCGCCCGCTGCCTACGTGCAGCGCATCACCGGCCTGAAGCTCGATGCGGCGGTGCTGCGGCGCAAGCGCCGGGCCCTGGCGGCGGCGCCCATCCTCTGCGCGGACACCACGGTGGCACTGGGGCGTGAGATTCTTGGCAAGCCCGGGGATGCGCAGGATGCGGCACGCATGCTGGCCAGCCTGTCGGGGCGCGAGCATCGCGTGCTCAGCGCCGTGGCGCTGCAGGTGGATGGGCAGCGGCGCCTGGCTGCGCTGTCGGTCTCGCGCGTGCGTTTCGCGCCCATGTCGGCGCGGCAGATCGACGCCTACGTGGCCAGCGGCGAGCCGCTGGGCAAGGCGGGCGCTTACGCCATCCAGGGCGCCGCCGCCCAGTACGTCGAGCATCTGAGCGGCAGCTACAGCGGCATCATGGGCCTGCCGCTGCATGAGACGGCGATGCTGTTGCGCGCCGCCCGCGTCCTCAGGGATGAAGCGCCCACGCGCCTTCGAGGTCGGTGAAGGGCAGCCGCAGCCGCTCCTGCAGCGTGGATGCATCGCGCAGACAGATGTGCCCCTGCGTGCCTGGCGTGACCAGGATGGGCGCGCCCTGCAGTACGAGCAGTTGGGTCTGCGGCCTGGCGTCGAGCTCGGCCTGCGCCTGCAGGGTGCGGGCATCGAGCTTGAGCCACACGCCATCGGCACGCTGCAGCCACAGGGCCGCGGGCGCGGCCGCGCGGATGATCCTTCGCGCGTTCGCGGGCAGCGGCTCGCCGGTGCCAGGCTGCATTCGCGGCAGTTCCAAGGGCGTGGCGGCGCTGCGCAGGCCGGCAAGCGCCAGCCACAGGCGCTCGTCCTGCTTCCAGGCGGCCGACGCACCCGGGTGCGGGATGCCGTCGAGCGCTGCCGCGCTGATCTGGCTGCGCGTGTCCAGGTGCAGCAGGCGCAGCGTGCAGGGCGCGGGCGGGTGGCAGCGCTCGCTGCCCACCACCAGCCGCGTCCCATCGGGCACGAGCACGTCGGGCAACGGCGCGGGCAGGGGCGTGCGGCGCACGCCGAGAAAGCCGCTGCGCGGCAGGGCTTCGCCCATGCGGTAGTCGTGCACCAGGCCGTCGAAGATGGGCGCGGCGGCGGGATCGTAGGAGATTTCCCACAGCTCGCGCAGCGTGTCCAGCGCCAGCAGCCAGCTGCGCGAGCCGGCAAGCGTCAGCACCTGCGCCGCACCGCTTTGCTCGCGGCCATCGGGCGAGGCGATGGTGATGCGGCGCACCGGCTTCAGCGTGGCGTCGAAAATCTGCACCAGTGCTTCCCGGGCGCCCGCCGCCAGCAGCCAGCGCCCGTCGCCCGAGAGCGCAAGCCGGGGCGTGCCGGAACCCACGTGCGCGGACACCTGCGCTGCGATGCCCAGGTCGGGCAACGTCAGTTGCACGATGTGGCCTTCTGGCGTGCCCCAATACAGTTGGGCCGGGTCGGGAGACACCTGCGGCGGTCCGGAGAGACGAACGGGAAGCGGTCGGGTGGCCAGCACCGCGCCGTCCCGCGCATCGAGCAGCGTGATCTGGTGGCCCGCGTCGTGCAGCACCAGCAGCGCCGATGGCGGCGTCTGGCCCCATGCACGCAGGTGGGCCGCGGCTGCGAGCACGAGAGTGCAGATCAGCAGGGCGAAGAGACGCATGGGCTCATCGTACCCGCCGCCATTCAGGCATGATCAGAGCGTTGGAAGGTATTCATGCAAAACGACATTCTGGTGAACTGGTCGCCGCAGGAGACGCGCGTCGCGGTGGTGGAAAACGGCGCGGTGCAGGAACTGCACGTGGAGCGCACGCTCGAGCGCGGCCTCGTGGGCAACATCTATCTGGGCAAGGTTTCGCGCGTGCTGCCGGGCATGCAGTCGGCGTTCGTCGACATCGGCCTGGAGCGCGCGGCCTTCCTGCATGTGGCCGATGTGTGGCAGCGCCATGACGGCGCCGATGCCGCGCCGCGCCGTGGGGAGGCGCTCCTGCCGATCGAAAAGCAGATCTTCGAGGGCCAGCCCCTCATGGTGCAGGTCATCAAGGACCCGATAGGCACCAAGGGCGCGCGCCTGTCCACTCAGATCAGCGTGGCCGGGCACCTGCTGGTGTTTCTGCCGCAGGACCAGCATGTGGGGGTGTCGCAGAAAATTCCGGCGGACGAGCGCGAAGCCCTGCGCTCGCGCCTCGTGGCACTCGTGGGGCAGGAGGCCCAGGGCGCGGGCGGCGGCTTCATCCTGCGCACCAATGCCGAGGAAGCGAGCGACGAAGAACTGGCCGACGACATCGCCTATCTGCGCAAGGCCTGGGCCAGCATACGCGCGGCCGCCCAGCGGCTGCCAGTGATGTCGCTGCTGCACCAGGACCTGAGCCTGCTGCAGCGCGTGATGCGCGACCTGGTGGGTGAGCAGACGCTCTCCGTGCGCATCGATTCGCGCGAGCAGTTTGCCCAGTTGCAGTCCTACAGCCGTGAATACATGCCCAAGTCAGTCGATCGCCTGCAGCTGTACAAGGGCGAGCGGCCCATTTTCGACCTCTTCGGCACCGACGAGGAAATTGCACGTGCGCTCGGACGGCGCGTGGATCTGAAATCGGGCGGCTACCTGATCGTCGATCAGACCGAGGCGCTCACGACCATCGACGTGAACACCGGCGGCTACGTCGGCGCACGCAATTTCGACGAGACCATCTTCAAGACCAATCTGGAGGCGGCCGGCACGATCGCGCGGCAATTGCGCCTGCGCAACCTGGGCGGCATCGTGGTGGTGGACTTCATCGACATGGCGCGCCACGAGCATCAGGCGGCGGTGCTCGACGAGCTGAAGAAGCACCTGGCGCGCGATCGGGTCAAGACAGTGGTGGGGGGATTTTCACCGCTGGGCCTGGTCGAGATGACGCGTAAGCGCACGCGCGAGTCGCTCGCGCACATGCTCTGCGAGCCCTGTCCGACGTGCCGCGGCGTGGGCGAGGTGAAAACGGCGCGCACCGTCTGCTACGACATCCTGCGCGAGGTGCTGCGCGAATCGCGCCAGTTCAACCCCAGGGAATTTCGCGTGATTGCCGCGCCCAAGGTGGTGGAAATGTTCCTCGACGAGGAAAGCCAGCATCTGGCGGGGCTGTCGGACTTCATCGGCAAGCCGATCTCGCTGCAGGCCGAAGGGGAGCTCGGACCGGATCAGTACGATATTGTTTTATTATGAAAAGTGGCTGAATAGCGCTATGGTAAAGCGCGAGCAGCTCATGTTTTCATAGTTTCTTCAAGCGTTCCAGCGCCTTGCGCAGCGTCTCGTCGTTCTTGGCGAAGCAAAAGCGCACCACATGCTGGTCGAACCCGTCGGCGTAGAAGGCCGACAGCGGGATCGCCGCCACGCCGATTTCGCGCGTGAGCCACTGGCAGAACTCGGCGTCGCCCAGATCGCTGACGGCGGAGATGTCCACGCACTGGAAGAAGCTGCCCGAGGAGGGCAGGAGCTTGAGGCGCGAGTCCGCCAGGCCCTGGCGGAACAAGTCGCGCTTGGCCTGGTAGAAGCCGCTCAGGCCGTTGTAGCTCGCGGGGCTGGCCATGTATTCGGCGATGCCGTGCTGCATCGGCGTGTTCACGCTGAAGACGTTGAACTGGTGCACCTTGCGGAATTCCGCCGTGAGCGCGGCCGGGGCGCAGACCGAGCCGATCTTCCAGCCCGTCACATGCAGCGTCTTGCCGAAGCTCGATGCGACGAAGGCGCGCTCGGCCAGGCCCGGCAGGCGCGCCGCGCTCTGGTGCGGCGCACCGTCGTAGACCATGTGCTCGTAGACCTCATCGCTCAGCAGCAGCACGTTGGTCGGCGTCAGCACCTGTTCGAGCGCGCGCATGTCCTCCTGCGTCCAGACGCTGGCGCTCGGGTTGTGCGGCGTGTTGATGATGAGAAGGCGCGTGCGCGGCGTGATGGCGGCCGCGATCCGGGCCACGTCGGGTTTGAAGGTGTGCGGCGTCAATGGCACATGCACGGCCACGCCGCCGGCCAGCTCGATGTTGGGCAGATAGCTGTCGTAGCAGGGGTCGAGCACGATCACCTCGTCGCCCGGGTGCACACAGGCGAGGATCACGGTCAGGATGGCCTGCGTGGCGCCGGCCGTGATCGTGACTTCGGCATCCACGTCGTAATGGCGACCATGGAGCAGCTCGGTCTTGCGGCTTACCACCTCGCGCAGGCCGCGCACGCCGGCCATGGGCGGGTATTGGTTGTGGCCCGCCTGCATCGCGCGGTGCACGGCCTCGACCAGCGCCGGATCGCACCCGAAATCGGGGAAGCCCTGTCCGAGGTTGACGGCGCCATGCTCGGCGGCGAGCGCCGACATGACGGTGAAGATGGTGGTGCCGACCTGGGGCAGGCGGCTGGCGATCTGAGGAGTGGTCATGAGGGGGGAATGTGCTCAAAGGCCGTAGTCTTCGGCGTGGCCCGACATCGCGCGCTCGATCAGCGGGCGGTTCAGGCGGTCGCTGACCAGCTCGGCCAGGCGGTAGACGAAGTGGCGCAGCCAGGCGCCGCGCTTGAAGGCGATGCGCGCCACGCTGTGGCCGAACAGGTGGCCGGCCGGGCGTGTGGCGAGATCGGGCGGCAGGCCTTCACGCGTGGCCATTTCGGCCACGATGCCTATGCCCATCCCCAGGCGCACGTAGGTCTTGATGATGTCCGAATCCATCGCCTCCAGTACCACGCGCGGCTGCAGTTTGCGCAGGGCAAAGGCCTGGTCGATGCGGCTGCGTCCGGTAAATGAGGGGTGGTAGGTGATGAGCGACTCGTGCGACAGGTCTTCGAGGTCGATGCGCTCCTTTTTCACTAGCGGGTGCGTGGTGGGCAGCACGAACACGTGCTGCCACTCGTAGCTGGGCAGGGTCACGAGCTCGGGGTAGTCGGCGAGCGATTCGGTGGCCATGCCGATCTCGGCCACCTCGTCGAGCACCATGCGCGCCACTTCATCGGGCTTGGCCTGGTGCAGGCTCACGTTCACCTTGGGGTATTGCTCGCGCAGCCTGGTCACGGCCGGTGGCAGCACGTAGCGTGCCTGCGTGTGCGTGGTGGCGATCGAGAGCGTGCCGCTGTCCTGCGCGCTGAACTGCTCGCCGATGCGCTTCAGGTTGCCCACCTCGCGCATGATCACCTCGATGCTCTTGAGCACGTGTTCACCTGGCTCGGTGATGCGCTTGAGGCGCTTGCCGTGGCGCGCGAAGATGTCCACGCCCAGCTCATCTTCCAGTTCCAGGATGGCCTTGGAAACGCCCGGTTGCGAGGTGTGCAGCGCCTTGGCCGCTTCGGTCAGATTGAGCTGGCGCCGCACCGCCTCCTGGACGAAGCGGAATTGGTGAAGGTTCATAACTTAAAGCGTATAAAAACCGCGTTCATTATGCCTTCAAAAGATCCGCGAATGTGAATGTTATTGACGCAGTACCAGCCAGCCGAACATTGCCAGCGACAGCACCGAGTAAATCATGCCCGGTGCGGCGGCGCTGAGCCAGGGCGACCAGTTCTGCAGGTTGCCCGCGAAGCCGAAGACGCTGTTGAGCAGGAAGAAACTGATGCCGGCCATCACGCCGCCGAACACGTAGGCGGTCATGCCACCCGAGCGAAAGTGCAGGTAGGCGAAGGGCAGCGAGAGCACCACCATCACCAGGCAGGACAGGGGGTAGAACACCTTGTGCCAGAGCTCGATCTCGTAGCGCTGCGCCGACTGGCCGTTGGCCTGCAGGTGGCGCACATAGAGGAACAGGTCGAGCGTCGCCATCTTTTCCGGATTGAGCAGGGAGGCGGCGACCATGGACGAGGTGATCTGCGTCGGCCAGTGCCAGCTGTCTTCACTGAGGCGCTCGACCTGCGCCTGGTCGGTAGCGGTCTGGATGAAGGTGTTGCGCTGCACCGTTGCAAGATCCCAGCCGCCGTCGCCAAAATGTCCCTGCGCCGCGCGGGCGGTGAGCGCCAGGTGGCCCTGGGCGTCGAAGCCGAAGATGCGGATGCCGCGCATGAGGCCATCGGCATCGAGCGCACGCACGTTGATGGCATACGACCGATCGCCTTGCTGCTCCTTGAGCCAGGCGCCGGTGAGGCCTGTGCTCAGCGGGCCGAACTGGCGCGCGCGCACGATCTCGGCCGCCCGTTCACTGGCGGGCGCCACGTAGTCGCCGATGGCGAACGTTGCCACCACGAACACCACGCCCATGAGCGCCGCCTCGCCCAGCGCCCGCCAGGGCCCCAGGCCGCTGGTGCGCATGATGGTGGACTCGGAGTTCTGCGCCAGGCGTGTCATCACGAAGATGGTGCCGATCAGCACCGTGATGGGCAGCAGTTCGTACACGTGCTGGGGCTGGCGCAGCAGCACGTACAGCATCGCCGTGGACAGCGGGTAGCCGCGTACCGCGGAGCCCGCGACGCGCAGCTCGTCGACCATGTCGAAGAAGAAGAACAGCGCGACGAAGGCCAGCGTGGCAAAGCTCACGCTCAATACCACTTCCCGGAAAAGGTAACGGCGCAGTGTCTTCATGCGTAGTCTCGCCGGGGCAGCAGGGAGTGCCAGCTCCAGTGGTTGTGGCGGATCACCAGGATCACGAGGCTCAGCGCCAGCATGCCGCCGTGCAGCAGCACGATCAACTCGGGCAGGCTCATGCGTCCGGCCTCGACCCAGCGCTGGCCCAGGTTCATCAGGTTGTAGTAGACCACGAAGCCGAAGAGCGCCGCCAGCACGCCCGCGCTGCGCCCCGCGCGCGGCTGCACCACGGCCACGGCCAGGCCCAGCAGCACGAGGTTCACCGAGGCAAACACCAGACCCAGGCGCCAGCCCAGTTCGGCGCGCAGCTCGGGCGACGTGCTCGTGACGAGCTGCCAGGTGTTCGTCGTCTTGGCCGAGGCGGCGTCGCGCACCTCGCCGCTGGTCTTGCCGACCTGGGTGCCGTACTGCGCGAATTCCGCGATGCGCAGCCCCGGCTTGGTCAGCAGGGTTTCCACGCGCTCGCCGTTGGACAGCAGCGCAACGCGCTTGCCGTTCTCCACCACCAGCCGCGCGCTTTGCGCGGAGGTCACGGTTTCGCGCTCCGGCGTGGTGGAGGCGATGAAAATCTTGCTCGCGGTGTTGGCGTCGGGAGTGTCCTTGTCGATGAAGAACACGCGCGAGCCGCCGGCCGTTTCCTGGAATTCGCCCGGAGCGATGCGATCGACGTCGCTGCGCTGCTCGTAGCGGGTTTTCAGTTCGTCGATTTGCTGATTGGCCCAGGGCCACACGATGAGCGCGAGCGCGCCCACGGCCAGCGTGATCGGCCAGGCAAAGCGCAACAGCGGGGCGAGCGTGTCCAGCAGGCCCTGTCCGGCGCTGAACCAGATCACCATTTCGCTGTCGCGGTACATGCGCGAGAGCGTGCTCAAGACGGCCACGAACAGGCTCAGGCTGAGAATGGTGGACAGGTTCCCGAGCACCGTGTAGCCCATCACCAGCAGCACGTCGCCGGGCGCCACGCCGCCACGCGCCGCCTGCCCGAGCGTGCGCACGAGCATGATGGTCATCACGACGGTCACCAGCACGATGAGCGTGGCACCGAAGCTGCGGGCCAGCTCCTTGCGTATGGATGAATCGAATAACATTGATCTCAGGGTGATGCGGGGCGCGCCATCGGGCCGGAAAGACCTTGCGCCACCCGGTGAGGAAAACAAGCATGGATTTTGAACTGAAAACGCTGGCGCTTGCCAAAGCGCCGAGCCAGCGTTGTGATTTGCTGGTGCTGCTGGTCGACGAGAGCTTTGTGCCCGGGGCCGATGCGCTCTCGTCCCTGGCGGCCGTGGCGCTGCGCCACGGTGATTTCAAGGCGCGTGCAGGCAGTCTGCTGCAGTGCTACGCGCCACCCACGATCACGGCGCGCAGCGTCTTGCTGCTGGGCGCGGGAGATGGCGGCCCCGTCGCCGTGCGCAAGGCGGTGCTGGCACTGTCCGGCCTGCTCAAGGCCGGGGTGTCCAGGCACGTCGTGTTCGCCTTTGGGTCGGCGGCGCCCGGGCCTGACGCCATCGGCGTGCTGGTGCGCTGCGTGGCCGAGGCCAGCTACGTCTACACCACGACCAAGAGCAAAGCCGAGCCGCGTGCGCTGGCTCGCGCCACGGTCGGCGTGCCCGATGCGGCGCGGGTGCGCGCGGCGTTCGATACCGCCGTCGCAGTGGTGGCAGGGGTGGAGTTCGCACGCGAGTGGGCCAATCGCCCGGCCAACCACGCCACGCCCACGATGCTCGGCGAGGCGGCGCGCTCGCTCGCGCGCCATGCGGGCATCAGCTGCAAGCTGCATGGCCCGGCGCAGGTGGCGCGGCTGGGCATGGGGGCGTTCATGGCGGTGGCGCGGGGCTCGAGCGAGCCCCTGCGCTTCATCGAGCTGCACTACCAGGGTGGACCCAAGGCACAGGCGCCCGTCGTGCTCGTGGGCAAGGGCATCACGTTTGACGCCGGAGGCATCTCGCTCAAGCCCGCCGCGGGCATGGACGAGATGAAGTTCGACATGGGCGGCGCCGCGAGTGTGCTCGGCACCTTCCGTGCGCTGGCCGAGCTGCGGCCCAAAATCAACGTGGTCGGCCTGATTCCCAGTTGCGAGAACCTGCCCGATGGCAAGGCCGTCAAGCCCGGCGACGTGGTCACGAGCATGAGCGGGCAGACCATAGAAATCCTGAACACCGATGCCGAAGGGCGCCTCGCGCTGTGCGATGCGCTGGCCTACGCCGCGCGCTTCAAGCCGAAGGCGGTGGTGGACATGGCCACGCTCACGGGGGCGTGCGTGGTGGCCCTGGGGGCCGTGCGCAGCGGTCTGTTTGCCAGCGACGATGCGCTCGCCGCGCAACTGCTGGCGGCGGGTGAAGATGCGCTCGACCCGTGCTGGCGCATGCCGCTCGATGACGAATATGCCGACGGCCTCAAGAGCGCATTCGCCGACGTGGCCAACGTCGCCGGGCGCCCGGCCGGCGCGGTGACTGCGGCCAAATTCCTGCAGCGCTTCGTCGGGGCCTGGCCGTGGGCGCACCTGGACATCGCGGGTACGGCCTGGAAGTCCGGCTCGGCCAAGGGCGCCACCGGCCGCCCCGTGGGGCTGCTGGTGCATTACCTGCTGGCGGTGGCCGATGCGGCCCCTGCCCGCAGGCGAGGGAAATAGCCATGGTGACCGGGCGCACACCGCCGCGTTTCGTCCCCACGCTCACCGATGTGGTGGATGTGCCTGCGCCGCTGCCGCAAGCCGATCCCGCGGCAGCGGCACCCACAGCGAACGTGGCGCCTGTTTCGGTGGACGTGCAGCGCGATGCATCTGCCGAAGCGGATTTCCCGCTCTCCCGCGAGATGGAAACAGCAATTGCCGAGCGCGTGCACGCGCTGCTCGAGGAGCGGCTCAACCGGGCCCTGGATTTTGCGCTGCAGGATCTGCGGCCTCTGGTGCGCGAGGCCGTCCTGCAGGTACTGGCCAGGCGTTGAGTCGGTGCCGCCACGGCGGGCATGGCGGTTTCCGATTCGAAGCGAATGGCGCCGGATGGGCGCCAGGCGATCGTGAATCACTACGATTTTTTCGTAATTTTCAAATATTCGCATTGTTGAATATAGAGGCCTAGAATGAATCGCACAGGGTCACGAGCGTGCCGTCGTGGGTCCCGGCTCCAGTAGTTTGCGGTTGGCTGAGCACCAGACTTCGTGCCTGATGTCCCGTTGTGTTCCGTGTTCTCTGTCCGGCGGCGGTGGCCGATTCGTGGGCCTTTTCAGGTTTTCACCACGATGACAAGGAGAGAGCAATGTCGGATCGCAGAGGTTTTCTGAAAAGCAGTGGACTGGCCCTGGCGGCCGGCGCCGCGGGTGTGGCAGCGGGCACGAGCGGTTGCGCCACGGCGGCGGCCCCCGCCGTGAGCAGCGGACGCATGGCGGACTTGCCCAAGGCCAAGGGGCCGCGGCTGGTGGTGGTGGGCGGCGGCACCTCGGGCCTGACCATCGCCAAATACGCCAAGAAGGAATTCCCCAAGTTCGACGTCGTGCTCGTGGAAAAGCGCGACATGTATTCCTCGTGCTTCACCAGCAACCTCTGGTACGCCGGGCTCATCACGCTGGAGAACCTGGCCAACCACAGCTTCCTCGATGCGGCGGTGAACAACCACTACGTCTACTTCAACGCCACGGTGACGGGGCTCGACCGCGCGGGCAAGGTGCTGGCGACCAATGAGGGCGACATCAAGTACGACTACCTGGTGATTGCTCCCGGTATTTCCTACGACTACGACAAGATCGGCGTCACGGATGTCGACACCAGGACGGCATTGCGCCAGATCTACCCGGGCGGTTTCGTCTCGCCAACCGAGCATGTCACCTTGAACCGCAAGATCCGCGAGTTCGAGGGCGGCGTGTTCATCCAGACCGTGCCCAGCGGCAACTACCGCTGCCTGCCCGCGCCGTACGAGCGCGCCTGCCTGATCGCCTCGCTGATCAAGCACAACAAGATCAAGGGCAAGGTCGTCATTCTGGACGCCAACCCCGAGGTGACGATCAAGGCCAAGGGCTTTCATGCGGCCTTCGACGAGCTCTACAAGGGCATCCTCGAGTACAAGCCGGGCGTGGCCGTCAAGGGCGTGGACGTGGCCAAGCGCACGATAGAAACCGATTTCGACAGCTACCAGTTCGACGACGCGGCGATCTACCCGAACGTGCGCGCCTCCACGCTGATCGAGCAGCTCGGCCTGCTGGCACCTTCGACCAAGTCCAACCAGAAGGAAGCGAACATCGACACGCGCTTCTACAACATCATCGGCGACACCTCGGTGTACGTGACGGGCGACTCGCGCCCGCACCCGTATTCGAAGAGCGCCAACACCTCCAACACCGAGGCGCACTATGTGGCCAAGGTGCTGGCGGCGCGCGCGCAGGGCAAGGAGATCGCCTGGAGCACGCCCGAAACCATCTGCTATTCGGTGGTCAACGCCTTCCCGATGCAGGCGATCTCGGTCAAGGCGCACTACGTGTACGACGCGGGCAAGGACGCGATCACCGGCTTTTCGCCCGACACCAAGGTCTTCGACAACCGCGACGCCGCCAAGGGACAGGCGACGCTGGAATGGGCCAAGGGCCTGTACCGCGACATGTTCAACGCCTGAGCTGCGCATCCCGAAAATGAAGGCCACCGCAGTGTGGCCTTTTTTCGCTTGAAGGAGACAAAATGGATCGCAGGTGTTTCACGCAGTGGTGCTCGGGCGCCGTGCTGGCGCAGGGCTTCGCGAGCTGGGCCGCGCCCATCGAGGATTACGCGAGCATTCCCCTCGTGCACCCCGACGGTGCGCCGATCAAGGCGTCGGAGGTCGGCACCGACGAGGCCATGGTGTTTGCCTACCCGCTCAAGGGCATCCCGTGCTACCTGATCAACCTCGGGGACAGAGAGCCTACGACGCAAACCCTCACGTCTCCCGACGATGGTGACTACACCAACCCGCCGGGCGTGGGCCCCAAGGGCAACCTGGTGGCTTTCGTCGCCATCTGCACGCACCAGCTCAGCTACCCGACACCTGTGGCGAGCTATCTGCGCTACGCGGCGGGCGGCAGCGAGCTCGGTGGCGGGCCGGGGCGCATCGTCTGCTGCGCGCATGGCAGCGTCTATGACCCGGCACAGGGGGCGGCGCGCATCTCGGGGCCGACGCAAAACCCGCTGATGCCGGTGCGCCTGAGCCACGACACCGCAACGGACCAGCTCTCGGCCACGGGTGCGGTCGGGCGCAAGTTCTTCGAGCGGTTCTTCCAGAATTACAAGGGCGAGCTGATCGAGCGTTTCGGCCCCGGCGTGTACCGCCAGGAGGTGCAGGGCAGCACGGTGACCGTGCCACTCAGCACCTATTCGCGTCAGGTGCCGGCCTGCTGAGCGTTTCGCCGCAGCGCGGCGAGGGTCGTGGTTGGCGTGATGGCTTGCGGATCGACCAGGCAATGGATCAGCGCCGGCTGGCCGCTGGCGCGTGCGCGCTCGAGCGCCGGGGCGAATTCCTCGGTGCGCCGCACGCGCTCGCCGTGTCCGCCGAAGGCGCGCGCATAGGCGCAGAAATCCGGGTTCTTCAGTTGCGTGGCGCTCACGCGGCTGGGGTAGCGGCGCTCCTGGTGCATGCGTATCGTGCCGTACATGCCATTGTCCAGCACGATGACGGTGATCGGCAGTGCGTACTGCACGGCGGTGGCGAATTCCTGGCCGTGCATGAGAAAGTCTCCGTCGCCCGCGAAGGCGATCACTTCGCGCTCGGGGTACAGGCTTTTCACGCCCACGGCCGCCGGCAGGCCGTAGCCCATCGATCCGCTCACGGGCGCGAGCTGGCTGGCCCAGCGGGTGAAGGGCCAGAAGCGGTGCACCCAGGTGGTGAAGTTGCCCGCGCCGCTGCACACGATGGTGTCCGCGGGCAGCGCTTCGCGCAGGTGCTGCATCACCGCGCCCAGTTGCAGCTCGCCGGGGATGGTGATGTGCGTCGGGTCGCTCCAGGCGAGCTGATCGGCGTGCGCGGCCTGCGTGTGGTCGATCCATGCGGGGTCGGCGGGCGCGGGCAGGCGCAGCAGCGCCGCCGCCATCGCCGCGGGCGTGGCGTGGATGGCGAGTTGCGGTTGGTAGACGCGGCCCAGCTCTTCGGCGTCCGGGTAGACGTGGATCAGCGCCTGGCCGGGCACGGGGATGTCCCAGAGCGTGTAGCCCTGGGAAGGCACGTCGCCCAGGCGCGTGCCGATGGCGAGGACGAGGTCGGCCGCCCTCAGGCGCTGGAGCAGTTTCGGGTGGGTGCCTATGCCCAGATCGCCCGCGTGGCAGGGGTGATCGGCGGGGAAGAGCATCTGGCGGCGAAATGTGGTGGCGACGGGCAGTTGCCAGCGCGTGGCGAATTCGATCGTGTCGCGCACCGCCTGCTCGCTCCAGCGGGCGCCGCCCACGAGCACCATGGGACGCCGGGCTGCCGCCAGCCGCGCCGCCAGCGTGGCCAGCGCCTGCTCGCCGGGCGCGGTTTCCAGCGCGAGGCTTGCAAGCGCGTCGGCAGCGCTCGCGCTCTCGGTGAGCATGTCTTCGGGCAGCGCCACCACGACCGGGCCGGGGCGGCCATTCATGGCCACGTGAAAGGCGCGCGCGACGAGTTCGGGGATGCGTGCGGCATCGTCGATCTGTACCACCCACTTGGCGAAGTGGCCGAACAAGGCCGTGTAGTCCACTTCCTGGAATGCCTCGCGCTGGAGCACGCCGCGCGCCACCTGGCCGACGAAGACAATGAGCGGGGTGGAGTCCTGCCGTGCGATGTGAATGCCTGCCATGGCATTGGAGATGCCCGGCCCGCGCGTGACGAAGCAGATGCCGGGGCGCCCCGTGAGCTTGCCCTGCGCCTCGGCCATCATGGCGGCGCCACCCTCCTGCCGGCAGACCACGACCTGGATGGCCGCGTCGTGCAGCGCATCGAGCACCGCGAGATAACTCTCACCGGGAACGCAAAACAGCTGCCGCACGCCCTGGATGAGCAGTTGATCGACCAGGATGTGCGCGCCGGTGCGTGGAGGGAGTGCAGGGGATTCGGACATGGCAGGTGCAAGAATGGCGGGGCCATTATCCTTGCGCGCCCGTTTCATTTCATACGAGAAAGCACTGCCTCATGGCCATCCAATGGTTTCCCGGTCACATGCACCTGACGCGCCAGGCGATCGCCGCGCGCATCAAGAGCATCGACGTGGTCATCGAACTGCTGGACGCGCGCCTGCCGGGCTCCAGCAGCAACCCGCTGCTGGGCGAATTGGCGGGGCACAGGCCCACGCTCAAGGTGCTCAACAAGCAGGATCTGGCCGACCCCGAGCGCACGCAGGCGTGGCTCGCCTGGTATGGCGCGCAGCCCGATACGCGGGCGATTGCGCTCGATGCCTCGGATCGCGCGCCGGCGCGCCGCCTGATCGAGGCCTGCCGCCAGCTGGCGCCTTCGCGCCGGGGCATGGCGCGGCCCATGCGCGTGCTGATCGTGGGCGTGCCCAACGTCGGCAAGTCCACGCTCATCAATACCCTGAGCCGCAAGAGCCAGGCCAGGACCGGCGACGAAGCGGGCGTGACCAAGCAGGAGCAGCGCATCGTGCTCGATGATGATTTCTACTTGTGGGACACGCCCGGCATGCTCTGGCCGCGCATCATCGTGCCCGAAAGCGGCGTGCGCCTGGCCGCCAGCGGCGCTGTGGGGCGCAATGCCTACGACGAGCAGGAGGTGGCGCTCGACCTGCTGGCTTACCTGAAATTCAATTACCCCAAAGAGCTTGCAGCGCGCTACCAGCTTGCGCAAGAAGCTACTGAATTGCAAGCATTGCACGACGATGAACTGCTGGAGCACATCGCGCGGCGCCGGGGCGCGGTGATGGCTGGGGGGCGGCTGGACTGGCAGAAGGCGGCCGAGATCGTGCTGACCGACTTTCGCGGCGCGGCCATCGGGCGCATCACGCTGGAGACGCCGCCGGAGTACGAACAGTGGCTGGCTGCAGGCCGTGCGAAGGATGCTGAACGCGAGGCCAGGCGCAAGGCCCAGCGTGAGGAGCGCAAGGGCAGCCGCTGAGGAGCGAGCGCGCATCTTCTTGTGGGAGCGGCTTGTATCTTTCAGGTTGTTCGTTAACTCCCCGAGGGGCACCTCGGGGAGGAGCGGGGGAGCATGCCGTGGAGCGGCTTGGGTCAATA
>MEFV01000021.1 GCA_001725255.1 Comamonas sp. SCN 67-35 | reverse complement strand
CCCCCTTGCCACCCCAAAATCCACTCCCGTGAACCCCGGAGAAACCAGAGACGCTGCGATCAGCGAAGCCCTGCATTGTATACCCAATTTCGGGACCAAGACAAGAAGTTGAAGAAAAAAGCTTTCTTGCCTTGCAACACGCGTCACTCACACCTTCCAGCGCTCAAGCAACCGATCCGGTGTCAGCGTATCGTAGGTCTCGAACGGTTGATGGATCCAGGGGTTGGTGGACAGGAAATCGACGTAATAGTCCGGCAGGAACGTGGAGACCCCCTTGACCCAGATGGCTGCGGTACGCAGTTCGGAGATGGGCGCGTATTTGGCTTTCAGCAGGGAGACGACGGCGTTGAGCGTATGCCCGGAGTCGGCCAGGTCATCCACCAGCAGGACTCGGCCTGCGATTTCACCATTGGGGGTCGTGATGTAGCGCGCGATGTCCAGGTGCCCCTGCACCGTTCCCGCTTCGGCCCGATAGGAACTGGTGGACATGATGGCGAGCGGCTTGTCGAAGATGCGGCTGAGGATGTCTCCCGGCCGCAGCCCTCCTCGCGCCAGGCACAGGATGGTGTCGAATTCCCAGCCCGAATGGTGCACTTTCAGCGCCAGCTTCTCGATGAGGCTGTGGTATTCGTCGTAACTTACATACAGGTGTTTGCCGTCTTCCGTCAGCATCGCAAGATCCGTGTGTTGCGTTGAAACAAGGGCCGTGGTCGTGCCCGCAAAGATCAAATGTCCGCGGGCGCGGCAAAGGGCTGCTGCAGGACGATGGTCTGTGCCCTGTCCGGCCCCGTTGAAACAATGGCGACGGGAACACCCGTGACCTGCTCGATGCGCTCGAGGTAGCTGCGCGCATTGGCAGGCAAGTCCTCATAGCGGGTAACGCCGAACGTGGTCTCGGACCACCCGGGCATCATCTCGTAGATGGGCGTGCAACGGGCAATTTCATCCGCTCCCATGGGCAGCAAATCGATGCGCTCGCCTTCGAGTTCGTAGCCAACGCACAGGGCCAGTTCATGCAGGCCGTCGAGCACGTCCAGCTTGGTGATGCACAGGCCCGACAAGCCATTGACCTGGGCGCTGCGCTTGAGCAGTGCCGCATCGAACCATCCACAGCGTCGGCTACGCCCGGTGGTCACGCCTTTTTCGGCTCCAACCGTGCTCATGTGATGGCCTGGTGTGCCAGGCTGCTCCCAGTCGAGCTCGGTCGGAAACGGGCCGCCACCCACCCGGGTGCAATAGGCCTTGGTGATCCCCAGGATGTAGTGCAGCATGCCGGGCCCGACCCCGGAGCCGGCTGCGGCATTGCCAGCGACGCAATTGCTGGAAGTCACATACGGGTAGGTGCCGTGATCCACATCCAGCAAAGTGCCCTGAGCGCCTTCGAAAAGCAGGTTGGCTCCGCGTGCATGCGCCTCGTTGAGCTCACGCGACACATCGGCCATCATGGGCTTGAGTTGCTCGGCATGGCGCATGGCTTCTTCATAGACCGGCTCGAACTGGACTTCGCCCTCGCGCATATAAGGCTGGAGCGCGTCGCCAAACGCAAAGTCGCGCGAACCCAGGAAAGTGGTCAGCACGTGGTTGTGCAGGGCCAGCAGCACGCGCAGCTTCTGCGCGAACCGCTCGGGGTGTTTGAGGTCTTGCACCCGCAGCGCCCGGCGGGCGATCTTGTCTTCGTACGCCGGCCCGATCCCCCGCCCGGTGGTGCCGATCCTTTCACTGCCACCGCGCTCCAGCGCGGCCTCACGCGCCACGTCCAGCGCCGCGTGAAACGGCAGAATCAGGGGACAGGCTTCGCTCACGCGCAAACGCGAGCGCACCTCGACTCCAGCGCGCTCCAGGCCCGCGATCTCTTCAAACAGCTTGGCGGCAGACAGCACCACGCCATTGCCGATATAACACTTGACGCCCGGGTGCATGATCCCGCTGGGAATGAGGTGCAGCGCCGTCTTCGCGCCATTGATCACGAGCGTGTGCCCCGCGTTGTGCCCTCCCTGAAAACGGACCACGCCTTGGGCGGATTCGGTGAGCCAGTCCACCAGCTTGCCCTTGCCCTCGTCGCCCCACTGTGCTCCGACCACCACGCAGTTGCGCCCTTTGAGAGTATTCATCACCGCACCGAGTCCCATTCAGAGAAAGTTCATCAAACTAGAGCGTCCGGACAATCCAGTGTCCGTCGACCTGGACCAGTTCGCGATCGCAGTCGAATTCATCCACATGATTGCCGACGTCGGGCATCATGCAGACCACGGTCTCGCCCTGCTGGCGCAAACGCGCAATGGCATCGGACAGCTGATCGTCCGCGGACCATGGAGCACGGACGGCCGCCCTCAACGCAGGGGGCACCACGACCGATGCCAGCTGCTTGACGTCCAGACTGAACCCCACGGCCGGGCGATTGCGCCCATACACAGCACCCACCTCGTCGTAGCGCCCGCCCCGCGCGAGCGTGTCCGTGACGCCCGTGGCATAGACCGCAAAGCGCAGACCACTGTAATAGGAATAGCCGCGAAGGTCCGCCAGATCGAAGGTGACGTGAGCGTATTTGACCTTGGAGGCCACCATCCTCAAATCTTGTAGCGCCTTGCGCACGCCAGCAAAGGCGCCGAGCACTTTTTCTGCTTCATCAAGGATATCCATGCCCCCATACAACTGCAGCAGCATGGCGAGCCCTTCCCGGGATTGCCTGGGGAAGTCTTTGGTCAGTTGGGAAAGCTCGCTCGCGTCCTTGGCTGCCAGCGCCGCGTGCACCCTGCGCAGGGCCTGGATGCCGGCAGGAACGCCCGCCAACAGGGCACGCACGATGCGCATGTCCGCCAGATCGATGCTGGGTGCCGGCACCTGGGCCGCACGCAGGCACTCGAGCGCCAGGGTCACGGATTCGATCTCCGCCTCGACGCCACCACACCCGTAAATCTCGGCACCGAACTGCAAGGGCTCCCGCGTGGCATGCGGCCGATCGGGCCGGGTGTGCAGCACCGGCCCACAGTAGCACAGACGCGCCACGCCACTGCGATTGAGCAGGTGCGCATCGATACGCGCCACCTGCTGCGTCATGTCGGCCCGCAGGCCCAGGGACTTGCCCGAGAGCTGATCGACGAGCTTGAAGGTCTGCAGATCCA
This sequence comes from Comamonas sp. SCN 67-35, assembly GCA_001725255.1. GTDB lineage: Bacteria > Pseudomonadota > Gammaproteobacteria > Burkholderiales > Burkholderiaceae_C > Comamonas_C. The sequence goes on along the minus strand of MEFV01000021.1, from coordinate 87,739 downwards.
GCTCTTCCCCGGCGCCGGTCAGAAGCGATTCAAGGTGCTCGAACAGCGGCGGTATGACGAGTTCGTAGCCATAGCCGCGCGCCGTGTCCAGCAGCGCACGACGCAGTTCCTCGATGCGCCGGGCTTCAGAGGGCAATACGTCAGCGATGTAATCCGGGAGTACCCAGGCAGACATGCAAAACCCGGAGGTTGTTAAAAAGGGGATTCTACCGGGCGCATCTGCGAGAGGCGCCGACCTAACCCATCCAGGCCAGAACCAGCGCACCCACGAGCAGGCTGACCAGGCCGCAAAACCGAATCTGTCCGTCACGCAGCTGCAGCATCTGCGTGAACACCCGGCGCCAGGTCGAAGGCGCCAGCAAAGGCATGAGCCCCTCGAGAATCAGCACGAAGGCGAGCGCCGTCCAGAACGCGTCAGACATGCGGCGCGCAGCTCAGTTGCGCCCCGAACCCGAGCCGGATGCGCCTCGCATGGCCTTGAAGAATTCCGAACCGGACGGATCGAGCACCATGACGTCGTGCTTGCCGTCGAAGCTGGCGCGGTAGGCCTCCAGGCTGCGATAGAACTGGGCGAACTGCGGATCGCGCCCAAAAGCCTCACCGTAGATGCGCGTTGCCTGGGCATCGCCCTCGCCCTTGACCTTCTGCGCATCACGGTACGCATTGGCAAGAATCACTTCGCGCTGGCGGTCGGCTTCGGCACGAATCTTCTCGCCTTCGGCCACGCCGGTGGAACGCAGCTCGTTGGCGACGCGCTTGCGCTCGGCCTCCATGCGGCGATAGACCGATTCGGTGATCGACTCCACGTAATCGACCCGCGTGATGCGCACATCCACCACGTCCATGCCCCAGGGCTTGCCGCCGCGCACCGCTTCGAGCACTTCGCGCTTGACGTCGGCCATCAAGGCATCGCGCTGGTCGGAGAGCAATTCGCTCACGGTGCGGCGATTGACTTCCTCCTGAAACGCATTGCGCACCACGCGGTTGAGCTGCAGCGACCCGGCGCCTTCATCGAGCCCCACATTGCGAATGTATTCCAAGGGGTCGGAAATACGCCAGCGCACATACCAATCGATGACCACGCGCTGCTTCTCCGCCGTCAGCATGGATTCCGTCTCGGACCCGTCCAGCGTAAGCAGGCGCTTGTCGATATAACGCACGTTCTGCAGGGGCGCCGGCAACTTGAAGTACAGCCCTGGCTTGGTGATCACTTCCTTGATCTGCCCGAGCGCATAGACCACGCCATACTGACGCTGATCGACCACGAACAGGCTCGCGCTTGCCAGCACGAAAACAAGCAACAGGGTGGAAATGGCAAATCCTATGCGGTTCACACCACTCTCCTAGCGTGATTCGCGCTCGCGCGAGCGCGAGTTGTCGCGGGTACGGGCATCGCCCACCGCCGACGAGGGCGACGAAGCAGGTGCCGAAGGCGCTGCCGTGCGCGGCGCAGCGGGCGCAGCCCCCGGCTGGGTAGCCGCTGACGGCTGCAACGCGCTGCCGAGCAGCTTGTCCAGCGGCAGATACAGCAGATTGGAGCCTTGGCGCGATTCGACGAGCACCTTGGTTACATTGCTGAGCACGTGTTGCATGCTGTCCAGGTACATGCGGTCACGCGTGACCTGAGGCGCCTTCTGGTACTCGGCCACCACGGAATCAAAGCGCTGGGCATCGCCCTGCGCCTGCGCGACCACACGCGCCTTGTAGCCGGTCGCCTCCTCCTGCAGGCGCGACGCTGCGCCAGAAGCGCGGGGCACGACATCGTTGGCGTAGGCCTGGGCCTCGTTCTTGGTCCGTTCGCGCTCCTGTCCGGCCTTGAGCACGTCGTCGAAGGCGGCCTGCACCTGTTCGGGCGGGCGCACTCCGCCCTGCTGCAGATTGACCGCGACGACCTCGACCCCGACCTTGTAACGATCAAGAATGGTCTGCATGAGCGTGCGCACGCGCGGAGCGATCTGATCGCGCTCCTCGGCGAGGGCGGAGTCCATCTTCATGCGGCCCACCACCTCGCGCACGGCACTTTCAGCCGCCTGGACCACCGCATCCGCGGGGTTGCGGCTGTTGAAAAGCCAGGCCCGGGCATCATTGAGGCGGTACTGCACGGCAAATTTGATTTCGACGATATTCTCGTCCTCGGTGAGCATGGCCGATTCGCGCAGGCCGGTGGCCTTGATGATGGCGTCACGGCCGATGTCCACCGAGCGGATCTGCGTGACGAACACCAGTTCATGGCGCTCGACCGGATACGGCAGCCGCCAGTTGAAGCCCGCACCCACCGTGCCCCTGTATTGCCCAAACCGGGTGATGACCGCCTGCTGGCCTTCCTGCACGATGAAGAACCCGGTGGAGAGCCAGACCAGCACCCCAATGACCGCGACGATCATCAGGGTCTTGCCCGCATTGCGCATGTCCGGCTGGAACCCCCCTCCGCCCGAGGGAGAAGGCGATCCACGACGCCCGCCGCCACCGCGGCCGCCACCGAACAAGCCGTTGAGCTTGCCCTGAAGATCGCGCCAGAGCTCGTCAAGATCGGGAGGCGCGCCACCCCCCGAGCCTTGGGGATTCCGCGGCGGGCGTGCAGGCGGCGTATCGTCGGCTGGACGATCAGGGTCCGGGCGCTGGTCAGGGGCGCTGTTGTCATCCCCGCGCCCCCAGCGCGGGTCGTTGAGGTTGTAGATGCGCCGCGGCCCCGTCGCTGGTGTCAGCCAGCGGGCCACACGATCACGGAGATCCATGCGTACGTTCTTCATTGGTTGATAGCAAACGCTTGTGCTTGTATTGTCCCGGCAATCGAGGCCTCAATGCAGTGCGGGCGTTGCATGTGGCTCCTCGCCCTGCGCGCCGTGCGCGCGAGCAGCCTGCGCCGCAAGCGCCAGCCTGAGAGCCGCAAGCCCCTCACCGGTGTGTGCGCTGACGAACAGACGTTCCAGCCTTCGCCCCTCCCATTCATAGTCGTCGTGCGAACCCAGGGGCTGCGCCGATGATGCCAGAGCATCCACCTTGTTGAAAACCAGGATTTGCGCCACATCGGCCGCACCGATTTCAGCAAGCACTTCCTGCACCTGGGCGATTTGCTGCGGGTGGGCGGGATTGGCCGCATCAACGACATGCAGCAGCAGGTCGGCGTCCGCCGCTTCCTGCAGCGTGGCCTTGAACGCGCTGATCAGGCCGTGGGGCAGATCGCGGATGAAACCGACCGTGTCGGACAGCGAAACCGATCCCGCCTGCTCGCCCAGGTACAGGCGCCGGGTGGTGGTGTCGAGCGTGGCGAACAACTGGTCGGCGGCGTAGGCATGCGCCTTGACCAGCGCGTTGAAGAGCGTGGATTTGCCGGCGTTGGTGTAACCCACCAGTGAAACGCTGAAGGTCTCGCGGCGCTCGCGCTGGCGCCGCTGCGTGGCGCGCTGGCGCTGCACCTTGACGAGGCGCTCCCGCGTGCGCTTGATGGTGTCTGCGATCATGCGCCGATCCAGCTCGATCTGACGCTCGCCCGGGCCGCCGCGCGCACCGATGCCGCCGCGCTGACGTTCCAGGTGCGTCCAGCGGCGCACCAGCCGTGTGCTGAGGTACTGCAGACGCGCCAATTCGACCTGGAGCTTGCCCTCGTAACTGCGCGCGCGCTGGGCAAAAATCTCCAGAATGAGCATGGTCCGGTCGTAGACCGGCATCTGAAGCTGCTGCTCCAGGTTGCGCTGCTGCGCCGGGCTCAAGGCCTGGTCGAAAATGATTTCCTGCACTTCGTGTCCGCGTGCCAGCGCGCCGATCTCCTCGGCCTTGCCGCTTCCGACGAAAAGCGCAGCGTCGGGCGCCTTGCGCTTGCACGTCAGCCGTGCAACAGGATCAAGCCCGGCGCTGCGCGCAAGCAGCGCCAGCTCCTGCAACTGTGCATCGAAGGCATCTGCGCCAAAATCCACGCCCACGAGAAGCACCCGCGCGGCTGCTTCAGGCGAATGGGGTAACGCACTCACGGCAGCACCCCGGCAATGAGCAGGGGCACGGCCTCACCCTGTCCCACGACGCTTATTGCTCGCCAGGCTCGGCCGTTTCCGCCGCAGCGAAGTTGACGGCACGACCTGGAACGATGGTCGAAATGGCGTGCTTGTAGACCATCTGCGTGACGGTATTGCGCAGCAAAACCACGTACTGATCGAAGGACTCGATCTGCCCCTGCAGCTTGATGCCGTTGACGAGATAGATGGAAACTGGCACGTGTTCGCGCCGCAGCGCGTTCAGGAACGGATCTTGAAGTAGTTGGCCTTTGTTGCTCACGATATGCTCCGTGTTCAAAACTGTTGTTGTGGTGCGTCACCTTACCACAGCAACCCGAGCCAACAGGGTGCGGGCGGCAAGGCACATTTTCAAGAGTCGTTTTTGTCGGTATAGGGATTTTTCGACGTCTTGAATTCCACCCTCAGCGGCGTGCCCACCAAGTCGAACTGCTTGCGAAAGCGCCCTTCGAGGAAACGCTTGTAGGCGTCGGTCAGGTGCTCCAGAGAATTGCCATGGACGACGATGACCGGCGGATTCATGCCGCCTTGGTGCGCGTAGCGGGGCTTGGGCCGGGAGCCACCGGAGCGCTTGGGGGTCTGAAACTGCACCGATTCCAGCAACACGCGCGTGAGCACCGGTGTCGGCATCTTGCAGATCGAGGCGTGATACGCCTTGCGGATCGAGTCCCAGATGGCGGCAATCCCCTGCCTGCGAGCGGCTGAAATGAAGTGGATCGTGGCGAATTTCATGAAGGCCAGCCGGTTCTCGATCGAGCGCTGAACCTGCTGGCGCTGGTAATCGTCCACCGCATCCCATTTGTTCACGGCCACCACGACAGCGCGACCGCTCTCAAGGATGTAGCCGGCGATGTGCGCATCCTGGTCGGTCACGCCCTGCGTCGCGTCCAGCAGCAGCAGCACCACGTGCGCCGATTCGATCGCCCGCAGGGTCTTGACGACCGAAAACTTCTCGATGGTCTCGAACACCTTGCCACGGCGGCGCAGCCCGGCCGTATCGACCAGCTCGTATTTCTGACCGCGGTGCTCGAACGGCACGGTGATGGCATCGCGCGTCGTCCCCGGCAGGTCGAACGCCACGAGGCGTTCTTCCCCCAGCCAGGCGTTGATCAAGGTGGACTTGCCGACATTGGGCCGGCCCGCCACAGCAAGGCGTATGGTATTTCCGTGATCCTGCACGGCCTCATCGTCGGGCTCGGGCAGCGCCAGGGGCTCCAGCGCGGCCTCCAGCAGGCTGCGTATGCCCTGCCCATGCGCGGCCGACACCGGATGCACCTGCCCCAGGCCGAGTTCGTAGAACTCGCCGAGCAAGGCGCTTTCCTGCATGCCTTCGGCCTTGTTGCCCGCGAGCACGCAAGGCCTGCCCAGCCGGCGCAGGTACACGGCAATGTCGTGGTCCTGTGCCGAGAGGCCCGCGCGCACGTCCACGACGAAAATGACGACATCGGCTTCGGCGATCGCCTGCTCGGTCTGCCGGGCCATCTCGCGGTAGATGCCGCTGTCCGCATCGGGCTCGAAACCGCCGGTATCGACGACGATGTATTCGTGCCTGCCCAGCCGTCCGAGGCCGTAGTGGCGGTCACGCGTCAGCCCGGCCGCATCCGCCACGATCGCATCGCGCGATCGCGTGAGGCGATTGAAGAGCGTCGATTTGCCGACGTTGGTCCGCCCCACGAGGGCGATGACTGGCTTCACGAATCGTCCTGTCAATCCGGTCGAAAACCGTAGACGCTGCCCTGGCGCGTGACCACGACCAAGGTCTTGCCTGCCACCACGGGCGTCGTGGCCACGCCTGAGCTGTCCGTCGTCAAGCGGTTCAGCGGCGAGCCGTCTTCCTTGGACAGCAGGTGCACGAGGCCCGTGCTGTCGCCGATCACCACCGAGCGCCCAAGCAACAGCGGTGCCGTGAGATGGCGATAGCGCAATTGCTGCCACGTCCACAGGGGCGCGCCGTCGGCGCGTTTCCAGGCCTGCACGAGGCCATTGCTTTCGGCGCCATACAGCGCCTGCGCATCACCGTCGATGCCCCGGGCACCATGAGCGGTCCGCGTCCAGAGCAAGGCACCGCGAGCGGCGTCCACACAGCCCACGGCCGCCTGAAACGCCCGGGCGCAGACCACGTTGCCTTCACGGCTCACGCCGCCCATCACTTCCACCAGACGCTCGACATCGTTGGCGCCGCGCGGCGTGGCCAGCGGCGCCTCCCAGCGCACCCTCCCGGAATCAGGATCGAACCCCACCATGCGCCCGGAAATACCGGCCACCAGCGTATCGCCAACGGCCATCAAGAGGCCGTTTTCGCGCAACACCAGGGTTTCGCCCTGGCGCTGCTGGTTCCACAGGCTGGCGCCGCTCCTGCCGTCAAACGCCATCACCGAGCGATCGGCCGTCATCACGAAGACGCGCCCGCCCGCCACCAGCGGCGCCGTGAACGTCTGCGCCGGCAGAGGTTTGCGCCAGAGCTCGTGCCCCGCCTGCATGACGATCAGTTCGCGGCCACGGGAAATTACGGCGGCGCGCTGGCCGTCGCTGCCGACACCCGCCGACAGTGCATCGGCGAGCTGCACCCGCCAGAGGCTCGCGCCACTGCGCGCATCCAGCGCCGTGACCGTGCCTCCTTCCGAAGCGAGCACGACGGTGTCGCCGTGCACGGCAGGGGCGAGCACCAACCTGCCCACCGAACCGATCTGAGTCTGCCAGGACAGGTGCACGGGAAGCAAGGGAACGACCGCACCCAGCTCGACCGGCTTGGGCCTGGATGAACCACAGGCGCCCAGTACCAGTGCCGATGCCACGACAGCACAGGTCGCCAGCAGGCGCAGCGTACGGTTTGCCGCGCCCATCATGCGCCCCCCTTGGCCGGCGTGGCGGCGCCCAGAGCGTCGAGCTTGGCCTGCACGACCTGGCGATAGCTTGCCTGCTCACCCAGCCCATCCCAGGCACGGCGGTATTGTTCGATCGCCTCCTGCTTCTTGCCCTGCAGGTTGAGCACGTCCCCCTTGCGATCGGCCACCATGGCGGCGAACTCCGGCGGAAAGGTGGATGACAACTGCGCCAAGGCCTGGTCGTAGGATTTTTCCTGCATCAGCACCGCCGCCAGCCGCAGACGGGCGAGCGCCACATAGCCGTCATCGCTCGCGTTGTCCGCGACCCAGGTCAGGGCCGCCTGGGCTTCTTTCCAGCGCCCGGCATTGGCATATTCCTGCGCGGCCAGGAGCCCGGCCTGCCCCGCCTGCGCGGTACGCGGATAGTCCTTGCGCAGATCACCAAAAATCTGCTGCACGCGATCGAGGTCCTTGGCTTGCGCCGCGACTTCGACCGCGTCCATCATCGCCACCGCCTGCTGCGCCTGACGGCCCTGCCAAATGACGGTCCAGGTGATGAGCGTGCCCCAGGTGTCCCAGAAATGCTTGAACTGGGCGATCTGTTCCTGTTCTTCGAGGTCGAAATGGTGTGCCATCGTTCGGTCTTTCTTTCAGCGCGCGGATTGTAGGCTGGCCGCCAGGGCGGCGATGTCGGCCAGCGGGACCTGTTTTTGCTCGCCTGCTTCACGCAGGGGTTTGACGGACACCATTCCGGCATGCATTTCATCCGCTCCGAAAACAAGAGCGTACCGCGCACCACTGCCATCGGCTTTCTTGAATTGCGTCTTGATGCTGCCCAACCCCTGCGCCTGGGCCGCGCCGCTGTGCATCTGCACCGCCACGCCGCGCAGGCGCAGCTGCTGCAGCAGCGCCATCACGGCGGGCAGGAAGGCCGCATCGGCCACCACGGCGTAGGCGTCGGGTACGGCGGCCGGGGCCTGGCGCTGCTGCTCCTTGAGCAGTTCGAGCACGCGCTCCACGCCCAACGCCCAGCCCACGGCGGGCGCGGGTTTGCCGCCCATTTCCTCGATCAGGTAGTCGTAGCGGCCACCGCCGCAGATCGTGCCCTGCGCGCCGAGCTGGTCGGTGACGAACTCGAACACCGTGAGGTTGTAATAGTCCATGCCGCGCACCAGGCGTGGATTGATGCGCCACGCCACCCCGGCCGCATCGAGAATGGATTGCACGGTCTGCAGGTGCTGGCGCGAGGCGTCGCCCAGGTAATCCATGAGCCGGGGGGCCGACTCGACCACGGCCTGCATGGCCGGGTTCTTGGTGTCGAGGATGCGCAGCGGGTTGGTGTACAGGCGCCGCTGTGCATCTTCATCGAGCAGCTCGCGGTGCTGCTCGAAATGAGTGATCAGTGCCGCGCGGTGCGCCTTGCGCTCCTCGGGCTGGCCCAGGCTGTTGAGCTCCAGCCGCACGTCCTGCAGGCCCAGCTCGGCCCAGAGCGCCTGCGCCAGCAGGATGATCTCCGCGTCCATCTCGGCGCCGGGAAAACCCAGCGCCTCGGCGCCGATCTGGTGAAACTGGCGGTAGCGCCCGCGCTGGGGGCGCTCGTGGCGGAACATCGGGCCCATGTAGTACAGGCGCTTGCCACCGTCGTGCAGCAGCGAATGCTCGACCACCGCGCGCACCACGCCGGCGGTCGCTTCGGGGCGCAGCGTGAGCTGCTCGCCGTTGAGCCGGTCCTCGAAGGAGTACATCTCCTTCTCGACGATGTCGGTCACCTGCCCCAGCCCGCGCACGAAGAGCGCCGTCGGCTCGACGATGGGCGTGCGGATGGCGCGGTAGGCGTAGCGCTGCATCAGCGAGCGCACCACGGACTCCAGCCACTCCCAGCGGGCGGAGTCCGGCGGCAGGATGTCGTTCATGCCCTTGATGGCGGCCAGTCTTTGCATGGTGTCGGAAATTTATATAAAAACAGGCTCAAGCGCTTGTCCATCAAGCGCCAATAGCTCACTTTTCCATGAAAACGAACGCGTCAGGCCGCGCCCGCCGCCAGCCCGTAGCGGCGCTCCACATAGTCCTGCACGAGCTGCTGGAACTCCGTCGCGATGTGTTCACCGCGCAAGGTGGTCGCCTTCTGTCCATCGATGTACACAGGTGCCGCGGGCGCCTCGCCCGTGCCCGGCAGACTGATGCCGATGTCCGCGTGCTTGCTCTCGCCCGGCCCGTTGACGATGCAGCCCATCACCGCCACGCGCAGCTTTTCCACGCCGGGGTAGCGCGTGCGCCACAGCGGCATCTGCTCGCGCAGGTAGTCGTCGATCTGCTTGGCCAGCTCCTGGAAGGTGGTGCTGGTGGTGCGCCCGCACCCAGGGCAGGCGGTGACGCTGGGCGCAAACGCGCGCAGGCCGAGCGACTGCAGGATCTCGGTGGCCACCAGCACCTCCTGCGTGCGCGATTCGCCCGGCTTGGGCGTGAGCGAGACGCGGATGGTGTCGCCTATGCCCTCCTGCAGCAGCATGGCCATGGCCGCGGTCGAGGCAACGATGCCCTTGGCGCCCATGCCGGCTTCCGTCAGGCCCAGGTGCAGGGCATAGTCGCAGCGCTGCGCCAGCGCGCGGTACACCGCGATCAGATCCTGCACGCCGCTGACCTTGCACGAAAGGATCACCTGATCGCCGTTCATGCCCAGCTCCTCGGCGCGCCGGGCCGACGAAAGAGCCGAGCGCACCAAGGCCTCGTACATCACCTGGCGTGCGTCCCAGGGCTGGGCGCGCGCGCCGTTCTCGTCCATCAGGCTGGTGAGCAGATCCTGGTCGAGGCTGCCCCAGTTCACGCCGATGCGCACGGGCTTGTCCCACTTCAGCGCCGCCTCGATCATTTGGGCGAACTGCTTGTCGTGCTTGTCGCCCTTGCCGACGTTGCCGGGGTTGATGCGGTACTTGGAGAGCGTGCGCGCGCACTCCGGGAAATCGGTGAGCAGCCGGTGCCCGTTGTAGTGGAAATCACCCACCAGCGGGACGAATTCGCCCATCCGGTCCAGGCGCTCGCGGATCTCGGGGACGGCCGCCGCCGCCTCGGGTGTGTTGACCGTGATGCGCACGAACTCGGAGCCGGCCAGCGCGAGCTGGCGAACCTGGATCACCGTCGCCTTGGCGTCGGCGGTATCGGTGTTGGTCATGGACTGCACGCGCACCGGTGCGTCGCCACCCACTGTGACCACCTTGTCGCCCCAAACCACGCGCGCCTGGCGCGAGTGGCGCGGTGCCGGCGCCACCATGGGAATCGCTGCGCCTGCTTCAGACATCTGCATTTACTTCACCTCAAACCGTGCGACGTTGCTGCGCGCGATGGCACTCAAATCCATGGGTTGACCCCGCACGGTCACATCGGCCGCATCCGCGCGCCCGACCACGACGGACCAGGGACCACTGCCTTGCAGCGCATAGCGCTCACCCTTGTGCAAGGTGCGCTCGGCCAACACCGCGCCCTTGGCGTCGCGTACCTGCACCCAGGTCTGTTCGCGCGCCTGTATGACCAACGCATCGGCTACCGTGGCGGCCGGCGCATTCAACCCGGGCTCGGCCGGGGGTTCTTCCAACTTGGTTGCGGCTACCGTGTCCGGTGGCGCCGCCATCGGTGCCGAGGGGCTGTTGCCCGGTGCGGGGCCAGTGGCGGCAAGCGGCAGCACCACGGGGGCTGGCTCGCGGGCCGGAGCCGGGGCCGACTCGGTCGCCTGCGCAGGCGCCGGCTCGGTCGCGACCTGCGGCGGCACCGAGGCGGCGTTGTCGGTACGCGGCACGAACGCAATCACCAGCGCGGCCGCCAGCAGCGCGATCACGGCAAACGCGGTCAGGCGCGACATCGGCAAGCCCAGTGCCCCGGCACCATCCGAGCGGCTCCCGGCCTCCTTGAACCGGGCGTTCAAACCCTGCTGATCCTTGAGCGCCACGGGCGCGCTCTGCGGCAGCAGGGCGAGCACCGGGCCCGCATCCATCTTGAGCACGCGGCAGACACTGGAGGCCAGCGCGCGCAGGAAGACGACGTCATTGAACGCGTCGTACCGATCCCCTTCCAGCGCCTGCAACTTGTGCAGCGGCACCTTGAGCGTGGCCGCCAGAGCCGCCAGGTGCAGGCCCGCGTCCTCGCGCCGGGCGGCGAGCAGGCGCCCCGCCGTCATGGGCGCGCCGGCGTCCGCCGCGAGCGCGGCCTGATCTTGCTGCGGCACGCCGGATTCGGGCTCACTCATCAAACGCTCCACGGCCCAGGGCCAAAGCCTCCTTGGACGAGGGGTAGCGCTTGTTCAACTGCTCGGCCAGCTGGCCCATGGCCTGCGTGTCCTTGAGTGCACGCTCGATCTTGATGCCCAGCCACAGCGATGCCGCATCGGAGTACTCGCCGTTGTTCACGCGGCGAATGTAGAACTGCGCCCGCTGGGCGTCACCCTGGGCAAAGATGACGGAGGCAAGATGCAGGCCCACGACCGGATTGCGCGCATCGAACTCATAGGCGTGCAGCAGGGCCTCATGCGCCAGCTTCAAATGTCCTGCGCGCTCGTAACACACCCCCTGGGCCGCCTGCGTCTTCACGCGCTCGGTGTAGCCCGGGGTGGCCAGCGCCTGCTTGAACAAGGCATCGGCCGCGTCATAGTCCTTCTGCTCGCAGCGCAGCCAGCCCAGGTTGTGCAGGATGTCCGGATCATTCGGCTTGAGCTCATGCGCACGGTCCAGATCCGACTGCGCCCTCGCCCATTCCCGCTGAGCCAGGTACACCAAGCCACGCAGATGCCAGGCTTCGGCATAGGTGGGGTCCGCCGCCACCGCCTGACGCGCCTCGTCCAGGGCCACATCGGTCCTGCCCGACTGCAGATAGCTGGCAGCCAGCTCCAGCCGGATATGCGCCCGCTTGCGGGCGTCGGTGCCCGCGCCCTTGTCCGATGCGGCCGCGGCCCCTGCATCGCCAGAAGCAGGCTGATGGGCACATCCCTGCAACGCAAGCAAAGAAGCCGCCAACAGCATGACCGCCAGCCAACTGCCCGCGCCGCGAAGCATCGAGTGCCATGAGACCATTGCCTGTTCCTCCTTCATGTTGGGGCCGCTCAATGCGCCACGCTCTCGCGCAGCTTGGCCATGCGTTCACTGGCGCGCGTGCGATCCTGCACCTCGCCCGCCAGTTGCCCGCAGGCTGCGTCGATATCGTCGCCACGCGTCTTGCGCACCGTCGTCACCACGCCGGCATCGAGCAGCACCTTGGCAAAAGCCGCGATCGCCGCATTGGGCGAACGGCGCAAACCGGACTGCGGGAAGGGATTGAACGGAATCAGGTTGAGCTTGCACGACAAGCCTGCCCAGCGCTTGTCGTTGATCAGTTCGACGAGCTGGCGCGCCTGCTCGGGCTGATCGTTCACGCCATCGAGCATGCAATATTCGAAGGTGATGAAATCGCGCGGCGCCACATCGAGATAGCGCCGGGCCGCGCCGAGCAGCTCGGCGATCGGATACTTGCGATTGAGCGGCACCAGCGTGTCGCGCAGCGCATCCGTGGGCGCATGCAGCGAAATCGCCAGCGCCACGGGGCAATCGCCCGCGAGACGGTCGATCATCGGCACCACGCCCGACGTGGACACGGTCACCCGCCGCCGCGACAGGCCATAGGCATGGTCGTCCAGCATGGTGCGCAGCGCCGGCACCAGCGCCGGGTAGTTGTGCATGGGCTCGCCCATGCCCATGAAGACCACGTTGGTGACAACGCGTTCGTCGGTGCCCAGGCGCTTGCGCAGCGCGTGCTCGGCCCACCAGAGCTGGCCGACGATCTCGCCTGCCGTCAGGTGCCGGCTGAAGCCCTGGTGCCCGGTGGAGCAGAAGCGGCAGCCCACCGCGCAGCCGGCCTGCGAAGAGACGCACAGCGTGCCGCGGTCGTCCTCGGGGATGTAGACGGTTTCGATCGCGTTGTTGCGGCCCACGTCGAACAGCCACTTGACCGTGCCATCCTGCGAGACATGTTCCTTGGCCACCGGCGGCGCCACGATGTAGGCGCAGTCCTTGAGCTTTTCACGAAAGGACTTGGCCAGATCCGTCATCTGGTCGAAATCCTGCACGCCGCGCTGGTGCATCCAGCGAAACAGCTGGGTCGCGCGAAACGGCTTTTCCCCAAGCTGGCCACAGAATGCGGCGAGCGCGTCGCGGTCCAGGTCGAGGAGATTGGTGATCATGACATTGCTCCCGCCGGGGCCTGACAGCGGACAGGCGCCCGGCGAAACGTGCTCATCAGCGAGCGTAAACGGACCAGCCCGGGAAGAAGAAGGCCACTTCCACGGCGGCGGTCTCGGCCGCGTCGGAGCCATGCACCGCGTTGGCATCGATGCTGTCGGCGAAATCGGCGCGGATGGTGCCGGGCGCGGCCTTCTTCGGGTCGGTGGCGCCCATGAGCTCGCGGTTCTTCAGGACGGCGTTCTCGCCTTCGAGCACCTGCACCATGACCGGGCCGGAGATCATGAAATCGACCAGATCCTTGAAGAAGGGGCGCTCCTTGTGCACGGCGTAGAACTGCTCGGCCTGCGCACGCGAGAGATGGATCATGCGGGCGGCGGCGATCTTCAGACCCGCGGCTTCAAAACGCGCATAGATCTGGCCGATCACATTCTTGGCGACGGCATCGGGTTTGATGATGGAGAGGGTACGTTCGAGGGCCATGGGGCTGTTCCTGTTCTGAATGAAATGAAGCGGGACTTGCAACAAGTGCAAAAAACAGTCGATTTTACGGTGTACGGTCAGGGCCGACGGCCACTCCGGCGCTGGCCGGGATTTTGCCGCTGGCGGCGCTGGCGTGCGAAGCTGTCGGCGCCGATGTAGCCCACCGAGGTCTTCATCGGGTCGGGCTGGGCACTGCCGCCCTGACGGGAATCGCGCCCCTGCTGCCCCTGTGCACCACGTCGGCCGTTTCTCTGCCCGCCACCACCGCCACCCTTGCGCTCGCCGCGGGCCGGTGCCCGATCAGGCAGACCCGCCGCCTGCGTCAGCGCGCGGATGTCGCGTTCGTCCAGCTCCATCCAGGTGCCGCGCTTGAGGCCGCGCGGCAGCACCATGGCGCCGTAGCGGATGCGGATGAGGCGGCTCACGGCATGGCCCACGGCTTCGATCATGCGGCGCACCTCGCGGTTGCGGCCCTCGGCAATCGTCACGCGGTACCAGCAATTGGCGCCTTCCCCCCCGCCGTCTTCGATGGTGCCGAATGCCGCCATACCGTCGTCGAGCGTGACGCCGTCGAGCAGTTGCTGCTTTTCCTCATTGCTCAAGGCCCCGAGCACGCGCACGGCATATTCGCGTTCCGTGCCGAAGCGAGGATGCATCAGCCGGTTGGCCAGATCGCCCGAATTGGTGAAGAGCAGCAAGCCCTCGGTATTCAGGTCGAGGCGCCCCACCGACTGCCACTTGCCCTGAGGCAGTCGCGGGAGTTTGCGAAACACCGTCGGGCGGTTTTCCGGGTCGTCCATCGTGACCACTTCTCCCGCGGGCTTGTGGTAGGCAAGCACGCGCGGCGCGGGCGGCTCGATGCGAAAGCGGATCGGCCTGCCGTTGACCTTGATCTGGTCGCCAAACTGCACCCGCTGACCGATGTGGGCCGGTTCGTTGTTGACCGAAATGCGCCCTTCCAAAATCAGTTGCTCCATCTCCAGGCGCGAGCCCATGCCCGCCTGCGCCAGCACCTTGTGCAGCTTGGGCGATTCGGGGCGCGGCTGCAGCACGCGCTTGGGCGCGGCGAGCTCGGGGTTTTCATCGTCCTGGTCGAGCTGTCCGGAGACGACATCCGCGAACCGGTATCCGGGCTCGCCGCCACCCGCTTCAACGACCGTCCCGGGCCGCCCTTCTCCCGGCGCGCCGCGCGGCCCCCGCCTGCGCCTGCCCAGCTGCGTGCGCCGCGCCGCGTGCTCCTGATCCTCAGGCGCGCGCCCATGGGCCGAAGCGTTGTCGACCGGACCTGCGTTCTGTTCGTCATTCATCATCATTTCCCGCGGTGGTTGGTGCACCCTCATCCAGATTCGGCCGCTCGTCGGCGGGCAGCGCCAGCGCCGCCTGCCGCTCATCACCTTCGAGCATGTCCGCCGCGCCGGCCTGCAGCTGCGGCAAATCGGCAATCGATTGCAGGCCAAGGTCATCGAGGAACTGCCGCGTGGTGGCAAAAAGCGCGGGCCGCCCCACCGTCTCGCGGTGTCCGATCACCTCGATCCAGCCCCGGTCTTCCAGCTGCTTGATGATCAGGCTGCCCACCACCACGCCACGGATGTCCTCGATGTCACCGCGCGTCACCGGCTGGCGGTGCGCAATGATGGCCAGCGTTTCCAGCGTCGCACGGCTGTAGCGCGCGGGCTTCTCGGGCACGAGGCGATCGAGCCAGATGCGCATCTCGGGGCGGCTCTGGAACCGCCAGCCGGACGCCACCTGCACCAGCTGCACCCCGCGCTGCGCCCAGTCCGCCTGCAGCTCTTCCAGCAGGAACTTGATGGTATCGGCGCCCACCGCCTCGTCGAACAGCGCGCGCAGATCACGCAGCGCCAAGGGCTGCTGCGAGCAGATCAACGCGGTCTCCAGGACCTTCTTGGCTTCCACCGTGTTCATGGTCTGACGCCCTGGACAGACACGCCACGCGTGTGACCCTGCCTGTCAAAGCGACGCTAATGCGGATTTGTGGGTGCGCGGCCCGAACCAGGGAGCCGCATGAACGCGCGCAAGGAGCAACCCCGCTGCGCTGGGGCCAGCGTCGCAAAATACCAGCGCGACGCAAACTTACGGCTCATTGTAGTCCAAGCCCAGCACGTCAAGCGCATGGCGCAGATCCTGCGGCAGCGGCGCGCTCCAGCGCATGAGCACGCCAGTGACAGGGTGCGCCAGGGCCAGGGAAAAGGCATGCAGGGCCTGGCGCTGCATGTCCGCCGCGGGCGCGCCACCGTACAACGCATCAGCCACCAGAGGGTGTCCGATGGACGCCATGTGCACGCGGATCTGGTGCGTGCGCCCCGTGTGCAGGCTGCAGCGCACCAGGCTGAGCCGGCCGTCGGTCGCCAGGCCTTCCATGTCGGTGCGCGCGGTCTTGCCCGGGCGCAGCGCCAGATCCACCACCGCCATGCGCAGGCGATTGCGCGGATCGCGCCCGATGGGCGCGTCCACGCTTTGCCGCGCGCCCGGCAACCAGCGCCCCCAGGCCAGGGCCAGATAACGCCGGCTGACTTCGTGGGCGGAAATGGCTCGCGTCAGCGCATCCATGGCCGCGCGGGTGCGCGCCACCACCATCAGACCGCTCGTGTCCTTGTCCAGCCGGTGCACGATGCCCGCGCGCGGCAGCTGTGCCGCGCCCGCGTCACGCCCGAGCAGGCCATTGAGCAGCGTACCGCTCCAGTGTCCGGCCGCGGGATGCACGACGAGCCCGGCGGGCTTGTTGATCACCAGCAGATGCTCGTCTTCATGCACCACATCGATAGGTATCGGCTCGGGGTGGAATGCCTGGCTCTGCTCGGTGGGGCGCATCTGCACCCGCAGCAGATCACCGGCGCGTACCTTGTGCGCGGGCTTGACGCCGACGCGGCCATCGAGCTGCACGGCCCCCTGCTCCAGCAGCTGCTGCAGGTAACTGCGCGAGAACTCGGGCACCAGCAGGGCAAGCGTCTTGTCCAGGCGCAGCCCGTGCTCGCTGACCGAGATGGTGAGGTCGCGCTGCTCGCACTCCGCCGCGTCAGGCTGCGGCTCGCCACTCTCGCCTTGCGGCGCGGGCGCGGCCATCAGCGTGCGGGCAGGTAGCGCAGCGGATCGACCGGTTTGCCTTCGCGGCGCACTTCAAAATGCAGTTTCACGTGGTCCGCATCGCTGCTGCCCATCTCGGCGATCTTCTGGCCCCGATGCACGGTCTGATCTTCCTTGACCAGCAGCTTCTGGTTGTGCGCGTAGGCCGTCAGATAGGTCTTGTTGTGCTGCACGATCAGCAGGTTGCCATAACCGCGCAGGCCCGCCCCGGCGTAGACCACCCGGCCGTCCCCGGCAGCCAGCACCGGGTCTCCGGCCTTGCCACCGATGTCCAGGCCCTTGTTGCGCGCCTCGTCGAACCGGGCCTCCACCTTGCCGGAAGCCGGCCAGGCCAGTTGAATGTCGCCAGGGGCTGCCGCAGGCGCCGCCGGTGCCGCCGCGGGGGCCGCGAGCGCCGGGGCAGCAGCCGCTGCCGCGGACCCGTTCACCGCCGCAGCACTGCTGGCCACCGGCCTCGTCACCACACCCTTGTCCGACGCGACCGTCGCCGCCGCCGTGGCGGCATCGGGTGGCGCCACGCGCAGCACCTGCCCCACTTCGATGACGTTCGGGTTTGCAAGCTGGTTCCAGCGCACAAGGTCCTTCCACGCCTGTCCGTGATCGAGGCCGATGCGAATCAGCGTGTCGCCGGGCTTGACCGTGTAATACCCCGGCTTGCCCGCGTTCTCCGCCCCGGGGAGCGGCTTGGCGGGCACGGTGGTCGGGGCCACGGATTCGGCACCGCCCAGGGCCGACGTGCCGCGGCTCTCCACAGGTGCCTGATTGACCGGTGTGCTGCACGCCGCGAGCAGCATCGCTGCCCCCAGAACACCCGTCCACAATCCCATCGACCTGATTTGCCTCATACCTCAGCCTGCGTTCGTTGAATCACGCGATACCCGATTTTAGGGGGACGAAGTGCACCGCCTCGAGCACGCTGTGCACGTAGCCCTGCGCGGTTCTGTCCACCACCTGCAAAGCCTGTGCGCCGTCCGCGCCGACGACGGGCGCCACCAGCCGCCCCCCGACGGCCAGCTGCTCGCACCATGCGCCCGGCAGCTGCTGACCGCCAGCGGCGGCGATGATGCCCGCGTAGGGTGCCCCCGCAGCATAGCCGAGCATGCCGTCGCCCAGGATCAGGTGCACGTTCGCAAGCCGCAAGGGGCGCAGCCGCTCGCGCGCGCGCTCGTGCATGGCCCGCAGACGCTCTATGGAGTAGACCTCGCGCACCAACAGCGAGAGCACGGCTGCCTGGTAGCCGCAGCCGGTACCGATCTCCAGCACGCGCGCGAGCCGGCCTCCGGACTGCACGCAAGGCGCGCCCAGCAGCAGCTCGATCATGCGCGCCACCACGGCGGGCTTGGAAATGGTCTGCCCCCAGCCAATGGGCAGGCTGGTCTCTTCATAGGCCTGGGTGACCAGTGCCGTGTCCACGAAGTGGTGGCGCGGCACCGTCCCCATGGCCTGCAGCACGTCCGTGCGCGCAATGCCCGCCTGCGCCAGGCGCTGCGTCATGCGCTGGCGCACGGCGGCCGAATCCAGCCCCAGGCCCTGGGGCACCGGCGTCGGCGCCTGCGGCGCGCGCGTCGGCACGGGAGCGGCCAACGCAGGACCCGTGCCTGTCCTGAGCCCGCCCACCCGCGCCGGAAACCCCGGCCTGCGCGACGGATTCATGCGGTCTGCCCCGCCATCGCCAGCCGCGCCATGGTCTGCGCCCAGTAGCCGAGGTTCTGGTGATCGGTCAGATCCACCTGCAGCGGCGTGACGGACACGTGCCCCTGCGCCGTCGCATGGAAATCCGTGCCTTCGCTTGCGTCCCGGGCCGCGCCGGCCGCGCCGATCCAATACATGGTCTCGCCGCGCGGGTTCTCCTGCCGGATGGCGCTTTGCGCCGCATGGCGACGCCCGAGGCGGCAGAGCTTGGCCGGTCGCAGCGCCTCGAGCGGCAGATTCGGAATGTTGACGTTGAGCAGCCATGCGGCGGTGCCGACGAAATGCTGTTCCTTCATCTGCGCCACCAGCGTGGCAACCGTAACCGCGGCCGCGTCCAGCTCCTGCCAGCCCTTGTCGACCTGCGAGACGGCGATCGACGGGATGCCGAAGAGATAGCCTTCCATGGCCGCGCCCACGGTGCCTGAGTAGAGCGTGTCGTCGCCCATGTTGGCACCGTTGTTGA
Organism: Comamonas sp. SCN 67-35; assembly: GCA_001725255.1. Lineage (GTDB taxonomy): Bacteria > Pseudomonadota > Gammaproteobacteria > Burkholderiales > Burkholderiaceae_C > Comamonas_C. Next base: position 68,970 of record MEFV01000021.1, on the reverse strand, counting down.
TGCCCGAAATCACCAGGTCGGGGTGTTCGCCGAGCAGCCCCGTGAGCGCGATGTGCACGCAGTCGGCCGGCGTGCCGTTCACATAGCGGAAGCCGTTGGGGGCCGTATGCACGTACAGCGGCGCGTTGAGCGTCAGCGCGTTGGATTTGGCGCTGTTGTTGTGCTCGGGCGCGACCACCTGCACCTCGGCGATCGGCGACAGCGCCGCATGCAGCGCCACCAGGCCGGGGGCCTGATAGCCGTCGTCGTTGCACAAAAGGATACGCATTGTTGCTTGCAAGGGAAGGCTGGCATTGTAGGGGCGCGCGCCCGATCGTGGCCGCCCGTCGCGCGAGGGACAAACGGGGCGCGACCGCACTTCCATAATGGTCGGCCCAGACCACAGGAAGGAGACACGATGCACGCCTGGCTTTGCAGCAACCCCACCGGGGTCGATGCGCTCGCATGGACCGAGCTGCCCACGCCCGAACCCGGCCCCGGCGAGGTGCTGATCGGCATCCGCGCGGCCAGCCTGAACTTTCCCGACCTGCTGATCGTGCAGAACAAATACCAGTTCAAGCCGCCGCTGCCCTTCGTGCCGGGCTCGGAATACGCGGGCGTGGTCAGCGCCGTGGGCGAGGGGGTGAAACACCTGCGCATCGGACAGCACGTGGCCTGCCTGTCGGGCACGGGCGGCTTCGGCACGCACACCATCGCGTCCGCCGCGCTGTGCATGCCGCTGCCCGAGGGCTTCGCGTTCACGGACGCGGCGGCCTTCATCATGACCTACGCCACCTCGCACCACGCGCTGATCGATCGCGCGGCGCTGCGGGCGGGCGAGACGGTGCTGGTACTGGGCGCGGCCGGCGGCGTGGGCACGGCGGCGATCCAGATCGCCAAGGCGGCCGGCGCACGCGTGATCGCCGCCGCATCGACGCAGGAAAAGTGCGACGTCTGCCGCGCGCAGGGGGCCGATGCCACCATCAACTACCGCACGCAGGACCTGCGCGCCGCGCTCAAGGAGCTGACCGGCGGCAAAGGGCCGGACGTGGTCTACGACCCCGTGGGCGGCGAGTTCACCGAGGCGGCGTTTCGCTCCATCGCATGGCGCGGGCGTTACCTGGTGATCGGGTTCGCGGCCGGCCCGATTCCCAGCCTGCCGATGAATCTGCCGCTGCTCAAGGGCGCGTCCATCGTCGGCGTGTTCTGGGGCGAATTCGCCAAGCGCGAGCCGCAGGCCAACGCCGCGATGCTGGCGACGCTGGCGCAGGGGTACGCCAGCGGCAGGATCAAGCCGGTGATCGACCGCGTGCTGCCCATGAGCGAGCTGCCCGCCGCCTACGCGCAAATGGCGGCGCGCGACGTCAAGGGCAAGCTGGTGCTGGTGAATGCCGCCTGAGCGCGACGGGCGACAATCGCGGCAAACGCGACTCGTCTATCAGCGCCCGCCATGGCCAACAAACCCGCCTCCGAATACGCCCGCGAAACCTTCAAGCAGCTGGCCGCGCGGCGGCTGCAGCCCACGCCGGACAACTACCTGGCGATCTACGATGAAATCTCGGGCCAGATCAGCCAGCCGGCCTTCCCGGAAATCCGCCTGCGCCAGATCGCGCGCATCCTGCCGGGGCAGACGGCCGAGCAGCGGCGCCTGCTCGAGCAGCTGAACGCGGCGATCGACGGCAGGGACTGGACGGCGCTGCAAAGCACGCTGGTCGGATACGCCACGCTCGGCCTGTCCCCGGTGTCGACCACCGTCGCCGACAAGCCGGCCGACAGGGACACGCTCGACACCGTCTTTGCCGAGCATCTCGCGCGCATGGTGGACAACGTGGTCGCCGCCATGGGCGAGGACGATGCCCGCGTGCGCGAGCTCGGGCAGGAGCTGATCGCCTGGCTCAGGCAACCCATGCCGGCGCTGCCCGAATCCGAAAAGCTCCTGTCCAATTTCAGCTACCGGCTCTCGTTTGCCGCCGAGGACCAGGCCGCGATTCGCGCCGCCCTGCTCACCCTGCTGCACATGGTGTTCGAGAACGTGGCCGTGCTCAGCCAGGACGACGCCTGGCTGCAGGGCCAGGCGCAGGCGCTGCGCGACGCGGCGGTGCCGCCGCTGACGCTGCGGCGGCTGGACGACGTGCAGCAGCGCCTGAAGGACGTGATCTTCAAGCAATCCGAATCGAAGGAGCGCGCCGTCGAGGCCCAGCGGCAGATGCGCGAGCTGCTGGCCACCTTCATCGACCGGCTCGCGCAGATGGACGAGAGCAGCGCCGCCTACCACGGCCAGCTCACGCAATGCGCCGAGCGCATCGGCCAGGTGCGCGATCTGAAGGAGCTCAAGCCCGTGCTGCAGGAGGTCTTGGCCGCCACGCAGGCCATGACGCAAAAGAGCAGCGCCATGCGCCACGAGCTGCACGAGCTGCGCCAGCGCGCCGACACGGCGAACGCCGAAATCGAGCGCCTGCGCCAGGCGCTGGAGCGCACCAGCGCCCAGGCACGGCACGACCCGCTGACCGGCACGCTCAACCGCAAGGGACTGGACGAGGCGCTCAGGCGCGAGATTTCAGGCAGCCAGCGCAGCGGCGCGCCGCTGTGCATGGCGCTGCTCGATCTGGACGATTTCAAGGTGCTCAACGACCGGCTGGGCCACACCACGGGCGACGCCGCGCTCGTGCACCTGACCGAGGTGGCGCGTGCCGCGATGCGCCCGCAGGACCAGCTGGCGCGCTATGGCGGCGAGGAATTCGTTCTGATTCTGCCCAACACCACGGTGGAGCAGGGCGTGCAGGCACTCAGGCGCCTGCAGCGTGAGCTGAGCGCCCACTACTTCCTGAGCAACGACGAGCATGTGCTCATGACCTTCAGCGCCGGGGTGACCCAGCTTGCGCCCGACGAGGAAAGCGCCGTCGCGCTGCAGCGCGCCGACCAGGCCATGTACCTGGCCAAGCGCGCGGGCAAGAACCGCGTCGTCGCCGCCTGAAAGGCCGAGGCAGCGCCTTGTACGGGTTTGCATTCAGCCGGATAACAAGGCGGAAAGCCGAAGACAGTGCCGTGGCACGGCAAGGCGAACCAACGAAGTTGGACGATTGAAGGCAAATCGGTATTACCGCCCGCCGCCGGTGATGTACTGCTCCATCTGCGCGATCACGAACTGCTGCTGCGAGATCACGTGCTTGACCAGGTCGCCGATGGAGACCAGGCCCACGATCCTTCCATCGTCGAGCACGGGCAGGTGACGCAGGCGGTTTTCCGTCATCAGCGCCATGCATTCCTCGGCAGTCTGCGTGGGATGCACGTAGCGCACGGCGCGCGTCATGATGTCGCTCACGGGCGTGTCGCCCGAGCTGCGCCTGAGCAGCGCCACCTTGCGGGCGTAGTCGCGCTCGGTGAAGATGCCGGCGAGCTTTTCGCCCTCCAGCACCACCACCGCGCCTATGCCCTGCTCGGCCATCAGGCGCAAGGCATCGAGCACCGTATCCGAGGGAGATACGTGAAAGACCAGGGCATTGCTCTTGGAGCGCAGTATCTCTGCAACCGTCGTCATGGCACACCTTCCTTTCTGGCGTCAACCCGCAAATCGCTGGCCTGATGTGAGCACAAGCGGGCGCGCGCGGCAATAGGGCTTCGCCCTCAGGAACAGAGCCGCGCCTCATGTCATTTCAAGCCCAAACAGCCTGCAAGCCAATACCCTCCAGCGCCATTCGCTATCACGCCAATAGCAAACCTGCAGGCACCGCATGAAGTGACTTTCTGCTACGCTGCTCGGCGCTCGTTCATGCTGGGAACGTGCCCAGCGCCCGCGGCGCGGCACGAAATGCCCCGGGGCATGAACGTCTGTTCAACCATGAGGACCTCACCGTGAAGCTCTACTACTCCGCCGGCGCCTGCTCGCTGGCCGCACATATTTCGCTCGAAGAAGCCGGGCTGAAGTACGAAGCCATCTCCGCTCCCACCAAGACCAAGGTGCTGCCCGACGGCTCGGACTATCGCAAAGTCAACCCGCTGGGCTACGTGCCCTACCTCGTGCTCGACGACGGCACCGGTCTGCGTGAATGCGCCATCGTCTGCCAGTACATCGCCGACCAGGCCCCGGACAGGAAGCTCATTCCCGCCTGCGGCACGATGGCACGCTACGAACTGCAGATGTGGATGCACTTCACCTCGACCGAGATCCACAAGAATTTCAGCCCGCTGTTCAATCCCTCCATGCCGAACGAGGCCAAGAAGTTCAGCACGGACAAGCTGACCGAGCGCCTGCGGTGGGTGGACGAGCAGCTCGCGGGCAAACAATACCTGATGGGCAATGATTTCACCGTGGCCGACGCCTATCTGTTCGTCGTGAGCGGCTGGGCCAAGCCCCTGCACCTGGACCTCTCGGCGCTGAAGAACCTCGCGGCCTGGCGCGAGCGCGTGGCCGCGCGCCCCGCGGTGCAACGCGCGATGAAGGCGGAAGGGCTCATCTGAGTGTTGGAAAAGCCTGGGGGCGCGGCATCGAGCGCAAAGCGCCGCGGCTTCCCAGGCAGGCTGGCCCGCCCGCTCAACGCTCGGCGACCAGACCTTGCGCCAGCGGCCGCTGGCGCCACGCCACCAGCGCACCCAGCCAGAGTGCGGCGGCCGAATAGATGAAACCGCGCGCCAGCCCCCCCGCGCCATCGGCGATCCAGCCCACCACCGTGGGGCCGACGATCTGGCCGAAGGCAAAGAGGATGGTGAAGGCGCTGATGCCCGCGGCCCACTGCGTCTCGGGCAGGTTGTGGCGCACGAAGGCCGTGGTCGACGCCACGAGCGAGAGAAACACCGCGCCAAACAACAATCCCGATGCCAGCACCACCGGCCACGCGCCCGTGAGCACCGGCAGCAGCGTGGCCACCCCCAGCAGCGCATTGAGCAGCGCCAGCGCGCCGCCGCCCCTGGCCTTGTCCAGCAGCCGCGCCCAGATGCGCGCCGACGCAATCACGGCCAGACCCAGCAGCGTGTAGAACACCGTGACGGCCGTGCCACTCGCGCCCTGATCACGCAGCAGCGCGATCACGAAGGTCATGTAGCCGATGTAGCCCACGCCGAAGAGCGTGTAGCCCGCGAGCATGGGCGCCATCGCCAGCCACGGCAATTTTTTGGTCAAATCTGCCTTTTTCACTTGTCCCGCCTGCGTGGACAGCTCTCTTTCGGGGAGCAAGCGCGCGGGCCAGAGCAGCACCAGCGTGGCCAGCACGCACAGCAGCGCCAGCCCCCACCAGGCCCAGCGCCAGCCATGCGGCGCGCTGCGCGCGGCCGCGAGCAGCAGCGGAATGGCCAGCGTGGACAGTGCGATGCCCGTGCCCACCCCGCCGTAATAGATGCCCAGCACCAGCCCCGCCTGGCGCGGCACGCGGCTGCCGATGCGCGCGGCCAGCAATCCACCCGAGATGAAGACATAGGCGCTGGCCACGCCCGCCAGAAAGCGCTGCAGCAGCAGCGGATGGGCCTCGATGAAAAAGCCCGAGAGTGCCATGAACACGCTGGCCAGTGCCGAGCCCCAGAGCAGCACCGCCGCCGTGCCCAGGCGGCGCATCAACAGCGGCGTCATCAACGCACCGGCGAGGTAGCCCGCCGCGTTGACCGTGTTCATGGCCCCTGCGAGCGTGTAGCTCCAGGCGAGGTCGTCGCGCATCACCGGCAGCAGCAAGGCATAGGCAAAACGCGTGATACCCAGGGAAATGGCGGCGCCCAGGGAAAGCGCAACCGCCAGGACAATGGGATGCGCCCGCGGGCGGGAAGCGTCGGAGGAATCAGGCATGGGCCGATTCTTGCAGCGGATCACGACCAGGTCCGGGCCAGCGCCGTGGCCGCCTGTCGCAAATGCGGCAGATGCTGCAGCGCCTGCGTGAGTGTCATGCGCGCCACCGGCGCCTGCAGCGCCACCGCGCAGCGCACCGCGCGGCTGTCCGCCAGGCGCACCGGCACGGCCACGCACACCAGGCCCTGCACGAATTCCTCCGCGTCGACCGCGTAGTCCTGGCGTGCGATGCCGTCGAGCTCCGCATCGAGCGCCTTGCGCTCGGTCAGCGTGGTGGGGGTGTAGCCGGTGAGCGGCAGGCTGCGCAGCATCTCGTCGCGCTTGCGCGGCGCCAGCGAAGCGAGAAACAGCTTGCCGCTGGCCGAGCAGTGCAGCGGCACGCGCGTGCCCGGGCGCAGCTCCATCTGCAGCGGGAAGGCCGACTCCACGCGGTCGAGGTAATGCACCTGCGCGCCCGAGAGCGCCGTCAGATTGCAGCTCTCACCCACCTGCGCCACCAGCTGGCGCAGCACGGCGTGGCGCACACCCTGCGGAATGCTCGCCGCCTGCACGCTGTCGGCCAGGCGCAGCAGGCGCGGCGCCAGCGTGTAGCGGTGACCGCCCGGTTCACGGTGCAGCAGCTCGGCCGCTTCCATCTGCTGCAGCAGGCGATGCACCGAAGGCTTGGGCCAGCCCAGCAGCTGCACCAGTTCGGCACCCGACAGAGCACGCGCCTCTCGCGCCATGGCCTCGAGCAGCTCGAACTGGCGCAGCAGCGGCCTGCTGACGGCGGATTCGTCACCCATATCTAAAAATCTCTATTTTCGAGACGTTTTGATATAAAAATAAGAGACTCATTCTATGGCGGCCTACATTCGATGACAAATCCCTCCCGCCACGGCCATGTCATCCCTCTTGCACAACGTCGTCGTCACCGGTGCCTGCGGCGGCCTGGGCCAGCAGCTGGCACGCCAGCTGCTGGCGCAAGGCTGCGCGGTGGCACTGGTGGGCCTGCAGCGCGAGGCACTGCAGCAGCTTGCGGCACTGGCGCCTGAGCGCACCGCCCTGTACACGCCCGACGTGGCCGACAGCACCGCGATGCAGGCCATGGCCACCGACTGGATGGCGCGCCACGGCCTGCCCGATCTGGTGATCGCCAACGCGGGCGTGGCCGGGGGTTTCGACACCGCGCAGGCGCCGGATCTGGCCGTGATGCGCCGCATGCTCGAGATCAATCTGCTGGGCGTAGCCACCACCTTCCAGCCGTTCCTGGCGGCGGCGGGCGCGCACCCTGCACGGCCACTCGCGCTCGTCGGCATGGCCAGCATCGCCGGCTGGCGCGGTCTGCCGGGCAATGGCGCCTACTGCGCCAGCAAGGCCGGGTTGATCGCCTACCTGCAGAGCCTGCGCGCCGAATGGCGCGGCACCCCGGTGCGCGTGCACACCGTGAGTCCCGGCTACCTGCGCACGCAGCTCACGGCCGGCAACCGCTTTGCCATGCCCGGCCTGCTCGAACCTGACGTGGCCGTGCGCCTGCTGCTCGCCGGTGTGACGGCTGGGCGCGAGCACATCGTGCTGCCCCGGCGCACCGGCTGGCTGGCGCGGCTGCTCGCCTGCCTGCCCGCGCGCTGGCACGACGCCCTGCTGCGGCGCCAGCCGCGCAAGCCGCGTGCCACCGAGGCGGGCGCAACACCGATTCCGGGCCTGAACGGCTCTTCCTCCGACTCCGACCCCTCGCATTGATGAACACGATGGCCACACAAGAACAGATCGCCCTGATCGGCGCCGGCCCCTCGGGCCTGGCAGGCGCACGCGCGATGCAAAAGGCCGGCGTGCCGTTTCAGGGCTTCGAAGCCTGGAGCGACGTGGGGGGCCTGTGGAACATCGAGAACCCGCGCTCCACGGTCTATGCATCGGCGCACCTGATCTCCAGCAAGACGACGACCGAGTTCAGCGAATTCCCCATGCCCGCGGGCACGCCGGACTACCCCGGCCACGCCGAGCTGCTCGCCTACTTTCGCGCCTACGCCGCGCATTTCGACCTGAAGCGCCACTTTCGCTTCGGCACGCGCGTACTCAAGGTCGAGCCGATGAGCGATGCAGCCGACACCCTCTGGCGCGTCACCATCCAAACGGAGGACGGCGCCGAGGAAACCGCGCTCTACAAGGGCGTGGTGATCGCCAATGGCACGCTGGCCGAGCCCAACATGCCTGCATTCGAGGGCCATTTCAGCGGCGAGCTGCTGCACACCAGCGCCTACAAGTCGCCGACGCAGTTCAGCGGCAAGCGCGTGCTCATCGTCGGCGCGGGCAATTCGGGTTGCGACATCGCGGTGGACGCGGTGCACTATGCCCAAAGCATCGACCTCTCCGTGCGCCGCGGCTATTACTTCGTGCCCAAGTACGTCTTCGGTATTCCGGCCGACACCGTGGGCGGCAAGCTCACGCTGCCCCCCTGGCTCAAGCAGAAGATCGACGGCACGGTGCTCAAGTGGTTCACGGGCGACCCGGTGCGCTTCGGCTTTCCCAGGCCCGCGTACAAGATGTACGAATCGCACCCGGTGGTCAATTCGCTCATCCTCTACCACCTGGGCCACGGCGACGCGCGCATTCGCGCCGACGTGGCGCGCCTCGATGGCGCCACGGTGCACTTCAGGGACGGCACGCAGGGCGAGTACGACATGCTGCTGGCGGCCACCGGCTACAAGCTGCACTACCCCTTCATCGACGACGCGCTGCTGAACTGGCAGGGCATGGCGCCGCGGCTGTACCTCAACATCTTCTCGCCGCGCTTCGAGCGCCTGGCCGTGCTGGGCATGGTGGAAGCCAGCGGCCTGGGCTGGCAGGGCCGCTACGAGCAGGCGGAACTCATCGCGCGCTATTTCAAGGCGCTGGGCGAGGGCAGCCCCGCCGCCGCCGCGCTGACGCAGGCCAAGGCCGGGCCGCCGCCCGACATGTCGGGCGGCTACCACTACCTCAAGCTCGAACGCATGGCCTACTACGTCAACAAGGACGTGTACCGGCGCACCGTGCGCCGCGCGGCCGAGGCGCTGGCCTGAAAAAGGCTGAAAGACCGGGAGAGAACCATGCTGCCCATCGACGAGATCCGGCTGAACTTCAACCCCGCGTCGCTCGCGCTGCTCAACTGGGTGCTGGCGGCGCTGATGTTCGGCATTGCGCTCGACACGCGCGTGGAGGACTTCCGCCGCGTGCTCAAGCTGCCGCTGGCCTTCGGCGTGGGCATCGCGGCGCAGTTTCTGGTGCTGCCGCTCATCACCTTCGTGCTCTCCATCGTCCTCGGGGTGGAGCCGAGCATCGCGCTCGGGATGATCCTCGTTGCGTGTTGCCCACCGGGCAACGTGAGCAACATCCTCACGCACCAGGCCAGGGGCAATGTGGCGCTGAGCGTGTCGATGACGGCCGTCTCCAACGCGCTCGCCATTGTGCTGATGCCGGTCAACTTCGCCTTCTGGGGCCACCTGCACCCCACGGCCGCGCCGCTGCTCAAGTCGATTGCGCTCAGCCCGCTGGAGATGACGCTGCACATCATCGCGATCATCGGCATCCCCTTCGTGCTCGGGATTGCCATCGCGCACCGCTGGCCCGCGCTCACGGCGCGCGTCAAGCGCCCCGTGGGCATCGTGAGTTTCCTCGTGCTGATCGGTTTCATCGTCGGCGCGATCGCGGGCAACTGGCGCTTCTTCATCGACTACACCGGCGAGGTGCTGCTAGCCGTGGCGCTGCACGACGCGCTGGCGCTGGCCACCGGCTACAGCTGCGCGCTGCTGTTTCGCGTGCCCGACTACGACCGGCGCGCCATCACCTTCGAGGTCGGCATCCGCAACGCGGGCCTGGGCCTGGTGCTGGTGTTCAGCTTCTTCGGCGGGCTCGGCGGCATGGCTGTCGTCGCGGGCGTCTGGGGTTTCTGGGACATCATCGCCGGGCTGCTGCTGGCCAGCCTCTGGGCGCGCCGGCCCGCGCGAACGCAAAACGCCACACCGAAGGTCACCTCATGAACCCCACCACCCCCGCCGCGCGCCGCGTGCTCGTCACCGGCGCCGACGGCTTCGTCGGCCGCAGCGTGATCGCGGCGCTGGCAAATCAGCTTGCCGACGGCACCATCACAGCCGTGTTCGCCTGCGACGTGCGCGCCGTGCCTGCCGAGCGCCAGCTCCCGGGCGTCCAATACGCGCAGATGGACGTGCGCGCCGCCAATCTTTCCGCGCAGTTCACCCGCATGGCGCCCGACACCGTGGTGCACCTGGCGTCCATCGTCACGCCCGGCAAGGGCATGACGCGCGAGTTCGAATATTCGGTGGACGTGCAGGGCTCGCGCAACGTTCTGGATGCCTGCCTGGCCAGCGGCGTGCGCCACATCGTCGTCTCCTCCAGCGGCGCGGCCTACGGCTACCACGCCGACAACGCCCCCTGGCTCACCGAGGACATGCCGCTGCGCGGCAACGAGGCCTTCGCCTACGCGCACCACAAGCGCCTGGTCGAGGAAATGCTGGCCGAGCACCGCCGCGTGCACCCCGAGCTGGCGCAGACCGTGCTGCGCATCGGCACCATCCTGGGCGAACGGGTGGACAACCAGATCACCGCGCTGTTCGAAAAACCCCGGCTGATTGCGATTCAGGGCAGCCCCAGCCCCTTTGTCTTCATCTGGGACGAGGACGTGACCGGCGCCATCATGCACGCGCTCTCAGGCCACGCCGTGCCCGGCTGCTACAACCTCGCGGGCGACGGCGCGCTCACCATCCACGAGATCGCGCGGCGCCTGGGCAAGCGCACCACCGACTTTCCCGCCGGCCTGCTCAAGGCGCTGCTGGCCATCGGCGCGTGGCTGCGCCTGAGCCGCTACGGCCCCGAGCAGCTGGACTTTCTGCGCTACCGTCCGGTGCTGCTCAACACCGCGCTCAAGGAGCGCTTCGGCTACACCCCCGCGCGCACCAGCAGCGAGGCCTTCGACGCCTTCGTCGCCGCACGCGCCGCGCAAGGCCACCCCGTCACCGCATGAGCGCCGCACCCCGTTTTTCGCGCGGCGACTGGGCGCGCGCCATCGCCGTCGTCGTCATCTGGGGGCTGAACTTCGTTGTGATGAAGCTCGGCCTGCACAGCCTGAGCCCCATGCTGCTGGGCGCGCTGCGCTTCTCGGCCGCGTCGCTGCCCTTGCTGCTCTTCGTGCGCCCGCCGCGCGGCCTGCCCTGGCGCTTCACGCTGGGCTACGGCCTGGCGCAGGGCGTGGGGCAGTTCGGGCTGCTGTTCCTGGGCCTGCGCCTGGGCATGACGGCGAGCATGGCCTCGGTGGTGATGCAGGTGCAGGTGTTCTTCACCCTCGCGGCCTCGCCCTGGCTCAGGGAGCGCGTGCGCCCCGCGCAGTGGCTGGGCCTGGCGGTGGCGATGGCGGGTCTGCTCATGATCGCCTCCTCGCATGGCGACGGGCCGGGGCAGATGACGCTGATCGGCTTCGTCCTCACCACAGGCGCCTCGGGCATGTGGGCCGCTTCCAACGTCATAACGCGCCGCGCAAGCCAGTTCTACGTTTACGAGCCTTTTCCCTTCATCGTCTGGAGCGGCGCGGTGGCCATCGTGCCGTTCTTCGCGCTCGCCGTCGGGCTCGACGGCACGCAGGCGGTGGCGCAGCAATTGCGCTCGCTCGACCTCACGGCCATCGCCGCCGTGCTCTACCTCGCGCTGCTCGCCACGCTGCTCGCCTACAGCCTGTGGACGCGCCTGCTGCAGCGCCACCCGGCGGGCGAGGTGGCGCCGTTCGCGCTGATGGTGCCCGTCGTCGGCCTGTGGGCGGGCGTGGTGCTGCTGGGCGAGCAGCCCAGCGGCCTGCAGTGGCTGGGCACGGCCGTGGTGCTGTTGGGACTGGTGGTCAATCAGGGGCGTGCGCCGGGGAGGCGCTGGCGGCGCGCGCGGGCGGCAGAATAATGAACTCCGTGCGCCGTGCCTGGCGCCGTGGCCATTGCCTCTGTAAAGAAGCATGAAGACCCGGCCGACGCCGCCCGGAGCGCGAGCAGATATGCGACATTCGCACATTCTGTTGCACAACGGCCGCGCAACACCTGCATCCACGTCCTGATCATTCCATGACATTCGCGCCACGCCGCCACCTCGCCAATCCAACGCCGCTTCAGCGCAAGCTCTTTTCTTCCCCTCGGTCAGCCGCCCGGTTCTGCTCACTGCTGGTCTGCACGCTGAGTCTCGTTGCGTGCGGGCCCAAGGCATCCGCGCCCGCCAAAGGCGGCGGCCCGGCCGAAGTCGGCGTGATCACGCTGCAGGCACAGGCGCACACCTTCACCACCGAGCTGCCGGGACGCACCAGCGCCTACCTCTCGGCCGAGGTGCGGCCGCAGGTGGGCGGCATCCTGCAAAAGCGCCTGTTCACCGAGGGCGCCGAGGTCAAGGCCGGGCAGGTGCTCTACCAGATCGACCCGGCGAGCCTGGAGGTGCAACTGGCCACGGCGCAGGCGCAACTGGCCAAGGCCCGGACGAACCAGAGCGCCGCGCAGGTGAACGCCGCGCGCAATGCCGAGCTGATCAAGGCCAGGGCCATCAGCCAGCAGCAATACGATGACGGCCAGACGCAGCTTGCGCAAAGCGAATCGGACATCGCCACGGCCCAGGCCGCCGTGCGCGCGGCCGAGCTGAACCTGGGCTACAGCCGCATCAAGGCGCCGATCAGCGGGCGCAGCGGCGCCTCCAGCGTCACGCCCGGCGCCCTGCTCACGGCCAGCCAGGCGCAGGCGCTGACCACCATCACGCAGCTTGACCCGCTGTACGTGGACATCACGCAATCGAGCACCGAGGTACTGCGCCTGAAAAAGCAGCTCGCCGATGGCCAGCTCACGCAGGACAAGAAAGGCGCGGCACGCATCACGCTGGTGCTCGATGACGGCAGCACCTACGCGCACGCAGGCACGCTGCAGTTCAGCGGCGTGCAGGTGAACCCCGCCACAGGCGCGATCACGCTGCGCGCCACCGTGCCCAATCCCGAGGGGCTGCTCATGCCCGGCATGTACGTGCGCGCGCGGCTGCAGGAGGGGGTGAGCGAGCGAGCGCTGCTCGCGCCGCAGCAGGCCGTGACGCGCGACCCCGCGGGCGTGGCGCGCGTGCTCGTGGTCAAGGACGACGACACGCTGGAAAACCGCCGCATCGTGACCGGCGCGGCCGTGGGCAACCGCTGGGAGGTGCTCGCTGGCCTCGCGGCCGGCGAGCGCATCCTCGTCGATGGCTCGCAGCGCGTGAAGGCCGGCGACAAGGTCAAACCCGTGCCGGTGCAGCCCGGGGCGGCCGAGCCCACGCAGCAATCCGACGCCAAGCCCTGAGAGGCCGCAGCACCATGGCGCAGTTTTTCATCAGCCGCCCGGTTTTTGCCTGGGTGATCGCGATCATGATCATGCTCGCGGGGGCGTTCTCCATCGCCACGCTGCCGCTGGAGATGTACCCCGAGATCGCGCCGCCACGCGTGACCATCAACACCACCTACACCGGCGCCTCGGCCGAAACGGTGGAGAACTCGGTCACGCAGATCATCGAGCAGCAGCTCAAGGGCCTGGACAACCTGCTGTACATGCAATCGACAAGCGACTCGGCGGGCCGCTCGCGCACCACACTCACCTTCGCGCCCGGCGCCAACATCGACGTGGCGCAGGTGCAGGCGCAGAACAAGATGCAGGGCGCGATGAACCGCCTGCCCGACGCGGTCAAGAGCCGGGGCCTGTTCATCAACAAGGGCGGGCAGGACTTTCTCGTCACCTACGTCTTCACCTCGCCCGATCCGAACGTGACGCAGGTCACCATCGGCGACTACCTCAACAGCAACGTGGTGGACGTGCTCGCGCGCATCGACGGCGTGGGCGACATCTTCGTCTTCGGCACGCCCTACGCGATGCGCATCTGGATGAACCCGGCGCTGATGGAGAAGTACGCGCTGATGCCGTCCGACCTGGTCGCCGCGCTGAACGCGCAGAACGCCCAGGTCTCGGCCGGGCAGCTGGGCGCGCTGCCCGCGGTCAAGGACCAGATGCTCAACGCCACCGTCACGGCGCGCACCAAGCTGCAAACCGTGCAGCAGTTCGAGGACATCGTGCTCAAGGCGCTGCCCGACGGATCGCTCGTCACCATGGCCGACGTGGCGCGCGTGGCTCTGGAGGCCGACAACTACACCGTGCGATCGGTGCTCGACGGGCAGCCCGGCGCGGGCCTGGGGATCATCCTGGCCGATGGCGCCAATGCGACCAAGGTGGCCGACGACGTGGCGAAAAAGCTGGCCGAGCTCGCACCCTATTTTCCCGACGGCATCACCGGCTTCGTCAGTTCCGATTCCACGCCCTTCGTGCGCGCCTCGATCAAGGAAGTGGTCAAGACCCTGGCCGAGGCGATGCTGCTGGTGGCGCTGGTGATGTTCGTCTTCCTGCAGAACTGGCGCGCCACCTTCATTCCGATGATCTCGGTGCCCGTGGTGCTGCTGGGCACGCTGGGCGCGCTCAACGCCATGGGCTACTCGATCAACATGCTCACGATGTTCGCCATGGTGCTGGCGATCGGCCTGCTGGTGGACGACGCGATCGTGGTCATCGAGAACGTCGAGCGCGTGATGAACGAGCAGGGTCTTTCGCCGAAGGAAGCCACGCGCGAATCGATGCGCGAGATCACGCCGGCGCTGATCGGCATCGGCCTCACGCTCGCCGCCGTGTTCGTGCCCATGGCCTTCTTCCCGGGCTCGGTGGGCGTGATCTACCGGCAGTTTTCCATCACCATCGTCGCGGCGATGGGGCTGTCGGTCTTCATCGCGCTCACGCTCACGCCGGCCCTGTGCGCCAGCCTGCTCAAGCCCATGGCGCACAGCCAGCCCGGCCACGCGCCCCGGCGCGGGCTGCTGGGCGTGGCCGACCGGTTCTTCCAGTGGTTCAACCGCCATTTCGACGCCGGCGCCAACCGCTACCAGAGCAGTGTGGCGCGCCTGCTCAAGCGCTCGCTGCGCACGATGGTGCTGTTTGCCGTGGTGCTCGCGGCCGTGGCATGGATGTTCCATCGCCTGCCCACGTCCTTCCTGCCCAATGAAGACCAGGGCTTCATCCGCGTGAACGTCACGCTGCCCTCGGGCGCCACCGACGCGCGCCTGCAGGCGGTGATGGACGACATCCGGCTGTACTTCAAGGACAAGCCCGAGATCTTCAGCACCAACGCGATCTACGGCTTCAACGGCAACCAGAGCTCGGGCAGCATGTTCGTGCGCCTCACGAGCTGGGACAAGCGGCCGCTGGCCAGCCAGTCGGCCGAGGCGATCGCGCGCAAGGCCAACCAGGACCTGCGCCGCATCCGCGACGCGCGCATCTTCGCCGTCATGCCGCCGCCCGTGCGCGGCCTGGGCGCGAGCGCGGGCATCAACTTCATCCTCAAGGACCTCAACGGCCTGGGACACGAGGCGCTGATGAAGGCCAAGGACGACATGATCGCCGCGGCGCGTCAGGAGCCGGCGCTGGCGAACATGCGCACCACGGGTTTCGACGACACCTCCGAGCTGGAAGTGGCGGTGGACGACCGCAAGGCCGCGGCGCTGGGCCTGGCCGTGGCCGACATCAACAGCACGCTCTCCAGCGCCATGGGAGGCACCTACGTCAACGACTTCATCAACCAGGGGCGGGTCAAGCGCGTCTACATCCAGGGCGACGCGCCCGAACGCATGCTGCCGCAGGACATCGCCAAGTGGAGCGTGCGCAACAGGAATGGCGAGATGGTGCGTTTCGGCAGTTTCTCCAGCACGCGCTGGAGCAGCGGCTCGCCCCAGCTCATGCGCTACAACGGCAGCCCGGCGATGGAGATGGAGGCCAACACCGCCGAGGGCGCGAGCTCGGGCGACGCCATGGCCGCGGTCGAGCGCATCATGCAGACCCTGCCGCAGGGCATAGGCATCGAATGGACCGGCGCCTCGCTGCAGGAGCGCCAGTCGGGCTCGCAGGCGCCGCTGCTGTACGCCGTCTCCATCCTCTTCGTCTTCCTGTGCCTGGCGGCGCTGTACGAGAGCTGGAGCGTGCCCGCCTCGGTCATGCTGGCGGTGCCGCTGGGCGTGATCGGCGCGCTCATCGCCACCTACGGGCGGGGGCTGGCCAACGACGTGTACTTCCAGGTGGGGCTGCTCACCACCGTGGGGCTGGCGTCGAAGAACGCCATCCTGATCGTCGAGTTCGCCATGCAGCTGCAGCAGCGCGGCCAGAACCTTATCGACGCCACCGTACATGCGGTGCGCCTGCGCCTGCGCCCGATTCTCATGACCTCGCTGGCCTTCGGCTTCGGCGTGCTGCCGCTGGCGCTGGGCACCGGCGCGGGCGCGGCCGGGCGCAACGCCATCGGCACCGCCGTGCTCGGCGGCATGGTGTTTTCCACCGTCCTCGGCATCTTCTTCGTGCCGGTGTTCTTTCTCATCGTGCGCCAACTCTTCGTGCGCGGGCACAGGCATGACGCGGAACATGCGACCCCAGCAGCCGACTGAACTATTATTTCAGTAGCTATTAGCGCTTGACCATCAAGCGTCATAGCCCTATCTCTCTTAATTTTTTGCCACGGACATGACCACCGCTCACTTCGACGCCGTGATCCTCGGCGCAGGTGCCGCGGGGTTGCACTGCGCCGCGCTGGCCGGCCAGCGCGGGCGCAAGGTGCTCGTCATCGACCACGCGCCCAGGGTGGCCGAGAAGATCCGCATCTCGGGCGGCGGACGCTGCAACTTCACCAACCGCCAGCTCGACCCGCGCGCGCCGCAACAGCACTTCCTGGGCGCCAACCCGTCGTTCTGCCGCTCCGCCCTCTCGCGCTACACGCCGGGGGACTTCATCGCGCTCGTGCAGCGCCACGGCATCGCCTTTCACGAAAAGCACAAGGGCCAGCTCTTTTGCGACGGCGCCAGTGAAGCGATCATCTCCATGCTGCTCGCCGAATGCGCCGACGGCCGCGTCGAGCGCTGGCAGCCGTGCAGCGTCGGCGCCATCGCGCATGCCGATGGCGCCTACCGCATCGAAACCGCGCGCGGCACGGTGACGGCCAGCCGCCTCGTCGTCGCCACCGGCGGGCTGTCCATCCCCAAGATCGGCGCGAGCGACCTGGGCTACCGCATCGCGCGGCAGTTCGGCATCCCGCTCGTGGCGCCGCGCCCGGCACTCGTGCCGCTCACCTTCGACGCGGCCCAATGGCAGCCCTGGGCCGCGCTCTCGGGCGTGTCGCTGCCCGTGCGGATCGCCACGGGCCAGGGCAAGAAACGCATGGCCTTCCACGAAGACCTGCTGTTCACCCACCGCGGGCTCTCCGGCCCCGCCATCCTGCAGATCTCCAGTTACTGGCAGCCGGGCGAGGCGCTGTCCATCCACCTGGCACCCGAGATCCCGTTGCACGCGGCGCTGCTGCAGGCCAAGACCGATTCGAAGAAGCAGATCGCCAGGCTCCTCGCTCAATGGCTGCCCGCGCGCCTGGCCGAGGCCTGGTCGGCCGAACGCACCGAGTGGCAACGCCCGGTGAACGAAGCGAGCGACAAGGCTCTTGCGCAGCTGGCCGACCGGCTCGGCGACTGGCAGCTCACCCCCAGCGGCACCGAAGGTTACAAAAAGGCCGAGGTGACGCTGGGCGGCGTCGACACCCGCGCGCTCTCGCAGCAGACCCTGGAGGCCACCGGCCAGCGGGGCCTGCACTTCATCGGTGAAGTCGTGGACATCACCGGCTGGCTGGGCGGCTACAACTTCCAATGGGCCTGGGCCAGTGCCCATGCCTGCGCGCAGGCGCTGTAAAGCTCAGGCGATCCCTTTCTGAATCCATTTGAATGCAATGGATTCTCATTTATAATTGCGTTAACTGAACTTTGCATGTTCTCGTCATGATCGTCTGTGTCTGCCGCCGCATTTCGGAGCGTGAGATCGCGCGTCACGCGCGTGCCGGCCTGAGTTTTGACGAAATCCAGCTGGAACTGGGCGTGGCGACGCAATGCGGATGCTGCGAACAGACGGCCCGCGCGGTCGCCGCGCAATGCGACGCCTCCAACCCCGTGGCGGCGCTGCACAATACGCTGGATGCGCCGGGAGCGCACGCCACGGCGTTGCACTGAGCCCCGCGGCGGGACCGGGATACGCCTTGCCAGCGCCGCTGGCAAGCGTGCCATGCAAGTCAGCCCCACCACTTGATGAATCACTTCGAGCATTACGCAAGGACCCGCGGCACTCACCGTATCGCGATGATTGTTGGCTGCGTCGTGGCCGTGCACGCCGCGGCGCTTTGGGCACTGCAGTCCGGATTGCTGCGAAAAGCCGTGCAAGTGATCGTGCCGGTGCAGGTGCTGAGCGACTTCATCACCCCCGCCCCGCCGCCCGCGCCCACACCGGCGCCAGCGCCGCCACCCGTGCCCGCGCCACCCAAGCCGAAAACGCCGCCACCGTCTTCACCGGTCAGGCACGCGCCATCGCCCGTCAAGGCCGCAGTGCCCAAGCCGGCCCCGATGCCGCTGGCCATCAACGACCCGACGCCGGCCCCCGACGCCCCCGTCGGCGTGAGCGAGCCACCAGCGCCCTTGCCCCCGATCAACACGCCGGTCGCGGCGCCGGAGCCCGCGCCGGCCGCACCGCCCGCACCACCGGCCGTGGTGGCGCCGTCGAGCACCGCCAGCTATCTGAACAACCCACCCCCGGTCTATCCGGCGGTCAGCCGGCGCCTGAACGAGCAGGGGCTGGTGGTGCTGCGCATGCTCATCGGCACCGACGGGCTGCCGCAAAAGGTGGAGGTGAAACAATCGAGCGGCTTCGAGCGGCTGGATCAGGCCGCCATCAAGACGGTCGCACGCTGGCGCTTCGTGCCCGGCACCAAAAACGGCGTGCCGGAAGCCATGTGGCACCTGCAACCGATCAATTTCGTTCTGACGCACTGAAAGTATCCCCATGGAAACGCAACTCGGGCTCGCGCACCTCTGGCAGCAGGGTGACTTCATCACTCGCGCCACCGCCCTGCTGCTGCTGGGCATGTCGCTGCTCACCTGGATCGTGATCCTCGTGAAGGCCATGAACATCGTTCGATTCAAGCGCGCCGCGCGCAGCGCACGCGACTTCTGGCACAGCGAGGATTTCGCGGCCGGCCTGACCAAGCTGGGCAACAGCCCGGACAACCCCTTTCGCTACCTGGCGCTGGAAGCGCGCGAGGCCACGGCGCACCACCGCAATACCCGGGCGCACCTGCACGACACGCTGGACGTGAGCGACTGGGTCACGCGGTGCCTGCGCAACTGCATCGACGAGTTCACCGCCAGCATCCAGTCGGGCCTGGCGATTCTCGCGTCCATCGGCTCGACCGCCCCCTTCGTCGGCCTGTTCGGCACAGTCTGGGGCATCTACCACGCGCTGATGGCGATCAGCAGCGCGGGCGCGTCCACCATCGACAAGGTGGCCGGCCCGATCGGCGAGGCACTGATCATGACGGCGTTCGGCCTGGCCGTCGCCATTCCCGCGGTGCTCGGCTACAACGCGCTGGTGCGCGGCAACAAGTGGACGCTCAACCAGCTGAACAGCTTCGCGCACGACCTGCACGCCTATTTCGTGACCGGCTCGCGCGTGAGCCCGCCAGGCGAGAGCAGCAACGTGCTGCCGATGAAGAAGGTCTGAGGCCATGTCCTTCGGAACGCAGGACGACACCGACGAGGTGATGAACGAGATCAACGTGACACCCCTCGTGGACGTCACGCTGGTGCTGCTCATCATCTTCATCGTCACCATCCCGGTGATGAACCACGCCGTGCCGGTGCAGCTGCCGCGCGCGGCCAGCCAGAAAGAAGTGATCCAGCCCGAGACGATACGGCTGTCGATCACGGCGGACGGCGCCTACCACTGGAACGAGACCGACATCGCCGACGGCGACCTGGAGGCGCGGCTGCGCCAGGAGGCGGCCAAGGAGCCCCAGCCCGACCTGCACATCCGTGGCGACAGGGACGTGCGCTACGAGCGCGTGGCCAAGGCCATGAGCGCGGCGCAGCGCGCGGGCATCCGCAAGATCGGCTTCGTGACCGACCCGAACGAATGAGACGCGCCCCGCCATGAAAAACGGCCTCTCGCGGAGGCCGTTTTTCATGAATGCCACGCGCGCCTCATTTGACCCGGTGCAGCGTGTTCTTGTCGGTATGCGCCATCTCCTTGCCGAGGGCCGCGAGCTTGAGCGTGAGCGTCGAGGTGTAGCTCATGGCGCCATCGTCGTGGAAGGTGAAGGTGCTCTTGAAGTCCTTGAGTTCGGCGCGCTCCAGCAGGTATTTGTTCTGCAGGATGCCGAAGGACGGATCACCGGGCCTGGCGTTGAAGTGCAGCACCTTGTCGTGCGGCTTGGCGATGCTGCCTGCGAGCATGGCGATGCCGCGCCCGAAGACCACGCTGCGCATGATCTGGCCGGTGGCCTTTTCCCACAGCAGATAGCCCACCTCGTCGTGAAACGGGTCCATCGCTTCCTCGCCATGGCGCCAGGCAGTCATCTGGTAAGTCAGCCCTTCCAGAACCTGCTTGCCGTTCCTGGTCTGGGGAATCGGCTTGAACCAGGCCTTTTCGAAGTAGCCGGTCTCACCCACGTGATCGTCGTCGTTGTGGTAGGACAGATCCACGCCGACATTGCCTTCCCACTCGCCCACGAAGGGTGTCAGCGGCCCGAGGCGTTGCGGCCCGAGAATTTCAGCCATTGCATTTTCTCCTTTGATCGTCAGCAAAAACGCCTGGCGCGCCGCTGCGGGTGATGTTCCCGTGCCGCGCCCTGCCACGGCGCAAGTCGCCCTGGGGCAGCTCGCGCCCCAGCGTACTCGCTTGTCGGGATGAGGGCAACGCACGCCTGGCTATCGCCTCGATAGCCCGACACGCGTTCACCATGCGGGAAAACGATAGTGACCGCACGTTAGAACATCACTATATTGCCATGCATTGATATTTATCAACGCGGATTTCGCAAGACATGCTAGCCGCAACACGTGCTGGCGCCCTCTGCGCTGTCCCAGCCAACGGAGAGACGCCATGAACACTCCCAGCGTTTGCGAGCCCCCGGGCAGCCAGGCGTATTGGCCGGCGTGGGTGGCCGGGCCACTGCTTGGCATCGTGCTGCTGCTCACCTTCATCCTCACGGGCCACGGCCTGGGCGCCACGGGCTTCACCACCCGCGTGACGGCGTGGCTGGGCGGCGAAGTGGCGCCCCGGTGGACGCTGGCCAATGACTATCTCGGCCCGATGATCGAAGACGGCTCGGTGCTCTCTTCCTGGATCACCTGGGAGGTGCTGGGCGTGTTCGCCGGCGCCTTCTTCTCGGCGCGTCTGGCACGGCGCATGGCCTGGCGCATCGAGGGGGCGGCCACATCGGGCACGGTGGGGCGCCTGCTCAAGGCCTTGGCGGGCGGCATTCTGGCAGGCTTCGGCGCGCGCATTTCCGCCGGGTGCACCAGCGGCGTCGGGCTGTCGGGCGCCGCGGTGCTGGGTGTCTCGGGCTTCGTCTTCCTGATCTCGTTCTTCATTTCCGGGCTGATTGCCGCCCGGCTGACCGGCGGGGGGGTGAAATGATCGATACCCTGGTGGCGATCGCGCTCGGCTTCGGTTTCGGCTTCGTGCTCGAGCGCGCGGGCTTCGGCAGCAGTTGCAAGCTCACCGCGCAGTTTCGCCTCACCGACTGGTCGGTGTTCAAGGTCATGTTCAGCGCCATCGTGTTCACGGCGGTTGGCCTGTACATCCTGGAGCAGCTGGGGTGGGTCCAGGCTGCCCGCATGTACGTGCCCGAACCCTATCTGTGGGCCATGGCCGCGGGCGGCGCTTTGATAGGCGTGGGGTTCGCCGTGGGCGGCTACTGCCCGGGCACTTCCGCCGTCGGCCTGATGACCGGACGGCTGGACGCCGTGGTGTTCTTCATCGGTCTCTTCATCGGCACCTTCGCCTTCGCCGGTCTGTTCGCCCAGCTGGACGCCCTGACCACGTCGGGCGAGATCACCACGGGCGACCGCCTGCCCCAGGTGCTGGGCATGCCGGAATGGCTGCTGCTGATCCTGTTGGTGGTGGCGGCCGTGGGCGTGTTCTTCCTCGGCGACTGGTTCGAGCGGCGCGCCCGTCTGGCGGGGCGAGCCTGACGCCCGCACCGGTTCATATCCCCACTCCTTTCCCATCGAGACCCTCATGTCAAACCGCCCCTCCTCGGCCACACTCGCCTGCGCGCTGGCCGCCGCCCTGCTGGCCCTGCCTGCCGCGGCGGCACAAGGCACCCAGCCCACGCCCGACGCCGGCAGCAGCGCCACGCCAAGCCCGTCGGCGCCCGGCGGCAACGCCAGCATGCCGGCGGAAAACCCCTGCGCCGCGACCAAGCGCCGCCGCGCGGGCAGCGGCAACCCCTGCGCCGGAAGCACGCGGCGCGATCGCGCGGAGAATCCCTGCTCGGCCAACCCCTGCGCCGGCAAACGGCGCAGCCGCGGCAACAACCCCTGCGCGGGCTCCAGCCGCTGACACGGGCCATCGCCGTGACACCAGCCGTTGCCGCCCACCGCGCCATGCAGCGGCAACTCAGGCTGGCACAACGTGGCCGGTCATGGATTCACGCCCTCACCAGCGGCCGCACCGGCATCGCGCCCTGGGCACATTACCCGGCACGCGATGCCATCGATGCGAGCGGATGCTGGCAGTTCTACTTCCACTCCCATCCGGCGGTTGCGCTCGACCACGTTCGCGATCCGCGCGAACAGGGCCACGTGCACCTGTTTCGCCGCGGCCCGGACGGCACGCTGTCGCACCTGACCGGGCTGTCACTCGACGAACGCGGGGCACCCTTGCAGTGGTTCGCCCCCAACCTCTGGGTGACCGGGGGACGATGGCTGCGCACGGGCACCGCCGCCCGGCTGCTGCGCGCGCCTGACCTGCGCCTGCGGGGTCCCCTGGCCGGAGTGGCCCTGTGGCTCACCGATCTGCTGTGCCTGTACCGCCAGCCGCTGCTGCAGATGCTGCGCCAGCGCGACGCCGCCATCGAGCGCCACTGCGCCGAGCAGGGCCTCACCCCCCGGCAGGCACGCACCGACCGCCGTATCGCACTCTGGCAAAGCACGCCGATCGAGTGGCCGCGGGATGCGGTCGCCGCCATCGAAGGTTCTCCCCGTTTCTGTTGACATGACCCAAGGAGCAAGATGATGAAAACCCGCCTATCCATGCTGGCCGGCGCCGGCGCGCTGTTTGCACTGTCCCCGCTGGCGCTCGCGCTCAACGTGCCCGGCCCGGTGGTGGACAACCAGTGGCTCGCGGCGCACCTGAACGAGGTCACCGTCCTCGACGTACGGCCCAGCCAGAAATCCTTCACCGGCGCGCCGGAATTCGAAACCGACAAGAAGAGCGGAAAGAAGCTGATCGTCGGCATCGGAGGCCACATCGACGGTGCGGTGCCGGTGGACAACAAGAAGGTGCGCGTGACCCGGAAGATCGAGGGCCTGGAGCTCAAGGGCATGATCCCGGAACGCGCCGACTTCGAAAAGCTGGCACGCAGCTGGGGCGCCACCTCCAACCGCCCGATCGTGATCGTCTCGGCCGGCATCGATCCCATGGATTTCAACGATGCCGCGCGCCTGTTCTGGCAGTTCAAGGTCTATGGCGAAGACAACATCGCCGTGCTCAATGGCGGCACGGCCGGCTGGATCACCGCGGGCAAGCAGATCAGCCATGCCCCGGTGGCCCCGGCCACGGGCAACTGGACCTCGCGCAGCGATCGCAGCGCCCAGTTCATGGCCACCTCGCAAGACGTGGCCAAGGCGCAGGCCAGTCAGTCCGACCAGCTGATCGACGCGCGCAGCAGCTCCTTCTACCTCGGGCTGGACCGCTCGGGGGCCGCCACGACGGCCGGCCACATCGATGGCGCCAAGAACCTCTACACCGCGATGATGTCGACCGACCAACATGGCCAACCGGCCACCCTGTACGGTTCGGCCACCTACAGCGACATGTTCGTGATGAGCGGCCTGAACCCGCGGGCCGCGTCGATCACCTACTGCAACACCGGCCATCAGGCCTCGGGCGTGTGGTTCGTGATGACGCAGATCATGGGCAACCACAAGGTCAGGCTCTATGACGGCTCCCTGCACGAATGGACCCACGAAAAACGCCCCACCGTGACAGCGCGCCTGACCCGGTGAGGTGACCAGGCGATTCATCGCGCATCCGCTACGGCTGCATCGCGTCGGTGGGCAACCCCAGCAGCGCGATGGCGCCGCTGGGTGCGGGCAATGAAACCGCGGGCGTGTCGCAGTGCCTCTCCGGCGTGCAGTTCGATCGGAAGTTCTGAGCTTCGCAGGGCAAGCGGCCCGGCGCCCGCGGCACTCAGAGCCCGAGCGCGGCCGCCCCGGCGTGCGCCACCTGCGCATCCTGCGGCGCCTTGACGCCGCTCACGCCCACGGCGCCGATGCACTGGCCATCCTTCACGACGGGCACGCCGCCCTCCATCAGGCCATCGAGCTGCGGCACCGAAAGGAAGGCCGTGCGGCCGTTGTTGATCATTTCCTCGAAATTCTTCGTCTCGCGGCGGCCCAGCGCGGCCGAGCGCGCCTTGGCCGGCGCGATGTAGGCCGACATGGGCGCGCAGCCATCGAGCCGCTGCAGCCACAGCGGGTGGCCGCCGGCATCGACGATGGCGATCGTGACGGCCCAGCCGTTTTTCACGGCTTCGGCCTCGGCCGCGTCGGCCATCCGTTTCACATCCGACAGTTCAAGCGTCGCCTGGGTTTTCATGGTCTACTTCAAAGGAATTGGGAACAATCGAACAGCATAGCGTCGCGGCGGCAAGAGCGCATGCGCTGCACGGGCAAAACTGTCCCACCCGAAAAGGTGACAATCCGGCCCGTCTTGCAACGGGCACTTTTGACGCCACATAGAATCAACGCAAGAACGACGGTTGCCGTTTTTCAGGAGTACGACACCATGAACACAGACATCACCCGCATGGGTTCCGCCACCGCCTACGGTCTTTCGGCGCAGGAACGCCATCGCGTCCTGCGCAACACCTACTGGCTGCTGGCGCTCAGCCTCGTGCCCACGGTGCTCGGTGCCTGGGCGGGCGTGGCCACCGGCATCATGCAGACGATGCGCGGCGGCTTCGGCCTCATCGTCTTCCTCGGCGGTGCGTTCGCCTTCATGTACGCGATCGAGAAGACCAAGGACTCGGGCAAGGGCGTCGCCGTCCTGCTCGCGTTCACGTTCTTCATGGGACTGATGCTCTCGGGCCTCATCGGCCTGGTGCTCGGCATGAGCAACGGCGCCAGTCTCATCATGACGGCGTTTGCCGGCACCGCGGGCGTCTTCTTCGTGATGGCCAGCCTGGCCAGCGTCATCAAGCGCGATCTGTCCGGCCTGGGCAAATGGCTCTTCGTGGGCGCCGTCGTGCTGATGGTCGGCGCGGCGATCAACATCTTCGTCGGCTCCACAGCCGGCGTGATGGCCATCTCCGTGGCTGCCATCGCGATTTTCAGCGCCTTCATGCTCTATGACATCAAGCGCGTGCTCGATGGCGGAGAGACCAACTACATCAGCGCCACGCTGGCGCTGTACCTGGACCTGTTCAACGTCTTCCAGAGCCTGCTGGCGCTGCTGGGCATCTTCGGCGGCAACAACGACTGAGCCACCGGGAAGCCGATCACCCAAGCCCCGCACGCCGGGGCTTTTTTTCGGCCTGAATCCGGCAGTTGAACGCGCCCTCCAGATTCAGGTTCAGCTCAACAAAGCGCGGTGGCTGCCGATAATCAGGGCATGCCGAGCCCGCGCCATTCCCCAGCCTTGACCCTCGCGCGCACCGCGCTGGTGGCCGTGACGTTGCTGACCCTGGTCGGCTGCGACATTCCCGGCCTGGGTCCTGATCCGCGCGCACTGGCGCGCGACGCAGAGGCGCAGGCCATCGGCGGCGCCTGCCGCTTTGCCACGCGCGGGCTCGAGGACTGCTACACGCTCAACCCCAGGTCGTCCAAGGCGCAGATCTTCGCCGGCTGGAAAGAGATGGACCAGTACATGCGCGAGAACAAGGTGGAGCCCGTTCCCTCCGTGCTGACGACAGCGCCCAAAGCGGCGCCCGAGGCCGAGCCGGGCGAGGACGCAGCGCCGGCCAAGGCAGGCTCACGCAGCCGCGGCTGAAACGCTCAAGCCATCCGCTCGAACACCGCCATGCTCTCCACATGCGCGGTGTGCGGGAACATGTTGATCACTCCCGCAGCCGTGCAGCGATAGCCCGCCTGATGCACCAGCAGTCCCGCATCGCGCGAAAGTGTCGCCGGATTGCAGCTCACGTAGACGATGCGCTCTGGCGCCTGCCATGCCCGCGCATCGGCGGAAAGTTCCGGCGCGCCTTCCGTTCCGAGGCGCGCCTGGTGAATGTCCGCCAGCGCCTTGACGAGCGCAAACGCCCCCTCGCGCGGCGGATCGATCAGCCAGCGCTGCGCCGGGCCGTGCGCCACCAGCTCCGGCGCCGTGATTTCAAACAGGTTACGCACTTCAAATTCAGTAGCTGCAAGCGCTTGTCCAGCAAGCGACTGAGCCTGATTTGATACAAAATTCTCGCGCGCACGGGCAATCAGTGCGGCGCTGCCTTCCACCCCCAGCACGTGCCCCGCTTGCGTGGCCAGAGGCAGCGTGAAATTGCCCAGGCCGCAGAACCAGTCGATCACGCGGTCCGTCTTGCGGGGGTCCAGGAGCCTGAGCGCCCGCCCGACCAGCACACGGTTGATCTGCGGATTCACCTGCGTGAAATCGGTGGGCCTGAAGGCGATGGTGATGCCGAAATCCGGCAGGCGGTAGCACAGCGGCGCGCCGCCCTCGTCGAGCGGCTGCGCGCTGTCCGGCCCCTTGGGCTGCAGCCACCATTGCACGCCATGCCGCCTGCCGAACGCGCGCAGCCTGTCCCGATCGCCGGACGACAACGGCTCCAGATGGCGCAGCACCAGCACCGTGACCTCGTCGCCGCACGCCAGCTCGATCTGCGGGCAGGTGTCGCGCGCCGCCATGGCGCCGATCAGCTCGCGCAGCGGCATCAGGAGCGCATCCACATGCGGCGGCAGGATCTTGCAGGTGTGCATGTCCGCGATGTAGCGGCTCTTGCGCTCGTGAAAGCCCACGAGCACCGTGCCCTTCTTCGCCACGTGGCGCACCGCCAGGCGCGCCCGGTAGCGGTAGCCCCAGGCCGGCCCATGGATGGGCGTGAGCACCGACTCGGGCCTGACCTTGCCCAGATGCCAGAGGTTGTCTTCGAGTACCCGCTGCTTGGCCGCCACCTGCGCGGCCGCGTCGAGGTGCTGCATCTTGCACCCCCCGCAGGCACCGGCATGCAGGCCGAAGTGCGGGCAGCGTGGCGCCACACGCAGGCTGGATTCGCGGTGAATCTCGGTCAGGTCCGCCTGCTCCCACTGGTTCTTGCTGCGGCGCGTGCGCGCGCTCACCAGTTCGCCGGGCAGCGCGCCATCGATGAAAACCACCTTGCCGTCGGCGCGATGGGCCACGCCTTGCGCCTCCATGTCCATGGAGGTCACTTCAAGCCAGTCGGCGGGCAGAGGCAGTGGATCGGAAGGGGGACCGTTCATGGCCCCGATTGTCGCAAAGCGGCGGGCGTCAGGAGTTGGAGATGGCGCGCTCGCGTGGTGCCTTCCCTGCTTTTTTCGGAGCCTGCGAGGTCGCCTTGAGCGGCAATTTGTTCACCGTCAGCTCGCAGCCGAAGTTGTCGAGCGAGAACACCATGACGCCGCCCGGCGCCACCTTGGGCAGCGTCTCGTGGATCTGGCGGGACATGTCCACCGGCGGCTCCTGGCTGCGATAGACCACCTGCTGATCCGGTCCGTACACCACATAACACTCGGCCCACGCCGCAGGCGCGAGCAGGCCCGCGAGCACGGCCAGAGCGGCGGCATGACGGATGTGAGGCATGGCGAACTCCCTGTTGTCCTGTGAAATCGTCCAGCGATTATTGCGTGCTTTCGCACTCATGCATACTGGCGCCGCCATGGAACGCACGCTCGATATCGGCCCCCTCTCGCTGCCCTGGAGCCTGCTGCTGCTCCTGCTGGCGTGGATCATCGGCAGCACCTTGCATGAGCGCATGGCGCGCCGCCGTGGCCTGGGCGCGGGCGTGCGCCACAGCTGGCTGCTGCCGGCCTGCGCACTGCTGGCCGCACGCGTGGGCTACGTGCTTTACTTCGCCAGCGAATACCGCCGCGCGCCGTGGAGCGTGCTGGACGTGCGCGACGGCGGCTGGGCCCCATGGTGGGGCGTGGCGGCCGCCCTCACCTACGTGATCTTTCTCTGGGCCGCGCGCAGCCCCTGGCGCAGGACCGTGAGCATGGGCGCCGCCACCGCGCTCCTCCTGTGGGTGTCGGGCAATGCCTGGCTGCACCCGTCGCTGCCCGCGCTGACGGAGCAGGCCGCCACCGAACTGCCCGGCCTGCCGCCATGGCAGCTGACGGCGCTCGACGGCTCCACCACCGATTTTCAAAGTCTCAAGGGCCAGCCCATGGTGGTGAATTTCTGGGCCACCTGGTGCCCACCCTGCCGGCGTGAAATGCCGGTGCTGCAGCAGGCCAGCCAGCAGTACCCCGGCGTGCGCTTTCTCTGGGTCAACCAGGGCGAGAGCGGCGACAAGGCGAGCCGCTACGCCGCCCAGCAGGGCCTGCCGCCCGCCCACGTGCTGCTGGACGCGGACTCCGGCCTGAGCCACCTGCTGGGCCTGCGCGCCCTGCCCACCACGCTGTTCTATGACGCGCAAGGTCGGCTCGTGGCCTCGCGCATCGGCGAGCTGTCGGCGGCCACGCTGGCCGAACGCCTGGCGCTGATCACACCCGGCCAGCGGTGATGGCAACGATGCCCACCCCACACTCCAGCGCCCGCCCGCTGCTGGCGCTGCTCGCCGGGTTGCTGCTGGCAAGCTGCGGCCTGCCGCCGCCCACCGGGCGCAGCGCCTCGGTGGCGCTGCCGCTGCCCACCGCGCGCGAAACGCTGATCGGCCGGGCACTGGGCCCCGAACTCGCCGCGCACCCGGGCCTGAGCGGCATACACCTGCTGGCCCATCCGCACGACGCCTTTGCCGCCCGCGTGCTGCTGGCGCGCGCGGCCGAACGCACGCTGGATGTGCAGTACTACATCTGGCGCGGCGACATCACCGGCACGCTGCTGCTGGCCGAGCTGCTGGCCGCCGCCGAGCGCGGCGTGCGCGTGCGCCTGCTGCTGGACGATCTGGGCACCGCCGGGCTGGACGCGCCGCTGGCGACACTCAACGGCCATCCGAACGTCGAGGTGCGTCTGTTCAACCCCTTCACACTGCGTCGCCCCAAGGTGCTCGGCTACCTGGCCGCGCCGCGCCGCGCCAACCGGCGCATGCACAACAAATCGTTCACGGCGGACAACCAGGCGAGCATCGTCGGCGGGCGCAACGTCGGCGACGAATACTTCGGCGCCACGCAGGGCGTGCTGTTCGCCGACCTGGACGTGCTGGCCGCTGGCCCGGTGGTGCCCGAGGTGTCGAGCGATTTCGACCGCTACTGGGCCAGCGCCAGCGCCCATCCCGCCGAGCGCATCCTGCCTGCCGTCGTGCCAGGCGCCCTGGCCGAGCTGGCCACGCAGGCGCAGGCGCTGCTGCACTCGCCCGGCGCCAGCGATTTCGCCCGCGCGATCGCCGCCAGCGACTTCACGCGCCAGTTGCTCGAACACACGCTGCCCCTGCACTGGGCACGGGTGCGCATGCTCAGCGACGACCCGGCCAAGGCGCTGGGCCAGGCGCACCGCGCCGACCTGCTGCTGCGGCAGCTGGGCGCGGCCCTGGGTCAGCCGAAGCACAGCGTGGAGGTGGTCTCGCCCTACTTCGTGCCCACCGCCGCCGGCGTGGCCGCCTTTGCGCGGCTGCGCCAGGCCGGGGTGCGCGTGCGCGTGCTGACCAACGCCTTCGAGGCCACCGACGTGCCGGCCGTGCACGCGGGCTACGCCAAGCGCCGCAAAAGCCTGCTGGCCGAGGGTGTCACGCTCTACGAGATGCGCCGCCTGGTGCCCGGATACACCGCCGACAAGGGCCGGCCGCTGCTGCAGCGTCTGGGCAGCTCGGGCTCCAGCCTGCACGCCAAGACCTTCGCGGTCGATGGCGAGCGCGTGTTCGTCGGTTCGCTCAATTTCGACCCGCGCTCGGCGCTGCTCAACACCGAGCTGGGCTTTCTGATCGACAGCCCGGCGCTGGCGCGGCAGATGGCGCAGGCCTTCGACGACGAGATCCCGCGCCAGTCCTACCACGTCAGCCTCGCGGGTGACGGCGCGCTGCGGTGGCAGGCCGGCGTCGGCCACCCGGCACCGATCCACACCACCGAGCCGCACACCACCTGGTGGAGCAGCGCGATGGTGCGGCTGCTGGCGCTGCTGCCGATCGAATGGCTGCTGTAAAAATTCGATACTGGCGCCCGCCCATCAAGCGCAGGCAGCTACACAATCAATAGTCTTCAGACATCGATCGCGCTGGCCGACCCGGCTCGCTGGCGCAGCTCGAATTTCTGAATCTTGCCGGTGCTGGTCTTGGGCAGCTCGCCAAAGACGATGGCACGCGGCACCTTGAAGCCCGCCAGATGGCGCTTGCAGTGCGCGACGATCTCCTCGGCGCTGGCCGAGGCGCCGTTTTTCAGCTCGACGAAGGCACACGGCGTCTCACCCCATTTGGGGTCGGGCCGCGCCACCACCGCGGCGGCCATCACCGCCGGATGGCGATACAGCACGTCCTCCACCTCGATCGAAGAAATGTTCTCGCCGCCCGAGATGATGATGTCCTTGCTGCGGTCCTTGATCTTGATGTAGCCGTCGGGGTACTGCACCGCCAGATCGCCCGAGTGAAACCAGCCGCCGTGAAACGCCTCGTCGCTTGCCTCGGCATTCTTGAGGTAGCCCTTCATCGTGATATTGCCCTGAAACATGATCTCGCCCATGGTTTCTCCATCCATCGGGACGGGCCGCATGGTCTCGGGGTCGAGCACGCGCGCCGAGCGCTGCAGGTGGTAGCGCACGCCCTGGCGCGCGTTGAGCGCCGCGCGCTCGCCCACGTCCAGCGCGCTCCAGGCCTCCTGCCTGGCGCAGACCGTGGCCGGGCCATAGACCTCGGTCAGGCCATAGACGTGCGTCAGATCGAACCCCATCTGCTCCATGCCCTCGATCAGCGCGGCCGGCGGCGCGGCACCGGCAACCATCGCCTTGACGCCCGCGGGCACGCCCTGTTTCATCTCGGCCGGGGCGTTGACCAGCAGCGACTGCACGATGGGCGCACCGCAGTAGTGCGTCACGCCATGGTCGCGGATCGCGTCGAAGATAGCCTTGGCTTCGACCCGCCGCAGGCAGACGTTGACGCCGGCGCGCGCCGCCACGGTCCATGGAAAGCACCAGCCGTTGCAGTGAAACATCGGCAGCGTCCAGAGATAGACGCTGTGCTTGGGCATGTCCCATTCCAGGATGTTGCTGATGGCGTTCACCGCCGCGCCGCGATGGTGATAGACCACGCCCTTGGGATTGCCGGTGGTGCCGCTGGTGTAGTTCAGCGCGATCGCGTCCCACTCGTCGCCGGGCAGTTCCCAGGCGAATTGCGCATCGCCCGCGGCAATGAAATCCTCGTAGCGCGTGCCACCCAGGCCTTGCGCGGCCGGGCCGTAGAGCGCGTCCTCGGTTTCGATCACGAGGATGGGCGCCGTGCGCTTGCGCAGGGCCAGCGCCCTGGCCATCACGGGCGTGAACTCGGGGTCGACGATCACCACCTTGGCCTCGCCGTGGTCCAGCATGAAGGCCACGGCCTCCGGGTCCAGGCGCGTGTTCATGGTGTTGAGCACCGCACCCGCCATGGGCACGCCGAAATGCGCCTCCACCATCGGCGGCGTGTTGGGCAGCATCACGGCGACGGTGTCGTTTTTGCCGACGCCCGCGCGCCGCAGGCTGCTGGCCAGGCGCCTGCAGCGGTCATACGTCTGGCTCCACGTCTGGCGCAGGCCGCCGTGCACGATGGCAAGGCGCTCGGGATAGACCTCGGCCGTGCGTTCGATGAACAACAGGGGGGTCAGCGGTGCGAAATTGGCCTCGTTGCGCGCGAGGTGCTGGTCGAAAATGCTGGTGCTCATGCGTGCTCTCCAAATCGGGCGCCCTGCCCGCGGCTCGATTACAACAAATTTGCATGCGCGAAAATCCTGCCCGTGGCCATCCCCCAATCGTTCATCCAGGAGTTGCTCGAGCGCACCGACGTGGTCGACATCGTCGGCCGCTACGTGCAGCTGAAGAAAAGCGGCGCCAATTTCATGGGGCTGTGCCCCTTCCATGGCGAGAAATCGCCCTCGTTCAGCGTCAGCCCGTCCAAGCAGTTTTTCCACTGCTTTGGCTGCGGCAAGAACGGCAACGCCATCGGTTTTCTGATGGAGCACCAGGGCATGGGCTTTCGCGAGGCGGTGCAGGACCTGGCCCAGCAGGCGGGCCTGCAGGTTCCCGAGGACGACCAATCCCCGCAGGAGCGCGAGCGCGCGCAGGCGCAGCGCCAGCAGCAGGCCACCTTGAGCGAGGTGCTGGCCCGCGCAGCGCAGGCGTTCTGCGCGCAGCTGCGCGAATCACCGACCGCCATCGCCTACCTCAAGGGCCGCGGCGTGAGCGGCGCCGTCGCCAAGCGCTACGCCCTGGGCTGGGCCGGCAGCGGCTGGCACGGCCTGGCGAGCGTGTTCGCTGAGTACGACAGCCCGCTGCTGGTGCAAAGCGGCCTGGTGATCGAAAACGAGGAAGACGGCAGGCGCTACGACCGCTTTCGCGAGCGCGTGATGTTCCCGATCCGCAACGTCAAGGGCGAATGCATCGGCTTTGGCGGGCGCGTGCTCACCGACGAGAAGCCCAAATACCTCAATTCGCCCGAAACGCCGGTGTTTCACAAGGGCCGCGAACTCTACGGCCTGTTCGAGGCGCGCCAGGCGATCCGCGAGGCCGGTTACGTGCTCGTGACCGAGGGCTACATGGACGTGGTGGCGCTGGCCCAGCTGGGCTTCGGCAACGCCGTGGCGACGCTGGGCACCGCCTGCACGGCCGAGCACATGCACAAGCTGTTTCGCTTCAGCGATCAGGTGGTCTTCAGCTTCGACGGCGATGGCGCGGGGCGGCGCGCCGCGCGCAAGGCGCTGGACGCGGCCCTGCCCTACGCGAGCGACACGCGCAGCATCAAGTTTCTCTTCCTGCCCCCCGAGCACGATCCGGACAGCTACATCCGCACCTTCGGCCACGATGCGTTCGCGCGCCAGGTGGGCGACGCGCTGCCACTGTCGCGTTTTCTCGAACAGGCCGCGCGCGAAGGCTGCGACCTGGGCACGGCCGAAGGACGCGCACACATGCTCAGCAACGCCCGCGCGCTCTGGACGCCACTGCCCGTGGGCGCGCTCAAGCAGCAAATCGCCGCGCAGCTGGCCGAACTCGGGCAAATGCAGATGGAGCCCCTCGTTTCGCTATGGTCCATGGAGCAGTCCACACATGATGGACGGTCCGCGGAGCCAGATTCGACTGGTTACCGGTCTTGGCGCAAGGGCAACGACTGGCGCGGTTCGCGCCACGCGGGGGTGCGCATCGCGACCCAGCCGCCCCTGCCTCGGGGCAAACCGATCCGTCGCAGCGACCACGCGATGCGCCTGCTGCTCTCGCACATGGCGTTTCTTGAAACGTTGGACCAGGAAGACCGCGGCGCCCTGGCCGAACTGGCGCCGCCACACGGGCTGCTGTTCACGTGGCTCGAGGAGCAATGGCACCAGAGCGGTGTGCTGCCCTGGGCGCGGCTGGCGCAGCTTCTTCAGGGACATGAAGCGCAGGCGCTGGCCGAGCGCATCATGACCGGCTCGCACGCGCAGACCGAAGGCGACGAAAACGAACTGCGCGCCGAACTGCACGGCCTGCTCGCCCGGCTGCACGTCGAAAACATCGAGCGCGAACAGAGCGCACTCATCGCCGCCAGCAGCCAGGATCCGCTGGCGCTCGAGCGCTATCGCCAGCTTGAAGAGCGCAGAAAGGCGCTGAAACTGTCGGGAAACAGCGCGATCACCGGCTCTTGAAATCGAACATTTCGTTATAATGTAGGGCTAGTCGGCAAGAGCGACAGCAGTACCTCCGGACCGGGCAGCACAGTGAAACGGCGCGCCAACGCGCTTTGCCCACCATCACCGCAAGGGCTGCACTCCAAATGTTCGCCCAGACATCTTGCCTTCGGACGATGCGCCAGCCAGCGCACGTCCATGACACGCGGTCCCGCACGCCGTCCGCCGTGTCGTGCCACGTTTCACGGCTTTTGATATTTTGACACCCTGTTTTGACCTCGAGGAACTTCATGCCAGCTCGAAAGTCCGCCGCGCCCGCAACCGATGGCGTCAGCGCCAAAAAGTCCAAGGCCAGTGCCGAAGCAGAAGAAAAACTGACCCAAAAACCTGCCAAGAAGGCTGAAACGCAGGCGGCGAAGAAGCCTGCCGCCGCCAAGAAACCTGCTTCCGACAGCCAGAACAAGCCCGCCAAGGCCACCAAGGCCAAGGTGGAGCCCGCGGCCAGGGGCAAGGGCAAGGCAAAAGCCAAGGGCAAGACGAAGGACGACTTTCAGGACGACACCGACCTGTCGGACATCGAGGCCGACCTGGAAGGCGAACCCGAGCAGGAGTCTCCCGCGACTGACGTTGCCGCTCCGGTGGAGAAGGTCAAGCCCCTGCGCATGAAGATCAGCAAGGCCAAGGAACGGGCCTTGATGAAGGAGTTCGGCCTGGACGAAACCGTCCTCTCCGAAGAGGACATGGCCAAGCGCCGCGCGCAGCTCAAGAAGCTGATCACGCTGGGCAAGACGCGCGGCTACCTCACGCAGGGCGAAATCTCCGACCACCTGCCCGACAAGCTCGTCGACGCCGAGACCATGGAGGCCGTGGCCGCGCTGCTCAGCGACATGGGCGTGGCCATCTACGAGCAGACGCCCGATGCCGAAACGCTGTTCCAGAACAACGTCACCCCCACGGCCACCACCGTGGAAGAAGCCGAGGAAGAAGCCGAAGCCGCCCTGTCCACCGTGGACAGCGAGTTCGGCCGCACCACCGACCCGGTGCGCATGTACATGCGCGAGATGGGCACGGTGGAGTTGCTCACGCGCGAGGGCGAGATCGAGATCGCCAAGCGCATCGAGGGCGGCCTGATGGACATGATGGAGGCCATCAGCGCCTCGCCCGCCACCATCGCCGAGATCCTCAACATGGGCGAGGAAATCCGCGAGGGCAAGGTCGTCATCAACACCGTGGTCGACGGCTTCGCTGACCCCGAGGAAGCCGACGACTACGTGGCCGAGGAAGACTTCGACGAATACGACGAAGAGGACGACGACGACGGCAAGGGCGGCTCCAAGGCCATGACGCGCCTGCTGGAAAAGCTCAAGAGCGATGCGCTCGAGCGCTTCGACGAACTGCGCGCGCTGTTCGAGAAGATGCACAAGATCTACGACCGCGAAGGCTACGGCACGCCCACCTACATGAAGGTGCAGCACGAGATCTCGGCCAAGCTGATGTCGATCCGCTTCACCGCCAAGACCATCGAGAAACTGTGCGACATGGTGCGCGACCAGGTGGACGACGTGCGCAAGAGGGAGCGCCAGCTGCGCCACATCATCGTGGACAAGTGCGGCATGCCGCAGGAGACCTTCATCAAGGAATTCCCGCCGCAACTGCTCAACCTCAAGTGGGTGGAAAAGCAGGCCGCCGCCGGCAAGCCGTGGAGCGCCATCATGGGGCGCAACATCCCACCGATTCAGGAACTGCAGCAGAACCTCATCGACCTGCAGACCCGCGTGGTGGTGCCGCTGGCGGAGCTCAAGGCCATCCACAAGCGCATGAACGACGGCGAACGCGCCAGCCGCCACGCCAAGAAGGAGATGATCGAGGCCAACCTGCGCCTGGTGATCTCCATCGCCAAGAAGTACACCAACCGCGGCCTGCAGTTCCTCGATCTGATCCAGGAAGGCAACATCGGCCTGATGAAGGCCGTGGACAAGTTCGAATACCGCCGCGGCTACAAATTCTCGACCTACGCCACCTGGTGGATCCGCCAGGCGATCACGCGCTCGATCGCCGACCAGGCGCGCACCATCCGCATCCCGGTGCACATGATCGAGACCATCAACAAGATGAACCGCATCTCGCGCCAGCACCTGCAGGAGTTCGGCTTCGAGCCCGACGCTAGCCTGCTCGCGGAGAAGATGGAGATCCCCGAGGACAAGATCCGCAAGATCATGAAGATCGCCAAGGAGCCGATCTCGATGGAAACCCCCATCGGCGACGACGATCCGCAAGATCATGAAGATCGCCAAGGAGCCGATCTCGATGGAAACCCCCATCGGCGACGACGACGACAGCCACCTGGGCGACTTCATCGAGGACAGCAACAACACCGCGCCCGTGGATGCCGCCATGCAGGCCGGCCTGCGCGACGTGGTCAAGGACATCCTCGACGGCCTCACGCCGCGCGAAGCCAAGGTGCTGCGCATGCGCTTCGGCATCGAAATGTCCACCGACCACACGCTGGAGGAAGTGGGCAAGCAGTTCGACGTGACGCGCGAGCGCATCCGCCAGATCGAAGCCAAGGCGCTGCGCAAGCTCAAGCACCCAAGCCGCAGCGACAAGCTGCGCAGCTTCATCGATTCGCTGTAAGCGGATCGGCTCGACGCAAACCCCGCCTCGGCGCTCTGCCCCGGCGGGTTTTTCATGTTCTGGACAGGAGCTGGTTCATGACCATCGCGTATACATGGCTGCACGACATGCTGGTGCAGCGCTTCGGCTCCGAAGCGACGCTGGAGAGCGTTCTGCCCCGGCCCCTTTCTCCCGAGGCTTTGCGCCAGAAAGGCGGTGACCGCTACCTCTCCGCAATGACGCAGCGCGTGTTCCAGGCGGGCTTGCGCCACAGCGTGGTGGACGCGCGCTGGAGCGCATTCGAGGCCGCCTTCGAGGGCTTCGGCGTGCAGGCGATGGCACACCTGGACGCCCAGCGAATCGAAGCGCACATGCAGGACGCGCGCCTGATCCGCGACCGCGCCAAGCTGCAGAGCATTGCGAAGAATGCGCGCTTCATCCTCGACATCGAACAGGAGCGTAGCGAGCCGTTCGGGCAGTTCATCGCCGGCTGGCCTGCCAGCGACATCATCGGGCTCTGGCAGTTGCTCGCACGGCGCGCGGCGCGCCTGGGGGGCCGCTCGGGGGCCGGTTTCCTGCGCCTGGCGGGCAAGGACAGCTTCCTGCTGACGAGCGATGTGGTGGCGCGCCTCATCGAAGCGGGCGTGGTGCAACGCACGCCCAAAACGCCGGGCGAACTGCAAGCCGTGCAGGACGCCTTCAACGCGCTGCAGGCCGACTCGGGGCGGTCGCTGTGCGAGCTCTCGGCGATGCTGGCGTTCAGCATCCATCCCGAAAGCTGACAGGCTTCAGGCAAACACCCCCGCCGACACCTCGCCCAGGTGGTGCAGCGTGTCGCCCCAGCTCATCTCCAGTTGCGTGAGCGTCTTGAAGTAGTGGCTCACGATGTACTCGTCGGTCACGCCGGTGCCGCGGGCCTGTACTGGATGCTTTACCCGCGACTACCGCAACACGGACAAATCACACCGCTTCGAGCAGGAAACCCAAATCGGGGCCAAAGCGATCACAGGTGAAGACGCGGACGTGAAGGTCGACGAAATCGAGGGCACGCAGGAGGCGCAGATCCAGGGGTAACAACGTCGGGGACTATCACCAACGCGTTCGCCGCGTGTGACGCCCCCTGGGCATTGCGCAAAGGCTCGGTCATGCCTTGATGGGCGCTGTATCAGTTCAAGTGCTTGTAAACCGTGGTGCGTGAAAGGCCGAGTACTCGCGCAGTCTCGGAGATATTCTTGCCGGATTTTTCGTACACAACTCTAATCTCATGACACCGCAATGCCTTCAGCGGATGATCACGACACTCCTCGCACGCGTTGGCAACCGGATCATGGGATTCTGGCAAGCCTTGAAATGAGTCCTCATCGAGAAACTCCGTGTCCTGACGCAGCAACGCACGCTGCAACACGCCACGCAACTGACGGATATTGCCAGGCCAATCAATTCTGCGCAGGCATTGGATAGCCGCATCCGTAATCGCCATATTGGGCGCAAGATCTTCAATCAGGCGTTTGACGATTTCGGCAAAATCCTGCCGCTGTCTCAAGGCAGGTAGCCTCACGCTGTAGGCGTTGAGCCGGTACAGCAGGTCGGCCCGGAACTCCCGATGAGCGACCATTTCAGCCAAATTCCGGTTGGTCGCCGAGATGATCTGTACGTCGACCCGGCTCAGGGTTTTTCCACCCACCGAACGCACCTCCATGCTGTCCAGGAAGCGCAGCAACGACGTCTGTGCTGCCAGCGGAATGTCCGCCACTTCGTCCAGGAACAGTGAACCCCCGTCCGCCATTCTGGCCAGCCCCGGCGCGCCCTCACGGCTGGCGTTGGTGAATGCGCCCTTCTCATGGCCGAAGATCTCCGAAACGAACAGCGACTCGGGCACCGCACCGCAATTGACCGGGACAAATTCGCCCTTGCGGCCACTGATGGCGTGCACGTGTCGTGCCATCAGTTCCTTGCCCGTCCCGGTTTCCCCCTCTATGAAGATCGGCATGCGTAGTTGGGCTGCCTTGGCGAGGCCCCCCATCGCGTGGCGGAGTTGCGCGTCCTGGCAGACAAAGCCGATATCGCACTGCTCACGGACGATGGACACCGGCTTGGAAAACGCTGAAACAGTCGCCAGGCAGCCGGCCTGCGGGCGGGCATCGGAGCCAATTTGCCGACACACCATGAAGACGCTGCTGCCCGCGCGATCCTGGATCCGGACAATGCCTCCGCGCATCAGCTGCTCGATCGCAAGAGCGAACCGCCCATCGAACATCGCCTCAAAATGAATTCCGATGGTGGTATCGATGCCTGCCAGGAGTGAACGCCCGGGCCGATTGACGGACGCAATCTCGCCATCTCTGGACACGGAGATGAGACCGGACGACAAGGTATCGAGATACTCTGCGCGAGGATGGAACGCCAGGATGAAGTGATCCGCGCTGTCCTGATAAATCAGGCTGTTCTCGATGGTCGCGGCGGCCATCTTGACCAGCGCGTGGGTGTGCTGCTGGCGAAATTCAATGGCGCAGGACGCGTCAATCAACCCGACCACTTCTCCGCGTGAGTCGAGAATGGGCGCCGCCATGCAACTGATTCGGCCGAGATCCCGGAAGTAGTGTTCGCGACCGTAAACCGCAACCGGCGCCCTCTCCTGCAGGCACAGGCCAAGCGCGTTGGTCCCCACATCTCTTTCGTTCCACATGCTTCCCGGAACGATCGACCTGCCCGGCGCACTGTCAGCAAACAGCTGGTCGCTGACGGTATCCAGCACAACGCCGTCTGGGTCCGCGAAGGCGATCATGAAATTCGAACCGGCGATCTGGGCGTACAGGTTGTGCATTTCCGCCAACGCCAGTCGACGCAACAACGGGTTGCGCTCGCGGCGCTGACGGACCGCCTCGAACGGCACGATGATGTCCTCGGGTGTCGCACCAGGACTGTGTCCGTAGTCCCGGCAGCGCAACCAACTGTTGGCTATCTGGCTGGGAAGCACACCACTTGGCAGGCGCTCACCCTCTTCGAGTGCGCGGCGTGCCCGATCCATACCGGAAAAATACTGCATATGTCTCCTGGCGCGTGTCTTGGCACGTCGATCCGAGGAAAATTCTACGGTGCGCAACGTCGTCGTGGTTGTCCAGTTACTGGACATTGCACAGTGTCCATCGTTCACCCCGAGAACAGCAGGCATCGGGAATGCGCCAGCCCATGCCTGCGGCCAAGGGTGTACCGCGAAGCTGGCACAAAAGGTGCAATTCGATTGTCGTCAACCGGCATGTCGCCGAAACGGGAGACCCAGTCAATGAGAGCACAAGTCCTGCATAACTACGACGAGACACTGACCGCCGAGCGTTGGGTCCACGACGAAATCGTGCCCGATCCAAAGATAGAAAAATCAACCGATGTCATCGTCCGCATTGGCGGCGCTGGCGTGTGCCGGACCGATCTGCACATCATCGAGGGCGTCTGGAAGCCCCATATGGATCCGACGGGCAACGCGCTGTTGCCGATGATCATGGGGCACGAGAACGCGGGCTGGATCGAGGCGATTGGCAGCGACGTCGAGAACCTCAAGGTGGGCGACCCGGTGATCGTCCACCCCAAGGTCAACAACGGCACCTGTCTGGCCTGCCGTCGCGGTCACGACATGCACGGCACGGGCAAGTTCCCGGGCCTGGACAGCGATGGCGGCTACGCCGAATACCTGGCGACTTCGCAACGCAACGTGGTGGCGCTGCCCAGGACGCTCGCCCCCAAGGATGTCGCCCCGTATGCCGATGCCGGTTTGACCGCCTATCGCGCGGTCAAGAAGGCATCGCGCCACCTCCTTCCCGGTGAGCGCTGCGTGGTGATCGGCGCGGGGGGGCTCGGCCACATCGGCATCCAGTGCCTGAAGGCGATGTGCGCCGCCGACATCATCGTCGTGGACAAGTCCGAAGCGTCGTTGAAGTTGGCGAGCCAAAGTGGCGCCGACCATCTGATCCTCGCCGACGGGAACGAGGTGGAGGCCGTGTTGGCGCTGACCGAGGGCGCGGGCGCGGAGGCCGTGATCGACTTCGTCGGCGAGAAGGGCACCACCTCCAAGGGTCTGGCCATGACCCGGCCCATGGGCAGCTACTACGTGGTCGGCTACGGTGAAGACATCCGGGTGCCCACCGTGGACATGGTGATCACCGAGAAAAACATCATCGGCAACCTCGTTGGCACCTGGGCGGAATTGGTCGAGCTGATGGCTCTGGCCGATCGCGGGCTGGTGCATCTGGCGACCGTGGAATACCGCCTGGCCGACGCCAACCAGGCGCTCAAGGACTTGCACCACGGCAAGATTCACGGCCGCGCCGTGCTCATTCCCTGATCCGTCAGCGACACATTCTCAATCCCAAACCGGAGACAAAAATGAAACACGCAGCAAAAGCCATCGGCACATCCGCCCCGCGTCGTCCCCTGCGCACATTGCCCTGCGCACTCGCCATGGCCTCGTGCCTGCTGGCCAGCGCAGGCGCGTTCGCCGCCGACATCAGCTACGCCAAATACGGCGACTACACCAAATACGGCACGGCGAGTGATGTGCCCGGCATGTGCTCCTACGAGGCCACCGCCAAGAAGAACTACAAGGGCCGCACCCTGAAAATCATCACGCATGCGGTACCGGTGATTGGAGAGCCGACCGATCTGCACGCCAAACAGTTCGAGGACCTCACCGGCGCCAAGGTCGATGTCGTCCACATTCCGTTTGGCGACCTGTACCAGCGCATCATGATCCCGTTTCAGACCGGACAGGCGGCCTACGACGTGATGTTCTACGCGTCGCTGTGGATCGGGGACGTGCACAACTTCCTGGAACCGGTTCCGGCCACCTTCGCCGCCTCCACGGGCATGCAGGACGTCACGCCCAACTACCGCGACGTGGCGACCTGGGGCAGCCAGATGGTGCAGTACCCCATGGACGGCGACCGCCACTACATGAAATACCGCGCAGACATCTTCGACAACCCGCAGATGAAGGCGAAATACAAGGAGAAGACCGGCAAGAACCTGAAGGTGCCGGCGACCTGGGAGGAATACAACGACATCGCGACCTACTTTTCCGGCTGGGACTGGGCGGGCGATGGCAAACCGCACTTCGGCAGCGCGGAGGTCACCAAGCGCGACGACTTGATGTTCTCCGCCTTCATCAGCCGGGCCGCCGCCTACGCCAAGAATCCCCATGTGAAGGGAGGCTTTTTCTTCGATCTCGCGACGATGAAGCCGCAGGTGAACAACCCGGGCTGGGTGCGCGCGCTGGAGATGTTCGTCAAGGCCAAGGCCGCCTTCCCGCCGGGGGGCACGAACTTCGGGTTGGGTGACGAGATTTTCTCGTTTGGCGGCGGTCAGACGCTGATGAGCTACAGCTGGGATGACGCCTTCATCCAGGCCATGGAGCCCGGCAACCCGCTGCGCAACAAGGTGGGGGCCGCTCCCCTGCCGGGCGCCCATGAGGTATGGAACCGCACCACCGGAAAATGGGATCATTTCGAGACGCCGAATGCGCCGCCCTACATCACCTGGGGCTGGACGTCGGCGGTCACCAAGTCGTCCAAGAACAAGGACATGGCCTTTGACTTCCTGTGCTTTTTCTCCAACGAGGCGAACGCGGATCTGGACTTGAGAATCGGCCGGTTCGGGATCAACCCCTATCGCAAAGCGCACTTCGAGGCGTCGTTCTGGGAAACCAAGCTCGGCTGGGACAAGGCCGTGGCGCAGGCGTACGTGAAGACCCTCGGCGGCATGGACGACAGCAACAATCGGGTGTTCGACCTGCGCGTGCCAGGTGTCAACCAGTTCATGTCGACGCTGGCCAACGGTGTGTCCGAGGCGATGGCCGGACAAAAAACACCCCAGGCCGCGCTGGATGAAGTCGCCCAGCAGTGGACCGGCATCGTCAACAAGATTGGCGCGGATCGGGTCCGTGCAGCCTACAAGAACGTCGTCGAACTGGAGGACAAGGGCCGCTGAACCCACGCACGTGCGTTCCATTGGCCGTCGGGATCGGCAACCCGATGGCCATCCACCAACGGCTTAGCACGGCGGACCCGCGGCACCTGGACCGCGGGACGCCGTTCACCAAGCCTCCAACACGAGACTGCCATGGGCGAGACCGGACTTCGATCGTACAAGCTGGCGTTCCTGCTGCCAGGACTGCTGACGCTGCTGGCGATCATTTTGTTTCCGCTGCTGTTCACGATCCGCGTCAGCGCATCGGGCTGGAATGCAACCAACCCCGATCTGGACTGGATCGGCGGCGCCAACTACGCCGCGCTCTGGCTCGACGCACGGTTCTGGCAATCGCTGGGGCGCCTCAGCTTCATGGCGACGGGCACGGTCGCCCTTCAATACGTGCTCGGATTCGCATTGGCCCTGCTCGTATGGCACGATGTGAAGGCGC
Source organism: Comamonas sp. SCN 67-35 (assembly GCA_001725255.1). Classification (GTDB taxonomy): domain Bacteria; phylum Pseudomonadota; class Gammaproteobacteria; order Burkholderiales; family Burkholderiaceae_C; genus Comamonas_C. The sequence goes on along the minus strand of MEFV01000021.1, from coordinate 26,178 downwards.
GGCGATTCTTTCGCGTGCTGTTCCTGATTCCGATGATGACCACGCCGGTCATCATGTCGGTGATCTGGCGAACGATTCTCCATGAGTCGCTGGGTCCCGCCAATGACGTCCTGTCGATGCTGGGCCTCGGACCCGTGCCATGGCTCACCTCAGGGGGCTGGGCCGTGGCCAGCGTGATGCTGGTGGAAGTCTGGCAATGGACGCCCTTCATCTTCCTGCTGCTGCTGGCCGGTCTGATCAGCCTGCCGCGCGAGCCGTTCCTGGCGGCCGCCATCGACGGCGCCGGGCCCGTGCGGACATTCGTCAACGTCACCTTTCCGCTGATGGCACCGGTATCGATCGGAGCCATCATGATTCGCCTGATCGAGGCGTCGAAGCTGATGGAGACGGTCTACGTCCTGACCTCGGGTGGACCGGGCACGGCCACGGAGACCAGCAGTTACTACATCTACATCAAGGGCCTGCGCGATTTCGACATCGGCTACGCCGCGGCGCTGTCGATCACCTACCTCGTAATCATGATCGTCCTGCTCACGGTCCTTGGGAAACTGTTGCACCGCGCACTGATGGGGAGGGCCGCATGATGACGAAACTGTATTTATCGCTCAAATATGGCGCCATCCTGATCTGGAGCGCGTTTGTCATCGCGCCGTTCCTGTGGGCCCTGACGACCAGCTTCAAGACGGCCAGCGGCGTGACCGGAGGCCCCACCTACATCCCGTGGTTACAGTACGAGCCATCGCTGAGCGGTTGGCGCAGCCTGTTCAGCAGCGGCGCGGGCGGGATCGACGTGGTCAAACCCTACATCGACAGCGTGATCGTGACGGGCTGCGCCAGCCTGATCAGCATCGTGCTGGGATGCCTGGCCGCCTACGGCTTGTCGCGCTTCACCTATCGGGCCGGTTTCGTGAAGAACACCGACTTGGTTTTCTTCTTCGTTTCACAGCGCATCATGCCGCCGATCGTGCTGGCCATTCCGTTCTTCCTGATGCTCAAATGGCTGGGGTTGCTGGACAGCAAGATCGGTCTGATCTTTGTCTACGTCGCATTGCTGCTTCCGATCGCCGTCTGGATTCTGGTGGACTTCTTCAACGGCATTCCACGCGAGATCGACGAGATGGCGATACTCGACGGCTGCACACCGTTCGAGGCGTTTCGACGGGTGATCCTGCCCAACTCGTTGGCCGGGATCGTCGTCGCCGGGATGTTCTGCCTGATTTTCGGCTGGAACGATTTCTTCTTCGCGTTCACGCTGACCTTCACCGACACCCAATTGCTGCCCGTTGCCGTGGTGGCGTTGAACTCCTCGGTGACGCCCTGGTGGAGCCTGTCGGCCTCAGCGCTGATCTCCGTCGCTCCGCTGCTGTTGATTGCGTTCGTGGTGGAGCGCTTCCTGTCGCACGGCACGCTGGCCGGTGCCATTCGCTGAGGAAAATCCACGTGAGTCTGCAACTGCATGACATAGGCCTGGTCGTCGAGGGCGTGGCGCATCTCGACAACATCGAGGTCGAATTCGAACGGGGTCGATTGACCACCGTGCTGGGAAGAACACTGGCGGGCAAGACGACGCTCATGCGCAGCATTGCAGGCCTGCAGCGCCTGGATCGGGGAACAGTTCAGGTGGATGGGCGCGACTACAGTCGCCTGCCCACCTGGCAGCGCGACATCGCCATGGTCTACCAGCAGTTCATCAACTACCCGCATCTGAATGTGTACGAAAACGTCGCATTCCCGCTTCGACGCAAGAACCTGTCCGAAGAAACAATACGGCAGCGGGTCGATGCGGTACTGGAGAAGGTCGGCCTGTCGGCATTCGAGAGACGGCGGCCATCACAGCTATCAGGCGGCCAGCAACAGCGCGTGGCACTGGCGCGCGCACTGGCGCGCGAATCGGACATCCTGCTGCTGGACGAACCGCTGGTCAATCTGGATTTCAAGCTTCGTGAACAGCTGCGCAGCGAATTGCGCAGTCTCCTGACGCAACAGCAGCATACGATCATGATCTACAACACGACAGAGCCAGTGGAGGCGATGTTGCTGGGCGACACCGTCGTCGTGATGCACGACGGCCGCGTCTTGCAGATCGGCACCCCAGCACGTGTGTTCGACTACCCCGCATCGCGGGCCGTGGCGCAGGTAGTGAATGACCCGCCGATGAGCTTCATCGAAGGGCGCAAGACCGACACGGGACTGGAACTGACCCGCTCCGTCACCGTGCCCTTGCCGCCTCACCTGCGCGATCTGGCCAATGGAAACTACCGCTTTGGCATACGCGCCAACGAGCTTCGGCTCGGGGGCTCCACCCTGCAAGGGCGAGTGACGTTCTCCGAGGTGTCGGGTTCCGAGACGTTTCTGTATCTCGATGCCCCGACGGGTCCGCTGGCGCTGCAAATCGAGGGGGTACATGTGCTTGAAGAGGGACGCAACGTGGGCATCGAAATTCCCGCCGATCGCCTCTTTGCCTTTGAACTCGATGCCGGCGAACGCCTGTTGGCCGCGCCCGCGACGGGAGCGGCGTCATGAGCAGCATTCGTCTCCATCACGTGGGGCATGCCTACGCAGCGGGGAGCTACGCCCTTCAGCCCGCGGATCTCGTGTTCGAGCACGGCAAGACGTACGCGCTGCTCGGGCCATCGGGGTGCGGCAAGACGACCATGCTCAACATCATTTCGGGTCTGCTGCAGCCGTCCGAAGGGCAGGTTCTGTTCAATGACACGGACGTGACCCTGGTTCCGACGGCGCGACGCAACATCGCGCAGGTCTTCCAGTTTCCCGTGATCTACCAGTCCAAGACCGTCTTCGAGAACCTGGCGTTCCCGTTGCAATGCCGAAAATGGGACCGCGAGCGCATCGCCCGCCGGGTCGATGAAATCGCCGGGATGCTTGGGTTGTCGGATCGGCTCGGTCGCCCCGCACGCGGACTGACCGTAGACGAGAAACAGCTCATCTCGCTAGGACGCGGCCTGGTTCGGGACGACGTGGCCGCCATCCTGATGGATGAGCCCCTGACGGTGATCGACCCGCAAATGAAGTTCGAGCTGCGCCGACGCATCAAGCAGGCGCATGCCTATGCCAGGGTCACGGTGATTTACGTCACGCATGACCAGAACGAAGCGATGACGTTTGCCGACGAAATCCTCGTGATGAAGAACGGCCGGGTCGTGCAGCGGGGCACGCCCGAAACCCTGTTCGAGCGGCCGCTCAACCCCTACGTTGGTCATTTCATCGGTTCACCGGGAATGAACTTCCTCCCGCTGGAGCGTCGGGCGCAGTCGCTGGCACTCGCCGGCCTGCCCATCGCCGGAGTGACGACCCACCCGCCCGCAGGTGAAATCATGCTCGGCGTACGGCCGGAACACATGGCCTTCACCGATCCGTCCGATCGGGACGGGTTTCCGGCCATGATCGAAGGCATCGAGGATCATGGTAGCGCACGGGTGGTGGAGGTCTCGATCGGCGGGCACCGTGCCCGTATGAAGCTCTCGCGCGACAAGGCTGTGCCCCCGCCAGGTGCGCCGTTGGCGGTGCGCTTCAACCGACTCTGTCTCTACGTGGATGGAGAATTGCTGGAGTAGTCACTGGGGCGCAGCCCGGCAGATCAGGGCGCGTCCGCACCGTGGCCAATCTACGCAAACACCCCCGCCGTGACACCTCGCCCAGGTGGTGCAGCGTGTCGCCCCAGCTCATCTCCAGTTGCGTGAGCGTCTTGAAGTAGTGGCTCACGATGTACTCGTCGGTCACGCCGATGCCGCCGTGCAGCTGCACCGCCTGCTGGCCGACGAAGCGCATCGATTGGCCGAGCTGCACCTTGGCGCGGGACAGCGCCTGGCGGCGCTCGTCGGCGCTCGCGCCGAGCTTGAGGCTGGCGTAGTAGCTCATCGAGCGCGCGAGTTCGAGCTGCATCTTCATGTCGGCCATGCGGTGGCGCAGCGCCTGGAAGCTCGCGATGGTCACGCCGAACTGCTTGCGCTGGTTCATGTACTCGGCGGTCACGCGCAGCGTCTCGTCCATCACGCCGACGGCGTAGGCGCAGGTGGCGGCGATGCCCACGTCCTGCGCCAGCTCCAGCGCCGCCAGGCCGTCGGTTGTGACCAGCGTTGCCGGTGCGTTGGTAAGCACGAGTTCCGCCGCACGCCCACCCTCCTGCGTGCCGTAGCCCTGTGTCGCCACGCCGCTGGCGTGTCGCTCCACGAGAAAGAGCGCCATGCGGTCACCGAGCTGCGCGGGCACGAGGAAGGCATCGGCACTATCACCCGCGGGAACTATGCTTTTATGAGCTGTCAGCGCATGTCCTGACTGTGTTTGAACCGCTTTCGCATCACAAACGTCGAGCCGGTAGCGCGCCTTGCGCTCCTGCTGCGCCAGCACCACGAGCGCGTCGCCATTGGCGATGCGCGGCAGCCATGCGGCCTGCATGGCCTCGGGCGCGTGCCGTGCCAGCACCTCGGCCACGATCAGCGTCTGCGCCAGCGGCGCGAGCACCAGGCCGCGGCCGAGTTCCTCCATCACCACCATCGCATCGACCGCGCCCTGACCCAGCCCCCCCTGCGCCTCGGGCACGGTGAGCGCCGTCAGGCCCAGCTCGGCCAGCTCGCCCAGCACCGCGCGGTCAAAGCCGCCCGCGGCGGCGATGGCGCGCCGGCGCTCGAAGCCGTAGGCCTTGGCCACCCAGCGGCGCACCGCGTCGCGCAATTGTTCCTGGTCGTCGGTGAAATCGAAATCCATAACGTTCTCCTCAGATGCCATTCCGCGAGCGCGTCAGCGCCATCACGGACCAGCGAAGCTCTTGCAAGAGCCCCCTCTCGGAGGGGGCGCGGGGGAGCAGTCCTGTCGCGCATCGCGCAGACGGTACCTGGCGTCAGCCGAGTACCGTCTGCGAGACGATGTTGCGCTGTACCTCGTTGGAACCGCCGTAAATCGTGGTCTTGCGCAGGTTGAAATACGTGGACGCCAGCGGCGCGTTGCCCACCTCGCCGCCCGGGAAGTCGCCCTGCCAGCCCGCGTCCATCGCCTCCTGGATCAGCGGCAGCGCAAACGGCCCGGCGGCGAGCATCATCAGCTCGGCGTAGCGCTGCTGGATCTCGCTGCCGCGGATCTTCAAGAGGCCCGCGATGTCCAGCGGGTTCTTGCCGCCCTTCTGCGCCGAAAGCACGCGCAGCACCAGCATCTCCAGCGCCACGATGTCCACCTCCAGCAGCGCGATCTGGTCGCGAAAGCGCGTGTCGTCCCACAGGCCCTCACGCCGCGCGATGCGCTTGAGGCGTTCGAGCTCGCGCTTGCTGCGGTTCACGTCGGCAATGCTGGTGCGCTCGTGGCTGAGCAGGTGCTTGGCATAGGTCCAGCCCTTGTTTTCCTCGCCGATGAGCTGGTCGGCGGGCACCTCGACGTTGTCGAAGAAGACCTCGTTGACCTCGCACTCGCCGTCCAGCAGCCGGATCGGCCGCACCGTGACGCCGGGCGATTTCATGTCGAGCACGATGAAGCTGATGCCGGTCTGCGGCTTGCCCTCATTGCTCGTGCGCACCAGGTTGAACATCCAGTCGCCGTACTGGCCCAGCGTGGTCCAGGTCTTCTGGCCGTTGATGATGTATTTGTCGCCCTTGCGTTCGGCGCGGGTCTTCAAGCTCGCGAGGTCCGAGCCCGAGCCCGGCTCGGAATAGCCCTGGCTCCACCAGACCTCTCCGCTGGCGATGCCCGGCAGAAAGCGCTTTTGCTGCTCGGGCGTGCCGAAGGCCATGATGACGGGTGCGACCATCACCGGCCCGAAGGGGATGATGCGCGGCGCACCGGCGAGCGCGCATTCCTCTTCGAACAGATGGCGCTGCACCGCATTCCAGCCCGGGCCGCCGAATTCTTTCGGCCAGCCGAAGCCGAGCCAGCCCTTCTTGCCGAGAATCTTCGCCCAGCCCTGCAGGTCCGCGCGCGTCAAACGCAGGGCGTGGTGCACCTTGTGCGCCGTCTCGGGCGGCAGATGCGCGCGCACCCAGGTGCGCACTTCGGCGCGAAACGCCTCTTCTTCGGGGGTAAATGCGAGATCCATGCCGTTGACTCCTTGATGCGGGCGGTTTTAGCACGCGCCCCCCGGTTTCCTCTGTCCGCGCTGTGACAGTGAGCGCCTACGGTTGCACCCCCAGCTGCTCGCACAGCCGCTGCACCAGCGCCTGCAGCCGCGCGACATCGGCCTGCAACGCATCGACGCGCTGCGCCAGAGCGTCCTCGCCCTGTCCCGCCACTGGCGGCGACTGCGCTGCGGGCACGTCCACCGGCCCGGTCAGCAGTTGCGCCCAGCGCGGTTCACGGGCGCCGGGCGCGCGGGGCAGCAGCAGCACCAGTGGCCCACCCTTGTCGTCGCCGCGCTCGGCCAGCTCCGCCAGGAAGGCCTCGACCGAGGAGGTATCGGCGAAGCGGTGCCAGCGCTCGGCGTTGATGCGCAGCTCGGCCGCCGTCTGCGGGCCGCGCAGCATCAGGAGGCCCAGCAGCGCCGCGGCCTGCGTCGGAACGCCCACGCCGCGCTCGACGTTGTGCTCCCAGCGCGCCACGCGCGCGCCGCCCACCTCCACCACCAGCGCGCGCTGGCGCAGCGCATCGAGCGCCTGCTGCACCTCGCCCTCGGTGAGCTGCATCACCGGCTCGCGGCTGCTCTTCTGGTTGCAGCCCAGCACCAGGCTGTTGAGCGTGAGCGGATAGCTGTCGGGCACGGTGCGCGATTTTTCGAGCAGCGTGGCAAGCACGCGCGCCTCGGCGGCGGCAAGCGGCTGGGTGCGGGGATCGAAGGGCATGGCGGGGATAATCAGTCAAGCATGAAAAACATCGTGATTCTCATCTCGGGCACGGGCTCGAACATGGCCGCCATCGTGCGCGCCGCCGAAATACAGGATTGGGCGGGGCATCTGGACGCGCGCGTGGCCGCCGTGATCAGCAACCGCGCCAATGCCGGGGGCCTGGCGTTCGCGCGCGAGCACGGGATCGCCACGCAGGTCCTTGATCACAAGGAATTCGCCAGCCGCGAGGCCTTCGACACCCAACTGGCGCAGACCATCGACGGGTACACGCCGGCGCTGGTGGTGCTGGCGGGCTTCATGCGCATCCTCACGCCGGGCTTCGTCGCGCACTACGCGGGGCGGCTCGTGAACATCCATCCCTCGCTGCTGCCGGCGTTTCCAGGGCTGCACACGCACCAGCGCGCGATCGAGGCGAGCTGCAAATTCGCCGGCTGCACCGTGCATCAGGTCACGGCCGAACTGGACGTCGGTCCCATCGTGGAGCAGGCCGTCGTGCCGGTGCTCGCGGGCGACACGGCCGAGCAGCTCGCGGCGCGCGTGCTCACGCAGGAGCACCTGATCTACCCGCGCGCCGTCGCCCGGCTTCTCTCCTAACCATAGCTGCCCGCGCATGATCCACAAGGGTTTGCGCCCGTTCTGATTGAAATTCCATGCACCCACAAGCCCTGGTTGAAGCCTGCACCGACCTGTTGCGCCAGGTTCTCACTTTCGAATACCCGGCCGACGCCGTGGTCTCGCGCTACTTTCGCGAGCACCGCCACTTCGGCCCGCGCGAGCGCGCCACGCTGGCCGAGACGACCTACACCGTGCTGCGGCGCAAGCTGCAGTTCGAGCGCCTGGCGCGTTCGGGCTCGGGACCGCGCGAGCGGCGCCTGGCCATCCTCGGCTTCGCGGGCGTGCGCGGCTTTCTGCAGGGCGCGCTGTCAGCGCAGGAATCCGACTGGCTCGATGCCTGCAACGCCGTGCCGCCCGGGGACTTCTTCGAGCCCGAGCGCCACAACCTGCCCGAATGGCTGGCCGAGCGGCTCAAGGCCCAGCTGGGCGCCGATTTCTGGCCGCTGGCCGAGAGCCTGCTGCAAGGCGCACCGCTGGATCTGCGCGTCAATACCTTGAAGGCAAAACGGCCTCAGACGCAGGCAGAGCTTGCGCAGCTAGCTATCAAGTCTGAAGAAACACCGTATTCTCCCTGGGGCCTGCGCGTGCAGGGCAAGCCCGCGCTCACCCACCTGGAGCTGTTCAAGAACGGCTCCATCGAGGTGCAGGACGAAGGCTCGCAACTGCTGGCGCTGCTGCTCGACGCCAAGCGCGGCGAGATGGTGGTGGATTTCTGCGCCGGCGCGGGCGGCAAGACGCTGGCCATCGGCGCCACCATGCGCTCGACCGGGCGGCTCTACGCCTTCGACACCTCGGCGCACCGGCTCGACGCGCTCAAGCCACGGCTGGCGCGCTCGGGCCTGTCCAACGTGCATCCGGCCGCGATCGCGCACGAGCGTGATGAACGCGTCAAGCGCCTGGCGGGCAAGATCGACCGCGTGCTCGTCGATGCGCCCTGCTCGGGCCTGGGCACACTGCGGCGCAATCCCGACCTGAAATGGCGCCAGTCGCCCGAGAGCGTGCAGGAGCTCACGGCCAAGCAGGCCGCCATCCTCGCCAGCGCCGCGCGGCTGGTGAAGCCGGGCGGGCGCCTCATCTACGCCACCTGCAGCCTGCTGGCCGAGGAAAACGAGGCCATCGCCGACGCCTTCAGCGCCGCGCAGCCGGATTTCACGCCGCTGCCCGCGGGCGAGCTGCTCGCGCAACTGAAGGTGCCGCAAGCGGCGAGCCTGGCCAGCGGCGGCGACGATGGCCAGCGCCACCTGCGCCTGTGGCCGCACCGGCACCAGACCGACGGCTTCTTCGCCGCCGTCTGGCAGCGGCGCTGAGATCGGTGGCGCTCAGGCCTGGGCGCGCTCCCACCACCGGGCACCGAACTGCCCCTGCATCCACGTGATGAACTGGCGCACCTTGGCCGGCACCATGCGCGGCGACGGAAACACCGCGTGCACTTCCTGCTGCGGCAGCTGCCACGCATCGAGCAGGCTGAGCACGGCGCCTTCGCCCAGCGAATGCTGCGCCACGTAGCGCGGCAGCGCAGCGATGCCCATGCCGCTGCGCGCGGCCAAAAGCAGCATCGACAGGTTGTTGGAGCGCAGCCGCGCGCGCACCGTCACGCTTTTCTGACGGCCATCGCGCCCGGTGAACTGCCAGCGCTCGCCGCCCTGCACGCTGCTGTAGATCAGCACATCGTGGCGCGCCAGGTCATCGGGTTTGCGCGGCACGGCGTGCGCCTTCAGATACTCGGGTGAGGCCACCAGCACCCAGGGGTTCACGCCCAGCCAGGCCGCGCCCAGCGTGGAATCGGCCAATTTGCCCAGGCGCACCGCGACGTCCACGCCCTGCTCCACCAGGTTCACGTAGCGGTCGTCGCACTGCAACTCGATCTGCAGTTGCGGGTTCATGCGCATGAATTCGAGCACCAGCGGCGCCATCACGCGCCGCCCGAAAGCCACCGAGGAGCTGAGGCGCATGCTGCCCTCGGCCTGCGTCTGCAGGAGCGTGCCGACGGAACTCGCCTCGTCCGCGTGCAGGCAGATGAGTCGGCATTTCTCGTAGTACAGCAGGCCGATCTCGGTCGGACTCACGCCGTGCGTCGTACGGTGCAGCAGCCGCGCGCCCAGCTGCTGCTCCATGCGGTTGATCTGCTTGGTGGCGGCAGGCTGGCCTATGCCCACCTCCTGCGCGGCCTTGCTGAACGAGCCCAGATCGACGATGCGGACGAAAAGGCGGATGTCCTGAATGCGGTCCATGAAGCATTGTGAATGCGGCAACGGCGCCGGCTGCCATTCCAGCACGGAATAAGCGTCATGCGCAAGAGCCGTCTTCCGCGTCAATGCAATCGCGCGGACGATCAGCCCCATCGACAAAGCCGCAGACCAAGAGAGTCCCACATGCCCAAGATGAAAGCCGCGATGTCCGCGGTGCTGGTGATGGAAAAGGAAGGCATCACGCAGGCCTTTGGCGTGCCCGGCGCCGCCATCAACCCGTTCTACGCCCAGCTCAAGGAGCGCGGCAGCATCGCCCATGTGCTGGCGCGCCACGTCGAGGCCGCCACGCACATGGCCGAGGGCTACACCCGCGCCGTGGCCGGCAACATCGGCGTGGCGCTCGGCACCTCGGGCCCGGCCGGGACCGACATGCTGACCGGGCTGTACTCGGCCAGCGCCGATTCGATTCCCATCCTGTGCATCACCGGCCAAGCACCGCGCGCCAGGCTGCACAAGGAAGATTTTCAGGCGGTGGACATCGCCAGCATCGCCCGGCCCGTGACCAAGATGGCCACCACGGTGCTCGAACCCGCGCAGGTGCCGCGCGTGTTCCAGCAGGCCTTTCACCTGATGCGCTCGGGCCGCCCCGGCCCGGTGCTGATCGATCTGCCGTTCGATGTGCAGATGGCCGAGATCGAATTCGACATCGACACCTACGAGCCGCTGCCCGTCTACAAGCCGACCGCCACACGCAAGCAGGTGGAAAAGGCGCTGACCATGCTGATGGCGTCCGAGCATCCGCTCATCGTCGCCGGTGGCGGCATCATCAACGCCGACGCGAGCGAGCAGCTCGTGGCATTTGCCGAACTCATCGGCGTGCCGGTGATTCCCACACTCATGGGCTGGGGCGCCATCCCCGACGACCACCCCTTGACGGCCGGCATGTGCGGCCTGCAGACCGCGCACCGCTATGGCAACGCCAGCATGCTCGCGAGCGACTTCGTGCTGGGCATAGGCAACCGCTGGGCCAACCGCCACACCGGCTCGCCCGAGGTGTACTGCAAGGGCCGGCGCTTCGTTCACGTGGACATCGAGCCGACGCAGATCGGGCGCATCTTCACGCCGGAGCTGGGCATCGTCTCGGATGCCAAGGCGGCGCTGCAGCTCTTCATCGAAGTCGCCAGGGAGTGGAAGCAAACGGGCAGGCTGCGCGACTACAGCGCCTGGGTGCAGGAATGCCAGGCGCGCAAGAAGGACCTCGCGTTCCTGCGCAAGACCCACTACGACACCGTGCCGCTCAAGCCCCAGCGCGTGTACCAGTGCATGAACAACGCCTTCGACCGCGACACCTGCTACGTCTCGACCATCGGCCTGTCGCAGATCGCCGGCGGCCAGTTCCTGCACGTGTTCAAGCCGCGGCACTGGATCAACGCCGGGCAGGCGGGGCCACTGGGCTGGACACTGCCGGCGGCGCTGGGCGTGCGCGTAGCCGACCCCCGGCGCAAGATCGTCGCGCTCTCGGGCGACTACGACTTCCAGTTCCTCATCGAGGAGCTGGCCGTGGGCGCGCAGTTCCAGCTGCCCTACATCCATATCGTCGTCAACAACAGTTATCTGGGGCTGATCCGCCAGAGCCAGCGCGGGTTTGCCATGGACTACTGCGTGCAGCTGGCGTACGAGAACGTCAACTCGCCCGAGGTGCAGGGCTACGGCATGGACCACGTGAAGGTGGCCGAGGGCCTGGGCTGCAAAGCGATCCGCGTGCACGGACAAAACGAGATCGCGCCCGCGATCCGCCAGGCCGAAGCCTGGATGGAGCAATACAAGGTGCCGGTGGTGATCGAGGTGATCCTGGAGCGCGTGACCAACATCGCCATGGGCACGGAGATCGACAACGTCACCGAATTCGAAGAACTGGCCACGGACAAAAGCGATGCGCCCACGGCCCTCGCCCTGCTCGATTGAAAGGAAACCCACCATGCCAAAATTTGCCGCCAACCTCACGATGCTCTTCACCGAGCGCCCGTTCCTGGAACGCTTCGCCGCCGCGCGAGCGGCCGGCTTCGACGCCGTCGAATTCCTCTTTCCCTACGCCTGGCCGGCGCAGGAGATCAAGGCGCTGCTCACGCAGCACCGGCTCCGGCTCGTGCTGCACAACCTGCCCGCGGGCGACTGGGACGCGGGCGAGCGCGGCATCGCCTGCCTGCCCGATCGCACCGAGGAATTTCGCGCGGGCGTGGCCAGGGCCATCGAGTACGCCACGGCGCTGGAGGTGCCCCAGCTCAACTGCCTGATCGGCAAGGTGCCGGCGGGCGTCGACCCACGCCAGATCGACGAGACCGTGATCGAGAACCTGCGCCACGCCGCCGCCGAACTCGCAAGGCACGGCAAGCGCCTGGTGATCGAGGCGATCAACACCTACGACATTCCCGGCTTCTACCTGCACGGCACGGCGCAGGCGCTCAGGCTCATCGAACAGGTGGGCGCGGACAACCTCCTGGTGCAGTACGACATCTACCACATGCAGCGCATGGAGGGCGAGATCGCCGCCACGCTGCAAAAGCACCTGAACCGGATCGGCCACGTGCAGCTCGCCGACAACCCCGGCCGCCACGAACCGGGTACGGGCGAGCTGAACTGGCGCTTTCTCTTCGCGCACCTGGACCGCATCGGCTACGACGGCTGGATCGGCTGCGAATACCAGCCCGCGACCACGACCGAGGCAGGCCTGGACTGGATCGAGGCGCTGAGCCGTTGATTCACCATTCACACGAGGAACACACGCAATGAGCACATCCCCCCTGAACATCGGCTTCGTCGGCCTGGGCATCATGGGCACGCCGATGGCGGGCCATCTGATCAAGGCCGGTCACCATGTGCATCTGCGCACCCGGCACCAGGTGCCCGATGAACTCGTCGCCGCCGGCGGCACGGCCTGCGCCAGCGCCCGCGAAGTCGCCGAGCGCTCGGACGTCATCATCACCATGGTGCCCGACACCCCGGACGTGGGCCAGGCCCTGTTTGGCGAGCACGGCGTGGCCGAAGGCCTGAGCCCGGGCAAGCTGGTGATCGACATGTCCTCCATTTCGCCCGTCGAGACCAAGGAATACGCGCGCAAGATCGAGGCGCTGGGCTGCGACTACCTGGACGCGCCCGTCTCCGGCGGCGACGTGGGTGCGAAAAATGCCACGCTCTCCATCATGTGCGGCGGCAAACCCGAGGTGTTCGAGCGCGCCCGGCCGGTGCTCGCACTCATGGGCAGGAACATCACGCGCGTGGGCGACACGGGCGACGGCCAGACCTGCAAGGTCGCCAACCAGATCGTCGTGGCGCTCACCATCAATGCGGTGGCCGAGGGCCTGCTGTTTGCCGCGCGCGCCGGCGCCGACCCGGCCCGGGTGCGCGAAGCCCTGCTCGGCGGCCTGGCCAGCTCGCGCATCCTCGACATCCTGGGCGAGCGCATGATCCGCCGCACCTTCGAGCCGGGCTTTCGCATCGCGCTGCACCAGAAGGATCTGAACCTCGCGCTCACGGCCGCGCGCCAGCTCGGTCTGGCGCTGCCCGCCACGGGCACCGCGCAGCAGCTCTTCAGCGCCTGCGCGGCGCATGGCGGATCGGCCTGGGACCACTCGGGCATGGTGCGCGCGCTCGAAAAGCTCGCCAACTTCGAAATCGGCCAAGCCGCGCAAGCACTCTGAACCCATAATCCGTCATGACCGCTGCCGCCCTCATGCGCGCGATGTTCGAAGCCGCCATTGCCTCGGCGCAACCGGCGCTGTGCGTGCCGCCCTATCTGCCCCGTCCCGACGAGGTCAGGGGCCGGCTGGTGGTGATCGGCGCGGGCAAGGCCTCGGCCGCCATGGCGCGAGCGGTCGAGGATCACTGGCCGGGCGCGCTCACCGGCCTCGTCGTCACGCGCTACGGCTACGCCGTGCCGTGCGAGCGCGTCGAGATCGTGCAGGCCGCGCACCCCGTGCCCGACGCGGCGGGCCTGGCGGGGGCGCAGCGCATGCTGGCGCTGGCCGAAAGCCTCACGGCCGACGACGTGGTGCTGTGCCCGATCTCGGGCGGCGGCTCGGCGCTGCTGCCGCTGCCCCTGCCGGGCCTGACGCTCGCGGACAAGCAGGCCGTCAACCGCGCGCTGCTCGCCAGCGGCGCCAGCATCAGCGAGATGAACACCGTACGCCGGCACCTCTCGGCGATCAAGGGCGGGCGCCTGGCCGTGGCCTGCCACCCGGCGCGCGTCATCACGCTGCTGCTCTCGGACGTGCCGGGCGACGCGCCCTGCGACATCGCCTCCGGCCCCACGGTGGGCGACGCGAGCACCTGCGCCGACGCGCTCGCGATCGTGCGGCGCTACGGCATCGCGCTGCCCGCGCAGGTGCGCCAGGTGCTGGAGAGCGGCGCGGGCGAATCCATCAAGCCGGACGACCCCCGCCTGGCGGGCATCCGCACGCACATCGTCGCCGCGCCGCAGCAGGCGCTGCAGGCCGCGGCCGCCGTCGCCGCGCAGCAGGGCTACACGCCGCACATCCTGAGCGATGCGATCGAGGGCGAGGCGCGCGACGTCGGCAAGGTGCTCGCGGCGCTGGCGCTGCAGGTGGCGGGGCGCGGCCAGCCCTTCCAGGCGCCCTGCGCCATCCTCTCGGGCGGCGAGACGACGGTGACGCTGCGCGGCAAGGGCCGGGGCGGGCGCAACGTCGAATGCCTGCTCTCATTCGCACTGGCGGCGCGCGGCCACCCGCGCATCCACGCGCTCATGGGCGACACCGACGGCGTGGACGGCATGCAGGACATCGCCGGCGCCATCGCCGGGCCCGACACGCTCGCGCGCGCCTTCGCCCAGGGCATCCAGCCACGACTGAGCCTGGACGACAATGACGGCCACGGCTTCTTCGAGGCGCTGGGCGATTCGGTGATCACCGGCCCCACGCTCACCAACGTCAACGATTTCCGCGTCGTGCTCATCGACGCCTGAAACACACACCACCACCATGCACCGCACCCGCCGCGCCAAGATCGTCGCCACCCTGGGCCCCGCGAGTTCCGACCTCGCGATGATCCGCCAGCTCTTCCTGGCGGGGGCGGACGTGTTCCGCATGAACTTCAGCCACGGCACGCGCGAGGACCACGCCGCGCGCTTTGCCGCGGTGCGCGAGGTGGAGCGCGAGACCGGCCGCCCCATCGCCATCCTCGCGGACCTGCAGGGGCCGAAACTGCGCGTGGGCCGCTTCGCCGATGGCCCGGTGCAGCTCGGGGAGGGCCAGGCATTCCGCTTCGACCTGGACCCGGCGCCGGGCAACGCGGAGCGCGTGAACCTGCCGCACCCCGAGATCTTCGCCGCGCTCGTGCCCGGCGCCGAACTGCTGCTCGACGACGGCAAGCTGCGCGTGCGCGTGCAGCGCTGCGACGCCGCGAGCGCCGACACCACGGTGCTCGTGGGCGGGCGCCTGTCCGAGCGCAAGGGCGTGAACGTGCCCGGCGTGATGCTGCCGATCTCGGCGCTCACGGCCAAGGACCGCGCCGACCTGGAGACCGCGCTTTCTCTTGGCGCCGACTGGATCGCCCTGTCCTTCGTGCAGCGTCCCGAAGACCTCACTGAGGCGCGCGCTCTCATCGCCGGGCGCGCGGCGCTGCTGGCCAAGCTCGAAAAACCCTCGGCCGTCGAGCGGCTCGGTGAGGTCGTGGCCGCCGCCGACGCGGTGATGGTCGCGCGCGGCGACCTCGGCGTGGAAATGCCGGCCGAGCAGGTGCCGGCGATCCAGAAACGCATCGTCAAGCTCTGCCGCAAGCTCGGCAAGCCGGTGATCGTGGCGACGCAGATGCTCGAATCGATGATAGAAAGCCCCGTGCCCACGCGCGCCGAGGCCTCGGACGTCGCCACCGCGATCTACGACGGCGCCGACGCCGTGATGCTCTCGGCCGAATCGGCCGCGGGCCAATATCCGCTGCAGGCCGTGACGATGATGAACCGCATCATCGAAGGGACGGAATCCGACCCGCAGTACCGCGAGTTCATCGAAGCCTCGCAGGCCGCGACCGAGGCCGACACGCACAACGTGACGCAGGCCGTGTGCAGCGCCATGCGCAGCGCCGCCGCGCTGCTCAGGGCCGATGCCATCGTCTGCTACACCAGCAGCGGCCACACCAGCCTGCGCGCCGCACGCGAGCGGCCCCAGGCGCCCATCCTGAGCCTGTCGCCGCACCTGGCGACCTCGCGCAAGCTGGCGCTCGCCTGGGGCGTGCACTCCATGCACGTGCCCGATCCCACCTCGCTCGACGAGCTCGCCCCCATGGCCACGGCGGTGGCGCGCGAGCAGGGTTTCGCTCAGCCTGGGCGCCCCATCGTGATCCTGGCGGGCGTGCCCTTCGGCGAAAGCGGCACCACCAACATGATGCGCGTGGCCGTGGCCTGATACGGTTTCGCCTTCAAACGTATCACTGCGTTGGTTCGCCTTGTCCTACGCTTGAATGCAAAACCGTATGAGCGGCGCAGCCAGTCACTCCCGCGCGGGGTCGTGCCCTTCGGCACGCGCATTGCGCGCCCGCAGCTCGCGCAGGCGCTCGGCGATCCTGATTTCCAGCCCGCGCGGCACGGGCTCGTAAAAGTTGGGCGGCTCCATGCCCTCGGGCAGGTAGGTCTCGCCCGCGGCAAAGCCGCCCTCCTCGTCGTGCGCGTAGCGGTAGCCCTTGCCATAGTCGAGCTGCTTCATGAGCTTGGTCGGGGCGTTTCTCAGGTGCAGCGGCACCGGCCGCGTGCCCTCTTTTTCCACCAGGGCGCGCGCCCTCTTGTAGGCGACGTAACCCGCGTTGCTCTTGGGCGCGACGGCCAGGTAGATCACCGCCTGCGCCAGCGCCAGCTCGCCCTCGGGGCTGCCCAGGCGCTCATACGTTTGCGCCGCTTCGCTGGTGATCTGCATCGCGCGCGGGTCGGCCAGGCCAATGTCCTCCCACGCCATGCGCACGATGCGCCGCGCGAGATACCTCGGTTCGGCCCCGCCGTCGAGCATGCGCACCAGCCAGTACAGCGCCGCGTCGGGGTCGGAGCCGCGCACCGACTTGTGCAGCGCGCTGATGGTGTCGTAGAACTGCTCGCCGCCCTTGTCGTAGCGGCGCATTTGCTGGCCGAGCGTGGCGATGAGCCAGGCATCGGTGATGGTCTCCACCTGGGCCTGCGCGGCGGTGATCGCGAGCTGTTCCAGCGTGTTCAAGAGGCGCCGCGCATCGCCATCGGCATACGCCACCAGCCGCTCGATCGCATCGTTTTCGATAGCTGGAAGCGCTTGCAGGGCCTGCGCCTTGGCCACGATCTGCTTCAAATCATCGGGCGTGAGCGGCTGCAGCACATAGACCGTGGCACGCGAGAGCAGCGCCGAGTTCACCTCGAACGAGGGGTTCTCGGTGGTCGCGCCGACGAAGGTGAACAAGCCGCTTTCCACGTGCGGCAAAAACGCGTCCTGCTGCGCCTTGTTGAAGCGGTGCACCTCATCGACGAAAACGATGGTGCGCTGCGGCGTGAGGCTGTCCCGCGCCTTCTCGGCCAGCTCGACCGCCTCGCGGATGTCCTTCACGCCGCCCAGCACCGCGCTGATGGCGATGAACTGCGCGTCGAACGCCTGCGCCATGAGCCGCGCGATCGTCGTCTTGCCCGTGCCCGGCGGCCCCCAGAGGATGCACGAATGCGGCTGCCCGGATTCGAACGCCAGGCGCAGCGGCTTGCCCGGCCCGAGCACCTGCGGCTGGCCGATCACCTCGGAAAGCTGGCGCGGGCGCAGGCGCTCGGCCAGGGGGGTGTGGGGAGAAGCCGGTTTCATCGCTGCGGCAGCTGCAAGTAGTGACATGCATGATGGTAGCGGCCCGTCGCGCCGCCCGGTCGGACAATGCAGGCATGGCCTCGCAACGTTCCCTCGACAAACTTCTGCGCGACATCCGCGCCTGCACCGTCTGCGCCCCCTTCCTGCCGCTGGGGCCGCGCCCGGTGCTGCAGGCGGGCCACGGCGCGCGCATCCTGCTCGCGAGCCAGGCGCCCGGCATCAAGGTGCACCAGACGGGCATTCCGTTCAACGACGCCAGCGGCCGGCGCCTGCGCGAGTGGCTGGGCATGAGCGAAGAGGTGTTCTACGACCGCGAGAAGGTCGCCATCGTGCCCATGGGCTTCTGCTACCCCGGCCGCGCGGCCAAGGGCTCGGGCGACGCGCCGCCGCGCCCCGAATGCGCGCCGCTGTGGAGAAAGCGCGTGATGGCGCAGCTGCCCGCCATCGAACTCACCGTGGTGATTGGCGTCTACGCGCTGGCCTGGCACGTACCCGATGCGAAGAAGATGGGCGTGACCGAAGCCGTGCGGCAATGGCAGCGCTGGTGGCCGCACACGCTGGTGCTGCCGCACCCGAGCCCGCGCAACAACGGCTGGCTCAAGAACAACCCGTGGTTCGAGCAGGAGTTGTTGCCGAAGGTGCGGGAGCGGGTGGGGGAGTTGTTGTTGTGAGAGGGGGCTTTGCGTTGCCCTGCGCTTTGCACGATTGGGGAGCCGGGTCTCGCCCCGGCCCCGGAACCGTGCGAAGAACAGGGTGATGCGAAAGCCCCAGGCCCCAGCCCTCTCCCCAAAGGGGCAAGGAAAAAACTACCCCAGCAACCCCAAACACTCCATCGGATGCCCGATGCTCGCATCCGCCCCCCACTCCTGCGCCCGGGCGTCCACGCCGAGGTATCCGTAAAGCGCCGCCACCGTCCCCATCCCGGCCGCCTGCCCGGCCGCCACGTCGCGCTCATCGTCGCCCACGTAGATGCACTGCGACGGCGCCAGATCGAGCCGGCGGCAGGCCTCCAGCAGCGATGCGGGGTTGGGCTTGAGGTGCGCCGTGGTGTCGCCGCTCACGAGGCAGCTGCTGCTTGAAAACAGCGGCAGCCGCGCCGCGATGAGCCGCGTGAAACGCTCGTATTTGTTGGTGACCACGCCCCACCTGAGGCCCCGCTGCCGCAGCGCATCGACAAGCAGCGGCACACCCTCGAACACCCGCGTGCTGTCATGGATGCAGGCCTCGTAACGGTCGAAAAACTCCTCGCGCAGCACGGCAAACCCGGGCTGCTCGGGTGTGACGCCAAAGGCCACGCCCATCATGCCGCGCGCGCCCATGCCGGCCGACGAGCGGTAGCGGGCCACGCCCAGCGGCGCCAGGCCCCGCGCCACGCGCATCTGCTCGGCGGCGGCGCCCAGGTCCGGCGCGCTGTCGATCAAGGTGCCGTCCAGATCGAACAGCACCGCCCGCACGCCATGAAACACCGCGCCGCTCATGCCGCAGGCCGCTGCGTGGCAACGAGGTAGTTCACACGTGTGTCGCCGTCCAGCCAGTAGCGGCGCGTGAGCGGGTTGTACTGCATGCCGCGCATCTGCCGCACGTCGAGCTGCGCCGCACGGCAGGCGGCGGCCAGTTCGCTGGGCGTGATGAAGCGGCTCCACTCGTGCGTGCCACGCGGCAGCAGCTTGAGCACGTATTCCGCGCCCACGATGGCGAACGCGAAGGATTTGGGATTGCGGTTGATGGTGGAGAAAAACACCCAGCCGCCGGGCTTGACCAGCCGCGCGCAGGCCGCCACCACCGAGGCCGGATCCGGCACGTGCTCGAGCATTTCCATGCACGTCACCACATCGAAGCTCGCCGGCGCCTCGTCGGCCAGCGCCTCGGCACTCACCTCGCGGTAATCCAGGCCGCTCACGCCCGTCTCCAGCGCATGCAGTTGCGCCACGCGCAGCGGCTTGGTGGCGAGGTCGATACCCGTAACCCGCGCACCGCTGCGCGCCATGGCCTCGGCCAGAATGCCGCCACCGCAGCCCACGTCCAGCACCTGCTTGCCCGCCAAGGCGGCGATGCCGTCGATCCACGCCAGGCGCAGCGGATTGATCTGATGCAAGGGGCGAAACTCGCCCTCGGCATCCCACCAGCGGTGGGCCAGCTCGGAGAATTTTTCCAGCTCGGCTGGGTCGGCATTGACGGAAGCGCTCATGCCTGCATTGTCACACCCGGCAACGGCGACGCCCTGTGCCGTTTTTCACACCCGCCGGGCGAGCCGTGGCGCAAAGCATTAAAATGAAAGGCTTTTCCATACAACAGTCGCCCGGCAGCATCCAAAGCAAGCTTCGAAAACCGCGCCCAGGATGCATTCCTTCCGAGCGCGACCGGGCGACCCGAGCTTTTCGGAGAAACCCGTGCTTTCGTCACTCAAGCCCACCTTCCCGCCCGCGATTCTGGCGCTGGCCGATGGAACGGTCTTCACAGGCAACTCGATCGGGGCCGCTGGCAGCGCCTGCGGTGAAGTGGTGTTCAACACCGCGATGACCGGCTACCAGGAAATCCTCACCGACCCGAGCTACTGCCGCCAGATCGTCACGCTCACCTACCCGCACATCGGCAACTACGGCACCAACGAGGAAGACAACGAATCCGGCCAGGTGCATGCCGCCGGCCTCGTCATCAAGGATCTGCCGCTGCTCGCGAGCAACTGGCGCATGGGCGAGACGCTGCCCGCCTACCTGCGGCGCCACGCCACGGTGGCGATCGCCAACATCGACACCCGGCGCTTGACGCGCCACCTGCGCGAACACGGGGCGCAAAACGGCGCCATCGTGGCGCTGGCCGAGGGCGAAACCGTCACGCCGGCGCGCATCGACGAGGCCGTCGCCGCCGCGCGGGCCGTGCCCGACATGACGGGACTGGACCTGGCCAAGGTGGTCTCCACGAGGGAAACCTACACCTGGAATCAGACCAAGTGGCAGCTTGGCAAGGGCTACGGCAGCTTGACCGAGCCGCGCTGGCGCGTGGTGGCCTACGACTTCGGCATCAAGCGCAACATCCTGCGTCTGCTGGCCGAGCGCGGCTGCAGCGTCACCGTCGTGCCCGCGCAGACACCGGCGGCCGAGGTCTTCGCGATGCAGCCCGACGGCATCTTCCTCTCCAACGGCCCCGGCGACCCCGCCGCGTGCGACTACGCGGTGGCTGCGGTGCGCGAGATCATGGCCAGCGATATTCCGGTGTTCGGCATCTGCCTGGGCCACCAGATCATGGCGCTGGCCAGCGGCGCCAAGACCTTCAAGATGACGCACGGCCACCACGGCGCCAACCACCCGGTGAAAGACCTGGACAACGGCCGCGTGGCCATTACCAGCCAGAACCACGGCTTCGCGGTGGACATGAAGGATTTGCCCGACAGCCTGCGCGCCACGCACGTCAGCCTGTTCGATGGCACGCTGCAGGGCATGAAGTGCAAGACCAAGCCCATGTTCAGCTTCCAGGGCCACCCCGAGGCTTCGCCCGGCCTGCACGACGTGGACTACCTGTTCGACCGCTTCACCGACCTGATCCACGCGGCCAAGGCCGGCTGAGCCACGCACCAGCGCCATGAAACTCTTCAGCTTCCCGCAAGCCATGCTCGAAAAGGCCGTCGCCAGGCGATTGCTCACGCTCGAGCCCGCGCACCGCGCCTGGTTTGTCGAGCGCTGGCAGCAAAAGCCCTACAAGAAGGCCTTCATCGAGCGCAAGGCCATGCCGCTCGTCACGCTCGTGGCCAAGGGAAAAACCTGGGACGACGCCACCTTCGATGGCACGCTCGCCGAGTGGGACGCGAGCTTTCACGACGCCGAAGCCGCCGTGCTGCGCCCGCTCGTGGAGGGCGACGGCCTGCTGCAGCTCATGCAAAAGAACCTGCCTGCCGAGCGCGCGCAAAAGCTGCTGCAGCGCCTGGCGACGCGCCCGGCCAGCGCACCACAAAACAATTAAGGCAAGAACACCATGCCCAAACGCACAGACCTCAAGACCATCCTCATCATCGGCGCCGGCCCCATCATCATCGGCCAGGCCTGCGAGTTCGACTACTCCGGCGTGCAGGCCTGCAAGGCGTTGCGCGAGGAGGGCTACCGCGTGGTGCTGATCAACAGCAACCCCGCCACCATCATGACCGACCCGGCCACGGCCGACGTCACCTACATCGAGCCCATCACCTGGCAGACGGTCGAGAAGATCATCGCCAAGGAACGCCCCGACGCCATCCTGCCGACCATGGGCGGGCAGACCGCGCTCAACTGTGCGCTCGACCTCTGGCGCAACGGCGTGCTCAACAAGTACCGCGTCGAGCTCATCGGCGCCAAGCCCGAAGCCATCGACAAGGCCGAGGACAGGCTCAAGTTCAAGGACGCGATGACGCGCATCGGGCTGGAGTCCGCGCGCTCCGGCATCGCGCACAGCATGGACGACGCCTGGGCGGTGCAGAAGAAGGTGGGCTTTCCGGCCGTGATCCGCCCCAGCTTCACGCTCGGCGGCACGGGCGGCGGCATTGCCTACAACCCCGAGGAATTCGAGACCATCTGCAAGCGCGGACTGGAGGCCTCGCCCACGCACGAGCTGCTCATCGAAGAGTCGCTGCTGGGCTGGAAAGAATTCGAGATGGAAGTCGTGCGCGACCACGCGGACAACTGCATCATCGTCTGCTCGATCGAGAACCTCGACCCCATGGGCGTGCACACCGGCGACTCGATCACCGTGGCGCCGGCGCAGACGCTCTCGGACAAGGAATACCAGGTGATGCGCGACGCGAGCATCGCCATCCTGCGCGAGATCGGGGTGGACACCGGCGGCTCCAACGTGCAGTTTTCGGTCAACCCCACCAACGGTCGCCTGATCGTCATCGAGATGAACCCGCGCGTCAGTCGATCCTCGGCGCTCGCGTCCAAGGCCACGGGCTTCCCCATCGCCAAGGTCGCGGCCAAGCTGGCCGTGGGCTACACGCTCGACGAACTGCGCAACGACATCACCGGCGGCATCACGCCCGCGTCGTTCGAGCCTTCCATCGACTACGTCGTCACCAAGGTGCCGCGTTTCGCCTTCGAGAAATTCCCCGCCGCCGACAGCCACCTCACGACGCAGATGAAGAGCGTGGGCGAGGTGATGGCGATCGGGCGCACCTTCCAGGAGAGCTTCCAGAAGGCGCTGCGCGGCCTGGAAGTGGGCGTGGACGGCATGAACGAGAAAACGCAGGACCGCGAGTTGCTTGAAAAGGAACTGGGCGCGCCCGGCCCCGAGCGCATCTGGTACGTGGGCGATGCGTTTGCCATGGGCCTGTCGATCGCCGAGGTGCACCAGCTCACCAAGATCGATCCGTGGTTCCTCGCGCAGATCGAGCAGATCGTGAAGATCGAGCTCGAACTGGATGAGCACACGGCACAGCATGGCGGGCAGGCCGTCGATAAGCTATCGAAAGAAGAGCTGCTCGCGCTCAAGAGCAAAGGGTTTTCGGACAGAAGGCTGGCCAAACTTCTGAAGACGGACGAGAAGGCGGTGCGCGAGGCGCGCCACGCGCTGGGCGTGCGCCCGGTGTACAAGCGGGTCGATACCTGCGCCGGTGAATTCCCGACCAGCACCGCCTACATGTATTCGAGCTACGACGAGGAGTGCGAAGCCGCGCCGACCAGCAAGAAGAAGATCATGGTGCTCGGCGGCGGGCCCAACCGCATCGGCCAGGGCATCGAATTCGACTACTGCTGCGTGCACGCGGCGCTGGCCATGCGCGAGGACGGCTACGAGACCATCATGGTCAACTGCAATCCCGAGACCGTCTCCACCGACTACGACACGTCCGACCGCCTGTACTTCGAGCCGCTCACACTCGAAGACGTGCTGGAGATCGTCGACAAGGAAAAACCCACCGGCGTGATCGTGCAGTACGGCGGGCAGACCCCGCTCAAGCTGGCGCTGGCGCTGGCCGCCGAGGGCGTGCCCATCATCGGCACCAGCCCCGACATGATCGACGCGGCCGAAGACCGCGAGCGCTTCCAGCACCTGCTGCAGCAGCTTGGCCTGCGCCAGCCGCCCAACGCCACCGCGCGCACCGAGGAAGAAGCGCTGCAAAAGGCCGCGGACCTCGGCTATCCACTCGTGGTGCGCCCCAGCTACGTGCTGGGCGGACGCGCGATGGAGATCGTGCACGAGCAGGCGAGTCTCGAGCGCTACATGCGCGAGGCGGTGAAGGTCTCCAACGACTCGCCGGTGCTGCTCGACCGCTTCCTCTCGGATGCGATCGAATGCGACGTGGACGCGGTGCGCGACAGCGAAGGCAAGGTCTACATCGGCGGCGTGATGGAGCACATCGAACAGGCCGGCGTGCACTCGGGCGACTCGGCCTGCTCGCTGCCGCCCTACTACCTCAAGGCCGCCACCGTGGCCGAGCTCAAGCGCCAGACCGCGGCGATGGCCGAGGGCCTGCAGGTCGTCGGTCTGATGAACGTGCAGTTCGCGATCCAGGAAAAACCGCAGGCCGACGGCAGCGTGCAGGACGTGATCTACGTGCTCGAAGTGAACCCGCGCGCCAGCCGCACCGTGCCCTTCGTCAGCAAGGCCACGGGCGTGCAACTGGCCAAGGTGGCCGCGCGCTGCATGGTGGGCGACACGCTGGCGGTGCAGGGCATCACCGAAGAGCCCAAGCTGCCCTACTTCTGCGTGAAGGAGGCGGTGTTCCCCTTCGTCAAGTTCCCCGGCGTGGACACCATCCTCGGCCCCGAGATGAAGTCCACCGGCGAGGTCATGGGTGTGGGCAAGACCTTCGGCGAGGCCTACATCAAGGCCGAGATCGGCGCCGGCGAGCGCCTGCCGCACCCCCCTGCGGCGGGCGAGCCGATCGGCAAGGTATTCCTCACCGTGCGCAACCACGACAAGCCCCAGGCCGTGCAGATCGCGCGCGACCTCGCCGCGATGGGCTACCCGCTCATCGCCACGCGCGGCACCGCGGCTGCCATCACGCAGGCCGGCATTGCCTGCGAGACGGTGAACAAGGTCACCGAAGGCCGCCCGCACGTGGTGGACATGATCAAGAACGGCGAGATCGCGCTCGTGATCAACACCGTGGAAGAGCGCCGCAACGCCATCGCCGACAGCCGCGCCATCCGCACCAGCGCGCTGGCCAACCGCGTGCCCACCATCACCACCATCTTCGGCGCCGAAGCCGCCGTGGAAGGCATGAAGAGCATGAACCAGCTCGGCGTGATCTCGGTGCAGGAAATGCACGCGCAGCTGGCCTGAGCCCGACAGGCATGCATGGCAAAGGCCACCCGCGGGTGGCCTTTTTCATGGCTGAGCGATCAGGACATCCAGCGGATGGCGCCGGTGGCCACGTCGTGCATCGCGCCCACCACCTTCAGCTGCCCCGCCTGCACGCGCGCGGCCAGCACCGGCGCGCGCGCCGTGCGCGCAACGGTGTCCTGCACGTTGCGCTCGGCCACGCGCTGCACCAGCGCCTTGTCCCTGGAGCTGGGCACGCCTTCGTATTTGAGCGCCGCCAGCGATGGGCGGATCTGCGCCAGCAGGCCGGTCAGGTGCCCGAGCTTCGCATCATCGACCGCGCCCTTGATCGCGCCGCACTCGGTGTGCCCCAGCACCACGATGAGGCTGGAGCCCGCGAGCTGCGTCGCGAATTCCAGGCTGCCCAGGATGTCGTCGTTGACGATGTTGCCCGCCACGCGCGCCGCGAAGATGTCGCCGATGCGCTGGTCGAACACCAGCTCGGGCGGCACGCGGCTGTCGATGCAGCCCACCACCGCCGCGAACGGTGCCTGCCCTTTCGCCGTCTCGCGCACCTGCTGGCGCAGATCGCAGTGAATGGTCTCCCCTGCGACAAAGCGCGCGTTGCCCTCCTGCAGCCGCTTGAGCGCCGCATCGGGCGTGACCCCGGCCTGCGTCTCGCGCGTGAACACGGCGCAGTCATTGCGCGCCAGCACGGGCGCGGCCAGCAGGCCGGTGGCGAGAGCGGTGAGGGCCTGCAGGCCCTGGCGACGGTTGAGGTGGGGCGGCATGAAGTCTCCTTGAAATGAAAGCACAGCTTTGCCGTGCGCGGCAATGAGGGCAAGCGAGCGCTTGGCAATGAATCCTCGGCACCTATCATTTCACAGATGCTGACAACACGCTTCGCCAAGGTGGCCGTGACGGCCGCCCTCGCCCTCTTCGCCGCGCTGGTGAGCTTCAACAACCTGACGGATTACGGCTCCAACTTCGCCTTCGTGCGCCACGTGCTGGCCATGGACACGATCTTCGCGGGCAGCCGGGCACGCTGGCGCGCGATCGACACCCCCGCGCTGTGGCATGCGGCCTATGCCCTCATCATCGCCGTTGAAGCGCTCACCGCCGCGCTGCTCGCCTGGGGCGCGATCGCCATGTGGCGTGCGCGGCGCGCCAGCGCGCAGGCGTTTGCCCGCGCCAGGCAGTGGGCCATGGCCGGCGCTCTCACGGGTTTCCTGCTCTGGTTCGCGGGCTTCACGGTGGTGGGTGGCGAGTGGTTCCTGATGTGGCAGTCACGCGAATGGAACGGCCAGACGGCGGCCTTTCGCCTGCACATCACGCTGCTGGTTCTGATGGTTTTTCTCAACCAGCCGGACGCCGAACTACCCGATTGACACCGCAACTGCACGCCTGGTCAAAGCCGTTCACAATGCAGCAATCACTTCAGTAACCGCTTATGGAAGATGTTCAAAACCCGTGCTCTCCCTGATGGTCTGATGCACGCGCAACTGCAACAATCGACCCATGAAGCAGCAAGACCTTGGACTCAGCCTGTGC
>MEFV01000020.1 GCA_001725255.1 Comamonas sp. SCN 67-35 | reverse complement strand
AGGCTGAGTCCAAGGTCTTGCTGCTTCATGGGTCGATTGTTGCAGTTGCGCGTGCATCAGACCATCAGGGAGAGCACGGGTTTTGAACATCTTCCCTAGCCCCTGAGCTCGCCACAAAGCTACGGTTCGCCCAACCCAAGGATGTAATTTTTGTCACTGCCGGTGAAACGATTGAGGACATCGGCAAAGCCGTAGCGTGGTTGGGTTCTGAGGACATCGTCATTCACGATGCCTTGTACGCCTACAAGAGCAATATCGACTCAAAATATGTGGCCTATTTTTCACAAACAGCAAATTTCCATGAACAGATCCGCCGCAGTATTTCATCTTCAAAGATTTCCTCCATCTCTACCGAGAACCTTGGAAAAGTTCGCATTCCTGTTCCACCGCTCGAAATACAGCGCGAAATCGTGAGAGTGCTGGACACCTTCACCAAGCTGGAGGCGGAACTGGAGGCGGAACTGGAGGCGCGTCGGCGGCAGTACCAGTACTACCGCGACGCGCTTTTGACATTCGGCGAACACACGGATAGCGCAAGCAAGCAAGCAAGCAAGCAAGCAAGCAAGCAAGCATAAGGTGGACAACCTTGGGTGAAGTTGCAACATTTTGTCGAGGCACGGCGATCACGGAGAAAGAAACGACGAACGGTGAGATCCCGGTCGTTGCAAATGGGCCTGTGCCCACGTACTTCCACGGAGAAAGTAATCGAGATGGCGAAACCATCGTCATTGCCAGGTCTGGCGCATACGCGGGCTATGTGAGCTTCTGGAATCGACCGATTTTCCTAACGGACGCCTTCAGTATTCACCCCAATCCTGCGCTACTAGCGTCGAAATTCGCCTACTACTTTCTTCAGAATAAGCAGGGCCACATCCACTCAATGAAAAAGGGCAGCGGTGTTCCCCACGTTCGGGTGAAAGAATTCGAATCTTTCGAGATCCCACTTCCGTCAATGGAAGAACAGCAACGCATCGTCTCCATCCTCGACAAATTCGACGCGCTGGTGAACGACCTCTCCCGCGGCCTGCCCGCAGAAATCCAGGCCCGCCGCCAGCAGTACGAGCACTACCGCGACCGCCTGCTGAGCTTCAGGGAAGCAGCATGAATTGTTTTGCTCAATTGATTGAGTAAAATTACTCAATATGCCGAGCACAGACACACTCCCCTATCAGCGAGCACAAGCCACGGCACTGCAGGCCCGGCTGGCAGAGCCGCGCCGCTTCATCCAGGTGGTGGCCGGGCCGCGTCAGGCAGGCAAGTCCACGCTGGTGCAGCAGGTGACGCAGGCCAGCGGCCTGGCGGTGCGCTACGCCAGCGCCGACGAGCCCACGCTGCGCGGCACGCAGTGGATTGCCCAGCAGTGGGAGGCCGCGCGCCTGATGCCGGTTGGCGGCGACGGGGCGGTGCTGGTGCTGGACGAGATTCAGAAAATCCCGGCGTGGTCGGAAACGGTCAAGCGCCTCTGGGACGAAGACACCCGCGCCGGGCGCGGGCTGAAGGTGGTGCTGCTCGGCTCGGCGCCGCTGCTCATCGCGCGCGGCCTGACCGAGAGCCTGGCGGGGCGCTTCGAGACGATCATGCTGTCGCACTGGTCTTGGGCGGAGATGCGCGCGGCCTTCGGCTGGTCGCTGGACGAGTATGTTTTTTACGGTGGCTACCCTGGCGCGGCCCCGCTGATCGCCGAGCCCGCACGCTGGGCGCGCTATGTGCTGGACAGCCTGATCGAAACCTCGATTTCGCGCGACGTGCTGCTGCTCACCCGCGTGGACAAGCCGGCGCTGCTGCGGCGGCTGTTCGACCTGGCGTGCCGCTACTCGGGGCAGATCCTTTCCTACACCAAGATGTTGGGCCAGTTGCAGGACGCGGGCAACACCACCACGCTGGCGCACTATCTGGACTTGCTGGCCGGCGCGGGCATGGTCTGCGGCCTGCCCAAGTATGCCGGCGACGTGGCGCGCAGCCGCGCCTCCAGCCCCAAGCTGCAGGTGCTGAACACGGCGCTGATGACGGCCAATGGCGGCCTGACGCTGGCCGAGGCCAGGGCCGACCGCGAGTTCTGGGGGCGGCTGGTGGAGTCCGCCGTGGGCGCGCATCTGGCCAACGCGGCGATGCGCGGGGAATGCACGCTGCACTATTGGCGCGAAGGAACCCGCGAGGTGGATTTCATCGTGCAGGCCGGGCGCCGGCTGACCGCCATCGAGGTGAAAAGCGGGCGCGCACCGCTGGCGCATGCGGGCACTGCCGCCTTCGTGCAGGCCTTCGAGCCGCAGCGCACCCTGCTGGTCGGCAGCGACGGCATCGCGCTGGAGGACTTTCTGGCGCAGGACGTTGCGCATTGGGTCAAGGCTGCCGCATGACCGAAGCCCCCGTGCCCAACCGCTACGAGCCCATCGCGCTTTCCAACGAAAGCACTGTCGTCGCGGAGTTCATGCGCCCGGACGAGGCGCGCGAGGCCCGCTACCAGTCCGAGGCCGAGCTGGAGCGCGATTTCATCGAACGCCTGCAGGCGCAGGCTTACGAATACCTGCGCATCGGCAGCGAGGCCGACCTCATCGCCAACCTGCGCCGCCAGTTGGAGGCGCTGAACCGGATCACGTTCAGCGACGGCGAATGGCGGCGGTTCTTCGGCGAGCACATTGCCGGGGCCAACGATGGCATCGTCGAAAAGACGGCACGCATCCAGGAAGACCCGGTGCAGGTGCTCAAGCGCGACGACGGCAGCATCAAGAACATCGCCCTGATCGACAAGCGGCACATCCACAACAACCGCCTGCAGGTCATCAACCAGTACGCCATGGAAACGGGCGCGCGCGCCAACCGCTACGACGTGACGGTGCTGGTCAACGGCCTGCCGATGGTGCACGTGGAGCTGAAGCGCCGTGGCGTGGACATTCGCGAGGCGTTCAACCAGATCGACCGCTACCAGCGCGACAGCTTCTGGGCCGGTTGCGGTCTGTTCGAGTACGTGCAGTTGTTCGTCATCAGCAACGGCACGCTGACCAAGTACTACAGCAATACCGTGCGCGATGGGCATTTGAAAGAGCAGTCCGCCCGGCGCGGCAGGGGCAAGACCTCCAACAGCTTCGCCTTCACCAGTTGGTGGGCCGATGCCCGCAACCAGCCGATCACCGAGCTGGCGGATTTCACCCAGACCTTTTTCGCCAGGCACGCGCTGCTGAACATCCTCACGCGCTACTGCGTGTTCGACGTGGATCGCAAGCTGCTGGTGATGCGGCCCTACCAGATCGTGGCGGCCGAGCGCATCCTGCAGCGCATCGCCACCGCCACCAACCACCGGCAACTGGGCACGGTGGCGGCAGGCGGCACCATCTGGCACACCACGGGAAGCGGCAAGACGCTGACCAGCTTCAAGGCAGCGCAACTGGCGCGCGGGCTGCCCGAAATCGACAAGGTGCTGTTCGTGGTGGACCGCAAGGACCTGGACTACCAGACCATGCGCGAGTACGAGCGCTTCGAGAAGGGCGCGGCCAATTCCAACACGTCCACCGCCGTGCTGCAAAGGCAACTGGAAGACCCGCAGGCGCGCATCATCATCACCACCATCCAGAAGCTGAGCCGCTTCGTCACCCGCAACAAGAAGCACCCGGTGTACGACGCGCATGTGGTGGTGATCTTCGACGAATGCCACCGCAGCCAGTTCGGCGACATGCACACCGAGATCACTCGGACTTTCAAGCGCTACCACCTGTTCGGCTTCACGGGCACGCCGATCTTCGCCGACAACGCGGCCACGGGCGGCAACCCCAAGCTGCGCACCACGGAGCAGGCCTTCGGCGACCGGCTGCACACCTACACCATCGTCGATGCCATCAACGACAAGAACGTGCTGCCGTTTCGCATCGACTACATCAACACCATCAAGACCGCGCCGAACGTGCGCGACAAGCAGGTGTCGGCCATCGACACCGAGCGGGCCCTGCTGGCGCCGGAGCGCATCGCCCAGATCGTGGGCTACATCCGCGAGCATTTCGACCAGAAAACGCGGCGCGGCGCAAGCTACCGGCTGGGCGGCAAGCGCCTGTCCGGGTTCAATTCACTGTTCGCCGTGGCCAGCATCGACGCCGCCAAGCGCTACTACGCGGAGTTCGCGAGACAGCAAAAGGACATGCCGCCTGCGCAGCGGCTCAAGGTCGGCCTGATTTACAGCTTCGCCGCCAACGAGGAAGCCGCGGACGGCCTGCTGGATGAAGAGGCATTCGAGACCGAGGGCCTGGACCAGGGCTCGCGCGATTTTCTCGACGCGGCGATTCAGGACTACAACGCCCTGTTCGCCACCAGCTACGACACCAGCGCCGACAAGTTCCAGAACTACTACAAGGACCTGTCGCAGCGGCTGAAGAACCGCGAGCTGGATCTGGTGATCGTGGTCAACATGTTCCTGACGGGCTTTGACGCCACCACGCTCAACACCCTGTGGGTAGACAAGAACCTGCGCGCGCACGGGCTGATTCAGGCGTATTCGCGCACCAACCGCATCCTCAATTCGGTCAAGACCTACGGCAACATCGTCTCCTTCCGCGATCTGGAGCAGGCGACCAACGACGCGCTGGCGCTGTTCGGCAACAAGGACGCCAAGGGCATCGTGCTGCTCAAGCCCTACGCCGACTACCACGAGGAATACCGGAAGAAGGTCGGCGAACTGGTGGCGCTGTTCCCCTTGGGCCAGGCCATCACGGGCGAGGCGGCGCGCAAGGCGTTCATCAAGCTGTTCGGTTCCATCCTGCGGCTGAGGAACATCCTCACCGCCTTCGACGACTTCGCGGGCCACGAGATTCTGAGCGAGCGCGATTTTCAGGACTACCAGAGCCTGTACCTGAACCTGTACGCCGAGTTCCGCGGCGCATCCGAGGCCGAAAAGGAAGCGATCAACGACGACGTGGTGTTCGAGATCGAACTCATCAAGCAGATCGAGATCAACGTCGATTACATCCTGATGCTGGTCGAGCGCTACCTCAAGGCCAGGGGCACCGGCCAGGACAAGGAAATCCGTGCAAGCATCGAACGTGCGATCAACGCCAGCCCGTCGCTGCGCAACAAGAAAGACCTCATCGAAACCTTCGTGGATTCCGTCTCTCCGAAAGCCCGGGTGGACGAAGAATGGCTGGCCTTCATCGCCCAGCGAAAAACCGAGGAACTCGAACGCATCATTGCCGAGGAGAATCTGCATCCCGAAGCGGCACGCCGCTTCATGGACGACGCCTTTCGCGATGGTGGCATCGCCAGCACGGGAACGGCCATCACGCAAGTGCTACCGCCCACCTCGCGCTTTGGCAAGACGGCCGACGGCCACACCGAAAAAAAACGGCGCGTGCTGCAGCGGCTGGCCGAATACTGGGAACGCTTTGCGGGGCTCATCTGACGAGATGAATACTGCCAAACGTATAGCTGCCGGCGCTTGTCACACAAGCGCTAGATTCATATTTCACTCATAAACTCATGAGCACTTCCCACGGCGACCACCTCTTCGGCTTCGGCACCCGCGCCATCCACGCCGGTGCGCAGCCCGATCCCGTCACCGGCGCGCGCGCCACGCCCATTCATCAAACCACGAGCTTCGTCTTCGACGGCGCCGAGCACGCGAGCCAGCTCTTCAACCTGGAGACTTTCGGCAACGTCTACAGCCGCATCAGCAACCCCACGGTCGCCGTGTTCGAGGAGCGCATGGCGAGCCTGGAAGACGGCCGCGCCGCGCTCGCCTGCGCCAGCGGCATGGCGGCGCAGATGACAGCGCTGTTCGCCCTGCTGAAAAGCGGCGACCACGTGGTGGCCGCCAGCACGCTCTACGGCGGCAGCATCGGGCAGCTGGGCATCGCCTTCGAACGCCTGGGCATCACCACCACCTTCGTCGATCCGAAGGAGCCGGAGAACTTCGCGCGCGCGATGCGTCCCGAAACCCGCGTGGTCTTCGGCGAGACGCTGGGCAATCCGCTGGTGAACGTGCTCGACATCGCCGCGATCGCCGACGTGGCCCACGCGCACGGCGTGCCGCTCATCATCGACAACACCGTGGCCAGCCCCTATCTGTGCAATCCGCTCCAACTGGGTGCGGACATCGTGGTGCACAGCGCCACCAAATACATCGGCGGCCACGGCACGACCATGGGCGGCGTGCTGATCGAAAGCGGGCGCTTTCCCTGGGACAACGGCAAGTTTCCCGACATGGTCGAACCCAGCCGGGCCTATCACGGCGTGAAGTTCTACGAGACCTTCGGCGACTTCGGCTACACCATGAAGGCGCGCATGGAGGTCAATCGCACCTATGGCGGCGTACTCTCGCCGATGAGCGCCTGGCTGCTGCTGCAGGGCGCCGAAACGCTGCACCTGCGCATGCAGGCGCACTGCCGCAACGCGCTGGCTGTGGCGCGCCACCTGCAGCAACACCCGCGCGTCACCTGGGTCAACTACCCCGGTCTGCCCGATTCGCCGTATCACGAGCTGGCGCGCAAGCAGTTTCGCGCCATCGACGGCGCGCCCGGCACCTCGGGGCTGCTCACCTTCGGCATCCAGGGGGGCGCTGCGGCCGGCGAGAAATTCATCGACGCCTGCGAGTTCCTGAGCCACCTGGCCAATATCGGCGACGCCAAGACACTGGTGCTGCACCCGGCCTCGACCACGCACCGGCAACTGAATGACGAAGAGCTCGCGCGCGCGGGCGTGAGCGCCGACATGGTGCGGCTGTCGGTCGGCATCGAGGACGTGCAGGACATCCTCTGGGACATCGACCAGGCGCTGGCGCGCTCGGCCGCGTAGCGCCACGCCACCGCCGCGCCACATCAGGCACGCAACGCCCGTGCCATCGCGGCGATGCCTTCCTCGTAGGGCGTGATGCGAAACGCCGGGTAGCGCGCCTCGAACTTGGCGCTGCTGAAGACGTAGTCCTGCTGATTCTGGTAGAGCATCTCGCGCGCCTCGCGCAAGTCGGGCACCACGAGGCCCAGCCCCCGCAGCAAGACCTCGGGCGGCGTCACCACCTTGGCGGGGGCGCCCAGCAGCCGGGCCGACCACGCGAGAAGCTCGCGCGGCGTGGTTGCGGGGCTCGCGGTCGGCAGATGCCAGCTCTGCCGGTACGCCGCGTCGTCGAGCGCCAGCGTGGCGAGCGCGCGGCCCGCGTCCGGCACGTAGGTGAAGCTGTGCAGGCGGTCCGCATCGCCCAGCCACCACGCGGCGCGCCCCTGCGCCTGCCGCTGCATCGCCACCACGTGCAGCAGCGACTGCCGCACACCGGGGCCGTAGAAATCCGCGCTGCGGGCGACGAGCCAGCGCAGACCGCGCTCCTGGCCCGCGCGCTCGATCATCCTTAGCAAGGCGGCACGCACCCGGCCCTTGCGCGAGGGCGGATCGATCGCGTGGTCCTCACGCATCGGCACCTTGAGCGGCAGCGGCCCGTAGGCGTAGAGGTTGTCGAACCAGACGAGGCGCGCGCCATGCGCCAGCGCCGCGTCGATCGCGCCCTGCACGATGCGCGGCCAGTCGCGCTGCCAGATGTGCGTGCGATACGGCAGGCCCAGCGTCAGGTGGATGTGGCTGGCCCCGCGCGCGGCCTCGCGCACCGCGCGCGCGTCGAGCGCATCGAGCGCGATGTGCGCACCCACGGGTGCGTTCTCCGGCGGGTGTCGGCGGGCAATGACCGCCCGCTGGCCGCACTCGCGCAAGTGTTCGGCGGCCGCATAGCCGATCTGGCCGCCGCCGATGATCAGGTGAAAGGCCTCGGGTCCGGTGGGGGGGTGCAGGGTGTTCATGCCTCGATCATGACGGCGATGAACCCGCCATGGAATCACAGAAAAGACATGAGTGTCATTCACATATGAATCGGTGTAGAGTGGCCGCATGGATGCGCAAACCCTCGACTGGCGGCTGCTGCAGGCCTTCCTCGCGGCGGCCGAGGCGGGTTCGCTCGGTGCCGCGGCCCGCGCGCTCGGCGAAAGCCAGCCGACGCTGAGCCGGCGGCTGGCGCAACTGGAGGCAGGGCTCGGGCAGGCGCTGTTCGAGCGCACACCGCGCGGGCTCACGGCGACGGCGGCGGGCGCGGCGCTGATCGAGCCGGCGCGGCGCATGCGCCAGCAGGTGGCGCGCATGGCGCTGGCCATCGAGCAGCAGGCACACACGCTGGCCGGCACGGTGCGCATCACCGCCAGTGCCATGGTGAGCCAGCATCTGCTGCTGTCGGCGCTGCGTGCGCTGCGCGAGCAGCACCCCGAGATCCAGATCGAACTGCTGGCGGACGACGGCGTGAAGGACCTGCTGGCGCGCGACGCCGACATCGCGCTGCGCATGTTCCGCCCGCGCGAGGGCGGATTGATCGTGCGGCGGCTGGCCGACCTGCCCGTGGGCCTGTACGCGCACCGCGACTACCTCGCACGCCACGGCCCCGTGACGCGCGAAGCGCTGGCCGCGCATGCCTGGATCGGTCCGAACGAAGGCGAGCAGATGCGCCGCGGCTTCGCGCTCGCGGGCTACAGCGTCACGCGGGCGTTCTTCGCGCTGCGCACCGACGATTCGGCGCTGGCGTGGCGGGCGGTGCTCGAAGGTCTCGGCATCGGCGCAGGCATCGTGGCGGTGGCCAAGCGCACGCCCGAACTCGTGCGCGTGCTGCCCGACATCGCCATCGCCCCCATGCCCTGCTGGCTCGCGGTGCACCGGGAATGGCGCGGCACGCCCCGGCTGCGCGCCGTGGCCGATGCCCTCACTGCCGCGTTCGCGCGGCGCTGACGGCGGCCCGGCAAGCTGCCCCTACCCGACGCCAGGCGTACGAAAGCGCCTGCCCCGCAGCAGCGCCGACACCCGCCGCAGCATCCCGCCCCAGGTGACGAGCCACGCCAGCATGCCCAGCCACAGGAACAGCTGCGCCAGCGGCTGCAGCAACCCGATGCCCAGCGCCGCATCCATCTGCCAGGTGCACGCGGCGTACATGCCCAGCGGAAACACCAGCCCCCAGTACAAGGGCTCGTAGCGCAGCGGATAACGGCGCACGCCGTGGCGCCAGATGCCCAGCAATACCAGCACCGGAATCCACCAGCTGCCCGTGGCCCAGTACAGCAGCGTGTAGCCCTTGACGAAGGGCAGCAGCGTGGCGAGCCACGGCGCCTCGGGCGCTTCCTGGATCAGCAGCGCACCCGCGAGCGTCGAGATCGCCAGCGCGCCCATGTTGATCCAGTACGAGGGCACGAGCTCCTCGGGCGCAAGGCGCAGGAACATGAAGCGGTAGAAAATCAGGCCCATCAGCCACAGATACAGCACCCCGGCCCACAGCCACAGGGTCAGCGCCAGGAAATTGAGCGTGGGCCGCCAGCGCATTGTCATGTCGGGCGCCAGCAGCGCGCACACCACCGCCACCGATTGCGTGGCCACGACCGCCAGCAGCCATGAGCCGCTGATGCCGCGTACCAAGGTGGGTTTGTGGCGCTTGATGATGAAGCCCAGAAACATCGCATACGTGAACGCCGCCCACAGCCCCAGCGTGAGCGCCCCCAGCGCCAGGCCCACCGCGCGGTTGTGCTGCTGCACCAGGTATTGCGAGGCCAGCACGCCGGTGGCCGCCACCACGGTGAAGTAGCCCGGGCCCACGGCGTGATCGGCCATGTCGCCAAAGAAGCGCCGCGGGTGCAGCAGCGCGCGCAGCAGGTACAGCAGCGCCAGCACCCCGTACTGCAGCACGTTGAGCATGAACAGCGCGCGGGCGATCCAGGTCAGGCCCATCATCGAGGCCGCCAACGCCACGATGCCGGTGGCCATGACCAGGCCGAAATTGGCCGGAGACAAATCCGCCAAGGCGCTGCGCCAGCCCACGATCCCAGTCATTATTAGATTTTTATAGCTGCTCGCGCTTGATGGACAAGCGTTTGCGCCCTGTTTCATATAAAAAGCCCGCCGGACAGGCGGGCTGGCATGGACATCAGGCGCGCATCAATCCGCGGCCGCTTCTTCCTCGTGCTCCGCGGCCTCGCGGCTCCTGGCGCGCTCCTTCTTCGGCAGCGGCTGGATGTCGAGCTTGATCTCGTCGCTCTCCACGCCCTTGTCGTCCTGCTTGTGCTCGACGTCTACCGTCACGCGTCCGCCATCGGCCAGGCGGCCGAACAGCAGTTCGTCGGCCAGCGCCTTGCGGATCGTGTCCTGGATCAGGCGCTGCATCGGCCGCGCGCCCATGAGCGGATCGAACCCCTTCTTCGCGAGGTGCTTGCGCAACTCGTCGGTAAAGGTGACATCAACCTTCTTGTCGGACAGCTGCTGCTCCAGCTGCAGCAGGAATTTATCCACCACGCGCAGGATGACCTGTTCATCGAGCGCCTTGAAGCTCACGATGGCATCGAGCCGGTTGCGGAACTCGGGCGTGAACAGGCGCTTGATGTCGGCCATCTCGTCGCCCTGCTGGCGCTGCGTGGTGAAGCCGATGGTGGACTTGTTCATCGTCTCGGCACCGGCGTTCGTCGTCATCACGATGATGACGTTGCGAAAATCGGCCTTGCGCCCGTTGTTGTCGGTGAGCGTACCGTGATCCATCACCTGCAAGAGCACGTTGAAGATGTCCGGGTGCGCCTTCTCGATTTCGTCGAGCAGCAGCACCGCGTGCGGCTTCTTGGCGATGGCCTCGGTCAAGAGCCCGCCCTGGTCGAACCCGACATAGCCCGGAGGCGCGCCGATCAGGCGGCTCACGGCATGGCGCTCCATGTACTCGGACATGTCGAAGCGGATCAGGTCGATGCCCATCACGTAGGCGAGCTGGCGCGCGGCCTCAGTCTTGCCAACGCCCGTGGGACCGGAAAAGAGGAAGGCGCCAATCGGCTTGTCGCCCTTGCCCAGGCCCGAACGCGCCATCTTCACGCTGGACGCAAGCACTTCGAGCGCCTTGTCCTGGCCGAAGACCACGCTCTTCAAGTCGCGCTCCAGCGTCTGCAGTTTGCCGCGGTCGTCATTGCTCACGTTCGCGGGCGGAATGCGCGCGATCTTCGCAACGATCTCCTCGATCTCGCTCTTGCCTATGGTCTTCTTGCGCTTGGAGGGCGTGAGGATGCGCTGCGCCGCGCCCGCCTCGTCGATCACGTCGATCGCCTTGTCGGGCAGGTGCCGGTCGTTGATGTACTTGGCCGAGAGCTCGGCCGCCGCCTGCAGCGCCGCGGCGGCGTACCTGACGCTGTGGTGCTCCTCGAAGCGGCTCTTGAGCCCCTTCAAGATGTCCACCGTCTCGGCCACCGTGGGCTCGACCACGTCCACCTTCTGGAACCGCCTGGAAAGCGCCGCATCCTTCTCGAAGATGCCGCGGTACTCGGTGTAGGTGGTCGCGCCGATGCACTTGAGCGCGCCGGAGCTGAGCGCTGGCTTGAGCAGGTTGCTCGCGTCCAGCGTGCCGCCCGAGGCCGCACCCGCGCCGATCAGCGTATGGATCTCGTCGATGAACAGGATGGCGCTGGGCTTGTCCTTGAGGTTCTTCAGGACGCCCTTGAGGCGCTGCTCGAAGTCGCCGCGGTACTTGGTGCCCGCCAGCAGCGCACCCATGTCCAGCGCATAAACCGTCGACTCGCTCAGAATCTCGGGCACGTCGCCCTGCGTGATGCGCCAGGCCAGGCCCTCGGCGATTGCGGTCTTGCCCACGCCGGCCTCGCCCACCAGCAGCGGGTTGTTCTTGCGCCTGCGGCACAGGATCTGCACCGTGCGCTCGACCTCGTAGTTGCGGCCGATCAGCGGATCGATCTTGCCGTCCTTGGCGGCCTGGTTGAGGTTTTGCGTGTACTGCTCCAGCGGCGAGGCCTTTTCGCTGCGCTCGCCGCCCTGGCCTGCGCCCTCCTCGCTTTCGGTCTGCGGCGCCTCGGGCCTGGCCTGCTCGGCCGCCTCGCCCTTGCGGATGCCGTGGGCAATGAAGTTGACCACGTCCAGGCGCGTCACGCCCTGCTGGTGCAGGTAGTAGACGGCGTGCGAATCCTTCTCGCCATAGATCGCGACGAGCACGTTGGCGCCCGTGACTTCCTTCTTGCCGTTGCCGGTGGATTGCACGTGCATGATGGCGCGCTGGATCACGCGCTGGAAACCGAGCGTGGGCTGGGTATCGACCTCGTCGCTGCCCGCCACCTGCGGTGTGTTGTCCTTGATGAAATTGCTGAGCGACGCACGCAGGTCGTCGATGTTGGCCGCGCAGGCCTTGAGCACCTCGGTGGCGCTCGGGTTGTCCAGCAGGGCCAGCAGCAGGTGCTCCACGGTGATGAACTCGTGGCGCTGCTGGCGGGCCTCGACGAAGGCCATGTGCAAGCTGACTTCCAGTTCCTGGGCAATCATGTGAGAACTCCTTTGGCTTGCGGTTGGGACTAACTGTAGATCAGATCAGGGCGCGGCGCCCATCATTCAACAGGCTCCGCGAGACATTGCAGGGGGTGGCCCGCCTTGTGCGCCGCATCCATCACCTGCGCCACCTTGGTGTCGGCGATGTCGCGGGTGTAGACGCCGCACACGCCTTTGCCATCGAGGTGGATCTTGAGCATGATCTGGGTGGCGGCCTCACGATCCTTGTTGAAAAATTCCTGCAGCACGACGACCACGAACTCCATCGGCGTGAAATCGTCGTTGAGCATCACCACCTGATACATGTGCGGCGGCTGCAGCTTTTGCGTGCGCCGCTCGGCGACAACCGAGCCGCCCTCATCCCAGGATGGCTCGCGGGGTGCTGGCACGGGCGCTTTGGTAACCATGAAACTCATTCTAGCGATCAAGCGCAAAGCCTGATGGCTGTGAATCTGGTGCCGCTGCCCCGCTTTTCAAGCATTCGCCGCGAAGGGTGAACGCAAGACGCCGCCGGGCCTTGCCAGACCGGGCAGGGGCGCTATCAAGACACGGAATACACCACGTGGACCGCGTCGGCACCGGCCTGCGCACCCCAGGCGGCCAGCGCGGCATCCGAGGGGAAAAAGCGGCTGGCGTCCCCCAGTTGCAATTCGGCGCTGGCCACCTGGCCATCCGCCTCGCACAGCAGCCCCAGGCGCACGCACAGGCCGCGCGCCAGGGCATGGCCTTCCCCGGTTTCCTCGACTTTCGGCGGAAAGCGCCGCACGAAGGCGGCCACGTCGGGCACGCTCGCGCCCGCCTGCACCCGCAGGTACTTGCCAAAGCGCGCGCGCGCCATCGGCACGCTCCAGACCTGCTGTGCCTTCAGGCGCAGACCGCCATTGAAATGGTCCGGCTGCACGCGCCCGCTGATCACGACCGCTTCATCGTCGCGCAAGGCCTCGGCGGCCGCAGCCGCCACGCCTTCATCGGCGGAGACGTCGATGGCCGCGCTCTTGTCGTCGAGCTTGAACAGCGTGA
This sequence comes from Comamonas sp. SCN 67-35, assembly GCA_001725255.1. Taxonomy (GTDB): domain Bacteria; phylum Pseudomonadota; class Gammaproteobacteria; order Burkholderiales; family Burkholderiaceae_C; genus Comamonas_C. Next base: position 39,396 of record MEFV01000020.1, on the reverse strand, counting down.
GCTTGCCGCGCTGGCCATTGATCGCGCGCAGATCGGCCACGATGCCCGCGACCACGATGCTCTCGCGGCTGTCGGCGAGCTGGGCCAGGGGCGTCGGGGCAAAGCGCCTGACCTCGCTCTCGACCGCATCGAACAGATGCCCCGAGAGGTGAAAGCCGATGGCCGTCTTCTCCTGCGTCAGGCGCTCGCGCACATCCCAGGGCAGCACGCTCGCGAGCGGCGGCTCCTCGTCGCTCGCGCCCACCGCGCCGTCACCCATCATGTCGAAGAGCCCGCCCTGGTTGGCATTGGCCAGCCGGGCCTGCGCATACTCGAACGCGATGTCGATCGACGCGGCCAGCGCCGCGCGGTTGCGGTCGATGACGTCGAACGCCCCGGCCTTGACGAGCGCCTCCACCGTGCGCTTGTTGATGCGCGTGCGATCCACCCGTGCACAGAAGTCAAAAAGGCTCGCAAACGGCCCGCGCGTGCTGCCCTGCGGCCCCTCTCCCCGGCCTTCGCGCGCCGCGACGATGGCCTCGATCGCCTGCTGGCCCGTACCCTTGACCGCGCCCAGGCCATAGCGGATCACCTTGTCCGTCACGGGCTCGAAGCGGTGCACGCCGCGGTTGATGTCGGGCGGCTCGAACGACAGGCCCTCGCGGATGGCGTCATCGACCAGCACCTTGAGCTTGTCGGTGTCGTCCATCTCTATGGTCATGTTGGCGCAGAAGAACTCCGCCGTGTAGTGCACCTTGAGCCAGCCGGTGTGATACGCCAGCAGCGAGTAGGCGGCCGCGTGCGACTTGTTGAAGCCGTAGCCCGCGAATTTCTCCATGAGGTCGAAGACCTCGTCCGCCGTCGCCTGCCCTATGCCTTTTTCTGCTGCACCCTTGCGAAAAATTTCGCGGTGCCTGGCCATTTCCTCGTGCTTTTTCTTGCCCATCGCGCGGCGCAGCAGGTCGGCGCCGCCGAGCGTGTAGCCGCCCAGCACCTGCGCGGTCTGCATCACCTGCTCCTGGTAGACCATGATGCCGTAGGTCTCGGCCAGCACCGGCTCGACCAGCGGGTGCGGGTAGATCACCTCTTCCTTGCCGTGCTTGCGGTTGATGTAACTCGGGATCAGGTCCATCGGACCCGGACGGTACAGGGCATTCAGGGCAATCAGGTCTTCGAGGCGGCCGGGACGCGCTTCCTTGAGCATGCCCTGCATGCCGCGGCTTTCGAACTGGAACACCGCCTCGGTGCGCCCTTCCTGGAACAGCCGGTAGGTGGGTGCGTCGTCCAGCGGAATGTTCTCGAAGGCAAAGTTCTCCTGCCCCTTGTGCCGCGCCATGATGAACTCACGCGCCAGCTCCAGGATGGTGAGCGTCGCCAGGCCCAGAAAGTCGAACTTCACCAGGCCGATCGCCTCTACGTCGTCCTTGTCGAACTGGCTCACGGCCGAGGTGCTGCCCGGCTGCTGGTACAGCGGGCAGAAGTCGGTGAGCTTGCCCGGGGCGATCAGCACGCCGCCCGCGTGCATGCCGATGTTGCGCGTCAGGCCTTCGAGCTTCTGCGCCATCTCGACGACCATGCGCACCTCTTCCTCGCCCTTGACGCGGGCCATGAGCTGCGGCTCCAGCTCCAGCGCGTAGTTGTGCTTGTCCCCTTCGATGCGCGGCTCTGGCGGATAGGCGAGCGTGTAGGTCTGCCCCGGCTTGGCCGGCACGAGCTTGGAGATGCCGTCGCAGAAGGTGTAGCTCATGTCCATGACGCGCCCGGCATCGCGGATCGCGGCCTTGGCGGCCATGGTGCCGAAGGTGGCAATCTGGCTCACGGCATCCTTGCCGTAGCGCTCCTTCACGTAGTCGATCACCCGGTCGCGGTTGGCCTGGCAGAAGTCCACGTCGAAGTCGGGCATGGACACGCGCTCGGGGTTCAGGAAGCGCTCGAACAGCAGGTTGTAGTGCAGCGGATCGAGGTCGGTGATCTTGAGCGCGTAGGCCACGAGCGAGCCCGCGCCCGAGCCGCGCCCCGGGCCCACCGGACAGGCATTGTTCTTGGCCCACTGGATGAAGTCGCCGACGATCAGGAAATAGCCGGGAAAGCCCATCTCGATGATGATCCCCAGCTCGAACGCCAGCCGTTCCTCGTAGCGCGGCCGCTCGCGCTCGCGCTGCGTCGCATCGGGGTAGAGATGGCGCAGGCGCTCCTGCAGCCCCTCCTGCGAGACATGGCGGAAATAGTCCTCCATCACCATGCCCGCCGGGATCGGGAAGTCGGGCAGCTGCGGCTTGCCCAGCACCAGCGAGAGGCTGCAGCGGCGCGCGATCTCCACCGTGTTGGCCAGCGCCGAGGGTACATCGGCAAAGAGCTGCTGCATCTGCGCGCTGCTCTTGAAATACTGCTCGCGCGTGAAGCGCCGCACGCGCCGCCGGTCGCCCAGGGTGCTGCCCTCGGCGATGCAGATGCGCGCCTCGTGCGCCTCGTAGTCATCGGCCTGCAGAAACTGCACCGGCTGCGTGGCCACGACGGGCAGCTGCAGGCGTGCCGCCAGCTGCACGGTGGCCACCACATGGGCCTCGTCATCGTCGCGTCCCGCGCGCTGCAGTTCCAGATAGAAACGATGAGGAAAAACGGCCGCGAGCTGCAGTGCCTGCTCGGCGGCGCCCGCGTCGTTGCCCTGCACCAGCGCACGTCCCACCGGGCCGGCCTGCGCGCCCGAGAGCGCGATCAAGCCCTCGGCCAGTTCCCGCAGCCACGTCCAGCGGCACACCGCCAGCTCGCGCACCACCCCCTGCATCCAGGCGCGGGTGAGCAACTCGCACAGGTTGAAGTAGCCCTGCCGGTTCTGCACCAGCAGCACGATGCGCGTGGGCTCGCCCCCCGCGACATCTTCCAGGCAGATCTCGGCGCCGATGACGGGTTTGACCCCTTTGCCACGCGCGGCCTTGTAGAGCTTGAGCGCGCCGAACAGGTTGTTCAGGTCGGTGAGCGCCAAGGCTCCCTGGCCATCCCTGGCGGCGGCGTCCACCGCTTCATCGATGCGCGTGGTGCCGTCGACCACGGAAAATTCGGAATGCAGGCGCAGGTGGACAAACATCCGCCGATTGTAGGAAGAGCCGCCCGCGCCGCCCCCAGCGGGCGGATGGCTCAATACGCCACCCACCCGCGCCGGATCAGCGGGGCGAACACCCATCGGTAGGCGGCGTTGACCCCCGGCAGCAGCAGGCCGGCGGCGCCCGGCAGCACCACGTGAAAAACCGCCACGCTCGCCACCGCCACCAGGGCGGCGCCCACCATGTCCAGCGGAAAATGGACGCCAAGGTAAATACGCGCCCAGGCCACCGGCAGGCCCAGAAGCGCCAGCGCCATGCCCGCGCGGCGCACCTTGGGATGCCACAGCAGACTGAAGGCCACGCTCCAGATGCCCGTCAGGTGATCACTGGGAAATGAGGAATCGGGCGCATGGGCCATGAGCGTGTGCCCCAGCGGCACCATGAATGGCCGGGGATGCATCCAGAGCATGCCGAGCGCGGCCGATATCAGGAAACCGAGCGCGCAGACCAGCGCTGCCTCCAGCAAGATCACGCGTCGGCCCTCGCCGCCGCGCAGCCATGCAACCACAAGGTACAGCGGCACCGCCAACATCAGGTCCACGGCGCACAGCCTGGCAAATACCAACACCGCCACACCCGGATCGGCCGGGCCGTTGATCGACAGAAACAGGGAGCGATTGAGTTCTTCAAGCATCATCATCCAGAAGCGGCGGCGCGGACCGACAGGGCGGGCGTCTGGCCCCTGCGTCCCCCGTCACGCGCCCGACCGGTGTGGCGGGATCGCCATTTTCGGTGAATTGCACATGGTTTGAGCGGGCGCGGTTTCATACAATGGCCGGATTCAGTCGCTCAGGTTTCCCCACGCTCCATGCTGCGCCCTTTTGCACTTTTGCCCGCCACCCTGCTGCTTGCTGCCACTTTTGCGGGCTGCTCCAGCACGCCCGAGGACCCCACCGCGCACTGGAGCGTGCAGAAAATCCAGTCGGAAGCCCAGGACGAGATGAAGAGCGGCGCCTGGGAAAAGGCCGTTCCGCTGCTCGAAAAGCTCGAAGGGCGCGCCGCCGGCACGCCGCTGGCCCAGCAGGCACAGCTGGAAAAGGCCTATGCGCAATACAAGGATGGCGAACGGCCGCAGGCCATTGCCACGCTCGACCGTTTCATGAAGCTGCACCCGGCGAGCCCCGCCTACGACTATGCGCTGTACATGAAGGGCGTGGTCAACTTCAATGACGACCTGGGCTGGTTCTCCTGGCTCTCGCGGCAGGACCTGTCCGAGCGCGACCAGAAGGCGGCCAAGGACTCGTTCGAGGCGTTCAAGGAACTCGCCACGCGCTTTCCGGATTCGCGTTACACGCCCGATGCACGCCAGCGCATGACCTACATCGTGAACTCGCTGGCGCAATACGACGTGCACGTGGCGCGCTACTATTTCGATCGCGGCGCCTATGTCGCGGCCGTGAGCCGTGCGCAGTCATCGATCAAGGATTTCCCCAGTGCGCCCTCCAACGAAGAGGCGCTGTACATCCTGGTGCGCTCCTACGAGGCCCTGGGGCTCACCCAGCTGAGTACCGATGCACAGCGCGTGCTCGATGCCTCCTATCCTCACAGCGAGCTGCCCAAGCACGGTTTCAAGGGAAAATCCAATCCCTGGTGGCAATTCTGGTAAATCCCGTGTATGGACAAGCCGTTTCGCATCGTGGCGGCCACCGGCACCGACAGAGGTGACCGGGACTATCAGCAAGACCGGGTGGAACTGCTGACCCACCCTCGCGTGAACGGCTGCATCCTGGGCATCGTGGCCGACGGCATGGGCGGGCGCAGCGGCGGGCGCAAGGCCTCCGACCAGGTGATCATGACGGCGAGCCAGGTGTTCGAGCGCTACGACCCGAATACCGACAACGCCACTGCCTTCCTCGAAAACCTGGTGCAGGAAGCACATCTGGTGATCCGCCTCACCGCCATTTCCTCCGAGCAGGAGCCGCACAGCACCATCGCCGCCTTCATCATCAACCCCGGCGGCGACTGCCACTGGATCCACGCGGGCGATTCACGCATCTACCACCTCAGGCGCAAGAAGCTCCAGCACCGCACCAAGGACCATTCCTACGTCCAGGCACTGGTGGACCGGGGCGAACTCACCGAGGAGCAGGCGCGCGACCATCCCCACTCCAACATCCTGCTGGGGTGCCTGGGCATGGACACCGATCCGCCCACCACGGGTTACGACATCTCCCAGCTGATGGTGGGCGACAGCCTGCTGGCCTGCAGCGACGGCGTGTGGCACTACTTCACCACCCGCGAACTGGCCACCGCCATCGTCTCGCTGACTCCACGTGAGGCCAGCGAATACCTGATCCAGGAGGCGCGCCAGCGCGCCCAGGGCGGTGGGGACAACCTTTCGCTGATCATCGTGCGGATCGAGCCGATCACCGACGAAAAAAAGACTCCGCAACGTTTCACGGGCTTTGAAGCCAAGGTCTAGCAAATTCAGGTCAGGCGGGTATCGACCACCCGGCGCTCGAGCTGCAGGTACTCCCGGGTCTGCATTTCATTGAGGCGCGAGACCGTGCGCGGGAATTCGTGCAGCAGCGGCCCCTCGGTGTACAGCTGCTCGGGCGCCACGGCTGCCGAGATGACGAGCTTGACGCGCCGGTCATAGAGTACGTCCACCAGCCAGGTGAAGCGCCGCGCGGCCGAGGCCATGTTCACCGGCATCCAGGGCACGTTGGAGAGCAGCACGGTGTGAAACTGGCTGGCAATTTCCAGATAGTCGTTTTGCGAGCGCGGGCCCATGCACAGCTCGCGGAAATCGAACCACACCACGCCGCCGGCGCGGCGCAGCGCATGGATCTCGCGCGCCTCGATGCGCAGCACCGGGTCCTCGTCGCGCACCTCGGCCAGGCGCTCGAACATCGCGGCCATCGCGGCCTCGGCCTCGGGGCCGAGCGGTGTGTGGTAGATCGTCGCCTCCTCCAGCGTCTGGCTGCGGTAGTCGACGCCGTTGTCCACGTTGACCACTTCCAGGCGCTCCTTGAGCAAGGCGATCGCGGGCAGGATACGGTCGCGGTGCAGGCCATCGGGATACAGGCCGTCGGGCTCGAAGTTCGACGTGGTCACGAACCCCACGCCGTGCGCGAAGAGCGAATCGAGCAGGCGGTACAGAATCATCGCGTCGGTGATGTCTGCGATGTGGAATTCGTCGAAGCAGATCAGCTTGTAGCGCCTGGCGATGTTGGCGCCCAGTGCATCCAGTGGGTCCTGCGTGCCCTGCAGCGCGGCCAGCTGGCGCTGCACCTCGCGCATGAATTCGTGAAAGTGCAGCCGCACCTTGCGCTTGAGCGGAACGGCCGTGAAAAAGCAGTCCATCAGAAAGCTCTTGCCACGCCCCACGCCGCCATACATATAGACGCCACGCGGGATCTCCGGGTGGTTCAGCAGCTTCTTGAGCGCATTGGAGCGCCGCTGCTTGTACGCACCCCACTCGGTGGCGCAGCGCTCCAGCGCCGCCACCGCGCGCAGCTGCGCCGGGTCGCTGTGAAATCCCCTGGCCGCCAGGGCCTCTTCATACATCTGCTGAACCGACACGCGCACAGGCCTCACAAAACAATAGCTGCCAGCGCTTATCCATCAAGCACTGGCAGCCGATTTTGTTCAAAAATCAGAAATTCAAGGTGCGCTTGTCCACCGCCAGCGCCGCTTCCTTCATCGCCTCGCCGAGCGTGGGGTGCGCGTGGCAGATGCGGGCGATGTCCTCGCTGCTGGCCTTGAACTCCATGGCCACGGCCGCCTCGGCCACGAGCTCGCTCGCGAGCGGCCCGACGATGTGCACGCCGAGGATTTCATCGGTCGCCGCATCGGCCAGCATCTTGACCAGACCGGTGGTGTCGCCCAGCGCGCGCGCGCGGCCGTTGGCCATGAAGGGGAAAGTGCCGGCCCTGTACTTCACGCCCTCGGCCTTGAGTTGCTGCTCGGTCTTGCCGACCCAGGCGATCTCGGGGCTGGTGTAGATCACCCACGGGATGGTGTTGAAGTTCACATGCCCATGCTGGCCCGCCATGCGCTCGGCCACGGCCACGCCCTCTTCCTCGGCCTTGTGCGCGAGCATGGGGCCGCGCACCACGTCACCCACGGCCCAGACGCCGGGCAGGTTGGTGCGGCACAGCTCATCGACCTCGACCATGCCGCGGTCGGTGAGCTTCAGGCCCACGGCTTCATGGTTCAGGCCAGCGGTGTTGGGCACGCGGCCGATCGAGACGATGAGCTTGTCCACGTCGAGCTTGAGCGCCGCGCCCTTGGCGTCCGTGTAGCTCACGCTCACGCCCTTCTTGCCGCTCTTGACCTCGGTGATCTTCACGCCGAGCTCGACTTTCAGGCCCTGCTTGTCGAACGCCTTCTTGGCCTCCTTGGCGATCTGCTCATCGACCGCGCCCAGGAAGGTCGGCAGCGCTTCGAGCACCGTGACCTCGGCGCCCACGCGGCGCCAGACGCTGCCCATCTCCAGGCCGATCACGCCCGAACCGATCAGGCCCAGGCGCTTGGGCACCGCCGGGATGCGCAGCGCGCCGTCGTTGGAGAGGATGGTCTCCTCGTCGAACGGCGCGCCGGGCAGCTCGCGCGGGTTGGAGCCCGTGGCGACGATGACCTGCTTGGCGACGAGCGTTTCCTCGGCCTTGCCCGCCACCTTGATCTCGTAGCCGCCATCGACCGCCTTCACGAAGGAGCCGCGCCCGTGGAAGAACGTGACCTTGTTCTTCTTGAACAGGTAGAGGATGCCGTCGTTGTTCTGCTTCACCACGGCGGCCTTGCGGCCGACCATGGTCGCGACGTCCATCTTCACGTCCCTGGCCGTGATGCCATGCTCGGCAAAGTGCAGGCGCGCCTGCTCGTAGTGCTCGGACGACTGCAGCAGCGCCTTCGAGGGGATGCAGCCGACGTTGGTGCAGGTGCCGCCCGGCGCGGGGCCGCCCTGGTCGTTCTTCCACTCGTCGATGCAGGCGACGTTCATGCCCAGCTGCGCGGCGCGGATCGCGCCGATGTAGCCGCCCGGGCCGGCGCCGATCACGACCACATCAAATGACTTGCTCATCTCTGTTCCTCAAAATCCATGGTGAAAACCCACCGCGAGGGGTGGGTTGGGGGAGCTTGCGGCCGGTCGTTCAGATGTCGAACAGCAGGCGCGAGGGGTCTTCCAGCGCTTCCTTCATCGCCACCAGGCTGAGCACCGCCTCGCGCCCGTCGATGATGCGGTGGTCGTAGCTCAGCGCCAGGTAGTTCATCGGGCGGATCACGATCTGGCCGTTCTCCACCACCGCGCGCTCCTTGGTGGCGTGCACGCCCAGAATGGCCGACTGCGGCGGGTTGATGATGGGCGTGGAGAGCATGGAGCCGAACACGCCGCCGTTGCTGATCGAGAAGGTGCCGCCGGTGAGCTCATCGAGCGTCAGCTTGCCGTCGCCCGCCTTCTTGCCGAACTCGGCGATCTTCTTCTCGATGTCGGCGAAGCTCATCTGGTCGGCATTGCGCAGGATGGGCACGACTAGGCCGCGCGGCGAACCGACGGCGATGCCGATGTCGAAGTAGCCGTGGTAGACGATGTCGGTGCCGTCCACCGAGGCGTTGACCGCCGGGTATTTCTTGAGCGCATGCACCGCCGCCTTCACGAAGAAGGACATGAAGCCAAGCTTGACGCCATGCTCCTTGGTGAACTGATCCTGGAACTTTTTGCGCAGCTCCATCACCGGCGCCATGTTGACCTCGTTGAACGTGGTCAGGATGGCATTGGTCGCCTGCGACTGCAGCAGGCGCTCGGCCACGCGCGCACGCAGGCGGCTCATGGCCACGCGCTGCTCGGGGCGGTTGCCCAGGTCGGGCGCCACGGGCGCCGCCACCTGCGGCAGGGCCTTGGTGGGCACGCCCGTGGGGATGGCGGCAGCGGCCTTCACGCCGCCCGCGACGGCGGCCAGCGCGTCGCCCTTGGTCACGCGGCCGTCACGACCGGTGCCGGGCACGTTGGCGGCGGAGAGATTGTTTTCGGCCAGGATCTTGGCGGCAGCGGGCATGGCGACACCGGCCTTGCCGCCACCGGCCGCAGCAGGCGCAGCCGCCACCGGCGTGGGCGCAGCGGCGACGGGCGCGGGCGCGGCGGCAGGGGCGGCGGCTCCCGCCACGGCCTCGGTATCGATCCTGGCGATGACCTGGCTCGCGGCGACCGTGGCCCCATCGGGCTGGACGATCTCGCTGAGCACGCCGGCGGCGGGCGCCGGCACTTCGAGCACGACCTTGTCGGTTTCGATCTCGATCAGGATCTCATCGACGGCGACCGCCTCGCCCGCCTTCTTCTTCCACTCCAGCAGCGTGGCCTCTTCGATCGACTCGGACAACTCGGGAACTTTGACTTCAACGATGGACATTTTTGATTCCGTTTAGCGATGTGCGTGGTGCGTCGAGCGCCAGGCATCGGACATGAAACGTCCGACGCCGCACGCCCGATCCGGCTTATTTGGTCAGGACAAACCCCTTGAGCTTGGCGAACGCCGCCTCGACCAGGTTCTTCTGCTGCTCGGCGTGCAGATGCGCGTAGCCCACAGCCGGCGAGGCCGAGGCCGCGCGCCCGGCATAGCCGAGCTTCTGGCCCGCGAGCATGTTCTCGTGGATGTTGTGCTGAATGAAGAACCACGCACCCTGGTTCTGCGGCTCGTCCTGGCACCACACCAGGTCGGTGGCCTTGCCGAAGCGCTTGAGTTCGGCGGCGAAGGCCTTGTGCGGGAAGGGGTAGAGCTGCTCGACGCGAATGATCGCGACATCCTGTGCGCCCTTTTCCTCGCGCTTTTTCACCAGGTCATAGTAGACCTTGCCCGAGCACGCGATCACGCGTTTGACCTTGGCCGCGTTCCTGACCACCGCCTCGTCGCGCTCGGTGAGCACGGTCTGGAAGCCCCCGCTGGTGAACTCGGAGATCGGCGAAGTGGCGTCCTTGGCGCGCAGCAGGCTCTTGGGCGTGAAGATGACCAGAGGTTTCCTGATCGGGCGGATCATCTGGCGACGCAGCACGTGAAAGATCTGACTCGCCGTGGTCGGCTGCACCACCTGGATGTTGGTATCGGCCGCGAGCTGCATGAAGCGTTCGACACGCGCCGAGCTGTGCTCCGGCCCCTGGCCTTCGTAGCCGTGGGGCAGCATCAATGCCATGCCGTTCACGCGGCCCCATTTCACTTCGCCCGAGGCGATGAACTGATCGATCACCACCTGTGCGCCATTGGCGAAGTCGCCGAACTGCGCTTCCCAGATCACCAGCGTGTTGGGGTCATTGGAGGCGTAGCCGTACTCGAATGCCAGCACCGCCTCTTCCGAGAGGATGGAATCGATCACAACGAACGGCGCCTGGTTCTCGGCCACGTTCGAGAGCGGGATGTAGCTGCCTTCGTCCCACTTCTCGCGCTTCTGGTCGTGGATGACCGCGTGGCGGTGGCTGAAGGTGCCGCGGCCGCTGTCCTCGCCCGAGAGGCGGATCGGATAGCCCGAAGCCACGAGCGAGGCAAATGCCATGTGTTCGCCCATGCCCCAGTCCACCGGGTGTTCGCCCCGGCCCATCGCGGCACGATCGCCATACACCTTCTTGACCAGCGTGTGCGGCGTGACGGAGTCGGGGATGGTGGTGATGCGCTCGGCCAGTCGCTTCCACTCGGTGAGCGGAATGGCCGTGTCGGCCGCGTCGGTCCACACCTTGCCCAGGTAAGGCGTCCAGTCCACCGCGTACTTGCTCTTGAAGTTGGTGAGCACCGGATCGACCGTGTGCTTGCCGTCGTCCATCGCCGTGCGGTAGGCATGCACCATGTCGTCGCCCAGCGTGGCGCCCAGGCCCTGGGTGGCGAGCTTGTCGGCGTAGAGCTTGCGCGTGCCGGGGTGCGCCGCGATCTTCTTGTACATCAGCGGCTGGGTGAGCATGGGCGTGTCCTGCTCGTTGTGGCCCAACTTGCGATAGCAGACGATATCGACCGCCACGTCCTTGGAGAACTCCATGCGGTATTCGAGCGCCAGCTCGATCGCCAGACACACCGTTTCCGGGTCATCGGCATTCACATGCAGCACGGGCGAGTCGATCATCTTCATGATGTCGGTGCTGTAGGTGGTGGAGCGGCTGTCGCGCGGGTCGCTGGTGGTGAAGCCGATCTGGTTGTTGATGACGATGTGCACCGTGCCGCCGGTGGTGAAGCCGCGCGTCTCCGACAGCGCCAGCGTTTCCTGGTTCACGCCCTGGCCCGCGATGGCGGCGTCGCCGTGCACGATCACGGGCAGCACCTGCTTGCCGTGCGGGTCGCCCCGACGGTCCATGCGCGAGCGCACCGAACCCTCAACGACGGGGTTGACGATCTCCAGATGCGAGGGATTGAATGCCAGCGACAGGTGCACCGGGCCGCCGGTGGTGGTCACATCCGAGGAAAAGCCCTGGTGGTATTTCACGTCACCCGCGGGCAGATCCTCGGGTGCGGTGTGGTCGAACTCGGCGAACAGATCCTTGGGCATCTTCCCAAGCGTGTTCACGAGCACGTTCAGGCGCCCGCGGTGCGCCATGCCGATGACGATTTCCTGCACGCCCTTCTGGCCGGCGGATTGGATCAGGTGGTCGATGGCCGCGATGAAGGTCTCGCCGCCTTCGAGCGAAAAGCGCTTTTGCCCGACGTACTTGGTGTGCAGGAAGCGCTCCAGGCCTTCGGCGGCCGTCAGGCGTTCAAGAATGCGCTTCTTCTTGGCGGCGTCGTACGACGGCTTGCTGCGCACGCTCTCCAGCTTCTGCTGCCACCAGCGCTTCTGGTGCTGGTCGGTGGCGTACATGAACTCGGCGCCCAGCGTGCCGCAATAGGTTTCGCGCAGCGCGTTCAGGAGCTCGCGCAGCGACATACTCTCCTTGCCGAAGAAGGTGTTGCTGGCGTTGAACACCGTTTCCTGGTCGGCATCGGTGAAGCCGTAGAACGAGGGCTCCAGCTCGGGGATGGCCGGGCGCTCCTGGCGCTTGAGCGGATCGAGATCGGCCCAGGCCACGCCCACGTTGCGGTAGGCGGCGATGAGCTGCTGCACCGCGGTGCGCTTGCGCCCCAGGTCGGAGTCGGCGCCGAACGCCACCACCACCTGCGTGCCGCCCTGCTTGGCGCGCTCGGCGAACGCGTCGATGACGGGCTGGTGCGGCACGTCGCGCGCATCGCTGCCGTCGACCGCCGGCACGTGCTGCAACGCATCAAAGTAGTCGCGCCACGAATCAGGGACGCTGCCGGGGTTGGTCAGGTAGTTTTCGTACAGCTCTTCGACATACGGCGCGTTGCCGCCGAAGAGGTAGGTGTTGCCTTCAAAGGCCTTGTAGATGGATATCGATTCACTCATTTCGCGCTGACTTTTGTTTCCCTGCGGGAAACACGAGTTGGTTCAAAACCTTCCGCGACACGGCTGTACCGAATGGCGGATGCGACTGTGGCTGGGGAAGGGCCTGATGTGCAAAGGGTATTGTGCCACCGATCGAACGCCAGGGCCCGTGAGGCGGTTCTGTCACGATTTGTCACAAACCCGTCCATCGCCTGCCAACGGCGCGATGCGGCGCAGCGTTGCACCATCGACTCGGCCATGCCGTTGACGGGTGCCACCGCGCAGGATGCCATGGGGCAGCGCACGCGCGGCAGCGGCGGCGGAGCCAACGGATCAGGCACGCATCATGAAACACCTCACTCCCCTCGCCCTGGCAGCCGGTCTGCTTGCACTCACGCTGGCTGGCTGCGTCGTCGCCCCGGCGACCACAAGCACCACGGTGACGAAAACCGAAAGTGGCATCACCACGACGACGGTCACCACCACGGTCGCGCCACCCCCATTGCCCGTCTACGAGCAGCCGGCCGTGCCCGGCCCCGGATACCTCTGGACCCCGGGCTACTGGGCGTGGGGTGACGCGGCGTATTACTGGGTGCCCGGCGTCTGGGTGCTGCCGCCGCGCGTCGGCCTGCTGTGGACGCCAGGCTGGTGGGGCTGGTCCGGCGGCAGCTATCGCTGGCACCTGGGCTACTGGGGGCCCACCATCGGCTTTTACGGCGGCATCAACTATGGCTTCGGCTACTTCGGCACGGGCTACGTCGGCGGCTACTGGCACGGCGGCGAGTTCCACTACAACCGCAGCGTCAACAACATCCGCGATAAGCGCATCACCAACGTGTACGTGCAGAACATCACGCGCAACACCACGATCAACCGTGTGAGCTACAACGGCGGAAGCGGCGGCACGACGGTGCAACCCACCACCACGGAAAAGGCCGCGCTGCAGCAGCCGCACGTGGCGCCCACCACCGAGCAGATGCGCCAGCACGCCATGGCGGTGGGCGAGCACGGTCAGCGTTACAGACCCTCAGGCGACGGGCCGGCGGTGTACGGCTCATCGCGCGTGAGCGAGCGCTTCAACGACCCGGGCGCGGTGCGTGCGCCCGCACCCGATCATGCGCAAACCCCGCTCCTACCCATGACAGGTCAGGAGGCCGCCGCGGCGCATGCGGCACCCGGGCGCGTCGAAGAACGGGCCGCGCCCGAAGAACGGCGCGGCGGCCCGGCGGAGCGCGAATCCGCGCAGGGCGTACCGGCAGGGCGCGAACAGATCCGCCGCGAGCAGGCGCAACGGCGCCAGCCCCCGGGCACGCAGCGCGCGAGGCCGGCGCGCCAGGCGCAACATCCACGCCCGGCGCATCGCGAACGCGAACACGAGGAGCGCTGAAGCTCGCTGAGCCGGTACAGGCCCGCATCACGGACCTCCCGGCACGCCGCGCCCGCGCTGCCGTGCCTGCATCTGACGGCAACCGCCACGCCGCCCAAGCGTAGAGTAGCGCCTTTGCAGTTTCCCACGGCCAATGGTCCAGACACCCATGCACCAGCCCACGACCAGAAATCGCGCCCTGCTGCTCCTGCTGGCCACCGTCACCCTGGCGTTCGGCGCGATCCTGCTGCCGCTGCACGGCGCCATTTTCTGGGGCATGGTGCTGGCCATCCTGTTTGCGCCCCTGCACCGGCGGCTGTTGCTGCGCATGCGACGCAAGCCGAACCTGGCGGCCCTGCTGACCCTGACGCTGTGCCTGCTCATCGTGATCCTGCCGATGTTCGCGATTGGCGCTTCGGTGGTGCAGGAGGCCGGCGCGGCCTACCAGCGGGTGCGCTCGGGCCAGCTCGATTTCGGAGCGTACGCGCAGCAGATCTGGGCGGCCCTGCCCGCCTGGGTACTCAAACTGCTCGAAAGCCTGCACCTGGGCACATTCGCCGAGTTGCAGGCGAAGCTCGCAAGCTTTGGCACGCAGGCCAGCCAGTTCCTCGCCAATCAAGCGGTCAACGTGGGCTCCAACACGCTGCAGTTCATCGTCAATTTCGGCGTGATGCTCTACCTGCTGTTCTTCCTGCTGCGCGACGGCCCCCAGCTGGGCGCGCGCATCCGCAATGCCATCCCGCTGGATGAGGAACACAAGCAGGAGCTCGCGGCCAAATTCATCACCGTGATCCGCGCCACCGTCAAGGGCAACATCGCCGTGGCTGCGACACAAGGGGCGCTGGGCGGGCTGATTTTCTGGGTGCTGGGCATCCAGGGGCCGGTGCTGTGGGGCGTGATCATGGCCTTTCTCTCGCTGCTGCCGGCCGTGGGCGCGAGCCTGATCTGGGGACCGGTGACGCTGTACTTCCTCGCCACCGGCGCCACCTGGCAGGGCATCACGCTGGCGCTGTACGGCGTGGGCGTGATCGGCCTCGTGGACAATCTGCTCAGGCCCCTGCTCGTGGGCAAGGACACGAAGATGCCGGACTACGTCGTGCTCATTTCCACGCTGGGAGGCATGGCGCTGTTCGGCCTCACCGGCTTCGTCATCGGCCCGGTGGTGGCCGCGCTCTTCATGGCCACCTGGGATCTGTACTCACCGCCGGCCGCGGCCGACGCCAGCACGCGCAAGTAAAACCGCGGCCAGGGAAACCGCAAGGGATATCCCTGTTGCACGACACGCATGCGGTGCCACACTTGAACCATTGCATGAAAGAAGCCGCCATGCCGACACCCGATACCGTCTACGCCTGCCTCGATGGCCTGAACACGACTACCGCCGTGGTGGATGGCGCCTGCTGGGCAGCGCAGCGCCTGGGCGCTCCGCTCACGCTGCTGCATACGCTGGAGCGCCCCGAGCCCGCGGCCGCCGTGGGCGACTACAGCGGCGTGCTGGGCATGGGCGCGCAGGACCTGCTGCTGCAGCGGCTCTCCGACCTGGACGAAGAACGATCGAAGCTGGCGCAGGAGGCAGCGCAGCGCATGCTGGACGAGGCGCGCAGCCGCGTCTGCAGCGAATCGGTGGCACAGGTCGGCACCTTGCTGCGCGAGGGCGATCTGACCGACGTGCTGCTCACACAGGAGCCCACGGCGCGCCTGTTCGTGCTCGGCAGCAACCGCCGCCCGCCCACCGCGCGCAAGCTGCGGCTCGATCACCGCATCGAAACCGCGGTGCGCAACCTGCATCAGCCGGTGATGGTGATGGATGCGGTGCCGTTCACCGCCCCCACGCACTTCGTCGTGGCCTACGACGGCAGCGCCACGGCCGACCGCGCGGTGCAGCGCGTGGCCGGCAGCCCGATGCTGCGCGGCATGCCGGCCGAACTGGTGATGGTGGGCGAATGCCCCGCGCGCCTGCAGGAGCGCCTGCGCGCGGCGCAAACGCTGCTGCAGGACGCCGGCTTCACCGTGACCACGCGCACCCTGCCCGGCCTGCCCGAGGAAGTGATCCCGCCGCTGCTGGAAAGTCTGGGCAGCACGCTGCTGGTGCTGGGCGCCTACGGCCACTCGCGCATCCGCCAGCTCATCGTGGGCAGCACGACGACGGCGCTGCTCAGGCTGTGCAGCGTGCCGGTGCTGGTGCTGCGCTGACCGCGCAGCAGCCGTCATTCGCCCTGGGTCATCAGCGCCGCTTCCACCAGCCGCCGCGTGTATGGATGGCGCGGCGCGTCGAGCACCTGGCGCACGTCGCCCGCCTCCAGCACCTCGCCGTCCTTCATCACGAGTACCTCGTGCGCCATGGCGCGCACCACGGCCATGTCGTGCGTGATGAGCAGGTAGGCCAGGCCGCGCTCCTTCTGCAGCCGCTGCAGCAGTTGCAGCACCTGCTGCTGGATCGTGACGTCGAGCGCGCTGGTGGGCTCGTCGAGCACCAGCACGCCGGGCTCCAGGATGAGCGCGCGCGCCACCGCCAGACGCTGGCGCTGCCCCCCGGAAAACTCATGCGGGTAGCGCGCGAGCAGCCCCGGAAACTGCGCCTCGGTCAGCCCCACCTCGGTCAGCATGGCCAGCACCCGTGCGCGGCGCTCGGCCTCGGTCAGCCCGGGGCTGTGCACCCTGAGCCCCTCGCCGACGATCTCCTGCACCGTCAGGCGCGGCGAGAGCGAGGAAAACGGGTCCTGGAACACCACCTGCACCCGCTGGCGCAGCTGCCGGTTGTGCGCGCTGTTGTGCTGCGCCGGTTGCTGCCAGTGTTGCCCCGCCACCTGCAGCCCCCCGGTGCTGGGCAGCAGGCCGAGCAGCGCCTGCGCCAGCGTGGATTTGCCCGAGCCCGATTCACCCACCACGCCCAGCGTGCGCCCGGCGCAAAGGCGAAAGCTCGCCCCCTTGACCGCGACGAACTCGCCCTTGCGAAACCAGCCACGCACCCCCGGCAAGGGCACCGGATAGCTCACGCGCAGGCTCTCGGCCAGTGCGGCCACGGGCGCACCGGCGGCGACGGCCTCCTCGACCACGTCGCGGCGCGGCGTGCTGGCGATCAGGCGGCGGGTGTAGGCATGCTCGGGCGCCCCGAAAATGCGCGCCGTCTCGCCGTGCTCGACCAGATGCCCCTGCTCCATCACCGCCACGCGGTCGGCGAAGCGGCGCACCATGAGCAGGTCGTGCGTGATGAGCAGCATCGCCATGCCGCTCTGGCGCTGCAGGTCGGCCAGCAATTCGAGAATCTGGCCGCGCAGCGACACGTCGAGCGCCGTCGTCGGCTCATCGGCCAGCAGCAGCTTGGGCCGGCTGGCCAGCGCCATCGCGATCATGGCGCGCTGGCGCTGGCCGCCCGACAGCTGGTGCGGAAAACTCCCGGCGCGCCGCTCGGGCTCGGGAATACCCGTCGCCGCAAACAACTCGATAGCTGCTCGCGCGCTCTGTGCCTTGCTCAGACCCTGTTTGAGCATCAAGACTTCGGCCACCTGCGCGCCCACCGCCATCAGCGGATTGAGCGCGCTCATCGGCTCCTGGAAGATCATGGCCACACTGCTGCCGCGCACGCCGCGCAGCTCGCGCTCCGACAATTGAAGCAGGTCGCGCCCGTCCAGCAACGCCTGACCACTGATTTTTGCCTCACCCGTAAGGCGCAGCAGCGAGAGCGCGCTCACCGTCTTGCCCGAGCCCGACTCGCCCACCAGTGCGAATTTTTCACCCGCGCGGATCTCGAAGCTGACGCCGTGCACCACCTCCTTCGCGCCAAAGGCCACGCGCAGATCACGCACTTGCAGCAGCGGCGTTTCGGGGGTCATCACACGTCGGCCTTTCGCGGATCGAGCGCGTCGCGCAGCGCGTCGCCCATGAAGGTGAGCAGCAGCAGCGTGGCCACCAGCACGGCAAACGTGAAGATCGAGATCCACCACGCATCGATGTTGTTCTTGCCCTGGCTCAGCAGCTCGCCCAGGCTGGGCGTGCCCGGCGGCACGCCCAGGCCGAGGAAGTCGAGCGAGGTCAGCGCCAGGATTGCCGCGCTCATGCGAAACGGCAGGAAGGTGACCACCGGCACCATCGAATTGGGCAGGATGTGGCGCCACATGATCTGGCTGCTGGGCACGCCCAGCGCACGCGCGGCCTTCACGTAGTCGAGCTGGCGGTTGCGCAGGAACTCGGCGCGCACATAGTCCGACAGGCCCATCCAGCCGAACAGACTGAGCAGGATCAGCAGCAGCGCGACGCTGGGCGAGAAGATGGCGCTGAAGATGATGAGCAGATACAGCTCGGGCATCGAGCCCCAGATCTCGATGAAGCGCTGAAACGCCAGGTCGATCCTGCCGCCGAAAAAACCCTGCACCGCCCCGGCGGCGATGCCCAGCATCACGCCCACCGCCGTGAGCGCCAGGCCGAAGAGCACGCTCACGCGAAAGCCGTAGAGCAGCTGCGCGAGCAGATCGCGCCCGCGGTCGTCCGTGCCGAGCCAGTTCTGGCCCGAGGGCGGCGACGGATATGGCGCCTTGGCGTAATAGTTCAGCGTGTTGGCGCCATAGGGGTTGATCGTGTAGAGCGCCCAGTTGCCGTCCGTGGTGATGCGCCGCCTGACGTAGGGGTCGAGGTAATCCGCCGGCGTGGCGAAGTCGCCGCCAAACGTGGTTTCCGGGTAGTCGTGCAGCATAGGGAAGTAGGTCTGCCCCTCGTAGCGCACGACGAGCGGGCGGTCGTTGCTCACGAGTTCGGCGGCCAGGCTCACCAGCACCAGCGCGCAGAAGACAACCAGGCTCCAGTAGCCCAGGCGGTTGCGCCTGAAGCGCAACCAGGCGCGGCGCGACGGCGAGACGGGCTGGGCGGCGGCGCTGTCCATCCCGGCGCTCAATCGAATTTCACCCGCGGATCGACCCAGACGTAGCACAGGTCGGAGATCAACTTGGTCACCAGGCCGATCAGCGTGAAGAGGTAGAGCGTGCCCAGCACCACCGGGTAGTCGCGCCGGATCACGCTCTCGTAGCTCAGCAGCCCCAGGCCGTCGAGCGAGAACAGCGTCTCGATCAGCAGCGAGCCGGTGAAGAACGCGCCGATGAACGCCGACGGAAAGCCGGTGACGATGGGAATGAGCGCATTGCGAAACACATGCCCGTAGAGCACCTGTCGCTCGGACAAGCCCTTGGCGCGGGCGGTGAGCACGTACTGCTTGCGGATTTCTTCCAGGAAGGCGTTCTTGGTGAGCATGGCCGTCACCGCGAAGCTGCCCGCCACCATCGCGATCACCGGCAACGTGATGTGCCAGAGGTAGTCCACGATGCGCGCGCCCCAGCCGAGTTCTTCCCAGTTGCTCGACGTGAGCCCACGCAGCGGAAACCACTGCAACTGTCCGCCGAACACCACCAGCAGCGCCAGGCCCAGCACGAAGCCCGGAATCGCGTAGCCGACGAGGATGAGCAGCGTGGTGACGAGGTCAAAACGCGAGCCCGCGCGCACCGCCTTGGCCACGCCCAGCGGCACGGCCACCAGATAGCTGATGAAGAACGTCCACAGCCCCAGGCTGATGGAGACCGGCATCTTCTCCTTGATGAGCTGCCACACATCCTTGTTCTGAAAGAAGCTGCGTCCCAGGTCGAAGCGCGCGAACTTGCCGAGCATCTCGACAAACCGCTCGTGCGCCGGTTTGTCGAAACCATAGAGCTGCTTGATCTGCTGCAGCCGCCGCGCATCCACCCCTTGCGCGCCGCGGTACGCCATGCCTGCGCCCTCGGCGCCGCCGTGCCCCGCCATGCCGGCCTTGGCCTCGGCCAGGTACTGCTCCACCGGGCCGCCCGGCACGAACTGGATCACCACGAAGGTGAGCAGCAACACCCCGAAGAGCGTCGGCAGCATGAGCAGAATGCGCTTGAGGATGTAGGCGGTCATCGGGCCCGATTATGTAAGCCTGCGGGGCCACGCGGGCGCGGCAGGCGCGCACCTGTTCCGGCACGACTCAAGGCAAATCCAGCGCAAGCCGCGTGGCTTGCTCCACACCTGCGGCCAGCGACAGCGCAGGGGCCAGCCGCAGCAGGGCTTCCAGCCGCTCGATGTGGTAGCGGTGCGAGGTGGTGATGGCATAAAAACGCTCGTGCAGCTGTGGGCATTGTCCGACCGTGCACAGCAGGCCGTTGCGCAGTTCGTCCTGCACCACCACCTCGGGCATCATCGCCAGCCAGCCGCTGTCGCGCGCCACCAGCCGCAGCATGGCCATGTCGTCGACCTCGGCGCGCACCTTGGGTTTCACGTCCTCGCTCATGCACAGCGCATCGAACTGCGCGCGCACGGCGTGCCTGGGGCCGGGCAGCACGATCTCCAGGCCGTCCAGATCCTGCGGAACGCGCAACTGCTGCCCGCGCCAGCGCTGCGCCGGACCAATGAGAGAAATCGGCTGGCTGCCCAGAAACCGGCAGTGCAGCGGCCGGTGCGCATCCGCCGCCACGGGTTCGTTGGCCAGCACCAGATCGAGCTGATGCTCGGTCAGGCGCTCCAGCAGGTTCTCCAGCAGGCCCGATTCCAGCGTGAGCAGCACCGTGGGATCGGCGAGCAGCGGCCGGTACAGGTTTTCCTGGTAGTTGCGCGACATCGTGGCCACGCTGCCGATGCGCAGGTGGCTGAGCCCTTCGTTCTGCCCCTGCACCCGCCCGAGCATCTCCTGACCGAGACCGAAGATGTTCTCCGCGTAGGCCAGCGCCAGATGGCCGGTTTCGGTGAGCACCATGCGCCGACCCTCGCGCGTGAACAGCGGGCTGCCCAGGCGGTCTTCGAGCTGGCGGATCTGCGCGGACAGCGAGGACTGCGAGGTGTGCAGCTCCTGCGCGGCGCGCGTCAGATGCCCCAGGCGAGCCACGCGCCAGAAGTAGAAGAGGTGGCGGAAGTTGAGCTGCTCCAGACGCATCGTTCTTTTAAATAGATTGATTTGTTCTTATCAATGTATTTTACAGAATACATGCTGCGACGCACCATTGCGATCGTTTTCACACTTCGCATTGAATTCATGACCGCCCTACCCGCCTTCCTGCCCGCCGTCGCGGTGGTGCTGCTCGCCGTCTCGGCGCTGATCCTGGCGACACGGAAGTCCCTTCACCGCCCCTGGCGCGTGTTCATGCCGCTGAGCGTGCTGGCGCTGATGGCCACCCTGCCCGGGCTGTGGCCCGGTGCCGACACCCAGGCCACGCAGGTCTGGCCCGGATGGCTAGTGCTCACGCCGCTGGCGGGCGTCGTCGCCGTCCTGGTGCAGTTTCTCGGCACGGTGATCGGCAGTTTCTCCTCCCGCTACCTGGAAGGCGAAGCCAGGCAGCGGACCTACGCGGCGGCGCTGGCGGGCGTGCTGGCGGCCGTGCAGCTGCTGCTGCTGGCCGACCACTGGCTGGTGCTGATCGCGGCCTGGGCGCTGATCGGCGTGGCGCTGCAGCACCTGCTGTGCTTTTATGCCGAGCGCCCGTTCGCCCGCCTGGCCGCGCACAAGAAGCGCCTGGCCGATCGGGCAGCCGACGTGCTGCTGCTGGCGGCGGCCCTGCTCGCCTGGAGCAGTGTGGGCAGCGGCTCGCTCACCGACCTGTTCGCCACCGTGAGCCAGCATGGCGCGGACACCGCGCTGCAGCTGTGCGCGCTGTGCCTGGCGCTGGCGGTCATCCTGCGCACCGCGCTGCTGCCGGTGCATGGCTGGCTGATCCAGGTGATGGAAGCCCCCACGCCCGTCTCCGCGCTCTTGCACGCCGGGGTGGTCAATCTCGGCGGCTTCATCCTGATCCGCTTCGCCCCGCTGCTCGATCACGCGGCCGCTGCCCGCTGGCTGCTGGTGGCCCTGGGCCTGGCGTCGGCCGTGCTCGCGGGCATGGTGATGCTCACGCGCATCACCATCAAGGTGCGGCTCGCCTGGTCCACCGCCGCGCAGATGGGCTTCATGGTGCTGGAATGCGGCCTCGGCATGTACACACTCGCGGCGCTGCACCTGATCGGCCACTCGCTGTACAAGGCACACCACTTCCTCTCGGCCTCGAGCGCCGTGCGCGAAACGCGGCTGCGGATGCTGCACGGCGCGCACGGCATGCATGCGGCGCCGCTGCTGGCCGCGCCCGTGCTGGCGGCCGCCATCCTGATGGCGCTGCAGCTGGCGCACGGCGCCGTCGCCTGGCCCTGGTGGTGGACGCTGCTGCTGGCCCTGGCCTGGGCGCCGCTGCTGTGGCTGGCACGCGGCGTGAGCGCGCGCACCACCGCCACGCAGATCATCGCGGGCATGCTGATGGTGGCCGCTCTGGGCCTGGCCGCTCTGCTCGCGCACGCCCTGCCCCTGGGCCTGCACGATGCGCCGAACACCGCCCAGGGCGTGGTGGCGGTGATCGGCATGGCAGCGTTGTACACATGCCTGGCAGTGCTGCAATGGCACCCGCACGCGCTGGCCGCCTGGCAGCGCTGGAGCTACGCCGGCTTTTACGTGGACGAGCACTACACCCGGCTTGCACTGCGCCTGTGGCCCGCGCAGTGGACGGTGGCCCCCACCGCGGCGGCCCCGAGCCCGGCCGCCATCTGGGCCGTGGCGAGCCCACGGTGAATACGGAGGACCTGCCATGAATGCCGTCACCGAACTCGCGCCCACCCCCACGGACACTGCGGCAGGCGCCGCGCCATCGCCCGCCACCGATAGGCACGCGGCCGTCGAAGCGGCCTGCGAGCAGGCCTGCGAGGCCATCGCACCGAGCTGGCCGCTTGATCGCTCGGTGGCCGTCAACCCGCACTGGAAGCGCATCCACATGCCGGTGCGCCGCGTGGCCGCGCGCATGATGGTGCTCGGCCACATTCAGGTGCTCACGCCCCGCGCGATGCTGCGCCAGGCCTGGCAGGACGGGCGCATCCAAAGCCGCGATCTGGCCTGCGCGCTGACGCAGCAGAATGCCGACGTCTGCGCCGGATGGACGCCGGACACGCTGGTGGCAGCGCTCGACACCAATCTGCGCACGCCGCAGCTGCCCCTGCTGATCGACGTGCTGGACAACGACCCGCGGCGCAGCGCCCGGCTGTCGTGGCGCCAGGCCATCACCTACCAGGTGAGCCAGACCTGCGCCGCCTGGTTCGACACGCAGCAGGCCGAATGGCAGCCCCAGCGCCCGACCAGCCTCTACGCCTTCTGGCGCGAGACGCTGAGCCACGATTACGGCATCGGCACGCTGATGGGCCTGCCTGGCCTGGGCGACGCGCTCAAGGCCCTGCCGCCCACGCGGCAGGAGGCCGAGCGCTGGGTGCTCGAACGCGTGCAACTGCCCTCCAAGGTCTGGGCCGACTACCTCGAAGCCGTGCTGCTCACGGTCAACGGCTGGGCCTCATGGTGCGCGTATCTGGGCTGGCAGGCCGAGCTGCAGGGGCAGCGCGACGAGCACCTGCGCGATCTGCTCGCCATCCGGCTGGCCTGGGGGGCGATCCTGCTCGAAGGCAAGAACGACACGGCGGCGCGCCAGGCGTTCCACGCGCTGCAGCACGCGTGGCACGAAGCCCCGGCGCTGCTGGCGCAAAGCGAACGCGAACTGCTCGTGGATGAACTCTGGCAGTGGGCCTACGAAGCCGGCTACCAGCGCGAGCTCACCATGCGCCTGGCCGCTGCCTGTCCGCCCGTGGTCGAGCCGGCTGTGCAAGTGCAGGCGGCCTTCTGCATCGACGTGCGCAGCGAGCCGCTGCGCCGCGCGATCGAAGCCGTCTGGCCGGCGGTACAGACACTGGGCTTTGCCGGCTTCTTCGGCGTGCCGCTGGCCTACACGCCGTTTGGCTCGCACGCACGCCGTCCGCAGCTGCCGGGCCTGCTCGGACCCGCGCTGGAGGTGGGCGACGAGATCATCCCGGCGCAGAGTGACGCGCCCGCCGCCGAACTGCGCCAAGCCGCGCTGCAGGCGCGCGAGCAGAGCCTGAACGTGGGCGAGCAATGGCAATCGGCGAGCCGCTGGCCCGGCGCCGCCTTCTCCTACGTCGAGGCAGCCGGTGTCACCTACCTCAAGCCGCTGTGGCGCTTCCTGAATCCGTCAAGCCAGGCGCGCGCCAACGAAGACCATGCGGGCCTGCCCATGCGCCTGCGGCCGCTGTGCCGCCCGGGCCTGCAACACCTGGCGCTGCAGGCCAAGGTCGAACTCGCCGCCAAGGTGCTGCGCGCCACGGGACTGGCGCGCCAGCTCGCGCCGCTGGTGCTCTTCGTCGGCCACGGCAGCCAGACCGCGAACAATGCCACCGCCTCCGCGCTCGATTGCGGCGCCTGCAGCGGCCAGACCGGCGAGGCCAACGCGCGCAGCCTGGCCCGCCTGCTCAACGAGCCCGAAGTCCGCGCCGGCCTGGCCGAACAGGGCATCACCGTGCCCGCGCAGACCTGGTTCATCGGCGCGCTGCACAACACCGCCACCGACGAGATCGAAGCCTTCGACCTGGACCTGATGTCCGCCCCGGCGCGCCCGCGCTGGGAGCAGTTGGAAGCCGTGCTGCGGCACGCCTGCGACCAGGCGCGGCGCGAACGCGCGCCCACGCTGGGGCTCAAGCCCCGCGGCACGCACGCGCAGATGCTGCGGCAATTCAGGCGCCGCGCCAACGACGGCGCGCAGAACCGCCCCGAATGGGGCCTGGCGGGCAACGCCTCGTTCATCATCGGCCCGCGCTGGCGCAGCCAGGGTGTCGTGCTGGGCAGCCGGTGCTTTCTGCACGCCTACGACAGCACGCAGGACCCGCAGGGCACGCTGCTCGAACAGCTGATGACCGCGCCCATGCTGGTCACGCACTGGATCAACTGGCAGTACAACGCCAGCACCTGCGACCCCGAACGGCTGGGCACCGGCAACAAGCTACTGCTGAACGTCGTGGGCGGGCACATCGGGGTGTTCGAGGGCAACGGGGGCGATCTGCGCATCGGCCTGCCGCTGCAGTCGCTGCACGACGGCGCGCGCTGGGTGCATGAGCCGCTGCGGCTGACCACGGTGATCGACGCCCCCGCGGCCGCCATCGAAGGCGTGCTGCAGCGCCAGACCGTGGTACGCCAGCTCGTGGACAACGGCTGGATGCACCTGTGGCGCTGGGCGGACGACGGACAACTGGTGCGCTACGCGCGCGGGCAGTGGCACACGCTGCCGTGGAGCGGAGCGGCATGAACGGGCTCTGGGGCGCCTCATGCACGGGCGCTCTCCAGGGCCACCACCGTGTCGTACAGGCCCACCTGCGCCAGCCCTGGATGGCTGTCGATGCCCGTGTAGCGCAGCGACGCATCCTCATACCGGCGGAAGGCGAACACCGCCGCGTTCATCTGCTCGGTGTTGAACACCTTGAGCTGCACCAGCAGGTGAAAATCCTGCACCGTCAGGCCCGTGACGGTCAAGAACAGATCCGGCTCCAGCCGCGTGATCACGTCACGCAGTGTGTTTTCGCGGAAGTCCGTCAGGTACATGAAGGCCGGGATGCGCGTGGCGAACTTGATCAGCTTTTCCTGCACCAGCTTGCGCTGGCTTTTGTACTCGCGCTCCTCGGCAGACAGCTCTCGCTTCTCCCTGGCCGTCAGCCCTTCCTCCTTGGCCTTGTTTTTCAGCGCCTTGACCTTCTCGCTCTTGTTGATGATGGTCTCGATCACCTTGTCGCCCAGACTGCGCCAGCCCTCGATGCGCTCGACCGCCGCCATGGCCTCGGGGCTGTCCAGCACGCGGCGCAGCGTGCCGTTGTCCACATTCACCAGCAACGCGCTTTCCCATTTGCGCGCCAGCAGCGTGGCCGAGGTGCCCGCCATGGCGATGTCCAGAATGCCGCCGGCGTCGATCTGCGTCATGTGCGCGCCATCAAACGCCAGCACCGGCAGAAAGGCCACCAAGTCGCGCACCGCGTTTTCGGGGTTCGCCTCATTGGGCGACAAGCCCACGCCGTATTCCGACAGCTGACGCAGCGCCCGCGTGGGCGCAAAGTCGAACACAAAGCACACGGGTTTCAGAATGTCCTCGCGGTTCGGATCATCACCCTCGGGGTTCTTCAGCACCCAGGGCGACTGCACACGAAACGCGGCCTGAAAGTAGCTCTCGGGCGACTTCAGGTTGCGCAGCATCAGGATGGATGACCACTGCGCCACCGTCACCCCCGTGGTCAGCTTGCCGCAGCTCAGGGTGATGGTCTGGCTGTCAAAGCCGCTGCCAATCGCCCGGCGCACCGGCGGCAGCGCCGCCAGGCCAATGCCCGCCTCGCTGCCCGCCGCCACAATCACCCGATAGCCCTGCCAGAAGGTGTTGTGCCGCGCGCCCAGCAGATTCGCCATGGCATGGCAGGCCGCCACGTTGGGCAGGTACCAGAACGAATGTTGTAGGTACGGCAACAGGCGCGCGTCCGAATACGGAAACGGCGGCCGCGCCCCTGCCTTGAGCAACTCGCTCGCCTGCGCCAGGTGGCCACCCCGGATGATGTCCAGCCACTTCTGCACATCGCTTTCGCGCTTGAACCTGGCCGCTGCGCCCGCGCCCGTGGCCTCAAAAAAGGCGTTCAGGTCAAACTCGTCAAACTCGCCGCCGCTGGCCACTGCCAGCAGCTCATCGGGCATCTGGTAGGTCAGCAGCCGCATTTGCGGCAGCGCGGCGTAGGGGTTGGGCTGGCCCCGGTGCTCCTGCGCAAAGCGCTCTTTGGCGCGCTGCTCGTCGGTGTAGGTCCAGTTGAATATCTGCTCTTCAATGAACTCGCCCGTGGCCAGCGCCTTGAACGGCGTGCCCGACAGGTACAGGTAGGCGCGCGTGGTGATGGGCAAAAAGTCCGCCTCGCGCCCGGCCAGCTCGTTCAGGGCCTCGTTCACCCCGGCCAGCGCGTCCTCGTCCTTTTTCACCGCGCGGGCTTCGCCCTCGTCCTCGCCCTCGAACAGCTCCTTGGCCGAATCGCGCCAAGCGCCGAAGTGGTATTCATCGAACACCACCAGATCCCAGTTCTGTGTGTGAATCCATTCGTTGTGCGCCTTGAGCTGGCCGTTGTCCTGCCGCCCCAGCAAATCCTGGAACGAGCCGAAATACACCACCGGCTTGTCGCGGTCGATCTGCGTCGGGTCGCCCCCGGCCGCGCGCGACAGGTACTGCCAACCGCTGAAGTCCACATGGCTTTCCAGATCGGTCTGCCAGGCGTCTTCCACCGCCGGCTTGAAGGTCAGCACCAGCACGCGGCGCGCGCCCAGCTTCTTGGCGAGGTGGTAGGTGGTGAAGGTTTTGCCAAAGCGCATCTTGGCGTTCCACAAATAGCGTGGCGCTGCGTTGGCGTTTTCGGCCCACAGGGACTGAAAGTAAGCGTGCGTCTTGTCCACCGCCTCCTGCTGCTCGGCGCGCAGGCCAAAGGTCTGGTGGTGGCTGCCCGCCAGGCGCTGGCCGGTTCTGAGTTCCACCAGCACCGCCTGCACATCGGCCTGGGTGCAGCACACCCATTCCAGTTGCGGGTTGTCAAAGCCCTTGCGCACCAGCGCGGCGCGCACCTCGTGGTCGGTGAACAAGCTGCCGTCGGCGCGCTCGGCCAGTTCGTCCAGCTCGATGCGGTAGTTTTGAATAGCGGCGGTGCGCAACTGCTCGGCCACGCGGGTTTGCACGTCGCGCACGGTCTGGCCGATCTTCAGCAGGCCCGCGTGCTGCGCATCATCAATGCTGTAGGCGTAGATGCGCTGGCGCAGCTGCGGCTTGGGAGCGAGGATTTCGTCAATCGGTTTGCTCATCGTCACCCTCGCCGTCCAACCCCATGGGTCGTACCGCCTGTTCGATGAAAGTAACTTCCTCCGCCGTGAGGCCGTACTTGGCGTACAGCGCCTCGTCCGTCCAGGTTCTGTCCCATGTCTGCAGGGGCACCCACGTATAGGCCGAATAGGTGGCGTCCTGTGTGATTTTTCGCAGTGATACCAAATACCGAAAAAAGCGGGTGGCGTAGTAAGACTGAAGGCTTTCGGCTTCTGCTTGCGAGCCGACGTGAAAAAAAAGGAACGACTGAGTACACACCGATGGCGATGGCGCAATCAGCGGCTTGCCCAGAATCTGGTGTGGCACGCCATCGCCGCCGTTGTATGCCTTCGGGACAAAAACTTTCCACGTGTCGACGAGGTGCGCGCTCTTGGTGACTGCCTCGCGCGCAACGAAGCCGACGCCGCGTTTCATCTTGCGGATGTAGTACAGCGGCACGTCGCCCGGCTTTTGCCGCTGGTGAAAACCGTCGAAGTTCGAGGTCCAACCAAATTCCTTGTCGCGCGCCAGGATGGTGTTGATGGAGGGCTCGCCGTGCTGCAACACCTTTTGCAGGATGGTGACCGCCCGCGCATCGCGCACAAACACGTCGTGCGCACCCAGGTTGCGCAAGACGGGGCCCTGGGCCTCGCCATTGCGAAAGGTAGTCACGCTGCAATCGCCGTCATGGGCGGCATCCCAGAGGAAATAGCAGACACCGGCCTTGATCTCGACACCGGGGAAGACCTCGCTGGCCGCCGGATAGTCCACCAACGTGCGCACGCGGCGGTCGGCGAGCATGGTCTGGCGGAACTCCGACAAGCCTAGGCCCGACGCCATCCAGCGCGCAGGAATCACCATCGTCACGTAGCGCGGCTCCAGCGCCTTGGCCTGTTCAACAAAGCGCTGATAGATCGGCACGTCGCGGGTGCCGCCGTCCGAGCCCAGTTGATAGGGCGGGTTGCCGATGATGACGTCGAACTGCATGTCCGCTCCAAACAGCTCGGCGGTGCGAGCCATGATGTCGTTGGTATGGATGAAGGTGTAAGCGTGGCTTTCGCGGTCAGCGCCTCGGTCATAGGCACTTTGACTGGCTCCACAAAAGCGGCATCGGCCGCCCTGCCATTCATGCTCCACCCGCTCGAACCAAATGTGGCCCGCGTCGCTGCCGAACGCCGCAATCGAGTGCCGCCCGCTGGCATGGCGCGAGCAGTACACGCTGCGCCGCGCCAGCAGGCTGGTGATGCGCGTGATGCCGATACCAAACACCTGCCGCGTGAGGATGTGTTGCACGCGTTGCTGCAGGTCGGGTATCTGCGGCGCCAGCCCGTCCGTCAGCCGCCGCGTGATCTCGCGCAGGAACACGCCGGACTTGGTGCAGGGGTCGAGAAAGCGCACGTCCTTGTTCGCCCAGAGGCTGGCGCCGCCGTGGTCTTGCGCCCAGGCGGCGGCCACGGTGTCGATCATGCGATTGGCAAACTCGGGTGGGGTGAAAACCTCGTCGTTGGACAGGTTGGCGATGCAGGTGAGCACATCGGGGTTGCGCCCGTGCAGGGCGAAGGGGGCTTGGAGGGTGATGCTCATGCTGTCTTCCCCAGGACGAAGCGTGCCTTTTCGGTACGCAACATTTGGTAAGGCGTCATGAAGCGGACGTCCAGACCGAGGCAGACGTTGGGAATTTTGATGCGGCTGAGCGAGTTGGCAGGTGTTTCGTGGGTGACCAACACATGCTCACCCGCGATGGCATGGGCGACAAGGTAGTAATCAGCGACTTGCAGGAAGGTGTTGATGGCAGCGGGGGAGTAGTTCTGGCATGAGACCCATTCGCTCACTTGGGCAAACTGCGGTAGCAACGTCGGCGGCGTGCGACGAAACAGTGCCTGGCCACGGTCTTTCGCCCAATCGCTCAATTCATCCTGCCCAGCCTGGATTTCATCAGCCACTTTGTCGATGCTGCAGACCATGCCCATATGCCCCTGGTGCGCAAGCCAGTCCCAGAAGGCGGGGCAGAAATCCAGACCGTAATGCAAGTTTTTAGCGGCCATGAAGACGTTGGCGTCCAGCAGATAGCTCATGCGGCAACTCCAAATTCGCGTGCGACCTGGTGGAAAGTGGCGTTTTTCTTGATCCCAAGCATGCGAAAGGCATCAGGGAAGGAGGTAAGTCCCTCCAGCGTGCTAGACACGATGGCCTGGGTGAAGCGCTTGCTGCTTCGTGCACCAAGACTGCGGTAGAAGTCGCCGCCTGCGCTGCTGCGTTTGGTCAGTGCGCGCAGGCGGTCTTGCTCTTGCCGGTAGTACTGCCACAGGGCAGCTTGGCTGATGTGGCCGACATCAAACAGGCGACGCAAGGCGACCAGGGAGCTGACCTTGAACTCACGCGCAAGGCGCTGTATTTCGTCTGGGATCGGAGCGCCGGGCTCGCGTGCAAGGCGCAAGTCTTCCATGGGCACCAGCAATTCCGCTGCCACCAGGTTGCACCAACGTTCAGCTTCTTGCTCGGGTACTTGGCCGGCCTGAGTGTCCGATACGCCGGTGGCACCCAACCACAGGTGCGCCAGCTCGTGGGCCAGAGTGAACATTTGCGCGGCCTTACTGTCAGCGCCATTGAGGAAGATCAGCGGCGCCAACGGATCGGATAGCGCGAAACCACGAAACTCGCCCACGTCCAAAGTGCGGCGGCTGTTGCTACCGACGACGGAACTGACCATGACCAATACTCCCGCGTCCTCAGCCTTGCCAATCATCTGGCGCAGCGCTTCAGTCCAGGTGGGCAATTGCCTGCGCAATGCGACGGACAGGTCCAAGACTTCGCGCAACCGTTGCGCTACAGCTTGTGGTGCATCGTGGATGTTGACACTGCCGATGAACGGCAAGGCGAGCAGACCGTGCATGCGGGCATGGTCGCGATACCAATCTTGGCGTTGTTGGCACAGGTAAATGGTGTCGAGCAGCTCGCTGCTGGGCTCGGCCAGTGTGATATCGCGCAAGGTGCGAAAGTCTGGCACTGGCAGGGTCAGCGTCGGTGGTTGTGGAAGGAAAAAATAGCCAATGGAGGTATGGGTAAGCCGAGCGAAGTCCTCTAGCTGCTTGAGCGTGGGTTGCTCCTCACCACTGAGCCACAAGGGCCATTTGGCAAAGCGCCTGGTTACGCTATCGTCGTCCAGGCGCGCGCGTTGCGCCGCCCAGCGAAGTACGGGAATGGATGCGGCAATGGTGTTCATGGTTGCCCCATATTCACGCCATGACGGCCAGAGGCTCAATCGCATCCAGCTCGGCACCCAGTGCCATGCGCGCAGTGTCGGTGTTGTACTGGCTTTGCAAGTTCAGCCAGAACTCGACCGAGGTGCCAAAAAAGCGCGTCAGCCGCAGCACGGTGTCGGCGGTGATGGCACGGCCACTTTTGATGATGGCGGCGATGCGGGTCTGCGGCACGCGGATGGATTGCGCCAAGCGGTATCGCGTGATGCCCAGCGGCTGCAAAAACTCAGTCGCTAGGATTTCGCCTGGGGTGGGCAAGGTCAATTGACTGGTCATGCTGCACTCCGTTGTTGGGTCAGTGGTAATCGACAATTCCATATCCTTGAGGCCTTTGGGCGTCCACACGAAACAGATACGCCAATGGTCGTTGATGCAGATGCCGTGCTGGCCTTGGCGGTCGCCCTTCAAGGCTTCGAGCCGGTTGCCTGGGGGAATGCGCAAGTCGTGCAGCACATGAGCCGCATGAAGCAGGCACAGCTTTTTGAAGGCAACTATCTCCATGTTCACCCAACAGCGTACCCGCTGCAAACCAAACAGGGCTAGGGTTTCAGGACGCTTATAGGGTTGAATCGTCACGGATTGAAGTAGTAACGCAACGCGCTGGTAACGTCAAACGCCGCTGTCTGTGACTTGCGAGCTTGCGAGCGCTGCCAACTCGGCCACGGTGATGGGCTGCCAAGTCTTGACCGGCATAAAGATTTCATGCTTTCCCAAATCAGCAAACAGCGAATCCTCGGCACTATAGGCGGCGGCCCCAGTAAGGTTGTCAAAACGAAAATCGCGCCGCTGGTATTTGCCCTTGCCCAGATAGCCCCATTCAGCAAAGGTGATAGGCGCCCCTTCCGCGGTACGCATTGCCAGGGCGTCGCCATGCACGATGTTGCGCGCCAGTACATACGCGGCAGCGCCGTGCTGTTCATCACCTTCTTGCAGCTTCAGGTATTCGGCGAACACCGCTAACACATTGGCGCGGCACTCAAAGACATTGTCGGCCAGCAGCTCGATGCCGTAGACGCTCATCAGCGCCAACAGCGCGTAGTGTTGATGCTCGAACAGATTGTGGCCGTATTTCAGCCGCACGGCGGCCAGCTTGCGCTGCACGATGGGTACGAGGAAGTTACCGCTGCCGCAGGCGGGCTCCAGAAAGCGGGCGTCGGTGCGCTCGGTCTCTTCCTTCACCAGGTCGAGCATGGCCTGCACCATCCACGGCGGGGTAAAGACCTCGCCATGGTCGGCCACTCGCTGTCTGGATTTGACGAGGCTCATTCCTGTCTACCCCCTTTCGCCCGTACCCGGCGCAGCGCCATCACGGCCCCCAGCACCAGCGCGCCCACGACCATGCCGACGAGCACGTTGAGCGCATTCACGGCGAGCACCCGCCACAGGCCGCTCAGCGGGCCGTGCTGAACAGCCGCGCCGACGGCCGCGATGCCATGGTGCAGGGGCGCAACGCCATGCACCAGAATGCCGCCGCCCACCAGAAACATGGCCGCGGTGCCCGCCACCGAAAGAAACTTCATCAGCCGGGGCGCGGCCGCCAGCAGCAGGGCGCCCAGGGCCTGCGCCGTCCGGCCCGCCTTGCCGCTGAGCCACAGGCCGAGGTCGTCGAGCTTGACGATGCCGCCCACCAGACCATAGACGCCCGCGGTCATGATGATGGCGATGCCGACGAGCACGGCCACCTGCTGCGCCCACGGCGCGCTGGCCACGGTGCCCAGCGCGATGACGATGATCTCGGCCGAAAGGATGAAGTCGGTGCGCACCGCGCCGCGTATCCGGGTCTTTTCGAGCGCCGCCAGATCCGCATCCAGATCTACCACCGGCTGCGCCACCACGCCCGCGTCAGGCGCCGGCTCGTGCAGGAAGCGGTGCGCGAGTTTTTCCACGCCCTCGAAGCACAGGAACGCGCCACCCAGCATCAAGAGCGGCGCGATGAGCCAGGGCACGAAGGCGCTGATCGCCAGCGCCGCCGGCACGAGAATGGCCTTGTTCACGAGCGAGCCCTTGGCCACCGCCCAGACCACGGGGATCTCGCGCTCGGCGCGCACGCCGCTGACCTGCTGGGCGTTGAGCGCCAGGTCGTCGCCGAGCACGCCGGCGGTTTTCTGCGTCGCCACCTTGGTCATGGTGGTCACATCGTCGGCCACGACGGCACTTTTCTTCGCCGCCACCTTGGTCATCAGCGCGATGTCGTCGAGCAGCGTGGCAATGTCGTCGAGCAGGGTCAGAAGGCTGGCACCGGCCATGAAAGCATCTCCGTAGACAGGTTGACGGGCATCAAGGTTTTTTCGACCACCAGGTGTCCACCACCCACATCTCGCCCGGCGAGTAGGGCGGCACCACCTCGGGTTTGGCCAGGCGCCAGGCGTCGTACACCATGCGGTGCGTGCTCGCATACCACTGGGGGATCAGGTAGTGCTCGGCCGCGACGATGCGGTCCAGTGCGTGGCAGGCGGGCAGCATCTGAGCCAGCGTTTTGGCCGAGACCATGGCACGGATGACCGCATCGACGGCCGGGTTCTTCACCCCGGCGAAGTTGCCCGAATCTTCCTGATCGGCCGCCTGACTGCCGAACAGATCGGCAAATTCCTGCCCCGGGTTGTTCGTGCCCTGGAAGGCAATGGTGGTGATGTCGAAGTCAAACTTCTGCAGCCGCTGCTGGTACAGCGCGAAGTCCACCGAGCGGTAGTTGAGCGTGATGCCCAGCCGGGCCAGATTGCGCTGCCACGAGAAGATGGTGCGCATGCCGCCTTCGCTGCTGTCCATGTACTCGAGCACGAAGGGCTCGCCCTGCGCATTCCTGAGCACGCCATCCTTCACCTCCCAACCCGCTTCCTTCAAGAGCTGTTGGGCGAGGCGCAGGTGCTCGCGCAGCGCCATCGCATCCTGGGTGACGGGCGGCTGCACCATGGGGCCGAAGGTGGCCTCGGGCAGCTGCGCGCGCCAGGGATCCAGCAGCGCCAGTTCGGCGGGCGTGGGCTCGCCCTGCGTCTCGCAGCGCGTGTTGCCGAAGAGGCCCTGCACGCGCTGGTACGCCCCGTAGAACAGGTGGCTGTTCATCCATTCATAATCGAACGCCAGGCCGAGCGCGCGGCGCACGCGCAGGTCCTTGAGCAGCGGGCGGCGGGTGTTGAGCACGTAGCTTTGAAAGCCCGCGGGCAGCTTGTTCCTGAACTCGGTCTTCACCAGCTCCCCGGTCGCGAAGCGCTTGCCGTTCACGCGCCGCGCCCAGTCGCCGGCGCTGAAAAACCGCATCAGGTCGAACTCGCCCGCCTTCAGTGCCTCCAGGCGCGCGGTGTTGTCCTTGTAGATCTTGACCAGGATGCGGTCGAAGTTGGCCGTGCCCTTCCTCACCGGCAAGTCGCGCGCCCAGTAGTTCGGGTCGCGCACGTAGGTGATGTCCTTGCCGAAATTCACCGGGCCTATCCTGTACGGCCCGCTGCCGATGGGCGTGTCCATCACCACCTGGTCGAAGGTCTTGCCCGCGCCCCAGGCGCGGCTGAACACGGGCAGACCGCCGACGGTGAGCGGCAGCTCGCGATTGGGCGCCTTGAAGCGAAAACGCACGGTGCGTTCGTCGATCACGTCGCAGCCGGCCACCTCGTAGAGCATGGTCTTGTAGCCGGGCGAGACGTAAGGGCCCACCAGCGTGTCGTAGCTGTACTTCACGTCCTGCGCCATGACGGGCGAGCCATCGTGAAAGCGTGCCTCGGGCCGCAGGCGGAAGGTGGCGGAAAGGCCATCGGCCGCCACGCTCACATCCTCGGCCAGCAGCCCGTAGCCGGTGGCGGTCTCGTCCAGCGACCCGGTGAGCAGCGTGTCGAACATCAGCTGCGACAGGTAGGCCGGGGCACTGCCGCGGATGGTGAAGGGGTTGTATTTGTCGAAGGTGGAAGCGCGCGAATTGCTGACCAGGCGCAGCTCGCCGCCCTTGGGCGCGTCCGGGTTCACATAGGGAAAGTGCGTGAAATCGGCCGGCTCCTTCACGTCGCCCCAGAGCGCGTAGGCATAGTCGGCGCGCACGGGCAGCGCCGCCGCCAGACAGGCGCCGAGCAGGAAGAGTCGCAAACCTCGCATGCGACAATTCTGCACTGAACCACCGCACCATCAGGAGAACAACAATGGGTTTTCTCGCAGGCAAGAAGCTGCTCGTCACGGGCGTGCTGTCCAACCGCTCCATCGCCTACGGCATCGCGCGCGCCTGCCACCAGCAGGGCGCGCAACTGGCCTTCAGCTACGTGGGCGAGCGCTTCAAGGAGCGCATCACCGAGTTCGCGGCCGAGTTCGGCTCCACGCTGACATTTGACTGCGACGTGGGCGACGATGCGCAGATCGAAAAGCTTTTTGCCGACCTGCACGCGGCCTGGGGCACGTTCGACGGCTTCGTGCACAGCATCGGATTTGCGCCGCGCGAGGCGATCGCGGGCAACTTCTTCGACGGCCTCTCGCGCGAGAACTTTCGCATCGCGCACGACATCAGCGCCTACAGCTTCGCGGCGCTGGCCAAGGCGGCGCTGCCCTACCTGAACGACCAGTCGGCGCTGCTCACGCTCACCTACCTGGGCGCGCTGCGCAGCATTCCCAACTACAACACCATGGGTCTGGCCAAGGCTTCGCTCGAAGCGAGCGTGCGCTACCTGGCGGAAGCCATGGGCCGCACCGAGGATGGCCGGGCGATCCGCGTCAACGGCATTTCGGCCGGGCCGATCAAGACGCTGGCGGCCAGCGGCATCAAGGATTTCGGGAAGCTGCTCTCGCGCGTGGCCGACGCCGCGCCGCTCAGGCGCAACGTGACGATCGAGGACGTGGGCAACGTCGCCGCCTTCCTGCTGAGCAACCTGGCCAGCGGCATGACGGCCGAGATCACCTACGTGGATGCGGGCTTCAGCCAGACCGCAGGCTTGTCGGCCGATCAGGTGTGAGTCTGGTCCGCGCTCAGGCCGCCACCGTGGCGGCCGCGCTGTCCGCCAAGGCCGTGCGAATGGCATTGGCGAGTTCTGCCGCCTCGAACTTAGCGACATAGCCGTTGGCGCCGACCTTCTGAACCAGCCCCTCATTGGTCGTGCCCGTGAGCGAGGAATGGATCAGCACCGGCAAACCGGCAAAGCGCGTGTCCTGCTTGATGTTGCGCGTGAGCGTGAAGCCGTCCATCTCGGGCATTTCCAGGTCGGTCAGCACGAGCCCGACCTTGTCGAGGATGGACTTGCCTTCGGCCTTGGCCTGTTCGGCCAGCACGTTGAGCCGCTCCCACGCCTCCTTGCCGGACTTGACGATCTCGTAGGGCGCCGCCAGCCCCTTGAGCTCCTGCTCCAGCAGCGAACGCGCGACGAAGGAGTCATCGGCGGCGAGCACGATGGACTCGCCCTTCATGCGCACCTTGGCGCCCAGCTTCCTGCCGTCCACGGCGTGGCGGTCCCGTTCGGGGGTGATCATCTGCACGATGGCCTCCACGTCCAGCACCTGCGCCAGACGCTGCTCGCCGCTGCCATCGTCTTCGAGACGTGCGAAGCTCGTCACCAGCGACTTGGAATTGCCGCTGGCTTCCGCGGGAATCACCTGCTTCCAGTCCAGGCGCGCGATGTCTTCCACCGACTCGACCGCGAAGGCCTGAACGCTGCGGCCGTATTCGGTCACCAGCAGGATGTTGAGCCCCGTCTCGGGCGTGCAGCCGACCATGGCCGGCAGATCGAACACGGGGATCACCTGCCCGCGCAGGTTCACCACGCCCAGCGAAAGCTTGTCCGCCCCCACCACCGGCGTGATCTGCGGCATGGCCATGATTTCGCGAATCTTGAAGACGTTGATGCCAAACAGTTCGGACTGGCCCAGCGCCTTGTCCTTGCCCAGGCGAAACATCAGCATTTCGAACTTGTTCGAACCGGCCAGGTTGGCGCGCTCATCGATTTCAGACTGGGACTTTGCCATGTGAGGTCCTCCAGCGCCCGTGGTGGCGCGGTACGCGGCCATTCTATAAGTTTGCACGCGGATGTCGGCGGTCATTTCCGCGGCGCCGCGCCGGTGCGTCAAGGCGGTTCAAATCGCTCGGCCTGCCTCGATCCAGCGCACCGCGCCCTGCCCCGCCGCGCGGCCCGTGGCCATGCAGGCGGTGAGCAGATAGCCGCCGGTGGGCGCCTCCCAATCGAGCATCTCGCCCGCGCAGAACACGCCGGGCAGGCGCCGCAGCATCAGGCCCGCATCCAGGCCGTCGAAGCGCACGCCGCCCGCGGTGCTGATGGCCTCCGCCAGCGGGCGGGCGGCGGCCAGGGTCAGCGGCAGCGCCTTGATCGCGGCGGCCAGCCGCGCTCCGTCGTGCACGCCCTCCCTGCCGAGCTGCTCGTGCAGCAGCGCCATCTTCACGCCCTGCAGGCCCAGGCGGCCCTTGAGGTGGCTGGCCACGCTGCGCGCGCCGCGCGGATGCAGGACGGCCGCGCGCACCTGCTCGGCGGTGCGGTCGGGCAGCAGGTCCAGGTGCAGCGTGGCCTCCCCGCGCGCCTCGATGGCGTCGCGCAGCAGTGCCGAGGCGGCGTAGATCAGGCTGCCCTCCACGCCCGTGGCCGTGACGACGAATTCGCCGCGCCGCTCGAAGCCTTCGCAGCGCAGCGCGACGGTCTTGAGCGGCTGGCCCGCGTGGCGCTCGGCAAAGAACGGCGACCAGCCCGGCAATCCGCCCGGCCCGCGCACGTCGAAGCCGCAGTTGGCGCTTTTGAGCGGCGCCACCGCCACATCGCGCGCCGCCAGCACGGGCACCCAGGCCGCATCCGAGCCCAGGCGCGGCCAGCTCGCCCCGCCCAGGGCCAGCACCACGGCGCGGGCCGCCACGCGCGCCTCGCCCCCGGGCGTGGCCAGCAGGAGCGCGCCATCGCCCGCCCAGCCGGCGAAGCGGTGGCGCACATGCCAGCGCACGCCCAGCGCATGCAGCCGCCGCAGCCAGGCGCGCAACAGCGGCGCGGCCTTCATGTCGGCCGGAAACACGCGGCCCGAGCTGCCGACGAAGGTGCGTGCACCCAGTTCATCGGCCCAGGCGCGCAGCTCGCGCGCGCCGAACCTGCGCAGCAGGGGCGCGAGCTGCGGCTCACGCGCGCCAAAGCGGGCGAGAAAGCGCGGCTCGGGCTCGGAGTGCGTGAGGTTCAGCCCGCCGCGCCCTGCAAGCAGGAATTTGCGCCCGAGCGAGGGCATGGCGTCGAAAACGCGCACGGCGACGCCCGCCTGCGCGGCCACTTCCGCGGCCATGAGGCCGGCGGGGCCGCCGCCGATGATGGCGACGTCGCAGAAAGAAGGGCTTACAGGGTGATCGGGCGGCACGGACGACATGGGGCGATCATCCCATCAACCGCGCGAACCGACCATGTGAATCCAACGAACCAGGTGGAACACGAGGTTCGGCTCTGGCGAAATCCTGAGCATTTTCTCCTAGGGAAAGTCTGCAAATGTCCCTGCCAGACCTCGTGATGTGAGACAGTTGAGCCATGCAACAAATGAGCCTTGCCCACACCGGATTTGAACTCGTGACTAAGCGCACGCGCAAGCGTGAGTTCCTCGATGAGATGAACCTGGTGATCCCGTGGTCCGATCTGCTAGCGCTCATCACGCTGCACGCGCCAGCGGGCAAGACGGGGCGCCCACCGTTTGCCACAGAGGTGATGCTGCGCATTCATCTGCTGCTGCAGTTCTTTGGCCATTCCGATCCGGCCATGGAAGAGGCACTGCACGATATCCCCCTGTACCGCGAGTTCGCCCACCTGGATGCGGGCATCACACGCCTGCCCGACGAGAGCACCATCCTGCGCTTTCGTCACCTGCTCGAAGAGCACCAGATGGGCCAGCAGATATTGGCCGCCGTCAACGCCAAACTGATCGAGTGGCCTCATGCTCAAGAGCGGCACCGTGGTGGACGCTACCTTGATTGCCGCACCGAGCTCGACCAAGAACAAGGACGGCCAGCGTGATCCTGAGATGCACCAGACCAGGAAAGGAAATCAATGGCACTTTGGCATGAAGGCGCACATTGGCGTGGACGCCGACCCGGGCCTGGTGCACACGGTCACCACGACGGCGGCCAATGCCCACGACATCACGCAGGCGACGGCGTTGTTGCATGGCGAAGAGAACATCGTCTTTGCCGACTCGGGCTACCGAGGGGCGCACAAGCGTGAAGAAGTGCAGGCGCAGCACCCGGATGTGAATTGGCAAATCGCCATGATGCCGGGCCAGCGCCGGGACATGGACACGAGCCAGCCGATCAATGCGCTCAGGGAACAGCTGGAGCAGGTCAAGGCCAGCATCCGCGCCAAGGTTGAGCATCAGTTTCGGGTGCTCAAGTGCCAGTCCGGGCACCGCAAGGTGCGCTATCGGGGGCTGGCCAAGAACACCAGCCAGTTGCTGGTGATGTTTGCCCTGTCCAATCTGTGGATGGTGCGCAAACGCATTTTGCAGGGGGTGCAGGCATGAGTGCGCCTGCAAGGCGGGCCAAGGCCCGAAAGCGGGTCCAATCGGGTTCAAAAGATGAGAAATCGGCGGCAAATTCGGCGCTGGTTTCAGCATGTGGACATTCACACATCAGCTCGCGCTGAGGCAGGGTTGTGCAGACCTTCCCTAGGGAAGATGTTCAAAACCCGTGCTCTCCCTGATGGTCTGATGCACGCGCAACTGCAACAATCGACCCATGAAGCAGCAAGACCTTGGACTCAGCC
>MEFV01000019.1 GCA_001725255.1 Comamonas sp. SCN 67-35 | reverse complement strand
AATGGTGATGCCCGGCGACAACGTGTCCATGACCGTCAAGCTCATCCACCCCATCGCCATGGAGGAAGGCCTGCGCTTTGCCATCCGCGAGGGCGGACGTACCGTGGGTGCGGGCGTCGTGGCAAAGATCATCGAGTAATTCTTGGGACTACTGAGGATTATTCATGTCCAAGCAAAAAATCCGTATTCGCCTGAAGGCGTTTGACTACAAACTCATCGACCAATCGGCTGCCGAGATCGTCGATACCGCCAAGCGCACGGGCGCCATCGTCAAGGGGCCGGTGCCCCTGCCGACACGCTTGAAGCGTTTCGATATCCTGCGTTCGCCGCACGTCAATAAGACGAGTCGCGATCAGCTGGAAATCCGCACGCACCAGCGCCTGATGGACATCGTCGACCCGACCGACAAGACCGTTGATGCCCTGATGAAGCTGGATCTCCCGGCGGGCGTGGACGTCGAGATCAAGTTGCAGTGATGACGCTGCCGAGGCGGCACACGATGCCGCTTCGGCTTGCGTATGATTGGCAGCTGAGATAGAATGCACGGCTTCGCGTTGCGTTTGCTGCGCGAAGTTTGAACAACCTTCTTTCACGCACCGATACGGCTCGGCATTGTGCCGACCATGGAGTGCAAACGCTTGGGCCAATTGAAGTTCCGGCGGTGAGAGTTTTGGAGAATAAACATGAGTCAAAGCAAGTCCTTGGGACTGCTGGGGCGCAAGGTGGGCATGATGCGTCTGTTCACCGATGATGGGGAATCGATTCCTGTCACGGTGGTGGATGTGTCCGACAACCGCGTGTCTCAGGTC
Organism: Comamonas sp. SCN 67-35; assembly: GCA_001725255.1. Classification (GTDB taxonomy): domain Bacteria; phylum Pseudomonadota; class Gammaproteobacteria; order Burkholderiales; family Burkholderiaceae_C; genus Comamonas_C. The sequence goes on along the minus strand of MEFV01000019.1, from coordinate 56,318 downwards.
AAAACCCAGGAAAACGACGGCTACGTGGCGTTGCAGGTCACGTACGGTGTGCGCAAGGCCTCGCGCGTCACCAAGCCGCAAGCGGGCCACCTCGCCAAGGCTGGCGTTCAGGCGGGCCAGATCGTGCGTGAATTCCGTGTGACGCAAGATACCGCCGACAAGTATGCGGCGGGCGGCGCGGTGCCGGTGGCGGATGTCTTTGCGGTTGGCCAGAAGGTCGATGTGCAGGGTACGTCGATTGGCAAGGGATACGCCGGTACCATCAAACGCCACAATTTCAGCTCTCAGCGAGCCTCGCACGGCAACAGCCGTTCGCACAACGTGCCGGGATCGATCTCGATGGCGCAGGACCCGGGGCGTGTGTTTCCGGGCAAGAAGATGACCGGCCACATGGGCGATGAAACCGTCACGATGCAGAACCTGGATGTGGTTCGCGTGGACGAAGCCCGCCAGCTGTTGCTCATCAAGGGTGCGGTTCCGGGGTCCAAGGGTGGCTTCGTCACCGTGCGTCCGGCCGTGAAGGCAAGCATTTCCAAAGGAGCGAACTGATGCAGCTCGAACTCCTGAATGACCAGGGTCAGGCGGCTTCCAAGGTGGAAGTGCCCGAGACCGTGTTCGATCGTCAATACAACGAAGATCTGATCCATCAGGTCGTCGTCGCCTACCGTGCCAATGGCCGTCAGGGCACCCGCGCGCAAAAAGATCGCGAGCAGGTGCGTCACTCGACCAAGAAGCCCTTCAAGCAGAAGGGTACGGGCAATGCACGCGCCGGTATGACTTCCTCGCCGCTGTGGCGCGGGGGCGGTCGCATCTTCCCGAATCTGCCGGAAGAAAACTTCACGCAGAAGCTCAACAAGAAGATGTACCGTGCCGGCATGGCGTCCATCCTCTCGCAGCTCGTGCGCGAGGGTCGCTTGGCCGTGGTGGATTCTTTGAAGGTGGATTCACCCAAGACCAAGGCGCTGGCGGGCCGCTTCAAGGCCATGAACCTGGATTCGGTGATGGTGATCGCCGAAGAGGTTGATGAAAACCTGTACCTCGCTTCGCGCAATCTCAAGAATGTGTTTGTCGTCGAGCCTCGCTACGCTGACCCGGTTTCGCTGGTGCACTACAAGAAGGTGCTCGTCACCAAGGGTGCCATCGACCAGCTCAAGGAGATGTTTGCATGAGCACGACCAAATTCGATGAAGGCCGCCTGATGCAGGTGCTCGTGGCCCCCGTGGTTTCCGAGAAAGCCACGATGGTTTCCGAGAAGTCCAATGTCGTGACCTTCAAGGTGCTGCAAGGCGCCACCAAGCCCGAAATCAAGGCGGCAGTGGAGCTGCTGTTCAAGGTGGACGTGACGGGCGTGTCGGTGGTCAACATCAAGGGCAAGACCAAGCGCTTTGGCAAGACGACGGGTCGGCGCGACAACGTGCGCAAGGCCTATGTTCAGCTCAAGGAAGGCCAGGATCTCAACCTGTCTGGGGAGGCGGCGTAATCATGGCTGTCATCAAGATCAAACCAAATACCCCGGGCCAGCGTGGGGCGGTCAAGATTTCGCGTGACCACCTGCACAAGGGCGAGGGCTTTGCGCCGCTGCTGGAACCCAAGTTCCAGAAGGCGGGCCGCAACAACCGCGGTTGCATCACCATTCGCCACAAGGGGGGTGGTCACAAGCACCACTACCGTGTGGTTGATTTCGTGCGCAACAAGGATGGCATTCCCGCCAAGGTGGAGCGTATCGAGTACGACCCGAACCGCTCGGCGCATATCGCTCTGCTGTGCTATGCCGATGGCGAGCGCCGCTACATCATTGCTCCGCGCAACATCGAAGTGGGCGCATCCGTGGTAAGCGGTGCGGAAGCACCGATCCGTGTGGGCAACACACTGCCGATCCGCAACATTCCTGTGGGTTCGACGATTCACTGTATCGAACTCAAGCCTGGCAAAGGGGCGCAGATCGCGCGGTCGGCCGGGACGTCCGCGACCTTGCTCGCTCGTGAAGGCGTGTATGCGCAGGTGCGCATGCGCTCCGGCGAGGTCCGCAAGATCCATGTGGAGTGTCGGGCCACCATCGGCGAGGTGGCCAACGAGGAGCACAGCCTGCGCCAGCTCGGCAAGGCGGGTGTCAAGCGCTGGATGGGTATTCGCCCGACCGTGCGCGGCGTTGCGATGAATCCTATCGATCACCCGCAGGGCGGTGGTGAAGGCAAGACGGGTGAAGGCCGCCACCCGGTCGATCCATGGGGCAACCTGACCAAAGGCTATCGCACCCGCAACAACAAGCGTACACAGACCATGATCGTGTCGCGTCGCAAGAAGTAAGGGGTAGTCAATGTCTCGCTCTGTCAAAAAGGGTCCATTCGTTGACCATCACCTGTTCGCCAAGGCCGAAAAGGCCGTGGCGACAAAGGACAAGAAACCCGTCAAGACCTGGTCGCGCCGCTCCATGGTGCTGCCCGAGTTCATCGGCCTGACGATTGCCGTGCACAACGGCAAGCAGCACGTACCGGTCTACATCACCGATCAGATGGTCGGCCACAAGCTTGGTGAATTTGCGTTGACGCGCACGTTCAAGGGCCACCCGGCGGACAAGAAGGTCCAGAAGAAGTAAGGAACGATCATGTCTGAAACACGTGCAGTCCTGCGGGGCGTCCGCTTGTCCGCCGACAAGGGTCGTCTGGTCGCAGATCTCATCCGTGGCAAAAAGGTGGACCAGGCGCTCGACATCCTGACGTTCACGCAGAAGAAGGCTGCCGGCATCGTCAAGAAGGTGCTCGAATCGGCCATTGCCAACGCCGAGCACAACGACGGCGCCGACATCGACGAATTGAAGGTGAAAACCATCTATGTCGAGCAAGGCACCACGCTCAAGCGCTTCACGGCGCGAGCAAAGGGTCGCGGCAACCGCATCAGCAAACCGACGTGCCACATCTTCGTGGCCGTGGGCAACTGAGCGCGAGAGGAATACCATGGGACAGAAAATTCATCCTACCGGCTTTCGCCTTGCCGTCAGCCGTAACTGGGCCAGTCGTTGGTACGCCAGCAACCGTGATTTCGCCGAAAAACTCGCCGAAGACATCAAGGTGCGCGAGTTCCTGCGTGGCAAACTCAAGAACGCTGCGGTTTCGCGCGTTCTGATCGAGCGCCCGGCGAAGAACGCCCGCATCACGATCTATTCCGCCCGTCCGGGCGTCGTGATCGGCAAGAAAGGCGAGGACATCGAGAACCTGAAGAAGGATCTTGCCGGCATGCTCGGCGTTCCGGTGGCCGTCAACATCGAGGAAGTGCGCAAGCCTGAAATCGATGCCAAGCTGATCGCCGACTCGATCACGCAGCAGCTCGAAAAACGCATTCAGTTTCGCCGCGCCATGAAGCGCGCGATGCAAAATGCCATGCGTCTGGGTGCCCAGGGCATCAAGATCATGTCGGCCGGCCGTCTGAACGGCATTGAAATCGCTCGTACCGAGTGGTATCGAGAAGGCCGCGTGCCGCTGCATACGCTGCGTGCCGATATCGACTATGGCGTGTCCGAGGCCCACACCACCTATGGCGCGATTGGCGTGAAGGTTTGGGTTTACAAGGGTGACACCCTCGGCCGCGGCGAACAGCCCGTGGTCGAAGCGCCCCGTGAAGATGAGCGCCGCCCACGTGGTCCGCGTCGTGACGGGCGCGGCGACGGCCGTCGCGATGGTCGTGGTCCTCGCCGCAGTGGCGGCACGAATATGGCTCCGGTGGACGGTAGCGACAAACCCGAAGGCGCCTCTGGCGCTGACGCAACAGCCGTTAAGCGCGTTCGCAAAGACGCGCCCGCTGCCGCAGCGGCGGACGGCAAAGGAGAATAAACATGCTGCAACCTGCTCGTCGCAAATACCGCAAGGAGCAAAAAGGCCGCAACACGGGCATTGCCACGCGCGGAAACGCGGTGTCATTCGGTGATTTCGGTCTCAAGTGCACGGATCGCGGCCGCCTGACCGCGCGCCAGATCGAAGCTGCGCGTCGTGCGATCTCGCGGCACGTCAAGCGTGGTGGCCGGATCTGGATTCGCGTATTTCCGGACAAGCCGATTTCCACCAAGCCCGCAGAAGTGCGTATGGGCAACGGCAAGGGTAACCCCGAGTATTACGTTGCTGAAATCCAGCCCGGCAAGGTGGTGTTCGAGATTGTCGGCGTGCCTGAGGAATTGGCTCGCGAGGCGTTCCGCCTTGCGGCTGCCAAGCTGCCCTTGCGTACGACATTCGTGTCCCGTCACATTGGCGCATAAGGAGAAATCAACATGACGAAAGCTGCTGAACTCCGCCAAAAAGACGTGGCCGCGCTCAAGGATGAAGTGAAATCGCTGCAAAAGGCGCACTTCGGACTGCGCATGCAGAAGGCGACGCAACAACTGGGCAATACCGCGACGCTCAAAAGTACGCGCCGTGACATCGCCCGCGCCAAGACCATTCTTGCTGAAAAGCAAGCCGCCAAGTAACCAGGAGCGAAAATGACGGAAGCAAAGATATCCCTCAAGCGCACCTTGGTTGGCAAGGTGGTCAGTGACAAGCGTGCCAAGACGGTCACGGTGTTGATTGAACGCCGTGTGAAGCACCCCATCTACGACAAGATCGTGATTCGTTCGAGCAAATTTCACGCTCATGACGAAAAAGGCGACTACAAGCTGGGCGACACCGTTGAAATCACCGAGAGCCGTCCGCTCTCCAAGACGAAGAACTGGGTGGTGACTCGCCTGGTTCAGAAGGCGCAGTTGGTTTGAAGCACATTCGCACGACACCAGCAAGAACATAAAAAGCGGCCCACAATGTGGGCCGCTTTTTTGTCTCTTGCACGATGCGCCATTGGGGCTGCTCGCAAGATGCTGAGGGGTTGAAGATGATCAAGATAGGTGACATGTTGCCGCCAGCAACACTGATGGAATTTGTCGATGTTGCAAGCGATGGCTGCAGCGTAGGCCCCAATCCCGTTGACGTGGGCAAGGCTGCGGCGGGCAAGACCATTGCCCTGTTTGCGGTGCCGGGGGCGTTCACGCCCACTTGCTCCAATGAACATCTGCCGGGTTACCTCGAGAAGGCAGCGGCGTTGCGCGCGGCTGGCGCCGATGAGATCTGGTGTGTTGCCGTCAACGATCCCTTCGTGATGGGTGCGTGGGGAAGGGAGAACAAGGCTGCCGGGAAAGTGCGGATGCTGGCCGACGGCGATGCCGCCTTTGCGAAAGCCACGGGCCTGACCTGGGACCTGACGGGCAAAGGATTGGGGTTGCGCTCCAGCCGCTATTCGATGCTGCTCAGGGATGGCAAGGTGGTGCAACTCAATGTCGAGGCGCCTGGAAAATTTGAAGTCAGTGACGCAACGACCTTGCTCGGTCAGTTCAAGCGCTGAGGCGCAAGCGCGGACTGCGACTAGCCGAGTTCCACTTTCAGGTAGTGCGCCCCTGCGTAAGGGCTGTGGTAGTACGGTGGGATTTCAGTGAAGCCCAATTCTTCGTACAGTGCCCGTGCCGCTTCCATGTCGTTCAGCGTGTCTAGCAGGACGCAGCTGTAGCCGCGTCTTTGCGCGGCGTCGAGGATGGCTTCCGCGAGCACTCTTCCAAGCCCGAAGCCGCGAAATGCCCGACGGACATACAGTCGTTTCATTTCCGCAGCGTTGGGATAGTCGCAATTGTCCAGCGGGCGCAGCGCGCAGCAGCCTGCGATGCTGCCATTGACTTCCGCGAGATAGAGGCAGCCACGAGGAGGCGCGTAGTCGCCGGGCAATCGAGCGAGTTCCTGGTCCAGGCCCTGCAGGGCCAGATCCACGGCCAGTGACTGCGCGTATTCGCTGAAAAGTCCCCGCACGGTGGCAATTTCTTCTTCAGTCGTGGGGGAGAAGAGCTTGAAAGCGGGGTGCTGCACGCCAGGGAGGTAAGGAGTCATGGTTTCTGTCGCGCAAGTGTAGCTTTCGCCGTGCATGCCTCCTGCAACAGCCAGGTGTCGTGCCCCTTGTTGTGGCAAGGGTGCTGCGATAATGCAATGAATTGTTGTGTCGTCGCGCCCCATGAAGACTTGTTTCCTGCTGATCGCCCATGCGCCTCTGGCAAGTGCTCTGCGCGCCTGCGCGCTGCATGTTTTTCCCGAGTGCGACGCGGAAGTGCTGGCCCTTGACGTTCCTGCCTATTCGCAGCCCGCAGAAATGCGCCAAGCGGCGCGCTCGTTGATGAGCCGCAGCTGCGCCAGACAAGTGCTGCTGCTCTCCGATGTCGTCGGCGCGACGCCGTGCAATGTGGCTCAGGGTCTGGTCGAGGGCGCGGATGTGCGGCTGGTGACGGGTGTCAATTTGCCCATGCTGCTGCGCGCGGTGAACTATCGTGATGAAGATCTGGCGCAGCTCGTCGAGCGTGCTTTGTCTGGCGGACACCAGGGAATGATCGAGTTGCAGACGGCCGCAGCGTGCCGGGAGTAGTGGGTACCGTGCGCAAGAGCAAAGTCATGATTGTCAACCGGCTCGGGCTGCACGCCCGGGCATCGGCCAAGTTGACCAAACTTGCCAGCAGTTTTGGTTGCCAGGTCTGGATGAGCCGCGGTGATCGGCGTATCAATGCCAAGAGCATCATGGGCGTCATGATGCTCGCTGCCGGGATGGGAACGGAGGTTGAGGTGGAGACGGATGGGGTCCAGGAGGAGGCGGCCATGCAGGCACTGCTTGCTCTGATCGCCGACAAGTTTGGCGAGGGAGAGTGACCGTGCTGCGTGCGCGTTTTCCTCGAAGATCTGCGTGGCTCGTGGGGCGGCGCGCCGCAGACATGTGAGCACACGCGTCCGCGGTCTGGCAGTCACGCAGGGAATTGCGCAGGGTCGGGCTGTGCTGGTGCAGCACAGCGGTGCCAATGTGGCCCGCTATCGAATTGAAGAGGCGCAGGTTGAATCCGAACTGGAGCGTCTGCGCCGGGCGCGTGACGCCGTGGCGCAGGAGCTGCACGGCATGCAGGCCACATTGCCCGGCGATGCTCCGGTGGAACTGGCGGCCTTGATCGATGTGCATCTGCAATTGCTGCACGACGAGGTGTTCCGAGCGGCCATTGCACACTGGATCACGCAACATCGCTACAACGCTGAGTGGGCCTTGTCCGCTCAGATGGAGATCCTGGCTCGCCAGTTCGACGCCATGGACGACACTTACCTCAGGGAGCGCAAGGCAGACTTGGAACAGGTGGTGGAACGGGTACAGCATCATCTGCATGGGGTCGCACAGCCTGCGAAAAGCCCGGAGGATGGTGAACGGCGCATCCTCGTTGCGCATGATCTTTCTCCTGCTGATCTGCTGCGTTATCGGGACGGAGCATTTGCCGGCTTCGTCACTGATGCGGGTGCCGTCACGAGCCATACGGCGATCGTCGCGCGCAGCATGGGCATTCCGGCCGTCGTGGCGGCGCGAGGAGTCAGTCAGCGGGTAAGGCCTGATGATTGGCTGGTGGTCGATGGCGAAGCGGGGATCATCATTGTCGAGCCCGATGCCGATGAGCGGCTGGAGTACCAGGCGCGTGAATGTGCCCTGGCGCAGCGCAGGAAGGAGCTGGAGAATCTTTCGGCAGTGCCTGCACGCACGCTCGATGGAGAGGCGGTGCAGCTGCTGGCGAATATCGAAGGGCCTGAGGATGTGGCGGCCGCCCTGCGGGCGGGGGCGACAGGAGTGGGGCTCTTTCGCAGTGAGTTCCTGTTCATGGAACGCAGGGGTGGTTTGCCCTCCGAGGAAGAGCAATTCCAGGCTTACCGGGCAGTGGTCGAAGGCATGCACGGTTTGCCCGTGACCATACGAACCATAGACGTCGGAGCGGACAAGCCTCTCGATGGCGCGAATCGTTCAATCACCGTCAACCCGGCGTTGGGCTTGCGGGCCATACGCTGGAGTTTGGCGGATCCGGCGATGTTCCGAACCCAGCTGCGTGCGATCCTGCGTGCCGCGGCTCACGGGCCGGTCAGCGTGTTGTTCCCGATGATCGGCCACCTTGGTGAGATTCACCAAGTACTGAGCCAGTTGCAAACCGCACGGGACGAACTTGCGATGCGCGGCGTGGCGGCAGGTGCCGTGCGCGCAGGCGCAATGGTGGAGGTGCCGGCGGCGGCCTTGTTGGCCGAAGATTTTTTGCAGTATTTTGATTTTTTGTCCATCGGCACCAACGACCTGATTCAGTACACCCTTGCGATCGACCGTGCCGATGAATCGGTCGCCTATCTCTACGATCCTCTGCACCCCGCCATCTTGCGTTTGGTCCATGGGGTCATTGCCGCTGGAGCGCGTTGCGGCAAGGAGGTGAGCATCTGTGGGGAGATGGCCGCCGATGCTGCGCTGACGCGTCTGTTGCTGGGCCTGGGTCTTCGGTACTTTTCGATGCAGCCGACGCAGATTCCGCACGTCAAGCAGCAAGTGCTATTGAGCGATGCCGCATCCTTGAAAGAGTGGGCGGGGCAGGTGGTCGCCGCGCAGGTGCCTCGTCTGCTGTTGGGTGCAGCCCCCTCCTGACGAGGCCTGAGCCTTGTTGTCACGCGTCTGAAGTGCTGCAAGAGCGGCGATGTCGAGGGGATCAGTTCTCGAGCCGCCTCTGCAGATGCATGGCCAGCCGCGTCGCCGCTTCCTGCCAGGTCGTGCGGATGCCCACGCCGGCCAGGTCAATCGTCCGCAGTTGCGCATAGCCGCAAGGATGAATTCGCTGGAAGGGAGAGAGGTCCATGGCCACGTTGAAAGCCACGCCATGGTAGGTGCAGTGGCGGCTGACCTTGATGCCCAGGGCTGCGATTTTTCCCACGTCGGTGAAATCCGGCGTGGGTGGTGCGCTGCCTGGCGTGCGCCGCAGCGGGCGCTGCGGCAGCTGCGCATGGCTCGTCGGGTCGCTCAGTCGCACGTAAATACCAGGTGCGCCCGCGACGCGGTGACCGGTGATGCCGTAGTCCGCGAGGGTGCGGATGACGGCCTCTTCTGTCCGGAACACATACTCCTTGACGTAGTAGCCCGCGCGCTCCAGATCGATCATGGGGTAGGCCACCACTTGCCCCGGGCCGTGAAAAGTGACCTGTCCGCCGCGGTTGGTCTTGACCACAGGGATGGCTCCAGCCTGCAAAATGTGCTCAGATTTGCCAGCCAGACCTTGAGTGAACACTGCATCGTGCTCGCACAACCATAGCACGTCAGGAGTGTCTTCCCTGCGTGCGTGAGTGTAGGCTTGCATGGCGCGCAAGGTTGCCGCGTACTGAGCATGCCCCAGCATGCAAACCCTGGCTGACGTCACAGGACCACCTTCACCATGGGGTGGGTGGTCAGCGCCCGGTACAGATTGTCCAGTTGTTCGCGGCTGGTCGCGGTGACCGTGATGGTGATGCCCAGGTACCTGCCCTGACGGCTGGGACGCAGCTCCACGGAAGCGGCATCAAATGCCGGGTCGAATCGACGGGCAATTTCGGTCACGGCACCCACGAAACCCTCTTGCCGCAAGCCCATCACCTTGATGGGGAAGGGGCAGGGATACGTCATCAGGCTGTCCTCGTGGTGTGACGTGCCGTTGCCAATGATGGGTAAAGTGTGCCTGGGGATGTCCATGGCGGCAAGGATAGCAGCGCGGAACCTTCGTCCTGGCTCCCCGGTCATCTTGTAAAAGATGGTGAAGGGCTGAGATCGTTCGAAAACTCGGGGTTTTTACGTATAATCGAAAAGTTTTGTAATCAGGCGCAGGTACCGCCCACGTGTCAGTCGATACGAGCCATGACGCTTCGAACCAGCGCCGGGTTGCACAGAGGGCAACTGCCTCGTCGCAGGACGAAAGTGACAAGGGCTTTCGGCCTTTGACGCCTGAAGAGGCACGCCAGTGGCGTAGCCAGCATCCGCAGCTGCCCGTAACCCGGGCGCTGAAGTGGCAGGTGCTTGTGGGTGGTGTGGTTGCTGTCCTGGCCTGGTTGTTCACGCAACGCGCTGCCGTGGGCTGGTCTGCAGCTTATGGCGCCTTGGCAGGTGTGCTGCCGGCCGCCGTGGCGGCGTGGGGCACGACCCGATGGGCGCGGCCCGGCTTCCCCGCTGGGGCGGCGCTGGTCGGCCTGCTGTTGTGGGAGGGGGTCAAGCTGGTCTTGACCGTGGGGATGCTGTGGATGGCCCCAAGATTTTTAGGGGTGCCGAGCTGGCCGGCTTTGCTGGTTGGTCTGGTGCTGACGATCAAGATGTACTGGATCGGTCTTCTGTGGGCGCGCCCCGTGAAGTCTGGACAAATGCGGAGAGAACATACCGATGGCTGCTGAGAGCGCTGTGACATCTGCCGTGGAGCATGGTCCTACGGCTGGCGAATACGTCATTCACCATCTGCATTTCTGGCAAAACAAGGCATCGAACGCCGTTTTTGACATGTCGGTGATCCATATCGACACCGTCATCTTCTCGATCCTGCTGGCTGCGATCACTTTCTGGATTCTCTGGGCGGCGGCGCGCAAGGCGAGTTCGGGTGTCCCGGGGCGTTTTCAGGCGGCGGTCGAGATACTTGTGGAGTTCGTGGATAACGAGACCAAGGGCATCGTCAAGAACGTCGAAAGCCGCAAGTTCGTGGCCCCGCTGGGTTTGTCCATCTTCATCTGGGTCACTTTGATGAACACGATGGACCTGCTGCCTGTGGACCTGCTGCCCACGGTGTGGGCCAAGGTGATCGGCACCTTCGGTGGTGATCCGGCGCATGCGTATTTGCGTGTCCTCCCCACGGCGGACGTCTCTGGAGCCATGGGCCTGTCCGTTGCCGTGCTGTTGATCTGCCTGTACTACAACGTCAAAATCAAGGGCCTGGGCGGCTGGGCGCATGAACTGGTGACCGCGCCTTTTGGCACAAGCAAGAATCCCCTGGTGGCGGTGCTGCTGGGCATCGTGAATTTTGCAATGCAGATCATTGAATTTGCGTCCAAGACCTTGTCGCACGGCTTGCGACTCTTCGGCAACATGTATGCCGGTGAATTGATCTTCATGCTGATTGCGTTGATGGGCGGTGCCTTTGCATTGACCGGCACGGGGATCGGCCTGTTCGTGGGGCACATCATTGCGGGCCTTGCCTGGGCGATCTTCCACATTCTGATCATCATTCTGCAGGCCTTCATCTTCATGATGCTCGCACTCGTCTACATCGGGCAGGCGCACGACCATCACTGAGTTTGCCGTGGCGTGCCGCGGGTTCGTATCGTTTTTCTTTTGTTTCCTTTCCAACCAACCTCGTTCCTCTAGGAGTCATCATGGAAGTTATCAGCTTTGTTGCCCTGGCCGCCGGCCTGATCATTGGCTTGGGCGCCGTCGGTGCGTGTATCGGCATCGGCCTGATGGGCAGCAAGTATCTGGAATCGGCCGCTCGTCAGCCCGAACTGATGGGTGAGTTGCAGACCAAGATGTTCCTTCTGGTCGGTCTGATTGACGCGGCCTTCATTATCGGTACCGGCGTGGCGCTGTGGTTTGCCACGGCCAACCCGTTCCTCGGCCAAATCGCCCAGATCGCCAAGTAAGTTCCTGACCAGGTTGGAGCAGGCGACGTGTCGTCATCAGGCGCGTCCAGCCTGCAACCGAGTCTTGCGGCTTCGAGGCCGCTGCCATCCAAGGAACCATCGTGAGCATCACTGCTACCCTCATCATTCAAATCATCGTGTTCCTGCTGCTTGTGGCGTTCACGATGAAATTTGTGTGGCCGCCGATTGCCAATGCGTTGGACGAGCGTGCGCAGAAGGTCGCTGATGGCCTGGCTGCCGCCGACAAGGCCAAGAGCGAGCTGGCTGCCGCCAACCAACGCGTCGAGCAGCAACTGTCTGAAACGCGCAATGAAAGTGCTCAGCGCCTGGCCGACGCCGAGCGCCACGCTCGCGCGATCATCGAAGAGGCCAAGGGCCGCGCCACGGAGGAGGGCAACAAGATCGTTGCTGCTGCCCGTGTCGAGGCCGAGCAACAGGTGACGCAAGCGCGTGAAGCGTTGCGCGAACAGGTTGCGCAGCTGGCCGTCAAAGGTGCAGAGCAGATTTTGCGCAAGGAGGTCAACCCGGCTGTGCATTCCGAGTTGCTTGCGCGTTTGAAGACCGAGCTGTAAGGGGCAAGCCATGGCGGAACTTGCCACTATTGCCCGTCCCTATGCGGAAGCCTTGTTCAAGGCTTGCGCAGAGCAGCAGGTCGACTTGAGCGAAGCCACGGCTTGGGTTGACGAACTTGCAGCGATTGCATCGAACCCGCAATTGCGCGAGGTTGTCGATAGCCCAAAGGTGACTGCCGAGCAGGTTCTGGGCGTGATCGTCGGTGTTGCACGCAGTGCATTGCCCGCGATCGCATCCAATTTTCTGCGTACCGTGGTTGAAAACGGCCGACTGCGCGTTTTGTCCGAGATTGCGGCACAGTTTCGCACCCTGGTGAACCAGACCAAGGGCGCTTCGGATGCCTTGGTGGTCAGCGCATTTGAGGTTGCTCCACAACAACTGAGCGAGCTCGGCTCGACACTGGAAAAACGTTTCGGGCGCAAGCTTCATCTGACGGTGACTGTGGACCCGAGCCTGATTGGTGGTGTACGCGTGGTGGTCGGTGATGAGGTGCTGGACACTTCCGTCAAGGCCCGTCTGGAACAAATGAAAGCGGCGCTCACGGCCTGAGGGCGTCGGCGCGGCAATTTAAGGAAAGAAGGAAAGAGTCATGCAACTCAATCCCGCAGAGATCTCCGAACTCATCAAGAGTCGTATCGAAGGGCTGGCTGCCGGCGGCGACATCCGCAACCAGGGCACCGTGGTGTCGGTGACCGACGGAATCGTTCGCGTTCACGGCCTGTCGGACGCGATGCAAGGCGAAATGCTGGAATTTCCGGCGGACGCGCAAGGGCAACCCAGCTATGGCCTCGCACTGAATCTCGAGCGCGACTCGGTCGGCGCCGTGATTCTGGGTGGCTACGAACATATTTCCGAAGGCGACACGGTCAAGTGCACCGGCCGCATTCTGGAAGTGCCGGTCGGCCCCGAACTCGTTGGGCGCGTGGTGAATGCGCTGGGTCAGCCGATCGACGGCAAGGGGCCCATCAACGCCAAGATGACCGACGTGATCGAGAAGGTGGCGCCCGGCGTGATCGCCCGCCAGTCGGTCGATCAGCCACTCCAGACAGGTCTCAAGTCCATCGACTCGATGGTGCCGATTGGCCGTGGTCAGCGTGAATTGATCATTGGCGACCGCCAGACCGGCAAGACGGCCGTGGCCATCGATACGATCATCAATCAGAAGGGCCAGGACGTCACCTGCATCTACGTCGCGATTGGTCAGAAGGCTTCGTCGATCAAGAATGTGGTGCGCTCTCTGGAGCAGGCCGGCGCCATGGCGTACACCATCGTCGTGGCGGCATCGGCCTCGGAGTCGGCGGCCATGCAGTATGTGTCTGCCTACTCCGGTTGCACGATGGGCGAGTATTTCCGTGACCGCGGTCAGGATGCTCTCATCATTTATGACGATCTCTCCAAGCAGGCGGTGGCCTATCGCCAGGTTTCGCTGCTGCTGCGCCGTCCGCCAGGCCGCGAGGCTTTCCCGGGCGACGTGTTCTATCTCCACAGCCGTTTGCTCGAGCGCGCTGCCCGTGTCAATGCCCACTACGTGGAACAGTTCACCAAGGGCGAGATCAAGGGCAAGACCGGTTCGCTCACCGCTTTGCCCGTGATCGAAACCCAGGCGGGCGACGTGTCCGCCTTCGTGCCGACCAACGTGATCTCGATCACCGACGGCCAGATCTTCCTCGAAACCAGCCTGTTCAACGCAGGTATCCGTCCCGCCATCAACGCCGGTATCTCGGTGTCGCGCGTCGGTGGCGCCGCGCAAACCAAGCTCATCAAGGGCCTGTCGGGCGGTATTCGTACCGACCTGGCGCAGTATCGCGAATTGGCGGCCTTTGCTCAGTTCGCCTCTGATCTGGACGAGGCGACCCGCAAGCAGCTTGACCGCGGCGCACGCGTGACCGAGCTGCTCAAGCAGGCGCAATACCACCCGCTGCCGATCAGCCTGATGGCGGCCACGTTGTTCGCGGTCAACAAGGGTTTCCTGGACGATGTGGACGTGAAGAAGGTGCTGTCCTTCGAGTCGGGCCTGCACCAGTTCCTGAAGGCCAGCCATGGCGATTTGCTGGGACGTCTGGAAAAGAACCGCGCATTCGACAAGGAAGGCAAGGACGAGGCCGAATTGACGCAAGCCATCACCGCGTTCAAGAAATCCTTCGCCTGAGCGCAGGAGGAACTCGACATGGCAACAGGCAAGGAAATACGCGGGCAGATCAAGAGCTTCGAGAATACGAAGAAGATCACCAAGGCCATGGAAATGGTGTCCGTGTCCAAGATGCGCAAGGCACAGGATCGCATGCGTGCGGCCCGGCCATACGCCGAAAAGGTACGGTCGATTGCCGCGCATCTGGGTGACGCGAATCCAGAGTACGTGCATCCTTTCATGAAGTTGAACGACGCCAAGGCCGCGGGCATGATCGTCGTGACGACCGACAAGGGATTGTGTGGCGGTCTGAACACGAACGTGCTGCGCACCGTGACCAACAAGCTGCGCGAACTTCAGGACGCCGGAAAGGACGTGCAGGCGGTTGCCATCGGCAGCAAGGGTCTGGGATTCCTCAATCGCGTTGGCGTGAAGGTGGTGTCTCAGGCCACGGCGCTCGGAGACACGCCGCATCTGGACAAGCTGATCGGTCCGGTGAAGGTTCTGCTCGATGCCTATGCCGAAGGCAAGGTGAGCGTGGTCTACTTGAGCTACACCAAGTTCGTCAACACCATGAAGCAGGAAGCTGTCGTCGAGCAGCTGCTGCCGCTGTCATCCGAAGAGATGCGCAAGCACAAGTCGGGACCGGGCTGGGACTACCTGTACGAGCCCGATGCGCAGAGTGTGATCGATGACTTGCTGGTGCGCTACGTGGAGTCGCTCATTTATCAGGCGGTTGCCGAGAACATGGCGAGCGAGCAATCGGCGCGCATGGTGGCCATGAAGGCTGCGACCGACAACGCGGGCAACATCATCGGTGAACTCAAGCTGGTCTACAACAAGACCCGCCAGGCGGCAATCACCAAAGAGCTTTCAGAGATCGTCGCTGGCGCGGCGGCAGTCTGAACCCGGTTTCAACTATTTTTGGAGCAAACAAGATGGCTCAAGAGAATACCCCAGTGAACGCCGGCGTTCAGGGCAAGGTTGTTCAGTGTATCGGTGCCGTGGTCGACGTGGAATTTCCGCGCGAGCACATGCCCAAGGTCTATGACGCACTCAAGCTCGATGGCTCGGCGTTGACGCTGGAAGTGCAGCAGCAACTCGGCGACGGCGTGGTCCGCACGATTGCGTTGGGTTCAAGCGATGGTCTCAAGCGTGGCCTCATGGTCACCAATACAGCGGCCCCGATCACCGTGCCGGTGGGCAAGGGCACGCTCGGGCGCATCATGGACGTGCTGGGCAACCCGATCGATGAGCGCGGACCGATCGATCAGGCCCTCACGGCTTCCATTCACCGCGCACCACCCGCGTATGACGAGCTGTCGCCGTCCCAGGAACTGCTCGAAACCGGTATCAAGGTGATCGACCTCGTGTGCCCGTTCGCCAAGGGCGGCAAGGTGGGCTTGTTCGGTGGTGCCGGCGTCGGCAAGACCGTGAACATGATGGAGCTCATCAACAACATCGCCAAGGCGCACTCGGGTTTGTCAGTGTTCGCCGGTGTGGGCGAACGCACCCGCGAGGGCAACGATTTCTATCACGAGATGAGTGACTCCAAGGTGGTGGTGCAGGAAGACCTCTCCCAGTCCAAGGTGTCCATGGTCTACGGCCAGATGAACGAGCCCCCGGGCAATCGTCTGCGCGTGGCCTTGACCGGCCTGACGATCGCGGAATCCTTCCGTGATGAAGGCCGCGACGTGCTGTTCTTCGTGGACAACATCTACCGCTACACGCTCGCCGGCACCGAAGTGTCCGCGCTGCTGGGCCGCATGCCGTCGGCCGTGGGCTACCAGCCGACACTGGCCGAGGAAATGGGCAAACTGCAGGAGCGCATCACCTCGACGAAGGTGGGCTCCATCACCTCGATCCAGGCCGTGTACGTGCCGGCCGACGACTTGACCGACCCGTCGCCTGCGACGACGTTTGCCCACTTGGATTCGACCGTCGTGCTCTCGCGCGACATCGCCGCACTGGGCATTTATCCGGCCGTGGACCCGCTGGATTCGACGAGCCGCCAGCTCGACCCGCACGTGGTGGGTGAGGAGCACTACACGGTGGCCCGCGCCGTGCAGGGCACGCTGCAACGCTACAAGGAACTGCGCGACATCATCGCGATTCTCGGCATGGATGAGCTTTCCCCGGAAGACAAGCTCACGGTGGCCCGCGCGCGCAAGATTCAGCGCTTCCTCTCGCAGCCGTTCCACGTCGCCGAGGTGTTCACCGGGTCGCCGGGCAAGTATGTGCCGCTGGCCGAGACGATCCGCGGTTTCAAGATGATCGTGGCCGGCGAGTGCGATCACCTGCCCGAGCAGGCCTTCTACATGGTCGGCACCATCGACGAAGCCTTCGAGAAGGCCAAGAAGCTGGCGTCCTGACCGGCGTTCGTGAATGGGGTCGGGCATCGGGCAATGGCCGCCGACCCCATGCTTGCGCCCACTGATCCACCCAAGGAGTTTGCATGAGCACCATACACGTGGACGTCGTCAGCGCCGAAGAGTCCATCTTTTCGGGCGAGGCGAAGTTCGTTGCGCTGCCTGGCGAGTCAGGTGAGTTGGGAATTTTGCCCAAGCACACCCCGCTGATCACGCGCATCAAGCCGGGTTCGGTTCGCATCGAGTTGGCCAGCGGTGGCGAAGAATTCATTTTCGTGGCCGGCGGCATTCTGGAAGTTCAGCCGGACCACGTCATGGTTCTCTCGGATACTGCCATTCGTGGCCGCGATCTCGATGAGCAGAAGGCCGAGGAGGCGAAGAAACTCGCCCAGGAAGCCCTGACACACGCCAAGAGCGAGATTGATCTGGCGCGCGCTCAGTCCGAGTTGGCCATCATGGCGGCTCAGTTGGCGGCTCTGCGCAAGTTCAGGGAAAAACACTGAGCCAGTCAGGTACCTCCGTGACTGCATTTTTCAAGGCCCGCTGCTGCGGGCTTTTCCACATCTGGCGTATTGCTGCCGCTCTTGGCAGCGGTGGGTAGTCGTGCCATGGATGAGCTTGTCAAGCGTGCTCTCGCCAAGTGGCCGAACGTTCCCGCGTGCCATGGCTGGCTGGGGCTGGACACGCGGGGGCGCTGGTTCCTGCGTGATGCCGCTACTCAGGCCCAAGGAAGCTTTGTACAGGCACGCGGTGACCGGCTGCGTCATCCCGGGCTGATCGATTTCATCGGACGCAATTATCTGAGTGACGCGGCAGGCCAGTGGTACTTCCAGAATGGCCCCCAGCGTGTTTACGTGGAACTGGAAGCCACGCCATGGGTGTGGCGAGTGGATCCTGACGGTGAGATCAGCTCCCATACCCAATGCAGGACACGGGCACGCCTGACCCTCTGTGACGAACTCGGCCGGCTGTATGCAGACAGTGCCCTGGGCCTGGGGCTGGTGCACAGCCTGGACGTTGTCATCGCCGCCGATCTGCTCGATCGCGGTATCTGGCCACAACCCGAGCATGTGAGGGCCGAGGATCTGGCCCGCCGGTTCGGGTTTGTGCTCAGCCCGCAAGCGGCCGTGCCGCGGTAGTTGGCGGGTGCACGGCGCCGCGGTCATGGCGCGGGGCCGTGGCCCCTCTTGCGCAGACCAGGGCTGGCGCGCTATTTGGCCGCGTTGGTCAGGTACTCGACTGCCGCCTTGAAATCGGCGTCGGATGCCGTCGATCCCCCCTTGGGCGGCATGGCACCCTTGCCATGTGTCGCGATCTTCAGGACTTCATCGAAGCCGGCTGCCAGACGCGGTGCCCACGCCGCCTTGTCACCGAACTTGGGAGCTCCCGCTGCGCCCGTGCCGTGGCAGGCCTTGCACGTGGCTTCATAGATCTTCTTGCCGACCGCTTCGCCGGAGTCACCGGCATTGGCGCTTGCTGAAGGTGCGGCCGAGGCGACAGGCGCGGGAGTAGCGGCTTGCGCCGCATTGGCCTTCTCCTGCGCCGCGGCTTCAGGGCTGCCGGCGACAACGACGCGCCCGATCTTCTCAATGCGTTGATCGATGTTCTCGGCGCTGTTGTTGCCGCCCGCAGCCGGCTGGGTGCTGGAGGTGTAGTAATACACCAGACCGAGTATGACGAATACCGGAACCAGAAACCCCAGCGCCGCTGCCGTCAGCGTCTGGCTGGGGGTCTTGATCAATCCGTGGTTTGTCTCTTCATTTTCGTTGGTCATTGTCTTCTCGAATGAAACGGATGCGTTGCACGGGCAACCAGTTTCATTATAGAAGCGAGCCCTCGTTTCGTGCTTGCGCGTCCACGAGGGAGTGCGGGTGCTCAGCTTCCGTTGCTGGCGAGGGCGGCATCCGTTGTCTTGCTCCAGCCGCCGCCGAGCACTTTGTAGAGCACGACCTGATTTTGCAGCTGCTGCAAGCGCGTGAGCACCAGCGCCTGCTCGGACGCAAAGAGCGATCGTTGGGCATCCAGCAGATCGAGGTAACTGGATACGCCGTTGCGGTAACGCAGATCGGAAAGCTCGAATCGCCGCGTATCCGATTGGGTTTGCGCGGTCTGTGCATCCAGCTGGTTCTGCAGGGTGGCGCGACCCGCGAGGGCGTCCGCGACTTCGCGGAAGGCGGTTTGTATGGACTTCTCGTACTGCGCCACCGCGATGTCTCTGCCGACCTGCGCGGCCTTCAGATTGGCCTGATTGCGGCCCGCGTCAAAAATCGGCAGCAGGGCTTGCGGCGTCAGGGAAAAGGCCCAGGAACCGCTCTTGAACAAATTCGACAGATCGCTGCTCACCGTGCCTACCTGCGCCGTGAGAGAAATGCGTGGAAAGAATGCTGCGCGGGCGGCTCCGATATTGGCGTTGGCGCCAATCAACTGCTGCTCGGCCGCGACAATGTCCGGGCGGTGTTGCAGCAAATCGGACGGAAGCCCCGCCGGCAGTGCCTGCATGGGCGCGGTCCTGGCCAGCCGTGAAGTGCTCAGGCCGGCGCGAATATCGTCGGGGATCGCCTGCCCGATCAGCAGCACCATGGCGTTCTCATCGAGCATGCGCTGGCGCTCCTGCTGGGCCAGCGTGGCACGTGCCTGTTCAGCGAGGCTTTCCGCCTGCCGCATGTCCAGCTCGGAGCTGACGCCGTTGTCCAGACGCAGCCGGGTCAGCTTCACCGATTCCTCGCGTGTTTTCAAGGTCCGGCGCGAAAGGTCCATCAGCTCTTCGTCCGAGACCAAGGTCAGCCAGCCGGATGCAACCGCCGAGACCAGGCTGATTTGCGATGCCTTGCGCGCCTCGTCGGTGGCGAAGTATTGCGCGAGAGCCTGCTCCTTGAGTGCGGCGATGCGCCCGAAGAAGTCGATTTCCCAGCTCGTGATCCCCAGACCCACCTGGTAGACGGAGCCGTACTTGCCGGTCGTCGTGCTGGGCTGGCGGGTGAACGTGCCGATGCCGTTCACCGCCGGGTATTCGGCCGAGCGCTGTATGTCGAACTGCGCGCGCGCCTGTTCGACGCGCAGCACGGCCATGCGCTGGTCGCGATTGTTTTGCAGCGCCAGCTGGATCAGCGCCTGCAGCTGCGGATCGGTGAAGTAATCCTGCCAATTGATGTCAGCCGCGGCCTTTGCCTCGGCGGTGTCGGATGCCGTCGCCGTGGGAAAGCTCCCGGGCACGGGTGCGGCGGGGCGTTCGTAGGTAGGGATGAAGCTGCAACCGCCGAGCAACAGCGCGGCCAGCGCGGCGCTCAGGGTGAGTCTGGCGGAGGGGTGGGTGTGAGTGGTCATGGTGGTGGTCACTTAGGAGTGCGCATTCCCGTGCAGATTGGCTTGCTCCACGTCGTGTTCATGTTGACGCTTGCTGCCCTTGAAGAAGGTGCGAACCAGCACGAAGAAGGTGGGTACGAACAGAATGGCGAGCAGCGTACTCGAAATCATGCCGCCGACCACGCCTGTGCCGATCGCCCGCTGGCTCGCCGAGCTCGCGCCAGTGGCGAGGAACAGCGGCATCACGCCCAGGGTGAAAGCCAGGGACGTCATGATGATGGGTCGAAAACGCAGGTGCGCGGCCGCCAGCGCGGCCTCGAAGACATTCTTGCCCGAGGCGTGCAGATCCTTGGCGAATTCGATGATCAGGATGGCGTTCTTGGCCGACAGGCCGATGATGGTCACGAGGCCGATCTGGAAGTAAACGTCGTTGGCGAGCCCCCGGAACAGCGTGGCCAGCACGACGCCGAGCACCCCCAGCGGCACCACGAGCAGCACCGCGAACGGAATGGCCCAGCTCTCGTACAGTGCCGACAGCGCCAGAAACACCGCCAGCAACGAGAAGGCGTACAGGATCATGGCCTGGCCGCCCGCCAGTTTTTCTTCGCGTGACTGACCGGTCCATTCGTAGCCAAATCCCTGAGGAAGCTGCGCGGCGATGCGCTCCATCTCGGTCATCGCCTGACCCGTGCTCACGCCGGGCGCGGGGCCACCGGCAATCTTCATCGCCGGGTAGCCGTTGTATCGCACGGTTTGCATGGCGCCGGTGATCCAGTGCGTGCTGGCGAAGGTGGAGAGCGGAATCACCTGTCCCTTGTTGTTGAGCACGGGCAGATCCATCACCGCCTCGGGCTGCATGCGTGCCTCGGTGTCGGCCTGCACGACGACGCGCTGCAGGCGCCCCTGGCTTGGGAAGTCGTTGACGTAGGCCGAGCCGAGCGCCGTGGACAGCGCCAGGTTGATGCTTTCGAAACCGACGCCGAGCGCCGCGGCCTTGTCGCGATCGATGTCGATCTGCATCTGAGGCGCATCCTCGATGCCGTCAGGGCGCACACCCGAGAGCACCTTGCTTTGCGCCGCCATGCCCAGTAACTGGTTGCGCGCGGCGAGCAGCGCCTCGTGTCCCTTGCCACCACGATCCTGGAGGCGGAAGGTGAAGCCGGCGGCGTTGCCGAGTTCGGGAATGGGCGGGGGGCTGACAGCGAACAGGAAGGCATCGCGAAAGCCATAGAGGGCCATCGTGGCCCGGTGGGCGATGGCTTCGGCGCCGTGCTCCGCGCCCTTGCGCTCGTCCCAGGGTTTGAGCGTCACGAAGGACAGGCCCGCGTTTTGTCCCTGACCCGAAAACGAGAAGCCGGCCACGGTGACGATGTGCTGCACTTCGGGTTGGGAGAGGAAGTACTTTTCAACGGCCTTCAACGCCACTTCGGTGCGAGCGAGCGAGGCGCCCGGAGGCAGTTGCACGTTGGTGATCAGATTGCCCTGGTCTTCGTTGGGCAGGAACGAAGTCGGCAGGCGGTTGTAGATCAGAGCGACGGCTGCGATCAGCGCGGCGTAGACGATCATCATGCGGCCACCGCGGTGCAGCAGACGCGAAAGGCCCGATTCGTAGCGATGCGTGGTGCGTTTGAAACTGCGGTTGAACCAGCCGGCGAAGCCGCGTTTCTGGTCGTGCCCTTCGGCCATGGGTTTCAGGAGTGTGCCGCACAGGGCGGGCGTGAGCGACAGGGCCAGGAAGGCCGAGAACGCGATCGACGTACCCATCGTGGCGGCGAACTGGCGGTAGATGTTGCCGGTGGAGCCCGGGAAGAACGCGAGCGGCACGAAGACGGAAATCAGCACCACCGTCACGCCGATGATGGCGCCCGAAATCTGGGACATGCCCTTGCGCGTGGCCTCCAGCGGCGAGAGACCTTCCTCATTCATGATGCGCTCGACGTTTTCCACCACGACGATGGCGTCATCGACCACGATCCCGATGACCAGCACCATGCCGAACATGGTGAGCACGTTGATCGAGAAACCGAGTGCGAGCAGCGTGGCGAAGGTGCCGAGCAGCGCCACTGGCACGACGATGGTCGGGATGATGGTGTAGCGCAGGTTCTGCAGGAACAGCAGCATCACGAGGAACACCAGGGCGACCGCTTCGAACAGGGTTTCGACCACTTTCTGGATGGATGCCGAGATGAACACCGAGGTGTCATAGGGGATGGCGTATTTCACGCCCTCCGGAAAGAATTTCTGCAATTCGTCGAGCTTGGCCTTGACCAGCTTCGAGGTTTCCAGCGCATTGGCCGTGGGCGTGAGCTGCACGCCCATGCCGACGGCCTCGGCGCCATCGAGGCGCGCGCCGCCACTGTAGCTTTGCGCGCCAAGTTCCACCCGGGCCACGTCCTTGATCCGGACGGTGGAGCCGTCGGTGTTGGCGCGCAGCACGATGTCGCCGAACTGCTCTGTCGTCGTGAGCTGACCCTTGACCACGATGGTCGCGGTGGTGGCCTGGCCGGGAGCACTCGGCAGGTCGCCGAGGTTGCCGGCGGAAATCTGCGCGTTCTGCGCGCGGATCGCGGCGTTGACCTGGTCGAGCGAAAGATTGAAGCCCTTGAGCTTGGCTGGGTCGATCCAGATGCGCATGGCGCGCTCGGCGCCGAACTGGGTCACCGTTCCCACGCCGGACAACCGCTGCAACTCGGGCACGATGTTGCGTGCGGCATAGTCGTTGAGCGCCGCGATGGTGACGTCGGGCGTCTCGGTGGTCAGCATCGAGAACAGCAGGAAGTTCGAACGCGACTTTTCCACGCGCACGCCCTGCTGCACCACGGCGGCGGGCAGGCGCGGCGTGGCGCGCGAGAGGCGGTTCTGCACGTCCACCTGCGCCAGATCGGGGTTGGTGCCGGGTTCGAAACTCAGCACCAGCGTGCCGGTGCCGTTGGCCTGGCTGGTCGTCTCCATGTAGACGAGGCCGGTGGCGCCGTTCATCTCGCGTTCGATGACCGCGAGCACGGAGTCTTCGAGCACCTGCGCCGTGGCGCCGGGATAGGAGGCGGATACCTGGATCGTGGGCGGTGCCACGGCCGGGTATTGCGCGATGGGCAGCCTGGTGATCGAGACTGCTCCGGCCACCATGATGAAGATGGCGATGACCCACGCGAAGATGGGCCGTTCAATGAAAAATTTGGCCATGTGCCGTGCTCCCGGCGATCAGGATTTGGTCGCGGGGGCCGCGCTCTTGTCGGATGCCTCGGGGGCCTTGGCGGGCGCGGTACCCGGCGCGCTCCAGGGCACGGGCTGGACGATCACCGGGTCGCCGGGCTTGACGCGCGGCAGCTTCTGGAAGCCATCGACCATGACTTGTTCGCCCGCCTTCAGCCCGTCGAGCACCACCCACTCGTCGCCCTGGCTCGGCCCGAGCTTGACCGGGCGGGGCGCAAGCTTGCCGCCTTCTCCCACCACCAGCACCGTGTCGCCCGTCACGCTGCGCGTGACGGCCTGCTGCGGCAGCAGCACGGCGTTGTCCGCCTGGGCCTGCTGCAGCCGCACGCGCACGTACAGGCCGGGCAGCAGCGCGTGCTCCGGGTTGGGCACTTCGGCGCGCAGCGTCACTTGTCCACTGGTGGGGTCCACCGACAGGTCGGCAAAGAGCAGCTTGCCCGCATGGCCGTATGTGCTGCCGTCTTCCAGCACCACGCTGATCTTCGCCGCGTTGGCTCCCGCGGATTGATACTTGCCGCTGGCCATCTGGGCGCGCAGCTTGAGCGCGTCGGCCGCCGACTGCGTGAAATTGACGTAGAGCGGATCGATCTGCTGAATCAGCGCCAGCTGCGTGGGCGTGCCCTGGCCCACGAGAGCGCCTTCGGTCACCAGCGTGCGGCCGATGCGCCCGGCGATGGGCGCGGTCACGCTGGCGTAGCCGAGGTTGATTTGTGCCACCGTCACGGCCGCCTTGGCGGCTGCAACATTGGCTTCACCCGCCAGGCGCGCGGCCACGGCGTTGTCATAGTCCTGCTTGCTGACGGCGTTTTGTGCCACCAGAGGCGCATAGCGCTCGGCCAGTGCGCGGCTCTGCGCCAGGCTGGCTTCGGCCTGTGCGAGGCTGGCCTGCGCCTGGGCCACCGCAGCGCGGTAAGGGGCGTCGTCGATCTGGAACAGCTTCTGGCCTGATTTGACGTCGCTGCCCTCCTTGAACACGCGCTTTTGCAAAATGCCCGCAACGCGCGCGCGCACCTCGGCGATGCGCGACGCCTCGAGGCGGCCAGGCAGTTCGGTGACGAGGCCGACGTTGCCTGGCTGCACGGTCACGACACCCACTTGCGGCGCGGGCGGCGGACCGCCGGCGCCCGCCGACTGCGCGCCGGACTGACCGCAGGCGACGAGTACGAGGGTGCTGGCAAGAACCAGAGGCAGGGCCAGCGCGCCGGTGCGCAAGCCGGGAGCAGGGCTGACCGTCAGGGGCAGTCGAAACATGAAATTCCTTCGATGGACGATGCGCAGTCTTCGGGTGCCGTGGCGAATGGCGCCGGGCGCGCATGGAGATGTTTATGCACAAGGGCGGCGATTATACATACATCCATGAATGTATAATCGCCGCTGCGGAGAACGAAGCATTGCATTCTCGGTTTTTTTGAGAAAAATTTCAGATGGTTCGACGAACGAAGGCAGAGGCGGACGCAACACGCCAGGCGTTGCTGGATGCAGCGGAAGACGTGTTCCACGAAAAAGGCGTGGGACGCGCGTCGCTGGCCGAGATCGCACAGGCTGCAGGCGCCACGCGCGGCGCGATCTATTGGCACTTCAAGGACAAGGTGGACCTCTTCAATGCCATGATGGACCGCGTGACCTTACCGCTGGAGGCGGCGTGCCGCAGGCCTGATGCGGCCGGTGATCCCCTGGCGCGCGTGCAAGGCACGATACAGAGCCTGTTGGCGATCGCGGTGGAAGATGCGCATACGCGGCGCGTGTTTGAAATCGCCATGTATCGCGTGGAATACGTGGCCGAGCTGGGCGGAGTGCGCGAGCGCCACGAGGCTTCGCTCAAGCGGTTTCATGCGCGGCTCACGAACGACCTGGCGCTCGCCGCGCGGGAGCAGTCGCTGACTTTGCCCATGGCGCACGCCGATGCGGCGCTGGGCTTGCAGGCCCTGTTCGACGGCCTGTTGCAGACCTGGATTCTGGGCAGTACGCCGTTCGATCTGCAGCGCGTGGGCGCGGATGCCGTTGCTGCCTATCTGCGCGGACTTGGCTATCGGTTGCAGGGTGACATGCGATAATTTGCGGCTTCCATCCAGCGGCTGTAGCTCAGTGGATAGAGTATCGGCCTCCGAAGCCGAGGGTCGTGGGTTCGATCCCCGCCAGCCGCACCAGATTCCGCTTCTCCAGCGCACCCTCGATAGGGGTGAAGGATGTGGTTCCGCGTTTGCGGATCAGAGCTACGGCAGTGGCTTGTGCTCGTTGCGAAACCGGATGGCATCCATCAGTCCCGTGAGCCAGCAGGCGGGACACCCGCGCATGAAGTAGATCGCCAGACCCAATAGCCCCACCGCGGGCCAAAAGTGGGGTGTTAAAACGATGGCGCCTGCAATGGATATCACGGCCAAAGCGCCACGGACCAATTGGGCTGTCACAGAAGTGCTGCAGTACATGGTGCGCTCCTATCACCTGAAAGTGGTGTGAGGGGAAGAATTGGGAGATATCGGGGCCGCCCACCTTGGGCGGCCGTGCCATCCCTCTTGTTCATGAGAGGGGCGCAACCGCCCAAACGGTTCGCCGCATGTGCAAAAAAAGCGGGTTCTGCCGAAAACGTGAATGAATCCTGACGTGCGGCCTCGCGGATTTTTCTGCTCGGATGCGAACCGTTTTGACGACTTCTCGCCTCTTGGAAGAAGGCCGTCACTGTTGGCGACCGCATTCGCCCGCGCGAATCGCCGCGTTGGGTGGTGCCCTCTTGTTCAGGACCATGCTCATGAAACGATGTATGACCGCTGCCATGCTCGCGCTTTCGGCGTTCGCCGGCATCGCCAGCGCCGGGGAGATCAAACCGTTCAGCCAAGCCGAGTTCGACCGGCTGACGCAGGCTGGCCAGCCCGTGGTGGTGGACGTCAGCGCGACGTGGTGCCCGACCTGCAAGGCGCAGAAGTCGATCCTGGAAAAGCTGATGAAGCAGCCCGCCTACAAGGATGTGACCTTGCTGACCGTGGACTTCGACATTGAAAAAAGCACCGTCCGGGCGCTCAAGGTCAGCATGCAAAGCACCCTGGTGGGCTTCAAGGGCGCGCAGGAAGTGGCCCGCTCCGTGGGTGACACCACCGAGGCCGGTATCGAGGGCCTGATTCAGAAGACCACGCGCTGATGACGCTCGGCCTCGGCTCCTATGGCCTCGGCCTGCTCGCGGGGGTGCTTTCGACGCTCTCCCCCTGCGTCCTGCCCATCGTGCCGATCCTGATCGGCTCGGCGGTCAACGCCCATCGGCACGCGCCGCTGGCCCTGGCGGGCGGCCTCGCCCTGTCCTATGCCATGGTCGGCACGGCATTGGCCTGGGCAGGCGCTTCGCTCGGCATCGACACCACGTTCTTCCGTGGCGTGGGCGCGGTCGTCCTGGGGTTGCTGGGAGTGGTGCTGATGTCCAGTGCCCTCCAGCAGCGGTTCGCGTCGCTCACGGCAGGCCTTGGCGATGCCGGAAACCACCTGCTCGCTCGCGTCCAGCTGGGCGGGCTGACGGGGCAGTTCCTGGTGGGCCTGGTGCTCGGGCTGGTCTGGAGTCCCTGCGTGGGGCCGACGCTAGGGGCGGCCATCGTTCTTGCCAGCCAGGGCACCAGCCTGGCGCAAGCAGGCTTGATGATGGCGGTGTTCGGCTTTGGTGCAGCGTTGCCCCTGGTGGTACTGGCCTATGTGTCGCGCAGCGCCATGGGCCGCACGCGATCCAGGCTCTTGCACGCCGGCAAAGCCGGGAAGGTCCTGTTGGGCGCAATCATGGTTGCCCTGGCCGTCCTGATCCTGACGGGTGCCGACAAGCCAATGGAGGCGTGGCTGGTCGAACATTCGCCAGCCTGGCTCACGCAATTGACGACGAGGTTCTGAGCCATGCTCCGCCCGAAGTTCACCGTGATTTCGGATGGGTGATGCCGTGGGAAACCTCTTGGACACCTGCGCCTTCTGCTCGACGCTGATCGCTCAGCCCTCCCAAGCGCTCAGCCATCACGTCTTGTCGCCCATCGACGCCACGCCATCGGAGGAACATCCATAGCCTGTTCGCCCCGCGCGGCTTCGATGCTTCGCCTGACTTCGCCATCATCCAACGTACCGCTGAAAGCGGGAATATTTCCACTGAGGAGCCATCCATGAATGCCAAGCTGACACTGCCTCTTCTTGCCGAAGACACCGCCCCGGAAAAGAGTCGAGAGTTCCTGAGCAATACGCGCAAGAAACAGGGATTCATTCCCAACATGTATGGGGAAATGGCCCATGCCCCTGGTGCGCTCTCGACCTACCTGCATGGGTACGACTGGTTCCGCAGGGAGTCCGGCTTCACGCCGGCCGAGCAGGAAGTCGTGTTGCTGGTCATCAGCCGGGAAAATGCCTGCCACTACTGCGTGGCTGCCCACAGCATGATTGCCGAGAAGGTATCGAAGGTGCCGCCGCAGGCGATTCGAGCCATCCGTGAGGGTGCGGCGATCGACGACCCGAAGCTGCGCGCCCTGGCCGCCTTCGTCAAGGAAATGGTGCAGAAGCGGGGCAACCCGTCCCGGGCGGGTTTGCAAGCATTCATCGACGCAGGCTACAGCGAGCAGCAGGCCCTGCAGGTTGTGCTCGCCATCGCCGTGAAAACGATCTCGAACTACACCAATCACCTGTTCGATACCCCCGTGGATGCGGCCTTTGCGTCCTATGCTCTACCGACAGGGACGAAATAACCTTGCTATCCGGCGCAGCACGAGAGCTGCTTCACGTTCTTGCTGAAGGTTTGCGCGGCAAGCTTCAGGCCCTCGACCATCGTCAGGTAGGGAAACAACTGGTCGGCCAGCTCCTGCACCGTCATCTGGGCACGGATCGCCAGCGCCGCGGCTTGGATCAGTTCACCGGCCTCTGGGGCGACCGCCTGCACGCCTATCAGTCGATCACTGCCTGCCTCGATCACCAATTTGATGAAGCCGCGCGTGTCGAAGTTGACCAGCGCGCGCGGCACGTTGTCGAGGGTGAGCGTGCGGCTGTCCGTTTCGATGCCGGAACGGTGGGCCTGCTCTTCACTTTGGCCCACGGTGGCGATCTGCGGGTCGGTGAACACCACCGCCGGCATCACCGTCAAGTCCAGCGTCGCGTCGCCGCCAGTCATGTTGATCGCCGCGCGTGTGCCGGCCGCTGCTGCCACATAAACGAACTGCGGCTGGTCGGTGCAGTCGCCAGCGGCGTAGATGCGCGGGGTGCTGGTGTGCATGCCGGCGTCGATTTCGACCGCCCCTTGCGCGTTGATGGTGACGCCAGCCGCTTCGAGGCCAAGGCTGCGCGTATTGGGCGTGCGGCCTGTGGCGACCAGCAGACGATCGGCATGCAGCTCACCGTGGTTTGTCGCCAGCACGACCTCGCCGTCCATATAGCCGACCTGGTCGATCTGCGTGTGCTCCAGCACTTCGATGCCCTCGCTGCGAAACGCTGCCGTCAAGGCTTCGCCGATGGCCGGGTCTTCGCGGGTCAGCAGTGTGCTCCGCGCCAGGAGGGTGACCTGGCTGCCGAGCCGGGCGAAAGCTTGCCCCAGTTCGACGGCCACTACCGACGAACCGATCACGGCCAGGCGTTTCGGGAGGGTGTCACTTGCCAGCGCCTGCGTCGAAGTCCAGTAGGGAGCGCCCCTGAGACCAGGAACAGGCGGTACGGCCGCGTCAGCGCCGGTGGCGATCAGGCAGCGGTCGAACGCAACATGTTGCAGTCTGCCGTCGTTCAGTTGCACCAGGAGGCTGTGGCTGTCGTTGAATCGTGCCTCGCCGTGCAGCACCGTGACGGCCGGGTTGTCGGCCAGAATGTTTTCGTACTTCGCGTGTCTCAGTTCCTCGACGCGTGCCTGTTGCTGGGCCAGCAGCCGTCCGCGCAACACCCTTGGCGGTGTTGGTGGGAGGCCATCATCGAACGGGCTGATACGGCGCAGATGAGCGATATGGGCCGCGCGGATCATGATCTTGGACGGCACGCAACCGATGTTGACGCAGGTGCCGCCGATGGCACCGCGCTCGACCAGCGTCACCCGAGCGCCTTGCTCAACGGCCTTCAGGGTTGCCGCCATCGCCGCGCCGCCGCTGCCGATGACGGCGATATGCAAGCCGCCGTGGTGGCCGGCCTTGCCATCGTTGTGGCCCGGTTCACGCACATGGTCGGCCAGCCCGCCGGTGGCGAGGGCGCCGCTTCCGGTTCGCGGTTTCGACATGGGGCAGTCCTTTTGAAATTCCGCCTGATGCATTAAGCTTATTTCCGTAGTTGTGTACGGAGTCAAGCGTCGTGGAAAGCCATCTGGAGAATCTGACCATCGGCGCGTTTGCCAAGGCGGCCGGGGTTCATGTCGAAACGATCCGCTTCTATCAGCGCAAGAGCTTGCTGGTCGAACCGAAGCGCCCTTACGGCAGCATTCGTCGCTATGGCGCGGCGGATGTGGCGCGGGTGAAATTCGTGAAAGCGGCCCAGCGCCTGGGTTTCAGCCTCGATGAAATCGGGGAACTGCTGAGGCTGGAGGACGGCACCCATTGCAGTGAAGCCGCTGGCCTTGCGACGCCGCGGCTGGCCGACGTTCGCGCCCGCCTGGACGATCTCATGCGGATGGAGCAGGTGCTGTCCAAACTGGTGAACGAGTGTTCCGCGCATGACGGCCATGTGTCCTGTCCGCTGATCGATGCGCTGCATGGCGGTTGAACTGGCCCATGGACGGTTGGCCCCTTGTCAGACCGAAGCCTGGCGACGCTCCAGGAAACCGCGGATCCCGTGGTCGAGCGAAAGCCGGCCCGGCCCGATGGCGATCAGGGCGATCGCCATCGCCGCCCAGGGCAGATGAAAGTTCGCCCACCCGTCCGGCACGATGAGCTGGATCACCGCCGTCATGCCAAGCAGACCCAGAGCACTCAGGCGCGTGGCCAGACCGAGAATCAGCAGGGTCGGAAAGATGATCTCGGCCGAGCCGCTGGCGAAGGCGAGCACGTCCGGGATGGGCAGGTCATAAACCTTCCCCAGGATGTGCAGCTTGAATTCATCTTCGAACAGGAAGCTTGCCGCCGGCGACAGCGACAGGAAGCCGTCCCATTTGGTGAGGCCCGATTTGAAAAAGGGCAAGGCCAGCGCCACCCGAAGGAACAACGGCGCGGCCATGCCGGCCATCTTTGCCAGTCCGTGCAGTGCGCAGTCGGCTGCGTCCAACGCGCCGGGCCCGCCTTTCGCCGCTTGAACGTCACTCATGGTTGTGCTCCCCTGGTCTCCAGTTCGAAGCCGATGAAGGCGCCCATCTGGATCAATTCCCGCAGGTTCTCCGACAGGTCGAAATCGCTGTCCTTGGCGAGGGCTGTTTCCGTGGCCTGGGATAGCGCCAGCCCCCGGCCGAGCGCGGCCACGAAATCGTGGCTCGCGGGAACCACCTGGCGCACGTCCACCTCGGCGTCGGGGCGCAGCACCATCGTGTCCTGCGCTTCGGAAAGATCAACGGGTGCCGGCTTGCCATCGGCGGCGTTCATCCGCCAGATCGTGAAGGCCGGGTAGGGTGAACGCAGCAGGCGCACGGAAGGGTGGAGCCTGAACCGCAGCATGGATGCCTGGTCCGGCGGCACGCCTGCAAGTGCGCTGGGTGTCAGTGGCACCGCTTCGCGCTCGTGATACGCCTCGGTGGCGGCGCGCTCGATGCGGGCCACGTCGGCGAGATAGGGCAAGGATTCGGCGGGTGGAAAAGAGGCAATGAAATCCGGGAACTCGGCGCCGTAGCGCAGCAGCACCGGCGAGCTGGGCGGCGTGGCGGCCGCAAAGACACGCGCCATCGCCGCGAAGAACTCGTCCCCCACCAGCCTGACGGTGCAGGGAAAGCCTGCGCGCAGTGCGTCGATCAGGCCGACGAAGACGTTGTTCCGATAGACGGCAAAGCGCCGGGCGCTCGGCTCGCCGTCGGGGCCCACTAGTCCTTCGGGTACCGGGCGCTCGGGGGCGAGCAGTGCCGAGGCGAATTCCCCCAGGCGTTCAGGCAAGCGTGTCATGGCGCTGTTCCTCCGTGTTCGACAGGCCCATCAGCGCCTCGGCCATCACGGCCTGGGCTTGCAGCTCGGGCCATGCGGGAATGTTGGTATCCCATTCGATCAGCGTAGGCACTGGCCCGATGCGTTGGATGACCTGGCTGAAGAGGTTCCACACCCGCTCGTCCACGCTACGGTCGTGCGAGTCGATCAGCAAGGGGCGTCCCTTCTCGTCCGTCTGGCGGGAGTGGCCAGCCAGGTGGATTTGCTGCACGCGGTCCAGGGGGAAGTCATTGATGTAGGCGCGTGCGTCCCATTGCTGATTCGTGCTCGCCACATGGGCATTGTTCACGTCCAGCAGCAGACCGCACCCGGTTCTCCGGGCGATCTCCCTGATGAAATCCGTTTCGCGCCAGGTGCTCTCCTTGAACCAGAGATAGGTGGCCGGGTTCTCCAGCAGCATTTGCCGATCCAGGCCCGTTTGCACCTGGTCGATGTGTTGGCAGATGCGGCTGAGCGCATCGTCGGTGTAAGGCAGCGGCAAGAGGTCATCGAGATAGCTGGTGCCGTGCGAAGACCATGCGAGGTGCTCCGACACCAGGCCGGGTTCGTACCGCTTGCTCAACGCCTTGAGGCGCTGCAGATGCGCTTGATCGAGCGGTCTGTCGGCGCCGATGGACAGGCCCACGCCATGCAGCGACAGGGGATAGTGTTCGCGGATGGCGGTCAGGTAGCGGTGGGGCGGGCCGCCGGCACCCATGTAGTTTTCCGCATGGACTTCGAAGAAGCCCATGTCCGGACGCGTCTCGATGATGGTTCGGTAGTGGTCGGCCTTGAGGCTGACACCCGCTCGCGCAGGGATTCCCCGCTCCGCGGCGTGCCCAGTTTGGTGAATGCCCATGTTGATTCTCTTGATCGGAAACGGGCGGGCGGAGCGACGGGCCACCGCCCACCAAGGCGAACACTGGCGTCAGGACGTGGCGGTGAGGCTGCCGTGCCCGCTGGGCGTCGAGATCGTGGTGCAGGTGCCCTTGGCGACCAGCTTCCAGGCGTTGCCCTGGTAGTCGGTGGCGCTCGTGCCCGCGCAGGTCGTGCCGGCACCGGCGAAGCAGTCGTTCTGCCCCTTGAGGGCGACGCCGTAGCACTTGTCGTATTTGCCGGTCTTCATCATGGCCATGCTCTTGGCCTGGTTCTCCTGCATCTTCTTTTGCATGTCGGCCTGGCTCATGCCCTGCGAAAAGGCAGGGGCGGCGAAGGCGGCGACGAACGCCGTGGCGACGGCGGCGGACAACAGATGGTTTGACATGGTGATCTCCTGAAAGGAAAGAAGCAGCCGGGTGGGCTGCGGGTCATCGGCCGGCAGCAGCCAGCCTCGTTTCCTAAGAGGCGACCGCCGCGCAAAATGGTTCGAAACACGAAGAAAAACCCTCAATCGCCGGCCAGTGCCTTGCGATTGAGGGCTGAGGGGTCGAGCGTGCAGCCTGGTTACCTGGCCGAGGCGTGAGGCTTCGAGGTCGGTTCCCAATCAAGCATGTATTCGCGCACCAGTTCACGGGCGCGGTGCAGTCGGCTCTTGATCGCGCCAGGCGGCTCGCCGAGCCGGGTGGCGATCTCGGCGATGGTCAACTCCTCGAAGTCGCGCAGAAGCACCACTTCGAGATAGTGGGCAGGCAACGACTCCAGGGCATTGACGAGGTCGATCCGCAATTCGTCGTCGGGGCGATGAAGCAGCAGTTCCTCGGCCATTTCATCGGGTAAGGGCTCGCGCTTGAGCATCATGCGCGCGAGCTTGCGGCATTCGTGCTTGATGACCGTGAACAGCCACGACGAAAAGGCAGCCGCCGCTTTGAGCCCGCTGACCTTGCGGGAAATGATGAGCAGCGATTCCTGAACCGCGTCATCCACATCGCTCGCATGGCAGTGCTTGTACGCATAGCGGCGCGCATCGGCCTGGCACACCACCAGCAAACGGGAGAGGGCGGTCGTGTCTCCGGTCTGTACCGCCATGATCAAATTGTCGCGGTCGCCAACGGGGGTGCCCATGCTGATCTCCTGCGCTGACTCGATGATCGGTTCATTCAGCGAGCCTCTGATTGCAATCTGCTTCCATCCTCGGGTTTGCGGTTGCGGCTCCCGATTTTTTGATACACACCCGCAGCAAGCAAAGCGGGAGCCGCCACCACGCAAGCCGGGTAGACGAAGCCTGCCAGGATGCTGGTGGCTGTTGCATAGCCACCCAAGCCCAGGCCCAACCCGACGTAGAGCGTGCTGTTGTCCGGCGACATCTCGCGTTCTTCCACAGTGTCTGTGTTCTTCATCATGGTGGCATCCCCGGTACGGTATTTTTTGCTCACCAGTAGCAGGGCATGGTTGCGAGCGCTCCAGTGTTGGAGATCATTGATCCCGGATGGTATGGCGGCGCTCACAGCCCCTTTGTCCTGTAAGAGGCGCCGAACTGTGAAAACGATTCGGTCGATTCGATAAATTTTTGGGCTGCCGTGTCGCGCCCCCGGCTGCAGTTCGCCGATTCAGTTCCCGAAGGGCAGGATCAGCAGTCCGGGGGCATGAAAACGACCTGTTGAAAGGCGAAATGCGATGGGCATCGCATGGAACTTGACCCCGAAGACTGTTGCGAAAGGTAGTCGGAGATTGCAGCGGCTCAGAGTGGACGCGCACACGATGGTACGAACGTAACAAGATCTCCCAAGCTGTTCCGGGTCGGGCCCTAGGATCGCGCCGGTCTGATGTCTCTGGAGAGAGTTGCATGAATCATTCAAGCGGATTTCGGCCTGCGAAGGCCCTGCGCTGGATCGGTCTGAGTTTGGTTGTCGCTGGCCTTGCCGCGTGCGGCGGAGGGGGCAGCGGTGGTGATCAGCAAGGCACGCTCAAGCTGGCCATGACCGATGCACCCGCCTGCGGCTATGACCACGTCTATGTCACCGTGACCAAGATCCGCGTGCACCAGAGCGCCGATGCAGGCACCAACGATGCGGGCTGGAGCGAACTGGCCATTGCGCCCCGGCGTATCGACTTGCTGGGCCTGACGAATGGCGTGCTGCAGGAGCTGGGTTCGCTGCCGCTGCCCGCCGGCAACTACCAGCAGGTTCGCCTGGTGCTGGCCGACAATCCTTCCAACCCCACGCCGTCCCATCCACTGGCCAACGCGCTGGTGCCATCGGGCTCGACCAGTGAGATCGCGCTGACCACGCCCAGCGGCCAGCAAAGCGGTTTCAAGCTCAAGGCCAATTTCGATGTGACCGGCGGCCAGGTGGCGGACATGGTGCTGGACTTCGATGCCTGCAAGTCCGTCGTCAAGGCAGGCAATTCCGGCAATTACAACCTCAAGCCCGTGGTCGCGGTGATCAGGCGGTTGACCACGGAGATCGTGGGCTATGTGGACCCTACGCTGGCCCTCCATACCGTGGTTTCCACGCGTGACCCCGACAACAACCTGCGCGCCACCGTACCGGATGCCACCACGGGCAAATTCGTGCTGGCCTATCTGCCGGAGAGCACCAACTACACCGTGGTGGTGGCAGGCAGAAATCTGACCACTGTGGCCGTGACCGGCGTTCCGGTGTCGATCGCCTCCGGGATCACGACGCTGAATACATCGGCCGATCCCATCCCGGTGGTCACATCCGCATCGGCGAGCGTCACGGGCGTCGTCACGAATACGTCCAACACGCCTTTGACGGATGCTGCCGTGAATGCCCAGCAGGTACTCAGTGCGGGCCAGAGGCTGGATGTGGCCTGGACGCAGGTCGACCCCACCGACGCCGCCTATGGCCTTTCCTTGCCTCTGGAAGCGCCGATCAAGGCCTCATATGCGGTCAGTGGCCCGCTGGTATTCAGTGCCGATACCGCCGTGGCGGGTCGCTACGACATCCTGGGCAGCGCACCGGGCTACACCGTCCAGAGCACTGCGCCGGCCGTGACGCTGACGACCGCCAACAGCGTTACCACCCGGAATCTGGTGCTGGCCCCCTGAGCAGACCGGACGCAAGCCACGGCCATCACGGGTCCGGGATATCGACCCGGATGGCGGGACGCACGATGAAAATGGCAAGTGACAAGGATTAACGATGAGGCAATTATTGGGAATGCTGGCGGTCGTGGGTACCTTGCTGAGCGGATGCGCGGTGTACACGCCCAGCGGCGCCGTCGTGGTGGACAGTCCGCGAGGCGGGGGCAACTTCTGTCCGCCGGGGCAGGCCAAGAAAGGCAATTGCTGAGCATGGAGCCCACGCAGAAAAGCCCGCATCTGCGGGCTTTTCTTTGGGATACGTTAGCCGCGCAGCGGCAGCCAGGCGCCGATGCCCATGAAAATGCCGCCGCAGGCGCGGTTGAAGCGCCGGCCGGCGCGGGCCAGCCACGGGCTGATGCGCTGGGCGGCGCTGGCCAGCAGGAATTCCGTCAGCAGTTCGGTGGCGGCGAAGGTGCCGGCCAGAATGCCGAACTGCAGCAGCAGGCTGTGCTCGGCATTCATGAACTGCGGCAAAAAGGCGGTGAAGAACAGCAGCGCCTTGGGATTGGTGGTGGCCGAAAGCGCACCCTGGCGAAACATCTTCCAGCCACGCACCGACGCCGACGCCGGCTGTGCGTGGATGGCCACGGGCGGCGCGCGCCAGACTTGGAGGCCCAGCCACACGAGGTAGGCGCCACCCATCCACTTCAGCGCCGCGAGCCAGTGGGCCGACGACCGGATCAGTGCGCCGATGCCGAACATCGACAGCGCGATGATGGCCGTGAAGCCGAGCACGCCGCCGGCGATCGTGAACAGCGTGCGCCGCTGGCCATACATCGCGCCATGGGTGAGCGCGAGCAGGCCGTTGGGGCCTGGCGAGAGCGAGAGCCCGATCGACGCCAGAAGGTAGATGAGCCAGGTATTGAGGGTCATGGGGGGTGTGTGGACTCCGGGGTGGCCATGGTAGAGCACACGGGACAGCGTGTGGGGACGGCTTCGCATAAAGTCGCTGCATGACCGAATTCGAACGCGCACTGCCACTGGCGGGAGCGAGCAATTTCCGAGATCTCGGGGGATATGGCGCGGCCGACGGGCGCCGTGTGCGCTGGCGGCGGCTGTTTCGCTCCGACCATCTGGCGGCGCTCACGGCGCATGACGCGGTTGTGCTGGCGCCACTGCATCTGGCCCGGGTGGTCGATTTCCGCGGGCGGCAGGAACGCGCGGCGCTGCCTTACGAGCTTCCCGCGGTGCGCTACCGGTCCGTGCCGATCGAGCCGACGGTGGTGCGCCGCTACCGCGAGCTGGCCGAGCGTGGCGAGCGCCTGGATGCGGCGCATGCCCAGCGGCTGATGCTCGACACCTACGAGGGCTTCGTCGCCGACGATGCGCCGCAGCTGGCCGAGTTCTTCGAACAACTGCTCGCGGAGGACACGCCGCTGGTGTTTCACTGCACCGCCGGCAAGGATCGCACGGGCTATGCCGCGGCGCTGCTGCTGCTGGCGCTGGGCGTGTCGCGCGACGTGGTGCTGCAGGATTACCTGCTCACCAACCGGCTCTACCGCAGGCCGCCGCCGCCGGGTGACGATGCCACCACGCGGGCGGTGCATGAAGTGATCTGGAGCGTGCGCGCCGAGTACCTGGAGACGGCGCTCGAGACCATGGATCGCGAGCACGGCGGCGTGCAGGGCTACCTGAGCCAGCGCGTGAAGCTGACCGAGGCCGCGCGCCAGCGGCTCGCGATGCTGTACCTGGAGGCGCCGACGCGCTAAGCTGGCGCCTCTCCCGGCCTTCGCATTCAAGGAGCGAGCATGAGCGACACATCTCCCTTCGGTTTCGGGCGCTTCGTGCCCGGTTTCGACTTTCTGCAAAAGCTCTCCGAGGGCGCGGCGGCGGGCACGCCGACGATGCCGCCTCTCGCCAGCTGGGTGGCGCCGACGATGAGCGTGGAAGAAATCGACCAGCGCATTCGCGAGCTCAAGACGGTGCAGTTCTGGCTGGAGCAGAACGCACGCGCGCTCACGGCCACGGTGCAGGCGCTAGAGGTGCAGCGCATGACGCTGGCCACGCTGCAGGGCATGAATGTGGCGATGAAGGACATGGCCAGCGGCGCGTTCCAGGCCCCGCCGGAGCCGAAGACGGAAAAGGCGCAGGCGACGGGCGATGCCGCGAAGGACAAGCCGCGCGAGGCGCCCGCCGCGCCCGTGGCCGATCCGCTGCAGTGGTGGGGCGCGCTCACCCAGCAGTTTCAGCAGATCGCGAGCAAGGCCATGGGCGATGCGAGCGCGCAGGAGGAGGCGCTCAAGGCGACGCGCGAGATGACCAGCGGCGCACTCAAGGCGGCGGGCGAGATGGCGTCATCCTTCGTGCCCAAGGCCGCGGGTGGCGGGGCCGCCCAGCCGGCGGCCCGCAAGAAGGCGCCTGCCAGGAAGGCACCCGCGCGCAAGACGAAGCGCGGCGAGTGAGTTCGCTCCTTCCGCGATAGCTACTCACGCTTGCTGGAAAAGCGCTACAGCCACTTTTGATTGAAATTCAGAAACGCGGCAAATCGGGGTGCGCGAGGCGCCCGCCGCGCACCAGCATCTTGCCGTACTCGGCGCAGCGCTGCAGCGTGGGAATGACCTTGCCGGGGTTGAGCAGGCCGCTCGGATCAAACGCGTGCTTGAGCGCCATCATCTGCCCGTTTTCCTCCTTGGAAAACTGCACGCACATGGAGTTGAGCTTTTCCACGCCCACGCCATGCTCGCCGGTCACCGTGCCGCCCATGGCCACGCTGGTCTCCAGGATGTCGGCGCCGAAGAGTTCGGCGCGGTGCAGTTCGTCGGGGTCGTTGGCATCGAACAGGATCAGCGGGTGCAGGTTGCCGTCGCCCGCGTGAAAGACGTTGCAGCAGCGCAGGCGGTACTTCTTTTCCATCTCTGCAATCGCGAGCAGGATGTCCGCCAGGCGCTTCCTCGGGATGGTCGAATCCATGCACATGTAGTCGGGGCTGATGCGCCCGCTCGCGGGGAAGGCGTTCTTGCGCCCGCTCCAGAAGCGCAGGCGCTCCTGTTCGCTCTGGCTCACAGCGATCGCGGTGGCGCCGGCCGCTTGCAGCACCTGGCTCATGCGGGCGATGTCTTCCTCCACTTCCTCGGGCGTGCCGTCGCTCTCGCACAGCAAAATGGCGGCGGCGCTCAGGTCGTAGCCCGCGTGCACGAAGTCTTCGACGGCGCGCGTCATGGGGCCGTCCATCATCTCCAGACCCGCCGGGATGATGCCGGCGGCGATCACGGCGGCGACGGCCTCGCCCGCATGGCGCACGTCGGAGAAGCTCGCCATGATGCAGCGCGCCAGCTGCGGCTTGGGGATGAGGCGCACCGTGGCTTCGAGCGTGACGGCGAGCATGCCCTCGCTGCCGATCACGGCGGCCAGCAGGTCGTAGCCTGGCGTGTCCAGCGCTTCGGAGCCGAACTCGACCGGCTCGCCCTCCACCGTGTAGCCGCGCACGCGCAGGACGTTGTGCAGCGTCAGGCCGTATTTCAGGCAATGCACGCCGCCCGAGTTCTCCGCGATGTTGCCGCCGATGCTGCAGGCGATCTGGCTGCTGGGGTCGGGCGCGTAGTACAGGCCGTGCGCGGCGGCGGCTTCGCTGATCGCCAGGTTGCGCACGCCGCACTGCACGCGGGCGGTGCGCGCCAGCGGGTCGATGCGCACGATGCGGTTGAACTTGGCCAGCGACAGCGTCACGCCCAGAGCGTGCGGCAGCGCCCCGCCCGAGAGGCCTGTGCCCGCGCCGCGCGCGACCACCGGCACCGCGAGGCGGTGGCAGGTCTTGAGCACGGCCTGCACCTGGGCTTCGTCCTCGGGCAGACAGACGACGAGCGGGCGCTGCCGGTAGGCCGTGAGGCCGTCGCACTCGTAGGGCGTGGTGTCTTCCCGGTTCCAGAGCAGGGCGTGGGTGGGCACGCAGCCGGACAGGGCCTGCACGACTTCTGCCTGCCGTGCGGCGCGCTGCGCCAAGGTGGGTTCGGATTGCATGCGCACACTCTAGCGCAAGAGCGGGCGGGCAGGACACAATCGGCGCCTCTTCGTCGACATGTACCCGCAGGATGGCTCATGCCTGATTCGTTTCGCGCCGTGTCCAGGTTCCGCTCGTGGGGGTGGGGCGTGCAGCTTCTCGCATGGCTTGCCGGGCTGGTCTGGTTGCTCGCAGCCAGCGCCGAGGTGCCCATGCCAGCCCGGTGGATCTGGGGCATCACTCTTCTCATTTTTCTGGGAGCCTTGATCGCAACGTGGCGCGGAAAAATCTCCGCCTGGGAAGCCTTGATGATCGAGGCCGGGGCGCTGGCGACGGCCACGAGTGCGCTCGGGCTTTTCCACTGGCACGTCATCGCCAAGCCCGCAGCCATGGTTTTTGCTATTGCGGCTGTAGTGGCTGACGCTTGCCAGCCAAGCGCTGGAGGCACTTTTCGTTTGAATTCATCGGAGCGCTGGCTCCTCGGCGCGCTGCTGGGCTCGCTGGCGGGCGACGTGTTCCTGATGGCGCAGGGGCTGTTCATTCCCGGGCTGGTCAGCTTTCTTGTGGCGCACCTGTGCTACATCGCGCTCTTTCACGTGGGCGTGCCCTGGCTGGCGCACCGGCTGGCGCTGGCGGCCACCGTGCTGCTGGGGCTGGGGATGTACGCCTTTCTGTGGCAGGGCGGCCTGCCCGCCGAGCTGCGCGTGCCGGTGGCGGTCTATGTGCTCGCCATCGCGCTGATGGCGGCGCAGGCGTGGGCGCGCTGGCGCCAGCTCGCAAGCCGATCCGCGCTGTGCGTGGCGCTGGGCGCGAGCTGCTTCATGCTCAGCGATTCGCTGCTCGCCACCAACCGTTTC
This sequence comes from Comamonas sp. SCN 67-35, assembly GCA_001725255.1. Lineage (GTDB taxonomy): Bacteria > Pseudomonadota > Gammaproteobacteria > Burkholderiales > Burkholderiaceae_C > Comamonas_C. The sequence continues at coordinate 16,470 of MEFV01000019.1, read as the reverse complement.
GTGCAGCCCCTGCCCTGGGCATCGCTCTGGGTTCTGGCCACGTACTACCTGGCGCAGGCGCTGATCGTCATGGGCATGCTGCGGTCCATGCGCGGGCCGCGCCGCTGAGGGATGGGGCGCGGCCGTCACGCAGCCCGTGCGTGGCGAGCTGACGCGTTGTCGTCAGCGGTAGAGCAGCGTCGGCAGCCACATGATGAGCGGCGACCAGAGCGCCGCGATCAGCAGATCGACCAGAGAGACCAGCACGAGCGGCGCGATGGCGCGCGAAACACGCCCCAGGCTCACCTGCGCGATGCCGCAACTGACGAACAGGCAGATCCCCACCGGTGGCGTGAGCATGCCGATCGCCAGGTTCACCACCACGAGGACGCCGAAGTGCACCGGATCGACCGCCATCTGCGGCGTGAGCAGCGCCAGCACCGGCACCACCAGCAGCAGCGCGGCGGTGGTCTCCATCACGCAGCCGATGACGAGCAGCAGCAGCATCACCAGCAGCAGCAGGCCCACGGGTGGCAGCGCCAGCGAGTTGACGAAGGTGTTGAGCAACTGCGCGCTTTGCTGCATCGCCAGCAGCCAGCCGAAGACCTTGGCCATGGCGATGATGAAGAGGATGCCGCCCGCGGTGACCTGTGAGCGGATGATGAGCTGCGGCAGCTCGCCCCACTTCAGCTCCTTGTTGATCACCGTGCCCACCAGCAGCGCGTAGAACACCGCCAGCGCCGCACCTTCCGTCACCGTGACGATGCCGCCCAGGATGCCGCCGAGCACGATCACCGGCGCGCCCATGGACCACAGCGCCGCGCGCCCGGTGGCGCCCACCTGCTTCCAGGTGAAGGGCAGGCGCTCGCCATAGCCCTTGCGCCACGAAATGAAGATCGCCACCGCCATGAACGACAGGCCCAGCAGCGCGCCCACCAGAATGCCGCCCGCGAACAGCTGCGAGGTGGAGATGTTGGTCATGAACCCGAAGAGAATCATCGGGATCGAGGGCGGGATGATGATGCCTATGGCCCCGCCCGCCGCGACGACGGCCGCGGCGAAGGCCGGCGGGTAGCCCTGGCGGATCATGGTCGGGATCACCACGGCGCCGATCGCGGCGGTGTCGGCCGCCGCCGAGCCCGAGATGCCGGCGATGATGATGGACGCGCCGATGGCTGCGGCCGCCAGCCCGCCGGGCGCCCAGCCCACGAGGCTGTTGCAGAAGTCGATGAGGCGGCGCGAGATGCCGCCCACCTCCATGATGGAGCCGGCGATCATGAACAGCGGCACCGCCAGCAGATCGAACGAATCGACGCCGGAAAACAGCTGCTGCACCACGGTCTGCCCGAGCGCCGCCAGTGTCACGGTGTCGGGAAAGACGCCGGGCGTGACGATGAGACCGATGGCCGGCAGCCCGATGGCGAGCGCCACCGGCAGGCCCAGCGCCAGCAGCAGGAACATCAGCCCGAAGAGCAGGACGATGATCATGAGGCGCCGCCGCTCTTGACGGGGCCGGTCAGGTCCACCAGCACGTGCAGCAAAAAGATGGCCGCGGAAATCGGCAGCACCGAGATCGGCAGCGACATGGGCATCTGCACCGCCGAGGAGGTCTGCTCCCAGGCATTGAACGTGTAGCCCGTGCCGTACCAGGTGATGAGGCCGAAGCACGCGAGCGTGAGCCACTGCAGCAGGCGCACGATGCCGTGCTCGATGGCGGGGCCGAATTTGGCGCCCAGGCCCGCCAGGCCGATGAACTCGGCGCGCTTGTAGGCCACGGTGGCCCCGAGGAAGCTCGTGGCCACCAGCAGGTAGCGCCCCACCTCTTCCGACCAGCTCAGCGAATGGCCGCCATAGCGCGCCACCACCTGGGCAAAGAGGATGAGCGAGAACGCCACGCCGATGACCAGCAGCAGCCACTCAACCGCGCGGTTGACGCCCTCGCTGAGGGCGCCCAGCAACTGGTGCAGTTTCATGAGACGGTGAAGTTGTTCAACCGCGGCGGGCGCCAGGAGGGCGCCCGCGCAGCCATCGTTGGGTGCGGATTACTGCTTCTCGCTCTTGCGGATCTCGTCGACGATCTTCTTGGTGTCGCCCGTGAGCGAGGCATAGACCGGCTCGGTCTTGGCGCGGAAGGCGGCGAGATCGGGGTTGGTCACCACCTGCACGCCCGCGGCCTCCAGCGCCGCGAGTTCCTTGGCCTCGTTGTTGCGCACATGCGCGCGCCCGAAAGCCGAGGCCTGCGCGGCGGCGTCCATGAAGGCCTTCTGGTCGGCCGCCGGGAGCTTGTCGAAGAAGGGCTTGCTGCCCACGATGACGAGCGCCGAATACACGTGGCGCGTGAGCGTCAGGTACTTCTGCCCCACCTCATTGAGCTTGGCGGCGGCGATCACGGAGATCGGGTTTTCCTGCCCGTCGAGCACCCCCTGCTGCAGCTGCGTGGTGATGGGCCAGGCCATGGGCGTGGGGTTGGCGCCGATGCCGCGCCAGATCGCCAGGTGCGTGGGCGACTCCATCGTGCGGATCTTCATGCCCTTGACGTCCTCGGGCTCCTTGACCGGGCGCTTGGAGTTGGTCAGGTTGCGAAAGCCGTTGTCCTCGAAGTGCATGCCCACGAGGTTGGCCTTCTCGAAGCGCTTGAGCAGGTCCTTGCCGATCGGGCCGTCCAGCACCTTGTCCGTCTGTTCATAGGAGCTGAAGAGGAAGGGCATCTCGATGGCCTTGACCTCGGGCACGAAGGATTCGACCGGCCCCGTGGTGCACACGCACATCTGCACCGTGCCCAGTTGCAATTGCTGCAGCACCTGCGTTTCGCTGCCGAGCGCGCCGGAGTGGTGGATGACGACCTCGTATTTGCCGGGCAGCTCTTTGTCCAGCACTTCCTTGAATTTTTCGGCCGACAGCGTGTGCACGAAAGACGGCGCGGTGACGATGCCGATGTTGACCTGCACCGGCGCGGCAGTAGCCGCGCTCCAGCTCCATCCGATGACACAGGCCATGGCCGTGAGGGTGCGCGATATCCGTTTCATGCTGTCTCCTTGAGATGTTTATCGGGGTTCACGCGATCGCGCGCGACGCGAGGGTGTGAGAGAAAAGATGCTAGCAGAAACATCGTCTGTACCGCCAATTTCCATGATGCGCCTGTGCCGATGGCCGCGCCCCGGCCAGGCTCATTCCTGAAACAGCGAGGGAGAGCCGCCGGAGGGCTGCAGGCCCAGGTGGCGCCACGCTGCCAGCGTCGCCACGCGCCCGCGCGGCGTGCGCTGAAGAAAGCCCTGCTGGATGAGGTAGGGCTCGATCACGTCCTCGATCGTGTCGGGTTCCTCGCCGATGTTGGCGGCCAGGGTATCGAGCCCCACCGGGCCGCCGTCAAAGCGCTGCACCACGGCTTGCAGGAGCTTGCGGTCCATCACGTCGAAGCCCTGCGGGTCCACGTCCAGCATGGCCAGCGCCCGCTGCGCGATGTCCTGCGTGATGCGCCCGTCTCCCTTCACGTCGGCGTAGTCGCGCACGCGGCGCAGCAGCCGGTTGGCGATGCGCGGCGTGCCGCGCGAGCGGCGGGCGATTTCAGCGCTGCCCTCGGCGTCGATCGGCGCGTGCATCAGGCCCGCGCTTCGCGTGACGATGAGCGCGAGCTCCTCGGGCGTGTAGAACTCCAGCCGCGCCACGATGCCGAAGCGGTCGCGCAGCGGATTGGTGAGCATGCCCGCGCGCGTGGTCGCGCCCACGAGCGTGAAGGGCTGCAGGTCGAGCTTGATCGAGCGCGCGGCCGGGCCCTCGCCGATCATGATGTCGATCTGGTAGTCCTCCAGCGCCGGGTAGAGGATTTCCTCGACCACGGGCGAGAGACGGTGGATCTCGTCGATGAAGAGAACGTCGTTCTTCTCCAGATTGGTCAGCAGCGCGGCGAGGTCCTTGGGTTTTTCCAGCACCGGGCCGCTGGTCTGGCGCAGCTGCACGCCCAGCTCGTGCGCAATGATGTGCGAGAGGGTCGTCTTGCCCAGGCCCGGCGGGCCGAAGAGCAGCACGTGGTCCAGCGCCTCGCCGCGCTTTTTGGCGGCGCCGATGAAGATCTCCAGCTGCTCGCGCGCCTTGGCCTGACCGACATAGTCATCCAGCAGCTTGGGGCGCAGCGCGCGCTCCAGCGCCTCCTCCTGGGGCGACGCGGGCGCGGCCGAGATCACGCGGGCGTGTGGCGCGGGCGGTGCGGCGGCAAAGTCGTCGGTGTGGATGCTCATGTCAGGGGCATTCTCCTGCAAGGGCTTCAGGGTTTGAGCCACTGATGCAGCGCGTCGGCGTAGGTCAGGTCGAAGCGTGCAAAGAAGTCGGGGCCATTGGGGTTGGTGCAGCTGGAGGTGCCGCCATAAAGCTGGCCGATGAGGTAGTGGCGCTGGCCCAGGGTCATGAAGGCCCCCGAACCGCTGCTGCCCGGCTCCACCACGCCCTGCTGCCATTGAACGGAATAGAAGGTGCCCGTGCTGCGATCCGCCGAGAGGCACTGGTTGTTGGCGCAGATGCTGTAGCCGCTCAGCTTGCCGAGGCTGATTTTCTGCAGGTCGCCCTCGGGATGATGGACATCGGAGATGGCGGTGCCGGGAACGGCGTCGGGGCCGAAGTAGGAGCCCGCGTACACCACCCCGGCCGGAACGCTGTCGGCCAGGCGCACGAGCGTGGTGTCCGCGGCCGTGCTGGTGTAGAGCAGCGTGGCGCCGCCCGTGCGCTGCGCGTGGGCCGGATCGATGCTCGAGCTCCCGCAGGTGGCGGCGCGCAGCAGCCAGTCGGTGGTCAGGGTCGATGCGGTGGTCTGGTCGTCTACGCAGTGATGGGCCGTCAGCACATAGGGCGTGCCGCTGTTGGCCGTGTCGTTCATCAGCGTGCCGGTGCACTGGTAGGTGTAGCCGTCGGACTTGACGAAGCGCAGACGCGCGACCGATCGCCCCTGCTCGAGGGCGTCGGCGCTGCAGGCCACGTCGATTTCGCAGCTGCCGGCACCGGCCTTGGCCAGCTGCGACGCCTGCTGCGGTGTGATCGTGATGTGCGAGAGCAGGGGCACCGACAGGCGCACGGCGTTGACGTCGGCCTGCGCGGGGATTTCGATCACGAGCGTGACCTGTTCTCCGGCGACTTCGGGGCTCCAGTAGAGGCTGGCGGTGGAGGTGTTCGCGCCGCCATCGAGGTTGCGCTGCATGAGGGCGCGCAACTGCGCGGCATCGATGGCGTGGGCCTGCCCTTGTGAGCCCTGGAAATAAAGACGTGCCCCGGCCGGAAGCGCCTGCACGCGCACGCCCAGGCGCAGCCCCTGCGCGCCCGTGGCCACGAAACGCAAGGCCGCCACCTGGCTGCCGTCTTCACCCGGCTGCCACCGCAGCAGCGCCGTGGTTTGCTCCGTGGTGGAGGTGTCGTTCACCGTGCGCCCCTGGCCGATCTGCAGTGGCGCGCCTGCGGGCGCCGTGCCCGCGGACTTGCCCGTGGCCAGCGCGGATAGCGTGATGGTTGCGCTGACGGGCGCCAGGGGGACGATCGTGGAGGTGATTGCGGGGACGGACTCCCGTGCGCCTGCCTTGGACAGCGCCGCCGGGTCGAACGGCTCGATCCGGTCGGCCGCCGGTGGTGCAGGCGGCTGCGGCGCGGGTGCTGGTGTAGGTGCCGGTGCGGGAGCAGGCGTGGGAGCCGGAGCGGGGCTGTCCGAGCCGCCGCCGCACCCCGAGAGGGCGAGCAGCAGGCACAGGGCGGCTGCCCGGGTGAGATGGTGATGCATGATTTTCCTTTTCATTTGGCCAGTGTCTTGAGCGCGCGCTTGATGCCCTCGCTCACGCCAACGTCGCCCGGCAGTGCCTTGAGCGCGGCGGCCGCTTCCTTGTCGTTGTAGCCCAGCGCGAGCAGCGCCTGCAGGATGTCGGACTGCGCCGCGTTGCCCGGCTGCGCGCGCGCGCCCATGTCCGCGCCCAGTTTGCCCTTGAGCTCCAGCAGCAGCCGCTCGGCGGTCTTCTTGCCTATGCCCGGCACCTTCACCAGGCGAGCGGCCTCCTGCAGCGTCACCGCCTGCGCCAGGTCGGCCGCGCCCATGCCCGAGAGGACGGCGAGCGCCGTGCGCGGGCCCACGCCGCTGACCTTGATCAGCTCGCGAAACGTCTGGCGCTCCGCCGACGTGCCAAAGCCGTAGAGCAGTTGCGCATCCTCACGCACGATGAAGTGCGTGAGCAGGCTCACGTGCTCGCCCACGGCCGGCAGGTTGTAGAAGGTGCTCATCGGCACCAGCACCTCGTAACCCACGCCGTGGCAGTCGATCAGCACCTCGGGCGGGTTCTTCTCCAGCAGCGTGCCGGTCAGTTTGCCTATCATTCACGTCCTTGGCCGCAATCTCGCGGCGCCTTCGGGAAATTATCCGCGTGATCCTGCGCCACACCTTCACACCCCTGAACAATACCCGCCTGGCCCATCTGTGCGGTCCGGCGGATGAGTATCTGCGGAGTATCGAACTGGCGCTGCAGGTGAAGATCACCCACCGCCAGGAGCACTTCAAGGTGGAGGGCCCGAAGGCGCAGGCCACGCGCGCGATGGAGGTGCTGCAGGCGCTCTACGAGATGGCCGCGCGTGCGCTCAAGCCTGAGCAGGTGCAGTTGGTGCTGGCCAGCAGCCTGTCGCTCGCCGAGGACGACGAGGGCGGCGTGCATCTGAACACGCGCCGGGGCGATGTCAAGGCGCGCACGCCCAACCAGAGCGTGTACCTGAGCAGCATCGCCAGCCACGACATCATCTTCGGCATCGGCCCGGCGGGCACGGGCAAGACCTACCTGGCGGTGGCTTGCGCGGTCGATGCGCTGGAGAGGAGCGGCGTGCAGCGCATCATCCTCACGCGCCCGGCGGTGGAGGCGGGCGAGCGCCTGGGTTTCCTGCCGGGCGACCTGACGCAGAAGGTCGACCCCTACCTGCGCCCGCTGTACGACGCGCTCTATGAGCTGATGGGGTTTGACCGCGTGCAAAAGGCCTTCGAGCGCGCGCAACTGGAGATCGCGCCGCTAGCGTTCATGCGCGGCAGAACGCTGAACAACGCCTTCATCATCCTGGACGAGGCGCAGAACACCACGCCGGAGCAGATGAAGATGTTTCTCACGCGCATCGGCTTCGGCAGCCGCTGCGTGGTCACCGGCGACGTGAGCCAGATCGACCTGCCCAGGGGGGCGGTGAGCGGTCTGGTGGACGCGGAGCGTATCCTCAGGCGCGTGCCGGGCATCGCGGTCACGCATTTCACCAGCGCCGACGTGGTGCGCCACCCGCTGGTGGCGCGCATCGTCGATGCCTACGATGCGCAGCGCAAGGCCCGCGCCTGAGTTCCCTTCTTTTTTCGTACCCCATGATCCGTACCCTGCTCAAATCCAAGATCCACCGCGTGCGCGCGACGCACTGCGACCTGCACTACGAGGGCTCCTGCGCCATCGACGAAGACCTGCTCGATGCGGCGGGCATCGTCGAGAACGAACAGGTGCACATCTGGAACGTGGACAGCGGCCAGCGCTTCGTCACCTACGCCATCAAGGGCCAGCGCGGCAGCGGCATGGTCTCCGTCAACGGCTCGGCCGCGCGCCGCGCCTGCGTGGGCGACCTGCTCATCATCGCCGCGTTCGCGCAGGTGAGCGAGGAAGAACTCGCCACGCACCAGCCACGCCTGGTGTTCGTCGACGAAAAGAACCGGCAAGTCTCGCTCACGCACCGCGTACCCACGCAGATGCTCTAATCGATTTGATAGCTGCAAGCGCTTGCCGTATAAGCGTTTGAGGCCAATTTGGCTTGAAGATGTCCCTGAAGCACCTCACGCTCTCGCTGCAGTTCGCGCGCGACGCCGCGCAGCACCGCGCCCTGCTGCCCCGGCACCGGGTGGCGCGCTGGATCCGACACGCGCTGGACGCGGACGCTGAAATCACCGTGCGCATCGTGGGCGAGGACGAGGGGCGCGCGCTCAACGCCGGCTATCGGCACAAGGACTACGCGACCAACGTGCTCACCTTCGACTACGCGCAGCAGCCCATGGTGCTGGCCGACCTGGTGCTGTGCGCGCCCGTGGTCGAGCGCGAGGCGCGCGAGCAGAACAAGACGCTGGAGGAGCACTACGCCCACCTGCTGGTGCACGGCGCGCTGCATGCGCAAGGGTGGGACCACGAAACCAGCGAACAGGACGCGCGCGAAATGGAGGCGCGCGAAACGGCCATCCTGCGCGGCCTGGGTTTCGCCGATCCCTATGCGGCGTAAGGATTGATGCTCGATATCGCCCTGCTGCTGGTGGCGGCCTTCTTCGCCGGCACGCTCAATGCCGTGGCCGGGGGCGGCAGCTTTCTCACGCTGCCCGCGCTGATTGCCGTGGGCGTGCCCCCGGTGACGGCCAACGCCACGGGCACGGTGGCGCTGCTGCCAGGCTATGTGGCCAGCATCTTCGGCTCGCGCGAGGACATGGAGCCGGCGCCGGGGCTGTCGATGCCGCTGGTGGTGGGGCTGTCGCTCGTCGGCGGGGTGCTGGGCGCGGCGCTGCTGCTGGTCACCTCCAACGCCGCCTTCAACCGCCTCATCCCCTGGCTGCTGCTGCTGGCCACGGCGATGTTTGCGTTCGGCCCGCAACTGCGCCGCTGGGCCGACAGTCATCGCGCGCAAGGTGCCCGGGCGTCGCGGCTCAAGGCCGTCACCGGGCTGTTGCTGGTGGCGGGCTATGGCGGCTATTTCAACGGCGGCATGGGCATTCTCATGCTGGCGCTCTTCGGCCTGCTGGGGCAGACGCGCCTGAACGCGATGAACGCGATCAAGAACCTGGTCTCGACGCTGCTCACGGCCATTGCCGTGGCCATCTACGCGGCCGGCGGCATCGTGCAGTGGAAGGAGGCGCTCATCATGATGGTCGCCGCCACGCTGGGCGGCTACCTGGGCGCGCGCGGCGCGAGAAAGCTCCCGCCCGCCGTGCTGCGCTGGAGCATTGTGCTCATCGGCCTGGTGATGACGGTGCTGTTCTTCATCCGGCCGTGAACGGGGCCGCCCGCCGGCCCGCGAGCCAGCCGGGCAGTTGCGACATGTGGCTGAGGATGTGCACCACCCCCGCCTCGCGCAGCTGGCGGGCCGTGTTCACGGCGCCTTCGCCCGGACAGTAGCCGACCACGGTGGCGCCTGCATCCACGCCGGCGCGCACGCCCACCGTCGTGTCTTCCACGACGAGGCAGCGCCCGGGCGCCACGCCCAGGCTGGCCGCGGCGGCCAGGTACACATCGGGGGCGGGCTTGCTGCGCGGCAGGTCGTGGCCACTGAAGACGTGCGGCCCGAAGTAGGGCTTCATGCCGACCTGTGCCAGCTGCATTTCCACCTTGGCGCGGTCGGCGCCCGAGGCGCAGGCGATGCGTCCGCCCAGCAGCGCGTGGATTGCCCTGACCGTGTCCACGGCGCCCGAGATGGGTTGCAGCTCGGCGGCCAGGCGTGCGTTGCGCCGCGCATAGAAAGCCGTCATCCATTCGTCGGTCAGGGGGCGGCCCGTTTCCTGCTCGATGCGCCGCGCTTCACTGCGCACCGCCTTGCCGATGAAGATCCGCAGGCACTGCGCGGGTGACAGCGCCCAGCCGGATTCATTGAGCATCTCGCACAGCACGCCGTTGGTGATGGCCTCGCTGTCCACCAGCACGCCATCGCAGTCGAACAGCACGGCATCGAAGGTCTCGGTCATGAATTCAGGTCTTCCGGTTCAAGGTGGCGAAGCGCTCCGTCTGTGCGTTCCATGTCTGCACCTGGTCGCGTCCGCGCTGCTTGGCCGCATACAGGGCGGCGTCGGCCTGGCGGATGAGCTCCGCAGCCAGTTGCAGCGGCTGGGCCGAGCTGCTGTCTTCCTCCGCGATGGCATGGGGCAGCACGCTGGCCGCGCCGACGCTGATGGTAACCACGCCGCCACCGACGCCCTGGCTGTGTTTCATCTGGAGTTCGCGCACAGCGAGGCGCAGGCGCTCTCCCACTGCCTGCGCCTGTTCCTCGGTGGCGCCGGGCAGCAGCACGGCGAATTCTTCTCCGCCGTAGCGCGCCACCATGTCCCCCGCGCGGCCCGTGGCCGAGGACAGCGTCAGCGCGACGTGGCGCAGGCATTCGTCGCCCTGCTGGTGGCCATGGTGGTCGTTGTAGGCCTTGAACAGATCGATGTCGATCATCAACAGGGCCAGCGGCGCGCGGCTGCGCTCGGCGCGCTCCCATTCCTGGCTCAGCGCTTCGTCCAGCGCCAGCCGGTTGGCGACCTGGGTCAGCGGGTCGATGCGCACCTGCGTCTCCAGCGCCGAACGGTAGCGCTCCAGCGCTTCCTCGGTGTGCTTGCGCTCGGTGATGTCCTGGATCGTGCCGACGATGCGCCGCTGGTGCGCTTCGGCATCCTCGGCGTGGTCCCCCAGCACTTCGATCCAGCGCAACTGGCCGTCGTTCTGGCGTGTGATGCGATGCTGCATGCGCAGGGGCTTGTGCTCCTGGATGGTCTGGCGATTTTCCTCCCAGACACGGTCGCGATCACGCGGGTCGACCGCGGCGAACCACTGCTCGCGCGTGGCGCTGGGGGCGGGTTGGAGGCCGAAGATCTCGAATGCCATGGCCGAGCCGCGGTAGGTCTGGCTCTGGATGTCATAGGCGTAATAGCCAATGAACGCGGCCTTTTGCGCCGCATCCAGCCACAGCATGTGCTCCTGCAGATCACGCTTGAGCATGCGCTCGCGCTGCCAGGCATGGCGCAGCCACAGCAGCACCAGGCTGCCCGAAAGCATCAGCGCCAGGCTCGCGGCCAGCGCCAGGACCTGCCAGTTGCGCTGCTGCACCTCGGCGAAGGCTTCGGCCGTGTCCATCTTGGAGACCACGAGCCAGTGGCTGTCGGGCACGATCCCTGCCGTGGCGACGACCGAATGATGCTGGTCGTCGCGGGCGTAGAACACGCCGCGCACACCATGCATCAACTGGTCGGCGATGGTGTCCCTGGAGGGGCTTGTGCCCATGCGGCGCGTCAGGGGTGCGTCTGTCCACTGGCGCATGGGGCTTGCGTACAGCAGTCCCTTCTCGTCCTGCTGCAGCAGCAGCGATTCCCCGCTGTGGCTGGTGGTGGGCCAGCCCTGCAGCAGCGGGTAGAGCGTCGTGCCCGCGTCCATCACGAGCCAGATGGCCGCAACCGCTTCGCCGTGGGCGTCGAAGAGGGGTGCCAGCATGCTGAAGAAGGTGGAGTCGAACCCGTCGCCCTGGCGCAAACCGACGATGGCCGGCCCCGCCTGGACGAAGGCCTGCCTCAGGGCGATCGATTCCGTGGCCGGCAGCTGGCCGTCGGTGGGGCCCTGCGCATCCAGCAGCAGCCGACCCTGGGTATCGACCAGGTAGGCACTGCTGTACTGCAACCGCTCCACCAGGGAGCGCAGCCGCGTGCGCAACGGGGCTTCGTGGGCGCTGTCGCGCTGCTGAAGCCACTGCGCGACGGCCGTGGCCAGAACATCGTCGTCGCTGAGCATTTCGGCTTCGGCCATCTCGTGCGCGCGCCACGCGGCGATGGCGCCGATCTGCAGCTGGTTGACCGCGTTCAAGCCGACTTCGACCTGATGGCGAAAGCGCGCCTCGCGGGCGGCATAGGTGCTCGACAGTGCCCACGCCATGAGGGCAAATGCGGCGATCAGAAGCAGCGCCCAGCCCAACGTCGCGTGTCGTTTTACCTTGTGCAGAAGTATCTGCCAGCGCATGCGTGTTTCTGGATGTTTCTCAAGAGCTGGCGCGCAGCGTACCATGTCGCCTCGTGATGCGTACGTGGGTACGCGCCTCAGTGGCCGTGGCCAGTCACCAGTTCATAGCGCAGGGTTTCTCCGATGACGGTCTTGTACCCAGAAAATTCAACCGGCCGGGCGCAACCGCCGGCTCATTGGCACCGCCGGGGGTGGCTGACCCGGCTGCTGGCCGCGGGTGCCGCCTCGTGGGCCGGGGCACTGCCGTCCGCGCTCGCGGCCAGCCGTCCGTCCAGCGTCACGCTCAGCACCACGCAGGAGCCCTCCAGTCTCGACCCGACCGTGGATGCGCTGGCCGCGGTCGGCGGGGTGGTGCACTACAACATTCTGGAGGGACTCACCCGGATAGAGGAAAACGGCAGCGTCTCACCGCTGCTGGCCGAACGCTGGAACGTGAGCCCGGATGGCCTGCGCTACAGCTTCGATCTGCGCCGGGGAGTGCGCTTTCACGACGGCGCGCCCTTCACTGCCGACGCCGTGCGCTTCAGTTTCGAGCGCTCGGCGGCCCCCACGTCGACCAACAAGGCGCGCAAGGCGCTGTTTTCCAATATCGCGGGCATCCAGGCGGATGGCCCGCATCGCCTGCATCTCGCCTTGCATCATGCGGATGCCCAGTTCCTGTTTCGTCTGGGGGAGAACACCGCCGTCATCCTGCACCCCCAGAGTGCCGGCCAGGCCGCCACGCAGCCCGTGGGAACCGGTCCGTACCGGCTCGCCGACTGGCGCAAGGGCCACAGCCTGCGTCTCGTGCGCGCCGATGCCTACTGGGGCCGCAAACCCAGGATGGACAGCGGCACCTTCCGTTTCATCATCGAGCCCGACGAGCAGGCGGCGGCGCTCGACTCGGGCGAGGTCGATCTGCTGTTCCAGTTCGCCACGCCCATCGTGCAGCGGTTTCGCGGCAATGCCGATTTCCAGGTGCTGGTCGGCGCGTCCAGCGGCAAGGCCATGCTGGCGCTGAACAACCGGCGCGCGCCGCTCGATGACGTGCGGGTGCGCCGCGCAATCACCCATGCGATTGATCGCGAAGCCTTCATCCGGCGCGGATTCGATGGCCGCGGCTATCCCATAGGCAGTCACTTCGCGCCGACCGATGCAGGCTATCTGCATCTCGAGAGCTTCTACCCCTACAGCCCGGAGCGCGCGCGGGCACTGCTGGCCGAAGCGGGTGTGCGTGCGCCGCTGCACCTGCGCTGCGCGCTGCCATCGACACCCTACGCCATCACCGGGGCGCCCCTGCTGGTGCAATACCTGGCCGAGGTCGGCATCACGCTCGAACCCGTCCCGATGTCCTGGAAGGAGTGGCTGGCCGGGCCGTTCAAGGGCGATTTCGACACGACCTTCATCAACCACATCGAGCCGATGGATTACCTGATCTATACCGACCCGGAGTACTACTTTCACTACGACAGCAGCGCGTTTCGCGAACTGGCGGCGCGCCACGCCCAGGCAAGCAACGCACGCCAGCGTCAGCAGCTGTTCGCACGCATTCAGCGCCACCTCACCCATGATGCGGTCAACGCCTGGGTCTACACGCCGCAGGTGGGCACCGTGGTGCGCAAGGGCTTGCGCGGCACGTGGGTGAATTACCCCATCGTCGCGCACGACCTGGGCGCGATGTGGTGGGAGTGATTTGAATGAAAAGTGGCTCAAAGCCAGAGTAGGGAAGCGCTTCCAGCTATCAAAGTAATTGATATATCACGTGACAGACTCTGGGCGGCTTGCGGCCTGCTGCGACAATCGGGGCCATGAATTCCACCTATGTGTTAACCCTTTCCTGTCCGGATCGGCTCGGGCTGGTGCATGCCGTCTCGGGCTTTCTGCTGGAGCACGGCGGCAACATCGAAGAAGCGGCGCAATACAACGACCCGGCCACGGGCCTGTTCTTCATGCGCGTGCAGTTTGCCTGCGAGCGCTTCGATCACGCCACGCTCGCCTCGCGTCTCACCACCTTCGCCGAGCCCTACGCCATGCGCTGGGGCCTGCACGACCGGGCGCGCCCCATGAAGACCGTGATCTTCGTGAGCCAGCAGGGACATTGCCTCAACGACCTGCTGTTCCGTGTCAGAAGCGCTCTGCTGCCCATCGAGGTGGCCGCCATCATCAGCAACCATCGTGATTTTTACCAGCTGGCCGCCAGCTACGACATCCCGTTTCACCATCTGCCGGTGACGGCGGCCACCAAGGCGCAGGTGGAGCAGCGTCAGTTCGACATCATCGAATCCGAGGGGGCCGAGCTCGTGGTGCTGGCGCGCTACATGCAGATTCTCTCCAACGAGATGTGCGGAAGGCTCGCCGGGCGCGCGATCAACATCCATCACAGCTTCCTGCCCAGCTTCAAGGGTGCCAAGCCCTACTACCAGGCGCACCAGCGCGGCGTGAAGTTGATCGGCGCCACGGCGCACTACGTCACGGCCGACCTGGACGAGGGCCCCATCATCGAGCAGGACGTCGCCCGTGTGGACCACACCGACACCGTGGAAGACCTCACCGCCCGCGGACGTGACACCGAAAGCCAGGTGCTGGCCCGCGCCGTCAAGTGGCACAGTGAGCACCGCGTGCTGCTCAACGGCCACAAGACCGTGGTGTTCCGGTAGCAGGGCGGCCCAGGCGGAGATGGTCAGGCCGAGAGCGCTTCCCAGCGCTCCAGCGCCTGCATCAGCAGCTCCTCGATCTCGCCATCGCGGCGCGAGAGCAGGGCGGCGCGCTCGTGGTCGCGCGCGTAGAGCGTGCCGTCGGCCAGTTCCGCGCGCAAGGTCCGCTGCTCCGCTTCAAGCGCTTCGATCTGCTCCGGCAGTTGCTCCAGTTCGCGCTGCTCCTTGTAGCTCAACTTCTTTTTTTTGCAGCTCTTCGCGTTTTTCAGCCGTACGTTTGGGCGTGTTTTTGCCTGGATCCATGTCCGGGACGGCCTGGGCCTGGGCCAGCTCGCGGCCGCGCCGCGACTGTGTGAGCCAGTCCTGCACGTCCCCTTCGTATTCGCGCCACCGCCCCTCGCCCTCGCTGGCGATGATGCTCGTCACCACGTTGTCCACGAAGCGCCGATCGTGGCTCACGAGGAACACCGTGCCGTCATAGTTTTGCAGCAGCTCTTCGAGCAGCTCCAGCGTGTCGATGTCCAGATCGTTCGTCGGCTCGTCGAGCACCAGCACGCTGGCGGGGCGCGCGAACAGGCGCGCCAGCAGCAGCCGGTTGCGCTCGCCGCCCGAGAGCGAGCGCACCGGCGAGTGCGCCCTGGCGGGCGAGAACAGGAAATCGCTCAGGTAGCTGCGCACGTGCTTGCGCTCCTGGCCGATCTCGATCCACTCGCTGCCCGGGCTGATGAAGTCTTCCACCGTCGCGTCCAGGTCGAGCTGCGCGCGCATCTGGTCGAAGTAGGCGATCTGCAGGTTCGCCCCCAGCCGTACCTGCCCGCTGTCTGCCTGCAATTGCCCCAGCATCAGCTTCAGTAGCGTGGTCTTGCCCGCGCCGTTGGGGCCGATCAGGCCCACCTTGTCGCCGCGCAGCACCGTCGCCGTCAAGCCCGCCACCACCACCTTGTCGCCAAAAGTTTTGCGCACGTTCTCCAGCTGCGCGACGATCTTGCCCTGGTAGGCGAGCGCGCGGCCCGCGTCCACCCCCATCTTCACGCGTCCCAGCGCCGTGCGGCGCTCGGCATGCTGCCGGCGCAATTCATGCAGGCGGGTGATGCGGCTCTGGCTGCGCGTGCGCCGCGCCTCCACCCCCTTGCGTATCCACACCTCTTCCTGGGCCAGCAGTTTGTCGGCCCGCGCATTGAGCGTTTCTTCCTGGGCGAGCTGTTCGGCCTTTTGGCGCTGATATTGGGAAAAATTGCCCGGGTAGGAAGCGAGCCTGCCCCGGTCGAGTTCCACGATGCGTGTGGCAACGCGATCCAGAAAGCTGCGGTCGTGCGTGATCGTCACCACGCTGCCCGCGAAGCCCAGCAACAATTCTTCCAACCACTCGATCGCTTCCAGATCCAGATGATTGGTCGGCTCATCGAGCAGCAGCACGTTGGGGCGCGCCACCAGCGCCTGCGCCAGGGCTACGCGTTTCTGCATGCCGCCGGAAAGCTCGCCCACCAGGGCCGTGCCCGCCAGATGCAGACGCTGAAGAGCCTCCTGCACGCGCTGCTCCCAGTTCCAGGCGTCGTGTGCCTCGATCTGTGCCTGCAGGCTGGCCAGTTCGGCCGTGTCGCTTATCTGGGTGTAACGCTCGCGCAGCGACTTGGCTTGCGCCAGCCCGAGGGAGACGCACTCGAAAACCGTCTGCGCTGGCTGCAGCGTCGGCTCTTGCGCCACATAAGCCACGCGCGTGCCCTGCTGCACCGACAAGCTCCCATCGTCCAGCGTCGCCAACCGGGCCAGCACCTTGAGCAGCGAGGACTTGCCCGCGCCATTGCGCCCGATCAGGCCCACGCGCTCGCCGGCCTCCAGCGCGAAGCTTGCCTTGTCCAGCAAAGGCCAGTGCCCGAAGGCCAGCTGCCCATCCATCATCGTCATCAGTGCCATCGGCAAATTATCCGGGCAGGCCTTCCTCCTGATCTTTTTCCTCTTTTCTTGCTTTGGTCCCGAAATTGGGTATACAATGCAGGGCTTCGCTGATCGCAGCGCCTTTTGTTTCTCCGGGGTCCATGGGAGTGGATTTTTGGGGTGGCAAGGGGGAGCAGGTTCGTTAACAAGCTACAGCCGATAAGCGTGGGCGTTTGGATGGGGCACTCATTTGGGTGCCTGCATGGGCGAGC
>MEFV01000018.1 GCA_001725255.1 Comamonas sp. SCN 67-35 | reverse complement strand
GCGCAGCGATGCACAATCGAGTGGAAGTTCACTCGACAGGATGCCGACCGAAAGCTGGGACGCCATTACGTTCCGTAATTTACGTGTTGACGTACTAGGGTGACGTGTGCAAGGGATTTGTTCAGCGTCGCCCTGGAAGGGGTCCGCAACCCTGCGCGGGTCGGGCCCGCGACCTCGCGCGCGGATGGGATGCGTCAGCCGCCGAGATAGGCCTTGCGGATGGCCGGGTTGGACAGCAGGTTCTTGCCCGTGTCTTCCAGCACGAGGTGGCCATTCTCCAGCACGTAGCCGCGATCCGCGATGGACAGCGCGCGGTTGGCGTTCTGCTCGACCAGGAAGACCGTCACGCCATCGGCGCGGATGGTCTCGATGATCTCGAAGATCTGCGCGATGATGAGCGGCGCAAGGCCCAGCGTGGGTTCGTCGAGAAGCAGCAGGCGCGGTTCGCTCATGAGCGCGCGACCGATCGCCAGCATCTGCTGCTCGCCGCCGCTCATCGTGCCCGCGCGCTGGCTGGCGCGGTCCTTCAGGCGCGGGAACAGCTCGAACACGTGTGCCACGCCCTTCTCGCTCGCTTCCTTGTCCTGGAAGAACCCGCCCATCTTGAGGTTTTCGACGACCGTGAGCTGGGGGAACACGCGCCTGCCCTCGGGGGAGATGGCCAGGCCCTTGCGCATGATCTCGTGCGTCGGCAGCTGCGTGACGTCCTGGCCTTCCAAAATCACCTTGCCGCCGCTGGCGCGCGGCGTGCCGCAGATGGTCATTAGCAGCGAGGTCTTGCCCGCGCCGTTGGAGCCGATCAGCGAGACGATCTCGCCCTGGTTGACGTGCAGGGTGACCTCGTTGACCGCGCAGATCGCGCCGTAATGGGTGGAGAGTTTTTCCACCTGAAGCATGGGGGTCGAGGTGCTCATCAGGCTTCTCCCAGATAGGCCTTGATGACCCGTTCGTCGTTGCGCACGGCCTCGGGCGTGCCCAGGGCAATCGGGCGGCCGTACTCCATGACCAGAATCCGTTCGGACACGCCCATCACCAGCCCCATGTCGTGTTCGATCAAGAGCACCGTCACGCTATGATCGCGCCGCAATTGGTCGATCAGTTGCTGCAGGTCGTTCTTTTCCTGCGGATTGAGGCCGGCAGCCGGCTCGTCGAGCATCAGCAGGCGCGGTTCGGTGATCATGCAGCGCGCGATCTCCAGGCGCCGCTGGTGGCCGTAGGCGAGGTTGCCGGCCTCGCGGTTGGCGTACTCGCGCAGGCCCATGATGTCCAGCCATTTGAGCGCGTTGACGATCTTCAGCCGCTCGCTCTCGCGGTAGCCGCGTGTGTTGAGCAGGCCCGACAGGGGCGGCGGCCTGTGGTGGCGGTGCTGCGCCACAAGCAGGTTCTCCAGCACCGTCATGCTCTTGAACAGGCGCACGTTCTGGAAGGTGCGCACCACGCCTTCATTGGCCACGTGGTGGCTGCTGTGGCCCGCAATGCTCTTGCCTGCCAGCGCGATGGCGCCGGTGGTGGGCTTGTAGAAGCCGCTGATGCAGTTGAACACCGTGGTCTTGCCCGCGCCATTGGGGCCGATGATGGCGAACACCTCCTGGGGCGCGACGTCGAAGGCGATGCCGTCCACCGCCAGCAGGCCGCCAAAGCGCATGCTCAGGTCCTTGACCGTCAAAATGGGGGTGCTCATCGTGGCACCTCCGCCTGATGGCGTTTCATGGGCAGCAGGCCCTGCGGGCGCCAGACCATCATGACGATCATCACCAGGCCGAAGATCAGCATGCGGTACTGCGAGAACTCGCGTGCGAGTTCGGGCAGCACGGTGAGCACGATGGCGGCGACGATCACCCCGAGCTGCGAGCCCATGCCGCCGAGCACGACGATGGCCAGGATCAGCGCCGATTCGATGAAGGTGAAGGACTCCGGATTGACGATGCCCTGGCGCGCGGCGAAGAAGGCGCCGCCGAAGCCCGCGAACATGGCACCCAGCGTGAAGGCCGAGAGCTTGATCTTCATGGGGTTGAGCCCGAGCGAGCGGCAGGCGATCTCGTCTTCGCGCAGGGCTTCCCAGGACCGGCCGATCGGCATGCGGATCAGGCGGTTGCTGACGTACAGCGTGATGCAGGCAAGCATCAGGGCCATCAGGTACAGGAAGATCACGACGTGGATGGTGTTGAACTCCAGCCCGAAGAACTGATGGAAGGTCGTGCCGCCTTCCACCGCCGGGTTGCGTGTCATCGGCAGGCCGAATACCGTGGGTTTGGGCAGGCCAACGATGCCGTCCGGCCCGCCGGTGAGGCCCACGAGGTTCACGAGCAGCAGGCGGATGATTTCGCCGAAGCCCAGGGTGACGATGGCCAGGTAGTCGCCGCGCAGGCGCAGCACTGGGAAACCGAGCACGAAGCCGAACAGCGCCGACATCGCACCCGTGAAAGGCAGCGCCTCCCAGAAACTCCAGCCCGCCCAGTGGTGCAGCAGCGCGAAGGTGTAGGCGCCCGTGGCGTAGAAGCCGACAAAGCCCAGGTCCAGCAGACCGGCGAAGCCGACCACGATGTTCAGCCCCAGACCCAGCATGACGTAGATCAGCGTGAGCGTGGCGATGTCGATGGAATTACGCCCGCCGAAGAACGGCCAGGCGACGGCGGCCACGAGCACCGCCAGCATCAGCACGCGGTGCCGGCCGGGCTCGAAGCTGGGCAGGCTGGGCAGCTTGACCGTCGGAAGTCTGGGCAAGAGCAGCGGCCGCAGCAATTGCACCACGAAGACGGCCAGGCACCCCCAGACCAGGGTGGACCAGTTCGGGACGATGGTGGTGCGCGCGCCCGCGCGCTCCAGATGCAGCGTGAAGGAGGGCAGCAGCACGATGGCCGCGAGCACGGTGGCGGTGATGGCGCCGCGCAGGGCGCCGCGGATGTCAATGGAAGTGGTGGTGGGGTGCGCCATCAGACTTTCTCCACTTCAGGTTTGCCCAGGAGCCCGGTGGGGCGGAACATGAGGATCAGGACGAGGAGAAGGAAGGCCACGATGTCCTTGTATTCCGATGAGATGTAGGCGGCGGCCAGCGTTTCGGCGATGCCGAGGATGACGCCCCCGAGCATGGCGCCGGGAATGCTGCCGATGCCGCCGAGCACCGCCGCCGTGAAGGCCTTGATGCCGGCGATGAAGCCGATGAAGGGATTGAGCTTGCCCACGGCCAGGGCGATCAGCACGCCGCCCACCGCGGCAAGCACGGCGCCGAGCACGAAGGTGAAGGAGATCACGCGATTGGTGTCTATGCCCAGCAGATTGGCCATGTGCATGTCCTGCGAGCAGGCGCGGCTGGCGCGGCCCATGCGCGAGTTGCGGATGTACAGCGTGAGAAGCACCATCAGCACCACGGTGACGGCGATCACCAGCACGCGTGCGTAGGGAATGAAGATTTCGAAGCCGCCGTCACTGCCGCCGCCGAAGCGCATCGCGCCCGGAATCAGCGCGGGCACGGCCATGTCGCGCGCGCCCTGGCCCAGCGCCATCCAGTTCTGCAGGAAGATGGACATGCCGATGGCGGAAATCAGGGGCACGAGGCGCGGGCTGTCGCGCAGCGGCTTGTAGGCGAGCTGCTCCACCGCGTAGCCGTAGACGGCCGTGACCAGGACGGCAACGATGATCATGAGCGCGATCACCAGCCAGACCGGCAGGCCGCCCTGCACCCCCACGGCCGAGAGCGTGACAAGTCCCACGTAGGCGCCGATCATGTAGATCTCGCCGTGGGCGAAGTTGATCATGCCGATGATGCCGTACACCATCGTGTAGCCAATTGCGATCAGCGCGTAGATCGCGCCGAGTGACAGGCCGTTGAACAGCTGCTGCAGCAGCTCGGGCAGGAAATTGGACATGTGAGGTCCTCGGACAGGGCACGTACAGGTGTGTCACGTGCTCGCGGGAAAGCAAATACGACAGCGCCGCCAGCGTGTACCGCCACGGACGAACCGTGGTGCGGAACAGCGGCGGCGCTCAGCCCGGGATCAGGCTTACTTCACGAGGGACTTGGAACCGTCCTTGTGCCACTCGAAGACCTGGAATTCGAACGACTTCAGGTCGCCCTTGGCATCCCAGCTGGTCGAGCCCAGCGGGGTCTCGAACGTGGTCTTGTGCAGGTGATCGGCAACCTTCTTGGCATCGTCGCCGACGGCCTTGACGCTGTTCATGATCACTTCCGCCGCGGCGTAGGAGGTCATCTGGAAGGCGCCGGCGGGGTCACGCTTCTTGTCCTTGAAGGCCTTCACGATGGCGGCGTTCTTGGGGTTGGTCGAGAAATCCGCGGGCAGCGTGAGCAGCATACCTTCGACGGCCGGGCCGGCGATCGCATTGATCTCGGGATTGCCCACGCCCTCGGGGCCCATGAACCTGGCCTTCAGGCCTTGCTCGCCCGCCTGGCGCAGCAGCAGGCCCATTTCAGGGTGGTAGCCGCCGTAGTAGACGAAATCGACTCCCGCGCTCTTGAGCTTGGTGATGACGGCGGAGTAGTCGCTGTCGCCGGCGTTGATGCCTTCGAACAGCGCCACGTCCACACCGGCCTTCTTCAGGTCGTCGCGCACGTTGGAGGCAATGCCCTGGCCGTAGGACTGCTTGTCGTGCAGCACCGCCACTTTCTTGGGCTTGATCTTCTCGACGATGAACTTGGCGGCCGACGGACCTTGCTGGTCATCACGCCCGATGGTGCGGAAGATCGAATGGAAATTCTTGCCGTCGGTCAGGTTCGGCGAGGTGGCCGAGGGGGTGACGACGACCACGCCTTCGTTGTTGTAGATCGGAGCGGCGGCGATGGCGGCGCCCGAGCACACCGGACCGACGACATAGTGGATCTTGTCGTTGATCACGCGATTGGCGGCCACCGGGCCTTGCTTGGGTTCGCAGCCGTCGTCCACGACGACGGTCTCGACCTTCTTGCCATTGATGCCACCGGCGGCGTTGACCATTTCAACGGCGGTGAGCACCCCTTCCTTGATCATGTCGCCGTACTGAGTGAGCGGACCCGTGGCCGGAATGACCATGGCGATCTTGATTTGCGCGTGGGCGGGGAACATCAGCGACGCACTGGCCAGGCCGATGGCGCCAACCAGGGTATGCAAGCGGAATTTCATGGAGTCTCTTTTCAAATGGGTAGAAGTGAAAACCTCTGCGGTGCCGGTAAGCACCTGCGAGAGGGGAGAGATTAACCGTTTTGCGGCGTTTGACAACGGGGAAAACCTGAGGCGCCGGTACAGTTTTAGAGCGATTTTTCTGGTATGGAGGGTGTGGCCTCGGCGGGTGCGGCACGGGGCGCCGGGGCGTCGTGACCCGCGTGCCAGCGGCGCACGACGCGCTGAAAGACCAGGGCGTTGGGGATTTGCAGCCATCGGCGTTCGTCAGGCGGCGCGCTCGTGTCTTCCAGCGTGATGTAGAGCAGGTTGATGTCGATCACCCTGCCTTGCGGGCCGGGCTTTTCGGTGTTGGCGTCCAGCAGCTCGATGTGATCACCGACGCGAAAGGGGCCGGCCGTGAAGATGAGGAACGCGCAGAAGATGTTGGAGAGCACGCTCCACGCCGCGAAGAACGCCACCGCGCCCACCGCGGCAAAGCCGGTGAACGCCGACCACAGCACGCTGGCGGAGACGCCCAGGCGTTCGAGCACCAGCAGGGTGGCGCCGCCCAGGACGAACAGGCGCACGACGCCATTGATCGGCTTGACCAGCTCGTGCGGAAACTGGTAGTGGTCGCTGGCGCGAAAGATCAATCGACGCAGCAGATGGTGCAGGATGAGCGCCACCGCCACGATCAGCAGGATCTGCACGGCGGGCGTGATAACGTCGAGCCAGTCGTGCATCCACGGCGGCAACGCGGTTTTCAGGCGCGCCAGCACGGTACTTTTCCCGTGCCTTATTGTTCGCGGCGCAGTGCCGGAAACAGGATCACGTCGCGAATGCTGGCGCTGTCGGTGAGCAGCATCATCAGGCGGTCGATGCCGACGCCGCAGCCCCCGGTCGGCGGCAGGCCGTACTCGAGCGCGCGCACGAAGTCGTGGTCGAAGAACATGGCCTCCTCATCGCCAGCATCCTTGGCCGCCACCTGCGCGGCAAAGCGCGCGGCCTGGTCCTCGGCGTCGTTGAGCTCGGAGAAGCCGTTGGCCATCTCGCGCCCGGTGATGTAGAGCTCGAAGCGCTCGGTCACTTCGGGGCGTTCGTCGTTGGCGCGCGCCAGCGGCGAAATTTCGGTCGGGTGCTCCATGATGAAGGTGGGCTGCCACAGCTTGTCTTCGACGGCTTCCTCGAAATAGAGCACCTGCAGGCTGGCGAGCGTGCGTTTGGAGAGGTGATCCTTTTCTTCCTTGAGGCCGAGCTTCCCGAGCGCCTGGATGAGCCACGCGGCATCGTCGACATGCTCGCCCGCATCGGTGTGCGCGACGATGGCCTCGCGGATGGTCATGCGGGCAAACGGCGCGGCCAGATCGACCGCGCGAGCGTTGTAGGAGAGTTGCAGCGAGCCCGTGGCCTTGAGCGCCGCATCGCGCAGCAGCTGCTCGGTGTAGTCCATCAGGTCGCGGTAGTTCCAGTAGGCGGCGTAGAACTCCATCATCGTGAACTCGGGGTTGTGGCGCACGCTGATGCCTTCGTTGCGAAAGCTGCGGTTGATCTCGAACACGCGTTCGAACCCGCCGACCACGAGGCGCTTCAAGTAGAGCTCGGGCGCGATGCGCAGGTACATGTCCTGGTCGAGCGCATTGTGGTGCGTGACGAAGGGCTTGGCGTTGGCGCCGCCGGGGATAGGGTGGAGCATCGGCGTTTCGACTTCGAGGAAGTCGTGCGCCACCATGAAGGCGCGGATGCCGGCCACGGTCTGGCTGCGCGCGACGAAGCGCCGGCGCGCCGCGTCGTCGGTCATCAGGTCGACGTAGCGCTGGCGGTACTTGGTTTCCTGGTCCTGCATGCCGTGGAACTTGTCGGGCATGGGGCGCAGGCTCTTGGTGAGCAGGCGCAAGCGCGTGACTTTGACGGAGAGCTCGCCGGTCTTGGTCTTCATCAGCGTGCCCTCGGCACCAAGGATGTCGCCCAGGTCCAGGCGCTTGAATTCGGCGTAGGCGTCCTCGCCGATCGCGTCGCGCGTGACATACAGCTGGATGCGCCCGGCGGTCTCGCCGAGCGAGCCGTCCTGCAGGGTGGCGAAGCTGGCCTTGCCCATCATGCGCTTGAGCATCATGCGCCCGGCGACGCTCACGGCGACGGCCTGTGCCTGCAGGTCCTCGGACTCGGTGGCGCCGTATTGCTCGTGCAGCGCAGCGGCGCGGTGCAGCGGCTTGAAATCGTTGGGAAAGGCGACGCCCTGCCCCTGGGCCTGGCGTTCGCGCAGGTGCCTGAGCTTTTCGCGGCGCTCCGCGATGAGCTGGTTTTCGTCGGAAGCAGGCGTTGCCGCAGCGGTGGTGGGCTCGGAGGAAGACATGGCAGCATGGGCGCCACCGCATGACGGTGCGCCTGGTCGGGACAGGCGGGGGCCGCCTGCGATGGTGAAAACTGCTGATTTTAGAGGGTCGCGCCCATGCAAGCCTTCATTTGACGACCGTCTTGCTGCCGTCCTGGTGCCATTCGAAAACCTGGAATTCAAATGACTTCAGGTCACCGCCCGCGTCCCAGCTCGTGGGGCCCAGCGGGGTCTGGAAGGTGGTCTTGTGCATGTAGTCGGCAACGAGCTGGGTGTCGTCGCCCACGGCCTTGATGCTGTCCATGATCACCTGCGCGGCGGCGTAGGAGGTGAGGCCGAACGCGCTGGAGGCGTTGCGCTTCTTGGCCTCGAAGGCCTTGACGGTGGCGGCGTTCTTCGGATTGGCCGCGAAGTCGGCCGGCAGGGTGACGAGCATGCCCTCGACGGCGGGGCCGGCGATGGCATTGATCTCGGAATTTCCGACGCCCTCCGGCCCCATCATCCTGGCGTTCAGGCCCGCTTCCTTCGCCTGGCGCAGCAGGACTCCCATTTCGTTGTGATAGCCGCCGAAGTACACGAAATCGATGCCGGCGTTCTTGATCCTGGCGATCACGTCCGAGTAATCCTTGCCGCCGGGGGTGATGCCTTCATAGAGCGCGACCTCGGCCCCGGCGCGGCTCAGGAGCTTGCGCGCGGTGTTCGCGATGCCCCGCCCGTAGGATTGCTTGTCATGCAGCAGCGCGATCTTGCGCGGCTTGATTTTCTCCATGATGAACTTGGCTGCCGCTTCGCCCTGTTCGTTGTCCTGGCCAATGGTGCGGAAGATGTAGTGGTAGTCCATGCCGCTGGTCAGGGACGGCGACGTGGCCGATGGCGTCACCACGACAACGCGCTGGCTGTCGTAGATGGGGGCGGCGGCGATGGCGGCGCCGGAGCAGACCGGACCGATGACGTAGCGCACCTTCGCGTCAAGCAGGCGGTTAGCCGTGCCCGGGGCCTTGCCGGGGTTGCACGCATCATCGAACACCACCGTCTGCACCTGCTGGCCATTGATGCCGCCCGCGGCGTTGACCTGCTCCACCGCGGTGCCCACGCCTTCCTGGATCATGGTGCCGTACTGCGTGAGCGGGCCGCTTGCCGGGATCACCAGGCCGATCTTGATTTGTGCCTGCACCGCCGTCGCGAGAACGGTCGCGGTCACAGCCATTGCCATCGTGCGAACCTTCATCTGGAGTTTCATGTGGACCTTTGTGGGCGTATGGATGTCATGTGCGGCGATCATCGCCGCCAGCGAAGCTGGCAAGCGTACCGGGTTGCCGGGCTTTGGCAAGGGGGGGAAACCTGAACGGATGGTGCTTTTCGTCCCGTCCGGGCGCCCTGTGCCATGGCGGACGGACAAGCCGTGGCCGGCCGGGGTGATGCGCCGGGCGGTCGGGACGCAGTCCGGTGCGCCGAGGTGGCGCATGGCATGCGTGGCATCATCGCAGGCCCAGACCGCACGGATGCCCTCATGCTCTACCAGATCGCTTCTTTCCTGCTCGATGTGGCGGGCAGCGTCATCGCCGGCGCCTGCCTGCTGCGCCTGTACATGCAGCGCCAGCGCGTGCCTTTCGGCAATCCCGTCGGGCAGGCGGTGTTTGCGCTCAGCGACTGGCTGGTGCTGCCCTTGCGCAAGCTGGTGCCCGCGGTGAAAGGCTGGGATGGCGCCTGCATCGTGGGGGCCTTGCTGGCGCAACTGGTGGAATATCTGGTGCTGGTGCTGTTGGCGGGGAGCGGCCTGCAACTGCTGCCAGCCCTGGTGCTGTTCAGTACCTTGCGCGTGGCCATCCTGGGGCTGATCGGCCTCATCATCCTGCACGCGGTGCTCAGCTGGGTGCCCAACCACTCGCCGATCGCGGGCGTGGTGGCGCGTCTGGCCGAGCCTTTGCTCGCGCCCCTGCGCCGCGTCCTGCCGAACCTGGGCGGGCTGGATTTCTCGCCGCTGGTGGCCTTGGTGATCCTGCAGGTGCTGCTGATCGTGCTGGGCAACTTGCAAGCCGGGAGCTTGTTTTAATAAGAACGGCCTGTAGCGCCTGGTGGACGGGCGTTAACAGCTATCTTTTTTCAGGCAATCGCATCGGCAGGCAGGCGCTGCAGCATGGCCAGCAGCCGCGCCACGGTGTCGCGCAACTGGCGCCGATCCACGATCATGTCCACCGCACCCTTGGTCTGCAGGAACTCGGCGCGCTGAAAGCCTTCGGGCAGGGTCACGCGCACCGTTGATTCGATCACGCGCGGGCCGGCGAAACCGATGAGCGCGCCGGGTTCGGCCATCACCACGTCACCGACGAAGGCAAAGCCGGCCGAGACGCCACCCATGGTCGGGTCGGTCAGCACGCTGATGTAGGGCAGGCCCTTCTTGGCCAGGTGGGTGAGCGCGGCGTTGGTCTTGGCCATCTGCATGAGGCTGAGCAGCCCTTCCTGCATGCGCGCGCCGCCCGTGGCGGTGAAGCAGATGAAAGGCACCTTCTGCTCGATGGCGTTGTCCACGCCGCGCGCGAAGCGTTCGCCGACGACCGAGCCCATGGAGCCACCCATGAAGTCGAATTCGAAGGCGGCGGCCACGACACTGATGCTCTTGACGGCCCCGCCCATCACGACGAGCGCGTCGGTCTCGCCGGTGTTCTCCAGGGCTTCTTTCAGGCGCTCGGGGTATTTGCGGCTGTCCTTGAATTTGAGGGCGTCGACCGGAATCACTTCCTGTCCGATCTCGTAGCGGCCTTCGCCGTCGAGAAAGGCGTTGAGCCGCGCCCTCGCTCCGATGCGGTGGTGATGGCCGCAATTGGGGCAGACGTTCTGGTTGTGCTCCAGGTCGGTCTTGTAGAGGACGGTATCGCAGCTCGGGCATTTGATCCACAGGCCCTCCGGGATCTGGCGCCGCTCGGCCGGGTCGGTCTGATGAATCTTGGACGGTAGAAGTTTTTCCAGCCAGGACATGTCGTTTGCCTTTCAGCTATCCAGTGCCTTGCGAATCTGACGCAAGAAATCGGTGGTGACGCCCACGACGCGCTCGTGCGGCTGATCCTCGATGAGCGTGATGATGCGACTGCCGATCACGACGGCGTCGGCCACGCGGGAGATGGCCCTGGCGGTGTCCGCATCACGGATGCCAAAGCCCACGCCGACGGGGATTTTTACGTGCTCGCGGATGCGCGGCAGCATGGCCTCGACCTCGTGCACGTTGAGCGCGCCCGAGCCGGTCACGCCCTTGAGCGAGACGTAGTACACGTAGCCGCTGGCGACGGCCGCTACCTGCCGCATGCGCTCGGTGGTGGACGTGGGGGCCAGCAGGAAGATCAGGTCGATGCCGTGCGCGCGCAATTGCCCGGCAAACTCCTCGCACTCTTCGGGCGGGTAATCGACAACGAGCACGCCATCGACCCCGGCCGCCGCCGCATCGCGCGCGAAGCTGCCCGCGCCGTGGCGCTGCTCATAACGTTCCACCGGGTTGGCATAACCCATGAGGACGACGGGTGTGTCGGTGTTGCGCTGCCGGAAGGTGCGAACCATGTCCAGCACTTCGCTCATGCCCACGCCCAGCTGCAGCGCCTTTTCGCCGGCGCTCTGGATCACGGGGCCGTCGGCCATGGGGTCGGAAAACGGCACGCCCAGCTCGATCACGTCGGCTCCGGCTTCCACCATGCCGTGCATCAGCGCAGGCGTGATGTCGGCGAACGGGAAACCCGCCGTCACATAGGGAATGAGGGCCTTGCGGCCCTTGGCGGCCAGGGCTGCAAAAGTGGCGGGAATGCGGCTCATGCCTTCGCCCCCTTCACGCTGACGCCGTGCTGGCTGGGCCGGTCGTGGTATTCGCCGCCCGAGAGATCGGCGACGGTGCCGATGTCCTTGTCGCCGCGGCCCGAGAGATTCACGAGGATGGTTTGCTCGGGTGCCATGGTCTTGGCGAGTTTCATCGCGTAGGCCACCGCGTGGCTCGATTCGAGCGCCGGAATGATGCCCTCGGTGCGGCACAGGTGGTGAAAGGCCGCCAGCGCTTCGTCGTCGGTGATGCCCACGTACTCTGCGCGGTGAATCTGCTGCAGCCAGGCGTGTTCGGGGCCGACGCCGGGGTAGTCCAGGCCCGCGCTGATCGAGTGCGTCTCGGTGATCTGGCCGTTTTCGTCCTGCAGGATGTAGGTGCGGTTGCCATGCAGCACGCCGGGGCTGCCGCGCTCCAGGCTCGCCGAGTGCTTGCCCGAATCCAGCCCCAGCCCCGCGGCTTCGACGCCGATCAGCCTGACGTTCTCGTGCGGAATGTAGGGGTAAAAAATGCCCATGGCATTGCTGCCGCCGCCCACGCAGGCGACGACGACGTCGGGCTGGCGGTCCGCGCCCAGCAGCTCGGGCATCTGCGTGAGGCACTCCCGGCCGATCACGCTTTGAAAATCGCGCACCATGGTCGGGTAGGGATGCGGTCCGGCGACGGTGCCGATGATGTAGAAGGTGTTGTCCACATGGGCCACCCAGTCGCGCATGGCTTCGTTGAGCGCGTCCTTGAGCGTGCGGCTGCCGGACTGCACCGACACGACGCTGGCGCCCAGCAGCTGCATGCGGTACACGTTCGGGCTCTGGCGCTTGATGTCCTCGGCGCCCATGTAGACCACGCATTCAAGACCGTAGCGCGCGCAGATCGTGGCCGTGGCCACGCCGTGCTGCCCCGCACCGGTCTCGGCGATGATGCGCGGCTTGCCCATGCGCCGCGCGAGCATGGCCTGGCCGATCACGTTGTTGATCTTGTGCGCGCCGGTGTGGTTCAGGTCTTCGCGCTTGAGGTAGATCTGCGCGCCGCCGATTTCGCGGCTCATGCGCTCGGCGTGGTAGACGGGCGAGGGGCGCCCGACGTAGTGCGCAAGATCGCGCTGGAATTCGGCGATGAATTCCGGATCGTTTTGGTAGCGTGCATAGGCCGCGCGCAGTTCATCGGTGGCATGCGTGAGCGTCTCGCTCACGAAGCTGCCGCCATAGGGGCCAAAGTGGCCACGGGAATCAGGTTGGTGATAGTCAAACATCGGGTTCAGGGGCGGAGGCTGCGTCGGCCGCACGCACGGCGGCGACGAAGCGGGCTATCTTGCCGGCGTCCTTGATGCCGTGAAGCAGGTTTCCATCGGGGGCATCAAGCTCCACGCCGGAGCTCACGTCAACGGCCAGCGTCTTGCAGCGCGGCCGGACCTCGCGTATGCCATCGCCCACGTTTGCAGGTGCAAGTCCACCAGACAAAACGAGGTGAGCGTCGACGTTTGGTGGCAGCAGTGACCAATGGAATGTCTTGCCGCCCCCGCCGTACCCTTCGACATGTGCGTCGAGCAGGATGGCGCGGGCGTGGGAGTAATCGTGAGCGTATTTTACGAGGTCGAACCGCGTGCCGGCGGCGCCCAGGGGAATACGCGCCGCGCGGATGTAGGGAATGCGGCCGCGATCGCTGGCGCGCCAGCAGTCCTCAGGCGTTTCATCTCCATGAAACTGAACTGTAGCGCCTGCCAAACCTGCGCAGGCCGCTATCACATCGGAAGCATTCGCGTTGACGAACAGCAGCACGGGGGTGACGAACGCCGGCAGCCTCTTGCCGAGCTCGGCGGCGCGCGCGGGCGAGACGCAGCGCTTGCTCCCGGGGTAGAGCACGAAGCCGACCGCGTCGGCGCCGAAAGCGACCGCGGCGTCCACGTCTTCCTCGCGGGTCAGGCCGCAGATTTTGATGCGGGTGCGCGTGGGGCGATGGGGCTGCTGTGCATGAAGGGTGCCATTCATGGCAGCCAATCATACGCAGGGGTGCGCTCGGGCAGGCCCCAGACGGTGTCGTAGCGAGGTCCGAGGAAATACAGCCCATCGGCCATGAAGGTCGGCGCCGCGGCGCTGCGCGAGCGCGCGTCCAGCACCTCGCGCATCCAGCGGCTGGGCCGGGTTCCCTGGCCGACCGCCACGAGGCAGCCCATGATGTTGCGGATCATGTGGTGCAGGAAGGCGTTGCCCTCGAATTCAAAGCGCCAGTACGCGGTGGCGCAGCCCTGCATGCCGGTGGCGGCGGGTTGCGGGTGGCCGCGGGCGGAGAGGGTGATGCGCCGCAGGTGCTTGACGGGGCTTTTGGCCTGACACTCGGCAGCGCGAAATGAGCTGAAGTCGTGCTCGCCGATCAGGTGGTTCGCCGCCTCCTGCATCGCCGCCTGGTTCAGCGGCTGGAAGACCCAGCCCACGCGCCCGGCTTCCACGCTGGGGCGCACCGGTGACTGCAGCAGCACGTAGGTATAGCGGCGCGCAGTGGCACAGGCGCGGGCATGGAAATCATCCGGAACGTGCCGCGCCCACTGCACGGCGATGTCCGCGGGCAGGAAGCTGTTGGGTCCGCGCACCCAGGCGAACTCGGGGCGGTCGATCGCGGTGTCGAAATGCACCACCTGCATCAGCGCATGCACGCCGGCGTCGGTGCGTCCGGCGCAAACGGTGGAAACGGGGACGGTGGCAAAGCGCGCGAGCGCTGCTTCGAGGTGGTCCTGTACCGTCTGGCCCGAAGGCTGGCTTTGCCATCCCCGGTAGGCCCGGCCGTCGTAGCTCACGCCGAGTGCGATACGCATGGTGGTGCTTGGCCTCTGAAGGTTGCGGCAGGCGCCTGGAAAAGAAAACCCGGGCGCGGCAGAACCTCGCCCGGGGTGCGGCGCGGCCTGATCAGCTCAGCGTATCGAGCAGGCGCTGCGCCTCGGCCTTGAGATCGCCGCTGGCCTGCGCCATGACTTCCTCGATCAGCGAGCGTGCGCCTTCATTGTCGCCGATGGTCTTGAATTCTTCGGCCAGCGCCAGCTTGGTGGCCAGCGGATCGCTTGGAATGGACGGTTGTGGCTCATCGGCCCGCACCGGGGCGGCCGTGCTTGCCGCGGGCGCGGCGCCAGCGGGCTGGTTCAGATCCAGCGACAGATCGCCCAGGTCGAATTCCAGCGGAGCCGGCCGTGACGCCAGGCCGGCAGATTGCGCGGGCGACACGTCCTTTCCGGTCAGCGGCATGGGGCCGCTGTCGGCCAGGGCCAGGTCATCGATCGGAAAATCCAGCGTCTGTCCGAGAGGCTCACCCGTGTGCAGCGCGGGGACCGGCTCTTCGGGCAATGCCGAGGGCAGTATCAGTTCATGGAGTTCGTTCGTCGCGCTGGGCTCGTCCAGCGCGTGCTGCGCCGCACCGACGGCCGCAGCCACGAAGGTGCCGCCCGCTGCGGACGTCGCGGATGGGTTGTGCGCAGGCGGCAGTGTGGCGGCGCCGTCGTCCAGATCCAGGTCGAGGTTGATTTCGGGCAGCAGCGAGTCGGGGGCGGCGGGTGCCGATGCCGCGAACGCGGGCCCGGCCGTCGGCTCTGCAGGGCGAGCCGCCGCCGGGGCGGCAGGCTTGTAGAGCGGGTTGTCGCCGTCGAGCTCGGCGCCCGCCTGGCGCACGCGCTCCCACTCCGCGCCCTGGCCGCGGGTGAGGTCCTGAACCTTGCGGGCCATGGACTCGAATGCCACGCGATCCTGCCGTTTGGCGTAGATCTCCGCAAGCTTGGCCGCAATGGAGATCTGCTCCGGGTGTTGCAGCGCTGCTTCCTTGAGGATGGCCTCGGCCTCCGGGTCTTTCCCGTAGGCGAGGTAGACGTCCGCCTCGGCCACCGGATCCACGTCGCCGATCTGGTCGAGCTGGCTCGGTGAATACAGGGTGGAGGTGGAGCCCGTGGTGAGGTCGCTGCTCGTGGTGTCCACTTCCTGGCCGCCGCTTTCGGCGAAGAAGGAGTCGGGATGGTCGGCGTCGTCGGCGAACGTGGTCTCCGGCCCTTGCGCATTGCGTCGGCTCCGCTTCCAGCGGTAGCCGCCCCAGCCGAGCATCAGGAGCACCAGTGCCAGCGCGCCACCAGCGAGCATCGGTTGTTCGGTCAGCGAGCCGAGCAGGCTGGGTTCGGGCACCGGCGCGGGCGCCGCCACAGCCGGCGTGGCGGACTTGGGAGGCTCCTTGGGCTTGACGGATTCCGCCGGCGGCGCGACAGGCACCGCAGGTGTCGTTGCGGGCGCGGCTGCTGGCTCTGGCGCGGGGGTGGCCGCGGCCGATGGGGCTGGCGAGCTGCCAGCAGCCCCGGAGGCGGGCGGTGTCTGCTCGGCCGCTTGCGGGGCGGGTGCCGAAGCGGGTTCGGTTCCCTGGCTCACATTCTTGAGGTCTTCAATGTTCTTGGAGAGCTCTTTCAGGCGTGCCGCGTCGTCTTCGGCCTGCTTGGCTTGTGCCGTCTTGGCATCCGCGGTCTGCCTGGCTGCACTGCCCTTGCTCAGCGTGAGCTTGTCGGCGCTCTTGGCGGTGGGTTTGTCTTCCGCCACCTCGGTCTGCACCTTGCCGCTGGCCGAACGCGAGGCGGCCTGCACCGCTGCCTCGGGCGCGGCGCCTGCCAGGCGGCGACGGTAGGCGTTGAAATCCTGGCTTTGCGTGGCGATGATCTGGCGTGCCTCCGCAGCGGGGGTAGCCTGCGCCTCCTCCTTGCCCGGCAGTTGCAGGACGGAGCCCGCGCGCAACCGGTTGACATTGCCTTCGATGAAGGCGTGCGGATTGGCTCGCACCATGGCCACCAGCATCTGATCGAGCGAGATGCCGCTCGGGCGGTGGGCGCTGGCGATGGCTCCGGCCGTATCGCCCGCCTGAACACTGACTTCCTTGCCGGATGGCTGCGCCGTGCCATGCGTTGCAACAGCAGGCGCGCGCACGGCCGGAGCGGCGGACACGCTTGGCGTGCGCACCGGCGCGGCCACGGCCGGGCTGCTGGACGTCTGCGGAGCGACGGGCGCGGGTGCCGGGGTGCTGCGCAGCGCGGGAGGATCGAAGAGCAGCGTGTAGCTGCGCACCAGGTGGCCGGCATTCCAGGCGGCGTCGATGACGATGTCGATGAACGGGTCGTTGACCGCGTTGTTGCTGTTCATCTGCAGCACCATGGCGCCACCTGCGCCGCGCTTGAGTTCCAGGTGGATGCCGTTGACCGCGGGCGAAAATTCCAGCCCCTGGGCGCGAAAGACGTCGGGGCTGGCGATGCTGACGTGCAGGGAGTCCGCCTCGGCCGCCGTGATGTTGGGCAGCGCAACCTGGGCGCGCAGAGGCTCGCCCAACGCCGATTGCACCGTCACGCGACCCAGCGTCAGGGCGTTGGCGTCGGTGATGTACAGCCCCGTGGACAAAGCGGCCGCAGTGGCCAGGAGAGAAAATTTCCAGCGATGCATGGGTACGGCGATGTGCGTTGCGTCCTGAAGGGGTGTCTTGCGCTTTGAAAACAGGAGCGTAAAAGCTCCTGATGACAGGTCAAAGCACCTTAGCATCAATATGTTGCACTGACAAGGTGAGGATGCGGTTCAGCTTTTTTTCCGAGCTTTCACCGCTGGCTTGTTGGCTGGGGGCAACAGCCGTGAGCCGGTCCCGCTCGGAGCATCGACGGCGTTCTGGAGGAACGGCAAAGCCCATGATGGGTGGCCGCGGCCGATTTGCAGACGATGATTTCCAGACCCGACGGGCGATCGCGGCGTGCCTCTGCGGCGCGGGGCCTGCGTGGCCCCTCGGGCGACGCGGATCAGGCCTTGAGCAGGATGCGCAGCATGCGGCGCAGCGGCTCGGCCGCGCCCCAGAGCAGCTGGTCGCCCACCACGAAGGCGGAGACGTACTGCGGGCCGATGTTGAGCTTGCGCACACGGCCCACGGCCACTTCCAGGGTGCCGGTGATGGCGGCGGGCGTGAGTTCCTGGACGGTCTGTTCGCGCTCGTTGGGGACGAACTTGACCCAGGGGTTGCCGCCCTTGATGAGCGCCTCGACTTCGGCCAGCGGCACGTCGCGCTTGAGCTTGAGCGTGAGCGCGAGCGAGTGGCAGCGCATGGCGCCGATGCGCACGCACAGGCCGTCGACCGGGATGGGGGAGGGTGTGCCCAGGATCTTGTTGACCTCGGCCTGGCCCTTCCATTCTTCCTTGGACTGGCCGTTGTCCAGCTGCGCGTCGATCCACGGGATCAGGCCGCCGGCCAGGGGAGCGCCGAAGAATTCGCGCGGCACGTCCTGGCGGATGGTCTGCGCGACCTGGCGGTCGATCTCGAGGATGGCCGAGGCCGGGGTGGCGAGCTCCTTGGCGACCGCACCATGGATCACGCCCATGCCCTTGAGCAGCTCGCGCATGTGATTGGCGCCGCCGCCCGAGGCCGCCTGGTAGGTCATGGAGCTGACCCATTCGACCAGACCGGCCTTGAACAGGCCGACGAGGCCCATCAGCAGGATGGAATTGGTGCAGTTGCCGCCGATCCAGTTCCTGCCACCCGCGGCGAGCTTCGCCTGGATGAGGTCTTCGTTGACCGGATCGAGAATGATGACCGCGTCGTCCTGCATGCGCAGCGCGCTGGCCGCGTCGATCCAGTGGCCTTGCCAGCCGCTGGCGCGCACCTTGGGAAAGATGGCCTTGGTGTAGTCGCCGCCCTGGCAGGAGATGACGATGTCGCACTTCGTGAGCGCGGCGACGTCATTGGCGTCCTGCAGCGCGCGGTGCGTGCGCGCCATCTCCGGTGCCTGGCCGCCCGCGTTGGAGGTGGAAAAGAAGACCGGCTCGATCAGCTCGAAGTCGCCCTCGGCCTGCATGCGCTCCATCAGCACGGAGCCGACCATGCCGCGCCAGCCGACGAGGCCTACCAGTTGCTTGCTCATTGCTCTGCCCTTTCAGATAAAAAGTCTGTGCACCATCCGGCGCTGCTTTTTGCCCCGGCTCGTCAGGGCCGGGGGAGGGCGCACGACGATGCCGGAGCTGCTTCAGCCCGTAATGGTCGTGGTTTTGGTGATGGATGCGCGCGCCGCCGCGCCTGCTGCTGGAACAGGCAGGCTCTGGGTCGGAAACAGGCAGTGATCGCGCATGACACCGGATTTTAAAGGATGCCGCATGACTTCATGCCTGCGGCATCTCCATGAACGCCGCATCAGCGCAATGCGTTGACCACCGCGTCGCCCATCTGCGTCGTGCCGACGCGGGTCGTGCCTGCGCTCCAGATGTCCGGCGTGCGCAGGCCCTGGGCCAGCACCGTTTTGACCGCCGCCTCGATGCGGTCCGCAGCTTCGCTCTGGCGCAGCGAGAAGCGCAGCATCATCGCGGCGCTGAGTATGGTGGCGAGCGGATTGGCCACGCCCTTGCCCGCGATGTCGGGGGCGCTGCCGTGGCTGGGCTCGTACAGGCCCTGCTTCTTCTCGTTCAGGCTGGCCGAGGGCAGCATGCCGATCGAGCCGGTGAGCATCGAGGCTTCGTCGCTCAGGATGTCGCCGAACATGTTGCCGGTGACGATGACGTCGAATTTCTTCGGTTCCTTGACCAGTTGCATCGCGGCGTTGTCCACATACATGTGGTCGAGCTGCACGTCGGGGTAGTCCTTGTGCACGTCGCTCACCACATCCTTCCAGAACTGGAAGGTCTCCAGCACGTTGGCCTTGTCCACGCTGGTCACGCGCTTGCCGCGCTGGCGCGCCGCGTCGAAGGCCACGCGCGCGATGCGCTCGATTTCGGGGCGCGTGTAGCGCATGGTGTCGAACGCCTCCTCGCTGCCGGCGAACGCGCCATCGGGCGCGCTGCGGCGCCCGCGCGGCTGGCCGAAGTAGATGTCGCCGGTGAGTTCGCGCACGATGAGGATGTCGAGGCCCGCGACCAGCTCGGGCTTGAGACTGGAGGCGTGCGTGAGCTGCTCGTAGCAGATCGCGGGACGGAAGTTGGCGAACAGGCCCAGTGCCTTGCGCAGGCCCAGGATGGCCTGCTCGGGGCGCAGCGCGCGCTCGAGCGTGTCGTACTTCCAGTCGCCCACCGCGCCGAAGAGGATGGCGTCGGCCGCCTTGGCCAGATTCAACGTGGCTTCGGGCAGCGGGTGGCCCGCGGCTTCGTAGGCGGCGCCGCCGACCGGGGCGGTTTGCATCTCGAATTTCAAGTCGAGTGCATTCAGGACCTTGACGGCTTCGGTGACGATTTCGGGGCCTATGCCGTCGCCCGGCAGGATGGCAATATTCATGATGTTTCTTGATTTGATAGCTGCCAGCGCTTGATGGGAAAGCGCTGGAGCCTGTTTTTGCTTGAAATTTCAGGAGGACATCACATGCGCCAGCCAGGGCTTGGTGATGAGGCGCTCGGCCTCGTAGGCCTGGATCTTGTCCTTGTGGCGCAGCGTCAGGCCGATGTCGTCCAGGCCGCCGAGCAGGCAGTACTTGCGAAAGGGCTCGACCTCGAACGGCAGCTCTTCGCCCTGGGGCTGCACAACCACCTGGCGCTGCAGATCGACGGTGAGTTCGTAGCCCGGGAACGCGGCCACTGCGTCGAACAGCCTGCCGACGGTGGCTTCGGGCAGAACGATGGGCAGCAGGCCGTTCTTGTAGCAGTTGTTGAAGAAGATGTCGGCGTAGCTGGGCGCAATCAGCGCGCGAAAGCCGTATTGCTGCAGCGCCCAGGGCGCGTGCTCGCGGCTCGATCCGCAGCCGAAGTTCTGCCGTGCCAGCAGGATGCTCGCGCCTTTGTAGCGCGGCTGGTTGAGCACGAAATCCGGGTTGGGCTTGCGTTTGGATTCGGGCATGCCCGGCCTGCCGGGCTGATCCAGGTAGCGCCATTCGTCGAACAGGTTGGGGCCGAAGCCGGTGCGCTTGATCGACTTGAGGAACTGCTTGGGAATGATCGCGTCGGTGTCCACGTTCTCGCGATCCATGGGGGCGACGAGCCCCTTGTGCACGGTGAATTTCTGCATGGTGTGTCCTGTTATTTGGCCGCGCGCTCGATCGCGCTGCCGGCCTTTTGCACGTCCTGGCCCATGCCCTTGACGGTGTTGCATCCGGCAAGGAGCACGGCGAGCAGCAGGGAAACGAGTGCGGTCGCTTTGAGCATGGGGGTTCCTTCAGGCGAATTGGCGGATGTCGACGAAGTGGCCGTGGATCGCGGCGGCCGCGGCCATGGCCGGGCTCACGAGGTGGGTGCGCCCGCCCGCGCCCTGGCGGCCTTCGAAGTTGCGGTTGGAGGTGGAGGCGCAGCGCTCGCCCTTTTCCAGCCGGTCGGCGTTCATCGCCAGGCACATCGAGCAGCCCGGTTCGCGCCATTCGAAGCCCGCGCCCAGGAAGATCTTGTCCAGTCCCTCGCGCTCGGCCTGTTCCTTCACCAGGCCCGAGCCGGGCACGACCATCGCCAGTTTGATGTTCTTCGCGATCTTCTGGTTGAGCTTCTTCACCACGGCGGCAGCGGCGCGCAGGTCCTCGATGCGGCTGTTGGTGCACGAGCCGATGAAGATCTTGTCCACGAAGATGTCGGTCATCGCCTTGCCGGGTTCCAGGCCCATGTAGGTCAGCGCGCGCTCGATCGCGTGGCGGCGGCTTGCGTCCTTTTCCTTGTCGGGGTCGGGCACGCGGCCGTTGATGTCGGTCACCATCTCGGGGTTGGTGCCCCAGGTGACCTGCGGCAGGATGTCCGCGCCCTGCAGCTCGACGATGGTGTCGAAGTGCGCGTCGGCGTCCGAGTGCAGCGTCTTCCAGTAGGCCACCGCCTGGTCCCACTCCACGCCAGTGGGCGCAAGCGGCCTGCCCTTGAAGTAGTCGATGGTTTTCTGGTCGACCGCGATCATGCCCGCGCGCGCGCCGGCTTCTATGGTCATGTTGCACACCGTCATGCGGCCTTCCATCGAGAGCGCACGGATCGCCTCGCCGCCGAACTCGATGGTGTAGCCGGTGCCGCCGGCCGTGCCGATCTTGCCGATGATGGCGAGCACGATGTCCTTGGCGGTGATGCCCGGCGCCACCTGGCCGTTCACGCGCACCAGCATGTTCTTCGCCTTCTTGGCCAGCAGGCACTGCGTGGCCAGCACGTGCTCGACCTCGCTCGTGCCTATGCCGTGCGCCAGCGCGCCGAACGCGCCGTGCGTGCTGGTGTGGCTGTCGCCGCAGACCACGGTCATGCCGGGCAGCGTCGCGCCGTTTTCCGGGCCGATCACGTGCACGATGCCCTGGCGGCGCGACAGGAAGGGAAAGAACGCGGCGGCGCCGCTCTTGGCGATGTTCTCGTCCAGTGTCTCGATCTGCAGCTTGCTGATCGGGTCGGCGATGCCGTCGTAGCCCCGCTCCCAGCCGGTGGTGGGCGTGTTGTGGTCGGCCGTGGCGATGATGGAGGTGTTGCGCCAGACCTGACGCCCCGCCTCGCGCAGACCCTCGAAGGCCTGCGGGCTCGTCACCTCGTGCACCAGGTGGCGATCGATGTAGAGCAGGGCGGTGCCGTCCTCTTCGGTATGGACGACGTGCTCGTCGAAGACTTTGTCGTACAGGGTGCGTCCCATCGTTTCCTCTTGCGTTGTTCGCCCGTCCGGGTGCGTCTGGGCGAGTTTCAAATTCTAGTGATCCACCGTCCGGGGCGCGATCTGGTCCGCGAGCAGCCGCGCGGCCGCGGGCAGGGCGTCGAAGTCGCGCGCGACGAGGCGCAGCTCGCGCTCGGCCCAGGGCTCCTGCAGCGCCACGGCGGCGAGCTGCCCCATGCCCTGCATCAGCGTGAACGCGCGGTCGGGCAGCAGGCCGATGCCCAGGCCGTTGTCGATCATGCGGCACATCGCGTCCAGGCTCGTGACCTGGATGCGCTGGCGCAGCGGGCGGGCTGCCTGCGCGGCCGCCGCGCGCATAGCCAGGCTGATCGAGCTGCCCGCGTGCAGGCCGACGATGTCCCAGGCCAGCACCTCGTCGAACGCCACCGCCTTGCGCGCCGCGAGCGGGTGCGAGCGCGGCACGACGACGACCAGCCGGTCGTTGCGGTAGGCGCGGCTTTGCAGGGCGGTGCCGCTGGCGCGCAGGCTGCAGATGCCCAGATCGGCCGCGCCCTCGGCCACCGCGTGCGCCACGGCGGGAGAGAGGTGCTCCTGCAGATCGATCTTGATCTGAGCATGCGCGCGGGCAAACGTGCCCAGGTCCTCGGGCAGGAACTGCACGATGGCCGAGAGGTTGGCGTGCATGCGCACATGGCCGCGCACGCCCTCGGCGTACTCGGCGAGTTCGCCCTGCATGCGCTCCAGGCCGAACAGCACGGCGCGTGCGTGGTGCAGCAGGCTCTCGCCCGCGGGTGTGGGGGTGACACCGCGGCGGCTGCGCCGCAGCAGCGGCGTGCCCACCACGGCTTCGAGATCGGACAGGCGCTTGCTCACCGCCGAGGCGGCGATGTATTCCTGCTGCGCCGCGCGGCCGATGCCGCCGAGTTCGCACACGGCGACGAAGAGTTGCAGCGAGGTCAGGTCGATGCGGCGCGCGAAACTGCGCTCGGGGCCTTCCATCGATGGTATTTTCGTCGTGTTTGGCGATGGATGACCGTGGATTACCTGTTAGTTCGCGCAATCAACATCGTGAAATACGATGAATAGATGAAGGCGTGGTCATCGTTTTCTCGAAACCATAGCTGTCAGCGCTTGCTGGCAAAGGGTTTGAGGCCATTTCCTTCAGATATCCAGCGTCGCCCCGTGTTCCGGCATCTGCGCGTTCCAGCCCAGGCGGTGGGCGATGTCCTCGCGCAGGTGGTCGGACGCGGCGATCTCGCCGTGCACCACGAACACGCGCTCGGGCCGGTCAGGCATCCGGCCCAGCCAGTCGAGCAGTTGCGCGTGGTCGGCATGCGCCGAGGCGCTGGCCAGTTGCACCACCTCGGCGCGAATGGCCACGTCCTGGCCGTGGATGCGAATGCTCTTCTCGCCCGCGGCGATGCGCGCACCGCGCGTGCCTGGCGCCTGGTGGCCGGTCAGGATGATCATGGCGCGGTGGTCGCCCGCGTAGTGCTGCAGGTGGTGCAGCACGCGCCCGCCGGTGGCCATGCCGCTGGCCGAGAGGATGACGCGAGGGCCGTGCATGCGCGCGAGCGCCTTCGATTCGTCCACGCTGTGCACCAGCGTGGTGCAGCGCGCCATCGCGTGCAGCGCGGCGGTGTCCAGCCGGTGCTCGTCGCGGTGGCTGCCGTAGAGCTCGGTGGCCTGCACCGCCATCGGGCTGTCGAGAAACACCGGCAGCGCCTGAGGCAGCACGCCGCGCAGCTTGAGCTGGGCGATGGCATGCAGCACCGTCTGCGCACGCCCCACTGCGAACACCGGCACCACCGCCACGCCGCCGCGCGCAGCCAGACGCGCCAGCGGCTCGGCGAGGTCGTCCAGCACCTTGCTGTCGGGGTGCTCGCGGTCGCCGTAGGTGGATTCGATCAGCACCACGTCGGCTGCGGGCGGCGGCTCGGGTGCGCGCATCAGCAGGTCGTCGGGGCGTCCCAGGTCGCCCGAAAACAGGATGCGCCGCCCGCCGACCTCCAGCAGCACGCTGGCCGCGCCCAGGATGTGGCCCGCGCGGCTGAAGGTGGCGCGCCAGCCCGGCAGCGGCTCGAACGGCTGGTGCCAGCCCTGCGTGCGCAGCAGATGCAGGCTGTGCAGCGCGTCCTGGCGGGTGTACAGCGGCAGCGCGGGGTCGTGCTTGCTGAGCTTGTGGCGGTTGAGGTAATTGGCGTCTTCTTCCTGCAGATGGCCGCTGTCGGGCAGCAGGATGGCGCAGAGGTCGCGCGTGCCGGGCGTGCAGAACACCGGGCTGCCGAAGCCGTTCCTGGCCAGCAGCGGCAGGTAGCCGCTGTGGTCCAGGTGCGCGTGCGTGAGCACCACGGCGTCGATGGCCGCGGATGCGATGGGCAGCGGTTGCCAGTTGCGCTCGCGCAGCAGCTTGTAGCCCTGGAACAGCCCGCAATCGACGAGCAGCGTCTGCGTGCCGTGGCGCACCAGGAATTTCGAGCCGGTGACGGTGCCGGCGGCGCCGAGGAAGGTGATCTGGACGGACATGGGGCTCCCCGTGACGGATGCATCAGCGTATCAGGCCGCGGGCTCCGGCCGGCCCTGGTGATAGCGGACCATTTCCTCCAACTGTGCGAAAAAAGCGACACCATGGAAATTTCAGGGCGCTACCTTCGTCGCATTCCATTGACCCACGAGGAAAACACATGCCCAAAACCATGATCGAGCCGTTTCGCATCAAGAGTGTGGAGCCGATTCGCATGACCACGCGCGCCGAGCGCGAGCGCCTGCTGCAAGCGGCCCGGCTCAACGTCTTTCAGCTGCGCGCCGAGGACGTGCTGATCGACTGGCTCACCGATTCTGGCACCGGCGCGATGTCCGCGCGCCAGTGGGGCGCGATCATGGAAGGCGACGAGAGCTACGCCGGCGCGCGCAGCTTCTTCCGGCTGGAAAAGGTAGTCCAGGACATCACCGGCATGCAGCACTTCGTGCCCACGCACCAGGGCCGCGCGGCCGAGAAGGTGCTGTTCACCGCAGTCTGCAAGAAGGGCGATCTGGTGCCGAGCAACTGCCACTTCGACACCACGCGTGCCAATCTGGAATATGTGGGCGTAGAGGCGCTGGACTGCGTGATCTCCGAGGGGCTGGAGCCCGCCACCATTCATCCTTTCAAGGGCAACATCGACCTGGAACGCGTCGAGGCGCTGCTCAGGAAGGAGGGCGCGCGCATCCCGTTCGGCATGATCACCGTGACCAACAACACCGGTGGCGGCCAGCCCGTGGCCATGGCCAACATCCGTGCCTACGCCGCCTTGCTCAAGAAATACGGCAAGCCGCTGGTGATGGATGTGTGCCGCTTCGCCGAGAACGCGATGTTCATCAAGATGCGCGAGGGCGGGTATGAAAACACCAGCGTGCGCGCCATCGCCCAGGAGATGTTCTCCTACGCCGACGGCGCGACGATGAGCGCCAAGAAGGACGGCATGGTCAACATCGGCGGCTTCATCGTGCTGCGCTCGGACGAATGGCTCGACGAGGTGAGGAACGACCTCATCATGATGGAAGGCTTTCCCACCTACGGCGGCATGGCCGGGCGCGACCTGGAGGCGCTGGCCGTGGGGCTGGAGGAGGGGCTCGACGAGGACTACCTGCGCTACCGCCTGCGCACGGCCGAATACCTGGGTGAAAAGCTGGACGCGGCGGGCGTGGGCTTTGTCAAACCCACCGGCGGCCACGCCGTCTACATCGACGC
Source organism: Comamonas sp. SCN 67-35 (assembly GCA_001725255.1). GTDB lineage: Bacteria > Pseudomonadota > Gammaproteobacteria > Burkholderiales > Burkholderiaceae_C > Comamonas_C. The sequence goes on along the minus strand of MEFV01000018.1, from coordinate 32,566 downwards.
GAAAACCGTGCTGCCCGACATGCCGGTCGCGCACTACCCCGCGTGGGCGCTGTGCAATGCGCTGTATCTGGAGGGCGGCATCCGCGGCGTCGAGGTCGGCTCGATGATGTTCGGCCGGCATCTGGAAGACGGGACCGAGACCTTTCACAGCATGGAACTCGTGCGTCTGGCGTTCCCGCGGCGCATGTACACGCAGAGCCATTTCGACTACGCGGCCGAAGTGATCGCGGACGTGAAGCAGAAGGCGGCGAGCATCCGCGGCGTGAAGATCACCAAGCAGCCGAAATTCCTGCGCCACTTCACCGTGCAATGCGCCTGGGCCTGATGGCAAAGAACTGCGTTGCCTGCGCCCTGGGTGTCAGGTAACGCAGAAAAATTGCGTTGAAAAACAAAAACAGAAAGCATTGTTTTGGTTTTCATCCATAAAGTAGCGACCACGTTGCGTCAAGAAGGCGATTCGAGCTTTCAGACGTTTCACCGACAGCCTACCGACTGGAGATGCCCATCATGCAAGCGCACTACCCCGCCGAACCCTACAAGATCAAGGTCGTCGAGCCCATCGCGATGACCACGCGCGAAGAGCGCGCGCAGTACCTGAAGGATGCGGGCTACAACACCTTCCTGATCAACTCCGCGCAGTGCTACATCGACCTGCTGACCGACAGCGGCACCACCGCGATGAGCGACAACCAGTGGGCCGGCATGATGCTGGGCGACGAGGCCTACGCGGGCAGCAAGAACTTCCTGCACCTGCAGGCCGTGGTGCGCGAGTACTACGGTTTCAAGCACATCATTCCCACGCACCAGGGGCGCGGCGCCGAGAACCTGCTCTCGCGCCTGTGCATCAAGCCCGGCGACATCGTGCCCGGCAACATGTACTTCACCACCACGCGCGCGCACCAGGAGCTCAATGGCGCCAGGTTCGTCGACGTGATCGTCGACGAGGCGCATGACTCGCAGGCCGATGTGCCCTTCAAGGGCAACGTGGACCTCAAGAAACTGCAGAGGCTGATCGATGAAGTCGGCGCCGAGCGCATCCCCTACATCTGCGTCGCCGTCACGGTGAACCTCGCGGGCGGCCAGCCGGTGAGCATGGCCAACCTGCGCGCGGTCAAGGCGTTGTGCGCGCCGCTCGGGATCCAGGTGATGCTGGACGCCACGCGCTGCGTGGAAAACGCCTATTTCATCAAGGAGCGCGAGGCCAGCCACAAGGACAAGACCATCCGCGAAATCCTCAAGGAGATGATGAGCTACGCGGACGGCTGCACCATGAGCGGCAAGAAGGACTGCCTCGTCAATATCGGCGGCTTCCTGTGCATGAACGACGACGAGCTCTATCAGCGCGCGAGCGAACTGGTGGTGCTGTTCGAGGGCATGCCCAGCTACGGAGGCCTGGCGGGGCGCGATATGGAAGCGATGGCGCGCGGCATCGAGGAGTCTGTCGATTTTCACTACATCGAGCACCGCATCGCGCAGTGCCGCTACCTGGCCGATCAGCTCACCGACGCGGGCGTGCCCATCGTGCGTCCCGTGGGCGGGCATGCGGTGTTCCTCGATGCGCGCGCGTTCCTGGACCACATCCCGCAGGACGAATTCCCGGCGCAGACGCTGGCCGCGCACCTGTACCTGGAAAGCGGTGTGCGCAGCATGGAGCGCGGCATCGTCTCGGCCGGGCGCAACAAGGAGACGGGCGATCACCATCGTCCCAAGCTCGAACTCGTGCGCCTGACCATCCCGCGCCGTGTCTACACCTACGCGCACCTCGATGTCGTCGCCCAGGCCTGCAAGGATCTGTACGCGCGTCGCCGCGAGATCCACGGCATGAAGATGGTCTATGAGCCGGCCTTCCTGCGCTTTTTCACCGCGCGTTTCGAGCCTTTGCCCGCGCCGACCGGTGCCGCGCGCAAGGTGCAGGAGACCGAAGCCGTACCGGCCTGACGAGGGTGCGGGCAGCCTGCGGGCTGCCCGCCAGGCGCGCCGCCATGATCGCGCCGTGGCGCATGCGCGCCGCGCTATGCTTGCCCCTTTGGCGCGCCGCCGCACTGCGGCGGCTTTTGATTCTTCGGGGGTGTGCCATGTCTCTGTCCATGCAATGCGGCGGTCGTCGCCTGGTGCTGGTCGTCGGCGTCCTGTCGACCTGGGTGCTGACGGCTTGCGCTGGCGGTTATGCCGGCGATCGAGGTGGCTACGGCGATCGCGGGGGTTACGGATACGGCGATCGCGGATACGGCGACCGTGGGCATGCGCAGGAGCGGCGGGAAATGGCCCGCCAGGCGTACGAGCGCGACCTGGAGCGGCGCGTGGCCGCGGCGCTGGATGCCGATCCGCGCACGAAGATCCATGGCCTCCAGGTGACCGCCCAGGGCGATGGCGTCGTTCAGATCAGCGGCTCGCCGGCCAACGGCGTCCTGGGGCGCGATCTGGCGCTCAGGGCCGCGTCGCGCGTGCCCGGCGTGCGTTCCGTGGCCAACAACATGACCGTGAACTGAAGGGTGCGGCCCATGGCGCCGAGCGAAGTGGGCCGCGAAGGGAGCGAGCCGAAGAGCATGGGCGAGTACGACCAGATCATCAGCGCGCTCAATCGCCAGGGCTGGAGCGTCACCGACACCACGGTGCCGCCCTCGTGGTGCGGCGAATTGCGGGCGCACGCCGAGCAGCTTTGGCAGGCCGGTGCGTTCGAGCCGGGAGAGTTCGGCCTCGATCTCGCCAACGGCCAGCAGCCCGAGGTGCGTGGCGATTCCATTTGCTGGGTTCAACCCGGTTCAAGCGTGGCGAAGTTGCCGTTCTTCGAGTGGATGGCGGCGTTGCGCGGTGTGCTCAACGAGCGCTTCAACCTGGGCGTGCGCAGTCAGGAGTTCCACTTTGCGCGCTATCCTGAAGGCCGGGGCTACCGCAAGCATCTGGACCAGCACCGTGGGCGCAATTTGCGCAAGATTTCCGTCGTTCTCTACCTGAATCCGGACTGGAATACGGCCCTTGGCGGCGAGCTGTGCTTTTACCAGCCCACCGATCCGGAGACCGAGATCGCCCGGTTTGCACCGATGAACGCGCGCCTGGCCGTGTTCGTGAGCGGTCTCATGCCCCATGCCGTCCTGCCCTGCCGCGACACGCGCTGGAGCGTGACCGGGTGGCTGCGCACGGATGAACCGGCCTGACGCGGTGTTCCATGCCTGGGCACGGCGTCCGTTTCGTCTTCGTCTCCCATCGCCTGCTCGTGCGGTGGGCGCTGGCATGCCTGTGGTTCATGGCCTGGGCCGCGTCCGCGCAGGCGCTGGATGCACGCCCGATCCCGGCGGCGGGCCTGGATATCAGCCCCTCGGTCGCGGCGCTGGAAGATCCGGGCGGAGCGCTGGTGCCGCGGCAGATGCCGACGCCTGGCGTCGCCGAGCGCTTTGCCGCCGGCCTCGGCAAGGCGGGCGCGTTCAATTTCGGTATCACGCCCTCGGCCTGGTGGTTTCGCTTCACGCTGGACAATTCGGGTGACGATGCACTGACGCGGGTGCTGGACGTCGGGTATGCGCGGCTGTCGCATGTCGCGCTCTACCAGCTGGCCGATGACGGCACGGTGCGCTCCGTGGAGACCGGCGTGACGGCACCGTTCGCGTCGCGCCCCATCGCGTGGCGCCAGTTCGCCTTTCCCCTGCACCTGGGGGCGCATTCGCAGCAGACCTTCTATCTGCGCGTGCAGTCGCTCACGGCCTTCATTGTTCCCTTGCGCCTGTGGGAGCCCGCGGCCTTCGAGCGCCACATGGCGGCCGATGCCGCGGCGCAGGCCTGGTACTTCGGCATGGCGGCGGCCATGGTGCTTTTCAACCTGCTGATTTTCATCTGGCTGCGCGAGCGCATCTTTCTCTTCTATGTGTTCTTCGTGTCGTCGATGGCGTTTGCGCTGGCCGGGCAGAACGGGCTGGTCAAGCAGTTCATGCCGTTCGAGCCGCCGTGGTGGTCGGACCTCGCCTCCACGTTCGGCTACTCCTTTGCCATCGCCACGGGGTTGCAGTTCATGCGCAGCCTGCTCGACACCCGGCAGACGCTGGCGCGGTGGGACGCGGCGCTGCGGGCGATGGTGTGGTTCTTCCTGCTGAGCCCGGCCGTGTTTCCATTCACCGGCCAGACCCTGATCAAGCCGGCGGCCGTGGTCTACCTGCTGGCCATCCTGGTGGCCGCGGCCGTGATCGCGCAGGGCGTCGTCAGGCACCAGCGCAGCGCCTACTTCTACGGCGTGGCGGCGCTGGCCCTTGCAGCGGGAGCCCTGGTCAATGTTCTGCGCGCCATGGGGCTCGTGGCCACCAACGTCGTGACGGCCAATGCGATGCAGATCGGCTCGGCGCTGGAAATGGTGCTGCTGGCGCTGGCGCTGGCCGATCGCTATGGACAGATGCGGCGCGAAAAGATCGCGATGCAGCGCGAGCTGCTTGAAGCCCAGACCCGGCTCATCGAGCATCTCCAGCGTTCCGAGCAGCAGCTGGAGCAGAAGGTGCAGGAGCGCACCAGGGAGCTGTCTCGCGTCAACCGCCAGCTTTCCGCCCTGAGCATGACCGATGGCCTCACGGGCATCGCCAACCGGCGCCATTTCGACGCGGCGCTGCAGGCCGAGTGGCAGCGCGCGCGCCGCTCGGGCGAGCCGATCAGCCTGGCGCTGCTCGACGTCGATTGGTTCAAGTCCTACAACGACCACCTGGGCCATCAGGCGGGTGACGAATGTCTGCGCCGCATCACCCAGATCATGGCGCGCAGCGTGCAGCGCCATACCGACGTGGTGGCGCGCTACGGTGGTGAGGAGTTCGTCGTGCTGGCCCCCGGCGTGGCGAGCGCGGGCTTGATGCAGGTGTGCGAGCACATACGCGAAGAGCTGCGGCGGCTGGCGCTGCCGCATCCGGGCTCGGCATTCGGCACGGTGAGCGTGAGCATGGGCATTGCTTGCGCCTCGCCCGTCGAGGGCGGTTCGGTGCAGGAGCTGCTGCGCCGCGCCGACGATGCACTCTACCGGGCCAAGGAGCAGGGGCGCGATCGCATTTGCGTGGCTGAGCGTGGTGGCGGCCTGCAGGCTATGCCGTGAATTGCAGCGCGGCCAGCCGCGCGTAGGCGCCGTCGGCGGCGAGCAGCTCGGCGTGACTGCCCTGCTCGATGATGCGACCGTGGTCGAGCACGACGATGCGATCCGCGTGCTGCACGGTGGCGAGGCGATGCGCGATCACCAGCGTGATGCGCTGCGCGGTGCGCTGGTGCAGCGCCGCATCCAGCGCCTGCTGCACCACGCGTTCGCTGTGCGCGTCGAGCGCGCTGGTGGCTTCATCGAGCAGCAGGATGGGCGCGTCCTTGAGCAGTGCCCGCGCGATGGCGATGCGCTGGCGCTGCCCGCCTGACAGGCGCACGCCGCGCTCGCCCAGGAAGGTCTCGTAACCCTGGGGCAGGGCGGAGATGAATTCATCGGCGAACGCAGCCCGGGCGGCCGCGACGACCTCTTCGCGCGTGGCGCCGGGGCGGGCGTAGCGGATGTTCTCCAGCGCGCTGCTGGAGAAGATCACCGCCTCCTGAGGCACGGTGGCAATGCGCCGGCGCAGCGCCTGGGGGTCGAGCTGCCGGATGTCCTCGCCGCCGACCAGAATGCGGCCCTCCTGCACGTCGTAAAAACGCTGCAGCAGCTGAAAGACCGTGGACTTGCCCGCGCCGCTGGCGCCCACGAGAGCCACCGTCTCGCCCGGGATCAGGCGCAGCGTGAATTGCTCGATGGCGGCGTGCTCCGGGCGCGAGGGGTAGCAAAAGCGCGCGGACTCGAACACCACCGCCAGGGGACCTTGCGCCAGGGCGCGCAGCTGCGTGGCGGGCGGCGCCGCGATGTCCGGCTCGACGGCCAGCAGCTCCATCAGGCGCTCCGTCGCCCCCGCGGCGCGCAGCAGGTCGCCATACACCTCACCGAGAACGGCCACCGCGCTGGCCAGGAACAGTGCATAGACGAGGGTCTGGCCCAGGCTGCCCGCGCTCATCTGGCCCGCGGCGACGGCCTGGCTGCCGCGGTACAGGCCCCACAGCAGCAGGGCCGCGTTGCCGATGATGATGAAAGCCACGAGCGCGGCGCGCACGCCGCTGCGCCGGATCGCGGTCCCGAATGCCGCTTCGTTCGAATCGGCGAATCGCGCCGCTTCGCGCGGCTCGGCGGTGTAGCCCTGCACCACGGGAATGGCGCCCAGCACCTCGGCGGCAATCGCGCTCGCGTCGGCGATGCGGTCCTGGCTGGCGCGCGAGAGGCGCCGCACGCTGCGCCCGATCCACATCGCGGGCAGCACCACGACGAGCACGGCGGCGAGCGCCACCGACATCACGTAGGGGTTGGTCCAGACCAGCATGATGAGCGCCCCCAGCCCCAGGACGGCGTTGCGCAGTCCCATCGAAAACGATGAGCCGACGACGGTCTGCACCAGCGTCGCATCCGCCGTCAGGCGCGAGAGCACCTCGCCCGTCTGCGTGGTTTCAAAGAAGGCCGGGCTTTGCCGCAGCACGTGGGCGTAGACGGCGGTTCTGAGGTCGGTCGTCACGCGTTCGCCCAGCCAGCTCATCATGTAGTAGCGTGCGGCGGAAAACACGCCGACCGCGACCGCCACGATGAACAGCACGATGAAGTGCGCGCGCAGCATCGTGCCCTGGCCCGCGTAGGGCAGGCCGCGATCGATCACGAACTTCAGCGCCAGCGGAAACGCCAGCGTCGCGGCGGCCGCCAGCAGCAGAAAGCCGAGGGCTGCCACAATGGGCCAGCGGTAGGGGCGCAGGAAAGGCAGCAGCGCGCCCAGTGCGCGCGGGGTCGGGCGGCGTGCCGTGGATGAGGTGGAAGGCATGGCGCACAGTGTAAAAAGATGAAAGGCATGGTGGCCTGCAGTGAGATCTTGATGGACGACATTTCAGCGGTGTGTTTGCGGGCGAGCACCCTTGCGCTGGACAACCGCCTTGCAAACTGGAATGCGACGTTCGGCCGCGGCCTGTCTCTTCTCGTGGACGAGGAGGACGCGATCAAGGGGCCGCTGCTGCGCGCGCTGGCTGGCGAAATGCCACCGCGGGCGGGAGCGGTGAGCTGGGGCGGTGTGGATATGCGTGTGCGCCGGGAGCGCATGCCTGGGGCCGTTTTCTGGCGCGATCCGCGCGCGCCCTGGCCCGATGTGTCACCGGCGCAATGGGCGCGGGAACTGGCCCGGTGCCATCCCGCCTGGAGCGAGCCGGATTGGCTGCGGCATGTGGGGGAATGGGCACTGCAGGAGCATCTGCACAAAGAGATGTTTCGCCTCTCGACGGGCAGCAGGCGCAAGGTGCTGTTGGCGGCCGCATTCGCCAGTGGTGCGCCGCTCACCGTGATCGAGGAGCCAGAGGCGGCGCTCGACCATGCATCCATCCGGTATTTGCGCGAAGCGCTGGGCGCTGAAGCCGAGCGCTGTCGCCAGAACGGGCGTGTCTGGGTGGTCGCCCACTACGCTTTGATGCCGCAGGTGCCCTGGAATCAGGTGATCCGGCTGCCCTGAAAGCGCCCCGGCGCCGCATGGGGCGCCGGGCAGGCACGGATCAGATCACGCCTTGCGACAGCATCGCGTCGGCCACCTTGACGAAGCCCGCCACGTTGGCGCCCGTGATGTAGCTCATCTTGCCGTCGGGGCGGCGTCCGTGCTCCAGGCAGGCGCCGTGGATGTTCTGCATGATGCAGAGCAGGCGCTCGTCCACTTCGTTGCGCGACCAGACCAGACGCTGCGCGTTCTGGCTCATTTCCAGGCCCGAGGTGGCCACGCCGCCGGCGTTGCTGGCCTTGCCGGGGGCGTAGAGCACGCCGGCCGCTTCGAAGGCCTTGGCGGCTTCGATGGTCGAGGGCATGTTGGCGCCTTCGGCCACGCACTGCACGCCGTTCTTGATGAGCGTGCGCGCGTCGTTCTCGTCAAGCTCGTTCTGCACCGCGCTGGGCAGCGCCACGTCGACGGGCACGTGCCACGGGCGCACACCCGCCTGGAATTTCGCGCCCACGCGGGCCGCATAGTCGCCGACGCGGCCGTATTGCTCGTTCTTGATCTGCATCAGGATGGCGAGCTTCTCGGCCGTGAAGCCTTCCTCGTCGATCACGGTGCCGCTCGAATCCGAGCAGGTGACGACCTTCGCGCCCTGCTGCATGGCCTTTTCGATCGCGTATTGCGCCACGTTGCCCGAGCCCGACACCGACACGCGCATGCCGTCCAGGTTCTTGCCGCGCGTCTTGAGCATTTCCTCGGTGAAGTACACGAGGCCGTAGCCGGTGGCTTCGGGGCGCAGGAGCGAGCCGCCGAAGCTCATGCCCTTGCCCGTGAGCACGCAGTCGGCGCGGTTGGTGAGCTTCTTGATCATGCCGGCGATGAAGCCGACTTCGCGCCCACCCACGCCGATGTCGCCCGCCGGCACGTCGGTGTCGGCGCCGACATGGCGGAACAGCTCGCTCGCGAACGCCTGGCAGAAACGCATGATTTCCGCGTTGCTGCGGCCCTTGGGGTCAAAGTCGGAACCGCCCTTGGCACCGCCCATGGGCAGCGTGGTGAGCGCGTTCTTGAAGGTTTGCTCGAACGCGAGGAATTTGAGGATGGAGAGCGTGACCGAGGGGTGCAGGCGCAGGCCGCCCTTGTACGGGCCGATGGCCATGCTGTGCTGAATGCGGTAGCCGCGGTTGACGTGAACGCCGCCCTGGTCGTCGGTCCAGGTTACGCGGAAGGTAACCACGCGCTCGGGCTCGACGAGGCGATCGAGCAGAGCCTGCTCGGTGTAGCGCGGGTTGGCCTCCAGAAAGGGCCACAGGGTTTCCATGACCTCAGTCACCGCCTGCAGGAATTCGGGCTGGTGGGGGTTGCGCTGGGCAACGCGTTCGAGGAATTGACTGGCGGAGAGATGAGCGCTCATGAAATACACCTTCAAAGAAAAATGTGGCGTTGCAGCATTATGCCAAATAAACATATCGTCATGCATGCCCACATTCGGTGCAGTGTCAAAACACAACGGTGCACGCGCCCGCACCACGCTGGTGCGCGGAAGGACGGTGTGAGGAAAAAGACGGGGGAAGAAAGGTCAGCGGCCGCGCAGAAACAGTGCGTCCAGCTCTTTCATCGAGAGCTGGCGCCAGGTCGGGCGGCCGTGATTGCACTGGTCGGAGCGCTCGGTGGTTTCCATCTGGCGCAGCAGAGCGTTCATTTCGGGCAGCGTGAGCAGTCGGTGGGCGCGCACGGCGCCGTGGCAGGCCATGGTGCCCAGGATCTCGTTGCGTGCGCGCTGCACCACGGTGCTGGCGTCGTGCTGCGCAAGCTCGGCGAGCACGTTGCGCGCCAGTTCCACCGCATCGCCCTGTGCCAGCGTGGTGGGCACGGCACGCACCGCCAGCGTGCGCTCGGAAAACGCCGTGATCTCCAGTCCCAGCATGGCCAGCGTGTCGGCCTGGGCCTCGGCCGTGGCCACTTCCACGGGCGTGGCCGCAAAGGTGGCCGGGATCAAAAGCGGCTGGCTGGCGATGCGTCGGTCGTTGTCGATCTGTGCCTTCAGGCGCTCGTAGACGATGCGCTCATGCGCCGCGTGCATGTCCACGATCACCAGGCCGTGGGTGTTCTCGGCCAGGATGTAGACCCCGTGGATCTGCGCCACGGCGCGGCCCAGGGGCCAGGCGGACTCGGGCGCGGGTTCGGGCGCTAGCGTCGCCAGGGGCGCGGTTGCAAGGCGAACCGGAGTGGCCGGGGTGTCGTCGTGGCTCATCCACGGGCTGGTCGCGGCGGGCGCGGGCCCGCCCCACAGGGCCCGAAGGTCCGAGACCTTGTGGCCTGGGCGCTCTTCCAAATAGAGAGCTGTTTGCGCAGACTGAGAAAGGGTTTGAGGCCGATTTGATGGATATGCTTCCGGGGACATGGGAGCGGGCGAATCCGCCAGTGCCTGCGCCCGCGGCGCGGCAATCACGTCCTGCAGTGCATGCAGCGCCGCCTGATGCACCTCGCGGCTGTCGCGAAAGCGCACCTCGATCTTGGTCGGGTGCACGTTCACGTCCACGCGCTCGGGGGCGATTTCCAGGTAGAGCACGTACACCGGCTGGCGCTGGCCGTGCAGCACGTCCTCGTAGGCGGCGCGCGCGGCATGCTGCAGCACCTTGTCGCGCACGTAGCGGCCGTTCACGTAGGCGTACTGCTGGTCGGCGCGCGAGCGTGAGGCCGTGGGCAACCCCGCGCGGCCGGTGATGACGAGCGGCCCCGCCCGATGGCGCACGGGCAGGGAAAGCGTGACGAACTCCTCGCCCAGTACATCGGCCATGCGCCGCGCCAGCGCGTCGGTGGAAGGCGCATCGCCCGGCGCGAACGTGGCGCGCCATTGCTGAATCAGTTTGCCCTCGTGCCAGACGGAAAAGCTCACGTCGGGCCGCGCCAGCGCGTGACGGCGCACCGCCTCAAGACAATGCGCGAGCTCGGTGGCGTCGCTCTTGAGGAACTTGCGCCGCGCGGGTGTGGAGAAGAACAGTTCCTTGACCTCGACGGTGCTGCCCGTGCCGCGTGCCGCCGGGCGCAGTTCGCCGCTGCGGGCATCGAGCAGGAAGGCGCTGGCCTGATCGGCGGTGCGCGAGAGCAGCGAGAGTTCCGAGACCGAGGCGATGGCGGCGAGCGCCTCGCCGCGAAAGCCCATGGTCGCGACCGACTCCAGATCGCCCAGGCTGGCGATCTTGCTCGTGGCGTGGCGCCTGAGCGCCAGCGGCAATTCGCTTCGCGCGATGCCGCAGCCGTCATCCTCCACGGCGATCAGGCGCACGCCACCGGCGATCAGGCGCACGGTGATCTGCGTCGCGCCCGCATCCAGCGCGTTGTCCACGAGTTCGCGCACGACCGAGGCCGGGCGCTCCACCACTTCGCCGGCCGCGATCTGGCTGATCAGCTCATCGGGCAGTTCGTGGATGGGGCGGCGGGCAGGGGTGGGCATCGGGTCGTTCACCGCAGCCATTTTAGGAGCCACCGATAATCCGGCGCGTTGCCCATCCGTGCGAGTGCTTCGTGGAAATTGCTGCCTTGTTGATCGACTTCATCCTGCATGTGGACAGGTATCTGGAAGCGTTCGTCGCCAGTTACGGCGCCTGGGTCTACGCCCTGCTGTTCCTGATCGTGTTCGTGGAAACCGGCGTCGTCGTGATGCCGTTCCTGCCGGGCGATTCGCTGCTCTTCATCGCCGGTGCGCTCAGCGGCGCGGGCCTGCTGGAGTTCGCGCCCGCGTCCGCGGTGCTGCTGGCGGCGGCGGTGCTGGGCGATCAATGCAATTTCCAGATCGGCCATCACTTCGGGCCGCGCGTGTTCCAGTGGGAAAACTCGCGCTGGTTCAACCGCAAGGCCTTCGACCAGGCGCATGCGTTCTACGAGCGCTACGGCGGCATCACCATCGTGCTCGCGCGCTTCATGCCCTTCATCCGCACCTTCGCGCCTTTCGTCGGGGGCGTGGCCAGGATGAACCGCGCGCGCTTCACCGCCTACAACGTCGGCGGCGCGCTGCTCTGGGTGATGGGCATCGTCACGGCGGGGCATTTCTTCGGCAATCTGCCGTGGGTCAGGGAAAACCTGGAGAAGATCATCTGGGCGCTGATCCTCGTGCCCGGCCTGCTGGCCATCTATGGCGCCTGGCGCGGCAGCCGCAAGGCGCGCGCGGCGTGATCGGTTCATTACAAAGCGAGGGGATGGAGTATGTCGTGGGTCCTGATGCTGGCCGTGGCCGTTCTGGTTGTTGTTGTGCTTGCGGCGGTAGCCTTAAAAATAGCGGGCGGCGGTGGGCGCATCGGTTACCCGTATGTTCAAGTCAAGGCGTTATTCACCCCTGCTGAGCGCTCGTTCCTGGGTGTCCTTGATACGGCAGTCGGACCGCAGCGGCGTGTGTTTGGAAAGGTGCGGATAGCCGATATCGCAGGGATCAAGCATGGCTTGGGTAAGTCGGCCCGTCAGGCGGCGCTCAATCGCGTAATCGCCAAGCATTTTGATTTCGTGGTTTGTCGCGCATCCGACCTCGCAGTGCTGTGCGTTGTCGAACTCAACGATAAATCTCATGCGAGTAAGTCTGCTCAAGCGCGCGACGAAGTGAAGCGCCGGGTGTGCGAGGCCATTCATATCCCGCTGATCGAGATTGCCGCCAAGCGCGCTTACGCCGTTGAAGAATTGCGAATGCAGCTCGCTGCGGCGATGCCTGGGGATTTCGCGGGTACGCCCGTGGCTCCTTTGCCGCAGGGGCAAAGCAGTGGCCAGACGGTTTGAAGTTCCGGCTTTCCAATATTCGGGGCTCGTACGAACAGGTCACTTGGAATTGTGGCTCTTCAGGCCGTCACCACGCGTTCGACCACGCGGTCGTCCCCGAGCACGATCAGCGCGAAGAGCAGCTCTTCGAGGTTTTCCGCACGTCCGGCCTTGCGCGAGAGCAGGGGGATGGCATCCGGGTTGAGCACCACGAAATCCGCTTCGCTGCCCGTGGCGAGTGTGCCGACCACGCCTTCGAGACCGAGCGCGCGCGCCGCGCCGCCGGTGTGCAGCCACCACAGGTGCGAGGGCGCGAGCGACAGCCCCGGCTTGCTCTGTCCTTCGCGGCCGACGAAGTAGGCCGCCAGCATGGTGCGAAAGGGCGAGAAGCTCGTGCCCCCGCCCACGTCGCTCGCCAGGCCATGAAGCATGCCCGCGGCTTCCGCGTCGCGAAAATTGAAGAAGCCGCTGCCCAGGAACAGGTTGCTCGTCGGGCTCACGGCGGCAGCCGCGCCGCTGGCGTGCATCAGCGCGCGGTCGGTGTCGTCCAGATGAATGCAATGCGCGTAGACGGCACGCCCGCGCAGCAGGCCGAAGTCTTCATAGACCGCGAGGTAGGAGCGCGTCCGCGGATAGAGCTCGGCCACCCAGCGCACCTCGTCGCGGTTTTCGGCCACGTGCGAGTGAATCCAGGTCTGTGGATGGCGCGCGGCCAGCTCGCCTGCGCCGCGCAGTTGCGCCTCGCTGCTCGTGGGGGCGAAGCGCGGCGTGATGGCGTAGCCCAGGCGGCCCCGGCCGTGCCAGCGCTGGATCAGGGTTTCGCTGTCGATCAGGCTTTGCTCGGTTTCGTCGCGCAGGCCGTCGGGCGAGTTGCGGTCCTGCAGCACCTTGCCGCTCATCATGCGCAGGCCGCGCTTTTGCGCCTCGTGAAAGAAGGCATCGACCGATGCGGGGTGTGCCGTGGCGAAGGTGAGCGCGGTCGTCACACCGTTGCGCAGCAGCTCGGTAAAGAAGACGTGGGCCACTTCGGCGGCATGGCCGGGATCGGCAAAACGTGTCTCGGCCGGGAAGGTGTAGTTCGTGAGCCAGGGCAGGAGTCCGTCGGCCGGTGAGCCGATGATGTCCGTCTGCGGGTAGTGCACGTGCATGTCGATGAAGCCGGGTGCGATCAGGCGATCCATCCAGTGCGTCACGGGCAGGTCCCGATGGCGCGCCGCCACCGCGCGATACGGCCCGGCATCGACGATGCGCTGCACGCCGTCGCTGCCCCGCTCAGTCACGAGCAGGCCGTCGCTGTCGTACAGGGCCTGGCCCTGTGCATCAAAGCGCAGCAGCTGCGCGCGGTAGCCGTTCATGGCAGGAGACCTTGGATGAATTGGACGTGGCCGAAAGGGTGGCCAGGCCTTGGCCGATCAAGGCGCAAGGCGCAGCCGTGGTAGGTCCCACGGCGAGCATTTGCAACGCCGATCGGGCGAGGCCTGGCAACCAGGGCGGGTATGGCCGATTCGTTCATGGTCTCCTTATTCTCCGATGTAGAAGAACTTGAACAGGAACACCATGGCGATCAGCCAGACCATCCAGTGGCTCTCCCGGATGCGTCCGGTCAGCAGCTTGATGACGGCGTAGGTGATGAAGCCGAAGGCCAGGCCGTTGGCGATCGAGTAGGTGAAGGGCATCATCAGCGCGGTGACCGCGGCCGGGATGACCTCGGTGGTGTCGCTCCAGTCGAGCTCGGTCAGGTCGCGCATCATCAGGCAGCCCACGAAGAGCAGTGCGGGCGCGGTGGCGTACGCGGGCACGGCGCCGGCCAGCGGCGCGATGAACAGGGCGGCGAGAAACAGCACCGAGACCGTGAGGGCCGTCAGGCCCGTGCGGCCCCCGGCCTGAACGCCCGCGGCACTTTCGACATAGGCCGTGGTGCTGGAGGTGCCCAGCAGCGAGCCGGCGAAGATCGCGGCGCTGTCGGCGAACAGGGACTTGTTCAGGCGGTCCATCCTGCCGGGCACCAGGAGGCCCGCGCGCCGCGCCACGCCCATGAGCGTGCCGGTGGCGTCGAACAGCTCGACGAGGAAGAACACCAGCACCACGTTGAGCAGACCCTTGGTGAGCGCCGTGTGGATGTCGAGCTTGAACAGGGTGGGCTCGATCGAGGGCGGCGCCGAGAAAATGCCGTGAAACTCATTGCCGCCGAAGAAGAACGAGAGGATTGTGACGGCGATGATGCCGATCAGGATGGCGCCGCGCACCTTCATGACGTCCAGCGCCACCATGATGAGAAAGCCGATGGCGGCCAGCACGACGCTGGGCTGGTGCAGGTCGCCCAGCGTCACCAGCGTGGCCTTGTTGCCCACGACGATGCCCGCGCTCTTGAGCGCGATGAGCGCGAGGAACAGGCCGATGCCTACGGTGATGGCCAGGCGCAGCGACTGAGGGATGCCGTTGATGATCAGGCTGCGTATGCCCGTGACGGTGACGAACAGGAACAGGCAGCCGGAGATGAACACCGCGCCCAGCGCCGCCTGCCAGGTGAAGCCCATGTGCAGCACGACGGCGTAGGCGAAATAGGCGTTGAGCCCCATGCCGGGCGCCAGCGCGATCGGGTAGTTGGCGTACAGCGCCATCACGGTCGTGCCCAGCGCGGCGATGACGCAGGTGGCGACGAAGACCGCGTCCTTGGGCATGCCCGCGTCGCCCAGGATCGCAGGGTTCACGAAGATGATGTAGGCCATCGTGAGGAAGGTCGTCAGGCCCGCGATCAGCTCGGTGCGCACGGTGGTGCCGTGCTCCTGGAGCTGGAACAGTTTTTCGAGCATCGAATGTCTCCTGATGTTGTTGCTTTGAGTGGGGGAAATCAGAGGCTTGCGATCGTGCGTTTGACGCGCTCGCGCAGCCAGCGGGCGGCGCGTGCGTGCTGGCTGCGCGTGTGCCAGAGCTGGTAGTAGTGCAGCGGCGGCATGGGCACGGGGCAGGGCACGATGGCCAGAGGCAGCTGCGCCGCGACGCGCTCGCAGTGCTGGCGCCCGGTGGTGAGCACGAGGCGGCTGTGCGCCACCATCTCGGGAATCAGGCCGAAATAGGCGCTGCGCGCGACGATGTTGCGCGTCAGGCCCAGACTGCTGAGTACCTGGTCGATGACGCCGCGCGCGCCCGGGTAGGTGGGCATGGGCGCGATGTGCTCGGCGGCGAGCCATTCCTCCTGGTTCCAGCCGCCGCGCGCGGCTGGGTGCTCGCGGCTCACGAGCGAGACCACTTCATCGCTGAAGAGCTGGGCGATGTGCAGATCGTCGGGCGGCTGCAGCCAGTTGCCGATCACGAGATCGACCTCGCCCTGCGCGAGCTGCGCGCGGTAGTCGGCCTCGCGCGTCAGCGCATGGATTTCGATGCGCGCCAGCGGCGCCTCGCTCTTGATGTCGGTCACGAGCCGCGGCAGAAACAGCGGGTCGAGGTAGTCGCTGGCGGCGATGGTGAAGGTGGTTGCGCTGGTGCGGGCGTCAAAGTCACGCGATTCGGTGAACAGCGCTTCGGCCGCGCGCAGCACGCTCGCGGCCGGTTCGATCATCTGCTGCGCCACGTCGGTGATGACCATCTCGGCGCCGCTGCGCACGATGAGCGGGTCGCCCGTGAGCTCGCGCAGGCGTTTGAGCGCTGCGGACACCGCCGGCTGGTTCATGCCCAGGCGCAGCGCCGCGCGCGAGACGCTGCGCTCGCCGAGCACGGTGTAGAGCACGCGGATCAGATGCAGATCCACGCGATCGAAAAAAGCCCGATCCACGCCGGTGGGCGTGCTGCTTTGTGGGGTCGGTGGCGCGTGGCGCTCCATCGGCTTGAACGGGTGCGAGGTTCAGGCGCTTTGCACGGCCGTGACGGCGCGCAGGATGGCCTCGCTCGTCGCAGGCACCGTGAGCGGTGGATTCGTCTTGTGCCCGCCTGCGGCGGAGACGGCGTCGCGAATCGCGAAGAACACCGAAAAAGGCAGCAGCAGCGGCGGCTCGCCCACGGCCTTGCTGCGGTGGATCGCGTCCTGCACGTTGCGCCCCTCGTAGAGCTTGACGTTGAACACCGGCGGGCAGTCGTTGGCCGTCGGGATTTTATAGGTGCTGGGCGCGTGCGTCGTCAAGAGGCCGCTCTTGGGGTGCCAGACGAGTTCTTCCATCGTCATCCAGCCCATGCCCTGGATGAAACCGCCCTCGATCTGGCCGATGTCCACGGCCGGGTTGAGCGACTGGCCGACATCGTGCAGCAGGTCGGCTCTCAAGAGCTTCCACTCGCCGGTGAGGGTGTCCACGACGACCTCGCTCACCGCCGCGCCATAGGCGTAGTAGTAGAACGGGTGGCCGGTCATGGTCTTGGCGTCCCACGACAGGCCCGGCGTGGCGTAAAAGCCGTCGGACCACAGCTGCACGCGGTCGAGGTAGGCATCGGCCACGACGGCGCTGAAGTCGAAGGACTGCCCGCCCAGCCAGACCTTGTCGTTGGCGAAGCGCACGTCCTCGCTCTTGCCGCCGTGGCGCTGCGCGACGTTGGCCGCCAGGCGATCGCGGATCTGGCGCGCGGCATCCTGCGCCGCCTTGCCGTTCAAATCCGACCCGGTGGACGCGGCCGTGGCCGAGGTGTTGGCCACCTTGCTGGTGTCGGTGGCCGAGAGGCGCACGCGTTCGAAGTTCACGCCCAGCTCGTGCGCCACCACCTGCACCACCTTGGTGTTCAGGCCCTGGCCCATCTCGGTGCCGCCGTGGTTCACGAGGATGGAACCATCGAGGTACACGTGCACGAGGGCACCGGCCTGGTTCAGGTGCTTGACGTTGAAGCTGATGCCGAATTTCACCGGCGTGAGCGCCAGGCCCTTCTTGAGCACGGCGCTCGACGCGTTGAACGCCGCCATGTCCTTGCGTCGCGCGGCGTAATCGCTGCTGGCTTCGAGCTGGTCCACGAGCTCGTGGATGATGTTGTCTTCCACCGTCTGGCGATAGGGCGTGACGTTGTGATCGTCCTTGCCGTAGAAGTTTGCGCGTCGCACCGTGAGGGCGTCCTTGCCCAGGTTGCGCGCGATGCTGTCCAGGATGTATTCCATGCAGATCGCACCCTGCGGCCCGCCAAAGCCGCGAAACGCCGTGTTGCTCTGCGTGTTGGTCTTGCCGCAATAGCCGTGCATGGCCACCTCGGGCAGCCAGTAGGCGTTGTCGAAGTGGCAGACGGCGCGCGTCATCACGGCGGCGGAAAGGTCCGCCGAGTGCCCCGCGTGCGAGACCATCTGCAGCGTCACGCCCAGCACATGCCCGTCGTCGTCGTAGCCCACGTCGTACTCGTACCAGAAGCCGTGGCGCCGGCCGGTGATCATGAAATCGTCATCGCGATCCAGGCGCAGCTTCACCGGGTGGTTCAGGGCGCGCGCCGCCATCGCGGCGATGCAGGCGAACTGCGCCGATTGCGATTCCTTGCCGCCGAAGCCTCCGCCCATGCGGCGGCACTCCACCAGCACTGCGTGCGCCTGAATGCCAAGCGCGTGGGCGACGAGGAACTGCATCTCGCTCGGGTGCTGCGTCGAGCAGTGGATGTGCATGCCGCCACCCTCCTTGGGCAGCGCGTAGCTGATCTGGCCTTCGAGGTAGAACTGCTCCTGTCCGCCCACGTCCAGGCTGCCCGTGAGCCGGTGCGGCGCCTTCTCGATCGCGGCGCGGATGCCCGCTTCGTCCAGGCCGCTCACGCTGCGCGCCAGCTGCATGGGGGGCACCACGTATTGCTGTTTTTCGTGGGCCTGTCGCGGCGTGATGACGGGCTCGGCGCCTTCGGTCTTGAGCACGCCCTTGGCGAGCGCGGCGGCGCGGCGCGCCTGCTCGCGCGTCTGCGCCACCACGGCAAACACCGGCTGGCCCAGATAGCGGATCTCGCCGTCGCAGAGGATAGGGTCGTCGTGCAGCACCGAGCCGCAGTTGTTCTCGCCGGGAATGTCCGCGGCCGTGAACACGCGCACCACGCCGGGCATGGCGCGCACGGCGGCCAGGTCGCTGTCCAGCAGCCGGCCCGCGGCCACGGGGGAGAGGCCGAGCGCGCAGTGCAGCGTGCCGGTCAGCTCGGGGATGTCGTCGGTGTAGGTCGCGGTGCCGGTCACGTGCAGCTCGGCTGATTCATGTGGGCGGCTCACGCCCACTCGCGCTCCGGCGTGCATCGCCGTGGTTTCGGCGCTGGTGTTGAAGCGCGCCTTGAGGTTGTGCTGGTAGTCGGTGAAGGGCTCGTCCTGGCGCAGGAGTTCTTCGGCCACTCTGGTGTTCATGATGATCTCCTTCAGGCGACGACGGCAGTGTGCGGCAGCACGCTGAAGACGCTGGTGGCGTGGCTGGCCAGCGGCGCCACCGCGCGGGTTTCGAGCCACAGGCGCTGCAGCAGGTTCTGCGCCACCTGCAGGCGGTACGCGCTGCTGGCGCGCATGTCGGTCATGGGCGCGTAATCCTGTGCCAGCGCCTGCTGCGCAGCGTGCACGGCTTCCTGCGTCCACGGCTGGCCCGTGAGCACCGCTTCGGCGCGGGCCGCGCGCTTGACGATGCCCGCCATGCCACCGTAGGCCAGGCGCACGCTCCTGACCGTGTCGCCCGTGAGTTCGATCGCCATGCCGGCGCTGATGGCCGAGATGTCGCAGTCGAAGCGCTTGCTGATCTTGTAGCCGCGCACCTGCCGCTCGAACGCCGCCAGCGGCACGGTGATGGCCTGCACGAATTCGCCCTCCTGCAGGGCGTTCTTCATGTAATCCAGGTACAGCTCGGGCAGCGCCAGCGTGCGCACTTGGGCGCCCCGATGCAGCTCGACGCTCGCGTCCAGCGCCATCAGGATGGGCGCCGAGTCGCCGATCGGCGAGCCGTTGGCCACGTTGCCGCCCATCGTGCCCGAGTGACGGATCGGCAGCGAGGCAAAGCGCAGCCACACGTCCATGAGGCTGGGCGCGCGCTGCACCAGGGCGCGCCAGGCGTCTTCGAGCGTGGCGGCAGCGCCGATCCAGAGCTGCCCGTCGCGCTCCTCGATGCGCTTCATCTCATCCACATGGCCGACGTAGATCAGGTCGCCCACGTCGCGAAACTGCTTGTTCACCCACAGGCCGATATCGGTGGCGCCGGCCAGCAGGCGCGCCTGTGGCTTGGCGGCGCGCAGCTCGGCCAGTTCACCCAGCGTGCGCGGGGCATGGAAATGATCGATACGCTGGCCCTGGGCTGTGGCGCGGGGGGCGGTGTAGTCCAGCGCGCGCTCTCGCTCGATGGCCTTGAGCGCATCGACCACGGCCTGGCGCTTCAGCCGCGCCTCGGGCAGGTCGAACATGCGCTGGCCCGCGTCCAGGATGGGGCGGTAGCCGGTGCAGCGGCACAGGTTGCCCGAAAGATGGTCGGCCAGCTCCTGGCGTGTGGGGCGCGTGCCGTCATGCAGGTGTTGTTCGTAGGTGTCCCAAAGCGTCATGACGATGCCCGGCGTGCAGAAGCCGCATTGCGAGCCGTGGCACTCGACCATGGCCTGCTGCGCCGGGTGCAGGGCGGGCTTGCCCTTCGCGCCGGGTGGCGCCAGCGCCGCAAGGTCTTCGACGGTGAACAGCGCCTTGCCGTCCAGCGTGGGCAGGAACTGCAGGCAGGCGTTGATGGAATGAAGCTGCAGCTCGCCGCGCGCATCGAGTTCGCCCAGCACCACGGTGCAGGCGCCGCAGTCGCCCTCGTTGCAGCCTTCCTTGGTGCCCGTCTGGTGGCGGTTCTCGCGCAGCCAGTCCAGCAGCGTGCGCGTGGTCTGCACACCGCTGACTTCAACCGTGCGGCCGCCGAAGTAGAAGCGAATGGGGGAGGGGGATACGTGTTCTGTCATGGCCATCTCGATCGCGTGGTGGGCGGCTTGATCGCGGGCCGCCCTTTGCACATGCCGATGGTGCGGCTTTTTGCTTCCGGTTTCCATAGCCGGCCTGCCATGTTCACCATGCCGATAATGGCATAACACATGGGTTTACCCCTAGGATGTGTTCCAGACCCTCTGCGGACCATGCCGAGGGAATACCGGGCCGTTGCTCAGACGTCCAGCGGCAGATCGGCTGATTTGAGGGTGCGCAGCACGAAGCTGGACTGGCTGTGCCGTATGCCCTTGATCTTGTAGAGCTTCTCGCGCAGCAGGCGCTCGTAGTCGCGTGTGTCCTTCACGACCACGCGCAGCAGGTAATCGTACTCACCCGAAACGAGGTGGGCTTCGACGATCTCGGGAATCGTGGCCAGCACCTGGCCGAATTTTTCCAGCGTGTTGTCCGAGTGGCTGTCGAGCGTGACCATCACGAGCACGGTCTCCGTCAGGCCGAGCGCCACCGGGTTCAGGCGCACGGTGTAGCCGGTGATCACGCCGGCCTCCTCCATCTTCTTGATGCGGCCCCAGCAGGGCGAGGGGCTCAGGCCGACGGCGGCGCCGATCTCCTGCAGGCTGGCGCGCGAATTGGCTTGCAGAACCGAGAGAATTTTCCGGTCGAGACGATCCATGAAGTTGATTATTTCATATATGACAGAAATTCAGAAATACATTCTGAAATAAATGAAAATTTGAAGAAATACAGAAGGATTGTCTGCCGCCCGCCGCGTACAGTTCTTCTCTGTCAAGGCGCTTTACCGAAGCGCATGCCGTGGTCAAGGCCCCACCCGGTTACCGCTGGGTGGGGCGCTTGCTTTTCCGGGCAGGCCAGCCCTACGCGCTGGCAGGGATCAGGCAGATGGTGAGCAGCAGCGACGCGTCCTGCACGGCCAGCAGCGCGTGGGGTGCGCGGGGTTCGAGGTGGATCCAGTCGCCGGCGCGCAGCACCTGGTCCTTGTCGCCCACAATGAATTGCACCTCGCCTTCCAGGCATTGCACGGTGATTTCACCGGGTGTTTCGTGCAGTGGCAGCCTGTCGCCGGCGGGGAGCACGACCCGGATGACTTCCATCTGCCCGGCCTTGATGATGGCGTGCGTGGGCGTCCCGGGAATGCGCGCGCCCAGGGGCTTGAGGCTCACGATTTCGGACGACAGGGCATGGTGCAGGGCCATGGTGAGTTCTCCTTGCGGTGCGGGGCCCGTGCATGGGTGCGGCCACCGCACCGCCGAGTGTGGCACGTTCTTTCGCCCGGCGGCGGTGCAGGCCGCGCGCCCGACGTGCTCCTACTTCAGCGCGACCCTGGGGAAGTCGACCGGAACGTCCAGCGCCACGTTGACGTAATTGGTGAAGAGATTCAGGGCCACGTGCGCCATGATCTCGACGATCTGCCCGTCGCCGAAACCGGCTGCGCGCAGCCTGGCCACGTCCGCATCGCCGAGCCGGGCGCGCTGCTCCACCACCTTGAGGGCGAATTCCAGCGCGGCGGCGGTCCTGGGGTCATCGGACTGGCCGAGCTGCGCGGCCGCCATTTCGGCGGGCGACGCACCGGCGTTCTGGCCCAGCACGGTGTGCGCGGCAAGGCAGTATTCGCAGCGGTTGCAGTTGGCGATCGCGACAGCGATCTGTTCACCCAGCCGGGCCCCCAGGGTGCCCTTGCCCAGGGCGCCGAATGCCGCCCACATGCTTTGCAGCGCCGCGGGCGCGTTGGACACCGCCTTGAACATGTTGGGTGTGGCGCCGAAGGCCTGGTGGATGTCTGCCAGCAGGGCCTGGCTGGTTGCGGGAACGCGTTGGGTGTCGAGGTTGACGCGGGACAT
This sequence comes from Comamonas sp. SCN 67-35, assembly GCA_001725255.1. Lineage (GTDB taxonomy): Bacteria > Pseudomonadota > Gammaproteobacteria > Burkholderiales > Burkholderiaceae_C > Comamonas_C. The sequence continues at coordinate 10,667 of MEFV01000018.1, read as the reverse complement.
GTCGATCTCCTTCAGGTTGAAAAAAGTGGCAGGGAAAAGGCGGCGGGGCTTATCGTTCGACCTTGCCGGGCAGCGACAGGTCGCCGGATGCGACCTTGAAGACGTCGGCGACGCACAACAGCGGGTTGTGCATGCTGGCATTGACACGCAGCGCGGCGGTCACGCCGTCGAAGGCGCTGGCCTCGATGGCGCCGATGTCGTCGAACGGCACGCGCACCTCGACGGTGTCGCCACGGAACACCGGCGCCCAGCCCGGGCTGTCGATCAGGAGGGGCAGGCCCGGCCAGGTCTTGGGCAGGCGCGGCCGGGTGCCCTCGGGAATGTCCACGACCTTGAGCGCGTCCTTGCCGCAGGCCGCGTCCGGCTGCAGCACGACCCAGTGCGAGTGCCAGACATCGCCGTCGTTGTCGGTTTTCCCGTCGCCGTTTTCATCGAACAGCGGCGTGTCGTCGAAGTCGGGGTGGGAGGTGACCGCGAACGCGAGGATGCCGGCCTTGGGTTCGAAGCCGACCACGGACGGGTCCAGGCTGGTGGGCCAGACGTAGGAAAACACGGAGCTGCCGGCGAGCTTGCCGGAGGGTGTGGGCCGCACGGCGCCCGCCTTGCCCGAGACCGCCATGTGGAAGGTGGCGAGCTTGCCGTTTACGGACACCCTGGCGTGCACGATGTCGAACGAGGCCACGGCGGCGGTGCCGCGTTCGGCGGCGATGCCGCCGGTGTGGCTCGTGCCGTGGGCGCCGGCGGCGCCGGTCAGGGCCGCCAGCAGCAGGGCGAGCGGCAGTGAGGATGGCGAGGATTTCATGTCTGCCCTTTCCGGGGAAGTGCTTGGAAGGGGGCAGTATGGAGGTGAAGAATGTATGATAAGAACCATTAAATATTCCATACATGCCAATTAATACAGATCAGAGACAGATCAGTCCTCCTGTTGACCTGGACCGTCTGTCGGGTGTGCTCGAGCGCTTCCGGGTGCGGGCTCAGTTGCACCACGCCGGTGCGCTGTGTGGGCTCAGTCACTTCGATGCTCGCGAGGGGCACGGCTACCTGCATCTGCTGCGCCGTGGCTCCCTGGAGGTGAGCCATCCGGGCACGCGCGGCGACGTGCCGCGGTCGATGCGTTTCGACGAGCCCGCGCTGCTGCTGTATCCGCGGCCGTTCACTCACCGCTTCCACAACCCGCCGGTGCAGGAGTCGGATTTCACCTGCGCGCGGCTGCTTTTCGATGGGGGCGCGTACAACCCGCTTGCCCGGGCGCTGCCGGCATTGATCGCCCTGCCGCTGGCGCGTGTCTCGGGCCTGGACCTGGCACTGGAGCTGCTGTTCGCCGAGACCGACCGGGTGCGCTGCGGCCAGCGCGTGCTGGCCGACCGGCTCTTCGAGGTGGTGGTGATCCAGCTCCTGCGCTGGCTGTTGGATCATCCGCGGGAGGCCGGCGTGCGCCCCGGCTTCATCACTGGGTTGTCGGATCGGCGGCTGGCGCGTGCGCTGGTGGCCATGCACGATGCCCCGGGCGAGCCCTGGCCGCTGGAGCGCATGGCCCGGCATGCCGGCATGTCTCGCACCGCGTTCGCCAACACTTTCCGCGACGTGGTCGGCCAGACGCCGGCTGATTATTTGAGCGACTGGCGCATGGCGCTGGCGCAAAGCCGGCTGCGCGAGGGCCAGCCGGTCAAGCTGCTGGCCGACGAGCTTGGGTACGCCAATCCGTCGGCGCTGTCGCGTGCCTTTGCGGCCAAGGTCGGGATGTCGCCGCGCCAGTGGATGGCGCAGGCCGCGACGCACGCGGGCGAATAGGCCGGGTGGCCGTTGCGGCGCCCGCTACACCGCGCGGCTGCGCGCCAGCGGCGGGTTCTTGGCGAAATAGCGCACGATGCCGCGCATCAGCGCATCCGCCAGCTGCTGCTGGTAGGCACTCGAGCGCAGGCGCGCTTCTTCTTCCGGGTTGCTGATGAACGCGGTTTCCACCAGCACGCTGGGAATGTCCGGCGCCTTGAGCACGGCAAAACCGGCCTGCTCCACGTGCGCCTTGTGCAATTTGGCCATGGCGCCGATCTCACCCAGCAGCACGCCGCCGAGCTTGAGGCTGTCGTTGATCTGCGCGGTGGTGCTCATGTCGAGCATGGCGCGCTGCACGTGCTGGTCCTGCACGCCCACATTCACGCCGCCGATCAGGTCGGCCTCGTTTTCCTTGCTGGCAAGCCAGCGTGCGGCCGAGCTGGAGGCGCCGCTCTGGCTCAGCGCGAAGACGCTCGCGCCGCGTGCGTCGGGGTTGCTGAACGCGTCGGCGTGGATGGAGACGAAGAGATCGGCCTGCACGCGCCGCGCCTTGGCCACGCGCGTGGCCAGGGGCACGAAGAAGTCGGCATCGCGCGTCATGTAGGCGCGCATGGGGTTGCCGTCGATGCGAGTGGCGTTGATGCGATCGCGCAGCAGGTGGGCCACTTTGAGCACCACGTCCTTTTCGTGCGTGCCCTGGGGGCCGGTGGCACCCGGGTCCTCGCCGCCGTGGCCCGGATCGAGCGCGACGATGATGATGCGGTCGGTGCCGCGGTGGACGGAGGGGCGCGGCGGGTCCGACGGAGCTGGCGTGGCGGGCGGCTCCGGCGCTTGTGCCACGGCGGTCTTGGGAGGGACGGGCGGCTCGGGCTGGGTGGGGGTGTCCGTCGTCTGCAGGCGACGGTTGATGAGCGCCTCCAGCGGGTCCTGCATGCTCGCGTGCGCAGCGGGGGCGGGGGCAGGCGCAGGGCCCGATGGCCCGCCCGCGCGCTCGGCGATCAGGGCGGCCAGCGGGTCGGGCGGCGCCGCCGGGTACAGATCCAGCACCAGGCGGTTGCGGTAGGCGGCCACCGGCGCCAGCGAAAACACCTGCGGACGCGCCTCGCGCTTGAGGTCGAGCACCAGGCGCACCACGCCCGGCTGGTATTGGCCCACGCGAATGGAGGCGATGTTGGGGTCGTCCGGCCTGACCTTGCCCACCAGTTCGCGCAGCTGCGGGTTCAGGTCCATGCCTTCGATGTCCACGGCCAGGCGCGGCGGCTCGGGCACGAAGGACTGTTTGGTGGCGAGCGGCGTGTCCGATTCGATCGTGACGCGCGAATAGTCCTGCGCGGGCCAGATACGCACGGCCACGATGGAGGCCCCGCGCGCGATCTGCTGCGTGCCCAGCAGCAGCGCGAGCGAGCCCGCCTGCAGCAGGGTGCGGCGGTGCAGCGGCGATGAACTCAGGTATTCGGACATGAATGAGCCAGCGCACTCAGCAGCGTGCTGCCCAGTGGCGAGCCGGCGCGCAGAGTGACGCGCCTATTTTCGTCATCCTTTACCTGAATTTCAACCTTCAAATCTGCATCAGGCAAACACTTTTGGGCGTTCTGCGGCCATTCCACCAGCTTCAGGCCGGGGCTGGCGAAAATATCGCGCAGCCCGGCATCCTCCCACTCGCGTGGATCGCTGAAGCGGTAGAAGTCGAAATGCCAGATGGCGAGGTCCCCGATCTGATAGGGCTCGACCACGGCGTAGGTCGGGCTTTTGATACGGCCCGTGACGCCCAGCGCGCGCAGCAGGTGGCGCACCAGCGTGGTCTTGCCCGCGCCCAGGTCGCCGTGCAGCGCGATGAACGCGTGGGCCAGCTGCGGCGCCTGTGCCAGTTGCCGGGCGAAGCGCTCGGTATCGGCTTCGGAGTGCCAATGCAGCTCCAATGGGCGTTCTCCGGCAGGCAAATCGGGCATTTCTACAATCGTGGGATGGTGGACAGTGATCAACTGATGGCGCAGATCCGCGACTGGTCGCGGGAGTTGGGATTCTCCCAAATCGGCGTTTCGGGCGTGGATCTGTCGTCGGCCGAGCCGGGGTTTCTCGACTGGCTGGCCAAGGGCTACCACGGCGGTCTGCATTACATGGAGCAGCATGGCCTCAAGCGCGCCCGACCGGCCGAGCTGCTGCCGGGCACGCTGAGCGTGATCACCGCGCGCATGCCCTATCTGCCGCATGACACCCCCGATGATTGGGCCGCGAGCGAGCGCACCCGCCTGGGCCGCCCGGGCGAGGGCGTGGTCTCGCTCTACGCCCGGGGGCGGGACTATCACAAGGTGGTGCGCTCTCGCCTGAACAAGCTGTGCGAGCGCATCGCCGAGGTCGTCGGCCCGTTTGGCCACCGCGCCTTCTCCGATTCCGCACCGGTGCTCGAAAAGGAGCTGGCGCGGCGCAGCGGCGAGGGCTGGCAGGGCAAGCACTCGCTGATCCTCTCGCGCGATGCGGGCTCGATGTTCTTCCTCGGTGAAATCTACGTGGACTTCGATCTCGCGCCCACCGCGGCGGTGGCGGACCACTGCGGCACCTGCACCGCCTGCATTGACGTCTGTCCGACGCAGGCGATCATCGCGCCCGGCGTGGTCGATGCGCGCCGCTGCATCTCCTACCTCACGATAGAGAACAAGGGCGCGATCCCGGTGGAGCTGCGCGCGCTCATGGGCAACCACATCTACGGCTGCGACGACTGCCAGACCATCTGCCCCTGGAACAAGTACGCGCAGAAGACCGAGATTCCCGATTTCGACGAACGCTCGCCGCTCGTGGGCCAGCAGCTCGTGGACCTGTTCGCGTGGGACGAACAGACCTTCCTCAAGCGCACCGAGGGCGGCCCGATCCGGCGCATCAACCACGAACGCTGGCTGCGCAACGTGGCCGTGGCGCTGGGCAATGCGCTGCGCCAGGCCAGCGGCGAAGAGGCCGAAAAAATCCGCGCGGTCTTGCGTGCGCGACTCGATTTCCCCAGCGAACTCGTGCACGAGCACGTCGTCTGGGCTTTGGAACAAAATCCGGCCTGAACGCTTGCCAGACAAGCGCAGCCGGCTCCCGTTTCAGGAGAGCAGGCCCAGCGCCAGCGGCAGGCTCGCGAGCGCCACGATGTGCGACAGCGTGATCAACCCGGCCACATAGGGGCCGCGGTAGCCCATCTCCACCGCCAGCACGTAGCAGCTCGATGCCGTGGGCAGCGCGGCGAAGGCGATCAGCACCGTGGCCTGCGTTGGTTCGAGCCCGATCAGCCGCGCCAGCACCCAGGCCCACAGCGGCATCAGCACGTGGCGGATGGTCAGCACTCCGGCGGTAAGCAGGCGGCTGGTCTGCAGCTGTCCCCACTGCATGCCCGCGCCCACGGCCATCAGGCCCAGCGGCACGGCGGTCGCGCCCACGCGCTGCAGCGACGGCACCAGCCACGCGGGCAGCGTGAGCCCCGCGAGGTTGAACGCCAGGCCCGAGACGGTGGCGATGATGAGCGGATTGCGCGCCAGTTCGCGCAGCACGTGGCTTTCGTTGTGCCGTGCCATGGGCCAGACCGCGGCCACGTTGATCAGCGGCACGCACACGCCGATCAGGATGGCCACGGCCTGCGAGCCCGCTTCCCCGGCGACGCGCGCGGCGAGCGCCAGCGCGATGTAGGAATTGAAGCGAAACGCCACCTGCGCCGCGCCCGCGTGGTCGCGCGCGTCGATGTGGCGTGCCAGCCCCGGCAGGTGCGGCAGCGCCCACGACAGCGCAATGCCGCCGCAGCTCAGCAGCAGCCCGCCCACCATGAGACTCGCGGCCTCGCCCACGTGGATCGGGGTTTTGACGATGGAGAGAAAAAGCAGGATGGGAAAGAGCAGGTAGTACACCAGCCGTTCCAGCGGATGCCAGACGCCGCGATCGAGCGGCGTGAAGCGGCAGATGAGCCAGCCCGCCAGGATCAGCGAGAAATCCGGCAGCAGCAGCGCGGCGATGTTCATTGGGGACGGGTGCAGGGCGAGAGCAGCGTGATGCCGTGATCCGACGGCAGCTCATGGGCCATGGTGCTGCACTGCCCGTCGATGCACAGGTCGAAGTCCGCCGTGAATTCCGAACGCGTGAGGCGCAGCGGCGTTGTCGGCCAGGTGGCCGGGTGGTAGACGTACCAGCCGTCCACGAACACTGCGTCATCGGGTGGCTCCATGCCCGCGCCCGAGCCGCGGATGCGCGCGGCCAGGGCCTGCAGCCGGGGCGGCTGACCCGGCAGCACGGCGTAGTCTTCTTCCCAGCGCTGCTTCTCGATGGAATGCGTCCATGCCAGCGTGAAATGCGTGGCGGGCACGAACACGGGCGTGGCGCTCGTGGCCGCGGCCAGCGCAAGGCAGATGCCGAGCATTACGCCTTCATGCTGCCCGCGGTCTGCGGTGCGCGCGTGCGCCAATGGTGCCAGAGCAGGAAGGCCGCGCACGCCGCCATGCCCGCCTCGTCCGTCCAGGGCACGGCCGCCACGAGCAGGCAGGCGGCGGCGACGACGAAGATGCGCTCGGCCCAGTTCAGCGGCCCGCGCAGATAGCCGATCGCGCCCGCGCCCCACATGCAGACGGCGACGATGGCCTTGAACGTCACCCAGGCGGTGGCGGCGAGGCTGTCGCCCTGCAGCATCAGCGCCGGGTCGTAGACCGCCATGTAGGGCACGATGAATCCGGCAATGGCGATGCGTACCGCGTTGAAGCCGATCGTCAGGCCGCTCGCGCCCGCGATTGGCGCGGCGGCGAAGGCGGCAAGCGCCACCGGCGGCGTGAGGTCGGCCATGATGCCGAAGTAGAAGACGAACATGTGCGAGACGATGAGCGGCACGCCGAGCTTGAGCAGCACCGGCGCCGCGAGCGAACTCATGATGATGTAGTTGGGAATGGTCGGGATGCCCATGCCCAGGATCAGGCAGATCACCATGGTGAAGAACAGCGCGAGGAAGATGCTGTCCTTGCCGATGGCGATCACCTGGCCGCCCAGCTCCGCCGCCACGCCGGTGAGGTTGATCACGCCGATGATTACGCCCACGATGGCGCAGGCCGCCGCCACGGGCAGCGCATGGCGCGCGCCGTCGGCCAGCGCGGTGATTGCCAGCTTGCGCGCGTCCTGTCCGGTGCGGCGCACATAGGTAAGCGCCACGAGCAGCGCCGTCACGACGAAGAAGGTGCCCACGCCGAACCAGAAGAAACCGGCGCAGGCAAAACCCAGCAGCACCCAGAACAGCACGCGCAGCGGCGCGCCCTTGACGCCGGTGAGCACGGCCGAGCCGAAGATCAGCACCACCGTGAGCCCCAAGCCTATGGTGCCCGAGAACATCGGCGTGTAGCCGGCGAACAGCAGCCAGACGAGGCCGATGAGCGGCAGCAGCAAATGCCAGCGCTCGCGCACCGCCTTCCATGGGTTCGGGCATTCGTCCTTGGGCAGGCCCAGCAGGCCCTTGCGGCCGGCCTCCAGGTGCACCATCCAGAAGGCGGTGAAGAAGTAGAGCATGGCCGGAATCACGGCGGCCTTGACGATCTCCACGTAAGGCACGTTGATGGTCTCGGCCATGATGAAGGCCACGGCGCCCATCACCGGCGGCATGATCTGCCCGCCCATGCTGGCGGTGGCTTCCACGCCGCCGGCGAACGCCGGTGCGTAGCCGAAGCGCTTCATCAGCGGGATGGTGAACTGGCCGGTGGTGACCACGTTGGCCACGCCCGAGCCGTTGATCGTGCCCATGAGCGCCGAGGAGATCACCGCCACCTTGGCCGGCCCGCCGCGCGTGTGGCCGACGGTGCCCATGGCGAAGTCGGTGAACAGATCGATCATCCCCGCCTGCTCCAGGAAGGCGCCGAACAGGATGAAGAGGTAGATGTAAGTCGAGGAGACGTAGGTCGGCGTGCCGAAGATGCCCTCGGTACCGAAGGACAGCGTGCTCAGGATCTGGTCCGCGCCGTAGCTGCGGTGCGCGAGCACGCCGGGCAGATGCTGGCCGAACAGGCCATAGAGCAGGAAGATGCCGCAGATCACCGGCAGGCCCCAGCCCATGGCGCGGCGCGTGGCCTCGAACACCAGCGCCAGCATGACGATGCCGATGAACCAGTCGGCGCCGACGATCTCGCCCGCGCGCGCCGTCAGGTCGGCTTCGAAGAACCAGTAATAGAAGCTGCAGGCGAAGCCGAGCAGGCCCAGCGCCCAGCCCGCGACGCGGCCGATGCGCGCGAGGGTGGGCCTGCCCTCCTTGAACGGCGGATACAGGATGAGCACCATCCAGATCACAAACCCCACGTGGATGGCGCGCACCACCTGGCTGGAGAAGGGTTGGAACGCCGCTGTCCAGATCTGGAAGCAGGAAAACAGCACCGCCACCCAGAAGGCGGCGCCGCGCAGCGGCACGTGTTCGATGTCGGGATCGCTCATGGAATTTCCCAGCCTCAAAAAAGCCCCCGGGCGGGGGCTGTGACGGATGGATGCCTGCTTACTTGATGACGCCGACTTCCTTGTAGAAGCGTTCGGCCCCGGGGTGCAGGGGCACCGGCATGCCCTTCACGGCGTTTTCCAGCTTGATGGCCTTGGCGGCGTTGTGCGCGGCGTACAGCGTATCGAGATTGGCATAGAGCTGCTTGGCCATCTGGTAGGCGAGTTCGTCGGACACGCCCGAGTGCGAGACGAGGAAGTTCGGAATCGCGGCCGTGGCCACGTCCTCGGTCTGGCCGGTGTAGGTGTTGGCGGGGATCACCGTGGGCTGGTAGGCCGGATCGCCGACCTTGGCGACCACGTCGGCGGGCACCGGCACGACCACGATCTTGACCGACGTGGCCAGGTCGCGGATCGAGGCCACGCCCAGGCCCGCGGACTGCAGCGTCGCATCGAGCTGGCGGTTCTTGATGAGTTCGACCGACTCGCCGAACGGCAGGTATTCGACCTTGCCCAGATCCTGGTAGGTCAGGCCCGCGGCCTTGAGGATCGCACGGGCGTTGAGTTCGGTGCCGGAGCGCGCCGCGCCCACCGACAGGCGCTTGCCCTTGAGGTCCGCCAGCGTCTTGATGCCCGAATCGGCGTTGGCGACGATCTGGATGATGTTGTTGTAGGTGGCGGAGATGCCGCGCAGCTTGTCCAGCTTCTTGGCGAAGCCCGCATCCGCGTCACCCTTCCAGGCGTCCGAGAGCGCGTCGCCCAGGGTGAAGGCAATCTCGCCGCGGCCGGCCTGCAGCAGGTTCAGGTTCTCGGCCGAGGCCTTGGTCACCTGCGCCGTGGCGCGGGCATTGGGGATGGACTTGCCGTAGATCTGCGCCAGCGATACGCCCAGCGGGTAGTACACGCCGCTTTGTCCGCCCGTGAGCACGTTGATGAAAGTCTGTTGCGCCATGGCGCCTGGGGCCATGAAGGCGGCGCTCAGGCCGAGGCTGTAGCAAAGCGTGCGTATCCAGCGCATGGGGGGTGTCTCCTTATGGTTTGGATGGGAGCAGGCAGAATAGCGCAAGAGCGGGTGTTTGGACGATCAAATCGCGACGAAGAGCGACAGGGATTTCCCTGAATCCCGACTTTCTGCCATGGCCACCTCCCTGATTTCCGAACCCGATGCGCGGCTCGTTGACGCATTTGCCGATGCCGCGTGGCTGCGCGATGGCCTGGCGGCCAATACGCTGCAGGCGTACCGGCGCGACCTGAACGCGCTGGCGCAATGGCTGGCTGGGCGGGGCGCCGGGTTGCTGCAGGCGGATGAGGGCTTGCTCGGGGGTTATTTCGACGCGCGGCACGAGCACACGAAAGCCACCACGGCCAATCGCCGGCTCACGGTCTTTCGGCGCTTTTACCACTGGGCCGTGCAGGAAGGCATGGTGGCGGCGGATCCGACCCTGCGCCTGCTCGCCGCGCGCCAGCACCCGCGTCTGCCGGGCACGCTCACGCAGGCGCAGGTCGAGGCCCTGCTGGCCGCGCCCGATGTGGCCCGGCCCCTGGGCCTGCGCGACCGGGCGATGCTCGAACTCATGTACGCGAGCGGCCTGCGCGTGAGCGAGCTCGTGGGTCTGAAGGTGTTCCAGCTCAGCCTGGCCGAGGGCGTGGTGCGGGTGCTGGGCAAGGGCAGCAAGGAGCGGCTCGTGCCCATGGGCGAGGTGGCGTGCGAGTGGCTGCAGCGCTATCTGGCCGATGCGCGCGGCGCCATCCTCGCCGGACAGCAGACGCAGGATCTGTTCGTGACCCGGCGCGGCGGCGCAATGACGCGCGTGATGTTCTGGATGCTGGTGAAAAAACACGCGGCGGCCGCCGACATCACCGCGCCGCTGTCGCCCCACACGCTGCGCCACGCCTTCGCCACGCACCTGCTCAACCACGGCGCCGACTTGCGCGTGGTGCAGATGCTGCTGGGCCATGCGGACATTTCCACGACGACGATCTACACCCACGTGGCGCGTGAGCGCCTCAAGCAGCTGCACGCCAGGCACCACCCGCGCGGGTGAGGCTTAGGGCCTGTTTGCACCACCAAAAATAGTGTGAACAGGCCCAAATTGCAATAGCTGTGGGTCAACGATCACGGAATGATATATCTGGTAGTGCCGGTGCCGCCTTCATGTTTGGGCCGCCGCTGCCCACAATCGGCGGCATGTATACAACTGCACGCACCGCCTGGGCCACCCGCAGCCCGGCAGGAGACAACGCATGACGCAGACCGTGATCCGAGGCATTTCTTCCATGGCCACGCGCCAGGTGCTGGCCGATCTGGTGGCCGGTTTTGCGCAGCAGTCGGGCACGCAGGCCGCCATCGAATCGGTGGGCGGTGTGGACGCCGCCAAGCGCGTGGCGGCCGGTGAGGCATTCGACGTGGTGATCCTCGCGTCCGACGCCATCGACAAGCTTTTGGCCACAGGCCACCTGGTGCCCGGCAGCAAGGT
>MEFV01000017.1 GCA_001725255.1 Comamonas sp. SCN 67-35 | reverse complement strand
GTGGCCTGAATCCGAACGAAAGATCAGTCGAATTCTTCAACATGTGGGAAGCGCCAACTCAAATTTTGTTCGAGAGTCTGTTTTGGACATGATCCCTAGAAATGAAAATGCCTCAGAAGCGGAATTACCGTACTTCGTATAAATCTCTCCGTAGTGGATGCAGGGAGTTCCGGTCTCGATCATGTCGGCCTTAACGAATCGCTTGCCGCGCGTGATCGTGCCGGCTTGCCCCAGCGCCTTGAATTCCACCCCCTCCGGGCAATGCTTGGCAATCAGTTCATCAATGCGGCTCATGGCTTTTTCTTCGCGGTGATTTTCTTTGCCGCCGCCTTCACGGTTTGCAGATAGGCCGCCTCCACGTCGGACGGCAGGACATCCTGTTGTGCGCGGAACTTGGCGTATTCGGCTTCGGCGTGTGCCAGCGCGGCCTGATGGCTGATCTTGCCCGATCCCTGCAAGGCCTTGCCGCCCATGGCCGTGATCAATTGCTCCAGGTGCGAGAGCCAATCCTTCATGTAGGTGGGCTCGTGGTTCATGGCGCGGAATTCGGCGGCATCGAAGTAGGCCGATACCAAGGTGTTGAGCCGTTTCAATTCGTTGGCGTTCAGATAGTTCTTGGCGTTGCCCACTTCGGCCTTGGTGGGCCGTGCGCCGCTGAAGGAAAGCAGCCCCATGAAGGGTTTGCCGGCATCGGCGCGTTGTTTGATGACTTCCGCCGCCGTCTGGCCGTGGGCGGCGTAATGCAGTTTGTTCTGCACGGTCTTGAAGAAGCTGAGGCTGGCTTTGGCCCCGGGGTCGTAATCGACGCTGGTGGCATACAGGTCGAGCACCTGCCGATAGAGCACCTTCTCGCTGGATCGGATGTCGCGGATGCGATCGAGCAGCTCTTTCCAGTAGCTGCCGCCGCCCAGATTCTTCAGGCGGGCGTCGTCCATGGTGAAGCCCTTGACCAGATATTCGCGCAGGCGCTGGGTGGCCCAGATGCGGAACTGGGTACCTTGCTGCGACTTGACCCGGTAGCCCACTGAAATGATGACGTCCAGGTTGTAGAGGTTGGTGGGCTTGGTAGAAAATTCGGAAATTCCGAATTTCCTCATCACCTGCTCCGGTACCAGCTCTCCCTCCTCGAACACGCTCTTGATGTGCTCGTTGATGGTTGACTTTGCCCTGCCGAACAGATCAGCCATCTGATCCTGGGTCAGCCAGACCGTTTCGCCATCAAGGCGTACCTCGATGGCCGGCTCGCCCTCGCTGCGTGGGTAAAGAATGATTTCTCCACCGGGCTGTCTAGTCATGTGTGCTCTCCCTCCAGATCGGCCACGATGGCGTCGATCTGCGTGCGCAGCTCAGCCTGCCGCGCCACGATTCGCGCGATGTCGGCATTGAGCGCGCGGATGTCCACGGCCTCGCGCGTGTCTTCCTGTTCAACATACGACGACACGGCGATGTTGTAGCCGTTGGCGGCAATGTCGCCGTTTTCAACCAGCCTGGCGAAGTGCTCCACATCCGTGCGGGCGGTAAAGGCATCCAGCACCTTCTGCTGATTGGCGTCTGTCAGCTTGTTCTTGTTGCCGCTGCGCACGAATTCGGCGCAGGCATCGATGAACAATGTGCTGTTGTCGCGTTTGGATTTCTTCAGCACGATGACGCAGGTGGCGATGGTGGTGCCAAAGAACAGGTCGGGCGGGAGCTGGATGACGGCGTCGACGTAGTTGTTGTCGATCAGGTACTGGCGAATCTTCTGCTCGGCGCCGCCGCGGTAGAGCACGCCGGGGAATTCGACAATGGCCGCGGTGCCGCTGGTCGCGAGCCAGCTCAGGATGTGCATGGTGAAGGCGAGGTCGGCCTTGCTCTTGGGCGCAAGCACGCCGGCGGGCGCGAAGCGCGGGTCGTTGATGAGCAGTGGGTTGGCGTCGCCGTCCCATTTGATCGAGTACGGTGGGTTGGAAACAATGGCCTCGAAGGGCTCGTCGTAGCGTGTCGCCGTGCGCGATGTCGAACTTCTCGTAGTTCACGTCGTGCAGGAACATGTTGATGCGGCACAGGTTGTAGGTGGTGAGGTTGATTTCCTGCCCGAAGAAGCCCTGGCGCACCTTGTCCGGCCCCAGCACCTTGGCGAACTTGAGCAGCAGCGAGCCCGAGCCGCACGCTGGGTCGTACACCTTGTTGACCTCGGTCTTGCCGACGACGGCGATGCGCGCGAGCAGCTCGGAGACTTCCTGCGGCGTGTAGAACTCGCCGCCGGATTTTCCGGCGGTGGATGCGTACATCTGCATCAGGTATTCGTAGGCGTCGCCGAACAGGTCGATGGTGTTGTCGGCAAAGCCGTTGCCGCCGCTCTCGCCACTGGCCAGCGGCAGATCGCCGATGGCGTCGAGCAGCTTGACGAGCTTTTCGTTGCGCCTGGCGACCGTGGGGCCGAGCTTGCTGCTGTTCACGTCGAGGTCGTCGAACAGGCCCTTGAGGTCGTCTTCGCTGTCGCTGCCCATGGCCGAGCGTTCGATGTTGGCGAAGACGCGCGCCAGGGTTTCGTTCAGGTTGGCGTCGAACGCGGCGCGCTCGCGCACGTTGGCGAACAGCTCGCCGGGCAGGATGTAGAAGCCTTTTTCGCGCACGGTTTCGGCGCGGCCCTGCTCGGCGTCCAGCGTGGAGAGCTGCGCGTAGTCGAAATCGGGGTTACCGGCACGCCGTTCCTGTTCGTTGAGGTAGCGGGTCAGGTTCTCCGAGATGAAGCGGTAGAACAGCATGCCGAGCACGTAGGTCTTGAAGTCCCAGCCATCGACGCTGCCGCGCAGGTCGTTGGCGATGCGCCAGATGGTCTTGTGCAGCTCGGCGCGCTCGGTTTCCTTGGCGGTGGTGTTCATCGAAAATTTCAGATAAATCTGGCTCTAGCGCTTATCTGGCAAGCGCTGTCAGCTATGGTTTCAGTAGGGCAACTGCCGCGCCCGCCTGGAGGTGATGACCCGGGTGTTCACCCCCATCCAGCCCAGGCCGCCGAAGAGCCGTGCGTGCTCGATCTTCACGCAGCGGTCCTGCACGACATCGAGCCCCGCCGCGCGGGCGATTTGCGCCGATGTTTCGTTCACCACGCCCAGCTGCAGCCACAGGCATGAGGCTCCGATGGCCACGGCCTCTTTGGCCAGCGGCGGCGTGTCCTCGGCGCGGCGAAAGCAGTCCACCATGTCGATGTGCCGGCCCTCGCGCTCGAGCGCCTGCGCGGCCTCGGTCACGCTGGCGTAGGCGTGTTCGCCGAGGATGGAGCCGCCGGTTTGGGCGACGAGCGGGTTCACGGGCACGATGCGGTAGCCGTGCGCCTGCATGTACTGCGCGGCGAAGTGGCTGGGGCGGTGCCACTGCGGCGACAGGCCGACGACGGCGATGGTGCGGCAGCGCGCGAGGATGGCGCGCAGCTGGCTGCTGAGGATGGGCGGGCTCTGGAGCGGGGTCATGGTTGGGCGGCCTTGGTCTGTTGCTGCAGCAGGCGCTGCAGCAGCTCCTGCGTGGGGTAGCCGTCGGCCACCAGGCTCTGGCCTGCCTGAAAGCGCCGCAGCGCGGCGCGGGTGGCCGGGCCGATGACGCCGTCCACATCGCCTGCGTCCATGCCGAGCTGGTTGAGCGCCGTCTGCATCGTCTGGATGTCGGCACGCGCCAGGGGCTTGAGCTGGCGTGGCCATGAAGCAAGCAGGCCCGGGCCGCCATCGATCTGCTGCGCCAGCAGCGAGACCGCCAGCGCGTAGTTGGTCGAGCTGTTGTAGAGCAGCAGCACGCGAAAATTGTTGCCCACCATCACCGCCGGGCCGCGCTCGCCCGCGGGCGTGAGGATGGAGGCGTCGCGCATCGCAGGCAGAGGGCGGCCATCCATGGTGCGCACGCCCTCGGCGGCCCAGGCGCTGCTGTCCTGGCGCACCGTGAGCTCGGCGTGGCTGTAGTCGAAGCTCGCGGGCAGGCGCACTTCCACGCCCCAGGGCTCGCTCGGGCGCCAGCCCGATTGCGCGAGGAAATTGGCGGTGGAAGCGACCACGTCGGCGGTGCTGCCCCAGATGTCGCGCTTGCCGTCGCCATCGGCGTCGACCGCGTATTTGAGGTAGACCGAGGGCAGAAACTGCGTGTGCCCCATGGCCCCGGCCCAGGAGCCGATCAGGCTGCCCGCGGGCATGTAGCCCTTGTCCACGATGGTGAGCGCGGCCATCAGCTCGGAGCGCGCCCATTCGCGGCGGCGCCCGTCGTAGGCAAGCGTGGCCAGCGCGTCTATGGTGCGGAAATTGCCGAAATGCGTGCCGTAGTTGCTCTCCACTCCCCAAATGGCGGTGATGATTCCGGTGGGCACACCGTAGCGCCCGGCAGCGTCATCCATGACCTTGGCATTGATCTGACGCAGGGTCTTGCCGGCGACGATGCGCTGGGTGGAGACGGCGGAGTCCAGGTACTGCCACACGGGGCGCACGAATTCGGGCTGGGCGCCGTCGAGCTCGATCACCTGCGCCAGCCAGCGCGCCTTGCCCAGGGTGGCGTCGATGGTGGCGCGGCTGATGCCGGCCTTGAGGGCGTCCTTTGAAAAATCGGCCACCCAGGCGCGAAATCCCTCGGCGGGATCGGACGTGTCGGTGGCGGCGGGTGCGGGGGGAGCGGCGAGCGTGGTGCAGCTGGCGGTGCCCAGCAGGGCGGCCAGCGCAAGAATGAAGGCGGGGGCGCGCGCGCGGAAAACGGGTGGAGAGCGCATGCGCAGATTGTGCCCAAGTCCGGGCGGCGGTGGCGCGGCGGCCGGGCATACTCGCCATAGGCTTGCCCCTTGCTTCACCCACCATGCACACCTTCCTCTGGCACGATTACGAAACCTTCGGCACCGATACGCGGCGCGACCGCCCGGCGCAGTTTGCCGCGATCCGCACCGATGCCGAGCTGAGGGAAATCGGCGAGCCCGTCATGCTGTACTGCAGGCCGACGGACGATTACCTGCCCGACCCGGGCGCATGCCTGATCACCGGCATCACGCCGCAGCAGTGCCTTGCGCACGGCGTGCCCGAGCACGCATTCGCCGCGCGCATCGAGGCCGAGCTGGCGCAGGCGGGCACCATAGGCGTGGGCTACAACACCATACGCTTCGACGATGAAGTCACGCGTTTCATGTTCTGGCGCAACCTCATCGACCCCTATGCGCGCGAATGGCAGAACCAGTGCGGCCGCTGGGACCTGCTCGACGTGGTGCGCCTGGCGTATGCGCTGCGCCCCGACGGCATCACCTGGCCGGTGGTCGATGGCAAGCCGAGCTTTCGGCTGGAAAAACTCACGCAGGCCAATGGCATTGCGCACGAGGCCGCGCACGATGCGCTTTCGGATGTGCGCGCCACGATTGCGCTGGCGCGCCTGATCCGCCAGCACAATCCGCGGCTCTTCGATTTTGCGCTGTCGCTCCACAAAAAAGAGCGCGTGGCGCAGGAATTGCGCCTTCCAGCCACGCAAAGCACCGCCAAACCGTTTCTGCACGTGTCGGGCATGTTCCCGGCCGAGCGCGGGTGCCTGGCGCTGATGTGGCCGCTGGCGATGCACCCGACGAACAAGAACGAACTGCTCGCCTGGGACCTGGCGCACGACCCGGGCGTGCTGGCGGGCCTGTCGGTGCCGGAGCTGCGCGAGCGCCTGTTCACGCGCGCCGACGAAAGGCCCGAGGGCGTGGCGCGCCTGCCGATCAAGGGCGTGCACCTGAACAAGTCGCCGATGGTGGTGGGCCACCTGAACACGCTCACGCCCGCGCTGGCGCGCAAGTGGGGCATCGATGTCGCGCAGGCGATGCAGCATGCCGAGATCGCGCGCGCCCTGCCCGACATGAACGCGATCTGGCCCGCGGTGTACGCGCGGCCCGACGAACCCGCGCCCGACGTGGATCAGGATTTGTACGGCGGCTTTCTCGGCAACGAAGACCGCAGGCGCCTGACCCGGCTGCGCGGCCTCGCCGCGGCCGAACTCGCGCAGGCGCGTGCGGGCTTTGACGATGCGCGCCTCGCGGAACTTCTGTTTCGCTACCGCGCGCGCAACTTTCCCGAGACGCTCACCACCGAGGAGCAGGCGCGCTGGCAGGCGCACCGCGTGGCCACGCTGATGGAGGGCGAGGGCGGTGCGCGCACCTTCGACGCGCTGTTCGCGCAGCTCGACGCGCTGGGCGAGCAGGCCGATGAGCGTGCCGGCGCGATTCTTGAAGCGATCTACGACTACGCCGAGGCGATCGCGCCGGACATGGGCTGAGGCACGGGCCGAACCAACCCCTTGAACAACTGCAGCACGGCCCAGGCCAGCAGCAGCGGGATCACCAGAGTCTGCAGCGCGAACACGACGATCAGCGTCACGAGCCGCTCGACGAGCTGGTCGATGGCGGCGGCGATCTCGCCCAGCCGTGCCTGTGCCGCTTGCACGGGATGGCTGGCGGTCTCTTTGGCGTTGCTGCCCCATTGCTTGAGCCGGTCCAGCAGGCTGGCCGCGGCGGCATCGCCGTTTCTGGCGCCCTGGCCTTCGGCGGGCTCATGGGTGCCGGCGGGCGGTGCTTCGCCCTGCAGCGCCTGCAGTCGTTTCGTGGCGGTGTCGCTGGCGAGCTGGCTCTCGTTGTAGGGCTGCGCCAGGAAGTGCGCGAAGAGCTGCTCGCTGCCGAGAATGGTGACGGGCATGACCAGCCGCACGAACAGCAGCAGCACCAGCGTCTGGGCAAGCCACGGCGGGTCGCGCCCGCCTCGGTGCAGGGCGAGCCACAGCAGCGCCAGCGCGGAGACGGCGCCCGAGACCCAGACGTTCGCGCCCATCTCAAGCAGGAATTTTTGCAACCCGAAGGCGACGCTGGCCCAGAGCATCCAGTCCGCCACCTGGGCCGTGAGCTCATTGATGGGCGTGAGCAGGCGCCCCGGCGTGAGCGTCACCCCCATGCCCATGGGCTGCACGGCCAGCTCCGTGCCCTGCACGACCGAGACCACGCCGTGCAGCGTGCGCGCCGTGGCAAAGCTCACGAGTGCGCGCTTGAGACCCGCGTCCACCGCCTGCTGCGCCGCGGTGTTGAACGCGGGCCACCAGCACAGCGCCACGCCGATCGCGAGCAAGGCGGCCACCACCGCGGCGCGCAGCGCGCTGAAGCTGGATGGCTGGCCGGTGGCGGACATGGTGCGACTCCCGTGGTGGGGCCGTTCAGTGTAGCGGGGCCGCGTTCGCGGGCGCCATTCGTGGGCACCGTGTGTCCAGCGCGGCCGTTGCGCTGCGGACCGAACCGCCTCAGTGGCTCAGCGCATTGAGCAGGTCCGATTCGATGCGCAGCTGCAGCTCGCCGCTCTGCAGTTCTTCGCCGGCGATGACGAAGGTGTCTTCCACCCGCTCGCCCAGCGTGCTGACCTTGGCCAGCTGCACGCTCAGCGCATGGGCCGCGAGCACGCGCGCCACCACGTACAGCAGGCCGGCGCGGTCGGCGGCGGCCAGCGTCAGTATCCAGCGCTCGCCGTGTTCATCGGGCCTGAGCGTGACGCGTGTGGCCACGGGAAAGCTGCGTGCGCGCCGCGACAGGCGCATGGGGCGCGGCTCGGGCAGCGCGGTGCGCAGATCGAGCGCGTGCGGCAGCTCGTTTTCCACCAGCGTGATGAGCTCGCGCACGCCGCTCACGGCGTGGCGCGGCATCACCTGGAAGGTGTCCAGTGCATGGCCGCTGCGCGTGGTGTGGATGCGCGCGGCGAGGATGGAGAAATCGGCGCGGTCGAAGTAGCCGCAAATGCGCAGAAACAGTTCGCTCTGGTCCGGCGTGTAGACCAGCACTTGCAGACCCTCGCCCGCGAGCGACTTGCGCGCGCGCACCACGGGCTGGCGCGAGTCCACCACCTCGCGCAGCTGGCGCGTGTGCCAGGCGATGTCGGCGGCGTCGTGGCGCAGGAAGTAGCTCACGTCCAGCGTCTGCCAGAGCTTCTCGTGGGCGTTCGCCGGCAGCGCGTGCAGCGCCAGCACCACGCGCGCGTCGCGCTTGCGCTCCTCGATTTCGGTGGCGGGGTCGGGGGTGCGCCCGCCGAGCACCGCCAGGCTGGCGTGGTACAGGTCTTCGAGCAGCTTGCCCTTCCACGCCGTCCATACCTTGGGGCCGGTGCCGCGGATGTCCGCCACGGTCAGCAGGTACAGCGCCGTCAGCGCCCGCTCGCTGCGCACGCGCTCGGCGAAGGCGGCGATGACGGCCGGATCGCTCAGGTCCTGCTTTTGCGCCACCTGGCTCATCAGGAGGTGCTCGGCCACGAGAAATTCGATGAGCCGCGCGTCCTCGCCGGTGATGCCGTGGGCGGCGTACTGACGGCAGAAATGTGCGGCCTCGCGGGCGCCGATCTGCGAGTGGTTGCCCCCGCGCCCCTTGCCGATGTCGTGAAAGAGCGCCGCGATCGTGAGGATCCAGGGTTTGTCCCAGCCCGTGGCCAGTTGCGAGCACAGCGGGTACTCGTGCGCGTGCTCGGGCATGAAGAAGCGCCGCAGGTTGCGCACCACCATGAGGATGTGCTGGTCCACGGTATAGACGTGAAACAGGTCGTGCTGCATCTGCCCGACGATGCGCCGAAACGGGCCGAGCAGCCGCCCGAGCACCGAGGTCTGGTTCATGAGCCGCAGCACATGCGTGACGCCCGAGCCCTGGCGCAGGATCTGCATGAAGCAGTCGCGGTTGGCTTCGTCGTCGCGAAAGGCTCGGTCCATCAGCGGGCGCGCGTTGTAGAGCGCGCGCAGCGTGCGCACCGACAGGCCCTCGATGCCGGGTGTGCTCTGGTAGCGCAGGAAGGTGCGCAAAATGGCCTGGGGCTTGCGCGTGTAGAGGTCGTCCCGCGCGATCTCCAGCAGATTGCCTTTTTGCAGGAATTCGGCGTCGATGAGGATGAGCGGCGCGGTCGAGGGCTGCACCCGCTCCTCGATTTCCAGCAGCAGGATCTGCGTGAGCTGCGAGACCGCCTTGGCCGCCCAGTAGTAGCGGCGCATGAGCTGCTCGCTGGCGCGAAGCCAGCGCCCGCCCGTGCCCTGGACGTCGCTCAGGCCGAAGGTCTGCGCCACGGCCGCCTGCAGGTCGAACACCAGCCGGTCCTCGTGCCGGCCCGCGACGGTGTGCAGGCGCGCGCGGATGAGGCAGAGCATGGCTTCGTTGTGCTCGATCCGGCGCAGTTCGTAGGCGGTGGCCAGGCCCCGCTCGGCCAGTTCGCGCCAGCTGCCGCCCAGGTGCGCCGCGCGCGCGAGCCAAAGCACGAGGTGCAGGTCGCGCAGGCCGCCGGGCGACTCCTTGCAGTCGGGCTCCAGCGCGTAGGGTGTGTGCTCGTGGCGCGTGTGGCGCTGATGCAATTCCAGCAGCTTGTCCTGCACGAAGGCGCGCACGTCGAGCTGCTCGGCATGCGCCTGTGTCAGCGCGGCAAAGAGCTGCGTGCTGCCGGCCAGGCGCCGTGCTTCCAGCAGCGAGGTCTGCAGCGTGATGTCCTGCGCGCAACTGGCCAGGCAGCCGCCCGGTGTGTGCACGCTGGAGCCGAGCTTGAGGCCCGCGTCCCAGCAGCAGGCGATGAAGGCTTCGATCGCGGCCGTGGGCGCGTCTTCGCCCACGAGGATGAGCAGGTCCACGTCCGAGTGCGGGAACAGCTGCCTGCGCCCGTAGCCGCCCACGGCAATGAGCGTGGCGCGGTTGCCGATGCGCATGGCCTGCCAGATCGAGCGCAGCAGCGCGTCGGTGGCGCTGGAAAAGCCGTGCAGGATGCGCCGGATGCCACGCGGCTTGAGCGTCGGCTCCATCAGCTGCGCCAGCAGCGCCGCGCGGCGCGCCTGGTATTGGGCCTGTTGCGCCACCGGGTGCGCGCTGATGCAGCTCATGGCATGCGCCGAGCAGGAGAGGGGGTCAGGTCGCCGTCGCGGTCACGAAATCGGGCAGCGGCGGGTAGCCGGGTGAGAGCGTGAGCACGTCAAAGCCGGTTTCCGTCACCAGGATGGTGTGCTCCCACTGCGCCGACAGGCTGTGATCCTTGGTGATGATGGTCCAGCCATCCTTGCCCAGTTCCTTGATGTCGCGCTTGCCCAGGTTGAGCATGGGCTCGATCGTGAAGGTCATGCCGGGCAACAGTTCCACGCCCGTGCCGGGATGGCCGTAGTGCAGTACCTGCGGCTCGTCGTGAAATTTCTTGCCGATGCCATGCCCGCAGAACTCGCGCACCACCGACAGGCCGTGGCCCTCGGCAAAGGTCTGGATGGCGTGGCCGATGTCGCCCAGGCGCGCGCCGGGGCGCACCTGCTGGATGCCCAGCCACATCGATTCGTAGGTGAGCTTGACCAGCCGTTTGGCCGCGATCGAGCACTCGCCCACGAGGTAGGTGCGGCTGGTGTCGCCGAACCAGCCGTCCTTGGTGATCACCGTCACATCCACGTTCACGATGTCGCCCTTCTTGAGCGCCTTTTCGTTCGGAATGCCGTGGCAGACCACATGGTTCACCGAGGTGCACAGATGACCGGGGTAGGGCGGATAGCCCGGCGGCTGGTAGCCGATGGTGGCCGAGACCGTGCCCTGCTGCTTCATGCACTCGGCGCCGAGCCGGTCGATTTCGATGGTGGGCAGGCCGGGCACGATGTGCGGCTCGATGTAGTCGAGCACGTCCGCCGCGAGGCGGCAGGCCTCACGCATACCGGCGATGCCTGCTGCGTCCTTGATTTCAATAGTCATTGAGAAATTATCCCATTCGCAGTGCGTGCTTGCTGGTTCACTAAAATCACCCCTCTTGCAACCGCAAAGCCCGGCACGTGCCAAGGCCCCAGTCAGCGGCCCCGGCGCGTGCAGGCATCAGCCCCCGTTTCAGGCCTTCCCGTGTCCTTGCATATCACCACGTTTGCGGGCAGCAATGCCCTCGGTTCCTTTCGCGCGGAGCAGCTTCTGCCCCAGTTGCAGGCCGTCGGCCCGAAGGTGACGGGCATCGAGGCCCGCCATCTGCATCTGGTGGCCACGGCCCAGGCGCTCGATGGCGCGCAGCAGGAAAAGCTCGCGGCCCTGCTCACCTACGGCGAGCCATACATGGGCGGGCAAGAGGGCGAGGTCTTCATCGTCACGCCGCGCATGGGCACCATTTCGCCCTGGGCTTCCAAGGCCACGGACATCGCGCGCAACTGTGGCCTGCAGGTGGCGCGCATCGAGCGCGTGACCGAGTACCGCGTGGTGCTCAAGGGCGGATTGCTGGGCGGCAAGGCGCAGCTCACGCCCGATCAGCGTGCCCAGGTGGCCGCGCTGCTGCACGACCGCATGACCGAATCGGTCGTCGCCACGTGCGACGAGGCCCGGCAGCTCTTCACCGCGCTGCAGGCCGAGCCCATGGCCCATGTCGATGTGATCGGTGAAGGCCGCGCCGCGCTGATGGCCGCCAATACCGCCTGGGGCCTGGCGCTGGCCGAGGACGAGATCGACTACCTCGTCGATGCCTTCACGGGCCTGAAACGCAACCCCACGGACGTGGAGCTGATGATGTTCGCGCAGGCCAACAGCGAGCACTGCCGCCACAAGATCTTCAACGCGCAGTTCACGATCGACGGCGTGGCGCAGGAGAAAACCCTGTTCGGCATGATCCGTCACACCGAGGCCACGTCGCCCCGGCACACCGTCGTCGCCTATGCCGACAACGCCTCCGTCATGGAAGGTGCGCCGGTCGAAGAATTTTGGGCAAAATCGGCCTCTGGCACAGGTGGAACAAGCGCGAGCAGCTATCAAAAACATGAGGTATTGCGCCATGTGCTGATGAAGGTGGAGACGCACAACCACCCCACGGCGATCTCGCCCTTCCCGGGTGCGAGCACCGGCGCCGGCGGCGAAATCCGCGACGAAGGCGCGACCGGCCGCGGCTCGCGCCCCAAGGCGGGGCTCACGGGGTTCACCGTCTCCAGGCTCTGGGGCAGCGAGATCGGCAAGCCCGATCACATCGCCAGCGCCCTGCAGATCATGACCGAGGGACCGCTGGGCGGCGCGGCCTTCAACAACGAGTTCGGGCGCCCCAATCTCGCCGGGTATTTCCGCGAGTACGAAATGGTGGTCGATGGTGTGCAGCGCGGCTACCACAAGCCCATCATGATCGCGGGCGGCTTAGGCAGCATCGATGCCGCACTGACGAAGAAGGTGGCATTCCCCGCTGGAACGCTGCTGGTGCAGCTTGGCGGCCCCGGCATGCGCATCGGCATGGGCGGCGGCGCGGCCAGTTCCATGGCCAGCGGCGCCAACGCGGCCGATCTGGACTTCGATTCCGTGCAGCGCGGCAACCCCGAGATCGAGCGGCGCGCGCAGGAGGTCATCAACCAGTGCGCTGCCCTGGGTGCTGCCAACCCCATCCTCGCCATCCACGACGTGGGTGCGGGGGGCCTTTCCAACGCCTTCCCCGAACTCGTCAACGACGCGGGTCGGGGCGCGCGCTTTGACCTGCGCGCCGTACCGCTGGAAGAGTCGGGCCTGTCGCCGCGCGAAATCTGGAGCAACGAGAGCCAGGAGCGCTACGTGCTTGCCCTTGCACCCGAGTCGCTCGCGGCGTTTCAGGCGCTGTGCGAGCGCGAGCGCTGCCCCTTCGCCGTCGTCGGCGTGGCGACCGAAGCGCGCGAGCTGATCGTCGCCGAGCAGGATCTGGCTCCCAATGCCGAACGCCCGGCGCCCGACGCCCCATCGGCCGTGCACATGCCCATGGACGTGCTGCTCGGCAAGCCGCCCAGGATGCAGCGCGACGTCACACGCGTCTCGCGCCAGGGCGCGCCGCTGCCGCTCGACGACCTGCCGCTGGAAAAGGCCGTGATCGAGGTGCTTGCCCATCCCACGGTGGCGAGCAAGCGCTTTCTCGTGACGATTGGCGACCGCAGCGTCGGCGGCCTCACGCACCGCGACCAGATGGTCGGGCCGTGGCAGCTGCCCGTGGCCGACGTGGCCGTCACGCTGGCCGACTACCGCGGCTTCGCAGGCGAGGCCATGGCCATGGGCGAGCGCACGCCGATCGCAAGCCTGAACGCCCCCGCCTCGGGGCGCATGGCCGTGGCGGAAAGCATCACCAACCTGCTGGCCGCGCCCATCGAGCTCTCCCGCGTCAAGCTCAGCGCCAACTGGATGGCCGCCTGCGGCGAACCGGGCGAAGATGCGGCGCTGTACGACACCGTGCACGCCGTCGGCATGCAGCTGTGCCCGCAATTGGGCATCGGCATTCCGGTGGGCAAGGACAGCCTATCGATGCGCATGCAGTGGAACGCGGAGGGCGCCGCCCGGAAGGTGGTCTCGCCCGTCAGCCTCATCGTCAGCGCCTTTGCCACGCTGCCGGATGTGCGCGGCACGCTCACGCCGCAGCTCGACGCCAGCGTCGAAGACAGCTCCATCGTGCTCATCGACCTGGGCCACGGAAAGATGCGTCTGGGCGGCTCCATCCTGGGCGAGGTGCTGGGCGCGAGCGGCGCCGAGGTGCCTGATCTGGATGACCCCGAAGACCTCAAGCGCCTGGTGGCCGCCGTCAATGCCCTGCGCGCGCGCGGCCTGATCCTCGCCTACCACGACCGCAGCGACGGCGGCCTGATCGCCGCCGTGGCCGAGATGGCCTTTGCCGGCCAGGTGGGCGTGGCGCTGAACGTGGACATGCTCGTGAGCGAGGGCGACGGCATCCAGGACGGCCGCATGGACAGCTTCGAGGCCAAGGAGTGGACCAAGCAGATCAGCGGCCGCCGCGACGTGCTCACGCTGCGCGCGCTCTTCAACGAAGAGCTCGGCGCGGTGCTGCAGATCCGCACCGCCGATCGCTCCGCCGTCATGCAGGTGCTGCGCGAGCACGGCCTGGTGCAGTGCAGTCACGTCGTCGGCAAGACCCGGCCCGAATCGTCGCCGATGAAGGCGGGCAAGGGCGAGCTGCAGGTCTGGCGCGATGCGAAGAAGGCCTTCGGCGCTACGCTGGAGAACCTGCACCAGGTCTGGGACACCGTCAGCTGGAAGATCGCGCAACAGCGCGACAACCCGGCCTGCGCCGATGCCGAGCATGCGGCGGCGGGCGACCCGGCCAACCCCGGCCTGCACCAGCACCTCACGTTCGACCCGCAGGACGACGTGGCCGCGCCCTTTCTGAACCTGAGCCAACCGAAGGTGGCGGTGCTGCGCGAGCAGGGGGTGAACTCGCATGTGGAGATGGCCTACGCCTTCACCGTGGCGGGCTTCGACGCCGTGGACGTGCACATGAGCGACCTGCAGGCCGGCCGCGTGAGTCTGCAGGACTTCAAGGGACTGGTGGCCTGCGGCGGCTTCAGCTACGGCGACACGCTGGGCGCGGGCGTGGGCTGGGCGCGTTCCATCACCTTCAATGCGCGCCTGTCCGAGCAGTTCCAGGCCTACTTCGGCCGCGCCGACACCTTTGCGCTGGGCGTGTGCAACGGCTGCCAGATGTTTGCCGAGCTCTCCGAGAACATCCCCGGCGCCAGCGCCTGGCCGCGCTTCACCACCAACCAGAGCCACCGCTTCGAGGCGCGCCTGTCCATGGTGGAGGTGCTCGATTCGCCCAGCCTCTTCTTCGCGGGCATGGCGGGCAGCCGCCTGCCCATCGTCGTCTCGCATGGCGAGGGCTATGCCGACTTTGCCCGCCGGGGCAACGCGGCCGAGGTGGCGCGTGCCCTGCGTTTCGTCGACAACCATGGCCAGGTCACCGATGCCTATCCGGCCAACCCCAACGGCAGTCCCGAGGGCCTGACCGCCGTCACCACGCAGGACGGGCGTTTCACCGCCATGATGCCGCACCCCGAACGGGTGTTTCGCAACGTCCAGATGAGCTGGACGGCGGGCGACGTCTCCGAATTCAGCCCCTGGATGCGCCTGTGGCGCAACGCCCGCCGCTGGGTGGGCTGAATTCGATCACCACGCGCGGCCCTTGAAGTTGCGCGCTCTGGCCTAAAATACCTGCCTGAGGGGCTGTACCGGTTTCGACGTGGGTTCGGACGCGGTGTGGTGCATGTCGAGCTTGAGTGACGCTCGTAAATCTCCATTCACAAAAGTAACTGCAAACGACGAACGTTTCGCACTCGCCGCCTAAACACCGGTGAGCCTTGCAACAGCACGCTGATGGGCTGGGCAAGGGGGTAGCAATACCTCCAGGCTGCAAGGGAATTCACATCAGCTGGCCGTTTGCCGGGCACCTTGGCACGCGGCGAGATTCAAGGATGCTGGCCTTGCATGCAGCGTGCGTCTGCGCGGCATGTCGGGCGAGACTCAAAACAGTACGCTAAACATGTAGATCTGCCCGAACAAGGCTTGCGGACGCGGGTTCAATTCCCGCCAGCTCCACCAATACCCAAAATCCCAACCCTTATCGGTTGGGATTTTTTTGCCCGTTCCCCCAGCGTTGGCGCGGTTTCCAGGCATGGCCTCGCGAGCGCCACCCCTGCGAAGTCGGCCTTTTCGCCCCCGCCGACGCCCCTCTGTTCTCCATTTTCTCTGGTGGTCACGCGAGCGTTCTCGAGGCCGCTTCCGTTGCTGGCGCGGGCTTAGAGGCGGCCGGTTGTGGTTGGCAACTCCTGCGGCGGGGGCGACCGAGTGCCAGGCAGCCACAAAAAAACCGCCCGTAGGTGGTTGAGCGAACTCGTGCCGGACGATCAGGTGCTGCCGGCCGCGATGGCAATGATGGCGCGCGACCTCGCCGCGCAGTCCGCGTTCGCGCTGCGGCACCGTCGGGCCCAGGCGGGGTGCTGGTGCTGGAAGCATTTTCCCCTGCAGCTGGGCCATACCAGCGGCGGCCCCAAGCAGATCGACATGCTCTGCACACTGGAGATGCTGCACAGTGACTTCCAGGGCCTTCTGGACGCCCGGTGGTCCGAGGAATGCGAAACCACCCTGAGCGAAGGCCCTCGCCACCAGGGGCGGGCCACCGTGACCCGCTATGTCGGTGCCCGGCGATCAGACACGTGAATCATGTGACGACGGTGAAGCTGCTCAGGCTGAAGGAGACATTGGATATTGCAACCGGCGCTTACACGAGCGGCGACGGTACAAGGTGTCGCGGTCGTATGCCTCCGCGATCTGATCGCCTGGGACATGACCAACTGTGGAAATTCCAAATATCAAATCGGGGCGAGGCACGGACGAATGAATCGACACAAACCATAACCTTTATAGACCATGTGCTGGCAGTGGGGCTACCTAGAATTTGATGCCTCATCTGCACACTCAGGACCAACATGCCGCCTGTCAATACTCTCACCCGTATCGCGAGCTTGGGCCTGGCCGCGGTTTCGCTCAGCGTGTTACTGGTCGCGTGCGGCGGCGGCAGCAACAGCGTTCCTACGGGTGTCACGCCAGCGGCATCCAAAACGTTCGCCATGGGCAGGATTTCCGGCTTCGGCTCGGTCGTGGTCAATGGCGTTCACTACGATGACACTCATGCGATCGTCAAGGACGAGGACGGTGAGGCGCACAGCCGGAACGACCTGAGGCTCGGCATGGTGGTGGAAGTCGAGGCGGGCGAGATCGGCGAAGCCGACAACGTAAGAAGTGCGACGGCGCAGAACATTTCGTTCAGCAGCCTGATGCGTGGTCCGATCGAGAGCGTCGGTGTCGGCACCGTGGTTGTGCTGGGACAGACGGTCCATGTGTCCGCGACGACCGTGTTCGACGAGTCGTTGGTGGGTGGCCTTGCTGCCCTCAAGGCAGGGTCCGTGATACGAATCTACGGGACGCTTGACAGCGTCACCGGCGTCTACACGGCGACCCGCATCGAGCCGGAGGCCGGCGCCGAGTCGTATCGCCTGCGCGGCAGGGTGTCAGCACTCAATCCCGCCGCCAAGACCATGACGATAGGCGCAGCGCTGATCGACGTCTCGTCCGTCACGTTGCCGGAGGGTCTCAAGGCAGGCAGTCTCGTACGCGTGAAACTGCAGACGACCCAGGTGAACGGCGCGTGGGTGGCCAGCAGCGTGAAGCCCGGCCTGTTTGAACCGCAGGACCACGACCACAGCGAAGTGGAAGGCACGATCACCGACTTCACGTCCGTGGCGTCGTTCAGCGTTGACGGCCTGCCGGTCGATGCCAGCAAGGCCGCATTCGAAGACGGTACGGCCGGTATCGTGAAGGGCGCGCGTGTCGAAGTCGAAGGCGCGATCGTCAACGGGATCCTGATGGCGACCAAGGTGGAGCTCAAGAGCGACCGGCAAGACCAGCAAGAAGGGTTCGACATCGAAGGGGCGATCGCATCCATCGATATCGTCAAGTCCACCTTCACCATTCGTGGCGTCACGGTGAGCTATGCCGGCAGCGTGACGTTTTCCGGGGGCAGCGCAGCTGACCTGAAGCTTGGACGCAAAGTCGAGGTCCGCGGCGCGCTGTCGGCAGATGGGGTCACGCTCAACGCGACTGAAATCAAGATCAAGCTCTCGATGTAGGCGTTCTGGGGGTCGGGCAGCCCGCGTCGTTGGGCGGATGTTGAACGCCGCGTACCGCCGCCCCCAAGCCATGAAGGCCCGGCCGGTGAACTCCGGCCCCTGGTCGGTGCGGGTACCCAGCGGATAGCCTCGGAACTGCGCTGCCTGGTCCAGCAAGCGCACAGCGTACTCGCCACCCATGCCGTGGTCCACCGCGATATCCACGCGCTCACGGCTGAAGTCATCAGGCCCACCTTCAGCGCTTCGATGTGCAGGGGTGCCTCGGACAGTCGCTTCTTGAGCTTGGCGTTCTCGCTCTCGATCTCGCCCAGCCGCGTGGCTTCGCTGGCCCGCATGCTGCCGATGGGGAGCAGGTCAATCCAATCCGGACAGTCGTTTTTCTGACGACAACCGTCCGCCGCCAATCACAAAACCCCGAACGGGAATGGTTGGGGGTTTTCTTGCCTGATCGCACCAGTTCCCGCGTACTCGTGCGGGTTCCTGCGAACGCCCGCGGATTTCGCCAATCGCCTGAATTGGCCGTTCCCGGCCACATTCCACTTCCTCCTGGCCATTTCCCGCTCCGGCCTTGCTCCCTTGAACTGGCCTGAGCCCGCAAAGGCCGCGGGCACGCCTTTTGCAAATCCACGTGTGACACGTGGACGAATCGAGTGGCTGGCTGTATTGGCCAATCCCTGCCAAGGACCTGGGTATTAATCCCAACACGCTCCGTCGCCATGCAAAGAAAATTTTCAATTTTGACTTGCGTCAATGTGATCCGTGCGGGCCCGGAAGTATAAAAAAGACTGTTTTCCGAGAGCGAAGTATCGCTGTGATTCTGGCTAATAACCACATTATGTTTCATGGTATTTACTGCGCACAGCCATTCGCTGTGCGCTTGGTGCATCGCCACAAGAGTGCATTCAATACAGACTCAGGCCTTCGCAAAGCCGGGGAACTGCTCAATTCCGGTCTGCCAGGATGGATATCGATATAGCGGTTTCTCGGAGTACCCATGAGGTCGGAAGACGCATACAGAAAGGAAAGCGGCGCCATGCTGCAACAAACCATTGGGCTGCTGGTCATGGCGTACGGTACGCCGCACAGCCCCGACACTGTCGATTCTTTCTACACCCATATCCGCCACGGACAAAGGCCATCCGATGCGTTGCTGCAGGATCTCAGGCTCCGCTACCAAGCGATCGGGGGTATCTCGCCGCTCGCCCGAATTACGAAAGCGCAAGCAGACGGGCTGGTGGCATCCCTGAATGCGCGCGATTCTGATCAATCATTCAAAATATACCTTGGCCTCAAACACGTGGAGCCATTCATTGAAGATGCCGTCGAAGCGATGCACCGAGACGGCATCACGCAGGCCATCGCCTTGGCGCTGGCGCCGTACGATGGCAACGCCAGTGTCCAAAGCTACGACGATCGTGCGCAAGGTGCAACTGCACGGCTGGACGGACCTGCGATATGGACCGTATCCGGTTGGTATCGGCAAGAAAAATTCATCCGCTATTGGGCGAAGCAGATCAGGGCAGCTCTCGCGTCCATTCCCGAAAATGAAATCGGGACAACTGCCGTTATTTTTTCTGGACACAGTTTGCCGGAGGCGATGCCGGGCATAAAAGATCGTTACCGGCGCCAACTGGAAGAAAGCGCGCGATCGATTGCGCAAGCCGCGCGGCTGAAACACCATGTGACGGCATGGCAGAGCGCGGGAAGGACTTCGGGTTCGTGGTTGGGACCGGATATCCGGGACGTGACCCGTGATCTGTGGAGTACTGGCGGCTACCGCACCTTCGTCTATTGTCCGACCGGATTTGTCGCCGATCATCTCGAGGTTCTCTACGATCTGGATATCGAATGTCGGGCAGTCGTGAATGAATTGGGCGGGCGTTATATCCGCCCCGCCATGCCAAACGCGGCTCCCTTGTTCATCGACTGCCTGTCCGATGCGGTCATGGGTGCACTGGCTCGTGAAATGGATGTGCCGGCATGACTGAAGAACCGCTGCACGCCGTCATTATCGGCGGGGGCATCACGGGATTATCCGCCGCCTATTATCTGCAGCGCAGGCTGACGGATAAAGGCTTGGCGCCCAAGGTGGCGCTATTGGAGTCGGAACCTCGACTTGGCGGAAAGATCAAGACCACCCTCCGCGATGGTTTCCTGATGGAGCAGGGACCTGACTCCTTTGTGGCGACCAAGAAAGGCGCCTATCAGCTGGTGCAGGATCTCGGACTGGAAGACGATCTGGTTCGTAATCATGCGGGCCAGGCTTACATCGTGCAGGACCGCCGGCTGTACCCCATCCCTGCCGGTACGATGATGGGTATTCCCGTCAGGTTGTGGCCTCTCCTCAAGTCACCGCTGCTCTCCCCGTTGGGCAAGATGCGGGTTGTGCAGGATCTGTTTTCGCATGGCCTGGAAACCGGTGGCGACCGGCCAGTGGGGGATTTCCTTCGTAAGCGCCTGGGCAATCAC
The DNA here is from genome assembly GCA_001725255.1 of Comamonas sp. SCN 67-35. Taxonomy (GTDB): domain Bacteria; phylum Pseudomonadota; class Gammaproteobacteria; order Burkholderiales; family Burkholderiaceae_C; genus Comamonas_C. Next base: position 44,286 of record MEFV01000017.1, on the reverse strand, counting down.
ATAGTGGATCGTCTGATCGAACCGCTGCTGTCGGGGATTTACGCTGGCGACATCAACCATTACAGCCTGCAGGCACTGTTCCCGCAAATTCATCAGTTGAGCCAGAACCGCCGCAGTCTCATCCGCGCGATGGGTCACTCATACGGCCATGCGAAACCCGCCCGCGCCGGTGAAGCCCGTGGTCAATTCCTGACCTTCAAGACGGGTCTGCAATCCTTGACTGCGCGGATCGAAGACCGCCTGAAGTCGTGCGTGATCATGAAGGGCAGCCCCGTAAGCGCTGTTCGGAGACAGGGCGGGCACTACCATCTGGATCTGGATGACGGGCGTTCGCTGGAAACCCATTCGATCATACTGGCCGTACCGGGCTCTGCCGCCGCCGACCTGTTTCCTGACGCAAGGCATGCCATCTCACCCGTGCTGCTGACTCCGCCAACGTCTGTCGCCAATGTCGTGATGGCATTTCCGCAGGGAATCACGGGAATATCGTTGAACGGCACCGGTTTTGTGGTGCCGCGCGGGTCGGGCCATGCGATTACGGCATGCACCTGGTCACATCTCAAATGGCCGCATGCAGTTCCTCGGGGTGCGGCGCTATTACGCTGCTATATCGGCGGCCAAAATGACGCTCGGCTTGTCGATGAGTCCGACGCTGCGATTGCCGAAGCCGTGATGGCTGATTTGAGACAGATCGTGGCTCTGCGCGAAACGCCCTCCTTTTATCAGGTGACCCGCTGGAAGCATGCGATGCCGCAGTATTCGGTCGGTCATCTCGACCGTCTCGAGAAAACCCGCAAGGCGATGGCTATGGAGTTCCCAGGCGTTTTCCTGGCCGGGGCTTCATATGGAGGTGTAGGCCTGCCGGATTGCATTCGCGAGGGCGAACAGGCCGCACATGACTTGGTCGATCATCTGGAACAAAGAAATCTATTGGACTCACGAGAGGTACTGAATGTTGATTGAAAAACTTGGCAAAACCCGCGGGATGCTTCTGGATAGCCTCGAAGGGCTGACAGAGGATCAATTGAATGCGAAACCACGAACGGGTGGACTTTCCATCGGCCAGATCGTTCATCATCTGTATGTGAGCGAGCGGGACACCGCAATCTTGATTCTGAATGCGCTCTCATCGCGCAGTGAAAGAGTCGAGGACAAGGCACCGTCACTTCTCGCAGCCTGTCTGCAAGAAGATTGCGGCGAGGAGAGGGCGGCTGCCGGTCGCTTCTCCAAGGGTGAACTGATCCGCTGGCTGGAAGAATCACGCTTCAGGGATCTTCAGTCGGTATTCAACGAAACACATGAGGATGTCCTGGCCGAAAGATCACTGGAGCACCCTTTATTTGGTCTGATCAGCTTGAAGAATATGGTCGATACCATCTGGATCCACGACGAATTTCACTACAAACAAATTGCGGCAATCAAACAGTCGCTCTGACCTCTCAAACACAGTCACGGGAAAGCAACGAACATGCGAAATCAGTTTACAGCACAGCTGGCAGTCAAGTACACGGCGAAATGGTATGAGGCGGAAAAAGGCGACAGGATAACGGCCATCAAGGGGGTGGCCGAGATTTTCAGAAGATACGAAGATCGGGTCGGGTTGCGCGGGACCTACGTGGTCCAGGGATTCCAGGCCCATACGGATATCCTCTTCTGGATGGTCGCTGATCGTTTCAATGATATTCAGGACCTGCAACTGGAGATCAGGCGGTCGCCTTTTGGTCAGTACGTCACCACGCCCCACGCATTCACCGGAATCACGAAGCCGTTCGAATTCTCCACCCATCCGACATCCTTCGCGGTCGGTATGCGACCAAGGGAATACCTGTGCTTTTATCCCTTTATTCGCAAGCCGGAATACTATCTGCTGCCCAAGTGGGAGCGCAAGGCGCTCATAGGGGAGCATGGCGACATCGGACACGAGTTCACCCCGGACATCCTCACCAATGGTGTCTATGGTTTTGGGCTGGGTGATTACGAGTGGCTGCTAACCTTCGAGACCAACGATCTGAGTCTGCTTGTCGATTGCGTACGAAAGCTCAGGGAGTCCAAGTCAAGGTTGTACATGCAGGATGAGCATCCTTTCATAGTGGGACGCTACTTCGAATTGGAACACGGGTTATCCCAGTACGCCTGATGAATCGCTGCTCTTGTGGCAGGGGCTGTGGCCACCTGCCACGAACATGATTCGGCTTGGGGTCGTCCGAATGATTCGCGCCATCCATCGGCGATAGCGGGGGTATGTCTGGCGCGTGGCCAGCAAGGCGTCGTCATTCATGCGGCGGCTACGCAACCCGATCGTCAGTCGCTGAAGGCCCGCAACCCCTCGGGATCGAGAATCGTGAACTCCCGGCCCTTCACGCGGATCAGCTTGCGCTCGCTCAGTTCACGCAGAATCCGCGAAAAATGCTCGGGCGTCAGATTCAGGCGGGAAGCAATCACCCCTTTGGTCATTTCGATTCTGAAGGGAACACCTTCACGCCCCTGGGCCGCGCGAAACAGGTAGCCAATGAGGCGCTGGGAGCCGGAGCGCGTGGTGTACGCTCCCACGTCGCCCATCAGCATGTACAGCCGATGGCTCAGGCTCACCAACATGCTGCGTGCCAACTGGGGATTGCAATCCAGCTTTTTGAAGAGTGCCTCGCGCTGCACATGCAGCAGCAGCGTATCGCACAGGGCCTCGGCCGTGACGACATAGTCCCGTTCGAGGAACATGAAGGCCTCGCCAAAACTGTCGCCGGCACCGATCAGGCGCATGACGCGCTCGATGCCGGCAGCCGAGGCATGAACCAACTTGACCTGGCCGCAGACGATGACATGGAATCCGGCACAAGGATCACCTCTACGGAAGATGACGTCGCCATGTCCGACGCGGACTTTGCGCGTGCCCTGCGCCAGCAGATCCAGCTCGTCGGCCCCGAGTTCGCCAAACAGCGGCGTTTTTGCAAGCAAGTCACGGATGGATCGGCGGCTCAAGCGATCCACTTGCCCGGTCTGGGGATGCTGATCCGGCGAACCCTCCAGGGCAGCCGCTTTCGTGTCCCGCCCGGCACCTGGCCCCATTTTGTTTGCTTCGCTTTCCATGACGTCTCCTCACAGGCTCGGGCCGCAGCCGATCGGAAAGCGGGCAACGGACGCGGCAGCACGCTGACCCCGTTCAAATCATCATCGAATCGGTCCTGCCCCGTGCAAGAGCTGATTTCCGTGGATGGTTTTCGATGGTATCCGCATTGGGCGGCCCTCAGCGGCACACGGTGATGCCGGGGCTGCAGAACGGGCGCGAGTGGGAGGTGTTCTGCGCGCAGGTGCTTCAACGCCAAACGCAACCAGAACCGCGCCGCGTTGCAGGCGCTGATATTTCGCTCCCAGCCTGATGCCGCCGGTTTTGGGGGTGGTCAGCCGGGTTACGCTCTGGGCTGTGCTGGCTGCCGGATCGCGCAACAGCCAGGCGATACGCCTCTGCTGCCCGTGCCGTCCCTTTCGCCGATTTCATGTTTTCGGGAATCATCATGGCCATCTCCTTCAAGAACAAGCTGCTTCCCGCTCTCATCGCCGTCGCACTGGCGCTGATGGGCTGGTACGCCTGGCATCGTTTCAGCGCCGGCACGGAGGACGGCGCCTTCATGCGCGGCAACGGCCGCATCGAGGCGACCGAGGTGGACATCGCCACCAAGCTGCCTGGCCGTGTCGGTGACATCCTGGTCGATGAAGGCGACTTCGTGAAGGCGGGCCAGGTGCTGGCCACCATGCAGGTGCAGACGCTGCAGGCGCAGTTGCTCGAGGTGACGGCGAATCGTCAGCAGGCCATCCACGCGGTGGCCAGTGCCCAGGCGCAGGTGGCGATGCGCCAGAGCGACCGGGCCGCGCTGATGGCGCAGGTGACCCGCGCCGGGGCCGAACTCCACGCGGCCCGGCGCCACCTGGAACGCTCCGAAATCCTGGTCAAGGAGGGCGCCATCTCGGCCCAGACCCTGGACGACGACCGCGCACGCATGCAAAGTGCCGAGGCGAGTGTCGCTGCCGCGCGGGCGCAGGCCAGGTCTGCCGATGCCGCCATCGCGGCGGCCGAGGCGCAGGTGGTCAGCGCGCGCTCGCAGGTCGAGGCGGTTCAGGCCACGCTGCAGCGCGTGCAGGCCGAGATCGACGACAGCCAGCTCAAGGCGCCGCGCGACGGCCGCGTGCAGCTGCGCGTGGCCCAGCCCGGCGAGGTGCTGGGCGCGGGCGGGCGGGTGCTGAACCTGATCGACCTGTCGGATGTGTACATGACCTTCTTCCTGCCCACCGAGGCTGCAGGCCGGCTGGCGCTGGGCAGTGAGGTACGCATCGTGCTGGACGCGGCGCCCGGCTACGTGATTCCGGCCAAGGTCTCTTTCATCGCCAGCACGGCGCAGTTCACGCCCAAGACGGTGGAAACCGCCAGCGAGCGCGAGAAGCTGATGTTTCGCGTGCGCGCGCAAATCGACCGCGACTTGCTGCGCGAACATCTGGAGCAGGTCAAGACCGGCGTGCCGGGCGAGGCCTGGGTGCGGCTCGATCCCACGCGCGAGTGGCCAGCGCGCCTGGCGCTGAAGGTGGGCCGATGACCTCGCCCGTGACGAACGCCCCGCCGGCGGCTGTCGTCGAGCAGCTGCGGCTGCACTATGGCAAGGTCGAAGCGCTGGCCGGTATCACGCTGAGCATTCCGGCCGGCCGGATGGTCGGCCTGATCGGGCCCGACGGCGTGGGCAAGTCCAGTCTGCTGTCGCTGCTGGCGGGCGCGCGCGCCGTGCAGCAGGGGCGCGTGCAGGTGCTGGGCGGCGACATGGTCAGCAGTCGCCACCGCAACGCGGCCTGCCCGCGCATCGCCTACATGCCGCAGGGCCTGGGCAAGAACCTCTATCCCACCTTGTCGGTGCAGGAGAACCTGCAGTTCTTTGCGCGCCTGTTCGGCCATGGCGCGGCCGAGCGGCGCCGGCGCATCGACGAGCTGACCCGCGCCACGGGATTGCACGGGTTTCTGGCACGCCCGGTGGGCAAGCTCTCGGGCGGCATGAAGCAAAAGCTCGGCCTGTGCTGCGCGCTGATCCATGACCCGGACCTGCTGATCCTGGACGAGCCGACCACCGGCGTCGATCCGCTGGCGCGCGCGCAGTTCTGGGAGCTGATCGCACGCATCCGCGGCGAGCGTCCGGGCATGAGCGTGATCGTCGCCACAGCCTACATGGACGAGGCCGAGCGCTTCGACTGGCTGGTGGCGATGGACGACGGCCAGGTGTTGGCCACCGGCGCCCCGGGCGAATTGCTCGCGCGCACCGGCACCGTGTCGCTGGAGGCGGCCTTCATCGCACTGTTGCCCGAGGCCAAGGTGCGCGGCCACGTCGCGGTTGAGATTCCGCCTCTGCGGACGGCGCAGGATGACGTCGTCATCGAGGCACAGGACCTGACCATGCGCTTCGGCGATTTCGTCGCCGTGGACCGCGTGTCGTTTCGCATCCGCCGCGGCGAGATCTTTGGCTTCCTCGGCTCCAACGGCTGCGGCAAGACCGTGACCATGAAAATGCTCACCGGCCTGCTTGCGGCCAGCGAGGGCCGGGCCTGGCTGCTGGGCCACGAAGTCGACCCGAGGGACATGGCCACGCGCCGCCGCGTCGGCTACATGTCTCAGTCCTTCTCGCTCTATGGCGAGCTGACGGTGCGCCAGAACCTGGAGCTGCATGCGCGCCTGTTCGGCGTGCCCGAGGCCGAAATCGGCCACCGCGTGGTCGACATGGCGCGGCGCTTTGGCCTGGCCGAGCTGCAGGGCAGCCTGCCTGCCAGCCTGCCGCTGGGCATGCGCCAGCGCCTGTCGCTGGCGGTGGCCATGGTGCACCGGCCCGAGCTCCTGATCCTGGACGAGCCCACGTCGGGCGTGGACCCGGTGGCGCGCGACGCGTTCTGGCGCCTGCTGGTGGAGCTCTCGCGCCGCGACCGGGTGACGATCTTCCTCTCGACCCACTTCATGAACGAGGCCGAGCGCTGCGACCGCATGTCGATGATGCACGCTGGCCGGGTGCTCGACAGCGATACGCCGGCCCGCCTGGTCGAAAAACGCGGCGCACGCACGCTGGAGCAGGCCTTCATCGGCTACCTGCTGGAGGCGCAAGGCGGACAGGCGCCACAGCCTGAATCAAAAAATGTAGCTACCCGCGCTGACCCGGAAATTGTTTCAGATTCAAAAATATCTGGAATTCAGGTGCAAAGCGCGGAAACAGCTAGAAAAACAATAGCTACTTCGCAGTCCGCCTTCAGCCTGCGGCGCCTGCTGAGCTACATGTGGCGCGAGGCGCTGGAGCTGCGGCGCGACCCGGTGCGCCTGACCCTGGCGCTGGCGGGTTCGGTGCTCCTGATGCTGGTGATGGGCTTTGGCATCAGCACCGACGTGAACGACCTGCGCTACGCCATGCTCGACCGCGACCAGTCCACCCTGAGCCACAGCTACGCCACGAGCCTGGCCGGCTCGCGCTACTTTGTCGAGCGCCCGCCGATCAGCGACTATGCCGAGCTGGATCGCCGCATGGTCAGCGGCGAGCTGAACCTGGCGCTGGAGATTCCGCCCGGCTTCGCCCGCGACGTGTTGCGCGGGCACAAGGTGCAGATCGGCGCCTGGGTGGACGGCTCGATGCCGCAGCGCGCCGAGACCGTCCAGGGTTATGTGCAGGGCATCCACCAGCACTGGCTGGGCGAGCAGGCCGCCGCGCGTGGCGGCGCGCCGCCGCCGGGCAGCGCCGGCATCGAGACACGCTTTCGCTACAACCCGGACGTGAAAAGCCTGCCGGCCATGGTGCCCAGCGTCATCCCCATGCTGCTGCTGATGCTGCCGGCCATGCTGGCGGCGCTGGCCGTGGTGCGCGAGAAGGAGACGGGCTCCATCATCAACCTGTACGTCACGCCGGTCACGCGCAGCGAGTTCCTGCTGGGCAAGCAGCTGCCCTACGTGGTGCTGGCGCTGCTGAACTTCCTGCTCATGATGCTGCTGGCCGTCACGGTGTTCGCGGTGCCGGTCAAGGGCAGCTTCGCCACCCTGCTGCTGGCGGCGCTGATCTTCAGCTTCTGCGCGACCGGCATGGGCCTGCTGGCGTCCAGCATCACCAGGAGCCAGATCGCGGCGATGTTCTTCGCCATGCTGGGCACCATGATTCCGACGGTGCAGTTCGCCGGCGTCAACGACCCGGTGTCCTCGCTGCAGGGCCTGGGGCGCGTCATCGGCGAGGTCTACCCGGCCACGCACATGATCGACATCAGCCGCGGCGTGTTCAACAAGGCGCTGCAATTTGGCGACCTGAGCGCCTCGTTCGTGCCCTTGCTGATCGCCACGCCGCTCATCGTCGGCGCGGCGATCGCCCTGCTGCGCAAGCAGGAGCGCTGAACCATGCGCCAGTTCCTTGCCAACACCTGGCGCCTGGGCACCAAGGAGCTGTGGACGCTGTGGCGCGACCCGATGATGCTGATCCTCATCGTCTACGTGTTCACGGTGGGCGTCTACACGGGGGCCAAGGCCGCGCCCGAGGCGCTGCGCGATGCCCCCGTGGCCATCGTCGACGAGGATCGCTCGCCGCTGTCGCAGCGCATCGCCTCGGCGCTGTATCCGCCGCATTTCAGCGCGCCGCGCATGATCGATTGGTCGCAGATGGACCCGGGCATGGATGCCGGCATCTACACCTTCGCGATGGTGATTCCGCGCCACTTCCAGCGCGATCTGCTGGCCGGCCGCGCGCCGCAGATCCAGCTCAACGTGGACGCCACACGCATGAGCCAGGCCTTCGTCGGCAGCGGCTACCTGCAGCAGATCGTCGGCGGCGAGATCACCGAGTTCACCCAGCGCTACCGCGCTGCGTCCATCCCGCCGGTGGACCTGGCTCTGCGGGCGCGCTTCAATCCGGCGCTGGACCCGGTCTGGTGGGGCAGCCTGGCGCAGGTCATCGACCACATCGCCATGCTGTCCATCATCCTGGCCGGCGCGGCGCTGATCCGCGAGCGCGAGCACGGCACCATCGAGCACCTGCTGGTGATGCCGGTCACGCCCGCCGAAATCATGTCGGCCAAGATCTGGTCCATGAGCGCCGTGGTGCTGCTGGCGACCTGGATGGCGGTCACCTTCGTCGTGCGCGGCGCCCTGGGGGTGCCGGTGGCCGGCTCGCTGGCGCTGTTCTTCGCCGGCACCGCGCTGTGCCTCATCGCCTGCACCTCGCTCGGCATCTTCCTGGCCACGCTGGCGCGCAACATGCCGCAGTTCGGCATGCTGATGATGCTGACCATCATCCCGATGCAGATCCTCTCCGGCGGCATCACGCCGCGCGAAAGCATGCCTGTCGTGCTGCAATGGCTGATGGAGGCGGCGCCGACCACGCAGTTCGTGAAGCTGAGCCAGGCCATCCTGTTCCGTGGCGCCGGGCCGGACGTGGTCTGGCCGCAGTTCGCGGCGCTGACATTGATCGCGGCCGCCCTGTTCGCGCTGTCGTTGCAGCGCTTTCGCAACACCATCGCGCAGATGGCTTGATGCCGTTCCAGGGTGTCGATACCGCCCCCTGGCCCTGCAGAGCGGGCCCTGCAATCGCGATTTTCCGCGCCACCGGACGTCTGCGCCGCTTTTCCAGCCCTGTGCCGGCGTATTTCCGGTGGTCCGATCCGGCGCGGCACGCGCCGGCCGGATGGCCTGAAATGCTTGTTTTGTACAGGCGGTCCCATACAATGCTCACATTTTCGTATATGGTACGGATGATGGATGTGGGTTTGATTCCTTGTTCCGCTCCCATCGACGACGGCTTGCCGATTTTTTCGGCGAGTTTGACAATTTTTTCATTTGCAAGGTGCATGCAAGCCGATGTCACGAGCATGGGTTCCGGGATGATGCATGTACTTGCAAAACGGCGTTACCGTGCCTGATTACGTTCTGATCAACATCGAAGATCTCCGCGTCGGCATGTACGTGCGGCTGGAAATCGGATGGATGAACCATCCGTTTCCGACGAGCAGCTTTCGCATCGCGTCGCTCGATCAGATTCGGGTTTTGCGTGATCTGGGGCTGCGAGAGGTTCGCCACGTGCCATCCAGAAGCATGGTGGCGGGCGATGAGGCCGGGCAGGCCGCGGATGCACCCGCCGCCCCGGGCGGTGCCGCGCAGGGCGATGCGGCCGGCGTCGAGCCCCTGGACGGGCCTGCGGACCGGCCCGGCGCGGCGGCTTCGGCGCCATCGGAGGGCGTGGCGCGCAAGACCAATTCAAGCCTGCAGTCGCATTCGTACGCGCGCTTTCAGGAGGCGGCGGCGCTCTATGCCGACGTGCTCGCCGGTGTGCAGGACACGCCGACGGTTCTGCGCGAGCGCGTGCAGGAGTGGGTGCGCACCGGCGTTGCCGAACTGATGGAGGCGGAGAACTACGCGGTGCACCTGCTGGCGCAGGTGGCGGGGCAGCGCCAGATCAAGCACAGCGTGAACGTGATGGTGCTGGCCATGCTGCTCGGGCGGTCGTTGAACCTGGGGGCCGCGTCGCTGCGCCTTCTGGGGGCGGCGGGCCTGCTGCACGATATCGGCAAGATCGAACTGCCCGCGCACATTGCCGCGCCCGGGGCGGCGTTGTCGGCGGGTGACAGGCGCCTGTACGAGGAGCACGTGCAACGCTCCATGGTCATTGCCCAGCGCATGGGTTTCGATGCCGACCTGGTGCAAGCCATAGGCGAGCACCACGAGATGGTGGACGGCAGCGGCTTTCCCAAGGGCAGCAGCGGCGCGCAGATCAGCCGCCATGGGCAGATTCTGGCGCTGGTCAATCGCTACGACCGGCTGTGCAATCCCCTGCACGGGGAGGCGTCGCATACGCCGCACGAGGCGCTGGCCCGCCTGTTTTCCCAGGAACGCAAGCGCTTTGACCCGACCACGGTGCTGGCCGCTTTCATCCGCATGATGGGCGTCTACCCGCCGGGCTCCATCGTGCAGCTGGGCGACGGGCGGTTCGCGCGCGTGGTGGCGAGCAATGCACAGTCGCCGCTGCGCCCGTGCGTGCTGCCGTTCGTGGCCGGCGTGTCGCTGGACGAGGCGCAGGAGCTGGACCTGGGGCCGGGCACGGCAGGCGGCATACGCCGCAGCGTCAAGTGCGATGCGCTGCCCGATGAGGTGCTGGAGTTCTTTCAGCCCGCGCAGCAGATGTGTTACTTTTTCGAGCGCATGCCGCGCCAGGCGCAATCGGAGAGCGCGGCTCGATGAACCTGCCTGCATCGGCGGCGATCTGGCAAGGTGTGCCGGACGCTCTGGACACGGCCGTGTGGTTGGTGGATTCGGTCACGCTGCAGATCATGTACTGCAATGGCGCCGCGGGGGTGCTGACCGGGCGTGAGCCGTCGGCCATGGTGGGCGCGTCGGTGCTGGAGCTGGCCAACACGCCGGAAGACCAGATTTTCTGGGGCCAGGGCGTTCCCGAGCTGCTGCGCGGCATCCGCTCGCGCTCCAGCATCTTTTGCGCGGACAGTGGCAATGCCATCGCGGTCGAGCGCAGTGTGTGCGCGTTGCCGGGAGCGGCGGCCGAGGGGCTGCTCTTGATGAGCATGCGCGATTGCTCGCGCGAGGATGAAGCCGAGCGCCAGCAGCAGGAGCAGCTGGAGCAGATGGTGGCCACGCTGGATGCGACGGCCGACGGCATGCTCAGCTGCGATCTGCAGGGCCGGATCACCGGCTTCAACCGCGCCTGGGCCGAACTCTGGGCCCTGCCCGAGGCGCTGCTGCTGCACCGTGACGAGGCCGCCATCCAGGCGCACATGCTCGAATGCGTGGCCGATGGCGCGGCTTACCGCGAGCAGCTGGAGGCCCTGGTGCGCGAGCCCATGCACGAGGCGCGCGACGTGCTGCAATTCGCCGATGGCCGACTGGTGGAGCGCCGCGCCGTGCCGCTGTGGCTGCACGGCTATCCGGGCGGGCGCGTGTTCCTGTTTCGTGACATCACGGCGCAGCTGCAGCAGCAGTCGGAATTACGCCTTGCGGCGCTGGCCTTCGATGCGAGTCTGGAGGCGGTGTTCGTGGCCGATGCGCAAGATGAAATCGTGCGCCTGAACCCGCGCTGCGAGCAGTTGTGGGGTGTGCCCGCGCGGGAGGCGCTGGGCTGTGCCGCCTGGCAGTTCCTCAGCCTGGCACAAGGGGAAGCCAGCCTGCGGGCGCAGGTGCGTGGCGCCTGGGAGGGGGGCAGGGTCTGGGAAGGCAGGCTCTTCCTGCCACCGCGCGCCGATGGCAGCCCGGCCGTGGTGCACCTGTCCTGGGTGGCCTTGCGCGATGCGCAGGGGCAGGTGACGCAATCCATCGGCTTCGCGCAGGATCTGACGGCGCAGCACGCGGCCGAACAGCGCATCGAGGAGCTGGCGCTGCGCGATGCGCTCACGGGCCTGCCCAATCGCCTCGCGTTCAACCAGCGCGTGTCCGAGGCCATCGGGAAGGCAGGGGAAAAGCACACGGGCTTTGCCGTGATGCTGCTGGATCTGGATCGCTTCAAGAACATCAACGATTCGCTCGGGCACACGTTTGGCGATCGGGCACTGTGCGTGGTGGCCCAGCGCCTGCTGGGCTGCCTGCACCATTCGGACATGCTGTGCCGTCTGGGGGGCGATGAATTCATCGTGTATCTGCATGCGGCCAATGCGGCGGCGGCGCAGACGGTGGCGCGGCGCGTGATGGATGCCATCGCGAACCCCTGCGTGATTGATGACATGACGCTGTCGCTGCAGTGCACCATCGGACTTGCGCTGTACCCGCAGGACGCGAGCACGCCGGATGAGCTCGTGAGCCAGGCCGATGCGGCGATGAACCGCGCCAAGGAGCGCGGGCGCGGCAGCTTCGAATTCTTTCACCCGAGCATGAATGCGGACCTGCTGCCGCGCATGAAGCTCGAGCATGCCTTGCGCCAGGCGCTGCCCGCGGGGCACATGGCCGTGCACTACCAGCCTCAGGTGGACGTGCGCACCGGTGCCATCCTGGGCGCGGAAGCCCTGCTGCGCTGGATCGATCCGCACCTGGGCAGCATTCCGCCGACGCAGTTCATTCCCCTGGCGGAAGAGCGCGGCTACATCGCCACGCTGGGCGCCTGGGCGATGGATCGCGCCGTCGCCGATGCGGCGCAGTGGGCGCGTGGCGGCGCCGGGCTGGTGGTGGCGGTCAATGTCTCCGCGCTGGAGTTTCGCCAGCCGGGCTTCGTCGAGCGGGTGCGCACGGTGCTGGCGCGCCATGGTCTGGCGCCCCATCTGCTGGAGCTCGAACTGACCGAGAGCGTGTTGCTCAACGATGCCGAGGAGATGGAAGGCCTGATCCGCACGCTTGCGGCCACGGGGGTGTCGCTGGTGATCGACGATTTTGGAACCGGGTATTCGAGCCTGGCCTACCTCAAGCGCCTGAAGATCGCCAAGCTCAAGATCGACCAGTCCTTCGTGCGCGGTCTGCCCGGTGACGATGGCGACCGCGCCATCGTGCAGGCGGTGGTGGACATGGGCCGTGCGCTGCGCATGAAGGTGCTGGCCGAAGGGGTGGAAACCGAGGGGCAGCGGGAAGCGCTCGAGCAGATGCGCTGCGCGCAGTACCAGGGGTTTCTGTGTTCGCGCGCGCTGCCGGTGCAGGAGTTTCGCGCGCTGGTGGCGCGTCGGGCGTGAAGGATGGGAGAGGCGGACCGGTGGTGTCTGCGGCACGCCGCCGAGCCGTCATCCTGAACCGGGGTTCAGGTGGGCCAGGGCAACCAGGCGTTGGGTTCATCTGACGCGAGATGATCACGCCCGCCGGGTGATGTACCTAGTCCGTGCTCTACGAGCATTGGTTCAAGGCAATATAAAGCTCGGCGGCACCGCAGACATGGTCATTGTAGGCGCGTGCCGCAGGATGTCCAGATCAGGATGACCTAGATCAACCGGCCGTCACTGCCCAGGGCCTCGTCCAGGCGCGTGGCCAGCGCCTGCAGCAGCGTGGCGTCATCGGTCTGCGCGCCGCCGGGTCCGGGCGTCGCCATCGGCTGGGCCGCGGCCCTGGTTTGATGGTCGGCCAGCTCGAAGGCGAGATTGAGCGCGGCCAGTACGGCGATGCGTTCGCGCGCGCGCACCTTGCCCGCGTCGCGGATGCGCGTCATGGCCGTGTCCACGCGCTCCACGGCGTCCAGCAGGCGCGCCTCCTGGCCCTGGGGGCAGGCCAGGAGGTAGGTCTGCTGCATGATCTGCACTTCCAGCTGTTTCGCGCTCATGGGGCATCCTTGGTGTCTTCGGCGGCCGGCAGGCGATCGAGCAGCGCGTCGATGCGCGCGCGCGCCGCCTGCAGGCGCGAGCGCAGCGAGTCGCGCTCGTGCGTGAGTTCGCTCAGCTGCTGGCTCAGCAGCGTATTGGTGCGCTGCAGCTCCGCGTGGCGTACCAGCAGCCGGTCCACGCGCTCGGCGATCTGGGAGAGGGAAGGGAGGGCCATGGGTTAGGGATTGTAAGGAGGGCCTCCCGGCATCGGTAGAATTCGCTCCCGTTGGTGCTCGCGGTCGTGGTTCGCACGCCGCAGTTCAACGGGAAGCAGGGAGGCGCCCTTCACCATGAAGGGCTTGCCCAGCCTGCGCTGCCCCCGCAACGGTCAGCGGACGAATCGATTCGATTCACTCTTGCAGCAACCCAGCCACTGGGCGCCTTGAACAAGCGCCTGGGAAGGCGCTGCAAGGGCGTTCCGCCAGCCCGGATACCGGCCAACGAGGTGGCTTGCGCGTTCCTGATGCGCGGGCCGTGTGTGCTCATGGCCGGCGGGGAAGCTGGCAGAGCTTGCTGCCGGATGTGTTTTCCCATGTTGAATCGTTTGTCTGCCGCGCCGATGCGTGCGTGTGCGTTCCTGTCCCTGGCGGTGCTGTCCGCTTCTTCTTCGTTCGCCCAGGACGGCCCGCGGCAACTGGCGCTGGCCGCCAGCGTGCCGCAGCTGTCCGAGGTGGTGGTGACGGCCACGCGCACCGAGCAGCCGCTGTCCGATGTGCTGGCCGATGTGACGCTGATCGACCGCGAGCAGATCGAGCGCAGCGGTGCCATCACGGTTTCCGATCTGCTCGCGCGCCAGCCGGGGCTGGAACTGTCCAGAAGCGGCGGGCCGGGGACGGCCACGGGGCTGTTCCTGCGCGGCGCGGAGACGCGCTTCACCGCCGTCTACATCGATGGCGTGCGCGTGGATTCGCAATCGACGGGCGGCGCGCCCTGGGAGGCAATGGCGCTGGGTCAGGTCGAGCGCATCGAAATCGTGCGCGGACCCGCGGCCGCGGTGTATGGATCGGACGCGGTGGCTGGCGTGATCCAGATTTTCACCCGCCAGGGCGAGGGGCCGTTCACGCCCTACGTCGGCATCGGTGCGGGCAACCGCCGCACCGGCACGCTGGAGGCCGGTTTTTCAGGCAAGCACGATGTGGTGGATTATTCGCTGGGCATGCAGCGCGACGTGAGCCGCGGCTACGACTCGCGCCCGGGCGCCAACCCGGACCTGGACGGCTACCGCCAGACAGCGGCCAGCGGCCGGGTGGGCGTGCAGTTCAGTGACGCGCATCGGTTGGACCTGACCGGCACCTGGACGAACATGGACGCGCAGTACGACGGCTTTGTGCCGGGGCTGGACGACCACGGCCTGAACCGCCTCGCCACGCTGGGCGCGACCTGGTCGGCGCAGTGGGCGCGGCAGTACGCCACGCGCCTGTCGGTGAGCGAGTCGAACCAGCGCTACGAGACGCTGCCCTCGCCCTACCTTTCCAAAACCAGGCTGCGCAACATTTTGTTCAGCAACCAGTGGCGCGAGGGCGCGCACACCCTCACCGCTGCACTGGAGCGGCGCGAAGACCACCTGGTGAATGACCCGATCGACCGCGGCCGCCACCAGGACGCGCTGGCGCTGGGCTATGGCTACGTGGCGGGCGTGCACACGCTGCAGCTCAACCTGCGCCACGACCGCGACAGCGAGTTCGGCGGCCAGACCACGGGCGGCGCGGCCTACGGCTACAGTTTCGCCCCGGGCTGGCGCGCGACCGTGGCGGCGGGTACAGCGTTTCGCGTGCCCACGCTCTACCAGCGGTTTTCGGAGTACGGCCAGGCGGGCCTGCAGCCCGAGAAGGGCCGCAATATCGAGCTGGGCGTGCACTGGGCGCAGGGCGCCAGCCGTTTCGGCGCGACGGTATACCGCAATCGCGTCACCAACCTCATCAACTTCGGCGCGCCCGGCCCGTGCGCGGGGCTGTTCGGCTGCTATGAAAACGCCGGCAACGCGCGCCTGCGGGGCGTGACGCTGTCGGGCGCGCACCGCGTGGGCGGCGTCAACCTGAGTGCCTCGCTCGACCTGCAGCAGCCCAAGAACGCCGACACCGGCACGCTGCTGGCGCGTCGCGCGCAGCGCCTGCTCAAGCTGGCGGCCGACACGCGGGTGGCTACCTGGAACGTGGGCGCCGAATGGCAGGCAGCCAGCCACCGCTGGGACAACGCGGCCAACACCAGGCGACTGGGCGGGTATGGCCTGGTGAACCTGTACGCCAGCACGACCATCGCGCGCCAGTGGGATCTGCTGGCACGCATCGACAACCTCGGCGGCAAGACCTACCAGCTGGCCGCAGGTTATCCGGCGCTGCCGCGCACCTTTTTCGTCGGCCTGCGCTGGACGGGGCGCTGAAGCCATGCACATCGCGCGCAGCGAACTTATCCTCGGCGGGCAAAAGAGCGGCAAGTCGCGCCGCGCCGAAAACCTGGCCGCCGCGTGGCTGGCCGGGCTCGCCGACCGCCGCGCGGTGCTCATTGCAACCGGCGAGGCGCACGATGAGGAGATGCGCGCGCGCATCGAGCGCCACCAGCGCGAGCGCGCGCAGCGCCTGCCGGGCATGGTGACGGTGGAGGAACCGCACGACCTGGCGGGTGCCGTCAAGCGCCACGGCGACGCGCGCACGCTGCTGGTGGTCGATTGCCTGACGCTGTGGCTCACGCACTGGCTCATGCCCGTCGATGTGGCCACGGCGCAGAAATTTGAAGAAAAAACGGCTCAAGCGCAAGACTGGCAAGCGCAATCAGCTCTCTTTTTTGAAGTTTTGCAGTCTGCCCCCGGGCCGATCGTCCTGGTGGGGAACGAGATTGGCCTGGGGGTGATTCCGCTGGGCGGCGAGGTGCGCGCCTTCGTCGATGCGCTGGGCGTGCTTAACCAGCGCGCGGCGGCGGCGTGCGAGCGCGTGACGTTGATGGTGGCGGGGATGCCCGTCGCCGTGAAGGGTGGCGCATGAGGCGCACGCTGCGATGGCTGACGGTACTGCTCGCGCTTTTCGCAGGTGCTGCTTGGGCCGGGCATGTGGTGACGGACGATGCCGGGCAGACCACGCGCTTTGACGCAGCGCCCGCGCGCATCGTGAGCCTGCTGCCCTCGCTCACCGAGACGGTGTGCGCGCTCGGCGCCTGCGATCGGCTCGTGGGCGTGGACCGCTATTCCAACTGGCCCGAGCCGGTCAAGACTTTGCCCCAGATGGGCGGCGGGCTCGACCCCAATGTCGAGGCGGTGGTGGCGCTCAGGCCCGACGTGGTGCTGATCGGCACCTCCTCGCGCGCCAGCGTGCGGCTGCGCGCGCTGGGCCTGAAGGTGGTGGCGCTGGAGCCCAAGACCCGCGCGGCGATGCGCCACACCACCACGCTGCTGGGCGAGCTGCTGCAGGTGGGCGGCGCGGCCGAACTGCTGGCGCGCATAGACGCAGGCGTGCAGGCGGCCGCCGACCGCATGCCGCCCGCCGCGCGCGGCCAGCGCGTGTACTACGAGGTCACGCCCGCGCCGCATGCCGCCGGGCGCAGCACCTTCATCGACGAGCTGATGCAGGCGCTGGGCCTGGTCAACATCATCGATGCCGAACTGGGGCCGTACCCGCGCATCAACCCCGAGCTGGTGGTGCGCCTGGATCCCGACCTCATCATGGTGAGCCAGCAGGGCGCGGCCGAACTCGCGCGCCGCCCCGGCTGGGCGAAGCTGCGCGCGCTGCGCCAGGGGCGGGTGTGCGAATTCAACGCAGCCGAACGCGATATTCTGGTGCGCCCCGGCCCGCGCATGCCCGAGGCGGCGCGGCTGATGGCCGATTGCGCAAGCCATAGCGCATCTTCAAAAAAAGAAGCTGGCGGCGCTTGATGAGTAAGCGTCAAAGCGGTATTTGATCTGTTCATCCATCATGCCCACCCTCGCCCCCACCGCCCTTGACGCCGCGCCGCCTCGCGCGGCGCCGCGTGTGCTCTGGCTGGCGTTCACGCTGATCGTGCTGAGTTTGCTGGCACTGGCCTGGGGCGCGAGCGTGGGCAGCACCGGTTTCGACAGCCTGCGCCGCGCCTTCGACGACCCGGCGGCGGCGCAGATCGTCTGGGACATCCGCCTGCCGCGCACGCTGGGTGCCTGGCTCGCGGGCGCGCTGCTGGCGCTGGCCGGGGCGGTGGCGCAGGGCCTGTTTCGCAACCCGCTGGCCGACCCGTTTCTGCTCGGCAGCGCCTCGGGCGCAGCGCTGGCGGTGGCGCTCGCCTATGCGGCGCTGGGCGTGGGCGGCATGGTGGCGGGCGGCGGCAGCGTGGCGCTGCTGCAGGCGGCGTCGCCGTGGCTGGCGCGCCTGGGCTTCACCGGCGCGGCCTTCCTCGGCGCGCTGGGCGGCGTGCTGCTGGCGCTGATGCTGGCGCGCGGCGTGCAGCAGACGCTGCGCCTGCTGCTCGCGGGCGTGGTCGTCGGCTTTGTGCTGGGCGCGGTGCGCGACCTGGTGCAACTGGCGCAACCGGACGTGCTGCAGGCCATGCAGGGCTTCACGCTGGGCATCACCGGCTTTGTCGGCTGGGGCGGCTGCGCGGTCATGGCCGCCGTGCTGGCGCCGCTCATGGTGCTGGCCTGGGCGCTGGCGCGCGTGCTCGATGCGCTGGCGCTGGGCGAGGCCACGGCGCTCAGCCTCGGCCTGCCCCTGGGCCCGTTGCGCGCGCTGCTGGTGGGCGTGCTGGCGCTGGCCACGGGCGCTGCGGTGGCGCAGACCGGGCTGATCGGCTTCGTCGGCCTGGTGGCGCCGCACCTGGCGCGCTCGCTGGTGCGCTGCACACATGGGCCGCTGCTGCTGCTGTCCACGCTGGTCGGCGGCCTGCTGCTGGCGTTGGCGGATGTGGCCTCGCGCCTCGTCATCGCGCCGCAGGAGCTGCCGGTGGGCGTGCTCACCGCCGTGCTTGGCGGCGCCTACCTGCTGTGGCTGATGAACCGGCGCGCGGGAGGGGCGCGGTGAACGCCCCGGCGCTGCAGGCGCGCATCGCGGCGGCGCATATTGGCGCGCGCCGCATCCTGCACGGCATCGACCTGGCGCTGCCCGCGGGCCGCTGGACCGCCATCGTCGGCCCCAACGGCGCGGGCAAATCCACGCTGCTGCGCTGCATCGCGGGGCTGCTGCCCTGCGAGGGCCAGGTGCTGCTGCTGGGCCGCGCGCTGGCCGACTGGCCCGCACGCGAACGCGCGCGCACGCTCGCCTGGCTGGGCCAGCAGGAGGCAGGCGGCGAGGACTTGCGGGCCAGCGACGTGGTGATGCTCGGCCGCCTGCCGCACCGCGCCTGGCTGGCCGCGCCCACCGCCGCCGACCACGTCGCTGTCGATGCGGCGCTGGCCACCATGCAATGCCGCGAACTGCGCGCGCGGCGCCTGGCCGAGCTCTCGGGCGGCGAGCGCCAGCGCGTGCTGCTGGCGCGCCTGCTGGCGGTGCAGGCCAAAGTGCTGCTGATGGACGAACCGCTGGCGCACCTCGATCCGCCGCACCAGGCCGACTGGCTGGCCACGGTGCGCGCGCTGGTCGCCGGTGGCGCCACGGTGGTCAGCGTGCTGCATGAACTGAACATGGCATTGCAAGCCGACGATGTGGCTGTCATCGACCAGGGGCGCCTGGTGCACCACGGCGCCAACGGCGACGCGCGCACGCACCACGCGCTGCAGGCCGCGTTTGGCGGTCGCATCGCCATTCACCCCGTACAGGGCCAATGGATTGCCCTGCCCCAGGAGGCATCACATGCAAATTGAAACCCCGCCCGCCGAAAAACGCTACGACCGCCCCGAGGGCGAGCGCCGCGGCCTGGTCATCGTGCATACCGGCGACGGCAAGGGCAAGAGCACGGCGGCCTTCGGCCTGGCGCTGCGCGCGTTTGGGCGCCAGCACGTGCATGGCAAACAGGTGGAAATTTTCCAGTTCATGAAGGTGCCCACCGCGCGCTTTGGCGAGCACCGCATGTTTGAAAAAATCGGCCTGCCGATCCACGGCCTGGGCGACGGCTTTTCGTGGAAGAGCAAGGATCTGGAACATTCCGCCGAGCTCGCGCGTGAAGGCTGGGAGCGGGCGCGCACGGCCATCCTGGATGGCGCGCACTTCCTCGTCGTGCTCGACGAGATCACCTACCCGCTGATCTACGGCTGGCTGGCGCTCGAGCCCGTGCTCGATACCCTGCGCGCGCGGCCGAAGGACGTGCACGTCTGCCTGACCGGGCGCCGCTGCCCGCCCGAACTCATCGCTCTGGCCGACACGGTGACCGAGATGCAGCTCGTCAAGCACGCCTTCAAGGCGGGCATTCCGGCGCAACGCGGCATCGAGGATTGACGGCGCCTTACCGCAGTTGCTGGTGCACGCGCACGGCCAGCGCCTGCAGGCGCTCGCGCGGCAGCTCGCCGGCCAGCGCATAGCCCAGGCCGTGATCGACCCAGTAGAACGCGCTGGCCGCGCCGTCCTGCTGGAAGCGAAACGCGGTTTCATCCGTGCCGCTCTTGTCTTGCGCCAGCGCGCCGACATAGACGGTGACGCGCTCACCCGCCGGGTCCTGGTACATGAACTGTGCGCGCGCGCCGCCCCCGTCGCCGGGCAGCAGGCGCCCGCCCATCAGCGCGTAGCCCGCGTCCTGCAGATCGGGCGCGCGCAGCGGATGGCCCAGGCGCTTGCTCAGCCACTGCTGCAGGTGTTCCTGCTCGCTCGCCGGGACTTCCACCGGGTGGCGTACCTCGGGCTGGAACAGCGCGTGCGCCGACGTGGCCGCATGCACGAAGCGCAGGCCGGGTGCCGCCTGGGCCAGTACGGCGGGCGTCGCGGCGGGCCGGAGCTGGCCATGCACCAGCCAGCCGCCGGCGAAGGCAAGCAGCACCGCCGCCGCGGTGCCGCCCAGGCGCCAGCGGGCCTGGTGCCGATCGCGCCGTGCCTGCAGGCGCGTGGCCGCGGCGACGAGCGCGGGCGGCGGCGGCTCGTGCGGCAGGTCGGCGTGGCTTTGGCGCAGGGCCTGGCGCTGCGCCTGCCATTGCCGCACCGTGCGCAGGGTGTCGGCATCGAGGCTGGCGAGCAGGGCCGCGGCCTGCGGCGCGGGCAGGCGCTCGTCGGCCAGCGCGTGCAGCAGTTCTTCGGTGACCGTGGGAGGGGTTTGCATTTTTGCGTGGCGTGGGTCGTGTCAGTTCGGACGGCGCAGCGGTGTGACCGTGGCGTGGGCGGGCGGTTGCGCCGGCAGATCGCGGCCCATGAGCTCGCGCAGACGGCTGCGCGCGCGCGACAGGCGCGACATCACCGTGCCCATGGGCACGCCCAGCACCCTGGCCACGTCGGCGTAGGACAGGTCTTCGAGCGTCACCAGCAGCAGCACGCTGCGCTGCTCCTCGGGCAGACGCAGCAGGCAGCGCTCCAGGTCGATGGCGCTGTCCAGATCGCGCGCCGTGCCGGGCGGCTCGGCCTGGGCATCGTCCAGCGACGTCACGTGGGCCCGGCTTGCGCCGCCGCGCCGCTGGTTCAGGAACACGCGGTGCATCAGCGTGAACAGCCAGGCGCGCAGGTCGCTGCCGGGCAGCCACAGGCGCCACTTGCCGCAGGCGCGCTCCAGCGTGTCCTGCACGAGGTCGTCGGCCGCCCAGGTGTCGCCCGTCAGCACGCGTGCATAGCGCCGCAGCGCGGGCAGGTGCTCCAGGACGGACGATCGCTCCACGGCGCGCGGTCTTACGGGCGCGCGAGATGCCAGACCTGGTTCACGCCGTCGCCGCTGCGGTCGCCCGGCTTGGCATCCTTGGCCCAGAAGTACAGCGGCTTGCCCTTGTACGCCCACTGGCTCGTGCCGTCGTCGCGCCGGATGATGCTGTACTCGCCCTGGGCCTGGTCGCCGCTGGCGGCGGCCAGCGCCGGCCAGTTCGCGCTGCACGGGCCGTTGCAGGCGGACTTGCCGCTGCCGGCCACGTCCTTGTCGAAGGTGTAGAGCGACATGCCGCTGGGCCCGACGAGCGTGCCGTCCTGGGTCCTGGTCGGGGCCTGCTGTGCCCAGGCCAGCGAGCTGGCCACGAGGAGGGCGGCGGCGGTCATGAGAAAGCGCATGGTGAACTCCAGAAAAGGGTGGTTGACGTCTGCACAAACACCGCCCGATGGGGTTTTATTCCATGGCTTTGCAGCGGCCTGCGCATTTTTGCGGAATTTCCCGGGGCCCGCCCGGCGCTGGCACGGGCACATCGATGTTGCGACAATCGGGCGCATGGCCCTGCTCTCTCACACCTACATTACGCCGCTGGGCGAGATGATGGCGCTCATCTCCGATCGCGGCCTGTGCCTGCTCGAATTCAGCGAGCGCACCAAGGGCCTGGCGCGCGAGATCGCGCAGGTCGAGGCCGCGCGCGGCGGCCCCGCGCGGGCGGGCGAGAGTGCGCTCGCCGCGCAGCTCGGACGCGAGCTGGACGAGTATTTCGCGGGGCGGCGGCGCCATTTCGACATGCCGCTGGACCTCGTGGGCACGCCGTTTCAGCAAAGCGTCTGGCAGGCGCTGCTCGCCATCCCCTATGGCCAGACGCGCAGCTACGCCGAGCAGGCGCGCTCCATCGGCAAGCCCACCGCCACGCGGGCGGTGGCGGCGGCCAATGGCAACAACAAGATCAGCCTCGTCGTGCCCTGCCACCGCGTGATCGGCAGCGACGGCAGCCTGACCGGCTACGGCGGCGGCGTGGCGCGCAAGCAATGGCTGCTGGCGCTGGAGCGCGGCGAGCGCACGCTGCCTGCTCTGGATTGATGGGCCTCTTGTTCGCGACGCCGGATGCGGCGCTGGGTGTGTGGCTGTCTCTGGTGCCCGCGCTGGCGCTGGCGATCGACCGGTCGCTGGGCGAGCCGCCCGCGCGCTGGCACCCGGTGGTCTGGATGGGGCATTACCTGACCTGGGCGGGCGCGCGCTGCGCGCCGCGTGCCGACGCGCCGCCTCCCGGACGCGATGGGCGGGCCTTCTGGCGGGGCGCGCTGGCGTGGTGCGTGGGCGCGGCCATCGTCGGTGTGGTGGCGTGGCAGATGCAGGCCTGGCTCTTGCGCTTGCCGGGCTGGGCGGCGGTGCTGTTGCTGGCGCTGCTGCTCAAGCCGCTGCTGGCCTGGGCCCTGTTGCATGACGAGGTGCTGGCGGTGCAGCAGGCGCTGGCGCAGTCCCTTGCCGACGGCCGCGCGCGGCTGGCGCGGCTGGTGAGCCGGGAGGTGGACGCCTTGACCGAAGCGCAGGTGCGCGAGAGCGCGATCGAGAGCCTGGCCGAGAACCTCAACGATTCGCTGGTGGCGCCGCTGTTCTGGTTTGCGCTGCTGGGTTTGCCGGGAGCGGCGCTGTTCCGGTTCGCCAACACGGCGGACGCGATGTGGGGCTACCGGGGCACGCGCGTGCTGGGCGGCGTGGCGCGCGACTGGCGCCGCGCGGGCACCTGGGCGGCGCGTGTCGACGACGTGCTGGCGTGGCTGCCCGCGCGCATCACCGCCGCGTTGATTGCGCTGCTTGGGGCGATGCAGGGCTGGCGGCACCTGCCGGGCGAGGCGAGGCGCACGCCGTCGCCCAACAGCGGCTGGCCGATGGCGGCGATGGCGCTGGTGCTGGGCGTGCGCCTGGGCAAGCCCGGCGTCTACACGCTGGGAGAGGGCGGGCGCGAGGCGACGCCGCGCGACCTGCTGCGCGCCTGCCGGATCGGTTCGCGCGTGGCCCTCGCCGCCACGCTGCTGGCCTGCGCGGCGTTGATGGGGCAGGCGGCGCCATGGTGACGCCGCTGCATGGCGGGCCGGACGCGCTGGGCGTGCCGCTGCACGATCTCTCAACCAACGCCAACGCCTGCGGTGCCTGTCCTGGTGCCGTGCGCACACTGCTGGCCTGCGATGCACGCCACTATCCCGACCCGGCCTACACCGTGCTCACGTCCGCGCTGGCGGCCTGGCACGGCGTGGCGCCGGAGCGCATCGTGCCCGCGGCCAGCGCCAGCGAATTCATCCAGCGCATCAGCGTAGCCGTCGCGCTGCAGGCCGGGCCGAACGCGCGCGTGTGGCTGCCGCAACCCGCGTATGGCGACTATGCGCGCGCCGCGCTGGCGGCAGGCTTGCGGCCTGTGGCGCATCCGGGCGAGGCGGCCCTGATCTGGGCCTGCGAGCCCGGCAGCCCGCTGGGGCAGCCCGAGCCGGGCCTGGCGCGGCGCGTTGCAGCCCTGCGTGCCGACCAGACCCTGGTGCTCGATCAGGCCTACGAGCCGCTGCGCCTGAGCGGCGCACCGAGCCTGGACGCCGCGCGGCTCGATCGCGTCTGGCGGCTGCTCACGCCCAACAAGGCGCTGGGTCTGACGGGCGTGCGCGCGGCGTATGCGATAGCGCCTGTCGACGTGTCCGCGGTGCTGCTCGAACGTGTGCGCCGGCTCGCGCCTTCCTGGCCGCTGGGCGCGTATGGCGTGGCTTTGCTGCAGGCTTGGGTGTCCGAATCGTGCCAGGCGTGGCTGGCGCAATCGCGTGAACAGCTGCGCACCTGGAAGCAGCGGCAGATTCAGGCGCTGCAGGCCACGGGGTGGCTGGCGCAGCCTTCAGAGACTAATTTTTTCATAGCTGCTCGCGCTGGCTCATCAAGCGACGCAGCCGTATTTGATCTTCAATCGCTGCTGTGCGCCCTGCGCGAGCGCGGGATCAAGCTGCGCGATGCCGCGAGCTTTGGCCTGCCGGGCCGGGTGCGCATGGCGGTGGTGGCGCCGCCGGTGCAGGATGTGCTGGTGGCGGCGCTGGCGGAAGTGGCGGGGTAAAGGCGCCGCCTGTTCGCCGGTTTTTCCGCAGCTGCCTTCCTCAACTCTGGTCTTGCGTGGGGCTGGCGCGCAGGCTTTGCAGCAGCCCCATGGATTGCGCCATCGCAACGGCTTCGCGGCGTTCCTGCACGCCGAATTTTTCAAAGATGTTCTTCAAGTGCGTTTTTACCGTCTCGGCCGAGATGCCCATGGCCCGCGCGACGAGTTTGTTGGACAGGCCTTGTCCCACGAGAGACAGCACTTGCAGTTCACGCTCCGTCAGCAGCTTGTCTTGCAGGGGATGCGTGTCGGGCGGTGCGATCAGCGATAGCGTGAACTCCCTCAGGGTCGGGTCGCAGAACCGTGAGGCCCGAAACCGCGTCAGCACCATCTGCACGTCCTCGCCTTCATCGAGCACACCGCGGCTGGCGCCGCTTTGCCGGGCCAGTTGCAAGGTGGTTGCCAGTTGCTCGAAGCAGGCGTCCTGCTCGCCTGCCGCCCAGTGGGCCAGGGCCAGGCATGTGCCCAGAGGCAGCATCCGCAGGCGCTGCCCGCGTGTGTGCGCCTGCTCCAGTTGCGCGGTGAATGCCTGGCGCGCCTGGTCAGCGCGCTGGCTGGCGAGGGCCATGCGCGCCAGGGCGTTGTCGCGCAGGTCGCACAGTTCGGAGCGCGCGCAGCGCGGCAAGGCATCGGCGTGGCAGGTCAGGCGGCGCAGGCGGATGCAGGTGGCGTTGGCTTCGTCCAGCCGGGCTTCCCTGATCAAGAGGCGGATGCGTTCATGCAGCATGGTGGCGACCAGCCGATCCCAGCCGCGGTTGTAGCCCATGGTTTCCCCGCGTTCGAGGTGCTCGAAGGCCGTGGCATGCAGTCCCTGGAGCTGCGCGGCGTGGATCAGCACCTGGTAGGCCTGGATGGCGCTTTCGTGCATGGCGGTGTTGTCGATCAGGGGCTGCAGCGGCGCGAGCAGTTCCAGGGCCTCGCGCCAGTAGCCCCGTTGGTAGTACAACTGCGCCAGCAGGGGAGCCGCCAGGGCGGCCGAGACCGATAGCGGGCCGCCGTGCTGGTGGGCGCAGCGCAGCGCCTCGCGGGCGTGGCGTTCGGCCAGTCCCAGTTGGGCCTTCTCCAGTTCGATGCTGCCCAGGATGGCGTGGCGGTAGACGGTGGAAAACGCGTTGTGTTGTTCTTCCTCGGCCGTGGTGGCCTGCCACGGCTGCTCGTAGGCCTGCATCAGCTCGCCGGCCTTCCAGTGCACGTAGCGCATCACGTTGCTGACGGCGTTGCGCGTGAAGGTGTCCGTATTGCGTGGCTCGGACTGCCATTGCCGGGCCAGCGCGCCGGCGCGCAGCGAGTCGTCCTGCAGCGCGACGTTGACGGCGCGGATCGCCAGGCATTCGCCCAGCGTGTCGCGCAGTGCCGGGTCGACCAGACGCGCGCGGGCCGTCCGCTCGATTTCGTCGAGAAGGGGCTCGGCCTCCGTGAACCGCATGGCCAGCGCCAGGCCCCAGGCGATGGCCAGCTGCACGCGCGGCTGGTCGGCCAGCAGCTCGGGTGGCAACTGGCGGCGCCAGGCGAGCAGGGTCAGCAGGTCGCCGGTCTTGACCAGTGCCATGCCGCAGTGTGTCAGCCATTCGATGGCCTGCGCCTGGTCGCCGGCCTGCAGCGCGTGGCGCACCGCGTCGCTCCAGGCGCCGTGCCGTGCAAACCAGTGGGCGGCGCGCCGGTGCAGCGCGGCTGGCTCCAGCCCCAGGCGCTCCATGACGCAGCCCAGCAGGTGCTCGCGCAGCAACTGGTGATAGCGCAGCCAGCGGCCTTCGCTGTCCATCGGCTCGATCAGCAGGTGGTTTTGCAGCAGCAACTGCATTTGCGCGTCGCCGTCGTCGCGTTCGCTCACGGCGTTGCACAGCTCGGGCGTGAGGCGGTCGAGCACGGCCGTCTGCGCCATGAAATGCACGGTTTCCTGCGGCAGGTTGTGCAGCAGGTCTTCGAACAGCGTTGCGAATACCGTGGAGCTGCCGGTGATGACGGCATTCGGCGTGCCGGGCCATTGGTGCCCCAGCGCCGCCAGGCGCAGCGCCGCGGCCCAGCCTTCGGTGCTCTCGTGCAGGGCGTGGATCCGTGCCTCGGTGTGGGTGCCGGCCGGGTCGTGGCTGGATAAAAACCGTGTGGTCTCTTCCAGGTCGAAGCGCAGCGCGGTGGCGTCCACGTCATGCCACAGGCCGTGGGCGCGCAGCCGCGCCAGTGCCAGCGTCGGCGTGATGCGGGAGGTCATGACGACGTGCAATTGCGGCGGTGCGTGGGTGATGAAAAACGCCAGCGCATCGTGAATGGCGGGGTCGCGGATGACCTGCCAGTCGTCGAGCACCACGATCGCCTCGCCGTCGAAATCTTCCATGTCGTTGAGCAGCAGCGACAGCACGGCGCGCGGCGCGGCCAGTGCGCGGCCCTGCAGCAGCGAGAGCGCCGCATCCCCCACGCCTTGGCCCAGGCGCTGCAGGGCATGGGCGAGGGCGTGCACGAAACGGGCCGGTTCGTCCTCGTCCTGCGACAGCGTCAGCCAGGTGCAATGGTGGCCCTCGGCCTGCCAGTGCGCCACCCAGGTGGCCGCCAGCGTGCTTTTGCCGAAACCACCCGGGGCGCTGAGCGTGAGCAGTGGCAGTTGCAACACCTGGTCGCGCACCGCGTCGAGCCGGGGCCGGGCAATGGTGCCGTGCGGCGGGCGCAGCACGCGGATCTTGGTGCGCAGGAAGGGGGCGGGAGCGCTGGCGGGCATGGCCTCGGAGTCTAGCCAGCGGGGCTTCGTGGCGGGAGAGGGCTTGCCCCATCCCCCATGTGCTCCCCCGCCTCATCCCCCGTCAGATCGCCCCGCGTTCACCTTTCATGGTGGGGTTCAGGGGATGGTGGCGGGCCAGCGCGGTTTCTACAGTGGCTGCACGCCATTTGACAACCACAGGAGACACCCATGGCCTACGTGCCTTTGACCCCCCTGGGCGCCGAGCCCGAACTGACCGACAGCGCCGCCGCCATCCAGGCCACGGTGCGCCGCTTTGCCAGCGAGGTGCTGCGCCCCCTGGGCCGCCAGCTCGACCGCATGGCGCCCGAGGCGGTGATTGCCCCCGACTCGCCCCTGTGGCCCATGTACGGCCAGTTTGCCGCGCTGGGTTTTGGCGTGGACGACCTGCTCTCCATGCCCCCGGCGGAGCGCGCACGCACCATGGCGATCTTGTTCGAGGAACTGGGCTGGGGCGACGCGGGCCTGGCGATCTCGATCGGCGCGGGGCTGATCCCGGCCATGATCAGCGCCATCCTGGGCAATGCGTTCTGCCGCAGCATCGCGACCGACGCCAAGCTGGGTTGCTGGATGATTACCGAGCCCGACCACGGCACGGACACGCTGGACCCGGCGCGCATGTTGTTCCACCCCGAGGGGCAGTACGGGCGCCCCAACTGCGTGGTGACGATCCAGGGTGACGAGCTCATCATCACCGGCCAGAAGTCGGCCTGGGTATCGAACGGCACCATCGGCCAGGTCGGCATCCTCTACGCCGCCTGCGACACGGGCAGCGGGCCGGACACGAAAAACGGCGCCGTGGTCATCGTGCCCATGGACACGCGCGGCATCACGCGCGGCAAGCCGCTGGACAAGATGGGCCAGCGTGCGCTGAACCAGGGCGAGATCTACTTCGACAACGTGCGCCTGCCCAAGGCGCACCTGCTGGCCGGGCCGGAGCAGTACCAGCAGGCCACCTACCTGGTGCACACGCTGGCCAACGGGCTGATGTCGGCCATCTTCACCGGCTGCGCGCGCTCGGCGTATGACCTGGCCCTGGGCTACGCACACGAGCGCAAGGCCGGCGGCGTGCCCATCATTCGCCACCAGTCGGTGGCGCAGCGGTTGTTCCACATGTTCCGCAAGGTGGAGGCGACCTGCGCCCTCTCGCGCCGGGTGCTGCACTACAACTTCGACGCCCCGGTCATGGCCCTGCAGGCGGCCATGGCGGCCAAGGTGACCGCGACGCAAACCGCGTTCGAGGTGGCCAGCGACGCGGTGCAGATCCACGGCGGCAATGGCATGACGCGCGACTACCCGGTAGAGAAGATTTTGCGCGACGCCCGCGCTTCGATGATCGAAGACGGCTGCAACGAAATCCTCGCCATCAAGGGCGGCTACCACCTCATGAATCCCGACCTGTTCTAAAGCCAACCAACCCCATCAGGAGACAACACCATGGCAACGCAATACCAAGTCGTTTTGTACGGCGCCAGCGGCTACACCGGCAAGCTCACCGCCTGGAAGCTGGCCACGCGCGGCATTCCCTTCATCGCCGCCGGGCGCAATGCCGAGCGCCTGCAGGCCGAGATGGCCAAGATTCCCGAGCTCAAAGGCCACGATTACCAGTGCGTGGGCGTGGGCCACGACCGCGCCAGCCTGGCCGAGCTGTTCAAGGGCAAACAGGTGGTGCTCAACGTCGTCGGCCCCTTCATGCAGCTGGGCGAGCCGGTGGTGCAGGCGGCGCTGGACGCGGGCTGTCACTACTTCGACACCACGGGCGAGACGGACTGGATGCTGTACCTGCAAAAGGAATACGCCGCCGCCTTCGAGCGCAAGGAGCTGGCGCTGTGCCCGGCCAACTCCTATATGTGGACGGAAGGCGCGATTGCCGCCGAGATTGCGCTGGAAACCCCGGGCATCGACAGCCTGGACCTGCTGTACTACGGCGACTCACAGATCAGCGTGGCTTCCACCATGTCCTTCCTGCGCATGTGCACCAAGCCCATGTATTACTTGAAGGGCGGCGAGCTGGTGCAATGGCCCTGGGCCACGGCGTATGACGTGAGCGTGCCCGGCGTGCACCGCATCCTCAAGGCCATGCCCTGGGGCGGCGCGGGCGAGCCGGTGTGGTACCACCGCGACTCCCGGGTGAAGAACTGCCAGGTGCTGTTCTCGCTGGGCAACCAGGACATGATGATGGCCGTCTTCGGCGTGCTGCAGCAGTTCGAGCAGGAGCACCGCAACCTGGACGCCGCCGCGCAGGAGCAGGTGACCAACGCCATCGGCCAGCAGATCACCCAGGTCGAGCCGCCGCGCGAAACGCCCGAGGTGCACCGCGCGCTGGTGTCCTGCCAGGCGCGGGGCAACACGCAGTCGGTCAGCGTCATCATCCGCGGCAGCTGCGCCTACTCGCAGACCGGCGTGTTCGGCGCCGAGGCCGCCATGCGCGTGCTCGGCAAGCAGCTCAAGGGCGTGGGCTTTGGCTCCAGTGCCCGCATCCTGGGTGCACGCCAACTTTTGGCGGCGCAGGCGGCCGAGGGCTATCTGTCTTACGACATCAAGCAACAGTGATTGCTCCTTGATCAATAGCTTCCAGCGCTTTATGGACAAGCGATGGAGGCTGATTTGACCCCTATTCTTGGGACACCCCCCATGGAACCGATCTACATCGCCGGCGTGGGCATGACGCCGTTTGGCCGCCACCTGGGCTTGAGCGTCAAGGACCTTACGCGCCAGGCCGTGCAGGCCGCGCTGCGGGACGCGGGCTGCGTTAGTGGCCAGCTGCAGTCGGCCTTTTTCTCCAACGCCACCCAGGGCCACATGGAGGGCCAGCACATGGTGCGCGGCCAGCTGGCGCTGCGGGCCATGGGCATTAGCGGTATCCCGGTGGTCAACGTCGAAAATGCCTGCGCCAGCGCCAGCACCGCGCTGCACCTGGCGGTGCAGGGGGTAGCGAGTGGCGCAGCCGACATCGTGCTGGCCGTGGGTGCGGAAAAAATGGTGTCCGACGACAAGGCGCGCATGTTCGCCGCCTTCGACGGTGCCTGGGACGTGCACGAGGTCGAGGCCAGCAAGGCGCGCCTCCTGGCCATGGGCGAGGGCGTCACGCCGCCCGCGGGCAGCCAGTCGCCGCGCCCCTACAGCGTGTTCATGGACATTTACGCCGCCATGGGCCGGCTGCACATGGGGCTGTACGGCAGCACCCAGGCGCAGTTTGCGGCGGTGGCGGCCAAGAACCACGGGCATTCGGTGCACAACCCGCTGGCGCAGTACCGCGAGGCCATGAGCGTGGCCGAGGTGCTGGCCGCGCCGCCCATCAGCTACCCGCTGACGCTGCCCATGTGCTCACCGGTGAGCGACGGCGCGGCGGCGGCCATCGTCTGCAACGCGGCGGGTTTGAAGCGCCTGCAGGGCGACGCACGCCGTGCGGTGCGCGTGCTCGGCTGCGTGCTGCAAACGGGCAGCGACCGCGCGGCGGATGACCTGCAAAACCACCTGGTGCGCAAGGCCGCTGAGCGCCTGTACGCACAGGCCGGCGTCGCCCCGCAGGATGTGGGCGTGGCCGAGGTGCATGACGCCACCGCCATTGGCGAGGTGCTGCAGTCCGAACTGCTGGGCCTGGTGCCCGAGGGCCAGGGCGGCCTGGCCGCCGAGCGCGGCGAGACGGCGCTGGGCGGGCGCATCCCCATCAACCCCTCCGGCGGGCTGGAGAGCAAGGGCCACCCCATTGGCGCCACCGGCCTGGGGCAGGTGTTCGAGCTGGTTGCGCAGCTGCGCGGCGAGGCAGGAAGCCGGCAGGTGCCGGGCGCACGCATCGCGCTGGCGGAAAACGGCGGCGGCCTGGCCGGCGTGGAAGAGGCCGTGGCCTGCCTGACGCTGCTGGGCCGCTGAAGGAGTGAATCAATGAGCCACTACCCCAACAACATCTTTGCCGGCCTGATCGCCAACCGCGCGGCCGAGCTGCCCGACTTTCCCGTGCTGACCATCGAGGGCGCAGGCCAGCGCCCCGACGAGGTGCGCAGCTACCGCCAGCTGTGGGACAACGGCCGGCGTCTGGCGCAGGTGATGCTCGATCAGGGCATCGCCCCGGGCGAACGCATCGCGCTGCTCATGGCCAACCACGTGGAATTCGTCGAAGCCATGGTGGCCGCCAGCATCGTCGGCGCTGCCGTCGTGCCCATCGATCCGCGCACCAGGGGCGACAAGCTGCATTTTTTGCTTACCAGCAGCCAGTGCAGCGCCGCCTTTGCCGCCGACTACGCGCTGCCCCACCTGCAGCCGCTGCGCGCACGCCTGCCCAGCCTGCGCTGGGTGCTGGCCTTCGCCACGGACGAGGGGGATCGCCCCCTGCCGGCCTGGGGCGATGTGATCGACTGGGAAGCCGCCGCGCCCCTGGCCGCGCTCGATCTGCCCATTGCCACCACCGACCCGGACAGCGCGCTGGAGCTGATCTTCACCTCCGGCACCACGGGCGATCCCAAGGGCATCGTCCTCACGCACCGGCGCTACTGCGACACGGCGGCGCTGGCCCAGCGCCTGTTTGCCTACCGCGAGGGCGACGTGCTGTATTCCGGCCTCTCGCTCACCCATGCCAACGCGCAGCTCCTCACCCTGGGCGCTGCCCTGGCATGCCGCCTGCGCTGCGTGCTCTCGCGGCGCTTCACCAAGTCGCGGCTGTGGGACATCACGCGCAAATACGGTGCCACCAGCTTCACCCTGCTCGGCGGCATGACCACGGCGGTCTATGCCGAACCGCCCCGCGCCAACGACGCCGACAACCCGGTGCGCTGCGTGGTGTCCGCCGGCATGCCGGCGGCCATCTGGCAGGATTTTCAGCAGCGCTTTGGCGTGCAGATTCTGGAGTTCTACGGCGCCGCCGAAGGGGGGCTGACCTTCAACTACCCGGGCCAGGGCCCGGTGGGCAGCATCGGCAAGCCGCCGCCCACGCTGGTGCACCGCATCGTCGATGAAGACGGCCGCGATGTGGCACGCGGCGAGCCGGGGGAACTGCTGTTTCGCCATGCCAGTGGCGAGCCCTTCGTCGTCACCTACTACGGCAACCCCGAAGCATCGCAGCGCAGGTGCGCGGGCGGCTGGCTGCACATGGGCGACGTGGTGCACGAGGACGAAGGCGGCTGGCTCTACTTCGACTACCGCAAGGGCAGCGGCATCCGGCGCAACGGCGAGTTCATCGCCACCGCCTTCATCGAGAAAGTCATCGCCGAATCGGGCCTGGTGGACGACGTGTACGTCTACGGCGTGCCCAGCGCGCAACTGGCCCCTGGCGAGAAAGAGGTGGTGGCGGCCGTCGTGCCCAAGCCGGGCGCGGCGTTCGACGCGCAGCAGCTCTTTTCCGTCTGCCGCGGGCAACTGGAGAGCGGCATGGTGCCCGACTGCATCCAGGTGCTGGCGCAGATTCCCAAGACCGCTTCGGAGAAGCCACAGGAGCGGTATTTGCTGGAGGCGCTGGAGCGAGAGCCGCAGGTGGCGCACCGGCCTCTCAAGAGGCCCGGACGGGTGGCTTGACCGATACATCAGGAGCAAGGCATGGCGAAGGCCGTGCCTCATGTCATGGTTTGCCTCGTTTCCGGCGCCTGCGCCTGTAGCTGCGCGAGCTCGGCTGGCGTGTTGACGTTGTAGAACGCCATGGGGTCGTCCTGCGGCGGCCCAAACGGTACCAGCGTGCAGCCTTGCGCCATGGCCCAGTGGTGGATGCGCCGCTCGCCGCTGGCCAGGCTTTCGTTCAGGCTGGTGGCAAGGCTGCGGTGCATCAGGCAGAACACGGGTTGCGGCTGCAGCGAGCCGTCGGGTCGGGGGGCTGCGGCCATGGCAATCGGGGTGCCCGCCTGCCACGCTGCGTGGGCCAGGCGCGCCGCGAGATCGGCGGGGAAGAGCGGAGTGTCGCAGGGCACTGTCAGCACCCATGGTGTTGACAAGTGCGCAAGCGCCGTCGCAAAACCGGCCAGCGGGCCCTGGAAATCATCCCTGCCGTCGCCGTGGATGGGAACCCCCAGCTGCGCATAGGCGCTCTCGTTGCGGTTGGCGTTGATGGCGACGCTTGCCACCTGCGGGCGCAGGCGCCGCAGCACCCAATGCACCAGCGCCTGACCATGAAGCAGCAGCAGGCCCTTGTCCTTGCCGCCCATGCGTGCGCCGCGGCCGCCCGCCAAAATCCAGCCGCCGATGGTCTCGCGTGTCGGCGCCTGGATGGCTGCGCCCTCCGTGTCTGGAACCGGGGTTGAAGTCGTGTCGTGGCGCATGCCTGGATTGTCAGGGATCGATGTCCGGCAGCCGCCGCGCCGTACACTTGCGCGCATGCAGCACAAGCCGACGTTGACCACCCGGTTGATCGCCACGGGCTGCGCTTTCCTGCTCCTCGCGGTGCTCTCGATCGGGCTCACCTTGTGGGTGACCTGGAAACTCGAAGGGGGCGCGGCCTCCATCAACGAGGCCGGGCGTCTGCGTCTGTATGCGGTGCGCATGGCGCTGGCGCTTCGCGACGATGATGCGGCGCGCCTGCACGAACTTTCCGGCAAGTTCGATGCCAGCATGCAACTGCTGCGCACCGGCAACCCGGCGCGCCCGCTGTTCGTTCCCTGGAGTGCCGATGTGCACACCGGCTTTGACGCCCTGGCTGCGCACTGGCAGCACGCGCGCGCTGACTGGGCCGATCCTCAGGGCGGGCATGCGGCGGTGGCGGCGGCCGGCGTGGCGGATGAATTCGTCGTCTACGTGGAGCGGTTCGTCAACGCGATGGAGGTCCAGATATCACGCTGGACCGCGGCGCTGCACGTCTTTCAGATTTTCATGCTGGGCATGGCGGTCGTGGCCACCATCGTGTTCATGGTCATGAGCTACTTTCTGGTGCTGGCGCCGCTGTCGCGCATGCAGCATGCGCTGGCCCGGGTGCGTCAGGGCGACCTGGCCACGCGCGTTCCGGTGGATTCGGACGATGAGTTCGGCCAGCTCGCGCAGTATTTCAACCAGATGGCCGATGCGCTGCAGTCCTCGCATGAGGAGCTCGAGCGCAAGGTGCGCGAGAAGACCGCCAGCGTCGAGGAACGCAACCAGCGCCTGTCCGCGCTGTATGCCGTCAGTGCCCTGGTGGCCGATGCAGGTGATCTGCAGGTGCTTGCGCAGGGCTTTGCACGCATCGTGCGCGAGGTGGCCGGGGCCGACGCGGCCATGGTGCGCTGGTCGGACGCAGCCAACGCGCGCTACGTGCTGCTGGCGGGCGACGGCCTGCCGCCCGGCTTTGCCGAACGCGAGCAGTGCCTGGAAACGGGCGCCTGCGTGTGCAGCCAGCCCAAGGCGCAGGCGCGCCTGAGCGCTGTCACCGTCGCGGCCGAGGGGGGCACGCGGCTGCCGCACTGCCATGAGTTCGGCTTCAGGAGCGTGATCAGCGTTCCCGTGCGCCAGCACCAGCAGCTGCTCGCGCAGGTCACTCTGCTGTACCGGCAGGAGCATCGCCTCACGCGCGATGCGCGCGAACTGCTTGAAACCATGGCGCAGCATCTGGCCAACGGCATCGAGGGCCTGCGTGTGAGTGCGCTGGAGCGCGAGGCCGCGGTGGCCGAGGAGCGCGGCCTCATCGCCCGCGAGCTGCACGATTCCATCGCGCAGTCGCTGGCGTTCCTGAAGATCCAGACCGAGTTGCTTCAGGGGGCCATCGCCAAGGGCGACGATGCGGCGCGCGATCGCAGCGTGGCGGAATTGCGCGAGGGCGTGCGCGAGTCCTATGCGGACGTGCGCGAGCTGCTCGTGCACTTTCGCACGCGCACGCAGGACGAGGACATCGAGCAGGCGCTGCGCTCGACCCTGTCCAAATTCGAACTGCAAAGCGGTCTCTCGGCCCATCTGTCGATGCAGGGGCAGGGCATGCCGCTCGCCCCGGACGTCCAGATCCAGGTGCTGCATGTCGTGCAGGAGGCGCTGTCCAACGTGCGCAAGCATGCGCAGGCCCGCGTCGTGCGGGTGAGCGTGCAGCGCCATCCGTGCTGGCGCTTCGAGGTGAGCGACGACGGCCGGGGGTTCGAACCCCGGACGGCGTCGCCGGATTCGCTGCATGTCGGCCTGGGCATCATGGCCGACCGGGCCTCGCGCGTCGGTGCGCTGCTGCGTGTCGATTCCCGTCCTGGCGAAGGCACCTGCGTCACGCTGGAACTGCCCCGCAAGGCCGTCCACACCGCGGATCCGGACAGGCCGGGTGCCGAAACTGCACCCGCTGCCGAAGAGACCGTACCATGGAAGGCGTAAGCCGTGCCCATCACCCTGTTCCTGATTGACGACCACACCCTGATTCGCCGCGGCCTGGTGGCGCTGCTGCGGCAATACCCCGACCTGGAGGTGGTGGGCGAGGCGGGCGATGCCGGCCAGGCGCTGCGCCTGCTGCCCGCATTGCGCCCCGACGTCGTGCTGCTGGACAACCACCTGCCGGGCGTGCGCGGGGTGGATGCCATCGCGGGGCTGCGCCAGGCGTGCCCCGACAGCCGCATCGTCATGCTCACCGTGAGCGAGGATGGCGCCGATCTGTCCGCCGCGCTGCGCCATGGCGCGCAGGGCTATCTGCTCAAGACCATAGACGGCCCCCTGCTGGCCGAGGCCGTGCGCCGCGCCGCGCGCGGCGAGCCGGTGGTGAGCCCCGAGATGACGGGCAAGCTGATCAGCGCCTTCCAGCAGCAGGGCGCGTCCGAGGCCGGGCAGATGCCACCGGAGGCCGGTGGAGGCGACTCCCCCCTGTCGCCGCGCGAGGAGGAGGTGCTGCGCGAGATCGCCCTCGGGGCGAGCAACAAGGAGATCGCGCGCACGCTCGATATCGCGGAGACCACCGTGAAGATCCACGTGCAGCACATCCTGCGCAAGCTCGGCCTGTCCTCGCGCGTGCAGGCGGCGGTCTACGCCTCCGATCGTCAGCGCTGACGGCGGCGCAACGTGGTGGCCCGCGTGAGCGACTGCAGCGCGCGGCGCGCCACGCCCGCGAAAGCCATGCACCACGTCAGCAGGGCGATGGCGAGAAACAGGCCGGGGATGGGCGCGAGAAAGCTCAGCCCCATGGCCTGCGCCAGTTCGTGCGTGCAGGCGGCGTACATGCCCAGCGGGAAGACGGCGCCCCAGTACAGCGGGTCATAGCGCAGTGGAAAGCGCTTGACCGCGTAGCGCCAGAAGGCCAGCACCACGAGCATCGGAATCCACCAGGTTCCCGTGGCCCAGTAGAAAATCGTGAAGCCCTTCAGGAAAGGGAGCACCGAGGTGAGGAACGGCGCATCCGGCGCGTTGAGGATGAGCAGCGACCCCGCCAGCGTCGAGATCGCCATCGCGCCCATGTTGATCCAGTAGGGCGGGGCGAGGTCTCCGGGCAGGAAGGGAAAGAACAGGTAGCGGTAGAAGATCAGCGACATCATCCAGATGTAGAGCATGCCGCCCCACAGCCACATGGACAGCGCGAAGAAGTTCAGCTCCAGCTTCCACGGCTGGCCGATGCGCGCGGCCAGCAGGGCGCTGAGCACGGTGAGCGACTGCGTGGCCACCACGGCCAGCAGCCAGCCGCCATTGATGCCCTGGTGCAGGCTGGGCTTGTGCTCCTTGATGGTGAAACCGGCAAAGATGGCGTAGGTCAGCAGCAGCCACAGGAACACCGCCAGACCCCATAGCCAGGCGCCCGCCCGCAGGCTGTGCGCCAGCAGGATGCACTGGGCGCCCAGCACGCTGGTGGCCGCCACCATGGTGAAGAAGCCCGGGCCGCGCAGATGGTCGCGCAGGTCGGCGATCGTGGCGGCGGGCCAGCGCAGCACGCGCGCCACGTACAGGCACCACAGCGCACCGTACATCACCGCATTGAGCGCGAACAGCGCGGCGGCGATCCGGGGCAGCTCGCGCATGGAGGCCGCCAGCGACACGATGCCCGTGGCCATGACCATGCCGAAATACGCGGGAGACAGCGCGGCCAGCCCGGCGCCGGGCGGCGGTGCAGTGGTGGCGGTTTGACGTGGCTGCATGGGCAGGCGCGCGATGCTAGCGGTTCGCCCGGCGTTGGCAACGGTTTTGGCGGTGGCCATAGTTCTTCAGAACTACGTTGGGCCGGCCCGCCCTAGTTCTTCTGCGTCGATCCGACCGACCCACGGAAGGATGGTCGCCGCGGCGGCGCGCGGCGACTATCGCCGTGTCGTCATGCAAGCGCACACGCAAGAGGAACACATGGTTGTCTGGTCGTCGGTCGTCGAGAAGGATTTGGGCCGCGCGCGCAAGGCCTGGTCGGTGCTCATCGTCAGCACCCTGGCTTTCACCGTCTGCTTCATGGTATGGATGATGTTCGCCGTGATCGGCATTCCGATCCGCAAGATGCTGGATCTGAACGCCACCGAGTTTGGGTTGCTCACCGCCATGCCCGTGCTCAGCGGCTCGCTCATCCGCGTGCCACTGGGCATCTGGACCGACAAATACGGCGGACGCATCGTGATGGCCGTGTTGCTGGCGATCTCGGTGCCCGCCATCTGGGCCATTTCCTGGGCCACGCAGTTCTGGCAGTTCCTGGTGATCAGCCTGCTGCTGGGGCTTGCGGGTGGCTCCTTCTCGGTCGGCACGCCCTATGTGGCGCGGTGGTTCCCCAGGCAGCGCCAGGGCATGGCCATGGGGGTGTTCGGCGCGGGCAACTCGGGGGCAGCGGTCAACAAGTTCGTCGCGCCCGTCATTCTCGTGGCCTTCGGCTGGCAGGCCGTCACGCATGTGTATGCCGCCATCATGCTGGTGGCGCTCATCGTGTTCTGGCTGTTCAGCTACAGCGACCCAGCCCATCTCGTGCCGAGCAACGTGCGCTTCGTGGACCAGCTCAAGGCGCTGAAGGACCCGCGCGTGCTCAAGTACTGCCAGTACTACAGCATCGTCTTCGGCGGCTATGTCGCGCTGTCCCTGTGGATGGTGCAGTACTACGTGGGCGAGTACGGCCTGGACATCCGCATCGCCGCGCTGCTGGCCGCCTGCTTCTCGCTGCCCGGCGGCGTGCTGCGCGCGGTCGGTGGCGTGCTGTCCGACAAATACGGCGCGCACGGCGTCACCTGGTGGGTGATGTGGGTGTGCTGGATCTGCCTGTTCCTGCTGTCGTACCCGCAGACGGACTTCACCATCCAGACGCTCTCGGGCGCGAGCACCTTTCACGTCGGCCTGAATGTCTACGCCTTCACCGTGCTGATGGCCGTGCTCGGCATCGCGATGGCCTTCGGCAAGGCCAGCGTGTTCAAGTACATCAGCGACGACTACCCCGGCAACATCGGCACCATCAGCGGCATCGTGGGCCTGGCCGGTGGCCTGGGCGGCTTCATCCTGCCGATCATGTTCGGCGCGCTGCTGGACTTGACCGGCATTCGCTCCAGCGCCTTCATGCTGATGTACGGCGTGGTCTGGGTGTCGCTCATCTGGATGTACTGGACCGAAATGCGCCGCACCGACGTGCTGCATTCCTCCGCCTCCGCGCAGACCGCGGACGCCTGAGGCATACCCCTTTCACGACGGAGATCTCCATCATGTCCGCCACGACCACCCGCTCCGCCAACGGCCGCATCGGCCGCATGCTCACGCTCTGGACGCCCGAGGACAAGGCGTTCTGGGAGCGCGAGGGCGAGGCCATCGCCAAGCTCAACCTCTGGATTTCGGTGCCCGCGCTGTTCCTGGCGTTCGCCATCTGGCAGGTCTGGAGCGTGGTCGCCGTCAACCTGCCGGCGCTGGGCTTCAAGTATTCGACCAACCAGCTGTTCTGGCTGGCGGCGGCGCCCGCGCTCTCGGGCGCGACGCTGCGCATCTTCTACTCCTTCATGGTGCCGGTGTTCGGCGGGCGGCGCTGGACGGCGATTGCCACGGCCTCGCTGCTCATTCCGGCCATAGGCATCGGCGTGGCGATCCAGGACAACACCACGAGCTACCCGGCGATGCTGCTGCTGGCGCTGCTGTGCGGCCTGGGTGGGGGCAACTTCAGCTCCAGCATGGCCAACATCAGCTTCTTCTTTCCCAAGGAGCGCAAGGGTTCGGCGCTGGGCGTGAACGCCGGGCTGGGCAATCTCGGGGTGTCGGTGGTGCAGTTCCTGAGCCCGCTGGTCATCACGCTGGGCATCTTCGGCGTCTTCGGCGGTGAGCCGCAGCTCATCATGAGGAATGGCGAGCCGCAGCACGTGTGGGCGCAGAACGCCGCCTTCATCTGGGTGCCATGGATCGCGATCGCGGCCGTGGCGGCGTGGTTCGGCATGCACGACATCCAGGATGCGAAGGCGAGCTTCGCCGCGCAGGCAACGATCTTCAAGGCCAAGCACAACTGGATCATGTGCCTGCTCTACCTGGGCACCTTCGGCTCGTTCATCGGTTTCGCGGCGGGCTTCCCGCTGCTCATGAAGGCGCTCTTTCCGGGGCTCAATCCGCTGGCCTACGCCTGGCTCGGGCCCTTGGTGGGTGCGCTCACGCGGCCCTTCGGCGGCTGGCTCGCGGACCGGCTCGGTGGCGGTGTCGTCACCTTCTGGAACTTCATCGTGATGGCGCTCGCGGTGCTCGGCGTGCTGTACTTCCTGCCCAAGGGCGCCACCGGATTTGCCATGCCATTCGGTCCGGCCGAGGGCAGCTTCACCGGTTTCTTCCTGATGTTCCTGGTGCTGTTTTGCACCACCGGCATCGGCAATGGTTCCACCTTCCGCATGATTCCCGTGATCTTCCTCACGCAGAAGATGCGCGAGCTGCGGGGCGACAGCGACGCGGCGCGGGCGCAGGCCATCAAGGACGGCAATACCGAAGGCGCGGCGGCCGTGGGCTTTGCCGGAGCGCTGGGGGCCTACGGCGGCTTCTTCATTCCCAAGAGCTACGGCAGCTCGATCACCGCCACGGGCGGCCCGGAGCTCGCGCTGTGGATCTTCGTGGCCTTCTATCTGCTGTGCGTGGTCGTGACCTGGTGGTACTACGCGCGCCGCGGCGCCGAGATGCCCTGCTGATGCACGCCTCCCTCATTTCCCCGACCCAGAAATCCGATTCAAGGAGCGCACGATGAGCCATCTGCTCGACCGACTGACCTATTTTTCGCAGCCGCGCGAGGAATTTTCCAATGGCCACGGCCAGACCAACGGCGAGGACCGGACCTGGGAGGACGCCTACCGCGGCCGCTGGGCGCACGACAAGATCGTGCGCTCCACGCACGGCGTGAACTGCACCGGCTCGTGCTCGTGGAAGATCTACGTCAAGGGCGGCATCGTCACCTGGGAGACGCAGCAGACCGACTACCCGCGCACGCGCCCCGACCTGCCCAATCACGAGCCGCGCGGCTGCGCGCGCGGCGCCAGCTACAGCTGGTACCTCTATTCCGCCAGCCGCGTGAAATACCCCATGGTGCGCGCGCGGCTGCTCAAGCACTGGCGCGCGGCGCTGGCCGTGACCAGGAGCCCCGTGCACGCCTGGACCAACATCGTCGAGAACCAGGACGCGCGCCGCGAGTGGCAGCGCCAGCGCGGGCTGGGCGGCTTCGTGCGCAGCACCTGGGATGAAGTCAACCAGATGATCGCGGCGGCCAACGTCTACACCATCAAGAAGTACGGGCCCGATCGCATCATCGGCTTCTCGCCGATTCCGGCGATGTCCATGATCTCCTACGCCGCCGGCAGCCGCTACCTGAACCTGATTGGCGGCGTGCCCATGAGCTTCTACGACTGGTACTGCGACCTGCCGCCGTCGTCGCCACAGGTCTGGGGCGAGCAGACCGATGTGCCCGAATCGGCCGACTGGTACAACTCCAACTTCATCATCGCCTGGGGCTCCAACGTGCCGCAGACGCGCACGCCGGACGCGCACTTCTTCACCGAGGTGCGCTACAAGGGCGCGAAGGTCGTGGCCGTCACACCCGACTATTCCGAGGTGGCCAAGCTCTCGGACCTGTGGCTGCACCCCAAGCAGGGCACGGATGCCGCCGTGGCCATGGCCATGGGCCACGTGATCCTCAAGGAGTTCTATTTCGACAAGCGCTCGGCCTACTTCGACGACTACGCGCGCCGCTACACCGACCTGCCGTTGCTGGTCGTGCTCGAAGACAAGAAGCTGCCCGACGGCCGCATCGTGAAGGTGCCGGGGCGCTACGTGCGCGCGAGCGACTTCGAGGGGCAACTCGGCCAGGACAACCACCCCGACTGGAAGACCGTGGCCTGGGGGCTCGACGGCCAGGTGGCTCTGCCCAATGGCTCCATCGGCTTTCGCTGGGGCAAGGACGGGCGCGACGACCAGGGCCTGTGGAACCTGGAGGACAAGGACGCTCGCACCGGCAACACCGTCCGACTCAAGCTTTCGGTGCTGGAGGACGGCACGCAGCCGCACGAGGTGGTGGACGTGGCCTTCCCCTACTTCGGCGGCATAGCGACACCGCACTTCGACGCCAACGACCAGGGCGGCGACGTGATGGTGCGCCGCGTGCCGGTGGCCACGCTCGAACTGCAGGGCGAGGGCGTGAGCGGGCGCGTGACGGTAGCCACGGTGTTCGACCTGCAGGCCGCGCACTACGGCGTGCATCGGGGTCTCGCGGGTGAGGGTGAGGATGGCGGCTACGACGCCGACGCGCCCTACACCCCGGCCTGGCAGGAGAAGATCACCGGCGTGCCGCGCGAGCAGGTCGTCACGATCGCGCGCCAGTTCGCCGACAACGCCGACAAGACGCAGGGCAAGTCCATGGTGATCATCGGCGCGGCGATGAACCACTGGTACCACTGCGACATGAACTACCGCGGCATCATCAACATGCTGATGATGTGCGGCTGCATCGGCCAGAGCGGCGGCGGCTGGTCGCACTACGTCGGCCAGGAGAAGCTGCGCCCGCAGACCGGCTGGACGGCGCTGGCCTTTGCGCTCGACTGGATCCGTCCGCCGCGCCAGCAGAACTCGACCAGCTTCTTCTACGCCCACACCGACCAGTGGCGCTACGAGAAGCTGGGCGTGGAGGAGGTGCTCTCGCCGCTGGCCGATCGCAACGATTACCAGGGCTCGATGATCGACTTCAACGTGCGCGCCGAGCGCATGGGGTGGCTGCCCAGCGCGCCGCAGCTGCAGGCCAACCCGCTGCAGGTCGTGCGCGACGCGCAGACCAATGGCGTGGACCCCAGGGACTACGTGGTGCGCTCGCTCAAGAACGGTTCGCTCAGCCTGAGCTGCGAGGACCCGGACCATCCGCTGAACTGGCCGCGCAACATGTTCGTCTGGCGCTCCAACATCCTGGGCTCGTCGGGCAAGGGGCACGAGTATTTCCTCAAGCACCTGCTGGGCACGCAAAACGGCGTGCAGGGCAAGGACCTGGGCCGGGACGAGGCCAAGCCCCAGGAGGTCAAGTGGCACGAGAGCGCGCCCGAGGGCAAGCTGGACCTGATCGTGACGCTGGACTTTCGCATGAGCACGACCTGTCTGTACTCGGACATCGTGCTGCCCACGGCCACCTGGTACGAGAAGAACGACCTCAACACCTCGGACATGCACCCGTTCATCCACCCGCTGTCCGCCGCCGTCGATCCGGCCTGGCAGGCCCGAAGCGACTGGGAGATCTACAAGGGCTTTGCCAAGGCCTTCAGCGAGGTCTGCGTCGGGCACCTGGGCGTCGAAAAGGAAGTGGTGCTCACGCCCATCATGCACGACACGGCGGGCGAGCTGGCGCAGCCGTATGACGTGAAGGACTGGAAGAAGGGCGAGGTCGATCTGATTCCGGGCGTGACCGCGCCGCAGATCACCGTGGTCGAGCGCGATTACCCCAACACCTACGCGCGCTTCACCGCCCTCGGCCCGCTGATGGACAAGGTGGGCAACGGCGGCAAGGGCATCGCCTGGAACACCGAGACCGAGGTCGAGCAGCTGGGCGACCTGAACGGCCGCGTGCGCGAGGAAGGCGCGACGCAGGGGCGCCCGAAGATCGTGACCGACATCGACGCCACCGAGGTGGTGATGATGCTCGCGCCCGAGACCAATGGCCACGTCGCCTGCAAGGCCTGGGAGGCCCTGGGCAAGCAGACCGGACGCGAGCACGTGCACCTGGCGCTGCACCGCGAGGACGAGAAGATCCGTTTCCGCGACATCCAGGCGCAGCCGCGCAAGATCATCAGCTCGCCCACCTGGAGCGGGCTGGAGAGCGAGAAGGTCAGCTACAACGCCGGCTACACCAATGTGCACGAGCTGATCCCATGGCGGACGCTCACGGGGCGCCAGCAGTTCTACCAGGACCACCGCTGGATGCGCGACTTCGGCGAAGGCCTGTGCTCGTACCGCCCGCCGGTGGACC
Organism: Comamonas sp. SCN 67-35; assembly: GCA_001725255.1. Lineage (GTDB taxonomy): Bacteria > Pseudomonadota > Gammaproteobacteria > Burkholderiales > Burkholderiaceae_C > Comamonas_C. The sequence goes on along the minus strand of MEFV01000017.1, from coordinate 1,263 downwards.
TCAAGGCGCTGCGCGCGGTCGAGGGCAGAAAGCCCAACGGCCACCCCGAGCTGGCGCTCAACTTCATCACGCCGCACCAGAAATGGGGCATCCACAGCACCTACAGCGACAACCTGCACATGCTCACGCTCAACCGCGGCGGCCCCGTGGTCTGGCTCAGCGAGGAAGACGCCAGGCGCGGCGGCATCGTGGACAACGACTGGGTCGAGCTGTTCAACGCCAACGGCGCGATCGCGGCGCGCGCCGTGGTGAGCCAGCGCGTCAAGCCCGGCATGGTGATGAAGTACCACGCGCAGGAGAAGACCATCAACACCCCGGGCTCGGAGATCACCGGCACGCGCGGCGGCATCCACAACTCGGTCACGCGCGTGGTGCTCAAACCCACGCACATGATCGGTGGCTACGCCCAGTACAGCTACGGCTTCAACTACTACGGAACGATAGGCACCAACCGCGACGAGTTCGTGCTGGTGCGCAAGATGCGCCGCGTCGACTGGATGGACGAAGAGGCTGGCTCCATCGCCAGCGCCCATGCCTGAAGAAGGAGATCGGAAATGAAGATTCGCGCGCAAATCGGCATGGTGCTGAACCTGGACAAGTGCATCGGCTGCCACACCTGCTCGGTCACCTGCAAGAACGTCTGGACCAGCCGACCCGGCATGGAATACGCCTGGTTCAACAACGTCGAGACCAAGCCCGGCATCGGCTACCCCAAGGAGTGGGAGAACCAGGCCAAATGGAACGGCGGCTGGGTGCGCCGTGCCGACGGTTCCATCGCGCCGCGCCAGGGCGGCAAGTGGCAGCTCTTGATGAAGATCTTCGCCAACCCCAACCTGCCGCAGATCGACGACTACTACGAGCCCTTCACCTTCGACTACGACCACCTGCAGTCCGCGCCCGAGATGAAGTCGCCGCCCACGGCGCGCCCGCGCAGCCTGATCACGGGCGAGCGCATGGAGAAGATCGAGTGGGGACCGAACTGGGAGGAAATCCTCGGCGGCGAATTTTCCAAGCGCTCGCGCGACGTGAACTTCGAGCAGGTGCAGAAGGAGATGTACGGCCAGTACGAAAACACCTTCATGATGTATTTGCCGCGCCTGTGCGAGCACTGCCTGAACCCGGCCTGCGTGGCGTCGTGTCCCTCGGGCTCGATCTACAAGCGCGAGGAAGACGGCATCGTGCTGATCGACCAGGACAAGTGCCGCGGCTGGCGCATGTGCGTCTCGGGCTGCCCGTACAAGAAGATCTACTACAACTGGCAGA
>MEFV01000016.1 GCA_001725255.1 Comamonas sp. SCN 67-35 | reverse complement strand
GCGGCGCACGTATGGCTATGTTTTTGTCAACTCGATGTTCCACTCTGGCGTCTTCACTTGGCTCGGCGTGTATCTCGAACGGCGCTACGGTCTCGGGCCCGTTGGCATCGGCCTCGCGTTGCTCGGATACGGCGTGCCCGGATTCCTCTTCGGACCGTTGATCGGCCGCGCGGCGGATAAGTGGGGGCGTGCCAGGTTGCTGCCCATCGGGCTGGGACTCAGCACTCTCGGCGCTGCAGCCCTGCTCCTGGATTTCCCTCTGATCCTTGCTCCAGCGGTGGCAATGCTGCTGTCCTTGGGCTACGACACGACCCAGCCACTCTTCGCAGGTATTGTTACTTCGCTCGGGGGCAAGCGGCCAGGGCAAGCCATGGGTTTGAACGTATTCAGTCTGTTTGTTGGTTTTGGTTTGGGTAGTCTGATCTTTGGGGAGGTGCTGCGCTTCGGTTTTAGGGCCGCATTGGGGATGTTTGTGGCGGTTGAGCTAACGATTGCCCTTTGTTCTCTCTGGTTGTTTCGTTCTGAAGTCCCTTCCGGGGGGAAAGGCCTGCCATCCGGTACCCGGTAAGGGTTAGACCAGCGCTTCGGCAGAGGGGACACGATCACCCGCGAACCTTGAGGCACTGCAATGATGAGCCACCGATCCTCGCGCCCTTTTTCGCGACCATCAGGGCGAGCTCCCGCAAGGGCGCAAGCGCCATCCGATCGACGCCGCATGACGATGTCTGTATGGCACTTGAACACTCGTGTACAGAGCAGGACTTCGAGGTCGCCGAACATTTGCTTTGCGCGCATGAAGTCACAGCGCGCCGCGAGACGAATGAACAGTCGCCCGATCGAGCGTGCTACATGCTTGTGCATTGCCTGGGATGGATGTAGGCGCTACGTCTTTGCGTACGATTTTTTCCGTTTCGTGAGTTGATCCAAGATAGGTCAGACAACATGGAGTTACGTCATATTCGTTGTTTCATCGCAGTGGCCGAAGAGTTGCATTTCGCTCGTGCGGCCGAACGCCTGCACATCGAGCAGTCGCCGTTGTCGCGCACTATCAAGGAACTGGAGTCCCACTTGGCCGTGCAGTTGTTCGAGCGGACGACACGACGCACGCGGTTGACCTGGGCGGGTGAGGTCTTTCTGGAGGAGGCACATCGCGTCTTCGCCGCTATCGACCAGGCCAAAGCCAGCGTGAAAGCAGCGGCTACCGGTTACCACGGCCGCCTGCGCATCGCGCTGTCCGATGGCATCGCACAGGCACGACTATCGGCTTTGCTGGCACAGTGTCGCGAGGATGAACCAGAGGTGGAGATTCGCCTGTCAGAAACACCGCTGTCGCAGCAAATCAAGGGGCTGAACAGTGACCTGTATGACGCGGGATTTGCACAATCCGATGACGTGGGCGAAGGGATTCTCGCTGAGGCTATCTGGAGTGAGCCTTTGGTGATCGCTGTACCGGCGCGCCATCCACTCCTGGTACACCGGCGCATCCCGCTCGACGAGGTGTTGCGCTATCCGCTTGTGCTGTGCCATCCCGAAACCTGCGAGGGCTTCTGGCAGCAGGTCAAGCGAGTGCTACGCACGGTGGATGCCGAGCCCACCATAGCGGATCGTGTGCCAACGCTAGACTTAATGATGACCTTGGTGGCCGCTGGTTACGGTTTGGGGTTCGCAGGCGAAAGCCAGATAGCAGCATGCTGCAATCCTGATGTGATTGCTCGGCCACTCGCCGGTCGTTCACCGATGCTGACCACATACCTGTTGCGCCCAGACATTGAGCCTTCCGAGCAGTTGAGCCGCTTCATCGACAGGGTGAGCCCTGTCGATGACCAAGCATCGAATCCCACCACCGTTCAATGAGAGGCCATGCCATGGAGATGATTACTCCGCTCATGCTCGTGGCACTGCTGACCGCCTGCGGCTAGTCCGCGCCGACGGAGACTGTCGAATCGTTGATCGCCAACCCCGAGCGATTGAAGGAACTGCGCACGCAGTACAAAGCCGACCGTGCGAAACTGGGTGATGCGCTGTGCAACGCAGTGGCCGAAGCGACACACAAGCGCTTCATTGGCAACGGCACGCCGTACACGCCAGAGCCAGCTCCGAAGAACTGATCAGTTCACACAGATAGCGACACGCGGATGGTTAATACTCGTCGCATAGCTCTGTACGCGCCGATTCTTCATATCGGCAAAAATTCTTTCAAAAAATCGCCATACACGACTCAATGCGCATCCGCTTGCGACGTTTTCCTTGTCTACGCCCTTGCTGGAAATCTTTCTTTTTCTCCTTGAATTGTGCCGATAACAGTCTTTGACCGACTCTTGACCTGACACCGATCCTTGCAACTACGGCACGCCTTTGTGCCGCATGCCGCAAGGGAGAAATTGGAGGCCGGGATGCAAGGTCAAGGCGTGTTGTTCGGGCAGATTGCCGTAGTGTTCGGCATCGTAGTCGCCGGCGTGTGGAGTGCCACACAATGGACAGCCGCTGCTCTGAGCTACCAAGTACGCCTAGGCTTGCCCTGGTTCGACTTCTTCGGCACACCGATCTATCACCCGTGGCGGCTGTTTGAGTGGTGGTTCTTCTATGGTGGCTATGCCCCACGCATCTTCGACAGGGGCGGTGCGATTGCGGGCGGCAGCGGCCTAGCGGCCACGCTGGTCGCCATCGGCATGTCGGTCTGGCGCTCCCGGCAATCGAAGCTGGTGACGACCTACGGTTCGGCCCGTTGGGCCGAAGCGGCCGACATTCGCAAGGCCGGCCTGGACAAGCCTGCCGGCGTGTTCCTCGGCCTGTATCGTGGCCAGTACCTGCGCCACGAAGGCCCGGAACACGTCCTGACCTTCGCGCCCACGCGCTCCGGCAAGGGTGTGGGCCTGGTGGTGCCCACGCTGTTGAGCTGGCCGGCCTCGGCTGTCATCCATGACATCAAGGGTGAGAACTGGCAGATCACGGCGGGCTGGCGTTCGCGTTTCTCGCACTGCCTGCTGTTCAACCCGACCGATCCGAAATCCGCCGCCTACAACCCCCTGTTAGAGGTTCGGCGCGGCGCGCATGAAGTGCGTGACGTGCAGAACATCGCGGACATCCTGGTCGATCCCGAAGGCGCACTCGAACGTCGCAACCACTGGGAGAAGACTTCGCACGCGTTGCTGGTCGGGGCCATTCTGCACGTGCTCTACGCAGGCGAAGACAAGACGCTGCGCGGAGTTGCCAATTTCCTGTCCGATCCCGCGTGCCCGTTCGAGCTAACGCTGTACCGGATGATGACCACGCACCACCTGGGCGACGCACCGCACCCCGTCGTCGCGTCCGCCGCGCGCGAGGTGTTGAACAAGTCGGACAACGAGCGCTCGGGGGTACTGTCCACGGCCATGTCGTTTCTCGGCCTGTACCGCGACCCCACGGTGGCCGAAGTCACCTCGCGCTGCGACTGGCGCATTGCCGACCTGATCGCATCCCAGCATCCTGTCTCACTGTATCTCGTCGTGCCGCCGTCCGACATCAGCCGCACCAAGCCACTGGTGCGGCTGATCCTCAACCAGATCGGCCGGCGCCTGACCGAATCGCTCGACGGCAGCGACGGCATCGCGCGCCGCCACCAGCTGCTCTTGATGCTCGACGAGTTCCCTGCGCTCGGGCGCCTGGACTTCTTTGAGACGGCGCTGGCGTTCATGGCGGGCTATGGCATCCGCAGCTTCCTTATCGCGCAGTCACTCAACCAGATCGACAAAGCCTACGGCCAGAACCATTCGATCCTCGACAACTGCCATGTACGCGTGACATTTGCCACCAACGACGAACGCACCGCCAAACGCATCTCGGAGACGCTGGGCACCGCAACGGAACTTCGCGCGCAGCGCAACTACGCCGGCCATCGGCTTGCGCCGTGGTTGGGCCATCTCATGGTGTCGCGCCAGGAAACCGCACGCCCGCTGCTGACGCCCGGCGAGGTCATGCAGCTCCCGCCGGACGATGCCGTGGTGATGGTGTCCAGCGTTGCGCCGACCAGGGCCAAGAAGCTGCGCTACTACGCGGACGCCAATTTCAAGCGCCGCGTGCTGCCGCCACCTTCGATGGCGACCGGGCGCTATGCCGATGCACCGCCGATACGGCCCGACGACTGGAGTGGACTGGCCATCCCTGTTGTTCCAGCTGCGTCCACCACCGAGGGTTTGCCAGCCGATGACATCGGCGCGGCTGAGGACGGCGGCCCGCGTCGCCAACCAGAGCTGTCCGAGGTCGCCGAATACATCCTCGAACAGCAGCCGGCGGACAACGACCTGGCGCTCCTTGAGGACGACGACCTGCCGTTGCCGCTTCCTCGTCAGCTCAATCCGGCCATGCAGCGCACGGCTCGGCTGGCGTCTCTCGACCAACACGACGGAATCGAGCTATGAGCCAGTACCGCCTGAACCTGTTTATTCCACACGAGCACGCCAAGCGGCTCGACGAACTGGCCGCCAAGAAAGGTTTGTCCAAGTCATCCATTGTCGCGGCGGCGCTCGCGTCGTGGCTCTCGCCCGACGCAGGCGACCAGCGCGAAGCGGCCATCGCCAAACGTCTGGATCGGCTCTCGCGCCAATTCGAGAAGTTGGAGCGCGATCAGAACATCGAGATCGAGACGCTGGCGCTCTTCGTCCGCTACTTCCTGATGGTCAGCACGCCGGTTCCCGAGTCCCATCAGGGAGCAGCGCGGGCGCAGGGCAAGGCGCGCTTCGAGCAGTTCGTCGAACAGCTCGGCCGCCACCTGATGCGCGGGCGCAGCCTCGTGCGCGACGTGGTGGAGGAACTGAGTCCCGACGCCGCGCGGCTGGATGAGGCAGCGGCGCTGGCCGATACCGAGGAGCGTGCCTCATGAGCGCGCAGCCACAGTCCTTTACCGCCACGTCGCTTGACCGGCGCATCCGCATGTTGCGCACGGCGATGGGACCGCTGATCGCCGCTGCGCTCGAAGACCCCGACGTGGTGGAAATCATGCTCAACCCCGACCACACGCTTTGGGTCGATCGCCTGTCGTCGGGCCGCGCACCGATGGGCGCGGAGTTGTCCGAGGAAGATGGCGAACGCATCATCCGCCTAGTCGCAGCACACGTCGGCGCGGAAGTGCATCGCGGTCAGCCGCTGCTGACCGCCGAACTGCCGGAGACCGGCGAGCGTTTTGAGGGCATTCTGCCGCCGGCAGCGCCTGGCCCGGCCTTCGCGCTGCGCAAGCGCGCGGTCGGCGTGATCCCGCTGGAGCGCTACGTCACCGACGAGATGATGACCGTCGAGCAGGCCGCATTCCTGCGCAGCGCGGTGCGCGAGCGGCAGAACATCCTGATCGCCGGGGGTACCAGCACCGGCAAGACCACGCTCGCCAATGCCTTGCTCGCGGAGATCGCCGCCACCGGCGACCGCGTGCTGGTACTTGAAGACACGGTAGAGCTGCAATGTGTAGCGCGCGACCACGTGCCACTGCGCACGCGCGCCGGCGTGGTGTCGATGACCGAGCTGGTGCGCGCCACGATGCGCCTGCGTCCCGACCGCGTGATCGTCGGCGAGGTGCGCGGTGGCGAGGCGCTGGATCTCATCAAGGTGTGGGGCACCGGCCATCCCGGTGGTATCGCCACGATCCACGCCGGTTCCGCCTTGGGCGCGCTGCTGCGCCTGGAGCAACTGATTCTTGAAGTGGCGGTGAATCCGCCGCGGGCGCTCGTCGCCGAGGCCGTCAACGTCGTCATCCATATCGCCGGGCGCGGCCGCAGGCGTCGCATTGAGGGCATTGCCCGCGTCGCCGGTTTTGATGGCGTGGGCTATCGCCTGGCGGACGCGCTGGCGTCGCCGCCCGAACCGCCGTCGCCTTCCTCGCTCCCCAGCCATCTAGGAGAACTGCCATGACGCAGCGGCACGCCCAGACCTTTCGCATTTCCGTAAATCCGGCCTTCGCCTTTGCACGCCTGAGGCATTTGGCCGGCCCAGTGCATCACGGCCTGCTGCTGGCCGCCATCCTGCTGATGACGGTCGGCACGGCGCGGGCCGCTGGTTCCTCGATGCCCTGGGAAGGGCCGCTGCAATCCATCCTCGAATCCATCCAGGGACCGGTCGCGCGCATCGTCGCGGTCATCATCATCATCGCCACCGGCCTCGCGTTGGCCTTCGGGGATACGTCGGGGGGCTTTCGCAAGCTCATCCAGATTGTGTTTGGGTTGAGCATCGCGTTTGCCGCCTCCTCGTTCTTCCTGTCGTTCTTCAGCTTCTCCGGTGGAGCCCTCGTATGAGCGCGGCCACCGACCTGCCGGGCTTCGAGGTGCCGCTGCATCGCTCGCTGACCGAGCCGATTTTGCTGGGTGGCGCGCCGCGTACCGTGGCGATTGCCAACGGCACGCTGGCCGCTGCCGTCGGGCTTGGCCTGCAACTATGGATTCCCGGTGTCGCGCTCTGGATCGTCGGCCATTCGCTCGCCGTGTGGGGCGCGCGCGTGGACGCCCAGTTCATGCAGGTGTTTGCCAGGCACATCAAGCACAAACCGCTGCTGGACGTGTGAGGGGAGAACGCCGCGATGTTGAACCTCGCCGAATACCGCCATCGTCCCGCGCTGCTCGCCGACTGGCTACCGTGGGTCGGCCTGGTGGCGCCCGGTGTCGTACTGAACAAGGACGGCAGTTTCCAGCGCACGGCGCGTTTTCGTGGACCCGACCTGGACAGCGCGACGCAAGGCGAGCTGATCGCCACGACGGCGCGCTTGAACAACGCGCTGCGCCGGCTCGGCGCGGGCTGGGCGCTGTTTGTCGAAGCCGAACGCCGACCGGCGGCGAACTATCCGCACTCGGATTTTCCCGAACCGTTGTCGTGGCTGGTGGACGAGGAGCGACGCGCAACCTTCGAGGAATCCGGTCACCACTTCGAGAGTGGCTACCACTTCACGTTGCAATACCTGCCGCCGGAGCAATCCCGCGCACGCGCGGCCAAGTTGCTCTACGAGAACACGCCGACCGCCGGCGTGGACTGGCATGAACGCTTGGCCGCGTTCGTCGCAGAAACCGGGCGCATCTTCGACCTGCTCGATGGCGTGATGCCGGAAATCGACTGGCTCGATGACGCCGAAACGCTGACCTATCTGCACGCGACCATCTCGACGCGGCGCTACCGCATCGGCGTGCCGGACGTGCCATTCCACCTCGATGCGCTGCTGGCCGACATGCCGCTGATCGGCGGCCTCGCGCCGATGCTCGGCGACCAGCACCTGCGCGTCGTCACCGTGCGCGGCTTTCCGACCTCAACCTGGCCGGGGATTCTGGACGACCTCAATCGGATGGGTTTCGCCTACCGCTGGAGCACACGCTTCCTGTGTATGGACAAATCGGAAGCCGAGAAGGAACTCGGCCGCCTGCGTCGCCAGTGGTTTGCCAAGCGCAAGAATGTCCTCGCCTTGCTGCGCGAAACCATCTTCCAGCAGGAAAGCCCGCTGGTCGATACCGACGCTAGCAACAAGGCAGCTGACGCAGACGCCGCCATGCAGGAGCTGGGCAGCGATCAAGTCGCCTTCGGCTTTGTCACCGCCACCGTGACGGTGCTTGATGCCGACGCCGACACGGCCGATGAAAAGCAGCGCAGGGTAGAGCGCGTCATCCAGGGCCGGGGCTTCGTGACCATCCCGGAAACCCTCAACTCGGTGGAGGCGTGGCTGTCGTCGGTGCCGGGCAATGCCTATGCCAACGTGCGCCAGCCGATCATCTCGACGCTAAACCTGGCGCACCTGATGCCGGTGTCGGCGGTGTGGGCCGGGCCAGGGAAGAACGACCATCTCGACGGCCCGCCGCTGGTCGTCACCCGCACCGAAGGTGCGACGCCGTTCCGGCTGGTGACGCACGTCGGCGACGTGGGCCACACGCTGGTCGCCGGCCCGACCGGCATGGGCAAGTCCGTGCTGCTCGCCACGCTGGCGATGCAGTTCCGCCGCTACCCCGGTTCGCGCATCTTTGCCTTCGACATGGGCCGCTCGATGCGGGCAACGGCGCTGGGCCTGGGCGGCGAGTATTACGACCTCGGCTCCGATGGTGCGATCGCGTTTCAGCCGCTCGCACGCATCGACCAGGAGGGCTATCGCACCTGGGCGGCCGAATGGGTCGAAGGCCGCCTGTCGCATGAAGGCGTCACCGTTGGCCCCGACGAGAAGGCGGCCATCTGGTCGGCACTCGGTAGTCTCGCCGGTGCGCCGCTCGAACAGCGCACGCTCACGGGCCTGTCGGTACTGCTGCAATCGAACGCGCTGCGCCAGGCGCTCGCACCCTATGTGCTGGGCGGCGCACACGGCAAGCTACTGGATGCTGATCACGACCGGCTCGGCTCGGCCGACGTGCAGTGCTTCGAGATGGAAGAACTGATGCACAGCAAGGCGGCGGTGCTGGCTGTGCTGGGGTATCTCTTCGCGCGCTTTGAGGAGCGGTTCGACGGTGCGCCGACGCTGCTGATCCTCGACGAGTCCTGGTTGTTTCTCGATGACCCGGTGTTTGCCGCGCGCATCCGCCAGTGGTTGAAGACCCTGCGCAAGAAGAACGTCAGTGTCATCTTCGCCACGCAGTCGCTCGCCGACATCAAGGACTCGACCATCGCGCCGGCAATCATCGAGAGCTGCGCGAGTCGCATCTTCCTGCCGAACCCGCAGGCCACCGAGCCGCAGATCCGCACGATCTACGAAGGCTTCGGCCTGAACAGCCGGCAGATCGAGATCGTCGCCACTGCGCAGCCCAAGCGCGACTACTACTACCAATCTCGTGCAGGCAATCGCCTGTTCGACCTCGACCTGGGGCCGGTTGCACTCGCGTTCGCGGGTGCCTCGACGCCCCAAGACCAGCGCGACATGGACCGCACGCTGCGCGATGCCGGCACGCCGGGCTTTGCCGGTGCGTGGCTGCGCCATCGCGGCCTCGATTGGGCGGCCGACCTGCTGCCAGGGTTTCCCAAACCGGCGCCATCGGCCGCGTCCTTCCTCGCTCCCCAACTGCAGGAGGTTTCGCCATGAGGATTCGCTTTCTCTCCCTTGCTATCGCGGCGTTGATCGGTGTCACGTCGACTGCGCAGGCGCAGTGGGTCGTCATCGATCCGACCAACCTCGTACAGAACACGCTCACTGCGGTTCGCACGATGGAAATGATCGAGAACCAGATCAACCAGCTCCAGAACGAAGCGCAGATGCTCGTCAATCAGGGGCGCAATCTGGCGAGCCTGCCGTTCAACACGGTCAACCGGCTGCGCTCGACGCTGGCAAACACCCAGCAGCTCATTGCGCAGGCGCAGGGAGTGGCGTTCCAGGTGCAGACCATGGATCAGCAATTCGCACAGTTGTACCCGCAGCAGTACGCCGCAACCGTGAGTGGTGATCAGATGTACCAAGACGCGCACCGGCGCTGGCAGAACACGCTCACCGGCTTGCAGACCGCGATGCAGATGCAGGCGCAGGTGTCGCAGAACCTGACCGACGACGAAAGCGTGCTGACCGATCTCGTGGGCCAAAGCCAATCGGCCACCGGCGCGTTGCAAGCCCAGCAGGCGACCAATCAGCTTCTGGCCTTGCAGGCGAAGCAGTCGATCCAGGCGCAACAACTCCAGCTCACACAGGGCCGCGCGACGGCATTGGAACTGGCGCGACAGGCTGCCGCCGTCGAACGTGGCCGCGAGGTGACGCAGCGTTTCCTGGGCACCGGCACGCCGTACACGCCGCAGTCGGTCAACTTCTACGGCAACTGACCGCCAAAGCCATGAACCGCGCATCGGTCCTGTTTGCCTTCATGTACCTGCTGGCCGGCTGCGACCGGCCGCAGGTGCTGTCGGTCGATGCGCTCGCCACCGATCCGGCCCGGCTACACGCGCTGCGTGCGCAGTGCCGGCGTGACGAACACGATGGCGCGTTCTGCGCACGGGTCGCGCAAGCCAACCTGCGCCGCTTCCTCTCTGGACGGACCGGGCCGCAGGAATACCAGACGCTGGCCGACCTGCCGCCGATCCCGGCCAGCTTCGACGGACCTGATGATGCGCCGATGGAGAAGCGGCCATGAACGACGTTTCCATCATCGACCACTTCCTCAACGTTTTTTCCACCTATATCGACTCCGGCTTTGGCTTGCTGCATGGCGAAGTGGCGTTCCTGACTGCGACGCTGGTGGCCATCGATATGACGCTCGCGGGTCTCTATTGGGCACTTGGCCACGCGACGGGCCAGGGCGAAGACGTGATGGCGAAGCTCATCCGCAAGGTGCTCTATGTCGGCGCCTTCGCCTACATCATCGGCAACTTCAACATGCTGGCCGGCATTGTGTTTCGCTCGTTTGCCGGCCTGGGGCTGACAGCCACGGGCTCGACCGTGAGCATGGAGACGTTCCTGCAACCGGGACATCTCGCCAAGACCGGCATCGACGCCGGCATGCCGATCCTCAAACAGATCAGCGACATGGCGGGCTTCCCCGAGGTGTTCATCAACCTTACGCCCATCGTCGTGATGTTCCTCGCTTGGCTGACTGTCATCGTCTGCTTCTTCGTGCTGGCGGTGCAGCTTTTCATCACGATGATCGAGTTCAAGTTGACCGCGCTCGCCGGCTTCGTGCTGGTGCCGTTCGCGCTCTGGAACAAGACGAGCTTTCTGGCGGAGAAGGTACTGGGCAACGTAGTGTCGTCAGGCGTCAAAGTGTTGGTGCTGGCCGTCATCGTTGGCATCGGTACGGGCCTGTTCGCCGAGTTCCCGACCATGCCGAGTGAGCCGTCCGTCGATCATGCGCTGGTGGTGATGCTGGCCTCGCTCGCCATGCTCGCACTCGGAATCTTTGGGCCAGGCATCGCCACGGGCCTTGTCTCCGGCGCGCCGCAGCTCGGTGCCGGTGCGATGGCGGGTGCGGCGTTGGGCGCTGCCGGAACCGCCGTCGCGGTCGGCGCGGTCGCCACTGGCGTCGGCGGTGCCGTGGTTGCCGGGGCGCGCATGGCGCCTGGCGCCGTCAGCGCGCTCGGCAAGGGCGCGCGCATGGCGGCGTCCACGGCGGGTAGTACCGGCACGGGCACTGCCGCATCTGGCGGAGCCGCCGCCCAAGCCACCAACCAACAGCGTCCCGCATGGGCCAAGCGGCTGCATCGGCGCCAGCAGATCAGCCATGCCGCGACCACCGCTGCGCACACGCTACGCGGTGGGGACGGCGGCGGTTCGGCACAAGGCCCAAGCCTGGGCGATTCCGATTCTTGAGGAGAACGAGCCATGCGATTCAAACGACCACGGGTGCGCTATGCCGATACGCCGCAGCCTGCCACCCCGTACCAAGCTGCCGCGCAGGTTTGGGATGAACGCATCGGGTCGGCCCGCGTGCAGGCGAAGAACTGGCGGCTGACTGCGTTTGGCTGTCTCGTGCTCGCGCTGCTGATGGCCGGCGGCTTGGTCTGGCGCTCGGCGCAGTCCATCGTCACACCCTATGTCGTTGAGGTGGACAAGACCGGCCAGGTGCGTGCGGTCGGCGAAGCCGCCACGCCGTACCGGCCGGCCGATGCACAGATCGCCTACCACCTCGCGCACTTCATCACGCTGGTGCGCTCACTCTCCATCGATCCGGTTGTGGTGCGGCAGAACTGGCTCGATGCCTACGACTACACCACCGATCACGGTGCCGCCGTGCTCAACGACTACGCCAGCAAGAACGACCCGTTTGCCCGGGTCGGCAAGGAATCGGTAACGGTGCAGATCACCAGCGTCACGCGCGCCAGTGATTCGTCATTCAACGTGCGCTGGACGGAGCAGCGGTTCGTCAACGGTGCGCCGGCTAGCACCGAGCGTTGGAACGCCGTGGTGTCCATCGTCCTGCAAACCCCGCATACCGAGCAGCGTCTGCGCAAGAACCCCCTGGGCATCTACGTCAACGGCCTGTCGTGGAGCCGCGAGCTGGATGTATCCGAAGGAGCCAAGCCATGAACCCGTCTTTTCGCTTTTACGTTTTCGTGCTGACCCTAGCGGCCCTGTCGGGCTGCGCGTCGCAAGGCACGCCGCCACCGCATATTTCGCTTGATGAGCCGGTGCGAGCGCAACTGCTGCCGGAACCGCCGAAGCCGGTGGAAGTCGTGGAGGTGCCGAAGGTGCTGCCGATGCCGGCGCAATTGAAGCCGTTGCCGGACGCGGATAAAACCAAATCCGTGCCGGAGCCCGCCGACGAAACCGTCCGCGTGTCGCGGGCCAACGCCGAGGCGCGCATCGCGCCCACGCGCGAGGGCTACGTCAATGCGATCCAAGTCTGGCCCTTCACCGATGGCGCGCTGTATCAGGTCTACACCGCGCCCGGTCGCGTGACGGTCATTTCCTTGCAGCCGGGCGAGGAGCTGGTGACGGTCGCCGCCGGCGACACGGTGCGCTGGATTGTCGGCGACACATCCAGCGGCACCGGTAATGCCCTGCGTGTCAACGTCCTGGTCAAGCCCATCCGTTCGAGCCTGAAAACCAACCTGGTCATCACCACCAGCCGGCGCACGTACCTGATCGAGCTGACTTCGACTGAAAAGGCATGGATGGCATCGGTATCATGGGAGTACCCGAAAGACCAGATGCTCGCGTTGCAGCGCCAGGACCGGGCGGCGCAGGCCGCCGTGCCGGTCGATACCGGGTTATCGCTGGAGAAGATCCGCTTCCGCTATGCGATTTCGGGCAGCAACCCGCCGTGGAGACCGCTGCGCGCTTTCGATGACGGCGAGAAGGTCTACATCCAGTTTCCGCCCGGCATCGCCCAAGGCGAATTGCCACCCTTGTTCGTCATCGGCGCGCAGGGTGACGGCCAGCTCGTCAACTACCGTTTCCGCTCGCCGTACTACATCGTGGATCGGCTGTTCGGCGCAGCCGAACTGCGGCTCGGTGGTGACAAGGGCGACGTGGTGCGCATTGAGCGCACCGATGGCACGCGGGGGAACTGACCATGGACCAGGACAAGTCCCCGGACGGGCCCATTCCCGACGTCTCGCCGAAAGTCGCGCCGGAGAACGTTGCATTGCGGGCGCAGCCGCGCCCCGTGACGCGCCTCAACCGGCGCACGCTGGTCCTGCTGGCCGGCGGCCTGGGTGTTGCCGTGCTGGGCGCCATGATGTGGTCGCTGCAGCCGGTGCATCGACGCGGCGGCAACCAGGCCACCGAACTCTACAACGTGGATCGCGTGTCGAAGTCCGAAGAACTCGATCAGCTTCCTGCCGACTACTCGAAGCTGCCGCCGCCATCGCCGGCAAAGGTGCCGGAGCTGGGGCCTCCGCTGCCGGGCGACCTGGGGCCAGCCATCGTGAAGTCGCAGCCGTCAGCGGTGGCCAGCTATACGCCGCCCGGCCAGGACGCCGCAGCCGCCGAGCGCGACGCACTGCGCAAGGAGGCCGAAGCCGCAGCGGGATCATCGGTGTTCTTTCGCTCCAGCAACCAGCGCGCTGCCACTGCGCCGGCGCAGACCGCATCGGCCGCGCCGCCGTCTGGCCTGGCGGGCTTTGACCCACAAGCTGCCGGGCCGGCTTCGACGGCGGCGCAGCCTGCCGACCCAACCGCCGTGCAGAACCGGCAAAGCCAGAAGGAGGCATTCCAGAAAGCCGGAACAACAGAAACCCGTAATTCCGGCAACCTGCAAATGCCAGCATCGCCGTATCAAGTGATGACAGGGACAGTGATCGCGGCGGCGCTGGTGACAGGCATCAAGTCCGACCTGCCGGGCGACGTGATCGGAACGGTAACTGAGCCGGTGTACGACACCGCGACGGGTCGCTATCTGCTGATCCCGCAGGGCTCGCGCATCTTCGGCAAATACAACAGCCAAGTCGCCTATGGGCAGAGCCGCGTGCAGGTGGTGTGGAACCGCATCATCCTGCCGGACACGTCGTCACTCACGCTCGACAACCTGGCCGGCACCGACCCCGCCGGTTACACCGGCCTGGAGGATGGCGTCGATTGGCATTGGGATCGCGTCGTCGCGGGTGCGGTGCTGACGACGCTCCTGGGTGTCGGCGCCGAACTGGCCGCGCCGGAGAACCGCAACGGTGATCGCGTCATCATCGCCGGGCGGGACAGTCTGCAGGACAGCGTGAATCAGACTGGTCAGGAGATGACCCGGCGCAATATGAATATCCAGCCGACGCTGACTGAGCGCCCGGGCCTGCCGGTGCGCATCATCGTCAACCGCGACCTGGTACTGCGACCGTACCAACCGTTGTTCTTCAACCGGGGGGCTTCACGATGAGCACGATGCGCAAGCTGCGACTGGGGCCGCTACCCAAGACGGAGAGCGTCAAGGTGACCTTCGCGTGCCCGGCCAGCCTGAAAGCCGACCTCGACCGCTACGCGGCGTTGCACGCGCAGACGTATGGCGAAGCGGTTGATGCGATGACGCTGATCCCGCACATGCTGGAGGCGTTCATGGCGGGGGATCGTGGATTCAAGCGATCGCACTTGCCAACCAGCCGATCTGGAAATGAGAAAGCCGCCTCTGCGTGAACAGAGGCGGCTTTCGAATTGGTGCCCGAGGCCGGAATCGAACCGGCACGCCTTGCGGCGGGGGATTTTCTTCCCACTTCGGCTTTCGCCGCCGACCTGCACGTGGCAGGGCGTTCGTGGTCTGGAGCACGCCTTCACCATAGCCTTTCAGCCGTAGGTGCCCGCCGTCTGCTCTCTACACCTTCCCTTGAACCTTTCGATTCGAGGGCTTGGCTCGGCATTAGCTCGGACTGATCGTCCAGGGCCTTCACCGAGTTTGACGGGCTTCACCTCAAGAATTTCTTCAAGAGGGCTCAAATTTGGTCTGAGTCCCCTGCGTCTACCAATTTCACCACTCGGGCAGGACGCACATGATACTTCAACTACCTTCTACTACTGACTTGGAGGCAGCCCGCGCTGCACTGACTCCTAGTTGGCTCCTAGCTCAAAAAGCGCGCTTTTCATGCAGAGGCCGGCCTTCCTTGTAAACCCTTACCCAGCGTGGCTTTGCAGAAGATGAACCCAAGCTAACCATAGGTACAAGTACCTATTTTTGAGTCCCCTGCGTCTACCAATTTCACCACCCGGGCTATTCTTCGCGAAGCGGAGAATTATGGCACAGTAAGGGGATATGACGATCTATCCCACGATTGAAAGCACCATAGGAAAGACGCCGCTCGTCGCATTGACGCGGCTGGCTGCGGCGGGCGATGCCGGGCGCGGTAACGCGCTGCTGGCCAAGCTGGAAGGCAACAACCCCGCGGGCTCGGTCAAGGACCGGGCGGCGTTGGCGATGATCGACGGCGCGCAGCGGCGCGGCGAAATATCGCCGGGCGACACGCTGATCGAGGCCACCTCGGGCA
This sequence comes from Comamonas sp. SCN 67-35, assembly GCA_001725255.1. Lineage (GTDB taxonomy): Bacteria > Pseudomonadota > Gammaproteobacteria > Burkholderiales > Burkholderiaceae_C > Comamonas_C. Next base: position 90,704 of record MEFV01000016.1, on the reverse strand, counting down.
ATACCGGCATCGCGTTGGCTATGGTGGCTGCGGTCAAGGGCTACCACATGGTGCTCGTGATGCCCGAAGACCTGTCGGTGGAGCGCGCGCAGACCATGAAGGCCTATGGCGCGGAGTTGATCCTCACGCCCAAGAGCGGCGGCATGGAATATGCCCGTGATCTGGCGCTGCAGATGGCCGCGCAGGGCAAGGGCAGGGTGCTGGACCAGTTTGCCAACGAAGACAATCCCCGGGCGCATTACGAAACGACCGGCCCTGAAATCTGGGAGCAGACGAAAGGGCGCATCACGCATTTCGTCAGCGCCATGGGCACCACGGGCACGATCACCGGCGTGGCGCGCTTTCTGCGTGAAAAGAACCCCGAGGTGCGCATCGTGGGCGCGCAGCCCACCGAGGGCTCGCGCATTCCCGGCATACGCAAATGGCCCGAGGAATACCTGCCCAAGATCTATCGGCCCGAACTCGTCGATGAGTTGATTTACGTCTCTCAAAGCGATGCGGAGGACATGGCGCGCCAGCTGGCGGCGCACGAAGGCATCTTTGCCGGCATTTCGTCGGCTGGGGCGTGCTGGGTGGCGCGCCAGATTGCCGCGCGCGAACGCGACGCCACCATCGTCTTCATCGTCTGCGACCGGGGCGACCGCTATCTTTCGACAGGCGTTTTTCCCGCCTGAACCCCATGGCCTACGAAATGCGCTTCTGCCCGAACTGCGCGGGCACGCTTGCACCCATCGCGCAGATGGAGGACAGCGGCGAAAAGGTGCGTCTGCGCTGCGCCGCCTGCGGCTGGACGCACTGGAACAATCCCACCCCCGTCCTCGCGGCCATCGTCGAGGTGGATGGAAAGGTGCTGCTGGCACGCAACGCCGCGTGGCCGCCGAAGATGTTCGCACTCATCACCGGCTTCATGGAAGCGGGCGAAAGCCCTCAGGAAGGCGTGGCTCGCGAACTCAAGGAAGAAACCAATCTCGATGCCCACACCGTCACGCTGGTGGGTACGTACGAATTTTTGCGCATGAACCAGGTGATCATCGCGTTTCACGTGCAGGCGAGCGGAACCGTGCGGCTGTCGCCGGAACTGCTGGAATACCGCATGATGGAATTACAGGATCTCAAATGCTGGCCGGCCGGCACAGGGTATGCGTTGGCGGACTGGCTGCGCTCGCGTGGCCGGGAGCCCGTGTTTTTCACGGCCCAGGAGCATCAGGAATGGCGGCACGGGCTGGTGCAGCCGAAGGAGACATCATGAACATCGATAGCGAACTGGATGCACGCGGTCTGAATTGCCCCTTGCCCATCCTCAGGGCCAAGAAGGCCTTGACCAAGATGAACAGCGGGCAATTGCTCAAGGTCATTGCCACGGATCCGGGGTCCATTCGCGATTTTCAGGCGTTTTCCCGGCAAACCGGTAACGAACTCGTCGAGCAGCAGACCCAGGGCGAAGAGTTCATTCATGTTCTGCGTCGGCGCTGAAAAAGTGCTGGCGGGCACTCGTGGCAATCATTTGAGGCTGGCTGGGATCCAGTAGAAGACAGCCTAGTCACTTTCAAACGACTTAACACAATGTATATTATGTTAAATAACAAAGCGAGCTGACGACACTATACGGATTGAACCTTAGAGGCGCCACCAATCGCCCCCCCTGCCAGGCATTGCCACTTTCGTCCACACGACTGTGGATAATCGTCCTCGGTACCCCAACGGACGCAAGTGGATGGAACTCGACGATGTCATGGCAACGGAGTGCACGCTGCCCAGCCTGCCGCGTGCCGTTGCCTTGCTCACGACGGAGCTGGCGCAGCCCGAGCCCAGCCTGCGTCGGATCAACCATCTCTTTTTGACGGACCCGGCCCTGGCGGCGCGTCTGTTGCGCGAGGCGAACTCGCACTCACACCCTCTGTCCGGCAAGGTGGGCAGCATCCCCGAAGCCATTGTGATGCTCGATACCGCCCAGTTGCGGTCCTTTGTCGCCGAAGCCTTTCTCGGGACGACCGCCGGTTCGGTACCGGGAATGAACCTGCAGCACTTCTGGCGCTACAGCATCAACACGGCCCGGTTGGCGCGCTCACTGGCGGGTATCGTGCACCGCAATCAGACGACTGCCTACACGGCCGGCCTGCTGCACGGCCTGGGTGAGCTGGTGCTGCATCTGCGCGATCCGCAAGGCAGCAGCGCGGCCAGCAGCGTCGTTGCGCCTCTTGATCTGCGCCGCAGCAAGGTGGAAAGACGCGCCCGGGGATACGGCTACGCGGCGGTGAGCGCTGCACTTGCACGGCAATGGCATCTGCCCAATGTGCTCGTGGATGCGCTGCGCCATCACAACGCGCCTTTTGATGGCGAGGTGTACGAACCCCTGGCCGCCATCCTTCACCTGGCGGTCTGGCGTGCGCGCGCGAGGGAGGCCGGTTTCATGCCGCGCGAACTGGCGGCCACCTTCCCTAGCGAGGTGGGCGTTGCCCTGGACATGGACATCGACACGGTTCTGCAACAGGACCCGATCGACTGGAAGGCGCAACCGTACGCCGACGACTGCGTCTGACCTGACCTGCGGCCCGGGTTACCCCGATCCGCAGGCGACGGTTGCGCGCAGTGCGGTCAGCGCCGCTGAGGCGGCACATCCGTGCACGAGCCGTGCGCCACTTCGGCGGCCATGCCTATGCTCTCGCCCAGCGTCGGGTGCGGATGGATGGTGCTGCCGATATCCACGCTGTCCGCGCCCATCTCGATCGCCAGGGCCACCTCGCCAATCATGTCGCCCGCGTGCGTGCCGACGATGCCGCCGCCCACGATGCGGTGGGTTTCAGCGTCGAAGAGCAGCTTGGTGAAGCCCTCATCGCGCCCGTTGGCGATGGCCCGGCCCGATGCCGTCCAGGGGAACAGACCCTTGGTGACCTTCACCCCCTGGGCGCGGGCTTGGTCTTCGGTCAGGCCCACCCAGGCGACTTCGGGGTCGGTGTAGGCCACGCTGGGAATGACGCGGGCGTTGAAGGCGGCGCTGGCCAGTTCCCTGCTGCCTTGCAGCTCTCCGGCGATCACTTCGGCCGCGACGTGCCCTTCGTGCACCGCCTTGTGCGCGAGCATGGGCTGGCCGACGATGTCGCCGATGGCGAAGATGTGCGCCACGTTGGTGCGCATCTGGATGTCGACGTTGATGAAGCCGCGATCCGTGACGGCCACGCCCGCCTTGTCGGCGGCGATCTTCCTGCCGTTGGGGCTGCGGCCGACGGCTTGCAGCACCAGGTCGTAGGTCTGCGGCGCGGGGGCGCCCTCACCTTCAAAACTCACCTCGATGCCCGCGTCCGTCGCCCGGGCACCGATGGTCTTGGTCTTGAGCATGACGTGGTCAAAGCGCGGCGCGTTCATCTTCTGCCAGACCTTGACGAGGTCGCGGTCGGCGCCCTGCATCAAGCCGTCGAGCATTTCCACCACGTCCAGGCGCGCACCCAGCGTGGAATACACCGTGCCCATCTCCAGGCCGATGATGCCGCCGCCCAGGATCAGCATGCGCTTGGGCACGCCAGAGAGCGCGAGCGCGCCGGTGCTGTCCACGATGCGCGGATCGTCGGGCATGAAGGGCAGGCGCACGGCCTGGCTGCCCGCGGCGATGATGGCGCGCTTGAACTGCACGACCTTCTTGGCGCCGGTCTTTTCCTGGCCGCTGCCGGTGGTTTCCTCCACCGCCAGCTGGTTGGCGCCGATGAAGCTGCCGTAGCCGCGCACTAGCGTGACCTTGCGCATCTTCGCCATCTGGGCCAGGCCCCCGGTGAGCTTGCCGACGACCTTTTCCTTGTGGCCGCGCAGCTGGTCGATATGGACCTGGGGCGCGCCGAAGTCGATGCCCGCCGCCTTCAGGTGCGCCACTTCATCCATGACCGAGGCCACGTGCAGCAGCGCCTTGGACGGAATGCAACCGACGTTCAGGCAGACGCCACCCAGTTGCGCATAGCGCTCGACCATCACGACCGACAGCCCGAGATCGGCCGCGCGAAACGCCGCCGAATAGCCGCCGGGGCCGCCGCCCAGCACCAGCACGTCGCAATCGAGGTCGGCGCTGCCTGCGAAGTTGGCCGCTACAGGCGCAGGAGCCGCTGGCGCTTGACTGGCGGGCGCTTGAGCCCGTTTTGGCTCTGAAGCCACAGGCGCGGGTGCGGCAGCATCGGCGACTTCCAGCGTCAGCAGCACGCTGCCTTCGCTGATCTTGTCGCCGAGCTTGACCTTGAGCTCCTTCACCGTGCCCGCATGGCTCGATGGAATTTCCATCGATGCCTTGTCGGATTCCACGGTGACGAGGCTTTGCTCGGCGCGGATCGTGTCGCCCACGGCCACGAGCACTTCAATCACGCCGACGTCCTTGAAGTCGCCGAGGTCGGGAACCTTGATGTCCATCACTGCCATCTCAGGCTCCTTTCACAGCAGGATGCGGCGGTAGTCCGCCAGCACCTGGCCCAGATAGGCGTTGAAGCGCGCGGCGGCCGCGCCGTCGATCACGCGATGGTCATACGACAGCGACAGCGGCAGGATCAGGCGCGGCACGAAGGCCTTGCCGTCCCACACCGGCTTCATCGCGCTCTTGGAGAGACCCAGGATGGCCACTTCCGGCGCGTTGATGATGGGCGTGAAGTGCGTGCCGCCGATGCCGCCCAGCGACGAGATCGAGAAGCACCCGCCCTGCATGTCCGCCGTGCCGAGCTTGCCGTCGCGCGCCTTTCTGGCGAGTTCGGACATTTCCTGGCTGATCTGCAGGATGCCTTTCTGGTCGGCGTCCTTGAGCACCGGCACCATCAGGCCATTGGGCGTGTCGGCCGCGAAGCCGATGTGGTAGTAATGCTTGTAGATGAGGTTTTCGCCGTCGAGGCTGGCATTGAACTCGGGGTACTTCTTGAGCGCGGTGACCACCGCCTTGATGACGAAGGCGAGCATGGTCACCTTGACGCCATTCTTCGCCTTCTCGTTCTCGGCATTGGTCTGCACGCGGAAGGCTTCGAGCTCGGTGACGTCCGCTTCGTCGTTGTTGGTAACGTGCGGAATCATTACCCAGTTGCGCGCCAGGTTGGCGCCGCTGAGCTTCTTGATGCGCGAAAGCGGCTTCGCTTCGATGGCGCCGAACCTGGCGAAATCGACCTTGGGCCAGGGCAGCAGATCGAGACCGACGCCGCCGCCCGAGCCCACTCCCCCGCCCGCCCGAGCCTGGGTGTGCGCCGTGCCCGCCATGACGGCGCGCGTGAAGGACTGCACGTCTTCGAGCGTGATGCGGCCCTTGAGGCCCGTGCCCTTGACCTCGCCCAGCGGCACGCCGAGCTCGCGCGCAGCCTTGCGCACCGAAGGGCTCGCGTGCGGCAGGCCGACTGCGGACTGGGCGGGTTGATGCAGCGCCAGGCTCGCCGGTACGGGAGCAATCGGTGTCGGTGCCGGCGCCGGTGCGGCTGCGACGGGCGCGGGAGCAGGGGCAGCCACCGGTGCGCTCGCGCCGGAAGCAGCGGCGCCTTCGAGCACGACGATCAGGTCGCCGATGTTGACCTTGTCGCCGAGCTTGACCTTGAGTTCCTTGACGACGCCCGCGGCCGAGGACGGAATCTCCATCGAGGCCTTGTCGGATTCGACGGTGATGAGCGATTGCTCCTCCTTCACCGTGTCGCCCACGGCCACGAGCAGCTCGATGATGCCCACGTCCTTGAAGTCGCCGATGTCCGGCACGCGCACTTCCACGCGTCCGGCGGCCACAGCGGCCACGGGCGCGGCGGCTGCAGGCGCTTCAGATACAGGAGCTGCTGACGCAGGTGCAGCGGGCGTTTGAGCCGGATTTGATGCTGAATCCGCCGTTTCCACCAGCAGCACCACCGAGCCCTTGTTCACCTTGTCGCCGATCTTGACCTTGAGCTCCTTGACCACGCCCGCCTCGCTCGACGGGATTTCCATCGAGGCCTTGTCGGATTCGACCGTGATCAGGCTTTGTTCCGCCTTGATCGTGTCACCGGGCTGCACCAGCAGCTCGATGACGCCCACTTCCGAAAAATCGCCGATATCGGGGACTTTGACTTCCTTGATTGCCATGGTCTTGTCCCTCCTTCAGGCCAGCAGCGGGTTGATTTTTTCGGTCTTGATCGCGTACTTGGCGATCGCTTCGGCCACTTTGGAGCGGTCAATCACGCCCTCATCGGCCAGCGCGGCGAGCGCGGCCAGCGTGATGTAGTGGCGGTCGATCTCGAAGTGCTCGCGCAGGCGGTAGCGGAAGTCGCTGCGTCCGTAGCCATCGGTGCCCAGCACCGTGAAGCTGCGCCCCTTGGGCAAATGCGCGCGGATCTGCTCAGGATAGGCACGTACCCAGTCGGTGGAGGCAACCACCGGGCCGGGGTGGGCGGCGAGCTGCTGCGCCACGAAGGGCACGCGCGGCGCCTCGCCCGGGTGCAGCATGTTCCAGCGCTCGGCGTCCCAGCCCTCGCGGGCCAGTTCGTTGAAGCTCGGGCAGCTCCAGACGTCGGCCTGCACGCCCCAGTCGGTGGCCAGCAGCTGCTGCGCGGCGATGGATTCGCGCAGGATGGTGCCGCTGCCCATGAGCTGCACGCGCTTGTCGCCCTCGGCGCCGGGCTGGCACAGGTACATGCCCTTGAGGATCTGCTCCTCGGTGCCGGCAATGAGGCCCGGCATGGCGTAGTTCTCGTTGTGGATGGCGAGGTAGTAGAAGATGTCCTCCTGCTTCTCGACCATGCGCTTCATGCCGTCGTGCATGATGACGGCCACTTCGTGCGCGAACGAGGGCTCGTAGCTCTTGCAGGCCGGCACCGAGCTGAAGATCAGCATGCTGTTGCCGTCCTGGTGCTGCAGGCCCTCGCCGTTGAGCGTGGTGCGCCCCGCCGTGCCGCCCAGCAGGAAGCCGCGTGCGTGCAGGTCGCCCGCCGCCCAGGCTAGATCGCCGAAGCGATTGAAGCCGAAACACGAGTAGTACACGTAGAACGGGATCATGATGCGGTTGCTCACGCTGTAGCTCGTGGCCGCCGCGAGCCAGCTGGACATGCCGCCCGCCTCGTTGATCCCCTCCTGCAGCACCTGGCCGTCCTTGGCCTCGCGGTAGTAGGCGACTTCGCCCTTGTCCACCGGCGTGTACTGCTGGCCTGCCGGGTTGTAGATGCCGATCTGGCGGAACATCCCTTCCATGCCGAAGGTGCGCGCCTCGTCCACCACGATGGGTACGACGCGCGGCGCCAGCGCCTTGTCGCGCAGCAGCTGCACGACGAAGCGCACGAAGCCCTGCGTGGTGCTGATCTCGCGCCCCTCGGCCGTCGGCTCGAGGATGGCCTTGAAGGTTTCGAGCGAGGGCACGGTGAAGCTCTCGTCGGATTGCATGCGCCGGCTCGGCAGGTAGCCGCCGAGCTTTTCGCGGTGCGCGTGCAGGTACTTCATTTCCGGCGTGTCGTCGGCCGGCTTGTAGAACGGCAGGTCCGCCAGCTCGCTGTCGGGCACGGGAATGTTGAAGCGGTCGCGGAAGGCGACGATGGCCGGGTCGCCCAGCTTCTTGATCTGGTGCACCGGCATCTTCGCCTGCCCGGCCGCGCCCATGCCATAGCCCTTGATGGTGCGCGAAAGGATGACCGTGGGCTGGCCCCGGGTTTCATTGGCCGCATGAAAGGCCGCGTAGACCTTCTGCGGGTCGTGGCCGCCGTGGCGCAGCGCCCAGATGTCGTCGTCGCTCATGTGCTCGACCATCTTGAGCAGGCGCGGATCGCGGCCGAAGAAATGCTCGCGGATATAGGCGCCATCCTGCGCGCGGAAGGTCTGATAGTCGCCGTCCAGCGTATCCATCATCACCTTCTTGAGGATGCCGTCCTTGTCGCGCGCCAGCAGCGGATCCCAGCTGCTGCCCCACAGGCACTTGATGACATTCCAGCCCGCGCCGCGAAACTGCCCTTCCAGCTCCTGGATGATCTTGCCGTTGCCGCGCACCGGGCCATCGAGGCGCTGCAGGTTGCAGTTGATGACGAAGATCAAATTATCGAGATGCTCGCGCGAGGCCAGGTCGATCGCGCCCTTGCTCTCGGGCTCGTCCATCTCGCCGTCACCCAGGAACACCCAGACCTTGCGCCCTTCGGTGTTGGCGATGCCGCGTGCGTGCAGGTACTTGAGAAAGCGCGCCTGGTAGATCGCCATGTGCGGCCCCAGCCCCATGGAGACCGTGGGAAACTGCCAGAAGTCGGGCATGAGCCAGGGGTGCGGGTAGCTCGGCAGGCCGGCCTTGTAACCGACCTCCTGGCGAAAGTGCAGCATCTGATCTTCGGAAATGCGCCCTTCCATGAAGGCGCGCGCATACACGCCCGGCGAGCTGTGGCCCTGCAGGTAGATGCAGTCGCCGCCGTGCTCGGGCGTTTCTGCGTGCCAGAAATGGTTGAAGCCGGTCTCGAACATCGTCGCGACCGACGCGTAAGAGCCGATGTGCCCGCCGAGCGAGCCGCCGTCGTCCGTATGGATGCGGTTGGCGCGCGCCACCATGATCATGGCGTTCCAGCGCATGTAGGCGCGCAGGCGCTTTTCGATCTCGATGTTGCCGGGGCTGCGCTGCTCTTCGTTCGGTTCAAGGGTGTTCACATAGCCCGTCGTGGCCGAGAACGGCATGTCGATGGAATGCTCGCGCGCGTGCTCCAGCAGTTGTTCCAGAAGAAAGTGAGCGCGTTCGGGGCCTTCTTTTTCGATGACCGCGGACAGCGCGTCCATCCATTCGTGCGTTTCTTGTTCATCGGCGTCCGCGCGCGCCTGGCCATGGATGGCGTCACTCATCTTCAGTCTCCTTGATGGCAATGTGGATGTCAGGATAGGTGCTCGAGTGTCGCATAGTTTTAGAAAATTTCAAATAGTATGAGTCAATCTCATGATATGAAAATACCTAGGAAAACCCTGAATAAAATCTTCTGGATCACCCTGTCGGTCTTTAAACTTCGCTCATGGTTTCCCCTCATATGCGCGCCGAGGCCATACCGTTGTCGGAGCAACTGCCATCGCGGCGCTGGCGCCGGTGGTGGCGTGAACTCTCGCCGCACCGCCAAGACCGCTTTGCCGCCCTCGCGCCACTGGTGTCGGTGTTTCTGTTCTTCGTCGCCATCGCGGCTTCGTTCTGGTATTTGCACTCGCAGGAAATCGAGCGCGAACGCGAGGCGCTGCAGCGTGATGTGGAGTACGCCCAGCAACGCCTGCGCCTGCGCCTGTCCGAGCGCCAGGAGCAGGTCATGCGCATCGCCCGCGACCTCTCCGCCCAGGGCTTGAACGACTCGGATTTCGCCATCCAGGCGGACCTGATGACGACGCAGTACCCGGAGGTGCAGGCGCTCACCTGGATCGACGAGACCGGCCGCGTGCGCATCAGCCAGTCGGCGCCCACGCTCGCGGGCGGCCAGATGCGCCTGACGGGCGAACTCTTGCGCCCGGGCCCGACACAGGAGGGCTTTCGCCAGGTCCAGCAGCTGGAACAACCGGTCTACCTGCTGCCCGAGCTCGTCCCGGACAAGCCCGTTCCCCTGCTGCAGCTGCAGGTGCCTCTGACCACGCACGATCGCTTCGCGGGCGTGCTGCTCGCCGAATACTCGGTGGACAGCCTGTTGCGCTACGGCACGCCCACGGAAGTGCTCTCGCGCTATGCGGTGACGCTGGTCAACGCGCAGCACCAGCTGCTGGCCGGGTCACCCCTGCAGCCACGCACACGCGCCTTCTTCCCTTGGCGCAGTCCCACCAACGTCTATCAGGCGCCCATCGTCCTGCCGGGGCAGACGCTGGTGCTGCGTGCGCAGGCCTACCGCACCTCGCTGGGCGTGGTGGGCAGCGGCCTGTTCTGGCTCGTGGGCGCGCTCAGCATCATGACGGCCTGGCTGCTGCTGGGCACCTGGCGGCACACGCGCAGGCGCATGCAGGCGCAGGAGGCGCTGATCGCCGAGACCAATTTTCGCCGTGCCATGGAAAACTCCATCCTCACGGGCATGCGCGCGCTCGACCTCGAGGGCCGCATCACCTACGTGAACGCGGCGTTCTGCCAGATGACAGGCTGGTCCACCGAAGAACTCGTGGGCCAGACCCCGCCCTACAGCTATTGGCCTGAAAGCGAGCGCAATTCGCAGCAAAGCAAGCTGCACGAAGAACTCTCGGGCAAGGCCGTGCCCGGCGGCTTGCAGGTGCGCGTGCAGCGCAAGAGCGGCACGGTGTTCGACGCGCGCCTGTACGTCTCGCCGCTGATCGACGGCCACGGGCGGCACACCGGCTGGATGACGTCGATGACCGACATCACCGAGCCCAACCGCGTACGCGAGCAGCTCGTGGCCTCGCACGAGCGCTTCACCATCGTGCTGGAGTCGCTCGACGCCTCGGTGTCCGTCGCTCCGCTGGGCAGCAAGGAGCTGCTGTTCGCCAACCGCCTGTACCGGCAGTGGTTCGGCTCGCTCACCGAGGGCCACCTGCAGCTCGTGGCCCAGGCCGGGGTGGTGCATGCCGAGGCGCCGGATGACGAAGACAGCTTCATGGGCTTCCCCAGCCACACGATGACGCAGGCCCAGTCGGACAACGTCGAGATCTACCAGCCCGATCTGGGCAAGTGGCTGGAGGTGCGCTCGCGCTATCTGCACTGGGTGGACGGGCGCATCGCGCAGATGGTCATTGCCACCGACATCACGGCCCGCAGACATGCGCAGGAGGTGGCCGCGCACCAGGCGGAGCGCACGCAGTCGGTGAGCCGCCTCATCACCATGGGCGAGATGGCGTCCAGCGTGGCGCACGAGCTCAACCAGCCACTGACGGCCATCAGCAACTACTGCAGCGGCATGATCTCGCGCGTGGAAAGCGGAGAAATCAGCGAACAGGCACTGCTGGGCGCACTCCACAAGACGGCGCACCAGGCCCAGCGCGCCGGACAGATCATCCAGCGCATCCGCGCCTTCGTGAAAAAGAGCGAACCCAACCGGCAGCTGGCCAACGTCACCGAAATGGTGGCCGAGGCGGTGGAGCTCGCCACCATCGAATTGCGCCGGCACAACGTGCGCCTGTCGCACTACGTCGCGGCGCGCCTGCCGCCGGTGATGGCCGACAGCATCCTGATCGAGCAGGTGCTGATCAACCTGATGAAGAACGGCGCCGAGGCCATCGCGCACGCCGACCGCCCCCTGGCTCAGCGCAACGTGGAGCTGCGCGTGGTGCCGCGCCAGGTCGACGGCGTGGATGTGATCCAGTTCAGCGTGGAAGACAGCGGGCCTGGCCTTCCGGCCGACGTGCTCGAGCATCTCTTCGAAGCCTTCTACTCCACCAAGAGCGAAGGCATGGGCATGGGCCTGAACCTGTGCCGCAGCATCGTCGAGTCACACCAGGGCAGGCTCAAGGCAGAGAACCTCTACAATTCCAAAGAGGTCACGGGGTGCCTGTTCACTTTCTGGTTGCCGCTGGCCGGCGCTGAAAACGCTACTAGCGATTTCGAAGCAATAACGACGTGAAAGGCCCATGCATGAATTTGATGTCCCCGAAAAAAGGCACGGTCTATGTCGTCGATGACGACGAGGCCGTGCGCGATTCGCTGCAATGGCTGCTCGAGGGCAGGGGCTATCGCGTGCGCTGCTTCGATTCGGCCGAGACCTTCCTCACCCGCTACGACCCGCGCGAGGTGGCCTGCCTGATCATCGACGTGCGCATGGCCGGCATGACGGGGCTGGAGCTGCAGGACAGGCTGCTGGAGCGCAAATCCCCCCTGCCCATCGTCTTCATCACCGGCCACGGCGACGTGCCCATGGCGGTGGACACGATGAAGAAAGGCGCGCTGGATTTCATCCAGAAGCCCTTCAATGAAAAGGAACTCTCCGAACTGGTCGAGCGCATGCTCGAGCGCGCGCGAGAGAGCTTTGCCGACCACCAGCTCGCCGCCAGCCACGAGGCCCTCATGGCCAAGCTCACGGGGCGCGAATCGCAGGTGCTCGAGCGCATCGTCGCCGGGCGTTTGAACAAGCAGATCGCGGACGACCTCGGGATCAGCATCAAGACCGTGGAGGCGCACCGCGCCAACATCATGGAAAAGCTCGGCGCCAATACGGTGGCCGACCTGCTCAAGATCGCGCTGGGCAATTCCCCCGCGAAACTCTGAATCCCGCATCCGGCGCCGCACGCCCGACGTGGCGCCGCGCGCCCTGACGCAACCCCTTTGCAAGGTAATCGATGACAGCCCAACTGATCGACGGCAAGGCCCTCTCTTCCCAACTGCGCACGGACATCGCCCGCCGCACGCAAGCGCTGAAGGCGCAAGGCAAGGTACCGGGCCTGGCGGTCATCCTCGTGGGTGACAACCCGGCCAGCCAGGTCTATGTGCGCAACAAGGTCAAGGCGTGCGAAGACGTGGGCATCCGCTCCGTGCTGGAGCGCCACGAGGCGGCGATGACCGAGGCCGAGTTGCTGGCGCGCATCCACGCGCTCAACACCGACCCGGCCATCCACGGCATCCTCGTGCAGCTGCCGCTGCCGCCGCAGATCGACAGCCACAAGGTCATCGAAGCCATCTCGCCCGCCAAGGACGTGGACGGTTTTCACGTGGCAAGCGCCGGCGCGCTCATGGTGGGCGAGCCCGGTTTCAAGGCCTGCACGCCCTATGGCTGCATGAAGATGCTCGAATCCATCGGCATGCGCGACCTGCGCGGCCGGCACGCCGTGGTCATCGGGCGCAGCAACATCGTCGGCAAGCCCATGGCCATGATGCTGCTCGCAGCCAATGCCACGGTCACCATCTGCCACAGCGGCACGAAGGATCTGGCCGCGATGACGCGCCAAGCGGATATCGTCGTGGCAGCGGTGGGCAAGCGTAACGTGCTCACGGCGGACATGGTCAAGCCCGGCGCCGTCGTGATCGACGTGGGCATGAACCGCGACGACGCAGGCAAGCTCTGCGGCGACGTGGATTTCGACGGCGTGAAGGAGGTGGCCGGCTGGATCACCCCCGTGCCCGGCGGCGTGGGGCCAATGACCATCACCATGCTGCTCATGAACACGCTGGCCTCGTGCGAGGGCCTGGCTTGAACTTTTGCGCCGCGGCGCCCATCTGCACCTGCATGACCAATCCCCTGCTCGACTTCTCCGGTGCCATCGCCTTCGATCGCATCACCCCCGCCGACGTGGCGCCCGCCGTCGATGAACTGCTCAGGCGCTGCGAAGCGGCGCTGGCGCAGGTAACGGCCGCCGACTTTCCCGTGGATTGGACCGCCATCGCGCGTGTGCTGGACGTGGCCACCGAGCAGCTCAGCCGCTCCTTCAGCGCCGTGAGCCACCTGAGCGCCGTCATGGACACGCCCGAGCTGCGCGCCGCCTACAACGCCGCCCTGCCCCTGGTGACCGCGTTCTGGACGCGCCTGGGCGCCGACGAGCGGCTGTACGCCAAATACAAGGCCATGGACCCCGCCGGCCTGAACGCCGAGCAGCGCCAGGCGCTGTCCAACGCGCTGCGCGGCTTTCGCCTCTCGGGCGCGGAGCTCACCGGCGCGGCGCGCGAGCGCTTTGCCCAGGTGCAGGAGCGCCTGGCCGAGCTGCAGCAGAAATACAGCGAAAACGTGCTCGATGCGACCGATGCGTTCAGTTGCCTCGCCACGCCCGAAGACATGGCGGGCGTGCCGCAGGACGTGCTGGCCGCCACGCGCGCCGCCGCGCAGGCCGAGGGCAAGGAGGGCCACAAGCTCACGCTGCACATGCCCTGCTACCTGCCGGTGATGCAGTTCGCCGACAGCAGCGCGCTGCGCGAAAAGCTCTACCGTGCCCACGTCACGCGCGCCTCCGATCAGGCCGAGGGCGACGCGAGCCGCTTCGACAACACTACGGTAATGCAGGACATCCTGGCGCTGCGCCAGGAAGAGGCCGAGCTGCTGGGCTACGCCAATTTCGGCGAGGTCTCGCTCGTGCCCAAGATGGCCGATTCGCCCGATCAGGTGCTGCATTTCCTGCGCGACCTGGCCAAGCGCGCACGCCCGTACGCGCAAAAGGACCTCGCGGACCTGCGCGCCTTCGCGAAGGAAAACCTGGGGCTGGCCGATCCGCAGGCCTGGGACTGGCCCTACATCTCCGAAAAGCTCAAGGAGACGCGCTACGCCTACAACGAGCAGGAGGTCAAGCCCTACCTCCCCGCGCCCAAGGTGCTCGCGGGCCTGTTCAAGATCGTCGAGACCCTGTTCGAGGTGAGTATCCGCCGCGACGAGGCACCGGTCTGGCATCCCGCCGTGGAGTTCTACCGCATCGAGCGGGATGGCGCGCTCGTCGGCCAGTTTTACCTGGACAAGCCAGCCCGGCCCGGCAAGCGCGGCGGCGCCTGGATGGACGACGCACGTGGGCGCTGGCAGCGCCCCGACTCGGGCGCGGTGCAGACGCCTGTGGCCTACCTGGTGTGCAACTTCGCCGACGGCGTCGATGGCAAGCCGCCGCTGCTCACCCACGACGACGCCACCACGCTGTTCCATGAATTCGGCCACGGCCTGCAGCACATGCTCACGCAGGTCAACGAGCACGATGTCTCGGGCATCAGCGGCGTCGAGTGGGACGCGGTAGAGCTGCCGAGTCAGTTCATGGAAAATTTCTGCTGGGAATGGGAGGTGCTCAGGCACATGACGGCGCACGTCGACACGGGCGAACCGCTGCCGCGCGCGCTTTTCGACAAGATGCTGGCCGCGAAGAACTTCCAGGCCGGCATGCAGACGCTGCGCCAGATCGAGTTCTCGCTCTTCGACATGCTGCTGCACACGCGCTCGCACGCACGCGAGGACATCGCCGGGCTGCTCGCCGAGGTGCGCGCCGAAGTGGCCGTGCTGCAGCCGCCCGCCTTCAACCGCTTCGCGCACAGCTTCAGCCACATTTTCGGCGGCGGTTACGCGGCCGGTTATTACAGCTACAAGTGGGCCGAGGTACTCTCGGCCGATGCCTACGCGGCATTCGAGGAAACGCGCGGCGCCAACGGCGAACCGAGCCCCGAGACCGGGCGCCGCTACCGCAAGGAAATCCTGGAAACGGGCGGCAGCCGCCCGGCCATCGAATCCTTCAAGGCCTTCCGCGGCCGCGAGCCCCAGCTCGACGCCTTGCTGCGCCATCAAGGCATGGCCGGATAAAAAGTGAGCTGTTTGCGCTGGATCAACAAGGCTTCTGAAGCTGTTCATATTTGAAAGCATTGACTGACAGTCGGTATCAGCTATCATTTTTCAGAGATACGAGGAGAACCCCATGAACCGCACGCACACCATCGCACTCGTGGCCGCGTTGTCGGCGCTGCTGGCGGGCGCGGTGCAGGCGCAGGCCGTCTACCGCATCGTGGGGCCGGATGGCCGCGTCACCTTCTCCGACCGGGCGCCCGAGGATCTGTCCAAGGGCGCGAAGGTCAGCACCCACGAGGGCGTGCAGACCGGCGCCGATCTCCACGCCAACGACGCCCTGCCCTTTGCCCTGCGTCAGACGGCCACGCGCTACCCGGTGGTGCTGTACACGGGCAAGGATTGCGGCCCCTGCGTCAATGGCCGCAACCTCCTGATCAACCGCGGCATTCCGTTTGCGGAGCGCACGGTCACCAGCAACGAAGACGTCGAGGCGCTGCAAGGCCTGGCCGGCGATGCCTCGCTGCCCGTGGTCACCATCGGTTCACAAAGGATCAAGGGTTTCTCCGATACCGAATGGAGCCAGTACCTGGATGCCGCAGGCTATCCCAAGACATCAGAACTGCCGGCGAGCTACCAACGCTCCGCGGCCGCTCCGCTGGTGGTGCGCGGCACGCCCGTGGTGCCGAGCCATGTCGTTCCCAAGCCCGAACCACGGCAGCAGCCCGCACGCACGGCACCGGAAACGCCGGCACCCGCGGCGCCTGCGCCTGGAACCCCCAATCCGTCCAATCCGGCCGGAATCATTTTCTAAGCTTTGTGCTTCGGGGCAGTTCGGCGGGATCGGCCTCGTCAGCCACGCTGGCGCCAAAGCCCCGGGCCAGAGGCGCCCTCGCCCACCGCGCCAGCAGCGGACCGAGCCACTCGCTTTCCTCTTCGCTGCCCCTCCCTGTCAGCGCCAGACTGGCCACGCCGCCTTCGATCGCCCGGTAATTCACCAGGACGGCACGGCATACACCAGCCGCGTACCGCCCGAGGGCGTGGCCTGCTGGCGCCAGTACCTGGGCAGCGATGTCATGGCCCGAAGTCGATGGTCCGGACCCCCTCTGGGGTTCCGAGCAGGCAGACACTCGCGCGCTGACGCGCGAACACACCCACCGTGACCACGCCCGGCCACTGGCTGACGTCCGTCTCGAACGCCAGCGGATCGGTAATGGCGAGGCCCCGCACGTCCAGGATGTGCTGGCCGTTGTCGGTGACGAGCGGCGCGCCGTCCTTCAGGCGCAGCGTGGCCGTGCCGCCCAGTGCGGCAAAACGCCGCGTGAGCTGCGCCGCCGCCATCGGAATGACCTCCACCGGCAGCGGAAACCGCCCCAGCACGTCCACGCGCTTGCTGGCATCGGCAATGCAGATGAAACGGTCGGCCAGCGCCGCGACGATCTTCTCGCGCGTGAGCGCCGCCCCGCCGCCCTTGATCATGCAGCCGTGGCCGTCGATCTCGTCGGCGCCGTCGATATAGACCGACAGGCGCTGCACCTCGTTCGCGTCGAGCACCGCAATGCCCAGGGTACGCAGGCGCGCGCTGCTGGCCTCGGAACTGGACACGGCGCCGGGAATCCGTGCCTTCATGTCGGCGAGCGCATCGATGAAGCAGTTGACCGTGGAGCCCGTGCCCACCCCCAGGATTTCTCCGGGCGTGACATATTGCAGGGCAGCGCGGCCCACCAGTGTCTTGAGTTCATCTTGTGTCAGGTGGGCGGCATCGGTCATGGCGGAAAATCGGCAGGTTTTGTCCGGATTATCTCCATGCCGCTGCCCTACACCCTTGCCCGCCCCCTGCTCTTTCGCATGGATGCCGAAGCGGCCCATGATCTCACGCTCAAGCTGCTGGAGGCCACGGCAGGAACCCTTGCCGAGCGCACCTGGGCTTGCCCACTGGTCCATGACCCCGTCACGCTGGCCGGCCTGAAGTTTCCCAACCGCGTCGGACTGGCGGCCGGGCTGGACAAGAACGCGCGCTGCATCGACGCCTTTGCCGCCATGGGCTTCGGTTTCGTCGAGGTGGGCACCGTCACGCCCAGGGCGCAGCCCGGCAACCCCCAGCCGCGCATGTTTCGCCTGCCGCAGGCGCGGGCGCTGATCAACCGCATGGGGTTCAACAACGACGGGCTCGATGCCTTCATCGCCAACGTCAGGCGCTCGCGCGTGCGCGCGGCGGGCGCGCCGCTGATTCTCGGCCTGAACATCGGCAAGAACGCCACCACGCCCATCGAAGAAGCCGCGAACGACTACGTGCTGGGCCTGCGCGGCGTCTACCCCTACGCGGACTACGTCAGCGTCAACATCAGTTCGCCCAACACGAAAAACCTTCGCAGCCTGCAGAGCGACGCGGCGCTCGACACGCTGCTGGGCACGATCGCCCGCGAGCGCGAGACGCTGGCCGCCGCGCAGGGACGGCGCGTGCCGGTCTTCCTCAAGATCGCGCCGGATCTCACGCACGAGCAGATCGCCGCGATCGCCGATGCGCTGCTTCGCCATGGCATGGATGGCGTGATCGCCACCAACACCACCATCGACCGCAACGGCGTGCACGGCCTGCCCCATGCCCAGGAGACGGGTGGCCTGAGCGGCGCACCGCTCAAACAGGCGTCCAACGCGGTCATCCACCAGCTGCGCGCGCGGCTCGGGGCGGGCTTCCCCATCATTGGCGTGGGCGGCATTCTCTCGGCGGCGGATGCCGTCGAAAAAATTCGCGCGGGCGCCGACGTGGTTCAGTTGTACACCGGTCTGATCTACCGCGGCCCCTCGCTGGTCATGCAGGTGGCGCGTGCGCTGCGCGCGGCCGGTCGCACACCTTGATGCGTCCGCCGCGCCTGCGCCTCACGAGCGCTGCATGATCAGTAAAGGCGCCGACTGTTAAAGTGGCTCCTCGTGCTTCGAGCCACCGGGGGCAATGAACAACACCTTGGCCTCTCCTCCACCGCCCGCCCGCCATGCCCTGCGCATCGTGGGCGGACTGGCCGTGCTGATGGTGGCTCTGAGCCTGCTGCCCCTGCCCGACAGGACGCTGGCGCCTGAGACTTACCTGCCGCTGCACACGGTGCTGGAAACCCTGGCCGTCGTCATCAGCGCGATGATCTTCGCCACGGTATGGAGTCTGCGGCACGAGTCGCTGGCTCCCTGCACCATGCTGCTCGCCTGCGTATTTCTCGGGTCGGCGCTGCTGGATGTCTCCCACGCGCTCTCCTACGCCGGCATGCCGGACTACGTCACGCCCGGCTCCACCGAGAAGGCCATCCTCTTCTGGCTGGCCGCGCGCCTGCTCGTTGCCCTGGGCCTGCTGGCCTTTGCCTGGCAAAGCCGTGCGCTTGCCCGGCGCACGCACTCACCCGCCCTGATTCTTGCCGCCGTGCTGGTGCCCGTCGCGCTGGTGCATCTGGCCATCCTGGGCAACGCGGCGTGGCTGCCACGCACCTACGTCCCGGGCCAGGGCCTCACGGGCTTCAAGGTCGGCAGCGAGTACGTTTTGATCACGCTGTACCTGCTCGCCGCGTTCAAGCTCTGGCAGCGCCTGCGCGAGCCCGGTTTCCCCAATGCGGCGCTGTTTTTCATGGCCGCCGCCATCGCCGCCATGAGCGAGGTATTTTTTGCCCGCTATGCACGCGCCAGCGACCTCTACAACCTGGTCGGTCACCTGTACAAGGTCCTGGCCTTTGTCTACCTGTACCGTGCGGCCTTTGCCAACACCGTGCGCCAGCCCTATGGACAACTGCGGACCGCGCTGACGCGCCAGCGGGCCATGCTTGCGGCCCTGCCCGATCTGCTGTTCGTCGTGGACGGCGAAGGCCGCTATCTCGAGGTTCACGCCGGCAGCGCCGGCGGCTTGCTGGCGGGGGCCGACGGGCTGATAGGCAAGACCGTCAAGGACGTCATGCGTCCGCGCGAAGCCCAGACCGTGCTGCAGGCGCTTCAGGAGGCCGGACACCAGGGCATATCACGCGGCAAAATCATCGCGCTCGAGCTTCCCGGCGGCGAGCTTCGCTCGTTTGAGCTGTCGGTGGCGCGCGCGATGGTGGACGAGGGGGACAGGCCGCTTTTCGTGGTGATCTCGCGGGACGTGACGAAGCGTGAAAAAACCGCCCAGACCCTGCGCATGTTCTCGTACGCGGTAGCGCAAAGTCCGGCCACCATCATCATCACCGACCTGGATGCGCGCATCACCTACGTCAATCCGGCCTTCGCGCAGCATACGGGCTATGGCGCCAGCGAGGTCATGGGGCGCAATCCCCGCTTGCTCAAATCGGGCAAGACCTCCGAAGCCACCTACCGGGCCATGTGGTCCGAACTGGTCCAGGGCCGGCCCTGGCGCGGCGAGGTGATCAACCTCACCAGGGCGGGCGAGGAAACCGTGGACCTGCTCCTGATCCATCCGCTGCGCGATGCGACCGGCGCCGTCACCCACTATCTGTCCTACCAGATCGACGTCACGGCCGAGCGCGAGGCCAGCCGGCGCATCGAGCATCTGGTGAACTACGACCAGCTCACCGGCCTGCCGAGCCGGCGCAAGCTGATGCGCATCTTCGAGCAGATGGCGCAGCAGCGGGCGCACATGGCGCTGCTCTGGATCGACCTGGATCACTTCAAGGACATCAACGATTCGCTGGGCCACGGGGTGGGTGACCAGCTGCTCGTGCAAACCGCGCGGCGGCTGCGCGCGGCGCTGGACGAGCAGGACATCGTCTCACGCCACTCCGGCGACGAATTCACGCTGCTGCTGCCCGATGCGCAGGCCGACGAAGCCATGCGAACCGCGCAGCGGCTGCTCAAGTTGCTCTGCGAGCCCATGCAGTTCGCGGAGCACACGATCTCTAGCACGGCCTCCATCGGCGTGGCGCTCTTTCCACACGACGGACGCGATTTCGAGGCACTGCTCAAGAGTGCCGAGGCCGCCGCCTATCAGGTCAAGCAACAGGGGCGCAACCACGCCTGCCTTTTCACGGCGCAGATGCAGGAACGCGCCACGCGGCTGCTTGCGCTGAACAATGCGCTCAAGCAGGCGCTCGCCAACGGTGAGCTGCACCTGGTTTATCAACCACAGCAAGACCTGGTCACGGGCGCCATCATCGGCGCGGAAGCCCTGCTGCGCTGGACGCATCCGCGCTGGGGGGCAATCTCGCCCGCCGAATTCATCCCGCTGGCTGAATCCAACGGCCTGATCATTCCGATCGGCGAGTGGGTGTTGCGCACGGCCCTGGGTCAACTGCGCCAATGGCTGGATGCGGGCCTGCCGCCCATGGTGCTGGCGGTGAACCTTTCGGCGGTGCAATTCGGCCAGGCCAACCTGCCCGCGCTGGTGCACCATGCGCTGCGGGAAGCCGATGTACCAGCCCAGCGCCTGGCGCTGGAGCTGACCGAAGCCGCCGCGCTCAAGGCCCCCAATGCGGCTGCCCAGCACATGCAGGAGCTGCGCGCGCTGGGCGTGCAACTGGCGATCGATGATTTCGGCACCGGGTACTCGTCGCTTTCCTACCTCAAGCGCTTCAAGATTCACAAGCTCAAGATCGATCAGTCCTTCGTTCACGACATTCACGTCGACCCCGACGACCAAGCCATCGTCGTCGCCATCATCCAGCTGGCCCGCGGGCTCGGAGTGCGCACCATCGCCGAAGGCGTGGAGACCGCCGAGCAACGGGACTTCCTGCTGGAGCACGGGTGCACCGAAATCCAGGGCTACCACCTGAGCCAGCCGCTGGCCGCCCCGCAGTTTGCCCAATTTGTTCAACAGCATCGCGCCAGTGGGCCCGGCCGGTGATCGGGCCGCGGGCATCGCCACCCCGCGCGCATCCGATGCATCCGATGCATCCGGGCTGCTTCGGACAAAGAAAAACGCTCCGAAGCTTGTAGCAACGGAGCGTTTCCTTGTCTTGGTGGGTGATACAGGGTTCGAACCTGTGACCCCTGCCGTGTGAAGGCAGTGCTCTACCGCTGAGCTAACCACCCATCGCGTTTCGCGAAAGCGCGGATTATGGCACAGATTCGGGTGCTTCCAGGGCACTGCGCCAGACGGTCTTGCCGCCGCTGGCCTTGTCGATCTCCACCAGGATGGCGTGGTGGGCCGCAAGCTCCGTTTCATCCGCGACGGGCATGGGCAGGCTGAACGCGCTCAGGTCGCAAGCCTGCACCGTCACGGCCCGTGAAGCGGATTTCACGTTCTCGGCACCGAGCAACGACTCCTGCCCCCGCGTCATCTGAATGTAGACGTCCGCCAGCAATTGGGCGTCCAGCAGTGCGCCGTGCAGGGTACGGCCCGAGCGGTCCACTTCGAGGCGATCGCACAGCGCATCGAGCGAATTGCGCTTGCCCGGGTAGAGTTCGCGCGCCAGGGCCAGGGTATCGAGCACGCTGCCCACCTGCTGGGCGAGCGGCGCCCGCTTCAGGCGGGCAAACTCCATTTCGAGGAAGCCCATGTCGAAGGCGGCGTTGTGGATGATGATCTGCGCCCCCTGCAGATACTGCGTGATCTCATCGGCACAGGCACCGAAGGTGGGTTTGCTGCTCAGGAACTCGCGCGTCAGGCCATGGACCTTGAGCGCATCCTCGTGGCTGTCACGTTCGGGGTTGAAATACAGGTGCAGGTTGTTGCCCGTCAGGCGCCGCTGCACGAGCTCCACGCAGCCGAGTTCCACGATGCGGTCGCCCTGCTCGGCGGACAGGCCCGTGGTTTCGGTATCCAGCACGATTTGCCGCAAGGCCGCAGTCGTCATGTCAGGTGTTCGATTCGTTGTGTTTGGCTCGATAGTCGCTCACTGCGGCCTGGATCGCCTGCGTGACCACCAGGGCGCAATGCACGCGCTCGGGCGGCAGCGCCAGCTCGCGCGTGATATCGGCATGGGTGATCGCGGCGGCCGCATCGAGCGACCTGCCGCGCAGCCACTGGGTGGCCAGTGACGAAGCGGCAATCGCGGCGCTGCTGCCGTAGGCCTTGAAGCAGGCTTGATCGATCAGACCCGCAGCAGGGTCGATCCGGATCTGCAGCCTGATCACCTCGCCCGTCTGGGGCGAGCCCACCAGCGCCGTGCCCACGTCGCGGTGGCGTTCGTCCAGCGAGCCTACGTTGCGCGGGTGTTCGAAATGGTCTATGAGCTGCGGTGAATACGCCATTGCCGTGAGTGTAGCGGCCCCCCTCAGATGGCGGCGCTCCACTGCATCGCCTCCACGTCGGCGCCGCGCTCGTGCATTTCCCACAGCGGACTGATGCCGCGCAGGCGCGTGACCGCCTTGCGGATGGCCTCGATGGCGATGTCGATGTCTTCCTGCGTGGTGAAGCGCCCCGTGGTGATGCGCAGGCTGCTGTGCGCCAGCTCGTCACTGCGCCCCAGCGCCCTGAGCACATGGCTGGGTTCGGCGCTGGCCGAGGTGCAGGCCGAACCCGACGAGAGCGCCACGCCATGGATGGCGCTCATCAGGGCCTCGCCTTCGATGTATTTGAAACTCAGATTGAGGTTCTGCGGCACCCGGTGCTCCAGGCTGCCATTGACGAACACTTCACCCAGATCGGTCAAGCCACCGAGCAACTGCCGCTGAAACGCGCGCGCACGAACCTCGTCGTCCTGCATCGCGAGCCGCGCCAATCGGTAGGCTTCGCCCATGCCCACGATCTGGTGCGTCGGCAGCGTCCCCGAGCGCAGGCCGTATTCATGCCCTCCCCCGTGGATCTGCGCCATCAGGCGTACCCTGGGTTTGCGCCGCACGTACAGCGCGCCCACGCCCTTGGGGCCGTAGGTCTTGTGGGCCGTCATGCTCATCAGATCAATGGGCAGGCGCGTCATATCGATTGGCACCCGGCCCGTGGCCTGCGCCGCATCCACGTGCAGCAGCACGCCGTGCTCGCGGCAGAGCGCGCCTATGGCAGCGACGTCCTGGATCACGCCGATCTCGTTGTTCACGAGGAGGATGCTCACGAGGATCGTATCGGGGCGTATCGCGGCCCTGAGTGCGTCGAGGCTGACGAGGCCGTCGGGTCGCACATCGAGAAAGGTGACCTCGAAGCCCCGGCGCTCGAGTTCGTGCAGGGTGTCGAGCACCGCCTTGTGCTCGGTCTTGAGCGTGATGAGGTGCCTGCCCCTGGCCTGGTGGAATTCGGCCGTGCCCTTGAGCGCGAGGTTGATCGATTCGGTGGCGCCGCTGGTCCAGACGATCTCGCGCGGATCGGCGCCGATCAGGGTGGCAACGTGGCTGCGGGCCTGCTCCACGGCCTCACGAGCCTCCCAGCCCCAGGCGTGGGTGTTCGATGCGGGGTTGCCGAAACGCGTGCGCAGCCATGGCACCATGGCATCGACCACGCGTGGATCGCAAGGGGTGGTGGCGCCGTAATCAAGATAGACGGGAAGGGAATCGGCCATAGTTGCGGCCAATTCTCAACCCGCCCTGCTTACTTTGCAAACGCACTGCCCAGCGCGAAGACCGAGTTGGGCGCGTTCACGCGGATAGGCTTGACCACCGGGGTGGTGGAGATGGCGCGCCGCGCCGCAGGCCGGTCTTCGATGCGGATGCCGCGCGCCAGCTGCTCGTCGACGAGCTTTTGCAGCGTGACCGAATCAAGAAACTCGACGACACGCTGGTTCAGCGCCGTCCACAGGTCGTGCGTCATGCACTTGCCGCCGCCCATGCAGTTCTCGCTGCCACCACATTGCGTGGCATCGATCGGCTCGTCCACCGAGACGATGATGTCCGCCACGGTGATCTCGTCGGCCTTGCGCGCCAGCGTGTAGCCGCCGCCCGGGCCGCGCGTGGATTCGACGAGCTCATGCCGACGCAATTTGCCAAAGAGCTGCTCCAGATACGACAGCGAGATCCGCTGACGCTGGCTGATGGCGGCCAGCGTCACCGGGCCATTGTTCTGGCGCAGGGCCAGATCGATCATGGCGGTGACGGCAAAACGGCCTTTGGTGGTGAGACGCATGAAGGGCTCCTGAGTGGGTGAAACACGGGCAGTCATGCCGCCGGGGAGGACGGGCACGCACTGAACGGTTTGATGCGCTGCGAATGCCCCGATTACTTGACTGTTTTGTACAACTATATCACCAATCTCTACTAATTTTCTCAGGTAATTTTCGACAGACTTGATTTTTTTCAAGAACCGAAAAGCGTATTCCGCAGTAGCGTCAATTGGTCACGTGCCTGCGCCGCCTGCTCGAATTCCAGGTTGCGCGCATGCTGGAACATGGCCTGCTCCAGACGCTTGATTTCACGAGCCATCTCCTTCTCGGACATGTCTTCCACACGCGCGCGCTGCAGCGCCGCCTGCGCCACTTTTTCGGCGTCACGCCCGGCCTTTTCGCTGTAGACACCGTCGATCAGATCGCGCACCTGCTTGACGATGGCGCGCGGCTCGATGCCGTGCGCCTGATTCCAGGCGGTCTGCTTGACGCGGCGCCGCTGGGTCTCGTCGATGGCCTTCTTCATCGAATCGGTCACGCGGTCGCCGTAGAGGATGGCCTTGCCATGCAGGTTGCGCGCCGCGCGCCCTATGGTCTGGATCAGGCTGCGCTCGGCGCGCAGAAACCCCTCCTTGTCTGCATCCAGAATCGCCACGAGCGAGACTTCGGGAATGTCCAGGCCTTCGCGCAGCAGGTTGATGCCCACGAGCACGTCGAACGCGCCCAGGCGCAGGTCGCGGATGATTTCCACGCGCTCCACCGTGTCCACGTCCGAGTGCAGGTAGCGCACCTTGACGCCGTTTTCCGACAGGTATTCGGTCAACTGCTCGGCCATGCGCTTGGTCAGGGTGGTGATCAGCACCCGCTCGCCCGCCTGCGTGCGCAGGCGGATTTCCTGCAGCACGTCGTCCACCTGGCTGGTGGCGGGGCGCACCTCGATCTCGGGATCGACCAGGCCCGTGGGGCGTACCACCTGGTCGACGATCTGCCCCGAGTGCTCCTTTTCATAGTCCGCGGGCGTCGCCGAGACGAAGATCACCTGGCGCATGCGCCGCTCGAACTCCTCGAACTTGAGCGGCCGGTTGTCCAGCGCCGACGGCAGGCGAAAGCCGTATTCGACCAGCGTGGTCTTGCGCGATCGGTCGCCGTTGTACATGGCATTGAGCTGCCCGATCATCTGGTGGCTCTCGTCGAGGAACATCACCGTGTCGCGCGGCAGGTAGTCGGTGAGCGTGGACGGTGGCTCGCCCTCCGCCGCGCCCGAGAGGTGGCGGGTGTAATTCTCGATGCCCTTGCAGTGCCCCACTTCGCTGAGCATCTCGATGTCGAAGCGCGTGCGCTGCTCCAGCCGCTGCGCCTCCACCAGCTTGCCCTGGTCGACGAAGAACTTCACGCGCTGCACGAGCTCCTGCTTGATGGTTTCCACCGCCGCCATCACGGTGTCGCGCGGCGTCACGTAGTGGCTGCGCGGATAGACCGTGAAGCGCGGAATGCGCTGCTGCACAACGCCGGTGAGCGGGTCGAAGAGCTGCAGGCTTTCCACCTCGTCATCGAAGAGCTCGATGCGCACGGCCAGCTCGGAATGCTCGGCGGGGAACACATCGATGGTGTCGCCGCGCACGCGAAACTGCCCGCGTGCGAAGTCCATGTCGCTTCTCTGGTACTGCATGCGCACGAGCTGCGCGATCACGTCGCGCTGGCCCATGGGGTCGCCGGTGCGCAGCGTCATCACCATGCGGTGGTAGCTCTCGGGGTTGCCGATGCCGTAGATCGCCGAGACGGTGCCGACGATCACCACGTCGCGCCGCTCCAGCAGACTTTTGGTGGCCGACAGGCGCATCTGCTCGATATGCTCATTGATGGCACTGTCCTTCTCGATGAACAGGTCGCGCTGGGGCACGTAGGCCTCGGGCTGGTAATAGTCGTAGTAGCTCACGAAATACTCGACCGCGTTCTTCGGGAAGAATTCGCGGAACTCGCTGTAGAGCTGCGCCGCCAGTGTCTTGTTGGGGGCGAACACCATCGCGGGCCGCCCCAGGCGCGCGATCACGTTGGCCATGGTGAAGGTCTTGCCCGAGCCGGTGACGCCCAGCAGCGTCTGGAAGGCTTCGCCGTCGCGCACACCGTCGACGAGCTTTTCTATCGCCTCGGGCTGATCACCTGCGGGGGGATAGGGCTGAAACAGCTGGAACGGCGAATCGGGAAACTCGACAAACCGGCCTTCGGCGGCTGAGGGACTGGCTGGTGCTTCATGCATGGAACGCGTCAACGTCGCGAAGCCGCGATCGTTAAAATTGGCAGTTGGCCATCGTAGCTGGTGTCCAGCCTCTCTTCCTTCAACCTCCAGGACGTCCCATGTCTCTGTTTTCCGCCGTGCAAATGGCACCGCGCGACCCGATCTTCGGTCTCAACGACCAGTTCGCCTCGGATACCAACCCCCACAAAGTCAATCTCGGCGTGGGCGTGTACTTCGACGATAACGGCAAGCTGCCGCTGCTTGAATGCGTGCGCAAGGCAGAGCATGCCATGCTGGAAAGCCCCAAGGCGCGCAACTACCTGCCCATGGACGGCATTGCCGCCTATGACACGGCGGTCAAGGCGCTGGTGTTCGGCGCGCAGTCGGAGGTCGTCACTTCGGGGCGCGTGGCCACGGTGCAGAGCCTGGGCGGCACGGGTGGCCTGAAGATCGGCGCGGACTTTCTGCACAAGCTCAACCCCGGCGCCAAGGCGCTGGTTTCCGACCCCACTTGGGCCAACCACACCGCGATCTTCCGCAACGCCGGGTTTGAAGTCGGCACCTACACCTACTACGACGCCGCCGGCCGGCGCGTGAATGTCGAAGGCATGCTGGCCGACCTGCGCGCCGCCGCGCCCGGCACCGTCGTGGTGCTGCACGCCTGCTGCCACAACCCCACGGGCTATGATCTCACGGCCGCGCAGTGGGACCAGGTGGTGGGCGTGGTGAAGGAGCGCCAACTCGTCGCCTTCCTGGACATGGCCTACCAGGGCTTCGGCCAGGGTCTGAAGGAAGACGCCACCGCCATCGAGAAATTCACCGCCTCGGGCCTGAGCTTTTTCGTCTCAACCTCGTTTTCCAAGAGCTTCAGCCTTTACGGCGAGCGCGTGGGCGCGGTTTCGGTCGTCACGCAAAGCAAGGACGAGACCGACCGCGTGCTCTCCCAGCTCAAGATCACCGTGCGCACCAACTACTCGAACCCGCCGACCCACGGCGCCAGCATCGTCGCCAGCGTGCTGCAAAGCCCAGAGCTGCGCGCGCTCTGGGAAAAGGAACTGGGCGAAATGCGCACGCGCATCAAGAGCATGCGGCGCGGCCTCGTCGACGGCCTGAAGGCCGCGGGCGTCAAGCAGGACATGAGCTTCATCACCACGCAGGTGGGCATGTTCAGCTACTCGGGCCTGAGCAAGGAGCAGATGCTGCGTCTGCGCAGCGAATTCGGCGTCTACGGCACCGACAGCGGGCGCATGTGCGTGGCGGCGCTCAATACGCGCAACCTGGCGCACGTGGCCCAGGCGATTGCGGCCGTGCTGTAAGCGCCCGAACACCCATGCAAACCGCCTTCGGGCGGTTTTTTCATGTTCAATCGAGCTGCAATTGGGCGAGCAGCACGGCGAGCCGCTGCCTGTCCTCACCCTGCAGGGCCCGCAGCGGCGGCGGCAGGCATGGCGCCGGCGCATGGCCGAGCAGCTCGGCGGCGGTGGCGACGACGCGCAAGCTGCCGTGCTGGCGAAACAGCGCCCACAGCGGCTGCAGACGTCCGGACAGGCGATGCGCGAGCGCTGCGTCAGCGGACTGCGCGGCGCGGGTGATTTCCAGCGCCGTCACGGGAAACAGACCGCCGATCACCGAATACCAGACGGTGCAGCCCGCCAGCAGCGCGGTGGCCGCGACCGCGTCGCCGCTGATGCCGATGCTCACGTGCGCCGGCACGAGCGCGCGCAGGCGATCGATCCGCGCCGCGGCGCTTGCCGGATCCGGGCTCACCGGCGGAATCTTGATGGAAGCGACCTGCGGCAGCTGCGCGATGCGGCCGTGCAGCGCGTCGCTGAACTCGAAGTGCGTCGTGCCCGGGTTGTCGTACACCACCAGTGGAACCGACAGAGCTTGCGTGACGGTTTGATAGAGACCGAAGACCTCTTCATCCGACAGCTTCTGATAGGACATGGGCGACAGCAATACCGCGCGTGCGCCGGCACGCTGTGCATCGTCCGCCAGCTCGAGCACGTCGCGCGTGCGCAGCGCGCCGATGCCCACCATCACCGGGACATGACCCGCGTGCCGCACGGCGAGCCGCGCCACCCGCTTGCGTTCGGCCAGATCGAGGTAGGCGTAGTTGCCCGTCGATCCGAGCGCGCAGATGCCATCGACACCGGCCGCAGCCAGCCGCTCGAGCAGGCGCGCGAAAGCGGCCTCATCGACGGCGCCGTCGCGCAGCGGTGTCAGCGGGAAAGCACTGAGGCCAGTGAACATGGAAAGCACCTGAACTCGGGAGGAGGGTTGGAACCGATCAGCAGCGAGCGCCACGGGCAGTGCTTGGTGCACCGCGCACGGCAGGTTCACTTCGCGGATCGCATGCGGTGACCGATCGTCGCACGATGGGCGTCTCAAGTCGAGACGCCCGGCTCCGACGTGATCGGCCGGTCCGGCAGGGTCGGCGCGGGGGGCAGGCCGGTCGCGGCCAGAATCTCCTTCTCGTCCAGCGACTCCTCCTGCATCAGCGCCGCGACGAGGGCGTCGAGCGCGCCGCGGTGCTCGGTCAGCAGGCGCTTCGCCTCTTCATGGCATTCCTCGATGATGCGGCCAACCTCCATGTCAATCAGCTTCGCCGTCTCCTCGCTGTAGGGCTTTTGTCCCATGAAGCCGCCCGCCCCGCCGGTCCAGTCGTTCTGGCGCGGCGCCAGCTGGACCATGCCGAGCCGGTCGCTCATGCCCCAGCGGGTGACCATCTGGCGGGCGATGCCGGAAGCCTGCTCGATGTCGCTCTCGGCCCCGGTGGTCCTGGTTCCGTAGACGATTTCCTCCGCCGCGCGGCCGCCGAGGGTGCCGATGATCTTGGCGCGCAGATAGGCTTCCGGGTAGTTGTAGCGGTCGGTCAGCGGCCGCTGGTAGGTCACGCCCAGCGCCTGCCCGCGCGGCACGATGGTGACGCGATGGACCGGGTCGGCGCCGGCCACGACCAGTCCGAGGATGGCATGGCCGCCCTCGTGATAGGCGATGCGTTCCTTGTCGGCCTCGCTCAGGATGATCGGGCGCTCCGGCCCCAGCACGATCTTTTCCAGCGCATCGATGAAGTCCTTGTGATGGACCTTGTCCTGCTGCCGCCGCGCCGCCAGCAGCGCGGCTTCGTTGACCAGATTGCGGATATCGGCGCCCGAAACACCCGGCGTCGTCTGGGCGATGTCACCCAGGTCGACGTCTTCGGCCAGCGGCACCTTGCGCGTATGGACCTTGAAGATCGCCTCGCGGCCGGCCTTGTCGGGCAGGTTGACGACGACACGACGGTCAAAGCGCCCGGCACGCAGCAGCGCCTTGTCCAGCACGTCGGGCTGGTTGGTCGCGGCCAGCACGATCACCCCTTCGCGGCTGGAAAAACCGTCCATCTCGGTCAGGATCTGGTTCAGCGTCTGCTCCTGCTCGCTCGCCCCGCCGATCACCGACTGGCCGCGGGCGCGGCCAATCGAGTCGATCTCGTCGATGAAGACGATGGCCGGCGCGTTCTTGCGCGCCTCCTTGAACAGGTCGCGCACGCGCGCGGCGCCGACGCCTACGATCATCTCGACGAATTCCGAGCCGCTCATCGAGAAGAACGGCACCCCGGCCTCGCCGGCCACCGCGCGCGCCAGCAGCGTCTTGCCGGTGCCGGGCGCGCCGACCAGCAGCACGCCCTTGGGGGCGGCTCCGCCGAGACGGGTGTACTTTTCCGGGTTCTTCAGGAAGTCGACGATCTCGACCAGCTCGTTCTCGGCTTCGTCGATCCCGGCCACGTCGTCGAAGGTGACCTTGGTTTCGGTCTCCTTGTCGAAGCGCCGCGCGGTGCTCTTGCCCAGGCCGCCGAAACCGCTGAACATGCCGCCCCCCTGCCTGGCGGCGCGGCGGAAGAGCCAGACATAGATGCCGATGATCAAGAGCGCCGGTCCGAAGGCCGACAGCAGCGTCACCAGCGGGTGGGCCTGCGTCTGGATCGGCGTCGCCCGGATGTCGACGCCGCGTTCGATCAACTCGGTTTCAAGGCCCGGATCGACGAACACCGGCAGGATCGTGGTGAAGCTCTTGACCTCGCGCGGTGCGGGCGCCGGCTGGCCGTCGGCTGCCGGCTCCGCCCGGTGCACGGCGGTCTTGAACTGGCCCTCGATCGATTCGCCTTTCGTGTGGATCGCCTCGACATTGTCCTTGGCCAGCTCGGCTCGGAACACGGTGTAGGAAATCGGCTCCGGCCCCTTCGAACCGGGAAAGAACAGGCCGGCGAGGTAGTAGTTGAGCGCCAGCAGCAGGAAAAACACCAGCCAGTTGCTGCGCGGCGGAATACGCTTCCCGTCCGGGGAACGACCCCGATTCGAGGCCGATTTGCCGTCATTTGCCTGCATGTGCAAAGGTCTCCTCTGAAGTGATTGTCGCTGAGTTACCGGCAGTTCATGCAGGCCATTGAGCCGTCGCAAACCGCTACCATCGGCCGGTCAGCCTGAACGCCGATTCCCCTGTCCATCAGGAGCACTGCACTTCAGGGCTCGTGGCGGCGATGCAGGGCGAAGCCGCGTACCGGGCCGTGGCGCTGGAGAGCCACGGAGTTCTTCAAGAATTCCAGCGTCCTTGGGAGAGCACGCGGAACATGGCCCGAATGACACCCCAACCACATCAGAAGGCCGTCGAAAAATCTCTACGTTGTTGATTTATTTGAATGAAAAAAATGGAGATTTCTGCGCATACGCCAGTGATGGCGCAATACCTCGCCCTCAAGGCGCAGTACCCGGACACGCTGCTGCTCTATCGCATGGGCGACTTCTACGAGCTCTTCTACGGTGACGCGGAAAAAGCCGCGCGTCTGCTGGACATCACGCTCACGCAGCGCGGGCAGTCGGCCGGGGCGCCGGTGGTGATGGCGGGCGTGCCCTTTCATGCGCTGGAGAATTACCTGGCGCGGCTCATCAAGCTGGGCGAATCGGTGGCGATTGCCGAGCAGGTGGGCGATGTCAGCGCCGCCAAGGGACCGGTCGAGCGCAAGGTGGTGCGCGTGGTCACGCCCGGCACGGTGACGGACAGCGAGCTGCTGGGCGAGAAGGCCGAATCACTGCTGCTGGCCGTGCACCAGGGCAAACGGGGGCGCTGCGGTCTGGCGTGGCTTTCCGTCATGCAGGGACGGGTGTTTCTGGCCGAGTGCGCGCTGGACGAACTCGCCGGCTGGCTCACGCGCATCGGCCCGAGCGAGCTGATCTACAGCGCCGGCTGCACCCAGCGCTTCGAGGCGCTGTTGCAGCACGGGCACAGCAGCGGCGCCCTGGCCTGCCCGATCACGCCGCGTCCGGACTGGCAGTTCGATGGCCCCCTGGGCGCGCGCACGCTGCTCGAACACCTGGGCGCGGCCACGCTCGCGGCCTGGGAAGCGCAGGATCTGCACGAGGCCCACGCCGCCGCCGGTGCCCTGCTGCAGTATGCCGAGCACACCCAGGGGCAACGCCTCACCCACCTGCACAGCGTGCAGGTGCAGCGCAGCGAGGCGCTGATCAGCCTGCCCGCGAGCACCGTGCGCAATCTGGAGCTGACCCGCACCCTGCGCGGGGAAGAATCCCCCACGCTGCTCTCGCTGCTCGACACCTGCATGACCGGCATGGGCAGCCGCCTGCTGCGGACCTGGCTGCTCGAACCGGCGCGCGATCGCACGGCGGCGTGCCAGCGCCTGGCGGCCACGCAGGAGCTGCGCGGCGGCGCATGGCAGAAGCTGCGCGCCGAGCTCAAGGGTGTGGCCGACGTGGAGCGCATCACGGCGCGCATCGCACTCAGACAGGTGCGCCCGCGTGAGCTCGTGGCGCTGACCCAAACACTTGAAAAAACAGAGCTGCTCGCGCATACGTACAAAGGGTTTGAGACCTATTTGGCTCAAATTTTTGAACACGTGCAGCCGCCTCCCGCATCGACCGCGCTGCTGCGCTCGGCCATCGCCCCCGAGCCCTCGGCCCTGGTGCGCGAGGGCGGCGTGATCGCCAGCGGCTTTGATGCCGAGCTCGACGAGCTGCGCGCCATTCAGAGCCACTGCGACGGCTTTCTGCTTGACCTGGAGGCGCGTGAAAGAGAGCGCAGCGGCATCCCCAACCTGCGTGTGCAGTTCAACAAGGTGCACGGCTTCTATATCGAGGTCACCGGCAGCCACTTGGGCAAGGTGCCCGACGACTACCGCCGCCGCCAGACGCTGAAGAACGCCGAGCGTTTCATCACGCCCGAGCTCAAGGCCTTCGAGGACAAGGCGCTGTCGGCCCAGGAGCGCGCGCTGCAGCGCGAAAAATGGCTCTACGAGCAGCTGCTCGAGCAACTGCAGCCGCATGTGCCCCGGCTCACGCGCGTGGCGCAGGCGCTGGCGCGGCTCGATGTTCTCTGTTGCCTGGCCGAGCGCTCGCTGACGCTGAACTGGTGCGAGCCGCGATTCACCGAACAGCCGTGCATCGAGATCGAAAGCGGGCGCCATCCCGTGGTGGAGGCGCGCCTGGCAGAGACCTCGAGCGGCGCCTTCATCCCCAACCACACGCACCTGCACGCGAACCAGCGCATGCAGATCATCACCGGCCCCAACATGGGTGGCAAGTCGACCTACATGCGCCAGGTGGCACTCATCGTGCTGCTGGCGAGCATGGGCAGCCACGTGCCGGCCGCGAGCTGCCGCCTGGGCCCCATCGACGCCATCCACACGCGCATCGGCGCGGCCGACGACCTGGCCAACGCGCAATCGACCTTCATGCTGGAGATGGTGGAGGCCGCGCAAATCCTGCACGCCGCCACGCCGCAGAGCCTGGTGCTGATGGACGAGATCGGCCGCGGCACCAGCACCTTCGACGGCTTGGCGCTGGCCGGCAGCATCGCCACGCATTTGCACGACAAGAGCAAGGCCTTCACGCTGTTTGCCACGCATTATTTCGAGCTGACCGAGCTGCCCGCGACGGCGCGGCATGCGATCAATCTGCACGTGGGCGCGGTCGAAAACGGCCAGGACATCGTCTTTCTGCACGAGATCCAGGCCGGTCCCGCGAGCCGCAGCTACGGTATCCAGGTGGCCAAGCTCGCCGGGATGCCTGTGGGCGTACTGCACCACGCGCGCCACGCCCTGGCAGCGCTGGAAGAGCGCGCGCAGCAGGCACAGCGACAGGTGGACTTGTTCGCGCCGCCGCCCGAGCCGCCGATGCAGGTGCCGAGCGCCGTCGAGGCAGCGCTTGGCCAGATCAACCCCGACCAGCTCTCTCCGCGCGAGGCCCTGGATGCGCTCTATCAGCTCAAGGCGCTGAGCCCGCGCTGAGGGTCTTGCGCTCCAGCACGTCCGCCAGCATGAGCACATCCATCCCGGTCTGGCCCCAGAAGCGCTCGAGCGGCGGGGCCCGCTCGATGAGCAGGCGCTGCACCAGAGGGTGCATGGCCGTGCTCGCTGGCTCGGCCAGCAGCAGGTAGCGCGCATCGGCAAGATCGCGCGCACCGGCCGCCACTTCATTGACCTGAACGATCCAATCGAGCTGCAGCAGCGCCTGAAGCGGACCGGCGAGCTGCGGCTGCCCCACGCGCAGCGCCAGCGCAAGCTGCGCGCCCGTCAGCCCGTGCTGCGGGTTGCCGCGAGCGGCATGCAACTGCTGCAGCACCTGCACCGCGAGCGCGAACGGCGCCTGGGGCTTTTCCTTGCCATGGGCCAACGCATGGCGCAGGCGCGGCAAGTAGGCCGCGATGACGGCGCCCAGCAGCACGATGAGCCAGGCCAGATACACCCACAGCAGCAGGATGGGCAGCGTGGCAAACGCACCGTAGATCACCGAATAGGTGGGCACGGACGCCAGATACAGCGCCAGCCCCTTCTTGGCGATGGCCACGCCCAGCGCGACGAACACCCCGCCGGCGAGCGCATGGCGCCAGCGCACCGGCGTATTCGGCACGTAGTGGTAGAGCGCGGACATGCCGCCCGCCAGCAGCATGAATTCGATCGTGGCAAACACGAACTGCACCCCGCCGGGCAGCGTGCCTTTGAGGCTGTGCGACGCGGCCGACGCCACCAAACCTGTGAGCACAAGGCCGCCGGCGAGCACCAGCGGCCCGAGCGTGGTCGCAGCCCAGTAGATCAGCACGCGCTGGCCCAGCGGGCGCAGCCGCGGCACGCGCCAGATGGTGTTGAGCGTGCGATCGATCGTGAGAATCAGCGCCAGCGCCGTGACGATGAGAAACGAGAAGCCCACGGCCCCAAGGCGACTGGCCTTGGCGGCGAACTGCGTGAGATAGCCGAGCACCGGCTTGGAGATCGTCTCGGGGAACAGGCTCTGCGTGAGCCAGTGCTGCAGCACCTCCTGCATCTCGCCGAAGATCGGGAAGGCCGAAAAAATCGCCAGCGCCACGGTCACGAAGGGCACGAGCGCCAGCAGCGTGGTGAAGGTCAGGCTCGCTGCCGTCTGCCCCAGCCGGTCTTCACGGTAGCGCTCCGCCAGCAGCCGCGCCACCCCGAGCCAGGGGAAATTCACGAAGCGGCGAAACGCCCGTTGCAAGGTGGCACGTGTGACTCTCATCACCTCGTATGATCCCAGATTCTCCAGACCATGCCGACCGCCGCCCCTTCCTCCGCCGTACAGCCCCCTCCTCCGGTGGTGCTGAGCCAGCGCCTGGCCGTGGCCAGCCTGATGGCGCTGATGCTGCTGTGCCTGGCGTGGGAACTGTGGCTGGCGCCGCTGCGCCCGGGCGGCTCATGGATCGCGCTCAAGGCGCTGCCGCTGGCGCTGCCGCTGGCGGGCCTGCTCAAGCGCCGCATGTACACCTACCGCTGGGTCAGCCTGCTGGTGTGGCTGTACTTCACCGAGGGCGTGGTGCGCGCCTGGAGCGACCCGCCCCCCATACGGTGGCTGGCGCTGATCGAAATCCTGCTCAGCCTGCTGCTCTTCGCGGCCTGCGTGATGCATATCCGCCTGCGCCAGCGCGCGGCGCATCTTGTTGATGAAACCAGTCATGACCCCCAGCCCACTCCTTGACGAATTGCGCGCCATCGTTGGCGGCGACCACGTACTCACCGAAGGCGACCTCACTGCCTGGGAGCAGGATTGGCGCCGCCGCCGCAAGGGCAAGGCACTGGCCGTGGTGCGCCCGGCCAACACGCAGGAAGTCGCCGCCGTGGTGCGCGCCTGCGCTGCCACTAGCACGGCCATCATCCCGCAGGGCGGCAACACCGGCCTTTCAGTGGGCGCTACGCCGGACGACAGCGGCACGCAGATCATCCTGAGCCTGGCGCGCATGAACCGCATCCGCGCTATCGACCGCGACAACCTCACGGTGACGGTGGAAGCGGGCTGCATCCTGCAGGCGCTGCAGGAATATGCCGACAAGGAAGGGCTGTTGTTCCCCCTCTCGCTCGCGGCCGAGGGCTCGTGCACCCTGGGCGGCAACCTGGGCACCAACGCCGGCGGCACGCAGGTGGTGCGCTACGGCAACACGCGCGAGCTGTGCTTGGGCCTCGAAGTGGTCACGCCGCAGGGCGAAGTCTGGAACGGCCTTTCCGGCCTGCGCAAGGACAACACCGGCTACGACCTGCGCCACCTCTTCATCGGCAGCGAGGGCACGCTCGGCGTGATCACTGCCGCAACGATGAAGCTCTTTCCCAAACCCGTGGCCGACCTCACGGCCTGGGCCGCCGTGCCCTCCATGGAAGCAGCCGTGCGCCTGCTGGGCCTGGCGCACCAGAACCTGGGCGCCTCGCTCACAGGTTTCGAGGTCATGGGGCAGTTCGCGCTGTCGCTCGTGGTGCGGCACATGCCGCAGCTGCGCGTGCCGTTCGCCGGCATGACGGATGCGCCCTACTGCGTGCTGCTGGAAAACGCCGACAGCGAAAGCGAGGCGCATGCGCGCGCGCGCTTCGAGCATCTGCTGGAGGTGGCGCTGGAAGACGGCTGCGTGCTGGACGCCGTGGTGGCCGAAAGCCTGGCACAGGCGCACGAGCTCTGGCACATCCGCGAGAGCATCCCGCTGGCGCAGGCCGAAGAGGGCCTGAACATCAAGCACGACATCTCGATCGCTGCCTCGCGCATCCCGGCCTTCGTCGAGCACGCCGATGCGCTGCTGCAGCGCGAAATCCCCGGCGTGCGGCTGGTGAACTTCGGTCACCTGGGCGACGGCAACCTGCACTACAACGTGCAGGCGCCTGAGGGCGACAATGGCAAAACCTTTTTGTGCGAGCAGGAGGCGCGCGTGAACCAGCTCGTCTACGACGCGGTGGCTCGGTTCGACGGCTCGTTCTCGGCCGAGCATGGCGTGGGTCAGCTCAAGGTGCACGAGCTCGAGCGCTACGAGCCGCCCGTTGCGCTGGCAATGATGCGCGCGATCAAACAGGCGATCGATCCACAGGGCCTGATGAATCCTGGATGCGTACTCTCCAAACCGTAGCTGCTCGCGCCTGTCAGATAAGCGCTAGAGCCTGATTTGATATAAAAATAACCTCTCGCCCCGTTCGCGGCCCGGGTCAAACCGCCATCGGCGCAGAGATGTGCGGATGGTGCCGGTAGCCCTCAAGCCAGAAGTCGGAAGGCTCAACCTTCTCCAACCACCCAGGCTCGTACCTGCCCGTGGCGGCGTAGTCGGGTATGCGGTCAGACAGGACAAGCTTCGGCAATGGATAAGGCTCGCGTGTGAGCTGCTCCTTGAGCATGTCCACATGATTTTCGTAAATGTGAGCATCCCCGATGAAATACGTGAACCAGCGAGGCGTGTAACCGGTCAGGCGCCCCACCAGGTGCAGCAGTGCCGCGCCCTCGGCAGCGTTGAACACCGTGCCAAGCCCGACATCGTTGGACCGGATGTACAGGCACAGCGAGATTTCCTTCTTCTCCTTGCTGACCAGGAACTGGTACAGCAGGTGGCAGGGAGGGAGCGCCATTTCATCAAGCTGCGCCCAGTTCCATCCGTGAAAGAGAATGCGACGGCTGCCAGGGTCCTCGATGATGGTGTCCAGGCATTGCCGCAGCTGGTCCACGGCCTTGTACAGCAGCACGCCGGAGGGCTTGCCATCCGCCCCATCGAGAACGCCAATTTGTTGGAAGCCACGGCCCAGAGCATCCGCAATTTGCGCCTCGCCCTGGGGCTGAATCGGGTCGATGATCTTGTACGCGGGCCACTGGCGCCACTGGACGCCATACACCGATCCCAAGTCATCCTCGCGCAGGCGATAGGGGTTGGCCAGCCACTGAGCATTCTCATTGGCGTTCTGGTCCCACACCTTGCACCCCAGCGCGCGGAAATCAGCAGCGCTGCGCGATGCACGCAGGAAGCCGACCAGTTCCCCCATGACGGATTTGAACGCCAGCTTCTTCGTCGTGATGGCTGGAAAACCTGCCTGCAGGTCGAAGCGGAGCATCGCGCCAGGAACGCTGAGGGTGCGAACACCCGTGCGGTTGTTTTGCCAACTCCCCTGCTCAAAAATCTGACGAACCAGGTCCAAATACTGTTGCATCGTGCCCCCAACTCAGGCGAGTTTAGCTGGGGTCAGGGCCAGCCATCGCCCCAACCGACCATTGCAAGAAGCGGGTCGCTGACAAGGCGTATTGATCTTCGTTGCCACCGATACCCGCCGACCCATGGCCCGTCGCTTTGTCCGGTGAAACCCCTGGCGGCCCGGACGCAGCGCTTTCGCGCTTCTGCTGGTGCCTGCGGGGCGTATTGGCTGACAATCGGTGTCGGCAGGACCGTCGAATTCATCAAATTTCTCTGAAGCATCAGCATGGAAACTCCAGGCACAGGACAGAAGATGCGCTTTCACGTCGTGACGGAGCGGGTCGATGGCCATCACAGCGTCGCTCGCTGCAAGAACGCCAGGATCGCGCTGGACACCGACCCAGCGGGCAACCCCGACGCGTTCAACCCGGCAGAGCTTTTGCTGGCCGCGCTCACTGCATGCATGGTCAAGGGTATCGAGCGCGTCACACCCATTCTGAAATTTCAGCTGCGCGGTGTGGAAGTCAAAGTCGACGGCGTCCGCCAGGATGTACCACCACGCCTGGAATCCGTCCGTTACGAGATCATTGTGGACACGGATGAATCCGACCAGCGCCTCAGGCTGCTCCACGAAAACGTGAAGAAATACGGCACCGTATTCAACACGGTATCACCCGGCACCGAGCTCAGTGGCGTGCTGGTGCGAAAGGTGGCCGATTGAGACAGGAAGGACACCCCCTCGAACGAACACAGCCAATACCCGGGTCTGGGCCGGGGCAGTGCTTGGCGGCGTCCTTGAGCGTTTGACGCACGCTCCCATGTCCGGCACAGGCCGCACGCAAACCTCCCCGAGAGGTTAACCTTCCATCCATGGATCGACAGGAGCCCACCATGGATGAACTGCGTTACATGTCCGGCTTCGGCAACGAGTTTTCGACCGAAGCCCTCCCCGGAGCCTTGCCCAGGCGCGGCAACTCGCCGCAGAAGGCCGCCTACGGGCTTTATGCCGAGCAGCTTTCGGGCACGGCCTTCACCGCGCCGCGCCACGCCAACCGGCGCTCGTGGCTCTACCGCATCCGCCCGGCGGCGGTGCAGGAGCCGTACGAGCTCTGCGACATCGCGCCGCGCTGGCTCAGCCACTTCGACGAGGTGCCCACGCCGCCCAACCCGCTGCGCTGGGACCCGCTGCCTCTGCCTGGCCCTGCGGCCCAGGTGGACTTCATCGACGGCATGACCACCATGGGCGGCAACACCGGCTCCGCGGTGCACATCTATACCGCCAACCAGTCGATGACCACACGCTACTTTCACGATGCCGACGGCGAGCTGCTGATCGTGCCGCAGCACGGACGCCTGCACATCGCCACCGAGTTCGGCGTGCTCGACGTCGAGCCGCAGGAAATCGCCGTGATCCCGCGCGGCGTGCGCTTTCGCGTGGCGCTGCCCGAAGGCGCGGCGCGCGGCTATGTCTGCGAAAACTACGGCGCGCACCTGCGCCTGCCCGATCTGGGCGTGATGGGCTCCAACGGCCTCGCGCACCCGCGCGACTTCCTTACGCCCGTGGCGGCGTATGAAGACGCGGAGGGCCACTTCGAGATGGTGGCCAAGTTCCAGGGGCGTCTGTGGAAGGCACCGATCGGCCATTCACCGCTCGACGTGGTCGCCTGGCACGGCAGCGGCGCGCCCTACAAGTACGACCTGCGCCAATTCAACGTGATGGGCTCGATCAGCTACGACCACCCGGACCCGTCGATCAACCTCGTGCTGCATGCGCCGAGCAGCACGCCGGGCGTCGATACGCTGGATTTCGCCGTGTTCGCGCCGCGCGTGCTCGCGATGCAGGACACCTTCCGCCCGCCCTGGTTTCACCGCAACATCGCGGGCGAATTCATGGGTCTGGTGCACGGCGTGTACGACGCCAAGGCCGAGGGCTTTCTGCCCGGCGGCGCGTCGCTGCACAACCCCATGATCGGCCACGGGCCGGACGCGGGCACCTTCGAGAAGGCCAGCACGCGCGACACCAGCCAGCCCGATTACGTCAAGGACACGATGGCCATCATGTTCGAGACGCCGGTGATGATCCAGACCACGCGCTTCGCGCTCGAATCGCCGCAACGCCAGCGCCAGTACCACGAGTGCTGGATGGGGATCACCAAACACTTCGATCCGGCCAGGCGCTGAGCGCTGTCCGCGGGGCCGCGCATCCTCGGTATTGATCTTGCGCAAGGTCTGACGCTGGGGGTCAGGTACGGTAGGAATTCCACGAAACAATCGGGGTCAATCCCGATCGCACCCGTGCCCTCAGGGCATCGATACCGCTGACTTTCCCGCAACCCAGCTCCAGAAAGACCTTCATGATGCAAGCTCGCCTGCTTTCCCTGATCCTCGCCTCTGCCGCATGGGCGATGGGTTCGTTGGCTGCCCATGCCGCGCCGGCCGATTACAAGATCGATCTGGATCACACCTACGCCACCTTCGCCATCGACCACAACGGCGCCTCGATCAACCGCGCGCGCTTCGGCGAGGTATCGGGCAGCGTGCGCTTCGACAAGGAGGCCGGGGCCGGCGCGATCGACATCGTCGTGCAGACCGCCAGCGTCTACAGCGGCTCCAAGGGTTTTGACGAGCACCTGCGCACGGCCGACCTGTTTGACACGGCCAGGCACCCGACCATGCGCTTTGTCTCCAACCGCCTGGTGTTCGACGGCGAGCGCCTGGTCGAGGTGCCCGGCCAGCTCACGCTGCTCGGCCAGACGCACCCGGTCACGCTGAAGGCGCTGCAGTTTCGCTGCTACCCCAACCAGCGCGCCAAGACCGAGGCCTGCGGCGGCGACTTCGAGGCCGTGATCGACCGCACGCTATGGGGCATGGACTACCTCGTGAAGGTGGGCATGCCGAAGTCGGTGCGCATCGGCGCGACCATCGAGGCGTTCAAGCAGTAAATGGCAAGGGGTCAGCCGTAAGCCGTCGGCGCGCACACGCTGCGGCAGGCGTCAGGGCAATACCGTCAGCCCAGGTACGGCGGCCGCCTGCATCCGTCCGATCACCGCCGCGTGATCGAAGCCCTGCGCGCGAAAGACCTCCAGCACCGCAGGCACCGCCTCGGGCGCGCAGCTCACCAGCAGGCCGCCCGAGGTCTGCGGATCGGCCACGAGGTCACGCGCCACCTCGGGCAGCGCCGCATCCAGCCGCACCTCGGCGCCGTATGCCGCCCAGTTGCGCCCCGATGCGCCGGTGACGAAGCCAGCCGCCGCCAGGCGTGACACCTCGGGCAGCAGGGGCAGCGCGCCGTAGTGCACCACGGCCTCCAGGCCCGAGGCCCGGGCCAGCTCCAGTGTGTGGCCCGCCAGGCCGAAGCCGGTGACGTCGGTCAAGGCATGCACCTGCGCCATCTCGGCCAGCGGCACGCCCGGGGTGTTGAGCTGCGTGGTGCTGGCGACCAGTTCGCCATAGCCTCGCGCGTCGAGCGCATCTTTCTTGAGCGCCGCCGAGAGCACGCCCACGCCCAGACGCTTGCCCAGAATCAGCACATCGCCCGCCTGCGCGCTCGCATTGCGCTTGACGCGGGCGGGGTGCACCAGCCCCATGACGACGAGGCCGTAGATCGGCTCCACCGAATCGATGGTGTGCCCGCCCGCGATCGGAATGCCCGCCTCGCGGCACACCGCCTCGCCGCCACGCACGATCTGGCCTATGGTCTGCAGCGACAGCTTTTTCACCGGCATCGCCAGCAACGCCAGCGCCATGACGGGCTTGCCGCCCATGGCGTACACGTCGCTGATCGCGTTGGCGGCGGCGATGCGGCCGAAGTCGAACGGGTCATCGACGATGGGCATGAAGAAATCGGTGGTGGCCACCAGCGCCTGCTCGTCGTTCAGGCGGTAGACTGCCGCGTCGTCCGCGGTCTCATTGCCCACCAGCAGCTCGGGGGGCACGAAGCCAGACGCACTCGTCTTGAGGATTTCCTGCAGCACCCCGGGCGCGATCTTGCAGCCGCAGCCGCCACCGTGCGAGAGGCTGGTGAGGCGAATGGATTCGGTGGGCACGGTGCTGACGTCGGTCATCGGGGTTTCAGTCGCATTCAAAGCGGGAATTGTCGCAGCACGCTTGCCATAATGTTGCCATGCGACTCCTCCACACCATGCTGCGCGTGGGCAACCTGCAGCGCGCCATCGATTTCTACACCCAGGTGCTCGGCATGCAGTTGCTGCGCACGAGCGAAAACCCCGAATACAAATACAGCCTGGCCTTCGTCGGCTACGAGGGCGGCAATCCCGGCCAGGCGGAGATCGAGCTCACTTACAACTGGGGCACCACCGAGTACGAGATCGGCACGGCTTACGGCCACATCGCCATCGGCGTGCCCGACGCCTACGCCGCCTGCGAGAAGATCAAGGCCGCAGGCGGCCAGGTGACGCGCGAGGCCGGGCCGGTCAAGGGCGGCAGCACGGTGATCGCCTTCGTGACGGACCCCGACGGCTACAAGATCGAGCTGATTCAGCGAGCCGGCGGGGCGGCGGGCGGCGGCCTGCGCTGAAGCAGCGAACTATTGATTGAATAGCTGCTCGCGATTGATTGGCGAGGATTCAAGTCCGATTTTTATCCGAATTTTTACAATGACTGCATGCATGGAAAGTTTTCATGAAGCAGCCATCACGACACGGATCACGGCCTGGATAAACCGGTGCGATTCATGAACAAGGGATCGTTTCGCGCTACCCGGTGCGGGGTGCTAGGCGTGGAGGCCATGGCCGCCGATACCACCCATGCCTTCGGCCGCCACACGCATGACCAGTACGGCATAGGCCTCATTCTGCGCGGCGGGCAAAAATCCCTCAGCGGGCGCGGCGTCGTCGAAGCAATGGCGGGAGACGTCATCAGCGTCAATCCGGGCGAGGTACACGACGGCACTCCGCTCGACGCACATGGCCGCGCCTGGCGAATGCTGTACTTCGACCCGGCAGTGCTGGCCGACGCGATGGCGGATCTGACGGGCGGCAGCGCCCGTTGCGCGGAGCTGACACGGCCCGCGATGCGCGACGCCGCAGCCGCACGCCGTTTTTGCGCTCTTTTTCGTGCCGCCATCGATCCGCGAGGCGGGCACAGCGAGATCGAAGCCCGCGAGGGCCTGCTGCTGCTTCTTGTCGGACTCATGGAGCCTGGTCATGAAGAGCGTGCGCGCGCAGCGCCCAGCGGCATCGAACGGGCCCGTGCGCGCATCGACGACGACCCGTCCACGCCGCTGTCGATTCCCGAACTGGCACGCCTCGGCGGCGTCAGCCAGTTCCAGCTCATCCGGGGTTTCTCCAAGCTCACCGGCCTCACGCCGCATGCCTATCTCGTACAGCGCAGGCTCCAGAAGGCGCGAAAACAGATCGCCGCCGGAGTGACCCTGGCCGATGCCGCCTGCGAAGCTGGTTTCGCAGATCAGAGCCACATGACCCGGCTGTTCACCCGCACCTACGGCATTTCCCCGGGGCTTTATGCGGCAGCGATGAACTGACCCGCAGTTTCGTTCAAGACGGCGCGCCAGCGCATCGTGCACAGTGGCCCGAAACTTCATCGAGCCACCGATATGCCATTGCAGTTCCGCCATCTGTCCGACATCCGCCTCCAGGCACCGAAAGTCACACGGCCCGGCCGCCGCACAAGCGAGAGGACGCCGCGATGACACCCGAATTCCTTCTCACGGCCCTGGTCATCATTGCAGCGCCGGGAACCGGCGCCATCTATACGGTGGCAGCCGGCCTCTCGGGAGGCTCACGCGCCAGCCTCGTTGCGGCCCTGGGCTGCACGCTCGGCATCGTGCCCCACGTGCTCGCGGCGGTCAGCGGACTCGCGGCGCTGCTTCATGCCAGCGCTGGAGCCTTCCAGATCCTCAAGTCTCTCGGCGTTGCCTATCTTCTCTACATGGCCTGGGCGATATTCCGCGATCGCACCATGCTGAACCTGAACGACAGGGCAGGAGAAAGGAATGCCCGGCAGGTCATCGTTTCGGCGATTCTCATCAACCTCCTGAATCCCAAGCTGTCGATCTTCTTTCTGGCCTTCCTGCCGCAGTTCGTCACGGTAGGCGAAACG
Organism: Comamonas sp. SCN 67-35; assembly: GCA_001725255.1. Lineage (GTDB taxonomy): Bacteria > Pseudomonadota > Gammaproteobacteria > Burkholderiales > Burkholderiaceae_C > Comamonas_C. Next base: position 46,959 of record MEFV01000016.1, on the reverse strand, counting down.
GCCCCAGTGCGTCGCATGCTGGAACTGAGCCTGGTATTCATGGCACTGACCTTCGCGGTCTTTGCCTCTTACGGCACGTTTGCCGCCACGGTCCGGCAGCGCATCCTGTCCAGCCCTTCCGTCCAGACCTGGACGCGTCGTGGTTTCGCCGGCGCTTTCGCGGTGCTGGCCGCTCAGCTCGCGCTGACTCAGCGATAAGGGACAACGAGCGGCTGTCCGCGCGGTTCGAACACATGGTGGCCGTCACCACGAGCGGCATTCGGGTCTTGTCTCCGCTCCCCGGCGAAACGATGTCGTGCGGTAGGCGCGCTGGGGACCCTCCACCACCGCCCGTGGGCCATGGTTTCGTCCGGGGTTCCGCCATGCAACAATCCTTCCAGACTTGGCCGCACGAACGATGTGGACCGTGGCAACGGTCCGATCCAGTTCCAGCCGCCGCTTTTTCCCAACCACTCATCCAGGGGACAGCCCATGACGACGAACTTTGCACCCATGCCCGATGCCCATGGCTTCTTCGGCCCCTATGGCGGCCAGCTGGTGCCGCCGTTCCTCAAGGAGGCGATGGACGACATCGCCAAGGCCTACGCCGAGATCACGCAGCGCGAAGACTTCAAGAAGGAGCTGCACGACCTGCAGGTGGATTACGTGGGCCGTCCCAGCCCCATCTTTCATGCCCGGCGCCTGTCGGATCAGCTCGGCGGTGCGCAGATTCACCTCAAGCGCGAAGACCTCAACCACACCGGAGCGCACAAGATCAACCACTGCCTGGGCGAGGCGCTGCTGGCCAAGTTCATGGGCAAGACCAAGGTCATCGCCGAGACCGGCGCCGGCCAGCACGGCGTGGCGCTGGCCACGGCCTGCGCACTCGTGGGCATTCCGTGCGAGATCCACATGGGCCAGGTGGACATCGAAAAGGAACACCCCAACGTCACCAAGATGCGCATTCTGGGCGCGACGCTGGTGCCCGTCACACGCGGCGCGGCCACGCTCAAGGAGGCGGTGGACAACGCCTTCGAGGAATACCTGAAAGACCCGAAGAACTACCTGTACGCCATCGGCTCGGTCGTCGGCCCCCACCCCTTCCCCATGATGGTGCGCGACTTCCAGAGCATCGTCGGGCGCGAGGCGCGCGAGCAGTTCCTCAAGAAGCACGGCAAGCTCCCCGATTACGCGGCAGCCTGCGTGGGCGGCGGCTCCAACGCCATGGGCCTGTTCACCGCTTTCCTGAACGATGAAAGTGTGAAGCTCGTCGGCGTGGAACCTGCGGGTGAAGGCACGAACAAGCCCGGGCGCCACGCGGCCACGCTCACCATGGGCAAGCCGGGCGAAATCCACGGCATGAAGTGCTACGTGCTCAACAACGCGGCGGGCGAGCCCGACGCCGTGCACAGCATCGCCTCGGGCCTGGATTACCCGGGCGTGGGCCCGCAGCACAGCTACCTCAAGGACATCGGCCGCGTGCGCTACGAGGTGGCGAGCGACCAGGAGACGCTCAACGCCTTCATGCAACTGTCGCGCGTGGAGGGCATCGTGCCGGCGCTGGAAAGCTCGCACGCCGTGGCCTGGGCCATGCGCACGGCCCCCACGCTGGGCAAGGACGTGAACATCCTCGTGAACCTGTCGGGGCGCGGCGACAAGGATGCGGATTACGTGGCAAACAAGCTCGGACTCTGAGCATCCCGCCCCTTCCCGGGTGCACGGCAGGCGCGAGGCATGACGACTTCCATCCCCTGGCTCGCACCTGAAGACCCTTTCCCGCCCGCGGCCGCAAGCTGGGGCGCGGACACTCCCATGCCGGGGCTACTGGCGGCCGGCGGGGCGCTGGATGTGCCCCACCTCGTCGCCGCCTACGGCCAGGGCATCTTTCCGTGGTTCAGCGAAGGCCAGCCCATCCTCTGGTGGAGCACCGCGCCGCGCATGGTGCTGCGGCCGGCCGAGTTTCGGCTGCATCACTCGCTGCGCAAGACGCTGCGGCGCTTTCGCGCCTCACCCGCGTGCGAACTGCGCATCGACAGCGATTTTTCCGCCGTGATCCATGCCTGTGCGGGCACGCCGCGCGAGGGACAGTCGAGCACCTGGATCGTGCCGCGCATGGTGCAGGCCTACGAGGCGTTGCATGCCACAGGCTTCGCGCACAGCGTGGAGACCTGGGTGAACGGACGGCTCGTGGGCGGGCTGTACTGCGTGGCGCTGGGACGCGCGGTGTTTGGCGAATCGATGTTCGCGCATGCCACCGACGCCTCCAAGATCGCGCTCGCGGCGCTGGTCGGGCTGTGCCGGCGCGAAGGCGTGGCCCTGATCGACTGCCAGCAGAACACGGCGCATCTCGCATCGCTGGGCGCCCGCGAGATCGAGCGTGAGGTTTTTCTGACACATGTGGCGCAGGCACGCACACAGCCAGTGATGGATTGGCGTTTTGCACCAGAATGCTGGGACGAGCTTCTCGGAGCCAATAGCGAATGACCCAGCTCAACGACCTGCCGCTGCAGGCGCTGCAGTTCTACACCACGGCGCCCTACGAATGCAGCTATCTGCCCGGGCACGTGGCGCGCTCGGAAGTGGCCACGCCCAGCCACCTGATCCACAGCGGCGTGTATTCCGAGCTCATCGCGCAGGGCTTTCGGCGCAGCGGCATGTTCACCTACCGCCCGCATTGCGAAGGCTGCAACGCCTGCACGCCGATCCGCATCCTGGCACAGGAATTCCGGCCCGACCGCAGCCAGCGCCGCGCGATCAAGCGCCATCGGCAGCTGGTGGCGCGCTCGCTGCGGCTGTGCTTCGTGCCCGAGCACTACCAGCTCTACCTGCGTTACCAGGCTGTGCGCCACGCGGGCGGCGGCATGGACCACGACAGCATCGACCAATACACGCAGTTCCTGCTGCAAAGCCGGGTGAATTCGCGCCTGATCGAATTCCGCGCGCCGCGCGCCGATGGCGAGCCGGGCGAGCTCAAGATGGTCTCGGTGCTCGACATCCTGGACAGCGGCCTCTCGGCGGTCTACACCTTCTACGAGCCCGACGACGGCGCCAGCTACGGCAGCTACAACATCCTCTGGCAGATCGAGCAGGCGCGCGCCATGGGCCTGCAATACGTCTACCTCGGCTACTGGATCGCGCTCAGTCCCAAGATGAACTACAAGACACGCTTCAAGCCCTATGAGCTGCTGCTGGACGGCGCGTGGAAGCGCTTCGGCGATTGAAATTCAGCATCGAATCAAAGCCAAAACATCATCCTGCGCCCGTCCATCAAGCGCGGTCCGCTATCAATATCGCATCACTGCGCCAGGTCGAACACCAGCACCTCGGCATCCTTGCCGTCGCCGAGCGTGATCTCGGCCTCCTGCTGCAGCAGCAGTGCATCACCGCCCGTGAGCGCCGTGCCGTTGACCGTAAGCCGTCCGCGCACCAGGTGCACGTAGGCCTTGCGCTGCGCAGCGATCGCCAGCCGGGCGGATTCGCCGCCGTCGAACAAACCCGCATACAGCCGCGCGTCGGCATGGATGCCCACGGTGCCGCCCGCGCCCATGGGTGCAGCGATCAGGTGCAATTTCCCGCGCTTGGCCTCCTCGGGCACGCTCGCCTGCTCATAGCCGGGCGCGAGACCCTGCGTGTCCGGCAGGATCCAGATCTGCAGAAAGTGCGTCTCCTGACCCTCGGCGTGGTTGAACTCGCTGTGCATCACGCCGCTGCCCGCGCTCATGCGCTGCACATCGCCGGGCGGAATGCCCTTGACGTTGCCCATGCTGTCCTTGTGCGCGAGATTGCCCGAGAGCACGTAGCTGATGATCTCCATGTCGCGGTGCCCGTGCGTGCCGAAGCCCGCACCTGGCGCAATGCGGTCTTCGTTGATCACGCGCAGATTGCCCCAGCCCATGTGTCTGGGGTCGTAGTAGTCGGCGAACGAAAAACTGTGAAAGGACTTGAGCCAGCCATGATCGGCATAGCCGCGGTCCTGTGCCTTGCGAACGGTGAGCATCGCGCTTCTCCTGTGAATGCCTGATGTCTCCAATGTAGGGAGCGCAGCCGACTTTGCACAGGGGCCGCATTTGAATGCATCATTCAAATGAATTGAATGGACGCCCACGAACAATGCAAATCAGCAGCAACATCCTCACCCCCGACAATCTGCGCCTGCTGCAGGCCATCGCCACGCACGGCAGCTTTGCCGCGGCGGCGCGCTCGCTCGATCTTGCACCCAGCGGCCTGACCTGGCGCGTGCGCCAGATCGAGGAAGCCCTGGATGTGCTGCTGTTCGACCGCGGCAGTCGCCGGGCCGTGCCCACGCAGGCCGGGCGCGAGCTGCTGCGCGAGAGCGAGCGGCTGCTGGCCGACATGGATGCCGTGGCCCAGCGCGTGCGGCGCGTGGCCACGGGCTGGGAACCGCAGCTGACGCTCTCGGTCGATGGCGCCATCGCACGCACCACGCTGCTGGAACTCGTGGAGGCGTTCTACGCGCTGGACATTCCCACGCGCCTGACGGTGCGCGAAGACACACTCACCGGCACGCTCGAACGCCTGACACAGGGGCAGGCGGACCTGGCCATCGGCGTGGCCATCGAGGCGCCGCCTCTCGTGAACCTGCGCACGGCACCCCTGGGCGATCTGCGCTTCGTCTTCGCCGTGGCGCCGCACCACCCGCTCGCCAGCGCCGCGGAGCCCATTGCCGATGCGCTCCTGGCCCGCCACCGCATGATCGCCGTGGCCGATTCGGCGCGCCAGCACCCGGCGACGATCGGGCTGTTGCCCGGGCAGGAGGTGCTGACGGTGGATAGCCTGGCCACCAAGGTCCGTGCGCAGCTTCGGGGACTGGGCGCGGGCTACCTGCCCGAACCCATGGCGCGCCCCTACCTCGACGCCGGGCTGCTCGTGGCGCGCCAGGTCAGCCGCGTGGCGCGCACCACGCGCCTGTCCTATGCCTGGTGCGACTTTGGCAAACGCACGCGCGGACGAGCGCTGCAATGGTGGCTCACGCAACTGCAAAGCCCCGTGACGCGCCGCGCCCTGCTGGAAAACCACCACGGCACATAGCCCCTGAACCCGAGAACGCCGGCTGACCGCGGAGGCTGCTCGGTCACGCGTGATGAACACGAACGCGGCCATCGCCCTTGCAAGCCCCTCCTGACGGGCGCATTCCACCGCCGTTTCCGGGTTGAACGCGTGTAGAGTGCAGCCACTGCACCCACGAAAGTTCATCATGCCCGTCAAGCCACCCGCCAAACGCCACCGAACCCCTGCACACTACGCCGTCATCGGTGCGGGGATGGCCGGAGTGACCTGCGCCCGCACCCTGCAGCAGGCGGGCCATGCGGTCACGGTGTTCGAGCAGATGCACGCGGCGGGGGGCCGCACCCGCACGGTCCACACGGCCGGCGGCAGCTTCGATGCCGGCGCGCAGTACTTCACCGTGCGCGACGCGCGTTTTGCGAAGGCATTGGAAACGGTTTCCGGCCTGTGCCGTCCATGGAGCGCGAACACGGTGCGCGTGCTCGACAGCGCCGGGCGCGTCGTGAGCGCCGCCCCGCCTCCGGGTGAAGCGCACTGGGTGGCCCAGCCGACCATGGATGCCCTGGTCGGCGCCTTCAGCCGCCCACTGGCCGCACTGCGCACCGGGCAGCGTGTCACGGGTCTGGTGCAAGACGGCGCGCGCTGGCATGTGCGGGTCAGCCCGGGCAACGCGGGCGCGACGCAGGAGGCGGGTGCCTTCGACGGTCTGGTCCTGGCCCTGCCCGCCCCCGAGGCGTTGGCGTTGATGCACGCGTGCGGCATTCAACCCGCCTGGACCGGTGCGCTCTCGCAGGTAAGCATCGCACCCTGCTGGACGCTGATGCTCACCTTTGCGCAAGCCGTGCGCCCGGGCCTGACCACGCTCGGGCCGCAATGGAACGCCGCGCGCAGCACGCACCACCGCGTGGCCTGGCTGGCGCGCGAATCGTCCAAGCCCGGCCGCGCGCAGGTCGAGCGCTGGACGGTGCAGGCCAGCCCCGCGTGGTCCGAGGAACACCAGGGCGACAGCCCGCAGCGCGTGCAGGACAAGCTGCTCAAGGCGTTCGCCGAAGTCACCGGCATCCGCGCCACGCCCAGCGACGCGCAGACGCTGCTCTGGCCCCATGCGCAGACGCGGGCGCCGCTGGGGCAGGCTTACGTCTGGGACGCATCCCTGCGCCTGGGCGCCTGCGGCGACTGGTGCCTGGGCCATCGGCTGGAGGATGCCTTCATTTCCGGGCTGGAGTGCGCACTGGGGATGCTCGAAGGGTAAAAACCACGGGCATCGCGTGGCGCGTGACCGAAAGCCTGGCGCATGATCCGATGTACATCGGCCGTTTCGCCCCCTCTCCGACAGGCCCCTTGCACGCAGGCTCGCTCGTGGCGGCGCTCGCGAGCTGGCTGGATGCGCGCGCGGCCGATGGCCGGTGGCTGGTGCGCATCGAGGATGTCGACACGCCGCGCTGCGCGCCCGGCGCGGCAGGGCGCATCCTCGCCCAGCTGGCCGATTGCCATCTGCTGCCCGACGCGCCGCCGCTGTACCAGTCCACGCGCGGCGACCGCTACCAGCAGGCGCTGAGCGAACTGCTGACGCAGGGTCTCGCCTACCCCTGCGGCTGCACGCGCCGCGACATCGACGAGGCGCTGGCGGCGCGCGGCATCACGCACGAACGCCACCATGAACGCCCCTACCCCGGCACCTGCCGCGAGGGCCTGCACGGCAAGCGGGCGCGGGCGTGGCGTTTTCATGCCGAAAAATTCATGTCGAACTGGCCCAAAAGCCAATACCACAAAGCGCGAGAAGCTGCGTTTTCGATAGTCGATTTCAGACTGAGCTGGCGCGACAGGCGCCTGGGTCCTCAGAGTCAGGACGTGGCGCGGGACGTGGGTGACTTCGTGCTGCGCCGCGCCGATGGCCTCTGTCGTTCGCGGAGAAGACCTGGCCGACAACACGCCGCGCCAGATGCTGCTGCAAGCGGCACTGGGACTGCCCAGCCCGCGCTACCTGCACACACCGCTGCTGCTGGCCGCCGACGGCGAAAAGCTCTCCAAGCAGCATGGCGCACCTGCGCTCGACACCTCGGCGCCGCTGCGGGCGCTCGCGGCCGCGGCCCGGGTGCTGGGTCTGCCGCCCTGCCCTGGCGCCGCTGGCGTTGGCGAGGCGCTGGCGTGGTGGGTCCGCGCCTGGCAGGGCACCTACAATCGCGCGCCGTGACCGACGATACCCTCCTTCCCTCAGCGCCTGAACACCCCCCACGGCGCATCCGCAGCTTCGTGCTGCGCGCGGGCCGCACCACGCACGGGCAGGCCAGGGCGCTCGAAGAATGGGGTCCACGCTACCTGCTCGACTACGCCGAAGCCGTGCTGGACGCCGATGCCGCCTTTGGCCGCGCCGCGCCACTGATCCTGGAAATCGGCTTCGGCATGGGCGAAGCCACGGCGCAGATTGCCACCAGCCGCCCCGAAGACAATTTCCTGTGCTGCGAGGTGCACGAACCCGGCGTGGGCGCGCTGCTCAAGCGCATCGGCGAGCAGGAAATCGCCAACATCCGCATCGTGCGCCACGACGCGGTGGAGGTGCTCACGCACATGATCGCGCCCGGGCAGCTGGACGGGGTGCACATCTTTTTCCCCGACCCCTGGCACAAAAAACGCCACCACAAGCGCCGTCTGATCCAGCCCCCGCTCGTGGCGCTGCTGGCCAGCCGGCTCAAGCCCGGCGGCTACCTGCACTGCGCCACCGACTGGCAGCCCTACGCCGAGCAGATGCTGCAGGTGCTCTCGGGCGAGGCGCTGCTGGCCAACACGGCTGCTCCATGGGCACCCCGCCCGGCCTATCGCCCCCTGACGAAGTTCGAGAATCGCGGTCTGCGGCTGGGCCACGGGGTGTGGGATCTAGTGTTCACGCGGCGCGACACCACGGATTGAGCCTTGCGAGCCCGCCAGAAATCGGGCTGCATGTTCACCGATTGGAGTTACGATGCTATGAAAAAGTCATCGTACCCGCGCATGACCACGCCCCTCGGAGACAAGGATTTGCCCCATCACGCCGAGCGCGCCTATTTTGGAGCCTGCGCCGCAGCCATCGTGCTGAGCGCGGCGGCCGCGCTGTGGCCCGACTGGCTGGCCGCCCTCGTCCATCAACGCACGGTGCTGGGCGTGCATCTGCTGGCGGAAGTCTTCTCCATTGCGATGATGGTGGGCATGGCCTCGCTGGCCTGGAACGACGTGCGTACCCACCACATCAAGACGGCCAACATCGTCGTCTTTGGCTGGACGCTCATCGCCGCGCTGGACACGTTCGCGCTGTACAGCTACCAGGGCATGCCAGGCTACAGCATCACCGAAGGCATGGCGCTGCCGTATTTCTACCGACTGACCGCGCGCATCGTGGAGGCGGTCTACTTTCTGGCCATCGCGCTGCTGATCGGCCTGCGCGGAGGCAGCAGAAAGCTCTGGTTTCTTGCCGCGCTGCTCATCGCCGCGGCCCTCGCCTGGCTGGGCGCATCCGGGCCGGCGCTGCCCGCCCTGTTCTACCGGCCCGCACACGGGGCCACGGTGGCGGGATCGGGCGTCGAGATCGCGGTCACGGCCTTGTACCTCCTGAGCGCCATGCTGTTCTTCAGGCACTGGCGCCGCCGCCCCCTGCTGCTGTCGCTGCAGATCGCCGTGGCCTGCGTCATGCTGGGCCTGAGCGCCGCGCTCCTGACGGCCCACTACGGCCAATTCGATGGCGCCAATGTCGTGGCCCACTTCGTCAGGGCGCTCGCCTACGGGTTCCTCTACGAAGCCTGGCACACCATAGGCGTCGCCCATCCGCACCAGTGGCTGGAAAAGTCGCAGCGCACCATTGCCCAGCAGAACCGGGAGATGACGGAAACGCTGACCGAAATGCCGGTCGAAGTCGTCCTGCTGGACAAGGAACTGCGCTACCGCTACGCCAACCCGGCGCATGCCGAGCGCACCGGCATGAGCATGGAGCAGCTCATGCAGACCACCTGGCCCGCACTGGTGCCCGCCGAGCAGCAGGCGATGGCGCACACCCAGCTGCAAAGCGCATTGCATGGCCAGCACGTGCAGTTCGACCTGCGCCAGGAGGCGGGCGGCATCGTTCTGCTGAGCCTGAACGCACGCGCGGCGCCGCGCCTGGGGGCCGACGGCGTGATCGACGGCGTGCTGCTCACGCTGGTAGACAACACCGAGCAGGAAAACACGCGCCTGATGACGGCACTGTCGCTGCAGGAAGCGGCCGATCTCAAGGCGGCGCTGGACGCCCATGCGATCGTGATCATCTCCGACGCGCGGGGCATCATCACGCAGGTCAATGACAGGTTCTGCGACATCGCCCGCTACCGCCGCAGCGACCTCATCGGCCGGGACCTGGCGATCACGCGCTCGGGCATGCATCCGGCGGAGTTCTACGAGCATATCGACGCCACCGTTCAGGGCGGGCAGGTCTGGACCGGCGAAGTCTGCAACCGCGCCAGGGATGGCACCCTGTTCTGGACCCAGACGACGGTCGTGCCCTTCGCCACGCACGACGGTGCGCCGGTCCAGCACATCACGCTGTGCACCGACATCACCGAGCGCAAGCAGGCCGAGCAGCAGGCACGGCAGATGGCGCTGTACGACGAGCTCACCGGCCTGCCCAACCGGCGCCTCATCGTCGACCACGTGCAGCAGGCCTGCGCCACCAGCTCGCGCAGCGGCAAATACGGCGCGGTGATGCTGCTGGACCTGGACAACTTCAAGGAAGTGAACGACACGCAGGGACATGACCAGGGCGACGAGCTGCTGCGCCGCGTGGCCCAGCGCCTGCAAGACAACCTGCGCGCGACCGATACCGTGGCGCGCCTGGGGGGCGACGAGTTCATCATCCTGGTCAATGGCCTCAATGGCGACATGGCCCGCGCAGGCGACGAAGCGCTTGCCGTCGGCGAGAAGGTGCGCGCGGCGCTGGAGCGGCCCTTCCACCTCGATGCCCGCACCGTGCACACCTCCATCAGCATGGGGGTGTCGCTGTTCCAGGGCGTTGCCACCGCGCAGGCAGACATCCTCAAGCATGCGGACATGGCGCTGTACCGGGCCAAGGCCCGCGGGCGCAATCAGATCAGCCTGTTCGACCCCAGCCTGCAGACCGAGGTCGAGTACCGCGCGAGCCTGATGTCGGACCTGCGCGGCGCCCTCTCCAACCATGAACTGCAGTTGCGCTACCAGGTCATCGTCGACCGCGAGCAACGGCCCCTGGGCTATGAGGCGCTGCTGCGCTGGCGCCATCCCACGCGCGGCTGGGTGCAGCCGCTGTCGTTCATCGAGCCGGCCGAGCAATCGGGCCTGATCATGCCGATCGGTACCTGGGTGCTGCGCACCGCCTGCAGGCAGCTGGCGCTGTGGGCAAGCGATGCCTCCATGCGCCGGCTCACGCTTTCCGTGAACATCAGCGCCCGCCAGTTCAGGGATGCGGAGTTCGTCCAGACCGTGCAGGGCATCCTGCAGGAAACCGGCGCCGATGCCCATCTGCTGTGCCTGGAGCTCACCGAGAGCATGTTTCATGAGGAGCTGGAGCAGAGCATCGCCAAGATGCAGCGGCTGTGCGCGCTGGGCGTGCGGTTCGCGCTCGACGACTTCGGCACCGGCTATTCATCGCTGGGTTACCTCAGGCGCATGCCGCTGGACATCATCAAGATCGACAAATCCTTCGTGGACGACATCCTCACCGACCCCAACGATGCCGCGATCGCACAGACCATCCTCGCGCTGGCCAACACGCTGGACCTGCGCGTCGTGGCCGAAGGCATCGAGGAGCCTGCACAATTCGAATGGCTGCGCGCGCGCCACTGCGACGCCTTTCAGGGGTACCATTTCGGCAAACCCCTGTCGATCGCCCAGCTTCAGGCTGGCTCTCAAGATTCGTAACTGCCACCACCATGCACCGACCCAGCGCGGCCACTGAACCACAGCCCGAGGAAGAACATCATCCGACGGACGCCGTGTTCCAGCGCGCGGCGGAAATCTTCCGGCTCATGTCCACACCCATCCGCGTGAAGATCATCAGCACGCTGTGCCACGGCGAGAAGAACGTCACCGAAATCCTCTCGGAGATCGACACCACGCAGCCCAATCTGAGCCAGCACCTGAACATGCTCTACCAGGCGCAGGTGCTCGACAAGGAGCGCCGCGGCAACCAGATTTTCTACCGCATCAACAATTACGACGTGGTGGCGCTGTGCCGCACCCTCTGCTCGCAGATCGCCAGCGAGAGCGTGTCCGGGCAGCGCTGAGGCACAAGGGTCTTTGCAGCCCTTGCAACGGTCCGATGGGCTCGCCGATGGCGTGCGCCTTGGACATGCGGGGCGTGATCGGCCCAGCCTCAGTCGAGCGCGCGCAGCGCCGTCCGGTACCTGGCTTCGTTGCTCATCCCGTCGATGCCCGCGAACTTTCCGGCCACCAGAGGATTCAGGCGCGCAATGCGTTCCTGCGCCGGGGGGTGCGTGGCCATCAGCATCTGGTAATTCGCATCCTGCGCCGAGCCGCCCGCCACCGCCTGCAGCGACCGGATGAGGCCCGAAGGCGCGTAGCCCGCCCGCGCCGCCCAGAGCATGCCGTACCGGTCGGCGTCATATTCGTCGGATTGATCCAGCCCCTTGGCGTAGATGTTGCGCACCATGTTGATCATCGCGCCGCTCAGGGCGCCGTTGCCGCTTCGGGCCTCGATGATGCCGCCCGCCATCTGCGCGAAGCCGCCCTTCTTCACGGCCGCCAGGTAGTGGCCGTGAACCACGTGCGTGATCTCGTGGCCGAGCACGCCCGCCAGCTCCGCCTCGGAATGCAGCGTGTGCAGCAGGCCCTTGGTGACGAAGACGTAGCCGCCGGGCGTAGCGTAGGCGTTGACCGCGTCGGAATCGATCACGCCAAAGCGCCAGTCGTAGACCACGGGCCGACCCTGCGCGTCCTTGCGGCTGTCGGTCTGTTCGGCCACCCACAGGCCCACGCGATTGACGTAGCGCTGCAGCTGATCATTGCGCACCAGCGGCCGCGCGCCCAGCAGCACCGAGGCAAACCCCGAGCCCAGCTCGCGCTCTTCCTGCGGGCTGTAGTCCTTGAACGCGGCGGAGGCGCCCTGCACGACATTCTGGATGCCGCTCGCGGTGCCGCCCGAGCCGCCACCCAGCCCCCCCAGCGCCGAAGACAGGCCAGAGAGCCCGCCGCCGGACATGGTTTCACAGCCCGCCAGCACCGCAGCGCAGGCACCGATGGCCAGCCAGCGCCCGACCTGAGTGATTTTCATTGCGCCGCTCCGTCATAGTCGCCGATCCTGGTGGCGCTGAGCCTGCCGCCACGCGCGAACTGCCGGGCATCCGCGGCGCTCACCGCGTAACGATCGAGCCGCTGCACCTCTTGCGGCGCGGGCTGGGCGTTGGCCAGCTGCTCCTGCGTGAGGCCGCGCGTGCCGGTGGTGGCCGTCGGCGCGGTGCTGGAGCCGGTGAACAGGCTGGCCAGCGCATTGCCGGCGCCCTGCGGCGCGGGCCGCGCCGGCGCCACTGCGTGCACGTGCGTGAGCCGCACCCAGCCTTGCTGCTCACCCACCTTGACCTTGAGCCAGCCGCCCTGCGTCTGCACCGCCTGCACCGGCGCGCCCACAGCCAGCTGCCGCAGCACCATGGAATTGAGCGAAGGCGTGGCGCGCAGCGGCGTGGCCGTCGTCACCTCGTGCGTTTGCGCCACGGCCAGCAGGCTCCAGGCCATCAACACGGCCAGCACCCATGCGTGCCAGCCACTCCGTTGCCGCAAGCCAGTCATGTGTTGCCTCCATCTCCGTTGCGCCCTGTTGCCGGGCTCTCTTTCCGCGCCATTGTAGGCAAGGGTTCGTGCAAAAGCACCTGCTGCTCGCGCCCCTTGACGCTGAATGCGCCGTGGTCCCTGAAGCCGAACTCCCGCCCGCACAGCCGCCGGGTGGTGTCGGAGACGAGGATGCGCGAGACGCCCTTGGTGCAGCCTTCGATGCGGCTGGCCAGGTTCACGGTATCGCCGATCGCGGTGTAGTCCAGGCGCCGCGAGGTGCCGAGAAAGCCGACCACCGCCGGGCCGCTGTGGATGCCGATGCCGATCTCGAAGTGCGTGCCCGGCAGCTCGCGCACCACGTCGGCCGCAAAGCGCTCGAGCGCCTCGGACATGCCCAGCGCCGCACGCACCGCGCGCACCGCATGATCGGCCTGCTGCATCGGTGCGCCCCAGAACGCCATGATGGCATCGCCGATGAACTTGTCGAGCGTGCCACCGTGCTGGAAGATCACGTCCACCTGCATCTCGAAGTAGCGGTTGAGCAACGCCACGATTTCCTCGGGCTTGCGGTGCTCGGACAGGCTCGTGAAGCCCCGGATGTCGGAAAAGAGCACCGTCACCTCGCGGCTGGCGCTCACCTCGGCGCGAGCCACGTGCTGCTCTTCCGAGAGGCTCTCGACGATGCGCGGATCGACGAAGCGCGAGAACATGGCCTGCACATGGTGGCGCTGCGCCATCTCCAGGCGCGAAGACAGCAGGCCGAAGGCCAGCAGCGCCAGCAAGCCCATGGCCAGGGCCGAGACGGGCATCCAGTAGACGTTGATGCCCAGCAGCAGGGCCGAGCCGCCGAGCGCCGCCACGGCGGTGCTCGCCAGCAAGGCAACCGGCCAGACGGGCGAGGCCCGCGCGGCAAACGCCACGCCCATGACCGCGATCAGCATGAGCGCCAGCGCGGGGTTCACCCAGCGGGGCACTTCACGCAGCCAGTCGCCGCCTTCGAGATTGGCCAGGGCCGTGGCCAGCACGAAGGGGCCGGGCGTGGTGGCGGCCACCGGTGTGGGCACGAAGTCCAGCAGGCCGCTGGCCGTGGCGCCGATGATGATGATCTTGCCCCGGGGGTCGAATGGCAGCGCCTCGCCTTCGGTCTGGGTGGCGAGATAGGCCTCGGCATAAGGTACGCGCGTGAACTCCCGGCCGTACCAGTGCAGGCGAAAGCGTGGCGCGGCGGGTTCCGGCAGGTGCAGCAGATCGGCCACGCGGCCGATGATGTGGGGCAGCCACCAGCCCTGCACCGTGCGTCCCAGCTCGGTGCCGCGCCCCATGCCGTCGGCATCCTTGACGAAATTGATGTAGCCTGCGCGCCAGAGCTCGGGCGGCAGCGCGATCGGGGCATCGATGCCGTAGCGCGCCTGAGGGTCGGCTCCGGGGCCCGCGCGTATGCCCATGGCGGGGGGCGCCAGCGCCAGCGGTGCCTGCCGGGCCGAGTCTTCCATGAGGATCATCGGCACGAAGATCCGCGGGTCGCGCACGGCGTCGGCCAGCGCCGCATCGTTTTCCGGGCGCAGACGGTCGGGCGGCGAAAGAATGAGGTCGAGCACGACGGCGCGCGGATCGCGTGCGGTGAGGGCCATCAGGAGCTCCGCATGGATGGCGCGTGGCCAGGACCAGGTGCCGGCCAGTTCCAGCATGCGCGCATCGACGAGCGAGGGCTGGTCGATATCGACGATCACCACGTCGGGCGGCGGCGCGCGGCGGCCCGCATCCCAGCGCAGGAGCGCATCGCCCACGCGGTTGTCCAGCGCCTGAAGCGCCTGCCAGTGCGTGAGATCGGCCAGCGCCAGCAGCGCCAGAACGGCGCCCAGCAAGGCATGGAGCGTGCGTCGCCCGAAGCGCTCGCGCAGGCGGGCCAGCCAGACGGTGAAAGGGGACAGTTCAGCCACGTCCGGCAGTATCCGAAGCGCTCAGGCAGGCGTCAACGGTTTTTCGATCGCCATGATTTTCGAGATGACGTCATGCGCGGGATTCCGAAAAAAATCAAGGTGTTACATTGCGCCGCTGCGATGACTGGTCGATGGGCCGCGCGAGGCCCGCGGGCAGCGCAAAGAACCGGCCGGAGGCTCGACCAGGGCGGGCGATGACCGCGAAACGCCAACGGATGTGACTGGATGCGCGACGATCTGACGACGATGCTCAGCCTGTCGGTTCAAACCGACATGGACCCCCACGCCACGGACCCACAGTGGCGCCTTGCCCGTTGGAGCGCCGAGTTCCGGGACACCCGGACCGAGACCCGCTACCGCCAGCACGCCAAGCACTTCGTGGCGCGCCAGCTGGTCGTCTCCCTGTGCACATGGCTGGCGCTGATGACGGTGTTCGTGGTGCCGGACTTCGTTTCCATGGGCTGGTCTCCGCGCTTCCTGGGCATGCTGGCGGTACGCGTAGCGGTGGGTCTGTGCGTCCTGGCGCTGCTGCGCGCCGTGTGGCGCGACCCCATGGTGGCCACGCGCGGATTGGGCGCGACAGGCCTGCTGGGCGTGGGTCTGGCGGGGTATCTGGCGGTGTTCCTGCTGCGGCCGGAAATTGCCATCTGGACCTACGCGCTGACGCCGCTCATTCTCATCATGCTGTTTGTATTCATGCCCAACCGCCTGCTGTATGCCCTGGGCATGGCGGTGGCCGCGGCCATCACCATTTCGGCCATGGTCGGCTACAGCCACGGCTGGCGGCCGCGCGAACAACTCATCCTGCTGCTCGTGCTCACGCTGCCCATCTTCACCGGCTACATCACGGCACGGCGCATGCAGATTCTGCAGCGCAGGCAATATACCCAGATCATGGCCACCCGGCGAGCCAACGCCATGCTGCAGCAAGAGGCCGCACAGCGTGCCGTGCTGGAAGAAACCTTGCGCATACAGGCCAGCGTGGATCCGCTCACGGGCCTGAACAACCGGCGCGAATACGAAAAACTGTTTCAGCACGAGATGGCCCGCGCGCGGCGCGAGCGCACGCCCCTGAGCCTGGCGATGGTGGATCTGGACCATTTCAAGCACATCAACGACGAGCACGGGCATGCCGCCGGCGATGCGGTGCTCAAGGCGGTGGCGCAACTGCTGCGCGAGCAACTGCGCAGCGCGGACATCACCGGGCGCCTGGGCGGCGAAGAATTCGCCGTGCTCATGCCCAACACCTCCCTGCATGCCTGCGCGGCCGTGATGCAGCGGGTGCTGCAGACCCTGCAGACGCTGCGAATACCGTTCGGGGAACACAGCCTGCACCTGACGGCCACCGTGGGCGTGGCTCAGTGGCACGGCGGCGAGGAAAATCCCGACGCCCTGATGCAGCGCGCCGACGCGGCCCTCTACAGTGGCAAAAAGGCCGGACGCGGCCGTGTCATGACCGCCCTGGCCACGGGAGAGGTGCTGGCGTTTTCACCTTCTTCGCAAGCGCAGGCAACGTAGTCATCCGCGGCGGATCAGCCGCGCTGGCGCAGGGCCTCGTACAGGCACACGCCGCTCGCCACCGAGACGTTCAGGCTCTCGACCGCGCCGCGCATGGGAATCGACACCAGCGCATCGCAGCGCTTGCGCGTGAGTTCGCGCATGCCCTGCCCCTCCGCGCCGAGCACCAGCGCCACCGGCCCACGCAGATCCGCCTGATAGAGCGTTTGCGGTGCGTCGTCGCTCGTGCCGATGACGGTGATGTCGCGCTCCTTGAGTTCCATCAGCTGGCGCGCGAGGTTGGTGACCATGAAGTACGGCACCGTCTCGGCCGCCCCACTGGCCACCTTGGCCACGGTGGCGTTGATGCCGGCCGCGTGATCCTTGGGCGCGATCACGGCATGCGCGCCCGCGCCATCGGCCACGCGCAGGCAGGCGCCGAGGTTGTGGGGGTCGGTCACGCCGTCGAGCACCAGCAGCAGGGGGGGACCGGCGATGCCGTCGAGCAGATCGTCGAGCGAATGGCCGCGCGCGATCTCGTGCACCCGCGCGGCCACGCCCTGATGGCCGTGCGTGCCCGCCAGGCGCGCGATGCGCAGGCTGTCGGCCTCGACCAGGCGCACGCCCGCCTCCTTCGCCCGCTCGACGAACTGGCGCATGCGCGCGTCGCGCCGCGACGGGTCATGCAGGATTTCCACCACGCTTTGTGGCGCGGTCTTCAGGCGCACGCTCACGGCGTGAAAGCCAAACAGCACTTTGAGATCAGCCATGACGGGGATTATCCGTGCGCCGGCGCGCCGCACTCGGGCATCATCGGCCCATCACGTCCCTTGCACCGATGCTGCTTCTGCCCCATATCTCACCGCTCGAGCACAGCGCCTTCGTGGCCGCGGGTCTGCTGACCTACGTCGTCGTCACGCGCATCCGCCGTCAAAGGCGCCATCCCTACGCGGCCATGTCCTGGGTGCTGGGGATCGCGGCCTTTCCGTATCTGGGCCTGCCGCTGTTCCTGATTTTCGGCACGCGCAAGCTCATCCGCCCAATCATCAGGAGCCAGCCCGCGCCCGCCGGTCCGTGGGCGCATGCCGCGCCGCTGTGGGCCACGCGGCTGCTGGCCGCCGTGGGCGTGGCCGGCGCGCGGCCCCAGGCCTCGGTGCAGTTCGCCGCCGATGGCGAGCAGGCGATGGCGCAGCTGCACGCGGTGATCGCCGCCAGCCACAGGACGCTGGACATCTGCACCTACGTGCTCGGGGACGACGCCACGGGCGCGGCCGTTGCCGCCGCGCTGGCCGAGCGCGCCCGTGCTGGCGTGCACGTGCGGTTGCTGGTGGACAGCATCGGCAGCCTCAAGAGCGCGCACCGGCACGACGCGATGCTCAAGGCCATGGGCGTGCGCACGCGGCTGTTCGTGCCCGCGCTCGGCTTGCCGGGGCGTGGGCGCACCAATCTGCGCAACCACCGCAAGGTGGTGATCGCCGACGGCGAACTGCTCTGGGCGGGCGGGCGCAACATCGCCGACGAATACTTCACCGGCAGGGCGGGCGCGCCGGCCTGGATCGACCTGAGCTTCGTCGCGCAGGGGCCGCTTGCCGTGCAGGCGCAGGCGCTCTTCGACAGCGATTGGCGCATTGCGCGCGGCACGCGCCGCGCGCCGCGCCTGAGTTATGCCGAGCGCTTTGCGCGGCGCGAGGCCGCCGCCCCGCCAGCCGGCACGGTGCCCGGCGCGGGTCATCTGGCGCACTGGGTGCCCAGCGGGCCTGACTTCCACGAAGACATCCTGCACGCGCTGCTCGTCTCCAGCGCCTTTCACGCCGAGCAGCGGCTGCTGCTGGCCACGCCCTACTTCGTGCCGGATGAAGGTCTGCTCGAATCGCTGGTGCTCGCGGCCCGGCGGGGTCTGGCGATCACGCTGGTGCTGCCACGGCGCTCCAACCACCGCCTGGCGGACTGGGCGCGTGGACGCGCCGTGCGCGCGCTCGTGCAGGCGGGTGTGAACGTGCGGCTGCTGCCTGGCATGCTGCACGCCAAGGCGGTGGTGGTGGATGATGTGCTGGCGCTGTGCGGCTCGGCCAACCTCGACAGCCGCAGCCTCTTCATCAACTACGAGGCCATGGCCGCGTTCTACGACCGCGCGGACATCGACTGGCTGGGGTCATGGATTTCCGACATCGCGCGCCACGGCAAGCCTGCCTCGGCGAAGGCGCCAAGCTGGTTGCGCGACATCGGTGAAGGCATCGTGGCGACGGTGGGTTTTCAGCTCTGATCGTCGGCCACGATGCGCCCGGCCTGCAGCGTGATGCGCCGCTCGCAGCGCGCGGCGATGCCGCGGTCGTGCGTGACCAGAACCAGCGTCGTGCCCTGCTCGCGATTGAGCCGCAGCATGAGTTGCATCACGCTTTCGCCGGTGGCGAAGTCCAGACTGCCGGTGGGCTCGTCCGCCAGCAGCAGCGCCGGCTGCACCACGAAGGCACGCGCCAGCGCCACGCGCTGCTGCTCGCCACCCGAGAGCACGCGCGGAAAGGCTCCGGCGCGCTGCGCCAGCCCCACGCGGTCGAGCATGTCGGTGGCCCGCGCGCGCGCGTCGCGCCTTCCCGCGAGCTCCAGCGGCAGCATCACGTTTTCCAACGCGCTCAGATGGTTGAGCAGTTGAAAACTCTGGAACACGAAACCCAGCTTGCTCGCGCGCCACGCGGCCCGATCGTCCTCGTTCAGGGCGAACAGGTCCTGCCCCGCCAGGCGTACCGTGCCCCGCGTGGGCACATCCAGACCGGCGATGATGGACAGCAAGGTGCTCTTGCCCGAGCCCGAGGCGCCGGCAATGGCCAGCGTCTGGCCCTGAGCCAGTGAAAAATCAATATCCGTGAGAATGTCGAACTGCCCCGTGGCATCAACCACGGTCTTGCCCACGTGCTCCACGGCGACAAGTTCGGCAGCGGGGGAAGAAGTGACGGACATGAAGAACTTTCAAATGAAACAGGGCATGGCGAACCGGCGCGACTTTATCGTGCTTGCCGCCGCCACATGCGCGAGCGCCGCTCGGGCCGCCCAACGCAGCCCCGTGATCCTGGTGCTGGGCGACTCGATGAGCGCCGAATACGGCTTGCCGCGCGACAGCGGCTGGGTGCAACTGCTGCGCGAGCGGCTGGCCAAGGAAAAAATCACCGCCGAAGTCGTCAACGCCAGCGTGAGCGGCGACACCACGCCCGGCGGACGCTCGCGCCTGCCCAGGCTGCTGAGCGAGCATCAGCCGACGCTGGTGGTGATCGAGCTCGGCGGCAACGACGCGCTGCGCGGCCTGCCGCTGAAGAACACACAGGAGAACCTGGCCTGGATGGCGCGGCAGGCACGCGCCGCCGGCGCACGCGTGCTGCTCGTGGGCATGCAGGTGCCGCCGAACTACGGCGCCGACTACACCCGACGCTTTGCCGCCACGTTCGAAACCGTGGCCACCGCCGAGAAAACCGCGCTCGTGCCCTTCCTGCTCGCCGGCATCGCGGACCGCCCCGACGCGGCCGGGTTCTTCCAGGCGGACCGCATCCACCCCAACGTGAAGGCGCAGCCCCTCATGCTGGACAACGTCTGGAAGGTACTCGCGCCCCTGCTTCGTTGATGCCGCTATGCTGACAATAGCTGCCAGCGCTTGTCCAGCATGCGTCAAACCCCGAAAACACTATTGATGGCCTGCGCAAGATCGGCGCGCAAGTCGTCCACGTTCTCCAAGCCGATGGCAAAGCGCACCACGGTGCCCGGCTTC
Organism: Comamonas sp. SCN 67-35; assembly: GCA_001725255.1. Lineage (GTDB taxonomy): Bacteria > Pseudomonadota > Gammaproteobacteria > Burkholderiales > Burkholderiaceae_C > Comamonas_C. The sequence continues at coordinate 27,003 of MEFV01000016.1, read as the reverse complement.
AGGTGCGGCGCGGCCCGCGTGCGCATGTCCGGCAGGCGGTAGGGCATCACCAGGCTCAGCGGTCCGCCCCAGCTGTAACCCAGGCGAAAAAGCCTGAGCGCATCGCAGAAGGCATCGACCTGTTCACTGGCGAAGCGCGCATCGATCACCACGCTGAACAGCCCCGCCGCCGCGCCGTCGTGGCCATGACCGTGCTTGCACAGCGCCTGCCAGTGCTCGTGCCCCGGCGCGCCCGCCAGCGCCGGGTGCAGCACCTGCGCCACCGGCCCCTGGCCCGCGAGCCAGTGCGCGAGCTTGCGTGCGGCCGCATCCTGCGCGTGATAGCGCAGCGGCAGGCTGGGCAGCGCGCGCAGCACTGCCTCCAGGTCATTGGCGCCCACGCCCATGCCCAGATGCATGTGGCCGCGCTGGATCCGCTCGTGCAGCGCGGCCTCGCGCGTGGTGACGGCGCCCATGAGCACGTCGCCGCCGCCGCTGGGGTACTTGGTGAGCGCATGCACGGACACGTCGACGCCCAAAGAGCCATCGCGCAGCAGGTCGAAGGGCGCGAACGCCAGGCCCGCGCCCCAGGTGTTGTCCAGCGCCGTGGTCACGCCGCGTTCGCGGCAGGCGCGCACCTGTCCGACGAGATCGGGGAATTCCATCGTGACCGAACCCGGCGCCTCCAGCCAGACCAGGCGCGTGGCGCCAGTGATCCTGCGGCCCAGGTCCTGCACGTCCAGCGGGTCGTACATCGCGCAGCGCACGCCAAACCGCCGGAGCATGCCCTCGGTCAGCGCCTTGTTGGGGCCGTAGACGTTGTCGGGCAGCAGCACCTCGTCGCCCTGCCCCAGCAGCGCCAGCGCCGTCACGCTGATCGCCGCCAGGCCGCTGGGCGCGAGCGTGCAATGGCGAGCGCCTTCGAGCGCCGCGATGCGCTCCTCCAGCAGGTAGCTCGTGGGTGTGCCATGCAGGCCGTAGGTGTAGCCGCTCCTGTCTTCCCAGCGGCGTGCGCGCATCGCGGCCACATTCGGAAAGAGCACGGTCGATGCCTTGTGCACCGGTGGCTGCACGCCTTCGAAACCCTGGGGCGGCTGGTAGTCGTGGTGGATCAGCTCGGTGGCGGCGTGCAAATGAGGGGTGTGCGTCATGCCGCCATGGTAGCGCTGCGAAAATACCGCGATGCCCGCACGCCCCGCCCTGACTACCTGGCTGCCCTTCCTGAGCTGGCCGCGCCCCGACCGCACGCTGCTGCGCGGCGAATTCTGGGCCGGCATGACCGTGGGGCTGATGCTCGTGCCTCAGGGCGTGGCCTACGCGCAGCTTGTGGGCATGCCGCTGGTCACCGGCATGTACGCCTCGTTCATCCCCATGCTCGTGGCCGTGCTCTGGGGCTCCTCGGTGCGCCTGGGCGTGGGGCCGACGGCGCTTACCAGCCTGCTCACCGGCGCCTCGCTCGTCGGGCTGGCGCAGCCGGGCAGTGCCCATTGGGTGACGCTGGCGGTGTGGCTCGCCATACTTTCCGGCCTGCTGCAGGCGCTGCTGGGCGTGGTGCGTTTTGGCTGGCTGCTCAGCCTCGTCACCTCGCCCGTGCTCAATGGCTTCACGCAGGCGGCGGCGCTGCTGATCCTGATGTCGCAGCTGCCCTCGCTGCTCGGCTTCACGGTGCCGTGGCGCACTTTTCTGGCCGATCCGTCGTGGCAGGCGCTGGATTTGCATGCCGCCGCGTTTGGCCTGGCGAGCGTGGCCCTGCTGTGGCTGGCCCAGCGCTGGCGGCGCAGCTTTCCGGCCGCCATCGTCGTCGTCGCGCTCACGGCCGCGGCCAGCTGGCTGCTGGGCTTCGCGGCGCACGGCGGCAAGGTGATTGGCGCGCTGCCCCAGGGCCTGCCGCAACTGTTCCTGCCCGGATGGCTGAGCTGGGACGAGTTCGGCGCGCTCGTGATGCCCGTGATGGTGATCACGCTCGTGAGCTTTCTTGAAACCGCCTCGAGCGCCAAGGTGGATCACGCCCAGGGTGGCACGCGTTGGAACCAGAACCAGGATCTGATTGCCCATGGTCTTGCCAAGGTCAGCTCGGGCCTGTGCGGCGCGTTTCCGACCAGCGCCTCGTTTTCGCGCTCGGCGCTGAACCTGTACGCCGGTGCGCAAACCGGCTGGGCCACGCTGTTTGCGTTTGCCCTGGTTCTTGCCGCGCTGCTGTGGCTGGTGCCCCTGCTCTTTCACGTGCCGCAATCGGTGCTGGCGGCGATCGTGATCGTGGCCATCAAGGGGCTGATCAAGCCCATGAGCATGCTGCGCGTGTGGCGCCTTTCGCGCGTGGAAAGCGTCACCGGCCTGCTCACCTTCGCCGTCACGCTGCTCAGTGCCCCGCGCATGTACTGGGGCGTGCTGATCGGCCTGCTCGTGAACCTGAGCCATTTTCTCTACCAGCGGCTGCACCCGCGCATCGTCGAGGTGGGACTGCACGCCGACGGCACCTTGCGCGACCGCCAGCTGTGGCGCCTGCCGCCGCTGGCGGGCGACGTGCTCGCGCTGCGCATGGACGCGGCGCTGGACTTTGCCTCGGCCACGGCGCTGGAAAAGCGGGTGACCGACGAGCTGGCCTCCCGCCCCGGCGTGCGCCATCTGTGCCTGTTCGCGCAGCCCATCAACCGCATCGATGTGACTGGCGTGGAGGCCTTCGTGCGCCTGCAGTTGCTCATGCAGAGCCGCGGCGGCCTGTTTCACGTCAGTGGCCTCAAACTTCCGGTGGAAAAGACGCTGCAAGCCGCGCAGGCGCTCAAGGCAAGCGAGCATCTCGTGGTGCACCGCACCGATGCGCAGGCGATCAGGGCATTGGCGGGGGCCGCCCGTGCGAGGGCCTGAGGCCGCCACGGCAAGCCACGCTGCTACACTCTCGGCGCTCTGCCCCATCACGCTGTGCTTCTGGCTTTTTCATGGACCTCGACGACCTGCGTCTGACCACCGCCCACGCCCTGGTCGCCGAGGCATTGGGTGAACGCCTGCCGTCCGCGGATGGGCCGTCAACGCCGTACCTGCAGGCGCTGATCGACGGGTTGTGCGAACTCTCGCTCAAGGACCCGCTCACCGGGCTGCACAACCGGCGCTACTTCGACGCCGTGATCGAGAGCGAAATCGACCGGGTGGCGCGCACCGGCGAGGCCGCGCTGCTCCTCATGATCGACATCGATCATTTCAAGCAGGTCAACGACATCCACGGCCACCTCGTGGGAGACGCCGTGCTGAAGGAAGTGGCGCGGGCCATCCGTTCATGCATGCGCCCCATGGACACCGTGGCACGCTACGGCGGCGAAGAATTCGCCGTCATCCTGCCCGCCTGCCAGTTTTCCTTCGGCAACCGCGTGGCCGATCGCGTGCGCGAGGCCGTGCAGGCGATACCGATCGGGGCATCGTCGGCGCAAAGCCTGCAGGTCACGATCAGCATCGGCGGCGCCTACGCGATCCAGTGGATACGCAGCACCCCCTCGCTCTGGACCGAGCGCGCGGATACCCAGCTCTACCAGGCCAAGGCGGGCGGGCGCAACCGCACCTGCATCGAGGAGCCACGCGACAGCACCGTGACCGCCGAAGAGAAAAACATGCTTTTGGCCCCGCTTTCCATCTCATCCGGCTGGGGCGACCTGATGCCCAGTCAGACTTTCTCCCTTGGCAGTGCCCACTGAAACCCCTTCCATGTCCGACGCACCGCCAAGCCCCGCCACCGCCAGTGCCGATCCACCCCCCGTGAAGTCGGGGGGGGCGCGCATCGTCGCCATCACCAGCGGCAAGGGCGGCGTCGGCAAGACTTTCGTCTCGGCCAACCTCGCTGCCGCGCTGACCCGGCGCGGCCTGCGCGTGCTCGTGCTCGATGCGGACCTGGGTCTGGCCAATCTGGATGTGGTGCTCAATCTCTACCCCAAGCTCACGCTGCACGACGTGTTCATGGGCAAGGCCCAGCTCGAAGATGTGGTGCTGCCGACGCAGGGCGGCTTTTCCGTGGTGCTCGCAGGCTCGGGCATGGTGGAATACTCCCGCCTCACCCCCGAAGTGCGCGGCGAACTGATGCGCGTGATCCAGACGCTCACACCCAACTATGACGTGATGCTGCTCGACACTGGTGCTGGCATTTCGGATGTGGTGCTGTTTTCCATCTCGCTGGCCTCCGAGGTGCTGGTGGTCGCCACCCCGGAGCCCACGTCGCTCACCGACGCCTACGCCGCCATCAAGGTGCTCGCCGCGCAGCAGAACCGCACTCACATCCGCCTCGTCGTGAACCAGACCGCGCGCCCGGGCGACGGCCGCGCCATCACCGGGCAACTGCAGCAGGTGCTCAACCGCTTCGTGGCCACGGGCACGGGTCAGCCCCTGCGGCTTATTCACATGGGTGACATTCCGGCGGACCCGAGCGTGCGCGACGCCGTGATGCGCCGTCAGCTGCTGCTGCAGCAGATGCCGGGCTGTCCTGCCGCGCTGGCGATTGCGCAGCTGGCCGGAAAATTCCAGAGCACCCTGCTGACACCCGCAAGCTGAAACCGCGCGCCCCGCGCCTATTCCGTCAGCGCTCCCAAGCCGGAGACCGCGAACCTGAGCACGGGTGCCCCCGCGTCGGCGAAGGGCACGCTCATCGCGATCTCGCCCACGCCATGCAGCAGGCAGCTTTCGCGGCGCAGCTGCACGGGCGCAGTCCCATCCGCGAAACGCACCCAGGTGCCAAAACTGCTCAGATCCGTCAATACCGCGCTGCCCTGGCGCCAATCCACGCGTGCGTGCACGCGGGAGATACGCGGATCGTCGACACGGACATGGCAGTTCGCGCCACGCCCGATGTGCAGCACACCCGACGCCGCAGTGAAAGACTGGCGCGTGCCGTGCCAGTCGAACTGCAGCTTGCCGCGGGACGCCACCACGCCCAGCGTTCCCATCTCGCTGGGCAGCCCGCCCTGCACAGTGAGCATCTCGGTGTTGTCATCCTCGCGCCATTCGATCTGATAGGCCACCACGGGCTCGGCTCTGCCGCGCACCTCCATGTGACCCATGCGCACCAGGCCCACGCCATCGTGCGATACGCCCTGCACGGTGGCCTGCGTGCTCAGAATTTCACCCGGGCCCGCCAGCTCGCACAGGCGCGCGGCGACATTGACGGCGTCACCATAGGTGTCACCCCCCACCTCGACCACTTCGCCGCTGCACAGCCCCACACGCACCGCGAGTCGATGCGACTGCGGCAACGTGCACATGGCCAGGTGCTGCTCGCGCATGAGCTGCACCACGGCCATGGCGGCGGTGGTGCCGTCGCCAAAGACACCCAGTACCCCGTCGCCCAGCTTCTTGACGACCCGCCCGCCACCGTGCTTGATGGCCAGCCCCATTTGCCGCGTAAGCGCGGTTACCGCACGCGCGGCCTCGGCATTGCCCAGTGCGTCATAGAGCGCGGTGCTGCCTGAGATGTCAGCAAACACCACTGTCCTGATCTGGCTGGTGCTTGTGGTCAGAGGGCGTTTCCCCGTCGGTTGTTGGACTGCGGCAATGCGCGTTGATTCACCATTGCCTCATTCATTATGAATACAAACCGCGACAAGCAGCACGGAACATTGCCAATCCGACGTTTTCAGTGGACATGACCCCACACCATCAGGGCGTCCCTGCCCTCCACGGCCAATGAAACCGGCCATCCCACCGGCAGCACGACCTTGGTCGGCACATGGCCAAACGGCAGCCCGGTGAGCACCGGCGCCTTGATCTGCGCGCGCAGCCAGTCCACCACGCTCTGCAGTTTGTAGCCCTTGTCGTGCGCGGCCAGCCTGTACTGGGTGAACTGGCCCAGCACCACGGCTTTCTGCCGGGCGAGCACCCCGGCATACAGCAGCTGGGTGAGCATGCGCTCGATGCGGTAAGGGTGCTCGCTGATGTCTTCGACGAACAGAATGCCACCCTTGATCTGCGGGAAATACGGCGTGCCCAGCAAAGAGGTCAGCACGGCGAGGTTGCCGCCCCACAACGGCGCCGACCGGATGAAAAGGTCGGGCACCGCCGGGCTGCCGTCAGCCCGGGGCTTTTCCTTGGTCAGGCGCCAGCCCGTGCCTTCGCCGTGGCCGGTGAGCAGATCATCGAAGCACGCGGCCATGATGTCGTCGGGCTGCTCCTTGGCGCCCCAATCGATTTCCACCGACGGGCCGGCCCAGGTGACGGCCCCCGTGCGGGCCAGCACCGCGCTCTGGAAGGCCGTGAAATCGCTCATGCCAACCCAGCGCATGCCGCGCTCGATCGCCTTGGCGATCTTCCGGTACTGGATGCCAGGCAGGATGCGTGTGTAGCCGTAGGCGGCGCGCGAGATCATCGCCACGTCGGCGCCACTGGCGGCGGCGCGGTGAATGGCCGCGAGCCGCGTGGCATCGTCGCCCGCGAACCGCGTGTGCGTGGCCAGTGCATCGACATCGACTTCCACTTCGTGGCCCAGAGCCTCCAGGCGTGTGATGGCACGCCTGAAGGCGGCCTTGTCGCGCACGGCGCTGGCGGGGGAATAAACGTAGATGTGTTTGGGGCCGTGGTCGTGGCCGCAGGCGTGGTGGTGATCGGTAGCCAAAATGTCTCGGCGGACTGGCGCCCGCCCGCTCCATCGGGATGTGTCAGAGCGCAAAGTATTCCACAGCCCGCCGGGCCAGCAGGCGGGCGTCCTCGGGACCATCGAGCGTGAACGCCGCTGGCAGGCCCAAGGCCTGCACGGTGAGCGGGGCTGTCTCCGGAGCCCGCTCCATTTCTGCATCGGCCCGCAGGCGCGCCAGGGCGCGCTGCCCCGCACGGTGACCGGCATCGGGATATGGCGCATCCGCCGCCTGCGGCGTCAGTGGCGGCTCCGGCACGAGCTGCGCGCCCACGCACAGGGGCTGCAACAGCGTTGCCCAGACGCCGGCCCATTCGCGGCCCGGCGCCACCAGAACCACACGTTCCATGCCCAGGCGCCGCAGCAGTTGAGCCAGCACCCCAGCCTGCTCCTGCAGGTTGTACGCCGACTCCTTCTTCGGCTTGTCGCTGCGGCCAAAGCCGATCAGGTCGGGCACGATCACCCGCTGGCCCAGCTCGGCCAGCGCGGCGGCCAGGTGCCGCCACTCGTAGCTCCAGCCGCGCGGGCCGTGCACCAGCAGCCAGCCGGCGGGCGCGTCGGGCGGTCCCCAGTCCTCGTAATGCAGACGCAGGCCGTCCAGGGCAGGCAGGTCACGGATGTAGCGAGCGCGCTCGGCGCCGGCCAAAACGGCAAAACGCGCTTCAGGCGGGCGCAGCGCATCCTCGCGCAACGGCTCGGCCCGGGCGCGCCGCGCCGATCGGCGGTCCGCAAAAAATTCCTGCAGCAAAGCGGAGCAGTCGTGCGCCAGCACGCCGCCGCGCACCTGCGTCTGATGGTTCAGGCGCTTGTCGCCGAAGACGTCGAGCACGGAGCCGCCCACGCCCGTCTTGGGATCCACGGCGCCGAAGACCACGCGAGCGAGACGCGCGTGCAGCATGGCGCCCGCGCACATCAGGCAGGGTTCGAGCGTGACGTAGAGCGTGCAGCCATCGAGCCGGTAATTGCCCAGCGCCCGTGCCGCCTCGCGCAAGGCCCTGATTTCGGCATGCGCCGTGGGGTCGTGCCCGGCCACCGGAGCATTCCAGCCGGTGGCAAGCAACTCACCGGCCCGCACCACCACGGCGCCCACGGGAACCTCGCCTTGCGCCGCGGCCACGCGCGCGCCCTGCAATGCGAGCCGCATCCAGTGCTCGTCACGTAAGGAGGGCTGCGGCTCACTGGGCTTCATCGGGCATGGGGCGCGGCTGCGTGAGTGTTTCCACCTGCTGTTTGACCTGCTGTTCGATCTGCCGGCCCTGCTCGGGCGCCGTGGCGGCCTTGCCGCCTGCTGGCGCACTTTGCTGCACCGGCGCGGGCAACGCCTGCTGCGTGCCGGCCAGTTGCTTTCTGGCTGCCACGGCCATGATGGCCAGCACCACGAGCAAGCCCGCAAGTCCCCAACCGAAGCGCATCACGATCTCCTGCACAGTGGCTGGCGATGGTAGGTCATGACAGCCTCCGTCATAAGCACATAGCCAAACCGTCGTTCGATTTTTGCACTCGCACACCGACAATGGAGACTTTTTCATGCTTCGAGGCCGCTCCCATGCATCTTGACACCCTGGCCGTCCACGCCGGCTACACCCCCGATCCCACGACGAAGTCGGCCGCGGTGCCGCTCTACCAGACCACCTCCTACGTCTTCGACAGCGCGCAGCACGGCGCCGACCTGTTCGACCTCAAGGTGCCAGGCAACATTTACACGCGCATCATGAATCCGACGACCGACGTGCTGGAAAAGCGCCTGGCCGCGCTCGAAGGCGGCGTGGGGGCGCTGGCCTTCGCCTCGGGCATGTCCGCCATCACGGCGGCAATCCAGACCATCGCCGAAGCGGGCGACAACATCGTCGCCGCGAGCACGCTCTACGGCGGCACCTACAACCTGTTCGCGCACACCTTCCCGCAGCAGGGCATCACGGTGCGCTTTGCCGATCCGCGCAAGCCCGAGAGCTTCGGCGCGCTGATCGACGAGCGCACCAAGGCGGTGTTCTGCGAATCCATCGGCAACCCGCTGGGCAACGTGACCGACATCCGCGCGCTCGCCGACGTGGCGCACGCGCATGGCGTGCCGCTGATCGTGGACAACACCGTGCCCAGTCCCTATCTGTTGCGCCCGATCGAGCACGGCGCGGACATTGTGGTGCATGCGCTCACCAAGTACCTCAACGGCCACGGCAACAGCATCGGCGGCGCCATCGTCGACAGCGGCAAGTTCCCGTGGGCCGAACACAGGGCGCGCTTCAAGCGCCTGAACGAGCCCGACGTGAGCTACCACGGCGTGGTTTACACCGAGGCGCTGGGCCCGGCGGCCTACATCGGCCGCGCGCGCGTGGTGCCGCTGCGCAATACCGGCGCGGCGCTCTCCCCGTTCAATGCCTGGCAGATCCTGCAGGGCATAGAAACCCTGGGCCTGCGCATGGAGCGCACCTGCGAGAACGCCCAGAAGATCGCCGAGACGCTGGAAAAGCACCCGAAGGTGCAGTGGGTGCGCTACGCCGGTCTGCCAGGCCACCCGGACCACGCCATCGCGCAGCGCCTGCTCGGTGGCAAGGCCTCGGGCATCGTCTCGTTCAACCTCAAGGCCGAGGGCGACCCGCGCGCCGCCGGGGCGCGCTTCCTCGATGCGCTCAAGCTGTTCTATCGGCTGGTGAACATCGGCGATACCCGGTCGCTGGCCACGCACCCGGCTTCGACCACGCACCGCCAGCTCAACCCCGAGGAACTGGCGAGCGCCGGCGTGACGGAAGGCATGATCCGCCTGTCGATCGGCATCGAGCACATCAGCGACCTGCTGGCCGATCTGAACCAGGCGCTGGAAGCCGTCTAAAAATCTGAACAAAAGTGCGGCCAGAGCTTGCAAATCAAGCGCTGGCCGCTCTGTCTTTCAGAGCAAAGCCTACATCATGCCCAGCATGCGCGGCAGCCACAGCGACATGGGAGGCCAGTAGGTCACCGCGACGAGGAAGCCCAGCATGGCCAGAAGCCAGGGCCAGACGGCCACGGTGAGCTCGGTGATGCCCATCTTGGTGATGCCCGAGGCGACGTAGAGATTCAGCCCCACAGGGGGATGGCACATGCCCACCTCCATGTTCACCACCATCAGGATGCCCAGGTGGATGGGATCGATCCCGAGCTTCATCGCGATCGGGAACAGGATGGGCGCGAAGATCAGCATGATCGACGACGGCTCCATGAAGTTGCCCGCCAGGAGCAGGATGACGTTCACCGCGAGCAGGAACGACACCACTCCCAGGCCATGCCCCATGATCCAGTCGGCCATCGCCTGCGGGATGTTCTCGTTGGTCATGATGAAGCTGAACAGCGCCGCGTTGGTGATGATGTACAACAGCATCGCGCTCATGTTGGCCGAGTTCAGCAGCACCTTGGGCACGTCCTTCAGGCCCATGTCCTTGTAGATGAACACGGCGACGAAGAAGGCGTAGACCGCGCTCATGGCCGCCGCCTCGGTGGGTGTGAAGATGCCCGCGTAGATGCCGCCCATCACGACGACGATGAGAAACAGCCCCCAGACGGATTCGCGAAACGCCTTCCAGCGCTCGCTCCAGCTGGCCTTGGGCAGGCGCGGATAGTTGTTCTTGCGTGCGCGCCACCAAGTCACGCCACCCAGCACCATCGCCAGCACAATGCCGGGAATCACGCCCGCCATGAAGAGCGCGCCCACCGAGGTGTTGGTGGCCACGGCGTACATCACCATCACGATCGACGGTGGAATCAGGATGCCCAGCGCCCCCGAGGTGGTGATGACGCCGGCGCCGAAGCGCTTCGGGAAACCCGCCTTGACCATGGCCGGCAGCAGGATGGAACCGATGGCGACCACGGTGGCGGGGCTCGAACCGGAGACGGCCGCGAACAACGCGCAAGCCATCACGCCGCCCAGGCCCAGGCCACCGTACCAGTGGCCGACCATGGCGGTGGCGAAGTTGATCATGCGCCGCGCCACCCCTCCGTGCGTGAGGAAGTTGCCCGCGAGGATGAAGAACGGGATCGCCATGATCTCGAACTTCTCGATGCCGGTGAACAGCTTGAGCGCCACGGATTCGAGCGGCACGTCGGTGAAGCCGAAAAGGAAGGACAGCACCGTCAGGCCCAGCGCGATCGACACCGGCATGCCGGTGAGCATCAGCGCCGCGAGGATGAAGAAGATGATGGCCGCGTTCATTTTTGGTCTCCCGTGTTCTTCTTCGCCTCGTCCGGGTGCAGGTTGTCGCGCAGGCCGTAGGGATCGATCTCGCCAGCCTCGCTGTACACGGGCGCCACGGCGGGTTCGTCGTTTTCGTCCAGGCCGTCGACATGGCCGTGGTCGTGGTGCGGCAGATCACCCGTGCGGATAAAGCTCGCGAGCACCTGCAGGAAGCGAAAGCACATGAGTCCGCTGCCCAGGGGAATGGCGCTGTAGACCAGCCAGGTCGGCCATTCGAGGTCGGGCGTGGTCGGCCCCTCGATCAGATCGGAGACATTGACCCCGAGCACATTCAGGATGCCGTAGTGCGCACCGTTCTCCCAGACGAAGCGCCCGCCCATCCACGCGATCACGCCGGTGAACAGCGCTCCGGCCGCGAGGCCGAAGATGATGAACTTGTCGCGCAGCCCGGGCCGCATGCGGTTGATGGCCACGTCGACCCCGACGTGGATGCCGGTGCGCACGCCATAGGCCGCGCCGAACTTGGCCATCCACACGAACATGATGATGGTCAGCTCCTGCGCCCAGGTGAGGTTGAGCGACAGCAGCCAGTCCTGCACGCCGGGGATGGCCCAGCCCGCGGCATAGCGGTGCAAGACCGCGACGAAGACAATGAGCGTGGCTCCGCCCATGAGGAAGGTGATCAGCCACTCTTCCAGGTGATCAAGGATTTTCAGCATGAGGCACGCCCCGAAAATTGCAGAGCACGAAACGTCCGCCGGGATGCCGTGTGGCGATCCGCGGCGGATGAGGATCGCGGATCAGAGCTTGGCCGGATCGAAGCCCGTAGCCTTGTAGACCTCCTGGATGATGTCCTTGCCGATGCGGCTGGCCATCTTCTGGTGCACGGGAATCAGAGCCTTCTTCAGCGCGGCGCGCTCCTCGGGCGTGGGCGTGTAGATCTCGGTCTTGCCGCTCTTGCGAACCTCTTCGAGCGCGCGGTCGTTTTCATCCTGCGCGATCTGGTTGGCGTAGGCCGTGGCCTGGCGCATCGCATCCTCCAACTGGCCGCGCACATCGGCGGGCAAGCCATCCCAGAATTTCTTGTTCACGACAACCGCGTAGCCCAGGTAGCCATGGTTGGTGAGCGACAGGTACTTCTGCACTTCGTGCATCTTCTGCGTGTAGAAGTTCGACGGCGGGTTCTCGGTGCCGTCGACCACGCCGGTCTGCAGCGCCTGGTAGGTCTCGCCAAAGGCAATCACCTGCGGGATGCCGCCGAGCGCACGGATTTCCTCCTCGATCACCTTGGAGGACTGGATGCGGTACTTCAGGCCCTTGTAGTCGGCCACGGCGTGCAGCGGCTTGTTGGCCGAGAAGACCTTGAAACCGTTGTCCCAGTAGGCCAGGCCCTTGATGCCGCGGCTCTCCAGCTTGGTGAACAGCTTGGCACCGACCGGGCCGGTCGTGATCTTGTGCAGCTCATCGCGGTTGTCGAAGATGTAGGGAAGGTCGAATACCTCGAATTCCTTGGCGCCCAAAGGCCCGAACTTGGCGAGCGACGGCGCCAGCATCTGCACGGAACCGAGCTGCAGCGCCTCCATCTCTTCCTTGTCCTTGTACAACGCGCTGTTGGCGTACACCTCGACCTTGACCTTGCCCTTGGTGAGCTCCTCGGCCTTCTTGGCGAAAAATTCGCTGGCCTTGCCCTTGGGCGTGTCGTGCGCCACCACGTGGCTGAACTTGATCACGATCTGCTGCGCATGAGCGGCCATGGTCGCGCCAAACGCCAGCGCGGCGCAGGCAAGGATGTGCTTGACGGGCAATTTCATCGGGGAGTCTCCTCGGAAAACGGGTTGGATGAACACGCCGCGCACTGTAGGCAGCGCCCGTCCTTCACGTAACTGTGGCGTTCCACAGCTAGGGTTTACCCGAGCGTACTTCTCACTCTGTCCAACCACCGCGCCGTGGGCTGTGCCAGGCCTGCGTACACGGGTTGCATCGCCTCCCGCAGCCGCTGGCGCTGCGCCTCGCTCAAAACATGAGTGCGTGTGGCACCACTGGCACGCAGGGCCGCGAGCGCGCCGTCGTTTTCGCGCTGGGCAATGGTGTTGCCCCACGCCAGCGCCTCGCCCAGCGCCTGCCTGACGAGCCGCCGATCATCCGCCGCCAGGTGATCCCAGAAGCGCTGATGCGCCACCACCGCATACCCGAGCCACGCATGGGCCGTGAGGCTCAAGTCGATCTGGGCCTCATGCATGCGCTGGGTCCAGAAGTTGGAGACCGGGTTTTCCGTTCCATCGACCACCCCCAGCGCCAGCGCGCGGCGCGTCTCGCCAAAGGCCAGAACCACCGGGCGGGCACCGAGCGCGCGCATCTGCTGTGCGATCACGCGCGAGCTTTGCACGCGCATGCGCAGGCCTGCGAAATTCTCTGGAGCGAGCAGCGCCCGATTGGCGCTCATGTGCTTGAAACCATTGTCCAGGTAGCCCAGCCCCACCAGCTCCTGGTGCGACAGACCCGCGAGCAGCGCCTGCCCCACCTCCCCTTGCGTGATACGGTGCACCTGCTCGCGCGTCTCGAAAAGAAACGGCAGATCGAAGAGCTCGAACTCGGGAAATCCCATGGCGCCGAACTTGGACAGCGACGGCGCGAGCATGTCCACGGCCCCGAGCCGCAGCGCCTGCACCTCGTCCGTATCGCCATAAAGCCGTGAATCGGGGGCGATCACCACCTGGATGCGGCCACCGCTTGCCTGCTGCACGTTCTCGCGAAAGCGCTCCAGTGTCAGGCCCTTGGGCGTCTGGCGTGCCACCACGTGCGACAGGCGGATCCTGACCCGCGCCGCGCCGGCCTGCGCCACCGCGGGTGCCGCGGGCAATGCGGGCATGCCGGCCGCGGCCAGGGTCCTGAACCAGCGGCGGCGGGTCGTCGGTGCGCGAAGCATGGCCGCTATTATCGAAGGCCGTGCCGAATACCGCCACCCACCCCGCCGAAGATTTCGCGCTGCTGAGCGCAGCCAGCCGCGCATCCGGAGAGCGCAGCGGCCGCCAGGCCGCGTTCTGGATGCTGGGGCTCGCGCTGCTCACCGTGCTCACCGTGTTCGCCCTCGCGTGGTATCTGCACCGCGTCGAAGTACAGGACGAAGAGCGCCGACGCAGCGCCGACGCGCAGTGGCTGGAGCAGAGCGTGCAGTTTCACTTCCGCCGCCTCGAAGACGATCTGGCCCAGCGCGCGCGCCAGCTCGCGATCGACGGTCCGCAGGCCCTGCAGACCCCCGGCCAGGGTGAGGCAGACACGCGCCCTGCCGGCCTGCTGTGGCGCAGCCTGGGCGTGGTGCAGGCCCAGGCGTGGCTGGCGCAGCCCGGCGATGCCCGCGGCAGCGCGGGTGATCTGCAGGCGTGGCGCGCGGACATGGCCTCCAGCGCCGACAACCGCCAGCAATTGCAGCTGCTGCAGGACACCGCGGCCCATCTGCGCCGCGCAAGCTACGCCGGCCCCCTGCGCGGTCCCGATGGCCATCAGGGCGACAGAGTCTGGCTGGCGGTGCCTTCGTTCGACGGCTTGCGCCTGGTGGGCCTGTACGTGGTGGCGCTCTCGATGCAAGAGGCGCTCGCGGCGCTGCTGCCACCGTGGTTCACCGACCAGCAACAGGTGCGCATCGTCACCGACGCTCTGCCGCCGGACACCATCGACGCAGCCGATGGCCCCTACCAGACAGCGATGAACCTACCCGGCGCCGATGTGCTGCTGGAGGTGCTGCCCAGGGGACCTCGTACCTCGCCCACGCCCCGCCTGTTCTTTGCCGTGGCACTGGTGTTTCTGCTGGGCCTGCTCGTCAGCCTGCTTGCACTGCGACGCGACTTCCTCAAGCGCCAGCGCGTGCAGCAGCGCCTGCGGGCCGAGGTCGCGCTGCGCTCGGCCATGGAGCGCTCGGTGAGCACCGGCATGCGTGCCTGGGACATGCAGGGCACCATCCTCTACGTGAACCAGGCGTTCTGCGCCATGGTGGGTTACAGCGCCCAGCAATTGCGCGGCAAGCGCGCGCCCATGCCCTACTGGCCCCACGATCAGGTGGACGAGCTGGCGCCATTGCACGGCAGCGTCCTGCGCGCAGGCACGCAACCCCAGGGGCTGGAGGCGCAATACCGCCATCGTGATGGCCACCTCGTGGACGTGCTGATCCACGAGGCCCCGCTGCTCGCTGCCGATGGGCGTCAGCTCGGCTGGATGAGCTCGGTGCTGGACATCAGCGAGCGCAAGCGTGCCGAGCAACTGGCGGCCGAGCAGCAGGAGAAACTCGAAGCCTCCGAACGCCTCGTGGCCGTGGGCGAAGTCGCCTCCACGCTGGCGCACGAGCTCAACCAGCCGCTGGGCGCGCTGATCAGCTTTGCCAACGGCCTGCTCAACCGCCTGCACGCGAGCACCATCACGCTGGCCGACATGGAGCCCGTGGTCCAGCGCATGGCGCAGCTGGCCGAGCGCGCCGGGGGCGTGACGCAGCGCGTGAACGCCTTTGCGCGCAGGCGCGAGATGCACCTCGTGCGGCTGGACCTCACCGCGCTGGTGCAGCGCGCCGTCGCCATGGCGCAGGAAGGGCAGGCCACGCCGATTGCGCTGCAATGGCCCAAGCACGCCGTGTGGGTGCGCGGTGACGCGCTGCTGCTGGAGCACCTCGTGCACAACCTGTGCTCCAACGCACTCGATTGGGCCGGCGAAGGAGGTGCTGGCGCGACGCAGGTGCAGGTGCGCCTGCAAGTCGACCCGGACGCGGGTGAAGCTCGCCTGTGCGTGGCCGACAGCGGTCCCGGCGTTCCCGAAGCCGCCCTGGCACGCCTTTTCGACGCCTTCTTCAGCACCAAGCGTGGCGGCATGGGCATGGGCCTGGCGATCTGCCGCTCGATTGCCGAGGCACACCACGGCCGCATCCTGGTGGAGCGCGACGCCCTCCTGGGCGGCGCGCTTTTCACGGCCGTGTTGCCGCTGGACAATGGGGCATGAGCGAAAACCCCGTGGCCATCCACATCGTCGATGACGACGCCGACGTGCGCGACGGTCTGGCGTGGCTGTTCGATTCGCGCGGCTGCAAGGCCCACGTCTGGGACAGCGGCGGCGCCTTCCTGGACGCTGCACGGGCGCTGCACGGGCAATGGGGCCAGGCCGTGGTACTGCTCGACATCCGCATGGAGCCGCTCTCGGGCCTGGTGACGTTCGAGCAGCTCAAGGCACTCGGTTGCCCCTGGGCCATCGTGTTCCTGACAGGCCACGGCGACGTGGCCACCGCCGTGCAGGCCGTGAAGAACGGCGCCTGGGATTTCCTGGAAAAGCCGTTCCAGGACAACGTGCTCGTCGACCGCGTGGAGCAGGCCATGCAGGCCATGCAGGCGCGCAGTGCCGACGCGCAGGAGTTGCAGCGCCTGCGCCAGGCGCTCGCCTGCCTGAGCCCGCGCGAGCGCGAAGTGCTGGACGAGCTGCTGCACGGTCACTACAACAAGAACATCGCCGAGCACCTGGGGATCACGGCGCGCACGGTGGAGTTTCATCGCGCCAACATCTTCGAGAAGATGGGCGTGGAATCGGCCATCGAGCTCGCGCACAAGCTGGGGCAGCTGCAGCCCGTGGACATCGGTCCGAAAAACGACCCCGCAGCCCCCTGAACCTGCCGCGCAACCTGCACATCACCACACGCCGGGCAGATCCGTCACGTACTGCCCAATCGCCAGAGAACTCGTGAGCCCCGGTGATTCGATGCCGAACAGATTGACCAACCCCGGCACGCCATGCTCGCGCGGCCCCTGGATCAGAAAATCCGCCGCGGGCTCCGCCGGCCCGCTGATCTTGGGGCGCATGCCCGCATAGCCCGGCAACAGCGCGCCATCAGGCAGCCCGGGCCAGTAGCGGCGCACCTCGCCGTAAAACCCCAGCGCGCGTTCGGCCTGCACCTGCAGGTCGCCGGGGTCACCCACCCACTGCACGTCCGGACCGAACCGGGCCTGGCCCGCAAGATCCAGCGTCAGGTGCACGCCCAGGCCCGCAGGCTCGGGCAAGGGATAGATCAAATGGGAAAACGGCACGCGCACGGCACACGAAAAATAGCTGCCCTTGGCGTGAAAGGCCCGGGGCACGAACGCCGCCGACAAGCCCTCGATGCGCCGCGCCAGATCAACCGCATGCAGGCCGGCCGCATTCACGAGCAGGCGCGTATCGAGCACCGTGCCGTCGTGGGTGCGCACCCGCAGCGCTCCCGCAACGCGGTCGACGGCCTGAACCCGCGTCCTGAGCACCACCGCGCCCCCCGCATGCTCCAGATCGGCCTGCAGCGCGAGCATCAGCGCATGGCTGTCGATGATGCCGGTGTCGGGCGAAAGCAGCGCCGCATGACAGGCCAGCGCGGGTTCCAGCCGCCGGGCAGCCGCGCCGCCCTGCCACTGCAGCCCGCGCACACCGTTGGCCCGAGCGCGCTCGGCCACGGCCTGCAGCGCATCCGTTTGGCGCTCCGAGGTGGCCACGACAAGCTTGCCGCAGCGCCGGTGCGGCACGCTCCGCTGTGCGCAGTAGTCGTAGAGCATGGCGCGACCCTGCACGCACAGACGCGCCTTGAGCGAGCCCGCCGGGTAATAGAGGCCCGCATGGATGACCTCGCTGCTGCGCGCGCTGGTCTGCGTGCCGATCGCGTCCTCGGCTTCGAGCACCAGCACCTCGCGCCCCTGCAAGGCCAGCGCGCGTGCAACCGCCAGGCCCACGACGCCCGCACCGATCACCACGCATTGCACGCACTCCGCCATCGCTGTCAGCCTCACTCGATGATCATCAATGGATCACGCCAGCCCGCGTGATCGGCATCCAAACTCTCTCGTTTCCGCTGCAGCACAGACAAGCTTGAGGGTCAACCGTGATGTTGCGCTCCAGATTTGAAACCGCTCCGTCAGGTGCCTGGCTGTGCCAGACACGGGATCACTCCCACTCAATTGTGGTTTGCCAAAAAAAAATGTTTATTTTCAATTGGTTATCAGGTTGCATGAGCAGGATGCCATGGAAAATACCATGATTATTTACTAGCACCAACTGTTGCTACCAAGTCAGCATCCATGTCAGATGGCCACTCTTCTTTTTCCGCACGCTGCGTGGCGGACTCCTGATCGCTCCAGCGTAGTCGGATAGATTGCAGTCTGCTTAGTGCGACAAAGTTCTATCTGCCTAACCGGATAGATTGGCAGCCGTCTAGGCGGATACCGACTTATCCTGCGATCGGATAATCCCGCATCTGGCTAATGTGGCGATGTTCCTCCTCAAGGTAACGTTAGATTTGAACAAAGGTGCCCAAGTGCATGTTTCCTTCCATCAAGACCCGGTAAACATTGGGCTGCTGTGCGCAGATTTGAACCAACACGGCGCTGTTTACTGGCACACCACTCGCCCTAATTTCAAGCAAGTACAAGACCTTGTGAAGGCACAGGGGCTAACGGTCTTGCCATTGTGTGCCAGGCCTGGAGGCGACTTCCTTAATTTCATGATCCTGGCTGATCTTGCTGACGACGAATTAGCAGCCATAGAGGAGCGCGTCGCGCAAGCTATTGAACGATGGCAATACGCAGGGGAACCCGTGCCGCACCATGAACCAATTTGAAGAGCACGCTATGGCCGACACCATCACTCATCTAAGACATCAGCAAATTCCAAGAATGCGTGGTGTAGGTCAACCGGGCTTGAAGGCTCAGCACGCGTATGTCTACTGTGCCATGTCGGAAAATCGATAATGGCGATTGGCACGAGGTGATCTGCATTGCGTGAGACTCGTGACAGATAGGCATTGACGCCACTAGCGGCTGCCACAGAAGTGTCGGAGAGCACATAGCCGACCATGAACCCGACAGCGTGGTTCTCACCATACTTGCCACTGGCGAATCTATCGACCCCTTCGACGATGTACTCACGACACAGGTGCGTATCTGATCCGGCAATCCGCTTACATTCGATGATTGCGTGAGGGTCGTGCTCCTGCGTGCGCAAAAAGACTTCGATCATCATCAACGGAATGTCGGTGCGACCATCCGGTATTATCATGCCACTCTTCGAGCGCGACTCGGTACCGGGCAGCACAATCAGCTTCCACGGAGAATTCTTCAGCGCACTGCGCATCCCATCGCGCAAGCGCTCAGTCATGAGTACCTCACCTGCATCGGCATTAACGTCAGCAGCCATACATGCCTGCTTCCAGCCTACTGCCAGAGTCAGCAGAATGGCAGCAACGACCTCAGGTGCTAGTTCGATGAACTCCCTACCGAGTGTTGAAGATGTCTCATAAGGAATCCTCAAGCGCCGCCCCCTGAAAAGCTCTCCGCAACTACAGCATCAGCATCTTCCAGTGCAGCGATACCCATCCAGTGGCGTCGAGCTGCGGGCTTGATGATGACCACTTCGTTGCGCCCATGAACACGTAACTCTCTCTCGGCACTGAGGGCAGTCGCAATTTTGACTTTTAAGCGCTTCCCGATGCGAGCGAGCACATCGCTCAACTCACCGTTCGGTGCTATGACGCTTACGCTGGCTTGCCCAGGCCCGTCCTCTACGACAAAGCGCACGACGCGAAGGGCTGCCCCCCGCGGTAGATCGACAATCTCCGCTCGCATGTGCCGCTTCTTGCGCGCAGAGAACCAGCCATCCATCACCGACAGAAATGTTTTGGCATACGACGCTATTTCCACGTTGCTATCCGATGGAACTATCGAAGCTTCGCGACCTTCTTCCCATTGCCACCCAGCGCGCAAAAGTCCGTCTCGGATTACCACGCGGTCGGGCTCACCAAGCCCATACAAATCGAAGACCGCTTCATCCAAGGTATTCCAGTCTTCAGCTTCGATCTCACGTTCGCGCAGCGCCTTCTCCAACGCCAGCAAATGCCGTCCCGCCTGCGACTCCATGGCAGATGCAAACTCGGGCACAGGCAGAAAACCTACATCGCGCATCAGCAACTTTCGTTTGTAGATGCCGAACTCCGACGCTGTCAGGACAAAGAACCATGATGCCAGCGCGGAACTCAAAATCGCTGCAAGCAGATGCGCCGTTTCCTTATGGCTAGAAGGAAGTGCCGCAGCGAAGTACGAGTCGGTAAAAACAAGGTCGCGATCAGCCACCGCGGCAAGAGTCCGCGGCTGCCCCACTACCATCTCTTTGACGATTAACAGTGGGGCTCGAAACGTGTCACGTGAGCGCGGCCACTGCGCTTCCGAGTAGTTATACGTCGGCAAACCACGAGGAATTCGGAAGTGCTGCATATCATTGGCCTGCAACAGTTCTAACCCCATCATTTCACGGGCATTGCGTGTTTGGTTCGCCGGACTGCCTTGGGTCAGCCCATCGCGGAACTTCGTATCGAGTGACGCGAGTCTGTCACCCAGGCCTTGATACGTCGCAGTCAGTTCCTCCAACAGCACTAGATCACGGCGGCGTCCAACCGCAGCGGCCTTTAACTTCAAAGGCTGCTTCTCGATCTCACCGAGGCTCAACTTGATAATGTCGCTTGGCGCCACTTCGAACGAATGGGTTTTGGCACCACTGGGGGTCCATGGAATCTGAACAACCGTGACCTGATCCGTTCGCTGCTTTGGTCGATGACGCGCAAAGAGGACTACCGCCGGCATCGTTGCGGTTGCAAAGAGCCAACTGCACAAATTGGACAGGTTGACCAGCGTCACCGGAGCCAACTCGCGCATGACGTGCTGAGCCGCCCTCATGCCCGTGCCACTGCGACTGAAGAACGGCGTTGCGCTGAGAATGACGCCAAACCGCGTCTTGTCGTGCGAAAACTCCGCCGCCCGCAGAACGAAGTCGAGACCTTCCCCACGGGGCTGGGCCGGGATGCCTGCCGCCATCGTTTTGCGCCGTGCCTCGGTTCCTGACTGCCCCTTGAAGCTCCAGGGCGGGTTACCGACGATCAGGTCGAACTGCTTAGGCCCTGTCGTCGTCGTAAGCACTGCCTTGCCATCACCTTGCTGCTCAACGGTTCGAGCATCGCCGACAAGCAAAGTCTTACCAATTAGCGGCTGAAACTTCAGGGATTGCGGCGGCTGCGGATCGGGGTCCAGTTCAAGCGCCGCCAAGTACAAGCTGAATGCGGCCACACGAATAGCGGCTTCGCTGATATCCACGCCATACACTTGCTCATAAAGCGTTGAGCGGATCACATCCCGCGTGGGGGGCTCACCCTGCGTACGCAGATATACCAAGCGCCGCAATGCCTCGACCAGGAAAACACCGGAGCCGCAGGTCAAATCCAGCACCGATTCCTGCCCCGACAGGCCGCCCATCACCTCATCAAGGACCAAAGACACGACAGACAAGCGCGTGTAGTGCACGCCGTTTCGCAATGCCTCTGTTCTCTGCCCGCTTGCACGCGGCTCGGCGTGTGCGAACTGCTCGTAAATCGAGCTGATCAGTTCAACCGGAATCACGTCGAACTGATACGGAAAGAAGCTGAGCTGACCACTTTGCGGATCTACCGCTTCCAGAAACTCGGCAACACGCTTCAGATGAAGGTCTGCTGGCGTCGTCTTTACCGACGATGGCGGGAACATATCACCGTTGAAGGTCTGAGCCAGCCACTCAAATAGCTTCGCGGTCGCTGACCGATCTCGCAGAATCGCCGGCAAAGCCGTGTGGCCGCACACCTTTCGCAATCGAGTTGCACTGACGATTTCTCGATCGATTAGGTACTGGGTAAAGATCACCCGGCCAATCAAAGCCTGGGTCGCGCTACGAGCCAGATTGCCCGCAACGAGATCGCGTTCGAGAAACGCCAAGTCTGACAGGAGCTTTTGATCGACACTTGTCTTGCGATCGACGGTCGGCGCGTTGGCCCAAAACTGACCGGTCTCGATCGCCAGTCGGCCAGCGAGTTCGTCCAGTTGATGAAGAGACGCTTCAATAGTCTCGAAGCGTCCGATTAGGTGCTTCTGTGCATCACCGTCTTTGACGGGCGTGCCGAAGCCGTTGTACAGATCAATACGCTGCGGAGAGATGACCCATAGCAGCGGCGCGAACCCTTCATTCCAAACTTCACGTCGCCACTGGCTGACTACATCCTCGGCTGGAGGGGTTTGCTCGAACTTAAAGTAGACGGTTAGAGACGAGGCGCTTCGCCACAAAGCATCTGGCGTGAAGACGCGACCACGGCGGGAGGCCTGCGCATCGCTTCCGAGTTGAAGACCGGCTGCAGGTTGACCGTCCGGCAAGTAGCCGGTTGCAGCAAGAACGTGCTCTAGTGTCGCAGCGCTCACGCCCTACTCCGAACGGCTTCAGGCGGAAAAGGAAGTGCAGCCTGGGTGGGCGCCGGCATCACAGGCAACATGTGCTGCTGTAGCCGTGCGACCAGCGGATCAAGTGGGATAGCAAGCGTCGGCTGCATTGGCGCACTTGATCCGAGCCAAGAACCCGACTCGTGAAGGCTCGCCGTAGTAGACGTAACGCACACGATTGCACCATCCAATGTTAGTGCGTTTGCCTCGGTGAGCAGCTTGAACAGCCGATCAACGCCAGCACTCACCGAACCAATGTGAACTCCCAACGAGCTGACCAACTCGTTCGTAATAGCCAACCCCAGTAAGTCAGCAAAGCTGAAGCGCGCCGCCTTGCCCTGTTTGGAAGCCAAGTAAGGGACGGTCTTGCGCCAGTGCCGAACCGTCTCCGCAGACACGCCAGTAAGTGTGCGCATCTGATCCTGTGTGAACTGAATGGCAGTGATAATGGGCATTCTCGTTGCTTGCAACAGGAAAACCAGGGGATTTTCCCATGTATTGCCGTTCAATGCAACAGAAATCAAGCACTCCAGCGAGGCCCATCCACGCTATCGGCAAGCCAGCCGACCTCTTGTCGGCATCCTCCACCTACTCAGAAATTTCCGCGCGCGGAAATTTTCGCTACCCCTTCATGAAGCCGGCCGCCTTCGCATCAGAGACCCCGCTAGCCAACTTCTCCCAACGCTCCAGCGCCCGAGCCTTCGCCTCCGGCTTCACATCCTCCGGGATAGGTGGGGTGTGCACGTAGTAGGACTTGATGAACAGCTCATGCATCGTCATCAACTCCCGCATTTCGCTGCGCATCCGCCGCACCTCATTGTGCAGAGCCTTGAAGCTACCGGCCTGGCGCTTCTCCAAGTCCACCATCGCCCTGTGAAGCTCATCCCCCTGGATGTACTGTCGCGCAGCCTCACGGAACAGCCCCGGCACCGACCAGCCACGCGCCTTCGCAACATCTTCGAGGGCTTGCTGAAAGTCATCGTCACAGCGAACAGCGTTGAGTTTGCCCATAAATTAATCACTTATCCGGTATCGCCTGATACCAAAACGCACACCTCTGATATCAGGTAAATTCGTTGTCAATCGAAGAGATAGTACACCATCGAAAGCAAATCTGATATCATTCTTTATGTTCCACTACTGATGGTTGGCGAGTGTGGTTTGGTCTTTGCCGAACAAGCCGCCAACCGTGGTGGTTGTGGGACTGAAGCGGGAGCGGAAGCCCTCCCGTGACCTCAAAAATTTCCGCGCGCGGAAATTTTGGGGTGGTGCCGGGCAACCGGCATCACGTTCCTTGCATGGCCTTTTGGATGATTTGGCGGATGTTCCCTTGTTGGAACTAGGCCCAGGGGCAGGAGCGAGCCTTAGCCAGTCTTGTGCTGGCGTATGGGGCTTGCTCGCACCTGCGCTGTAGTTGCGGCAAGCCGTGTGTCAACGCACGGAAAGGAATGGAGCCATGCCACAGCTTCAAGACCGGCACCAGCCGGACATCATTGACGCGGACTTTCGGGAAGTCCGCACAACGGGCTATCAGCCCTCGCCCATTCAACGCATCGCAGGCGGCACAGTGGCCGCGTCGTGCTGCATGCTCATGCTCGCAGCAGGATTCGAGCTGATCGACGGCCGCATTGCGATGCTGCTCCTGCTCGCGGTCGGGGCGGGTGGATATCTTGCCTACATCCATCTGCACGCAAACCGGCCTGGTTTCGTGTTCTTCGCAGCCGTTGCCTTGCTGGCCATTGGGACTTCCATCGCGCTCGCGGGGTTCTATCCCCTCGCCTCTCTGGTTGCGCTCGCCGTCGGTGGCATCTGCGGTGCTCTCGCTCGCGCCGCGAGGGTTGGCGGTGCGCCCCATCAAGGGAGCACTTTCAAATGACATCGTTCAGCGCCCATCGACGCGCGACGCTCTGGCTGCTCGTCATCGCATTTGCCCTCTTTGCTGCGGATGCGGCGTTTGCCGATGTCCTGAACGACATCGGCAATGGCTACAAGACCGAATCGGCCAAGTGGTTCCCGAAGCTCCTGGTCATAGCCAAATCTCTGTTCTGGAAGCTCGCGGCGATTGAATTCGCTTGGGCCTCAATCCTGTGGGTGCTGAAAAGCCAGGAAATGCAGTCGTTCACGGCTGCGGTCGTGCAAAAGCTCATCGGCATCGGGTTCTTCTACTTCCTGCTGCAAAACGCCGACTATTGGATTCCTGCCATCGTGAACAGCCTGGTGAAGGCTGGCAATGAAGCGACCGGCCTGCCGGCGCTCACGCCGTCCGAAGTGTTCGACCTGGGCATTGATACGGCAGTGGCGATGTTGAAGGGCATCCAGGCGTTGAGCTTGTGGGAAGATTTCGCCACGGTCGTAGTTGGCGGCCTCGCCGCGCTCGCCATCGTGATTTCGTTCCTGGTCATCGCCGGGCAAATGCTGATCGCGCTGATCGAGAGCTACATTGCCATCAGCGGCGGCGTGCTGTTCCTGGGCTTCGGCGGCTCGCGCTGGACAGTCGAGTTCACGCAGAAGTACATCAGCTACGCCTTCGCCACGGGCATCAAGCTGTTCATGCTCTACCTCATCATCGGCGTGGGCACAGCCCAGGCCAAGACCTGGGCGGCACTGCTGGCGACAACGGACTGGAACAGCATTTTCGCCGTGATGGGTGGCTCGATGCTCCTGGCCTTCCTGGGCTTCCAGATTCCGAACATGGCGGCGGCCATGCTGTCCGGTGCGCCGTCGCTGACAGCAGGCGCAGCGGCGGCCACGTCGGGCGCGCTTGCTGCCGGAACGGTCGCGGCAGGCGCCACCGCCATTTCCCCAGCACTACAGTCCGCCAGGGGTGGGATGCAGGCGCTAAAAGCAGGATATGACCACCACCGCGCTGGTGGCAGTAGCGCACTGTCGAGCGCCCTCAAGGCGGTCGGCACGTCCACCGTGGATATGGGCCGCGAAGCCGGCCGCAGTGCCGGCGAGGCCGTGGGCCTTGCCAAGCCTACGGCGTCCGAGCGGTCTACCGTGGGCGGCCGCGCGGCCGAGCGCCGCGATGGCATGACCGCCCAGCTCCGCGAAGAGCGCGCGGCGATGGCCGACGCGGGCGGCATGAGCAAGGGCGGCGAAAACAACGCGGGCGGTGCTGGCACGTCGGCCGAAGGCGACAGCGCCAAGAACGACAGCGCGGGCAACCAGAGCACGTCGGCCGCGCCAGTGGTTCCCCCTCCCTCCACGCCCTCCGGCGCTCTTGGTAGTTCATCCGCACCCCTGGGTGGCAGCTCGCAGGTCGTCGATGACCATGGCAACGTGGTCGCCGCGCCTGCGGCCAAGATGGCCGAGAGCAACGCGGGCGGGGCCGGCACGTCGGCGACGAACGCGGCCGCTGCGAACACCAGCACGGGCAACACCTCGGCCACCGGCTCGGGCGCTGCACCTGCCGGCAGCTCGGGCAGCGCTCCAGCGCAGACGCTGGCCGCCGCCACGCCGGAAGCCCAGCGCCAGGTCGTCGATGACTACGGTAACGTGGTGTCACCGCCCTCGGCCAAGATCGCCGAGAGCAATGCGGGCGGCGTCGGCACGTCGGCCGCGAACACGTCGGCGATGAATACCAGCGCGGGCAACACGTCGGCCACGAACACGTCAACATCGTCTAGAGGGGCATCCGCGCCCGCCCCAGGGGCGGGACAAAGCGGCCCGGCCTCGGGCCGCGACAAGACGCCATTCCAGGATTTGCAGCACGTCAGGCCGCCGCAGATTCCGAGTGACGCCGCGCCGCAGGCCGGCGTGAATATCCGCCTCTCGCATTCCGAGGATTAACCGTCTCGAAAGGAAACGACGATGGGTGTCCTGGTGGATTTTCTTCAATACCAACATGCGCGGCTGGCGCTCGAACTGGAGCGTCTTGCGCGTCAGGACGCACCGCTGGCTCTCACGATGATTGAAGTAACGCGCGATGCAGACGGGCGGCTGGGAGAGCCATTGGCGCAGCTTGAGCGTCAATTGCGCGCTGCTGGCTTCGATCTACAACCTTGAACACGGCTTTGGAGGTAGAACATGGCAAAGAAGCGTCCCCTTCTCGATGGGATTTTCCGACCTCAGACAATGGCGCTGTTGCGTACGTACGCACAGTACACGAAGGAAATCGACGGCCTCGACATGAGCCTGGTTGAATTGGCCGAAACCTTGGTACTGGCGCATCTCGAAGAACACGAGCGATTTCAAGACTGGACTGAACGCACTACTGTTATTGAAGGTTTTCTAGAACGTCTTGGGGAGAGCTTGATATGAAATCGCTGCTGGATCAAATCGGCCTCGAACGGGCGCATGCGCTCATGGCCGAAGCCACACACAAGGCCATTGCCGAAGCCCATGCACATGGGCTTGCAGTGACTGTCAGCATCGACGGCGAACTGCGCCAAATTCAGCCAGGCGACCACGCAGCTCCAATGGCCGCCCAGGACGGCAGGCAGGCGGCCGCCAATGAACATGGTGACAGCAGTAACTGACCAGGTGCACGCTCCTGTCACCAACGCCCCTCACGCTAGTCAGATAAATTTTCATCCAACCAACTGAAAGAGAAAACCTATGCGCTTGCTGATTGCTTTGATCCTGCCGTGGCTGACGTTCTTCACCATCGGCCGCCCCTTCGCCGGCATCATCTGCCTGATCCTCCAAATCACGCTGATCGGCTGGCTACCGGCGACGATCTGGGCCGTATACGCCTTGAGCCAGTACAAGACCGACAAGAAGATCGAGAAGGCGCTTGCTCAACGAGGGTAAGTTGCTGATCGGCGAGAACGCGCCACAAGGCGTTCAGATGCACAAGGGCATGCTCGGGCATGCCCTTTGTCTTTTGCGGCCCGTGTAGCCCCGTTATAGCGGCCGCAAAAGGGGCTGTCTTTCTTTCTCCCGCCCAAGGGGCGGCGGCGGGCCATCGGGGGATCATTCGGCCCCCTCTGGGGGCCTCGATAACAGGGAGGGGGAGCCGGCTTGTCCGGGGGAACCCCGCAGGG
>MEFV01000015.1 GCA_001725255.1 Comamonas sp. SCN 67-35 | reverse complement strand
GTGGCCTGAATCCGAACGAAAGATCAGTCGAATTCTTCAACATGTGGGAAGCGCCAACTCAAATTTTGTTCGAGAGTCTGTTTTGGACATGATCCCTAGGGGCGCCGTTCACTGCCGCATAGGCAGCTCAGAAACCACCAGGTTGCGCAGCTCGGTCACGAGCGTGCTGTTCACTGCCGCATAGGCAGCTCAGAAATGAGTCACGGCCGATTCATCGCAGGCTATTGCGTTCACTGCCGCATAGGCAGCTCAGAAATTTCGGTTGCGTTTGCGTTTACTCGTTTACTGTAAGCGGAGTTCACTGCCGCATAGGCAGCTCAGAAATGAAACGCCTGCGAGAAGGCACGGCCACCGAGGTTCACTGCCGCATAGGCAGCTCAGAAAAGCTCGGCCAGGATCAGCGCGCCGGACTTGACGTTCACTGCCGCATAGGCAGCTCAGAAAAAGCCCGGCGAGCCAGTGCCAGCGAACCCGCTGTTCACTGCCGCATAGGCAGCTCAGAAAATTCCCGACGCCGTCGATCCGACGCTTGACCAGTTCACTGCCGCATAGGCAGCTCAGAAAGCAATGCGGGCAAATCTCGGCTTTCGCGTTGATGTTCACTGCCGCATAGGCAGCTCAGAAATTGCCCAACGTGCCTGTGAGCACGTCCCCGCGGTTCACTGCCGCATAGGCAGCTCAGAAATTGCCGAAGAGCGGCGCGTTCATGGTGACCAGGTTCACTGCCGCATAGGCAGCTCAGAAAGCCGAGCCCGCCCGCCACGGTCCGGTGTTCCCGTTCACTGCCGCATAGGCAGCTCAGAAACGAACAGGCCGCTGGTATTGGCGCTGCCCATGTGTTCACTGCCGCATAGGCAGCTCAGAAAAGCAGGTGGCGCCTGCCCGCGCGGCAACTGGCGTTCACTGCCGCATAGGCAGCTCAGAAAACCTACGCGCTGGCCGATCGCGTCATCTACCAGTTCACTGCCGCATAGGCAGCTCAGAAAAGAGGCTTGCGCTCGGCCATCGTCTTACGCCAGTTCACTGCCGCATAGGCAGCTCAGAAATGGACGTGCGCGGTATCGACTGCGGAGCAGATGTTCACTGCCGCATAGGCAGCTCAGAAATTCTGCAGCACTTCGGCGGGGTACGCCTCGATGTTCACTGCCGCATAGGCAGCTCAGAAAGACCTGCACTCTCAGGCCGTCAGGTCCATCGAGTTCACTGCCGCATAGGCAGCTCAGAAAGTCCAGGTGGTCGTGTTCGAGATCAGCGCGGAGTTCACTGCCGCATAGGCAGCTCAGAAAAACATGTCCTGCAATGACCGTGCCGCGCTCATGTTCACTGCCGCATAGGCAGCTCAGAAAGACAGTTGTACCGACACACCCTTGGCCAGGTAGTTCACTGCCGCATAGGCAGCTCAGAAAGTATTGCGCACGAGTGATCAAAGCACACGAACGTTCACTGCCGCATAGGCAGCTCAGAAAATGCCCTACCACCCCATCCAGACCATGAACAAGTTCACTGCCGCATAGGCAGCTCAGAAATTCCCACGTCTGATACGTGGCAGCGCTGTGCACGTTCACTGCCGCATAGGCAGCTCAGAAACAGCCCATCTGGCTGCGCCTGGCGGATGGCGAGTTCACTGCCGCATAGGCAACTCAGAAACATGAGGCGACGTCAACCTCGGGTGGACTGGTGGTTCACTGCCGCATAGGCAGCTCAGAAAGTAGATCGGCCGCAGTCTCGATGCCCATGGTTGTTCACTGCCGCATAGGCAGCTCAAAACCGCCGGACGCCTGCGCAAAGTGCCGGCGGCATAACCGGCCTCGACGCTTCGAAGCGCCATGGCAGCCTTATGCCAGCGATGTGCATCAGGCTCGGAACAGCCCAGTGGCTGCACAACGCACCGGCTGATTTGCGACGAATTGCATCCCGTGTCAGCACGCCGCGAAAGGCGGACGTTGAGTTCGTGCTCCGCCCGCCTGGGCGTTTTTGGAAAGCACGATGCCTCTTCATTCTTGCCCTCCGCGGCGCCTGCGCCGCTCCCTGTTGGCCGCCGTGCTCTCGCCTGCGGCGCTGGCCCTGGCATCCCTGCTGTCCCTGCCCCTGGTCTGCAACGCCGCGCCGTTCGCCCTGTCTGGCAACGGCCGCTTCAAGCCACCGACGGCGGAGCAACTGGCCGCCTTGCCAGCCAACCTGCCATTCACCCGCGCCGACCTCGCCTCGGGCACCTGGTCGTTCCAGGCACGCTACGATGACAGCGTGCCCGACTCCGATCCGGACGCCTGGGTGGGCCGCTATGTGGGCGCCGTGCAGGCGTTTCGCCTGGTGGTCGGCAGCACAGCCATCGATCTGCCGGTGAGCCAGAGCGAGATCGTCGTCAGCGATGGCGGCCAGGGCTTCACCCAGCGTGAATCCATCCGCCTGGAGGTCAAGGCCCCGGTCGCCGCCGGGCTGCTGCGCATGGCCTGGGTGCAACTCAACCAGCAGCCAGCCGGCACCGACCTGCGGGGCATCGCCGGCGTCCTGCGCAGCGATGCGATGCCGGCAGCCGCCGCCATGGCCCAACTGCCTGCGGCCAACCCGGCTGACCGCTTCCTGGAACTGCGCATCGATCAGCCCGACGCTGCCAACGCAGCGCCGCTGCTCTATCTGAGCACCTCGCAGCCCACCGTCACTGCCAGCCCGATCACCGCGCCCTGAGGAGCCCCAGATGCAACACCCTCACATTCCCTTGGCCCGCCGTTGGCTGGCACGTGGTGCGGTCGCCCTGTTGATCGCGGCCGGGCTGGCCGGCTGCGGCGGCGGCGGCGAGGTCTATGTTTCGGGCGGACCGCCTCCGGTGGATCCGCTCAATCTCGCCCTGACCCGCGTGGGCCCGCAATCGATCCAGGTGGACTGGAGCGACCACCCCGGGGTGGCCAGCTTCGATGTGCTGCGCGACGGCTACCCGCTGGCCACCGTGAATGCCACCACCCTGATCGACAGCTCGGTCTATGTCAACCAGACCTATTGCTACCAGGTGGAGGGCTACGATCCACGGGGCTACCTGGTCGCCGCCACCGATACCGGATGCATCACCGTGGTGCCGTGAACCTGTTCCGGGCCCGCACGAAAAGGCCACCCTTGCCGGTGGCCTTTTTGCATGGCAAAGGGGTCCAGACGGCACCTCGGCTGCGTGACGCCAGTGCGCCGAGACCGCGTTGAACCTGCCCCGGTTCCCCCGTTGTTCAGCACCTACTCCTTATTTGACGCGGCAATCAAAACTCGCGGACGCGGTTGGCGCTGCGGGCTGATCGGGACGGCTCGATCCACACTGACAACGAAATAATTCCGTCATCAAAAATTCATGCCAACGGCCTAAATTGATCACGGTTTCATCCAGCACGGAGAAAATTCAGTGATTCTGGCCAAGACAGAAAAAGGCCGGGCTTCGCTGTCCGACCGCCGGGCCTTTGTGCGGCGCGAGCGCCAATTGCTGGTGCTGGCCGACGGCAGGCGCGACAAGGACGAGTTGGCGGGCCTGCTCGGCGGCGACATCGAGGAACTGGTGACACGCATGGTGTTCGATGGCTACCTGGTGCGTGTCGCCCCAAGCGCCAGGGACACCGCGGGCTCCGACCACACCGCCGCCCGCGCGGCCAGGCCGGTCTCTCCGGCAGAGAAAGCGCAGGCGCCGGCCCGGACATTGAATTCGGGCCCTGCCGAATCGCAGGCACCGTCGTCCCGGTTCGTCGACTCGCGCGCGCCGGCTGCGAGCGGTGGCGATGCCGGTTCGGCTGCTGCCAGTGCAACCGCTGCGCCCAAGCCGCGCCGCTCGCTGGCGGCCAGCAAGATGTACGTGATCGGCCTGATGCAGATGTTGCGTGACCCGGAGGCGTCCGCGCTGGCCGCGGCGATGCACGGTGCGCAGGACGCGAGCGAGCTGCGCTACTGGGTCGTCCGCTGCCTGGTGTTCATTCACGCGGGCTCGGGACCGGACTATGCGGCGCGCGTGACGGCACGTGTGCTGGAGGTGTTCCCGCAGGAGGAGTTGCCGTCGCTGTGCGACGACCTCATGCAGGCACAGCTGCCGGGCATTGGCGCACTGGCGCTCGAACAGCGTGCCGCGCTGCAAGGCGAAAGCCTGGTCGCCTGAGAGGCCGGGTCGCGCATTCGAAGCCGCAAGCGGGCTTTCCGATGTTGCCGACCGTGCACGGCGCTGCATCAACGTCAGGCCGAACGCAAGCCCCGATTCACCCGCACCTCCGCCCACACCACCACCAGCAGGCCCGCGAGCACGCCGGCGAGGCCCAGCCACGCAAGCCACGTCTGACGCTCGCCCACCACCAGCACCGCCAGCACGAAGGCCGTGACCGGCTCACCCAGCGCCAGCGTCACGCCGGTGGCTCCGGAGATGTGGCGCAGGCCGCCGGTGAAGAGCAAGTAGGCCACACCGGTGCTCACCAGCCCGAGGAACAGCACCACCGCCCAGGCGCTCGTATCGGCCTGCAGCGAGCCGCCGAGCAGCCAGGCGGCGGGCAGTGAGAGCAGAGCAGCCGATCCGAACACCGCAAGGTTGGTGCGCGCCGGATCGAGCCGCTCGACGATGCGCTTGTTGGCCAGCGCATAGACCGCATACGCCAGGCCCGCGAGCAGGCACAGCGCCACACCCGGCGCCGTGAGGCGTGCGCCGCCGCCCTGCCCCAGCGCCATGGCCACGCCGCCCGCCACGCCCACGAGCGTGCCCAGCCACCAGAGCAGGGGCGGCAGGCGCCGCTGCTGCCAGGTCTGCAGCAGCCCGGCCCAGATCGGCCCGCTGCCGATGGCGATCGCGGTGCCCAGCGCCACGCCGCTGTGCCTGACGCCGGCGAAAAAGCTCAGGTTGTAGACGGCGACGCTGGCACCGCCCAGCGCGATGACCGCCCACGGCCAGGGCGCGCCGCGCCGGGGCGCCCGGCGCGCCAGCAGCGCGAAGAACCCGGTGGCGATGGCCAGGCGCAGCGCGCCCACCCAGTAGGGCGAGAAGGTGGAGGGTGCAAAGCTTTGCGCGGTGCCGGTGGTGCCCCAGAGCATTGCCGCAAACAGCACGAGCGCAATGCCGCGTACCGAAGAAGGGGAGGTGTGCATCCGGGCGATGGTGCGCGCGGCGCGGGACGGCAATTGTCGAGAAACGCTTGAGGTGGCGCTGGCTCAAGGACCATGGCTCGTACCCAGGGCCGCTTCAGGAAATATGATTCAAATACGGTTCAAACGCTTATCCATCAAGCGTTAACAGCTATCAAATATGAATCGATGAATGCCGCAACACCCGCGCGCCCACGCCGCGTTCGCGCCTGAGCGCGTAGGCCAGCGCGCTGGCGCTGGCGTAGCCGCAGGCAAGCGCCGTCGCCTCCAGCGACCGGCCCTGCGCCAGCCATTGCTGCGCCTGGTCCAGCCGCAGCGCGCGCAGCCAGGCCTGCGGCGTGGCGCCGGCCAGCTCCAGCAGGCGCGTGTGAAAGCGCTGCGGGCTCAGGTGGCACAGCGCCGCAAGGCGCGCAGTCGGCCAGTCTTCGTGCAGCGCGGATTGCACCTGCCGGCGCAGGCGGGCCAGGTCGACGGGCCTGCGGACCAGCAGGCGCGGCGCCTGCAGCGCCAGGGCCACGTTGGCGAGCAGCGCATCGGCCGCCGGCGCCGCCGCCGTGCGCCAGGGCGCGGGCACCTGAAAGCGGCGCAGGCGAGTCAGGCCCGGCTGATCCGGCGCGTCGATCACCGCGATGCGCGCGCCGCGCTCGGCCCAATAGCCGTGTCCGGCGCCCGCGGGAATGACGATGCCGCTGGCGGCGTCGACGCTGGCCGCGTGCCCGGCGATGTCGAGCTCCATGCGGCCGTCGAGCGCGTAGAGGATCTGCACGAAATCGTGCGCGTGCGCGTGGTGCGCGCCGTCGTAGCGGCGCACCGAAAAGTGGGGGTGAACCAGCGGGTTCGCGGGGCGCATGGCCGCCATGGTAAGGCCAGTGCTGTCTGGCAAGTGACCTCCAACGGCTTCAAGTCGGGCCTGTGTGCTCCGGCGGCCGGTCGGCGTCGCACCCGGTGGGGCCATGGCATGAATTTGTCGTGGTGCCATGGCCGCCATGGCACCACCGCGCATGCACGCAATGGCTCTTGGTGCAAGTCAAGAAGCGCCGATAGTCGTCCCCATCCACACCTCATGGTCACTGGATGTGTTTGGAACGGAGGGGACCCATGCTTTCGCGACTGCTCACTTTGGCCGCCCTGGCCCTTGGCTTGCTGGCCACACACCTGCCGGCCAGCGCGGCCATCTGGGACTCGGTCCCCGATGAACAGCTCAAGGCGCTCGACCTTTCGCGCGATGCGTCGCCCAAGGAACTGTTCGACAGCCTGTCCAAGCGCTACCGCGCCGAATTGACCAAGGGCAAGCTCGCCAAATATTGGGAGCCGATCCCGATGGACATGTACCTGGCGCCCACGCTGTTCTACAAACCACCGGCCGAGCCCGCGATCGAAGCCAAGCGCGAGGATTGCGTGGGTTGCCACACCGCCGTCACGCACGGCTGGGTCAAGTCGTGGGAAAAGAGCGTGCACGCCAACCTCGACCAGATCCGCGCCCTGCCCGACAGCGATGCGCGCGCCTACAAGAAGGGCGTGATCGTCGAGGTCGAGGACAACCTGCGCTCGCAGGGCCTGCTGGCGCAGGGGCAGCCGCTCAAGGACGTGCAGTGCACCGACTGTCACATGGGCGTCGGCGTGGCGGGCGGCAACCACGCCAAGGACCTGCGCATGCCCGACCGCACGGTGTGCGGCACCTGTCACGTGCGCCAGTTCGCCGAGGCCGAGTCCGAGCGCGACACGCTGGTCTGGCCGCAAAAGCAGTGGGCGCAGGGCCACCCTTCGCACACCGTCGACTACATCGCCAACGTCGAGACCGCGACCTGGGCCGCGCTGCAGCAGCGCGAAGTGGCCGCCAGCTGCACCATGTGCCACACCAACCAGACCAAGTGCGACAACTGCCACACGCGGCACGAATTCTCCACCGTCGAGGCGCGCAAGCCCGAGGCCTGCGCCACCTGCCACAACGGCGTCGACCACAACGAGTTCGAGCAGTTCATGTATTCCAAGCACGGCACCGTGTACCAGACGCTGGGCGCGAGCTGGGACTGGAACATCCGGCTGGCCGACCAGTTCGCCAGCAAGAACGGCCAGACCGCGCCCACCTGCCAGACCTGCCACTTCGAATTCAAGGGGCAGTACACGCACAACGTGGTGCGCAAGGTGCGCTGGGGCTTCCTGCCGTTCAAGAACATCGCCGACAACCTGGACGATCCGTGGTTCAAGGACCGCAAGGAGGCCTGGGTCGGCACCTGCTCGCAATGCCACTCGCCGCGCTTCGCCACCAACTACCTCACCATGATGGACGACGGCATCAAGGCCGGCACCAACCTGGTCGAGGACACCCGCAAGGTGGTGCAGAAGCTCTACGACGACCAGCTGCTGGTCGGGCAGAAAACCAATCGCCCCCCGCTGCGCGCACCCGAGAAGGACGAGCCGGGCGGCTTCTCCTCGCTGTTCTTCGCCGACAGGAACCAGACCACCGTGGTGGACCGCACCTTCGCCGAAATGTGGGAGCAGCACGTGGCGCGCTACATGAAGGGCCTGGAGCACGTCAACCCGGGTGGCTGGACCTATTCGCACGGCTGGAGCGACCTGATCAAGGACCAGGCCATCATCAACGAGCAGGACACGGTGCTGCGCGAGAAGGCCGCGCTGGAGCTGCGTGTGAACAAGCTCGAGGGAGCCAAGAGCGGCGCGAAGACCTCGTCGTTCGACAACGCCCCGGGCGGCTTGCTGGCGGGACTGACGATCGACCCCTTGTTCGCCGGCGGCACGCTCGCCATGCTGGGAGGGGGCTTGCTGGTGGGTGGATGGGCGGGGCGGCGGCGCCGACCCGGCGGCGACGAGCACGCTGAGCGTTGATGCGTCATGGTCAACCCCAATGATCCCCGGCAGATGCTTGGGCGCCAGCGACGATGGCTGAGTCGCGCCGCCATGGCGACGGGACTGGCGCTGATGATCGCGGGATCGATCGTGCTGTGGCAACACCTGTCGGCGCCGCCGCCGTACAGCTACACCTTGGGCGACGCCGTCGCGTCGGCCGAGATGGGGGGGTGGGCGGCGCTGGGTGAGCGGCAGGTCACGGTCCGGCGCGCCAGCGTCCGCGCGAGCCCATCGGACACGCTCCTGGCGGACCTCGAAGTCGCCGAGACCGCCGCCGGGCCCGTGCTGCTGCAATGGAAGTCGCGCGTCGACGATCCGTTTCTGGCCCTCACCGTCGCGCCCGACGACGTGCTCGCGCTCGCCTCCGTGCTCAAACGCCATGTGCCGCCCGACGCCACCGTGCTCGCTTGGTGGGACAGCTCGCGGCAGTTCAAGCTGTTGAGCGCAGTGGACGTGGCGTTCGACCAGCACCTGGGCATGCCCTTGTTCGTGCCCGCGCGCTGGAATGCCAGTCGCGGCGGCATCGAGGCCGTCGAGCGCGCCTTCTGGCTCGGTGCCGACCACGCCGACCCAGCGCCGCAGCAGGAGCGCTTTCGGCGCTTTGCCGACGCGCTGCTGGCGCCCGAAGAAGAAGGCATCGCCGCGCTGCAGGCCTTGGCTGGTGGCAAGACCACGGTGCTGGTCCTGCATCTGCGCGACCTGATCCTGCTCGGCCAGCTCGCGCCCAAAAAGATGGGGGTGGCGTTCCAGGACTTCGGCGCCATGGGCGACGTGCATGGCATGGTGCGCCGGGTGCACGCCTGGCTCGATCAGCATCGGTACCCCACCTACGGCGTGTGGCAAGGCAAGGACCAGCCGCTGCGCGCCATCGCCCTGACCGACGCCCCTTCCGGCAAGACCCTGGCGGCACGGCTGCTGCCGCTGATGGGCAACGACCAGCATGACGTCGCCGGGGCCACGCTGGTCTATCGCGTGGGCGGCTTTTCCGTGTTCGAGATCGCGCCGCCCCAGGCCACGGCCGCGCCTGCGGCCGATGCACTCAAGAGCGCCGCCGCCCCGTTGCCCGAGGAGCCGCGCCCATGACCCTGTTCGTCGCGCTGGCCTCCGCCATGGTGCTGCTGGCTCTTGCGGTGGTGGTGGTGCCGCAGCTTCGCCACGTGCCCGCACGCGGCGCGAACGACGATCCGGCCCTCGTCGTGCTGGCCGATGCGGCGGATGAACTGCAGGCCCAGCGAGTATCCGGCGCCCTGAGCGATGCCGAATACGCCCGCGCGCTGCGGGAGTTGCAGCAACAGGCGCTGCAGTCGCACGCGGCGTCGGCGCGATCGGGCGGCGTCGGCTCCAGCCCGCGGGCCAACTGGGGCGCGGCCCTCGCCACGGCGGTGGCCCTGCCCTTGGTTGCTGTGGCGCTCTACCTCTCGGTGGGCCAGCCCAGCGCCATCAACGGCAACCGTCCGCTGGCGGGCAGCCCGCATCTCCCGGGCGACGACGCCATCACCGCGCTGGCGCAACGGCTGGCACGGGACGGCAACGACGCCGAGGGCTGGGTGCTGCTGGCGCGCTCGTCGTTCCAGGCGCGGCGCATCGATGAGACCCTGAATGCCTACCGCAAGGCCACCGCTCTGCAAAGGGACAACGCCGACCTGTGGGTCGAATACGCCAACACGCTGGCGATCGCCAACGACCGCAAGCTGTCGGGCGAGCCGACGCGACTGGTCGAGCGCGCCCTCGAGATCGACCCCGACAACCTCAATGCCCTGGCCTTTGCCGGCCTCGCGGCGCTGCAGGGCGGCGACCGTGGGCTGGCACTGCGGCACTGGCAACGGCTCCAATCGCTGGTGCCGGACGGCTCCGAGGACCGCGAGCGGATTGCGGCGCTGATCGCGCGCGCCCAGGGCGAGCCCCGGCCAGCCAGTGCAACCGTCCCTGCACAGGCCGTGGAGCGCCCCGTTGAAACCGGGGCGGCGAGTACGCCGTCGATCCGCGGCACGGTCAGCCTCGACGCTGCGCTGGCCAGCCAAGTGGCTCCTACCGACACCCTGTTCGTGTTCGCCCGGGCGACCGACGGCCCGCCCATGCCTCTGGCCGCGATGCGCACACGCGCGGCCGGCTGGCCGGTGGCCTTCACGCTCGACGACAGCAGCGCCATGGGACAGGGCCGGGCGCTGTCGCAATCGGGGCGCGTGCAGATCGTCGCGCGCATCTCGCGCCTGGGCAGTCCCGGTGCCCAACCCGGCGACATCGAAGGCACGATGGAAGGCGTCGCGGTCGGCGCCAGCGACGTACGGGTAGTGCTCAACCGCGTAGTCGGCCGCTGAGGCAGGCGGCGGCGCCCGCCCCGGAGCGCCCCGCATCAGTGCGCCCCGATCGCCTGGCGCAAACGCAGCAGGGCCTCGCTGATCTCGGTCTGTGACAGTGCCGCGTAGCCCAGCAGCAGCACGCGCCGCAGCGGGTGATCCGGCCCCGCATTCCACAACAGCGCGTTGCCCCGGGCAATGCTGTAGACGCCTACCCCCTGGGTACGTGCCAGCTTTTCCACCGCCTCGGCATCGGGCCCCTGCGGCGGCAGATGCGCCACCAGGTGCATGCCGCTGCCGCCGCCGCCGCAGTGCCAGCCTGGCAAGCCGTGGGAGATGCCCGCGCACAGGTGGTCGCGCCGCGCGGCGTAGGACTGGCGCAGGCGCCGCAGGTGCTCGGCGTAGCCGCCTTCGGTGATGAAAGCAGCCAGCGCCGCCTGTTCCAGCCAGGGCTGGCAGTTGTTGAGCAAGGCCTTGGCGCGTCGCGCCGGCTCGCGCAGTTCCGTCGGCAGCACCATGTAGCCGATGCGCAGGCCCGCGCCCAGGCTCTTGGAAAACGTGCCCAG
Source organism: Comamonas sp. SCN 67-35 (assembly GCA_001725255.1). Lineage (GTDB taxonomy): Bacteria > Pseudomonadota > Gammaproteobacteria > Burkholderiales > Burkholderiaceae_C > Comamonas_C. Next base: position 66,072 of record MEFV01000015.1, on the reverse strand, counting down.
GTAGATCACATGGCCGTGGCGGTCCAGGCTCTTGAGCGCGGGCAGCGGCGTGCCGTCGTAAAAGAAATCGCAGTCGTAATCGTCCTCCACGACGTAGGCGCCCGCCTGCGCCGCCCAGCCCAGCAGCGCCTGGCGCCGCTCGATCGACAAGGTGGCGCCCAGCGGGTACTGGTGCGAGGGCGTCACGTAGGCCAGGGCGGCGGACGTCGGCAAGGCCGCGCAGCCAAGACCGTCGTGATCGACCGCCACCGGCCGCAGGCGCGCCCCATGACCACGGAAAACCTGGGCGGCGCCGCGGTAGCAGGGGTTTTCGACCACCACCTCGATTCCGGGCGCGATCAGCAGCCAGGCCAGCAGATTGAGCCCCTCCTGGATGCCGTTGGTGACCAGGATGTCCTGCGCAGCGGCCGCGATGCCGCGCGTGGCACCCACATGAGCGGCAATGGCCTGGCGCAGCGCCAGTTCGCCCTGGGGGTCGCCGTAGTCGCACAGGTGCCGCGCGCCACCACGCAGCTTGCGCATCAGCAGCGCCTGCCAATGCCGCATCGGGAACAGCCGGGCATCGGGCCGGCCGATCCAGAAATCGAAGGGCAGCGCGGGCCCGTGCGGGGCCACCACCTGATGGCCCTCGACACGCAGCTTGAGCCGGCGTCGGCGCCGGCGCTCGGCCGCAACGCTGGGCGTGGCCTCGGGCAGCGGCAGCAGGGCCGGTCCCTCGGCCACGATGCGCCCGGCGACAAACGTGCCGGTGGGCTCGCGTGCCTCGATCAGACCCTCGGCGGCCAGCCGCTCGAAAGCCCCCATGACGGTGTTGCGCGAGACACCAAGATCCAGCGCCAGTTGGCGGGTCGCCGGCATGCGCGCGCCCGGGGTCAGGCGGCCGTCCAGGATCAACTGGCGAATCTGGTCGGTGACCTGCGCCTGCAGGCCCATGCCGGCGGCTGGATCGATGCGCAGAGGCAGCTGCATGACAAAGAGACTCCCGCAAACTAGCTGTGCTTCACGCGGCGGCGCTGACTTGCACTGGATCTGATGAATATAGTTCGCCGCCCGCGCGCGGCACCTAGGGTTTCCCAGCAAATGCCGAGCCCGGCAGGCGGCGTCCATCTGGAGCTCTTCGCACTCTGGACGCTGGTGAATGTGAAGAGTCCCGGCAAGCCGACCGAGATCGCCATCCATGTCCATCGCCTGAGGAGGGCGGGGACACGATCAACCTCTATACTACTAAAAACGCAGCAAAATATCTGTATGCACAGCCGCTGCGCGGCCTTCAAAACTCTGGAGACCCCATGCACCTGCCCCGCCGATCCGCCTTGCGCGCCGCCCTTCGTTCCCTCGCCTGCGGCGCACTGGCCGCTGCCGCACTGACGGGCTGCGGCGGTGGCGACGACGAGGATCCGCTCGCACCCTACCGCACCCAGACCGTGGGCTGGGCCGCGTGCGAGCCGACCATCCTCGGCGCCGACACCGACAAGCTCAGGGAGGCATGGAAACGGCTCGGCGACAGGCTGCAGTGCGCGTATCTGCGCGCGCCCATGGATTGGAATGCGCCGGACAAGGGCGACGTGGCCGTGAGCCTGATGCGCGTCGCCTCCGCGCAGCCGCAGCTTCGCCAGGGCTCGTTGCTGACCAACCCCGGCGGGCCCGGAGGAGACGGCCTGGGCAATGCCCTGAGCCTGTATTTCGCCTACGCGGGCAGCAATCCGGACACCGCGCTGGGCAAGCTGCAGCTGCAGTTGCTCGACACCTACGACTTCATCGGGTTTTCACCGCGCGGCATGGGCGACAGCACCTCCGTCGTCTGCACGGGCAACGCCTTCATGCGCCCCACCGGCCACACGCAGGACCCGCTGGACCCGGTCAACCTGGACAACGCCCTGTACAACGGCAGGTACGTGGCCGATGCCTGCGCGAAGAACCCGATCACGCCGCACATCCACACCGAGGCGACGGCGCGCGACATGGATCTGATCCGCACCGTGCTGGGCGACGAGCGGCTGAACTACATCGGCTACTCCTACGGCACCTGGCTCGGCGCCTGATATGCCGGGCTGTTTCCCGAGCGAGTGGGGCGCTTGATGCTCGACAGCGTCTGGCCGCTGTCGGATACGATGGAAACGCGCCTGTTCGACCTGCCGCGCGCGCGCCAGGCGGCGCACACGGACCTCCTGCTGCCTTACGCCGCGCGCCATGACGGCTATTTCGGGCTCGGCACCAGCGCGGCGGGCGTGCAGGCACGCATAGCCCAGCTCGACTTGCGCATCCGCAACGCGCTCGGCCTTCTCGGCGGCGCCATCTACGACCGCGGCGACAGCGACAGGTACGTGGCCTCGATCAAGGCGGGCACGTGGCTGGATGCGGCCCTCGGGGCGGCCCAGACCGCGCGGGCGGGGGTGCCGGAGGCACAGCGCAACGAGGCCATCGTGCAGGCCGTCGAGCAGGCCATCGAGCAGGCGGTCGAAAACAAGGACTTCGTGCCCGGCCCCTCCACGGCCAACGCGCTGGTGCAAACCCAGGTCTCCGCCCTGTGGGAAGGGTCGGGACACCTCGGGCTCTCACCCGCAAAGCCCGAGAGCTACACGGGCCGGGAAGGTTTCTGGACGGTGTCGTGCAACGATGATGTCTCCGACACCGACCCGTCCCGCTGGCGCAGCCGCTATGAGCAGGGCGTGCTGAGCGCCCCGCTGTTCGCCGGCGTGCTGCTCGACGACGTCTGCATGTTCTGGAACAGGCCCAGCGTGCAAAAGCCGGCCATTGAACGCCTGCAGGAGCTGCCCATCCTCTTGATCCAGGACGAATACGATGGCGCCACGCCCGCCCCCGGCGCGATGCGCATGTTCGCCCTGCTGCCCAGGGCGCAACTGATCTACGTTCCCGGGGAATACCACCACGGGCTGTTCCCCTACATGGACGACTGCGTGGATCTGGCAGCCACGCGCTACCTGCTGGGCGAAAGCCTGGGAGAGCGGCAGACCGACTGCCCCGCGCTCCCGCTGCAGCAGGACGCGCAGGCGCTGCAGAAGACCGGACCGCTCGGCGCCGCCTCGGCCTATCTGGACCCGCAGGAGGCCGAGCGCCTGATCCGCCGCTACAAGCGCTCCATCCACCCCTGAGCGAGACCCGGCGCGGGCACGCCACGGCGGACCGGGGCCGGGGCTTTCGGATAATGGGCCGCCCGCGCTCCTGCACATCCATGTCCGACCACACTCCCTCCACCGAGCCCCAAGCGCGCGGACGCCGCAGCTGGATGGCCGCCTGGCGCGTCTATCTGGAGCCCGCCAGCCTGCGCATGCTCACGCTCGGTTTTGCCGCCGGGCTGCCGCTCTTGCTGGTGCTGGGCACGCTCTCCTTCAGGCTGCGCGAGGCGGGCATCGACCGCACCACCATCGGTTACCTCTCGTGGGTGGGGCTGGCCTACGCCTTCAAATGGGTCTGGTCGCCGCTGGTCGATCGCCTGCCGCTGCCCGTCGCCACGCGGCTGCTCGGCAGGCGGCGCAGCTGGCTGCTGCTGGCGCAGGGCATGGTGATTGCCGGGCTCGTCGGCATGGCGCTGGTGGACCCGCGCGATGCGCTCGGGCCCATGGTGTGGTTCGCGCTGCTCGCGGCCTTCGGCTCGGCCACGCAGGACATCGCGCTGGACGCGTTTCGCATCGAATCGGCCGACGTCGACCGCCAGGCGGCGCTGGCGGCCACCTACCAGACGGGCTATCGCCTGGCGATGATCTGGGCCGGCGCGGGCGTGCTGTGGGTCGCCGCACGCATGGAGGTGGCGGGCGTCGAGGGCTACCAGCTGCAGGCCTGGCGCGCGGCCTACCTCGTGATGGCGGTGTCGATGCTGGTGGGCACGATCACCGTGCTGCTCTCGCCCGAGCCCGACCCGCGGCCGATGCCGCCCGCGAAGAATGCCATGCAATGGCTCAGGGGCGCGGTGGTCGAGCCGTTTGCCGACTTCATCACGCGCTACCGCTGGCAGGCGGCGCTGATCCTCTCGCTGATCGCCATCTACCGCATCAGCGACGTGGTGATGGGCATCATGGCCAACCCGTTCTACGTGGACATGGGCTACACCAAGGACGAGGTGGCGGCCATCACCAAGATCTTCGGCGTGGTGATGACGCTGGCGGGCACCTTCATCGGCGGCGTGCTCTCGATGCGCCTGGGCGTGATGCGCGTGCTGATGCTGGGCGCGGTGCTCTCGGCCGCGAGCAACCTGCTGTTCGCCTGGCTGGCCACGCGCGGGCACGATTTTCACGGGCTCGTGGGCGTGATCTCGGCCGACAACCTCTCGGGCGGCATCGCCTCGGCGGCGTTCATCGCCTACCTGTCCAGCCTGACCAACGTGCGCTACTCGGCCACGCAGTACGCGCTGTTCAGCTCGATGATGCTGCTGCTGCCCAAATGGATCGCGGGGTTTTCCGGCGCCTTCGTCGATGCGAACGGGTATCCGCTGTTTTTCATCGGCACCGCGCTGCTGGGCCTGCCGGTGCTGCTGCTGGTGGCGCTGGCGTCCAGAGCACAGAAAACCGTCAGGAAATAAAACTTACCAGAGCCTGACTACTTTCCAAAACGTCGTCAAACGCCTACATTACCCGGCCATTGCACAAGAACAAGCCTCGGAGACGATGCAGGCCATGCCCCTGGGGCCCCCGAATCTCGCTGACGATCTGGTGCGCACGCTGCTGGGCAGCGATGCGCGGTTGCACCGACCTCTGACGATGACGGTGCTGGCCCTGCTGATCATGGCCACGAGCATCATGGTCATGGAATGGGTGGCGGCGGCCGGCCTGGCCCGGCCCGCGCCCGTGCACGGGTGGGCGCTGGCGACGGGCGCGTGGATGGTGGGCTGTTTCGCGCTCATTCGCAGCGGCCACACGCGCCAGTGGCGCGACACGGCCTTCACGATCGTGCAGATCGGCGCGGCGCTCACCTGCAACGCCGCCGCCTACGTGATCGCCGGAGAGGCGCGCGGCATCGTGCCGCCGCTGCTCTCGCTCGCCATGGTGTTTTGCGTCTTCGGCCTGTCCGTGCGGCAGATCAAGGGCTTGCTGGTCTACAGCCTGGGGCTGTATGCCGTGGCCGGTGCCGTCACCCAGTGGGGCACGCCGGACGCGCCCGCTCCGGCCCTGGCCACGGTCTACATGATCGTGGTCGTCGTCGTGCTGGTGGCCAGCACGGTGCTCGCGCTGCGCATCCGCGCGATGCGCCAGCAGCTCAAGACCCAGCGCCGCGAACTGGCCGAGGCCGTGCATCACATCCGGGGCCTGGCCACGCGCGACGAGCTCACCGGCCTGCCCAACCGCCGCTACATGCAGGAAGCCATGCGCCTGGCGTGCCTGAACGCGCAGCGCAGCGAACGGCCGCTGTTGCTCGCCCAGCTCGACCTCGACGACTTCAAGCGCGTCAACGACACGCACGGGCATGCTGTCGGCGACGCGGTGCTCCAAGCTTTTTGCGCCACCGCGCAGGGCTGCATCCGCGCCACCGACGTGCTCGCGCGCTGGGGCGGCGAAGAGTTCCTGCTGATGCTGGTGGGCACCACGCCCGGGCAGGGCACGCGCCTGCTCGAACGCCTGCGCGAGGCCGTCGCAGCCATGGCGCTGGCGCTGGAGGGCGGCGGGTCACTGCGCATCACGGTGTCCATCGGCGCGGCCATGCTGCGCGCCGACGAGCCCTGCGAGGACCTGCTCAAGCGCAGCGACGATGCGCTCTACCGCGCCAAGCACCAGGGGCGCAACTGCGTGGTGCTGGCGCACGATACGCCGCTGACCGACAGCCCCGCGCCCGAGGCACAACGCGGCTGAACTCAGCGCGCTGGCGCCTCGCGAGGCATCTCGCGCACCAGCCGAAAACCCACCAGCACGTAGCGTGTGCCCGACGTGTTCCAGTTGCGGAATGCCACCCGCGCGTACAGCGGCCACGTGTGCCACGAGCCGCCGCGGCGCACATGCACCTGGCCGTCGTGCGGGCCCTGGGGATCGTTCACGGGGGAATGCGCGTAGTAGTCCTCGCCATACCAGTCCGAGCACCACTCCCACGCGTTGCCGATCATGTCGTACAAGCCGAAGGCGTTGGGCGCGAAGCGCGCGACCGGCGCGGTGAAGACGTGGCCGTCGCGGCCCGGCGCGGCTTCGTCCTGCCACTGCGGCCACAGGCGGGCCGTCTCCTGCGCAAAGGTGTTGGCGCTTTTGAGCAGCACCGCCGGATCGTCCCCGGCCGGGTAGCGCGTGCGCGTGCCGGCGCGGGCGGCGTATTCCCACTCGGCCTCGGTCGGCAGGCGGTAGACGGCGCCTTCGCGCTCGGAGAGCCAGCGCGCCATGGCCACGGCGTCGTTCCAGGTGACGTTGACCACGGGGTGCTCGTCGGTCTGCGCAAAGCCGGGGGTCTGCCACGAGTAGCGCGGATCGCGCCCCTCGAACGCGTCGTGGCGCACAGTGCGCGCCGGGTCGTACGCCGGGTTGTAGCCATAGCCGCCGGTGCCGTCGCGCACCGATTCGGGTACGTAGCCCGAGCGCTCAAGGAAGCGGCGGAACTGCCCCACGGTCACTTCGGTCGCGCCCATCCAGAACGCGTGCGTGATGCGCACGCGATGCACCGGCGCCTCGTCACGCAGGTCCGTCAGGCGCCGGGCCTCGGCATGCGGATAGACCCCGGCCAGCACCTGTGGCGGCTCGCTGCTGCCCATGAGGAACTCGCCCGCCGGAACGCGGAGCATGCGCATCCCCAGTGTGTTCGTGAACGCTCCGGCATCCGCGGGCTCGGGAGCGCGCGACGCGCAGCCGCCCAGCACCAGCACGGCCGTGGCGACAGACATCCAGACTTCCAAGCCAAAGCGTGCCCCGGCCCTTGCCAGGAAAGCGCGTGCAGCTATCGAATGCATGGTGACGTTTTACCTCCGCTTTACACTGGCTTCAACGCGGCGAGACCGCCCGGCCGCAGGATAACGCCATGAACGCCCAGTTGTTGATGATCGAAGACGACCACCGTCTCGCGCAGATGGTGGTGCAGTACCTGGGCCAGTCCGCGCTGCAGGTCGAGCATGTCGATACCGCCGCGGCCGGTCTGGCGCGGCTCACGACGCCCGAGGGCGGCCAGCTGCCCGATCTCGTCATCCTCGACCTGATGCTGCCCGACATCGATGGCCTGGAGGTGTGCCGGCGCGTGCGCGCGCTGCCGGGCGCGGCCGGCAGGGTGCCGGTGCTGATGCTCACCGCCAAGGGCGATCCGATGGACCGCGTCATCGGCCTGGAGGTGGGCGCCGACGACTACCTGCCCAAGCCCTTCGAGCCGCGCGAGCTGCTGGCGCGCATCCGCGCCATCCTGCGCCGGCGCGAAGGCGGCGCGCAAACGGCCAACCATGTGATGCGCTTCGGCAGCCTGGAGATCGACCGCGACGCACGCACTGTGAGCGTCGCCGGGCAGACGGCCGATCTCACCTCCTACCAGTTCGATCTGCTCGTGACGCTGGCCGAGCGCGCGGGCCGCGTGCTCACGCGCGACCAGATCATGGAGGCGGTGCGCGGCCGCGAGCTGGAGGCGTTCGACCGCTCGATCGACGTGCACATGGGGCGCATCCGCGCGGCGATCGAGGCCGACGTGAAAAACCCCAAGCGCATCCTCACGGTGCGCGGCGTGGGCTACGTCTTCGCCAAGCACCAGGACTGAGAGGCATCGCACCGCATGCTCGGCCCCTTCTCGCGCCGCCTGTACCTGCGCATCTGGCTCGCCACCGTGGGCGGCGTGCTGGTGTTCGCGCTGGTCGTCGGCTGGGCCTGGCGCATCGCGGCCGAACACAACGCGCGGAACTTCAACGCGCCGCCGCCGCGCGAGCTGCAGATCACCGATGCGCAGGGCGCGCCGCTGCTGCAAGGCCTCGCTTCGCGCGAGCCGGGCCCTTGGGAAAATGGCGTGACCTACCAGATCGAGGCGTCCGACGGGCGCAGCTACACGCTGCGCATGGCGCCACGCGCCAGGCCTGCGGGCGGCGGGCCGCGCGGCCACCGCGATGGTCCGTTCTGGCTCGCGCCACCGTACGGCTTTCTCTGGATCCTTGCCTTCGTGGGGCTGGCGGTCACGCTGGGCGTCTTCCCCATCATCCGCAAGCTCCTGCTGCGCCTGGAGCGGCTGCAGCGCAGCGTGCAGCGCTTCGGCGAGGGGGATCTGTCGGTGCGCGTACCCGAGCAGGGGCACGACGAGGTGGCGCAGCTCGCGCGCCAGTTCAACGCCGCGGCCGCGCGCGTGCAGGCGCTGGTGCAGTCGCACAAATCGCTGCTCGCGAACGCCTCGCACGAGCTGCGCTCACCGCTGGCGCGCATCCGCATGGGTCTGGCGCTGCTGCGCGATGGCGCGGCCAGCCCCGGAACGCACGAGGAACTGCAGCGCAACATCGCCGAGCTCGACCAGCTCGTCGACGAAATCCTGCTCGCCAGCCGTCTGGATGTCGGCGCGGAAAACATCGGCACGGTGGAGCCGGTAGACCTCGTGGGCCTGGCGGCCGAAGAATGCGCGCGCGTGGACGCCGAGCTCGACATCGAGGAAGGCGCCGCCATTCCCGAACTGCGCGGCATCGTCAAGCTGCTGCGCCGCGCCGTGCGCAACCTGCTGGAGAACGCGCGCCGCTACAGCCAGGGCCGCATCACGCTGGAGCTCACGCACACCGGCCGCACGGTCGAGCTGCGCGTGAGCGACCACGGGCCGGGCGTGCCCGCGGCGCAGCGCGAGCGCATCTTCGAGCCCTTCTACCGCCTGCCCGGCGCGAGCGAGCGCAGCGGCGGCGTGGGCCTGGGCCTGGCGCTGGTGCGCTCGATCGCCGAGCGCCACGGCGGCCACGTGCGCTGCGAGGACCGCCCCGACGGCGCACGCGGCGCCAGCTTCGTGCTGCAGCTGCCGCTGGACGGCATGCGATAGCACCAGTCGCAACGCAGGTTCTCGCGGCGGCGCAAACGCCTCGGCGCCGTACCATGCGCGCCATCGGAGGCGGCATGCACGGCTTGGCACACGGCAGGATGTTCGGTTTGGCGATGGCGATGGCGCTCGGCGCGGGCGGCGCATGGGCTGCAAGCGCCTCGGAGCCGATGGCACTGCGCGGCGTGATGCAGCAGATGGAGCACGACACGCTGGCCGCGAACGCGGCGCTCAGGCAGCAGGACTGGGCCGAGCTGGCCACGCGCGCCGACCGGCTGGCGCACCATGCCGAGCCGCCCATCACCGAAAAGGTACGCATCCTCGGCTGGCTGCTCACCGATGCGCCGACGTTTCGCAACCACGACGTGCAGGTGAAGGCCGCCGCGACCGAGCTGCAGGCGGCCGCGCAGAAAAAGGACGCCGCCGCGGCCACGAGCGCCTTGCAGCGCATGCAGCAAAGCTGCGACGGCTGCCACAACAGTTTTCGCGACCGCTACCTCAAGCGCTTCTACGACAAACCCTGAGGATCAGGCGGGCGCCTCCTACGGCGAAAGCGGGTTCAGCGCGGCACGTGGGGCGCCAGCTCATCGAGCGAGCGCCCATGCTCGGCCAGCCATTGGTCGAGCAGCGGCTTGAGCGGCCCGAGCTGCTCGGCCACGGCGTCGCGCACGGTATCGACCATGACCTGCGTGCTGCGCTCGATTTCGATGTTGAGCGCGTCGCCCGCGCGCTTGCCTTCGAACACCGTGGCGCGGCGCGTCTCGGGGATCAGCCAGACCTCGAACCAGCCCGCCACACGGTCGCACTCGGCGATGGTGAGGCTCGCGCCATGCACCGCGATGTAGCCGCGCGCGAACACGTAGCGCCGGTGCGATGGCGGCACGGCGATGCGCCAGACGAGGTTGTTCTCCTGCGCGCGCACGGCGATGAGCTCGCCCACGCAGTCCACATGGCCCGAGAGTGGGTGCCCGCCGATCTCCGCGCCCTCCCTGGCCGCGCGCTCCACGTTCACCCGCGTGCCGACGGCATAACGGCCCAGCGTGGTCACCGCCAGGCTCTGCTGCATCACGTCGAAACTCGCGCGCACGGGGCTGGCGATGCGCGTGACCGTCAGGCACACGCCATCGACCGCGACGCTCGCGCCGATCGCCAGGCCTTCGCAAAAACCCGGAGGAAAGTCGATGCTGAAACTGCGCAGGCCCGTGCGGTCGTCGATCGCCGCAATGACCGCCACGGCTTGAACGATGCCTGTGAACATGATGCCGAGCGTGATGGAGAGAAGATCATTGTGCCAGCGCTACCATGCGCCACGCCCGAAAAGGAGTGCCCATGACCGAAAGCGAACTGACCCGCCCCGACGGCGCCACGCTGGCGCTGCGCCACTGGCCGCTGCCTGATGGAGAGCGGCGCGCCACCGTGGTGCTGGTGCACGGGCTGGGCGAACACAGCGGGCGCTATGGCGCAGTGGCGCAGGCGCTGAACGCGCTGGGCTGCGCGGTGCGGGGCTACGACCACATCGGCCACGGGCGCTCCAGCGGCCCGCGCGGCGTGCTGCCGCAGGAAGACCGCCTGCTCACCGATCTGGCGGCCGTGGTCGACGCCACGCGCGCCGCGATGCCCGCGGGCGAGCCGCTGATCGTGCTCGGCCACAGCATGGGCGGGCTGGTGGCCGCGACGTTTGCCGCGCGCCGGCTGCGGCCCATCGATGCGCTGGTGCTCTCCTCGCCCGCGCTGGCCGTCTTCACCAACGCGCTGCAGCGCCTGCTGCTGGCCACGCTGCCCCGGTGGCTGCCCCATCTGTGCATCGCCAACGGCCTGAACCCCGAGTACCTCTCGCACGACGCGGCCGTGGTCGCGGCCTATGTGAACGACCCGCTGTGCCACGACCGCATCAGCACGCGCCTCGCGCACTTCCTGGCCTTCACCGGCGCGGACACACTCCGGCTCGCCGGCGCGTGGACCGTGCCCACGCTGCTGATGTGGGCGAGCGACGACCGCATGGTGGACCCGGCGGGCAGCCGCGCGCTGGCCGCGCAGGCACCGCCCGGCATCGTCACCGCGCACGCGTTCGCCGGGCTCTACCACGAGATCTTCAACGAGGTCGACCCGGCGCCGGTCTTCAACGCGCTGCGGCAGTGGCTGGGCGACTATTTAAGCAAAAAAGGCCGCTGACGCCCGTGCAGCAAGCGCTGACAGCTCTCTTTTCAGGAATCCGCCAGCAGCGCCAACGCGGCAATCGCCGCCGTCTCGCTGCGCAGCACGCGCGCGCCCAGATGCACCGGCGCAAAGCCGACCTCCAGCGCCGCCGCCTCTTCCTCGGGCGTGAGGCCGCCCTCGGGCCCGTGCAGCACCCAGACGGCCTGCGCGTCACCGGCCGCCACCCGCACCGCCACGCTGCCCGGCTGCAGCGACAACAGCAGACGGCGCCCGGGCGGCAAGGCCCGCAGCACGGCCTGCAGCGGCAGGGGCTGGGCGATGGAGGGCACGCGGTTGCGCCCACACTGCTCGCACGCCGCCACCGCGATCGCCTGCCAGCGCGCCTGGCGCTTGGCGGCGCGCTCGCCGTCGAGCCTGAGCACGCTGCGCGCCGTCACCACCGGCTGGAGGCTGGCCACGCCCAGCTCGGCAGCCTTTTCCACCAGCCAGTCCATGCGCTCGTTGGCCGGCATGCCGACGAGCAGGTGCAGTGCGCGCGCGGCCTCGCGCTCGATGGGGTCGTGCGCGCCGACCTGCACCGCCACCTCGCTGCGCCCCATGCGCGTGACCGTGGCCGACCACTCGCCGCCGCGCCCGTCGAAGAGCGTGAGCGCCGCGCCCGGCTGCAGGCGCAGCACCTGCACGTGGCGCGCGGCTTCGGCGTGCAAGAGCAGGGGGCCGCTCGTCAGCGGCTCGGCGCAATAGACCCGGGGCATATCAAAATAGAGAGCTGCTCACGCATATCCAGAAAGCGCCAGAGACCGATTTGGCTCAAATTCTGCCAAAGGCATAGCCTTCGGCCGCTGGCGTGCCCTCGATCTGCTCGACGAGACGCAAGAGCGGCGCGAGCTCGCGGTAGCGCGCGCAGGTGGCGCGGATATAGGCGATGAAGCGCGGCGCGTCCGCGAGGTACTTCGGTTTGCCGTCGCGCAGCGTCAGGCGCGCGAAGATGCCGGCCACCTTCAGGTGGCGCTGCAGCGCCATCCACTCCACGGCGCGGTAGAACTCGCCGAAGTCCGCGCCCCAGCCGCTCTCGCTGCCCGCGCCCAGCAGCGCGCTCTTCCTCGCCTTTTCCCAGTAGCGCACGGTGAGGTCGATGACGAAGTCCTCCTCCCAGCTGATGAAGGCGTCGCGCATCAGGCTGGCGATGTCGTAGGTGATGGGGCCGCACACCGCATCCTGAAAATCGAGCACGCCCAGTCGCCCATCGCCGCCGACGATGAGGTTGCGCATCATGAAGTCGCGGTGCACGAACACGCGCGGCACCGCGAGGTTGTGCGCGACGATGGCGTCGAACGCCTGCGCGAGCACCGCCTGCTGCTTTGCGTCGAGCGCCACGCCGCGGTGGCGCGCCACGTACCAGTCGGGAAAGAGCTGCAGCTCGCGGCGCAGCAGCGCCTCGTCATAGGGCGGCAAGGCCCCCGCGCGGCTCGCCTTCTGCCAATCGACCAGCAGATCGACGGCCTGCAGATACCAGCCGTGCGCGGCCTGCGGGTCGGCCGGATCGAGGCGCTCGATCGCCGTCTGCGCCCCCAGATCCGACAGCAGCAGGAAACCACGCGCCTCGTCCCAGGCGAGGATCTCGGGCACGCGCAGACCCGCGCCGTGCATCAGCGCCTGCACGGCGACGAAGGGGTGGCAGTCTTCCTTGTCGGGCGGCGCATCCATGACGATGCGGCTTGCGCCGCGCGCGGTGTCGATGCGCAGGTAGCGGCGAAAGCTCGCATCGCTGCTGGCAGGGCGCAGCGTGGCGCCTTGCAGCCCCTGCGGGCCGATCAGCGGCGCGAGCCACGCCTTGAAGGCCGCCTCGCGCGCGGGGTCGGACCAGCTCACGGCCGCGGGGGAAGAGGAGATGGGCGTATCGCTCATGGATAATGTCCATTGTATGGGTCGAGTCTGCGCCCGGTGCCCTGGCAACCGCTGCCACGGCAAGCGCGCAGATGCGGCCGCAGCGCTTCATCCTCTCGCATCCGTGCCCTCGCGCCATCCCCCGTTTTCTCGTCGGCTACTTTCCCTCGCCAGCTGCGTGTTGCTGGCGTGCGCACCCATGGCCCGGGCGCAGCCGGTCCAGGACGGCACCGACCCCGCGCTGCGCCCCACGCCACGGCTGACCGAAAAGGCCCCCACGCCGCCCGGCACACTGCCCACCTTCGTGCGCGGCGAACGCATCGAAGGCCAGACCGACGTACAGGTGAACATCCAGGGCGATGCCGAGTTGCGCCGCGGCGACACCGTGATCCGCGCCGACCGTCTGGACTACGACATTCCGCGGGACCGCGCGCGCGCCAGCGGCCACGTGCGCATCAACCGCGCGGGCAACCTCTACAACGGGGCGCTGCTGGACCTGCAGGTCAACACCTTCGACGGCTTCTTCACCGACATCGACTACCGGCTGCTGGAAACCGGCGGCCATGGCACGGCACGAAAAATCGACTTCATCGACCGCAACCACTCGGTCGCGCACGAAGCCAACTACACCACCTGCGAAAAGGACGACGAGGCCAGCTGGCAGCCCGACTGGATCCTGCGCGCACGCACCCTCACCATAGACAAGACCGAGGACGTGGGCACGGCCGAGAACGCGGTGCTCGAATTCAAGGGCGTGCCCATCCTCGCCACGCCCTGGATCAGCTTTCCGCTGTCGAGCAAGCGCAAGTCCGGGCTGCTGCCACCCACGCTGTCGCTGGACAGCACCAGCGGCTTCGTCTACGCGCAGCCGTACTACTGGAACATCGCACCCAACCACGATGCCACGTTCACCCCCACGCTGCTGTCGCGCCGGGGCGTGCAGCTGGGCTCGCAATTCCGCTATCTGGAGCCGCGCTACAACGGCGAGCTGGGCCTGGACCTGATGCCCGGCGACAAGCTCAGGGAGCGCACGCGCTGGCTCGCCAACGTCAAGCACAACGCCCAGATCGCCTCCCCCTTTGGCGACCTGGGCCTGTCGATCAACGCCCGGCGCGCCAGCGACAACGACTACTGGCGCGACTTCCCCCAGCGCGGCTCCACGAGCTACAACCCGCTGGACGTGACCGCCCAGCGGCTGCTCGCGGCCGACGGCAGCCTGCGCTGGTCCGAGGGCAGCCACGCGCTGAGCCTGCGCACGCTCAAATGGCAGACCCTGCAGGACGTCACCGCGCCCATCACCCCGCCCTACGATCTGCTACCGCAGCTGCACTGGAGCTACACACCCGACAGCGTCGGCCCAGGGCTGGACCTGCGCCTGGATGGCGACTACACGCACTTTCACGGCGATCGCAGCTTCTACAACCAGCCCAACGCGCGGCGCAGCACCTTCGTGGCGCAGGTCAGCCGCCCCTGGCTCACGCCCGCGAGCTTCATCACGCCGCGCCTGCAGCTGCACGCCACGAACTACAGCTTCGATTCGCCGCTGACGACCGGGCAGACCGGCATCAGTCGCATCCTGCCGACCTTCAGCCTCGACAGCGGCCTGGTGTTCGAGCGCGAAGCCAGCTACTTCGGCCGAGGTTTCGTGCAGACGCTGGAGCCGCGCGCCTTCTACACCTTCACGCCGCACCACGACCAGAGCATGCTGCCGGTCTACGACACCGCGCAGACGGATTTCAACTTCGCCTCCATCTACACCGAGAACTCGTTCGGCGGCAACGACCGCATCGCCGACAACAACCTGCTGACCCTGGGCGTGACCACGCGCCTGCTCGATCCCGGCACCGGCGCCGAAGCCGTGCGCCTGGGCATCGCGCAGCGCTACCGCTTCTCCGAGCAGACCGTGACCATGCCCGGCGTCGCCGCGGTCGACGAACGCCTGTCGGACGTGCTGCTGGGCGCGGGCATCCACTGGACCCCTCGGTGGGGGCTGGACGCCACCTTCCAGTACAACCCCAAGGCGCGCCAGTCGACGCGCGCCACCATCGCCGCGCGCTATACCCCGTCCAAATACCACACGCTGAGCATCGCCGTGCGCAAGCAGGATGTGACCGGCCCCTACACCATCGCCACCAAGCAGGTGGACCTGGGCTGGCAATGGCCGCTGGGCGAGCTGTTTTCCCAGGCGCGCAAGGACGACGCGACCCGCGACGGACGCTGGTATGGCGTGGGTCGCGTGAACTACAGCATTCCCGACCGCAAATTCGTCGATGCCATCCTCGGCGCCGAATACCAGAGCTGCTGCTGGACCGGGCGCGTCGTGCTCGAGCGCCTGCAGATGGGCGCAAGCACCTCCAACACGCGGCTGCTGCTGCAGCTTGAACTCAAGGGACTCTCGCGCCTGTCGTTCGGCAACAATCCGCTGGCGAGCCTGCAGCAGAATGTGCCCGGCTACCAGACGCTGGAGAGCACCCCCGCCGCGCCCAGCCGCTTCACCCATTACGATTGACCGCTCACCACGGCACCCACCCCGGCCATGACACCACGCGCACGTCTTTGCACTTCCAGCAGCCTGATCACGCTTGCCCTGCTCGCCCTGCCTCCAGCCTGGGCGCAGCAGCACAAGCCTGCCCGCAAGGCCGCGCCCGCCGCCACCAAGGCCGCCCCTGAGCCCGCCGCCAAGCCGCAGGCGCCAACCCCGGCTCCCACGCCGGCCGCCCCCGCGCAAGCGCCCGCGACGCAGCAGGCGGACTACATCGTCGCCGTGGTCAACTCCGAACCCATCACCAACAACGACGTGCGCGAACGCACGGCGCGCGTGATCGAGCAGCTGACCGCCCAAAACACTGCGATACCACCGCGCGGGCAGCTCATGCAGGACGTGCTCGAGCGCCTGATCGCCGAGCGCATCCAGGTGCAGCTGGCGCTGGAAGCCGGCATCAAGGCGGACGACTACGCCATCGATCAGGCCGAACAGTCGGTGGCGCAGCAAAACAATGTCTCGCTCGACGAACTGCACCGCCAGCTCGCGCGCGACGGCATCACCGTCGAGCGCTTTCGCCGCGAGTTGCGCAGCCAGTTGCTGACGTTGCGCATCCGCGAGCGCGACGTGGAGTCGCGCGTCAAGGTGAGCGACGCCGATGTCGACCAGTTCATGCAGCAGCAACAGCAAAACGCCGGCGCCGCACCGCAGGCCGTCAACCTCGGGCACATCCTGATCGAGGTGCCCGAGAACGCAGCGCCCGAGCAGGTCAAGGAGCGCGAGGCGCGCGCGCGCGAGGTCATGAGCAAGCTGCAGGCCGGAGGCGACTTCGCCGCACTCGCCCGGGAATACTCGGACGCGCCCGAAGGCCAGCGCGGCGGCGTGATCGGCCTGCGCCCTGCCGACCGCTACCCCGAGCTGTTCATCGACAGCACCGAAAAGACCCCCGTGGGCGGCGTGGTCGGCCCGGTGCGCTCGGCCGCGGGATTTCACATCCTCAAGGTGCTGGAGCGATCACAGGGCGGCCTGCCCACCATGGCCATCCAGACCCATGCGCGCCACATCCTGCTGCGCACCGGGACCAAGCTCAGCGAGGCCCAGGCCGCGGCCAAGCTCGAGGAGCTGCGCCAGCGCATCGAACGCGGGCAGGCGACTTTCGAGCAGCTCGCGAGCGAATTTTCGGACGACCCCAGTGCCAAGCAGGGCGGGGACCTCGGCTGGTCCTTTCCCGGCCGCTACGTGCCGGAGTTCCAGCAGGCGCTCGACCAGCTCAAGCCCGGCCAGATCAGCCAGCCCGTGGTCACGCGTTTCGGCGTGCACCTGATCGAGCTCGTGGATCGGCGAGAAATCAAGCTCACCCAGCGTGAGCAGCGCGACCTCGTGCGCGGCGCCGTGCGCGAGAAGAAGCTCGACGAGGCCTACGCCAACTGGGTGCGCGAGGAGCGTGCGCGCGCCTACGTGGAGTACCGCGAGCCGCCGCAGTGAAGCACATCCCGCGCAAGCGCTTCGGCCAGCACTTTCTGTGCGACGAGGCGATCATCGACGCCATCGTGCGCGCGATTGCTCCCGCGCCCGGCCAGGCCATGGTGGAGATCGGCCCGGGCCTGGCCGCGCTCACCCACCCGCTGGCCGATCGCCTGGGCAGGCTCTGCGTGATCGAGCTGGACCGGGATCTTGCCGCACGGCTGCGCGCCGATCCGCGCCTGACGGTGATTGAATCGGACGTGCTGAAAGTCGATTTCACGCAGGTGGCGCAAGCGCTTGGCGCTCTGAAATTGAGAGTTGTCGGCAACCTGCCCTACAACATCTCCACGCCGATTCTGTTTCACCTGCTTGGCTTTGCCGGGCAGATCGAAGACCAGCATTTCATGCTGCAGAAGGAGGTGGTCGACCGCATGGTGGCACCTTGTGACAGCAGTGCCTACGGGCGCCTCTCGGTCATGCTGCAATGGCGCTACGAGATGCAGGACGTGCTGTCCGTGCCGCCCGCGAGCTTCGAGCCGCCCCCGCGCGTGGACAGCGCGGTGGTGCGCATGCAGCCCAGGGATGAGCCTGCGGCGGTCGACGCCGCGCTGCTGTCCGCTCTGGTGCACGCCGCGTTCAGCCAGCGGCGCAAGCTCCTGCGCCACCCGCTCGCGCCCTGGCTGGCCGAGCACGGCTACGCGGGCGAGTTCGATCTGCAGCGGCGCGCCCAGGAAGTGCCGGTGCACGAGTATGTGGCGCTCGCGCAGGCTCTGCGGCCTGCCGAGCCGCGTCAGGCGGCGTCGGCGAGCCAGTAGCTGCTGTTGAAGGGGCTGCTCATGCGCAGCGCCAGGGGCGAGACATCGACCAGCTTGTTCGTGGGCATCTTCTCGCCCGATTCGGCATCGAAGGGCTCGTGATGCAAGGCCAAAGGCTGCGCAGCACCAGACTGCTCGGCCTCGTCAGCCCGTTCCGCAGGGCCAAAGGTGGCGGAACGGGCTACAGAAAAGAATAGAAGCAGCGAAACGCGATGCGGCGTTCACCCCAGTACTCGGCGGCATCGCGGAAGATGTCCAGCAGTTGCTCGCGCGCTTCCTTGTCGAACTTGGCCGTGGCGGGAATCTGCTCGAGCACCACGACGAAGCCGGGCTGCGGCCCCGCCTTGTGCAGCGGATCGGTCATGCAGTCGTACAGCGCATCAAAGTTCTTGCCGAAGTGCGCGGGAAACAGAAACTGCTGGGCCAGCAGGTCCAGCACGTCCTGCTTGGTCTGCGCATGCGCCAGATTGGCATAGAGAAAATGGTGGCCGAGCTGGCGCGCCGTCTCCTGCAGGTCATGCACGCGAAACGCGCGGATCGACTGCACGATGTTGGGCCGCACATTGCGCAGCAGGTTCTCATCATCGGGACGAAGTGGGGTGTCCATCTCCGCTGCTCTTTCTTTCAGGGGTTCGTTGAAGGCAAAATCCTCGGCCGCCGAGGGCCGCAGGGCATGGAAGGTTGGCATGGTGGTACCTGTTCAATGACCGCGCCCCCGGTCAGGGCGTGATCGTGCGAAAGCTCGTGTAATGGTCCTGCGTGTAATAGCAGGCGTCGGGCGCGCGGGGCGCCCCGCCGCAGACGATGCGCCGCGCCCCGCGCCCGCGCACACCCGGTGTACGCACCGTGTATTCACGGTAGTAACCGCGCTTGCGGGCAGGCAGCTGGTGCTCGTAATTGCCAAACACGGAACCATCCTTGTCGTAGGAAAACGGGCCGCCATCGCGAATGCGTGCATGAATGACACGCGCCTGCGCCGGCAGTTCCGCCAGACTCACGGTGGCGGGCTGGTCGATCGGCGCGCTCTGGCGCGCCGCGCCGGGCGAGGCGAGCAGCAGGCACGCGCTGCCCAGCAGGCCTGCCGCCATCCACCGGCGCGCGCCTCTGGCAAAAGCGTTCCACATCGACTAGCGCTCCCGTCCAACCCGAGCCATCCGCAGACTCAGGGTTTACCCGAAATCAAAACGCGCTAGTGTGACAAGAACCTGCTCAAAAATCAAGCGATTGCCTAATAAATAGGCAAATTAGTACAGGTTTGTCCCTACATTCGGATACAAATGCGCTCAGTGCGCGGCGTTTGCGTCAGTGACCGTGAGGGCCACCATGTTGACGATGCGGCGCACCGTGGCGCTGGGTGTGAGCACATGCACCGGCGCGGCCGCGCCCAGGAGCATCGGCCCGATGGCGATGCCGCCGCCGGCCGCGGTCTTGAGCAGGTTGTAGGCGATGTTGGCGGCATCGATGTTGGGCATCACCAGCAGGTTGCAGCTGCCGGTGATGGTCGCGTTGGGCATCAGCGCCTGGCGCGCGTGCGCGTCCAGCGCCACGTCGCCATGCATCTCCCCCTCGACCTCCAGCCACGGCGCCTTGGACTGCAGCAGCTCCAGCGTCTGGCGCATCTTGAGCGCGCTCGGTTGCTGGCTCGAGCCGAAATTGGAGTGCGACAGCAGCGCCGCCTTGGGCTTGATGCCGAAGCGCATGATTTCCTCGGCGGCCATCACGGTGATCTCGGCGAGCTGCTCGGCACTCGGGTCGTAGTTGACGTGGGTGTCGACGATGAAGACCTCGCGCTCGGGCAGCAGCAGCGCGTTCATGCAGGCGTAGGTGTTGGCACCGGCGCGCTTGCCGATCACCTGGTCGATGTACTGCAGGTGGTGCTGCGTGTGGCCCCAGGTGCCGCAGATGAGGCCATCGACCTCGCCCGTGTGCAGCAGCATGGAGCCGATGAGCGTCAGGCGCCGGCGCATCTCTATCTTGGCGATCGACACCGTCACGCCCTTGCGCTCGGTCATGCGGTGGTAGGTCTGCCAGAAGCCCCGATAGCGGTCGTCGTGCTCGACGTTGACCACGTCGTAGTCACGCCCTTCCTGCAGGCGCAGGCCGAATTTTTCGATGCGCTGGGCGATGATGGCCGGGCGCCCGATGAGCGTGGGGCGCGCGATGCGCTCGTCGAAGACGATCTGCGCCGCGCGCAGCACGCGCTCTTCCTCGCCTTCGGCAAAGGCCACGCGCTTGAGCTGCGCCTGGCGCGCGGCCATGAACACGGGCTTCATCATCGTGCCCGAGGCGTAGACGAAGGTCTGCAGGTGGTCCTGGTAGGCCGCGATGTCCGGAATCGGGCGGCTGGCCACGCCGCTGTCCATCGCCGCCTGCGCCACCGCCGGAGCGATCTTCATCATGAGGCGCGGATCGAAGGGCTTGGGAATCAGATAGGTGGGTCCGAACGAGAGCTGCTCGCCCGCGTAGGCTGCGGCCACCACCTCGCTCTGTTCGGCGCGCGCCAGCTCGGCGATCGCGCGCACCGCCGCGATTTCCATCTCGGTCGTGATCGTCGTCGCGCCACTGTCCAGCGCACCGCGAAACACGTAGGGGAAGCACAGCACGTTGTTGACCTGGTTGGGGTAGTCGCTGCGTCCGGTGGCGATGATGGCGTCGCCGCGCACCGCCTGCACGTCCTCGGGCGCAATCTCCGGGTTGGGATTGGCCAGCGCGAAGATCAGCGGCGTCGGCGCCATCTTGCGCACCATGTCCTGCTTGAGCACGCCGCCGGCCGACAGTCCCAGAAAAATGTCCGCGCCGTCGATGATGTCCGCGAGCTGGCGCGCGTCGGTCTTCTGCGCGAACCAGGCCTTGGCTTCGTCCATCAGTTCGGTACGGCCTTCGTAGACGACCCCGACGATGTCGCTGACCCAGATGTGCTCGCGCGGCAGCCCGAGCTTGACGAGCAGCCCCAGGCAGGCGAGCGCCGCCGCACCGGCGCCCGAGGCCACGAGCTTGACCTGCGTGATGTCCTTGCCCGCCACCTGCAGGGCGTTGAGCACCGCGGCGCCGACGACGATGGCCGTGCCGTGCTGATCGTCGTGAAAGACCGGAATCTTCATGCGCTCGCGCAGCTTGCGCTCGACGACGAAGCAGTCCGGCGCCTTGATGTCTTCGAGGTTGATGCCGCCGAAGGTCGGCTCGAGCGCGGCGATGATCTCGACCAGCTTATCGGGGTCTTTCTCGTTGATCTCGATGTCGAACACGTCGATGCCCGAAAACTTCTTGAACAGCACCCCCTTGCCTTCCATCACCGGCTTGCCCGCCAGCGGCCCGATGTCGCCCAGGCCCAGCACCGCCGTGCCATTGGTCACCACGCCCACGAGGTTGCCGCGCGCGGTGTAGCGAAAGGCCGCAGCCGGGTCCTTGACGATTTCCTCGCACGGCGCGGCCACTCCCGGCGAATACGCCAGCGACAGATCGTGGCGGCTCACCATCTGCTTGGTGGGATGGATGGAAATCTTGCCCGGCTTGGGATGCTCGTGGTATTCGAGCGCCGCGCGGCGCAGCATCGCGCGCTTGTCGGCATCGGAAGAGTCGGAGGTGGGGTTCGTCATGGGAGTCATGGGGCGACTTTAACCAAGGGCGGCGGCACGGGTGTGCAGCCATCGGGAATAATTTGCGTACGATCAAATGGGCACGTCAAGCGACCACGCCTGCGGCACGCAACTGGTTGCGCCCGCCCTCCTTGGCCGCATACAGCGCGCGATCGGCACCGCGCAGGAGGGTGTCGGCATCGGTCCCGTCCCCGGGGCAGCTCGCCAGGCCGCAGGACATCGTCGCTTGCAGGCGCGCCCCTTCGTGGACGACGGTGAGCGCCTCGAACGCCCGGCACAGGGCCTGCGACCGCTCCCAGGCGGGCTGCAGCGCGGCGTTCTCCAGCACCAGCAGGAATTCCTCGCCGCCCATGCGGCACGCCATGTCGCCTTCGCGCACCTGCGTCTGCAGCAGCCGCGCCAGCGCCTGCAGCATCGCATCGCCCGCCGCGTGACCATGGCGGTCGTTGATCTGCTTGAAGTGGTCGATGTCGATCATCACCAGCGTGAGCGGCGTGCCCTGGCGGGCGCAGCGCGCCAGGGCGCCGGGCAGGGTGTCCGACAGGTGGCGGCGGTTGTACAGGCCGGTGAGCGGGTCGCGCAGGGCCGCCTCACGCAGCCTGGCCTGCAGCAGGCTGATCTCCTCGAGCTGGCGCCGCGCCTGGCTCCGGCTCTGGTGCAGGCCCAGCGCGCGCAGATAGCCGTCGCGCGCGAACGAGATCAGGAACGTGGTGAACACCGCCATGCACATGCCCGTGACCAGCAGGCTGGTGTCGGGCCGCCAGCGCAGCGGGTGCGCCAGCACCGCGCCCAGCAGCACGCCCGCCGCCAGAACCAGCGCCAGGCGCCACAGGCCCTGCCAGCCCATGAAGACGACGAAGTTCAGGCACATCGCCGCGAACAGGATGAAGCTCGGCCACAGCGGGAAGCCCAGCACCGCCGACCACAGCGCGAACAGGAGGGCTTCGAGGTGCATGACCCCCAGCTCCGCGCGCCGCTGCCGCGCCGAATCACGCTGGCGCGAGGCGTAGCCGTAGACCAGCTGGGGAAACAGCAGGAACTGCACGAGCATCAGCACCCAGGTGGCGGTGTCCGCCTGCACCTCGCGCAGATGCACCGCGAACACCGGCACCAGCACGGCGCAGAAGATGCTGCGGTTGCGCCAGTTCATCCGCACCATCCAGTGCACGCGCTCCGCTGCGGGAGCGGCCGTGCTTCGCTCGGCGCCGGGATTCAGCGGCGTTGTGTCTGGCGGCATTTTTTCATCAAATGCGGGCTGAGCCTTTGCACAGCAAGCGCTGGCAGCTACCTATGCAATAGCATCAGGGGGCTTCCGTCAGCGCATCGCCGAGCGCGCCGACGAGGCGATCGAGCTCGGCCTCGGTGCTGATGAAGGGCGGTGCGAGCTGGATGCTGTCGCCGCCATAGCGCACGTAAAAGCCCTTGCGCCAGCACGCCATGGCGATCTCATACGGCCTGCGCCCCGGTTCGCCCGGCATCTGTTCGATCGTCAGGCCCGCCGCCAGCCCATAGTTGCGGATGTCCTGCACGTGCGGCGCGCCCTTGAGGCCATGCACGAGGTTTTCGAACACCGGCGCCAGCGCCTTCACGCGCGCCGGTGCGTCTTCCTGCTCCAGCAATTCGATCGTCGCATTGCCCGCCGCGCACGCCACCGGATGCGCCGAATAGGTGTAGCCATGCGCAAATTCCAGCAGGTACTCGGGGCCCGCGGTCTGCATGAAGGTGTCGTAGATGTCCTTGCTCGCCACGCAGCCCCCCAGCGGCTGCGCGCCGTTCGTGACCTGCTTGGCGAAGTTCAGGATGTCGGGAGTCACGCCAAACACCTCGGAGCCCGTCCAGCCGCCGGCGCGCCCGAAACCGGTGATGACCTCGTCGAAGATGAGCAGGATGTTGTTTTGCGTGCAGATCTCGCGCAGGCGCTGCAGGTAGCCGGCGGGCGGGATCACCACGCCGGCCGAACCCGAGAAGGGCTCGACGATGACGGCGGCGATGGTGCTCGCGTCGTGCAGCGCGATCACGTCCAGCAGCCGGTCGGCGAGCGCCTTGCCATCGAGCGGCGGCGTGCCGCGATGAAACGAGCCCAGCGGCGGCTGCGTGTGCGGCAGGTGATCGGCCTCGATGCCCTGACCGAAGGCCTTGCGGTTGCCCGCCATGCCGCCGACCGAGATGCCGCCGAAGTTGACGCCGTGGTAGCCCTTTTCGCGGCCGACCAGGCGCGTCTTGCCCGCCTGCCCGCGGGCGCGCCAGTAGGCGCGCGCCATCTTCAGGGACGTGTCTGCCGCCTCCGAGCCCGAGCAAGTGAAGAACACGTATTCGAGCCCCGCGGGCATGCGCGCCTTGATGCGGTTGGCGAGCTCGAACGACGCCGGGTGGCCGAACTGGAACGCGGGCGCGTAGTCCAGCGTACCCACCGCCTGGCTCACGGCCTGCGTGATTTCCTTGCGGCCATGGCCCAGGCCGGTGGTCCACAGGCCCGAGAGGCCGTCGAAGATCTTGCGGCCGTCGGCATCGGTGTAGTAGGCGCCCTGCCCACTCACGATCATGCGCGGCTGCGCCTTGAAATTGCGGTTGGCCGAAAACGGCATCCAGTGCGCCTCGAGCCAGGCCGCGTCACGGCGCGGCGAGGCAGCGGCTGGGGCTTCGTCCATCACGGCGAAATGCATGGGGGTCTCCTTGAAATGGCCTCCGGGCCGGGCAGCGCCCGGCAGAGACGGTAAAAACGGTGCTTGTGTCCCGACATTGTGCGTCGTGGCATGCTCGCGTGCATGCCAGGGGCACACAAGGCCATCGCCGCCATCGATCCCGACCGCTGCACCGGCTGCGGCTGGTGCGTGGCCGTGTGCCCGCCGCACGTGCTGTCGCTGCACGCGCAGGGCGATGCACCGGGCGCGGCCAAGCGCTCGGTGCTCGACGATGCCGATGCCTGCACCGGTTGCGCCCTGTGCGCGCTGCGCTGCCCGTTCGACGCGATCACCATGGTGCGCCGGGACGCGCCCTTTCACTGACCAGGCCTCAAAACGCCGCCGGGCGCCACTTGAGCAACCGGCCTTCCAGGCGCGTGAGCACGAAGTCCGCCACCAGCGCCACGGCCGCAAGCAGGATCATGGCCGCGAACACGCCGCTGGCGTTGAATGCGCCTTGCGCCGTGGCGATGAGCAGGCCCATGCCCTGCTTGGCGCCGAGGAACTCGCCCACCACCGCGCCCACCAGGGCAAAGCCGAAGCTCACGTGCAGGCTCGCGAGAATCCACGACATGGCCGACGGAATCACCACCGCCGTCGTCACCTGGCGCGGCGATGCGCCGAGGATGCGCGCGTTGGCGATCAGGTATTTGTCGGCCTCGACCACGCCCTGGAAGGCGTTGCCGAAGACGACGAAGAACACCATCACCACCGCCAGCGCCACCTTGGACGCCATGCCCAGGCCGAGCGCGATCACGAACACCGAGCCGAGCACCACGCGTGGGATCGAGTTGGCGATCTTGATGTAGATGCTGAACACGTCCGCGAGCAGCTTGTTGCGCCCGAGCAGGATGCCGAAGACGATGCCGCCCGCGCCGCCGATCAGGAAGCCGATGACGGTTTCCTCCAGCGTCACCGCGATCTGCACCCACAGCGGCCCCTGCGAGGTGCCGTCGCGCTGCCACTCGGCGATCTGCTCCCAGATCAGCGAAGGTTGTGAGTAGAAGAACGGGTCGATCCACTTGAGGCGCGCCAGCAGCTCCCAGCCGCCGAGCACGACGAAGAGAAACAACAGGCGCAGCGAAATGATGATCCAGCGGCGCCGGCGCAATGCGGCCTGCGCGCGCGCCGATTCGCGCGCCAATGCTTCCTCGCTGAGCGAGGCGGGCACCGCGGCCAGCGAGGGAAGAACGGCAGTATTCATGGTGGTGCTCTTCTTCAGTGAATGGCGACTTCTTCGCGCAGATCGGCCCAGATGCGCTTGGACAGCTCGATGAAGGCCGGCTCGTAGCGCACCTGCGCCATCACGCGCGGGCGCGGCAGATCGACCGGGTAGACGGCCTTGAGCGTGGCCGGACGCGCCGAGAGCACGAAGACGCGGTCGGCAAGGGCAATCGCCTCCTCGATGTCGTGGGTGACGAAGACCACCGAGCCGCCGCTCGCGGACCACAGGCCGAGCAGCTCGTCCTGCATCAGCGTGCGCGTCTGCATGTCGAGCGCGGAAAACGGCTCGTCCATCAGCAGGATTTCGGGGTGGTTGATGAAGGTCTGCGCCAGCGCCACGCGCTTTCTCATGCCGCCCGAGAGCTGGTGCGGGTAGTGGTGCTCGAAGCCCTTGAGGCCCACACGCTCGATCCACTGCACCGCCTCGTCGTGCGCCTTCGCACGCCCCGCGCCGCGAAAGATCGGCCCCGCGGCCACGTTGTCGATCACGTTGCGCCAGGGAAAGACCGCGTCGGCCTGAAACACGAAGCCGATGCGCGGATCGATTCCGCCCACCTTCTGGCCCATCACGTCCACCTCGCCCACGGTAGGACGCAAGAGCCCGGTGATGAGGTTGAGCGTGGTCGATTTGCCGCAGCCCGTGGGCCCGACGATGGCGACGAACTCGCCGCGCGCCACGCTCATGCTGAAGTTGCGCAGCGTGACGGTGGCCGTGCCGTCGCCAGAGATGAAGCGCAGGGAAACGTCGCGAAAGTCGATGGCCGCCGAGCTGCCCGGCGCGGCCGTGCTGGTCACTGCATCCATGTCACTTGGCCGCGGGCAGGTAGGTGTTGGTATAGGTCTTGGACAAGTCGATGTTCTTGGCCTTGACCTGCGGCTTGAAGGTGGAAAGCACCTTGAGCACGGTCTCGGGCCCGCCCTCGGGCATGCGGCCGTCCTGGGTGAACATCGACAGCGAGCTCTTGAGCGCGGCCACGTACAGCGCCTTGTCCTTGCCGTAGTAGTCGCGCGGCATGTGCTCGGCGATCTCCTCGGCGCTGTGGGTGTGGATGTAGTTCATCGTCTTGGCAAACGCGTGCGCGAGCCGAGTCGCCTGCTCCTTGTGCGCTTCGGCCCAGGCGTTGGAGACGTACAGGCTGGGCGCCGGATACAGCCCGCCCAGCGCCGCGCGCGTACCTTCCTCGGTGCGCATGTCCACCAGCACCTGCGCCTCGCCGGTCTTGAGCATCTGCGAGACCGTGGGCTCGGTCGTCATGCCCGCCTGAATGCGGTCTTGCTGCATCGCGGCGATGAAGGTGTTGCCCGCGCCCACGGGCAGCAGCGAATAGTCCTTGGACTCCACGCCCTGGCGCAGCGCCAGGTAGCGCGTGAGAAAGTCGGTGGACGAGCCCAGCCCGGTCACGCCCAGCGTCTTGCCCTTGGCATCGGCCATGCTCTTGAACGTCGGCGCGGCCTTGGTGGACACCAGCTCCACCTCGCCCGGCACCTTGCCGAAGACGACGATGGCCTCCACCTCCTTGCCCTTGGCCTGCAGGTCGATGGTGTGGTCATAGAAGCCGACCACGCCCTGCACCGCGCCGGCGATGAGCTGGTTCTCGGCATCCACACCTGCGGGCTGCGACTGCAGCTCGACCTGAAGGCCCTCGTCCTTGAAATAACCCAGGGCCTCGGTCAGCTTGGCCGGCAGGTAGATGATCTTGTTGATGCCGCCCACCATGATGGTGACGGTGTTCGCATCGGCCGCGTGCGTGAGCGGTGCGCCCAGCATGAAGAGCGAGCCCAGCAGCGCGGCCAGCAGCGTGCGACGGGTGGGGGTGTGCATGGATTTCTCCTTGGTGTGCGAATGAGGACACGGTGACTCTAGGAGGCACACTCTTTCAACGCGCTTTCGCTGCATCGCAGCATCCGTAGGTGAAAACCCTGAAATTCAATGATTTAAACCAAATCGGCCTCCAGCGCTTTTGCAGCAAGCGCTGATAGCTATCAAAATGGATAGCCATGGGACGCCCCCGATGAAACTTCTGCTGATCGAAGACAACCTGGAACTCGCGCACTGGCTGGTTCAATTGCTGCGCGAGCAGGCCTTCGTCGTCGACCACGTGGCCGATGGCGCCGCGGCCGACCAGCTGCTGCGCCAGGGCCGCTACGACGTGGTGCTGCTCGATCTGAACCTGCCGCTGCTCTCGGGCAAGGGCGTGCTGCGGCGCATCCGCGAGCGCCAGGACGCGGTGGCGGTGATCGTGCTCACGGCCACGGCCTCGCTCGACCAGAAGGTGCAGTGCCTGGAGATCGGCGCCGACGACTATCTCGTCAAGCCCATCGAGGTGCGCGAGCTCGTGGCGCGCATCCAGGCGCTCATGCGCCGCCAGATGCCTGGCCGGGCCAACCTGCTGAGCTGCGGCGACCTGCACTACGACCTGCGCACGCGCCAGTTCGAGTGCGCGGGCGTCGAGCTCGCGCTGCCGCCACGCGAGCGCACGCTGCTCGAAACCCTGATGCGCCACACAGGCGAAGCCGTCTCGCGCCAGGCGCTGGTGCAGAGCCTCTTTGGCGTGGACGAGGACGCGAGCGCCGACGCCATCGACCTGTATGTGCACCGCCTGCGCAAGAAGCTCGAAGCCAGCCGCGCCACCATCGTCACGCTGCGCGGCGTCGGCTGGTTGCTGCGCGCGCGCAGCACATGAAAAGCCTGCGCCTGCGCCTGGCGCTGTGGCTGCTGGTGCCGCTGTCGCTCTTCGTCGCCGCCAGCAGTTGGCTCAGCTGGCGCAACGCCGCCGCCGTGGCCGACTATGTGCAGGACCACGATCTGCTCGCCTCGGCCAAGGTGCTTTCCGACCGCCTGATCTGGGAGGACAACGCCGTGCAGGCCAGCGTGCCGCCTTCGGCGCTGAGCCTCTTCGCCTCGCCCGATCGCGACCGGGTGTATTTGAGCGTCAGCAGCGCCGATGGGCACCTGCTGGCCGGTACACCGGGATTTCCCATGCCCGCGCAGCGCAAGCCCGAGGGTCCCGATCGCGCGCAGTGGTACGACACGCAGTGGCAGGGCGCGCCGCTGCGCGCCGTGCTCGTGACGCGCTCGATGTACGACGTGGACGGCGCGCGAGAAATCACCATCGCCGTCGGCAAGACCACGGGCAGCCGCGACCAGATGCTCGCGCGCCTGTGGCGACCGACGCTGTGGTATCTGCTCGCGGCCCTCGCGCTCACGGTGCTGATTTCGGCGATCGCGCTCACCATCGAACTGCGGCCGGTGATGCGGCTGTCGCGCCAGCTGAGGGCGCGCGACCCGCTGCACCTGGACCTCTTCGTCGACGCCCGCGCGCTGCACCGCGAGCTGCGCCCCGTGGCCGACACCATCAACCAGTCCACCCGCCTGATCGCCGAGCATTCGGCCGCACAGCGGCGCTTCATCGCCGACGCCGCGCACCAGTTGCGCACGCCGCTGGCGCTGCAGGCCTCGCTGATCGAATACGCGCGCAGCAGCGAAGACAGTGCATTGTGGGAAAAGCTCGCGGCCAGCAACCGGCGCCTGGTGAAGGTGACCAACCAATTGCTGCTGCTCGCGCAGGCCGAGCGCAGCGACGTGCAAGCCCACCTCACCACCATCGATCTGGCCGCTGCTGCGCTGGATACGGTCACTGAATTTGATGCGCTGGCGGCAAGCCGACACATCGACCTGGGACTGGACGCGCCCCTTGATGCGGGTGCCGTACTGGTGCAGGCCGAACCCGCCCTGCTGCACGCGCTGATCGCCAACCTGATCGACAACGCGCTGCGCTATACCCCCGAAGGCGGCCACGTCACCGTGGGCGTGCACCCGGGCAGTGCGGCAGAACCAACTGTCACACTGACCGTCACCGACGACGGACCCGGCATCCCCCCAGAAGCCCGCGAGCGCGTGTTTGAGCGCTTCTACCGCATCGCACCCCACGCCAGCGAAGGCAGCGGCCTGGGGTTGGCGATCGTGCGCGAGGCGGCCAGAAGCTTCGGGGCCGAGGTGTCGCTTGCGGCCCATCCATTGACAGAGTCTGGTACCGAGATCAGCGTCAGGTTTGTGGCGAAACCAGTGCCGCCGATCGTGGTGGTCGCCAACTCGAAAAAACCGTGAAGAGGTTGGTGGCGGCGATGCTTTCAACCGTCGCCGTTTTGTCTACGGTTGCTGTCGTAGCGCAAACTGTCGGGCGCTGTTTACCATCTGCGCTGCGCGTTTCAAGCGTACGATTTTTTCGTAAGGTTTATCTGAGTCCGCCTCCTGTATGAATTTGCACTTGAGGTCAAACCGTATACGCGCATGAAATGCTGGCGGTCGTTAAATTGGGTGTGTCGTGCACCATACAACGTAAACGCACTACCAAATTCACAGAACCATAGGTTGATTGATTGACGCGCAACACCAGGTGCATTGAAATGGAAAGGCCTGACAAGTTACCTTGTCAGGCCTTTGGGTACGGACGGGGTCTTGCGACCCCTCCTTATTGCAGCAACGGCTCTCACCCCGGATAACCACAATCGGGGACGAGTATAGCAAGGGAGGCTTCATGGCGCAGTATGTTTTCGGGCTGGACATCGGTATCGCTTCGGTCGGCTGGGCGGTGCTGGATGCGCAGCGCATTGTGGACCTAGGCGTACGCTGTTTTGACAAGGCGGAGACCGCCAAGGAGGGCGACCCGCTCAACCTCACGCGACGCCAGGCACGTCTGCTGCGCCGCCGCCTGTACCGTCGCGCCTGGCGTCTGACACAGTTGGCGCGCCTGTTCAAGCGCGAAGGCCTGATTGACGACGCCAAGCTCTTTGCGAAAGCCCCGTCGTGGACGGAAAACGCCTGGGAGCTGCGGCTGCGGGGCCTGGATCATCTGCTCACGCCGCTGGAATGGGCACGCGTCATCTACCACCTGTGCAAGCACCGGGGCTTTCACTGGACCAGCAAAGCCGAGGAAGCCAAGGCCGAAAGCGATGCTGAAGGTGGACGCGTCAAGCAGGGGCTCGCGCACACCAAGGCCTTGATGCAGGTGAAAAACTACCGCAGCACCGCCGAAATGGTGCTAGCGGAATTTCCGGGCGCCCAGCGCAACAAGCGCGGTCAATACGACAAAGCGCTGTCTCGCGTGCTGCTGGGTGAGGAACTGGCCCTGCTCTTTGCCACTCAGCGCCGCTTGGGCAATCCGCACGCCAGTGAGCATTTTGAACAACTGATTTTGGGTCATGGCGACCGCAAGAGCGGCCTGTTCTGGCAGCAAAAGCCTGCACTCTCTGGCGCCGACCTGCTCAAGATGTTGGGCAAATGCACGTTCGAGAAGACTGAATATCGCGCCCCGAAAGCCAGCTTCTCGGCCGAGCGCCATGTCTGGCTGACACGGCTCAACAACCTGCGCATCGTCGTCGATGGCCGCGCGCGCCCTTTGAACGATGCGGAGCGCCAAGCTGCGCTGCTGCTGCCCTACCAGACCGAAACCTTCAAGTACAAGACCCTGAAAGCCGCCTTCGTCAAAGTCGGCCTGTGGGGCGATGGCGTGCGCTTTGGCGGCCTGGCCTACCCCAGCCAGGCGCAGGCCGAGGCAGAAAAGGCCAAGGACCCGGAAGACCAGTTTCTGGTCAAGCTGCCCGCATGGCATGAGCTGCGCAAGGCTTTCAAGGCGGCGGGGCACGAAGCCCTGTGGCAGCAGATCAGCATGCCGGCGCTGGAAGAAGACCCGACGCTGCTCGACCAGATCGCCACGGTGCTCAGCGTGTACAAGGATGGTACCGAAGTCGTACAGCAACTGCGCCAGCTTGCCCTGCCCGAACCCGATGCCAGCATCGCCGTGCTGGAGAAGATCAGGTTCGATAAGTTCTCCAGCCTCTCGCTCAAGGCCTTACGCCGCATCGTGCCTCTGATGCAAGGCGGCCTGCGTTACGACGAAGCCGTGGCGCAAATACCGGAATACGGCCACCACAGCCAGCGCATAGACCCCGGCGCGACCAGGCATCTATACCTGCCGCCGTTCTACGAGGCACAGCGCAAGTACGCCGGCAAGGGCGACCGCATCGGCTCCATGCAGTTCCGCGAGGACGCTGACGTTCCACGCAACCCGGTGGTACTGCGCGCGCTCAACCAGGCGCGCAAGGTCGTCAACGCGCTGATCCGCGAATACGGCAGCCCTGTCGCCGTGAACATCGAAATGGCGCGCGACCTGTCGCGCCCGCTGGACGAGCGCAACAAGGTGAAAAGGGCGCAGGAGGAATTCCGCGATCGCAACGACAAGGCGCGCTCCGAATTCGAGCGGGATTTTGGCTACAAACCCAAGGGCGCCGTGTTCGAGAAATGGATGCTCTATCGCGAGCAGCTCGGTCAGTGCGCCTACAGTCAACAGCCTCTAGACATCCAGCGCGTACTCGACGACCCCAACTACGCCCAGGTCGATCACGCGCTGCCCTACTCGCGCAGCTACGACGACAGCAAGAACAACAAGGTGCTGGTGCTCACGCGCGAGAACCAGAACAAGGGCAATCGCACGCCTTTCGAATATCTCACCAGCTTTCCAGGCGGTGAAGATGGCGAGCGCTGGCGCGCCTTTGTCGCCTGGGTGCAGGGCAACAAGGCCTACCGCATGGCCAAGCGAAACCGCCTGCTGCGCAAGAACTACGGCACCGATGAATCCAGGGGCTTCATCGACCGCAACCTGAACGACACACGCTACATCTGCAAGTTCTTCAAGAACTACGTGGAAGAACACCTCCAGTTGGCCGCACGCACCGATGGCGACACGGCGCGCCGCTGCGTGGTCGTCAACGGCCAGCTCACCGCCTTCCTGCGCGCGCGCTGGGGCCTGGCCAAGGTGCGTGGCGACAGCGACCGCCACCACGCGCTGGACGCCGCCGTGGTCGCCGCCTGCACGCATGGCATGGTCAAGGCGCTCGCGGACTACTCGCGCCGCAAGGAAATCGCCTTTCTGCAGGAAGGCTTTCCCGACCCGGAGACGGGCGAAATCCTCAACCTCGCCGCATTCGACCGCGCACGCGAGCACTTTCCCGAGCCTTGGCCCCATTTCGCCCACGAACTAAAGGCGCGCCTGTTCATCGACGACCTGGTCGCGTTGCGCGAGGACATGCAGCACTTGGGTAGCTACGCACAGGATGACCTAGACCGGCTGCGCACCCTGTTCGTCTCGCGCGCACCGCAGCGGCGCAATGGCGGCGCGGTGCACAAGGGAACCATCTATGCCCAGCCTGAAAACCTGAAACAACAAGGCAGCACGATTGAAAAGATCTTGCTCACCGGCCTGAAGCTGCAGGACTTCGACAAGCTGCTCAATCCCGAGAGCAGCGACCACTTCGTCGAACCACACCGCAACGAACGGCTGTACGCCGCCATCCGCCGACGGCTGGAAGAGTTCGGCGGCAAGGCCGATAAGGCCTTTGGCCCCGACAAGCCGTTTTACAAGCCCGACAAAAACGGCCAACCCACCGGCCCCATCGTGCGCAGCATCAAGCTGGTGCGCGGCAAGCAAACCGGCATACCCATTCGCGGCGGCCTGGCCAAGAACGACAGCATGCTGCGTGTGGACGTGTTCACCAAGGCGGGCAAATTCCATCTGGTGCCGGTGTATGTGCATCACCGGGTGACGGGCTTGCCGGATCGGGCCATCGTGGCGTTCAAGGATGAAGAGGAGTGGACGCTGATCGATGAAAGTTATGCATTCTTGTTCTCGGTTTATCCCAATGACTTTGTGTGTGTACAGCAAAGAGGAAAACCGCTGATAGAGGGCTATTACGCAGGCTTAGATCGCGCCAACGGAAACATCAACGTATGGGCGCACGACCGCGCCGCTTCGGTGGGCAAAGATGGTCTGATTCGCGGTATAGGCGTCAAGACCGCCCTATCCCTTGAGAAACTGAACGTCGATGTGCTGGGCCGCATCTACCCTGCGCCACCGGAGACGCGCCGTGGTCTGGCGTAGCGTCGTCATCAACCGGCCAGCTAAGCTCAGGCGCGAATATTTCGCGCTGGTGGTGGAGCAGGAGCAGAGTGCGCGCGTACCATTCGAGGACATCGCGGTCATCGTGCTCAACCACCGCGAGATCACGCTGACGCACCCGGTGCTCTCGGCCTGCGGCGAATACGGCATCGGCCTGTACAGCACGGGTGACAACCACCAGCCCAACGGCGTGTTCATGCCCTTTCTGCAGCACAGCCGCGCCACGCGCATGCAGCGCCTGCAGCTCGACCTGGACAAACCCAGCGCCAAGCGCGCCTGGGCGCACATCGTGCAGGTGAAGATCGGCAATCAGGCGCGCTGCATGGAGTTGCTGGGAACAGCGGGCGCCGACCGGCTGACCTCCTACGCGCGCCGAGTGCGCTCAGGCGACGGCGGCAACCTGGAGGCGCAGGCGAGCGCGTACTACTTTCCGCAGGTGTTTGGCCGCAGCTTTCACCGCAGCCAGACGGGGTGGAGCAACGCCGCGCTGGACTATGGCTACGCCGTGATGCGCGGCGCCTGCGCCCGCGCCCTGGTGGCGCACGGCATGCTGCCCAGCTTCGGGCTGTTTCACCGCAGCGAGCAGAACGCCTTCAACCTGGCCGATGACCTGATCGAACCCTACCGCCCGGTGGTGGATCTGCATGTGGCCCAACACCGACCAGCCGATGAAGACGCCGAACTCCAACCCAGCGACAAGGTCGCCCTGGTGGGCCTGCTGAACGTGGACGTGGCCATGCCGCGCGGCCAGATGAGCGTGCTGGCCTCGATCGAGCAGGCGGCAGAGTCTCTGGCGCGTCTGTACGACGGCGGCAGCGAACAGGCGCTGGAGTTGCCGCGCCTGATCGGTCTGCGGCAACATCTGCCCGAGATGTAGCGGCGCACGCCATGGGCCGGGACACGAGACGATTCATGCGCATGCTGGTGTTCTTCGATCTGCCCGTGGTCAGCAAAGGCGACCGGCGCGCCTACACGGTGTTTCGACGCTTTTTGCTCAATGACGGCTACGACATGATCCAGTTTTCCGTCTACGGTCGCATCCTCAACGGCAACGACGCGGCCGAAAAGCACATGCAACGCCTGCTCGGCAATCTGCCGCCCGAAGGCTCGGTGCGCGTGCTAACGGTGACGGAAAAGCAGTTCGCCAGCATGAAATTGCTGGTCGGCCTGCCGCTGTTTCAGGAAAAAAAGGTCAACGCTGCCCAGATTGCGCTGTTCTGAACGGCGTTTTGAAAGAACGAAAACCCGCGCTCCGCTAAGCGGGGCACGGGTTTCGCAGGGGCCTAGTGTAGCTATCCGGGGTGAGAGAGGGAGCTACAACGCAGGCTCACGGACCATGCAGCCGCACGAGAGTGTAGCTATCCGGGGTGAGAGAGGGAGCTACAACCTTTGCACCGGACTGCTTCGCAGCCGGTGAAGTGTAGCTATCCGGGGTGAGAGAGGGAGCTACAACTCGCGCCGCCTGCTGGTCGACCAAGTATCCAGTGTAGCTATCCGGGGTGAGAGAGGGAGCTACAACGCTCAGGCCGATGCGTGGGCGCGCGCGATCAGTGTAGCTATCCGGGGTGAGAGAGGGAGCTACAACCACGCCACCCGCGCCGGGGGCGAGTTGGTCAGTGTAGCTATCCGGGGTGAGAGAGGGAGCTACAACATGGTGGGCTACGACCTGTTCCTGCTGCAGAGTGTAGCTATCCGGGGTGAGAGAGGGAGCTACAACCCACACTTTGCCTGCAAAGCCGTTTCCAAAAGTGTAGCTATCCGGGGTGAGAGAGGGAGCTACAACGGCCTGATCGGCAGACTCTGATTGATGTGAAGTGTAGCTATCCGGGGTGAGAGAGGGAGCTACAACACTCGGCTGCAGCGGCGCTATCGCCACGGGAGTGTAGCTATCCGGGGTGAGAGAGGGAGCTACAACGGCGCGGGCGGCCTGGTGCTCACGGTGAACAGTGTAGCTATCCGGGGTGAGAGAGGGAGCTACAACTTCACAGCGTGCTTCTCAACACCGACGCCAAGTGTAGCTATCCGGGGTGAGAGAGGGAGCTATGACCTCGGATGGGTGGGATAAACCCACCCATCCGAGGTCAGCGCTTCGCGCAAGTTAATCAAGAAAAAGTTTCTCGACCGTACCATCGATATTTCGAGGAACGGGCCTGTCAGAACTTTCGCGCCTGATGGGACGCGGATGACCGGGACTTCCACCAGTGTTGCATTTGAGACCCCCGACATAAAACCATATGCCCCAATCGGAGTGTGTGAAAACACTTGACCACTACATTGAGGTTTCAATCCAAAGCCGCTGATGATGTCCGGCTTCAAACCGTCCACACAATTCCCATCCATGCTGGCTACATTTACCCAAGCCACGCGATCACCCGAATCCCAACGAAAGCTCTCTTCACCGCTCGCAGATTAATATACTGTCTAAAAATACAGTTCAACAACCTTGACGTTCGACCCATCCCTCGCCCAAGCGGCCCTGCAACAATTCAACGCCATCGTGCAGTCCACCCCCGGCCTGCGCGTGCGCGAGGGGCAGCAGCGCATGGCGCAGCAGGTGGCTGAGACCTTCGCGCAGACCCGGCTTCGCAGTGAAGCGGACGAGGCGGAGGGCGACACTCCCGAGCACTCCATCGCAGTCATCGAAGCGGGCACCGGCGTGGGCAAGTCGCTCGCCTACGCCGCGCCCGCGATCCAGATGGCGCTGGCGCGCGGCACGCGCGTGCTGATCGCCACCGCCACCGTGGCGCTGCAAGAACAGCTCGTGCACAAGGACCTGCCGGCGCTGGCAGCTGCGATGCCCGAGCCCTTCACCTTTGCGCTGGCCAAGGGGCGCGCGCGCTACGTGTGCAAACTCAAGCTGGAGCGCCTGGCGGGCGACGAAGGTTTCGATGAAGACGGCCTCTTCCCCGAAGAAACCGATACACAGACGGGCACGGGCACTGCAGCCGCGCAAGAGCGCCACAGCTTCTACAAGGGCCTGGCCGATGACCTCGCAACCGGCCTGTGGGATGGCGACCGCGACCAACTTGCCATGCCGCCCGATGCCGCGCTGTGGGCCCCAGTGGCCGCCGTCGCGCACACCTGCACCGGCAGGCACTGCCCGCTGTTTTCCGTCTGCACCTATTACGAACGTCGCAAGGAGCTCGTGGCCGCGCAGGTGATCGTGGCCAACCACGATCTGCTGCTGTCTTCCATCGGCGCGCGGCTGCTGCCTGAGCTGGGCAACTGCCTGCTCATCATCGACGAGGCGCACCATCTGCCCAAGACGGCGCTGTCGCAATTCGCCTGCGAGATGGATCTCTCGCGCCTCGCGTGGCTGCAGCAGCTCGCCAGCCGTGCACTGCGTGTGAGCGCGCAAGTGCAGCTCGATGACGCCACGGACCTGGCTGCGTGCGTCAGCCGGCTGCGCACGGCGCTGCAGGATGCCGAGCGCCTCGTCATCGACCTGTACGGCATGCCCCTGCGCGGGGCTACGGCCCGGGCGCCCGCCCCGGGCGCAAGCCACCGCGCACGCGTGCCGCAAGGGCAGCTGCCCGAGGCGCTGTCCGAGGCCATCGCGCAGGTGCTGCAACATGCGGGCGAGTTCCTCGAGGGGCTGCGCGCCGTTGCCAAGGCGCTGCGCGAACACATCCGCGACGAACCGCAGGACGCGCGGCGCCTGTCGCAGCTCTATGCCCAGGTGGGGCAGCTCGCGCCCCGGCTGGAGGCCATCCATGCCACCGCTTCCCTGCTGCTGCAGGAGCCCGGCGAGGGCGGCGCCCCGGCAGCCAAGTGGTTCACGCTCACCGCGGACCCGGGCGGAATCGTCGTGCGCGCTCACGCCAGCCCCTTGCTGCCCGGCGCCGCGCTCGCCCGGCATTTGTGGTCCAGCGTGCGCGCGGCGGTGCTGACCTCGGCCACGCTCACCAGCTGCGGCAGCTTCGATTTTTTCCTGCGCGAAGCGGGCCTCGCGAACGAGCCGGGCGTGACGACGTTGCAGGTGGCTAGCCCCTTCGACTATCCCCGCCAGGGCACCTTGACCGCCAGCAGCACGCTGGCCGCGCCGCGTGAAGTGGCCGCCTTCACCGGCCAGATGATCGAGGCCTTGCTGGACGACCTCACGCAGGTGCAAAGCGGCGCACTGGTGCTGTTCACCTCGCGCGAGCAGATGCGCCAGGCCGTGGAGCAACTGCCGGATGCGCTGCGTGCCACGGTGCTGGTGCAGGGGCAGCGGCCGCGCCTGAAGCTGCTGGCCGCGCACCGCGAGCGCGTGACGGGTGGACAGGCGTCCATCATCTTCGGCCTGCAGTCGTTTGGCGAAGGGCTGGATCTGCCCGGCCGGCTGTGCGAGTCGCTCTTCATCACCAAACTGCCCTTCAGCCCGCCCGACGAGCCCGTGGACGAGGCGCGCGCCGAGTGGCTGCGCGCCAGCGGCGGCGATCCGTTCATGGACCTCGTGGTCCCCGCCACCGCCATGCGCCTGGCCCAATGGGTGGGCCGCGCGATCCGCAGCGAAGACGACCGTGCGCAAGTGACCTGCTACGACAAGCGCCTGCTGCACACGGGCTACGGCCGCAGGCTCCTGCGCAGCCTGCCCGCCTTCACGCTGCTCGAGCGCCCGGCAAGCGCGCACGAAACCGGATAGAGCGCTGCCATGTCCACGCCACGCGCCACCCGCCATGTTCTTCACGCCCTGGCCCTGGGCATGGTGGCGCTGCTGCTCGGCTGCGCAAGCTCCGCGCCCACGCCCCGTGGCGAAGTCAAGGGCAGTCCTGCAAATCACGGGGAACTGGCCCAATCCGAGCTCAACCGCGCTGCCACGCTGGCGATGCGCGACAACCTGCACAGCCTGATGCGGCTCGCGGGCAAGCTCTACCGGCGCAACCCGTCGCAGTGGCGCACGGGTGGAGCCACCAGCCGCGAGCAGGCACTCGCGCGCATCCAGAGCGCCATCGATCTGCAGCAGACATGGCCGGCCCTGCAGGGCCGGCGAGACATCGATGCCATGGCGTTCGCCATGTCCCGCGAGTTCATGGGCGACCGCGTGGCCGCGCTCGTCATGGCCACCGTGGACATGCTAGTCACCGCCCATGGTGGCAAGACGGCGTTCTACCTGCTCGACAACATCGACGCGCAACACATCTACAACGCGGCGCGCAACGTCGAAATTGCCGCGTGGATTCTTGCGCAGCGGCGCGACGACCGCGGCGCGCCGCTGCTGCTCGCGGACGACATCGCGGCCGACGGCACGCGCAACCTGAGCTTCGAGCGCGAATTCGGCAAGATCATCGCGCGCCTGGACCTGCTCGCCGAGCTTGCCGACGAGCGCCTGCGCCGTGCCGCGATCAACTACGTGCAGAGCCTGCTGGGAGCCGGCCTGCTGCAGTTCCTGCCGGTGCGCTGAGCAGACTGCCCAGGATTTCTTGCGCGGCAGATCGTAGAGCACGAGCAGGACGATCGCGCCAACAACTGAGGCGCCCCAGTCCGCCGACGCCTGCACTGCAGCGCGCGCCGCTCATCGATAAAATTGACCTTTGTTTTCAAGGAGCGCTGCAGCGGGCCATCCAGTGCCTGTCAGGCTTGAAGACACCGGTTCCCTCCAACGGCGCTCACCTGTTCATGTCGCGCACGCCCCCGCGCAGGTGAGATCGATGTCTGTCGTTGCCCCCCCTCCCATGAAGCTCTCCGGCCTGGAGCCGGTCGTAATCGGCGACGGTTCGCTGTTCGTCAACGTCGGCGAGCGCACCAACGTCACCGGATCCAAGGCGTTCGCGCGCCTGATCATCGCCGAGCAGTACGAAGAGGCACTGTCGGTGGCGCGCCAGCAGGTGGAAAACGGTGCGCAGATCATCGACGTGAACATGGACGAGGCCATGCTCGACGGCAAGGCGGCGATGGTGCGCTTCCTGCGCATGCTCGGCTCCGAGCCCGACATCGCCAAGGTACCGGTGATGGTGGACTCCTCCAAATGGGAGGTGATCGAGGCCGGCCTGCAGTGCCTGCAAGGCAAGGGCATCGTCAACTCGATCAGCATGAAGGAGGGTGTGGAGGAATTCAAGCAGCACGCGCGACTGGTCAAGCGCTACGGCGCCGCCGCCGTGGTGATGGCGTTCGACGAACAGGGCCAGGCCGACACCTACGAGCGGCGCATCGAGATCTGCGAGCGCGCCTACCGCATTCTGGTCGACGAGGTGGGCTTCCCGCCCGAGGACATCATCTTCGACCCCAACGTCTTTCCGATCGCCACCGGCATTGAGGAACACGCGAAGAACGGCACCGACTTCATCGAGGCCACGCGCTGGATCAAGCAGCACCTGCCCGGGGCGAAGGTTTCGGGCGGCATCTCCAACGTGAGCTTTTCGTTCCGCGGCAACGACCCGGTGCGCGAGGCCATCCACACCGTCTTCCTCTACCACGCGATCAAGGCGGGGCTGGACATGGGCATCGTCAACGCCGGCATGGTCGGCGTCTACGACGACCTGGAGCCGCAGTTGCGCGAGCGCGTGGAAGACGTGGTGCTCAACCGCCGCCCCGACGCGGCTGAGCGGCTGCTGGAAATCGCCGAAAGCGCCAAGGGTGCCGCCAGGGACGATGGCAAGAAGCTCGAATGGCGCGGCACCCCCGAGGCGCCCGCGCCGGTGGCGCAGCGCCTGTCGCATGCGCTGGTGCACGGCATCACCGATTTCATCGTCGCCGACACCGAGGAGGCCTACCAGCAGATCTGCGTACAGGGCGGCGCGCGGCCGCTGGCGGTGATCGAGGGGCCGCTGATGGATGGCATGAACGTGGTCGGCGACCTGTTCGGCGCGGGCAAGATGTTTTTGCCGCAGGTGGTCAAGAGCGCGCGCGTGATGAAGCAGGCCGTGGCCCACCTCGTGCCCTACATCGAGGCCGAAAAGGCGGCGCAGAAGGCGGCGGGCATCGATATTTCCAGCAAGGGCAAGGTGGTGGTCTGTACCGTCAAGGGCGACGTGCACGACATTGGCAAGAACATCGTCACGGTGGTCCTGCAGTGCAACAACTTCGAGGTCGTGAACCTCGGCGTGATGGTGCCCTCCCACGAGCTGCTGGCCAAGGCCAAGGAGCTCGATGCCGACATGGTCGGCGTCTCGGGCCTGATCACGCCCAGCCTGGAGGAGATGCAGCACGTCGCCTCCGAGATGAACAAGGACGAGTACTTCACCAGCCGCCAGATTCCGCTGCTCATCGGCGGCGCGACCTGCTCGCGCGTGCACACGGCGGTGAAGATCGCGCCCAAGTACAACGGTCCCGTCATCTACGTGCCCGACGCCTCGCGCAGCGTGGGCGTGGCGCAGAGCCTGCTGGGCGAGGGCCGCGCCGAATACCTGGCGGAAATCCAGACCGACTACGCGCATGTGCGCGAGCTGAACGCGCGCAAGAAGCGCGTGCCGCTGTGGACGATAGCGCAGGCACGCGCCAACGCCACCCCGGTGGATTTCACGAACTACACGCCCACGGTGCCGCGCTTTCTCGGGCGCCGCGCCTTCGTCAATTTCGACCTGGCGGAAATCGTCAAATACCTGGACTGGGCGCCGTTCTTCCAGACCTGGGACCTGGCCGGCGCCTACCCCGCCATCCTGCAGGACGAGGTGGTGGGCGAAGAAGCGCGCAAGGTCTTCGCCGACGGCCAGGCCATGCTCAAGCGCATCATCGAGGGCCGCTGGGTGCAGGCCAACGGCGTGATCGGCCTGTACCCAGCCAACCGCGTGGGCGACGACATCGAGTTCTACACCGATGAAAGCCGGGAAAAAGTGCTCATGACCTGGTACGGCGTGCGCCAGCAGACCGAGAAAACCCCGGTCAACGGCGTGATGCGACCCAGCCGGTGTCTGGCGGACTTCATCGCCACGAAGGAATCGGGCATCAAGGACTACGCCGGCATGTTCGCCGTCACCGCCGGGATCGGCGCCGAGAAGAAGGAAAAGGAATTCCTGGATCAGCTCGACGATTATTCCAACATCATCTTCAAGGGCCTGTGCGACCGCTTGGCCGAATCATTCGCCGAATGCCTGCACGCGCGCGTGCGGCGCGACCTGTGGGGCTACGCCGCCGATGAAACGCTGGACCGCGACGCGATGATCGCCGAGAAATACCAGGGCATACGCCCCGCCCCCGGCTACCCGGCCTGCCCCGACCACACGGTCAAGAAAACCCTGTTCGACACGCTGAACGCGCCCGAGGTCGGGATCGAGGTGACCGACAGCTTTGCCATGATTCCGCCTTCGAGCGTGAGCGGCTTCTACCTGGCGCACCCGCAGGCCACCTACTTCACGGCGGGCCAGATCGGCGACGACCAGGTGCAGGACATGGCCCGGCGCCGCGGCATAGACGTCGATGAATTGCGCCACCGGCTGGCGCAGAACCTGGCATGACGGCCAAGGCTCGGGGTCAGACGTCCAGGGTGT
Organism: Comamonas sp. SCN 67-35; assembly: GCA_001725255.1. GTDB lineage: Bacteria > Pseudomonadota > Gammaproteobacteria > Burkholderiales > Burkholderiaceae_C > Comamonas_C. The sequence continues at coordinate 24,505 of MEFV01000015.1, read as the reverse complement.
CCACGGTCTGCAGATCCACGATCTGCAGATCGAAACCGCTTTCGAGCGCGCGCACCTCGGCCAGGATGGTGGCGCCCTCGCTTGGCTTGAAGTGCGAAAGATAGATGGGAAACGCCCCCTTCGGCTGAAGCTGCGCCAATTCCCTCGCAAGCCCCGCGGGCGACAGGTGCCCGCTCTTGCGCGCCAGGGCCTCTTCCTGATTGCTGAAGGCCGTTTCGATCACCAGTGCGCCCACCCCCGGCGCCTGGGCCTGCAAGGCATTCACGCGCGGCCAGAAGGCAGGCTCCTGCCCCTGCGTGTCTCCACTGAAGACCCACCACGCGCCATCACCGCGCGCCGCATAGCCGACGGCGGGCACGCTGTGACGCGCGGGCAGCACTTCCAGCGTGACGCCGGCCACCACGAAGACATCACCCACGCCCAAGGGTTGCAACTGAACCATGGGAGCGCCGGGATGCGGAATGCGGGTGAAATCGGGCCAGATCACGTTGTTGAACACGTGCTGGCGCAAGGCATCGAGCGTCTGCGGCAAAGCAAACACCTGCAAGGGCGCTGCGCGACGGGTACCCACGGTATCGAGCAACAGGGGTAGCGCGGCGATATGGTCCAGGTGCGAGTGCGTGAGAAAGACGTGGGTGATGGCGCGCATGTCCCGCACCGTGAGCCCGCCCACGCCCGTGCCGGCATCCACGAGGACATGCTCGCCCACCAGGAAGGCGGTCGTGCGGCAGCCCCGGGCGATGGAACCACTGCATCCGAGCACGCGCACTTTCATGGCATGTCCCGCGTCAGCGCAAGAGAAATTCCATTTCCACGTCCGCCAGCAGGATGCGATCTCCGGCCTTGAGAGCTTGCGGTTCCAGCACCGGCCGTCCATTGATCACGGGTGCGACGGGGCCATCGACCCGGGTCAGCACGAAGCCATGCGGCCGGTGCGTGACCGAAGCCACGACCTCGCCGGGTTTTCCCAGGGTGGTCACCACCTTCGTGAGCGCCACCTCGCGCCCCGCCCCCGGGCCGGTCAACACGCGGACAAAGGCATCTCTTCGCACCGGCGCAGGCGAGGGCGCCGACGTGCGCTCCTGCGCATCCGCGGTTTTCGCGAAGCGCTGGCGCGCATCGGCGAAACGCACCTCGTACTTGCCGATGATGACCTGGTCCCCATCGTGCAGCACCTGCCGCTCGACGGGCTGACCGTTGACGAAAGTGCCATTGGTGCTGCCCAGGTCCTGCACCTCCACCGTCTGATCCAGCAGGTGCAGCGCCGCATGCTCGCCACTGACGGTGAGGTTGTCGACAATGATGTCGTTGTTGGGGCGCCGCCCAAGCGTCGTGCGAGGCTTGACGAGTTCTACTTCCTTCACCACCGCGCCATCAAGCAGGAAAACCAGACTGGGCATGCGACATTTCCTCTTTTGATTCATTATCGGGGATGACCCGCATCCACGGATGCTGCGGCACCGGCACGAACCAGGAGCGCACTGATGTTGTCACGCCCGCCCAACGCGTTCGCCTGCTGCACGAGGCGCTCGGTCAGTGTGGGCAGGGGTGACGGATCCCGCAGCAGCACGGCGAGCTCGGCGTCATCGATGCTGTCGGTGAGGCCGTCCGAGCAGAACAGAAAGAGATCGCCAGGCACGACCGGAAACTCATTCACCTCCAGATGAACCTGGGGATCGACCCCCACGGCACGCGTCAGCAGGCTGCGCATGCCCGATCGCTGCGCCTCCAGGGGCGTCATCGCCCCCTTGTCTATCTGCTCCTGCAGCCAGGTGTGGTCGCGCGTCAGGCGGGTGAAGACGCCGTCGCGCAGCAGATAGGCGCGCGAATCGCCGATGTGACCGATCACCACGCGGCAATCGCCAAACAGGCCGACGATCAGCGTGGTTCCCATGCCGGCGTAGTGCGCATGCGCCCTGGCCGCCTGGTAGATCGCGCTGTTTGCACGATCGACACTCGTCATCAGCATGTCGCGCACCACGGCTGCATCGGCGCTGGCGCCCGCCGCGACCAGGCGGTTGCGCAGCTCGCGATTGAGGATCTGCACGACCATGACGCTGGCCACCTCTCCGGCGTTGTAGCCCCCCATGCCATCGGCCACGATCACCATGCGCGCGTCCCGGCTGACGGCCACGGAGTCTTCATTGTTGCCGCGCACCCGTCCTACGTCCGTGCGTGCGCAGAATTCGTAATCCAGGGGCAAGGACATGGATGAAATGCAGTGGGTTGCAGGATGCCAGCTTTTATCACCATCCATCGCAAAATCCGCAAGAAACTGCAAATCATGCCGTCCCATACGGAAAAAGCCAGTCGCACCCGCAACTGGCTTTTCAGGGGCCGCTGCCGTGGGCTCAGATCAGGCTCTTGAGCAGCCGCCCCATTTCCGACGGGTTGCGCGTGATCTTGAAGCCGCACTCCTCCATCACCGCCAGCTTGGCCTCGGCGGTGTCGGCGCCGCCTGAGATCAGCGCGCCGGCATGGCCCATGCGTTTGCCCGCCGGCGCCGTCACCCCGGCAATGAAGCCGACGACGGGTTTTTTCATATGGGTCTTGCACCAGCGCGCGGCCTCGGCCTCGTCCGGGCCACCGATCTCGCCGATCATGATCACGGCGTCAGTGTCGGGATCGTCGTTGAAGGCCTGCATCACGTCGATGTGCTTGAGACCGTTGATCGGGTCGCCGCCGATGCCCACGGCCGACGACTGGCCGATGCCCAGTTCGGTGAGCTGACCCACGGCTTCATAGGTGAGCGTGCCGGAACGGCTGACCACGCCAACGCGGCCCTTCATGTGGATGTGGCCGGGCATGATGCCGATCTTGATTTCGTCGGGCGTGATCAGGCCCGGGCAGTTGGGGCCGAGCAGCAGCGTCTTCTTGCCGCCCTTGGCTTCCTTGGCCTTCATCTGGTTGCGCACCTGCAGCATGTCGCGCACCGGAATGCCCTCGGTGATGCAGATCGCCAGGTCCAGGTCGGCTTCCACCGCTTCCCAGATGGCCGCCGCCGCGCCCGCCGGCGGCACGTAGATCACGCTGACGGTGGCGCCGGTCTGCGCGGCGGCCTCCTTGACCGTGCCGTAGATCGGGATGTCGAAGATCTTCTCGCCCGCCTTCTTGGGGTTCACGCCCGCGACGAAGCAGTTCTTGCCGTTGGCGTACTCCTGGCACTTGCCGGTGTGAAACTGCCCGGTCTTGCCGGTGATGCCCTGGGTGATGACCTTGGTGTCTTTGTTGACGTAAATCGACATGAAATGCTCCCGGGCTTATTTGACGGCTTCGACGATCTTGGTGGCCGCTTCGGCCATGGTGTCGGCGCTGATGATGGGCAGACCCGACTCGGCCAGCAGCTTCTTGCCCAGTTCCTCGTTCGTGCCCTTCATGCGCACGACCAGCGGCACTTGCAGGTTCACGGCCTTGCAGGCGGTGATCACGCCGGTGGCGATGGTGTCGCACTTCATGATGCCGCCGAAGATGTTCACCAGAATGCCCTTGACCTTGGGGTTCTTGAGCATGATCTTGAAGGCCTCGGTGACCTTCTCGGGGGTGGCGCCGCCGCCCACGTCGAGGAAGTTCGCCGGTTCGGCGCCGAAGAGCTTGATGGTGTCCATCGTCGCCATCGCCAGGCCCGCGCCGTTCACGAGGCAACCGATGTTGCCGTCCAGGCTGATGTAGGCCAGGTCGAACTTGCTCGCCTGCACCTCGGCCGGGTCTTCTTCATCGAGGTCGCGCAGCGCGACGATCTCGGGGTGGCGAAACAGCGCGTTGCTGTCGAAGTTGAACTTGGCGTCCAGCGCGATGATGTTGCCCTTGCTGTCGCGGTTCAGCGGGTTGATCTCGACCAGCGAGGCGTCGGTCTCCATGTAGCACTTGTAGAGCTTGCGGCAGACATCGACGAATTGCGCGACCGAACCCTCGGGCATGCCGACGCCGCGCGCCAGCTCCTGCCCCTGGGCGTCGGTCAGGCCGACGAGCGGATCGACGAAGACCTTGATGATCTTCTCGGGCGTCTTGTGCGCCACCACCTCGATCTCCATGCCGCCTTCGCTGGACGCGATGAACGCCACCTTCTGGCTCGCGCGGTCGGTCACGACCGAGAGGTAATACTCCTTCTGGATGTCCGCGCCGTCCTCGATGTACAGGCGGCGCACCTTCTGGCCCTCGGGGCCGGTCTGGTGCGTGACGAGTTGCATGCCGAGGATCTGACCCGCCAGGGTCTTGACCTCGTCGATGCTCTTGGCGACCTTCACGCCGCCGCCCTTGCCTCGCCCGCCGGCGTGGATCTGCGCCTTCACCACCCACACCGGGCCGCCGAGCTTCTGGGCGGCTTCCACGGCTTCCTGCACCGTGAATGCGGGAATGCCGCGCGGAACGGGCACGCCAAAACTGCGCAAGATTTCCTTGCCTTGGTATTCGTGTATCTTCATGAGGTCTCTCTCAATGGAAGGATGGTGTCTTTACCCGTACTGCCGAAGAGCGCATGCAGGACCGCAGGTATTCGGGTGTTCTATCGTGGGCAGCTGCAGGCGCAGCCGCGACACGACCCCGGCAACCGGTAAATGTATCATGTTGCGATGCAGCACACGCGTGGGCGGCATGCCCCCGCGTGTTCGGACGGAAAGCGAAAAGGAGTGCACCCCATGGCCAGGGTATTCATCGACGGAGAGGCCGGCACCACCGGCCTGCAGATTCGCGAGCGCCTGCAGGCGCTGCCGCGGATCGAATTGGCGAGCATCGATCCCGCGCTGCGCAAGGACGCGCAGGCCAAGCGCGCGCTGATCGCGGGCGTCGATCTGGTCATCCTCTGCCTGCACGACGACGCCGCGCGCGAAACCGCGGCCATGGTGGACGCGATCACCGCCGAGACCGGCCGCGCGATCAAGATCATCGACGCCTCGACCGCGCACCGCACAGCCCCCGGCTGGGTGTTCGGCTTTCCCGAACTGGCCGAGGGCCAGCTCGAAGCGATACGCGCGTCCGATCGCGTGGCCAATCCCGGCTGCTACGCCACCGGCGCAATCGCGCTGCTGCGCCCGCTGGTCGATGCCGGCCTGATCCCCGACGACTACCCACTGGTGCTGCCCTCGGTGAGCGGCTATTCGGGAGGCGGGCGCGCGATGATCGAGGCGCACGAAAAGGGCGAGGCCGCGCCCTTCGAACTGTACGCGCTGACCCTGACGCACAAGCACCTGCCCGAGATCATGAAGTACACGGGAGTCAAGCGCCGTCCGCTCTTCGTGCCCGCCGTGGGCCATTTCCGCCAGGGCATGCTGGTGGAGCTGCCGCTGCATCTGGATCTGCTCAAGGGCGCGCCCAAGGCGGCGGACATCCACGAGCTGCTGGCCGCGCATTACGCCAGGACCAACACCAGCGAACAGTTCGTCAAAGTGCTGCCTGCCACGGACGACGGCAAGCTCGACGCCGAGGCGCTCAACAACACCAACCACCTGGAGCTGCGCGTGTTCGGCAACGACAGCTACCGCCAGGCGGTGCTCGTCGCACGGCTGGACAACCTGGGCAAGGGCGCGAGCGGCGCGGCGGTGCAGAACCTCAAGATCATGCTGGGCGTGTGAGCGGGTTCTGAAACGAATGGGGCGCATTCCCGCGAATACACGCAGCGGCCGGAGTCCCAGCGCCTCTCATCGATGTTCATGCGGCGCCCGACGCAGTGCGGCGCAAAGCGAGTGGCTGCCTCATGGCGGTTTGTCAGTTCATGGAGTGCAGGCCGATGCAGTTGCCCTCGGTATCCGCCACCAGGGCAATGTGGCCGTGCGGGGCAATGGAGAACTTGGGCTTGAGCACCTGGCCGCCCGCGGCCACCACCCGGCCCTGTTCCACGGCGCAGTCGTCGCAGGCAAAGTACACCAGCGTGCCGCCGCCGCCAGAGGGCACGCCGTCCATCCTGACCAGCATGCCACCCGAGCCCATGGTACTCATGTCGCCGGGGAAGGACAGCATCTGCATGCCGCCCTCCAGCCCGGCGGGCGTCGCCAGCGTCTGCAGTGCGCACTGGAAGACCGTCTCGTAGAAGCGCTGGGCGCGCGTGAGATCCTGCACGTAGATTTCGAACCAGACGACGGGGTTGGGTTTCATGAAAGGCTCCTGGGTGATCGAATGAGAAAGGCCGCTTCGGTCGCGATGTGTTGTCGCAGGTGACCTCCTGCGTCACGGCGCGCGTCTCGTGAGAGTGCAATGCATCGCATGGGCGGTGGCCACGTGCCGGCTGCACTGGTAACCCAGCGCCACCCCGTCCAGGCCGCCGAACAGGTGTTCTCCGCTGCCCAGCAACACGGGGCTGATGGCGACGTGCATCTCGTCGATGAGCCCGGCCTGCAGGTATTGCCGGACGGTGGCCACGCCACCACCCAGGCGCACGTCCAGGTCGCCCGCGGCCTCGGTCGCCCGTTGCAGGGCGGCATGGATGCCGTCGGTGACGAAGTGGAAGGTGGTGCCGCCTTCCATGGGGATACTCGGCCGTTCGTGGTGAGTGAGCACGAAAACCGGTGTGTGATAGGGCGGGTTGTCACCCCACCAGCCCTTCCAGGCATGGTCCGGCCAGGCGCCCCGGACGGGGCCGAACATGTTGCGGCCCAGAATCCAGGCGCCGACGTGGGCAAAGCCGCACGCCGTGAGGTCGTCGTCCACACCACGCTCGCCGCCGCTGACGCCCAGCACCTTGTGCTGAAAGGTGCGCGTGGGAACCATCCAGCCGTGCAGTCTCTCCCCGCCGACCCCGAGGGGGTGTTCCAGGTCCTGGCGCGGCCCGGCACCATAACCGTCCAGCGAGATCGTGAAGCAATGGACGCGGAGTTTCGGCATGTTCTGACCCTTGGTCCGGAATCGGCGCGGCGGACGGCCCAGTGCGCTAACCCGGAATGTCCGGCTCCACCAGCGCAGCCAGCTGGGTCAGGGATTCCTGCCAGCCTAGGTAGCACGCCTCGACGGGGATGGCTTCGGGGATGCCGGCCTGCTCGATGTGAACCTCGGTGCCGCACGTGACCGCGCGCAGCTGCACGGTCACGCGCATCTGGCCGGGCAAGCCGGGGTCGTCGAACCGGTCGGTGTACTCAACGAGTTCGCCGGGGGTCAGCTTCAGGTACTCGCCGCCGAACGCGTGGCTCTGGCCGGTCGAAAAATTCTCGAACGACATCCTGAAGCTGCCACCCACCCGGCCATCGAATTGATGGACGTGACAGATGAAGCCATGGGGCGGCAGCCACTTGGCCAGGGCCGCGCCCTGCGTGAAGGCGCGGTAGACCTTGTCGGGCGTGCTGCGCAGCACGCGGTGCAGGCGGACGGTTCCGGTGGGCATGTCTGGCTTTCCTGGGCTGTGGGTTGCAAAAGGTCAGGCGGGCGTCGGCACATTCACCATCCACGGCGTGCCGAAGCGGTCGCGCACCATGCCGAAGCCGGCCGACCAGAAGGTGGCGGCGAACGGCATCACGGTCTGGCCGCCCTGGCTGAGCGCATCGAACAGGCGCTGGCCCTCGGCCGCGTCCGCGGCCTGGATCGACACCCACAGACCTTGCGGCTGCTGGTAGCCGCCGCCGCATTGCGCCGGGTCCTGGCCGGGTGCGGCTGGCAGGGTGTCGGAACCCATCAGCGCCTGCTCCCTGATCTGCAGGTGCACGTGCATGATGCGGCCCTTTGCCGATTCGGGCAGCGCGGGCATGCCGGGCTGCGGTGGCATTTCGCCAAAGGTGCCCTGGTAGACGATGTTTCCGCCAAACAGCCTGGCGTAGAAGGCGAAGGCCTCGGCGCAGTCGCCGTCGAAGTTGAGATAGGGGGTGAATTGCATGGTCTCTCCTGGGTTGAAGCGGGGCAACAAGGGGTGCCTGGCGTTCGCCGACATCGGCCCGCGGACGAGGCAGTGCTCAAGGGCCACGCCGCGCGGCCTCGATGGCGGCGACGTTGATCTTCTTCATCGTCATCATGGCGTCGAAGGCACGCTTGGCGGCGGCACGATCGGCGCCGGTGAAAACCTGGGTCAGGGCAATCGGCGTGATCTGCCACGACAGGCCCCACCTGTCCTTGCACCAGCCGCACTCGCTTTCCTGGCCGCCGTTGCCGACGATGGCGTTCCAGTAGCGGTCGGTCTCGACCTGGTCGACGGTGGCGACCTGGAACGAAAACGCCTCGCTGTGCTTGAACGCCGGCCCGCCGTTCAGGCCCAGGCAGGGAATACCCAGTACCGTGAATTCGACGGTAAGCACGTCGCCTTCCTTGCCCGACGGGTAGTCGCCCGGCGCGTGGTGGATCGCGCCGACAGCGGAATCGGGAAAGGTCTCGGCGTAGAAGCGCGCCGCTTCCTCGGCGCCGCGCTCGTACCAGAGGCAGATGGTGTTCCTGGCGGGCTGGGTCATGTCATTGCCCCGTTGTTGGACTGAAAAACCGGCGGCCCTCGGCGCGGGCTGCGCGCCTGGAGGTGTCGGCCGCGAAATGGCAACCGGGAAGCCGTCGACATGGGCTTCGGATTCCATGCAAGAACGCTCTTGTGGACAATGTACACTTACCATGGTTTTCGAGCCGGACACTGCCCGCATTTAACCCAGGAATTTTGTCGGATAACGCTTTGTCACCACCAGCCCGAGACACCTACCGCCATGGCGACCTGCGCCGCGCGCTGCTGGACGCGGCGGTCGATCTGGCGCGCGAAGGTGGTCCGCAGGCCATCGTGCTGCGCGAGGCGACGCGTCGCGCTGGCGTGGCGCCCAATGCGGCGTATCGCCACTTCGCCAACCACCGGGCACTGTTCGATGCGGTACGCGGCGTCGCGCTGGCCGAGGTGGCGCGCGCCATGGAAGGCGAACTGGCACGGGCCGAGGCGCTGCCCGATCCGGCTATCCGAGCGCGTGCGCGGGTGGCCGCCATCGGCAGCGGCTACCTGGCTTTCGCCCAGCGCGAGACCGGGCTGTTTCGCACCGCTTTCTTCGGCGGCGACACGCTGACCACCGAATGGCCCGCGGACGCATTGCCGGTGGGCGAGCGCGGCCTCGACCCGTTGCAGTTGCTCGGCTACGCGCTCGACGCCGCGGTGCAGGCCGGCGTGCTGCCGACCGAGCGCCGGCCCGGCGCCGAGTTCCTGGCCTGGTCGGCCGTGCACGGTCTGGCCCTGCTGTTCATCGAGGGGCCGCTGCAGGATGCCGACGCGGCGCAGCGCCAGCAGCTTGCCGCGCGCCTTCTGCGCATGGTTGAAAACGGCCTATAGCCCAATACCATCAGGCGTCTATAGCTATTGAATTTAATAATCCTTAGCCTTCACGCCTGCGCCGGATAGAACAGCTTGCGCGTTGCCACCGGCGCCACCGCCTTGGCGATTGCGCTGATGTGCTCGGGCGTCGTGCCGCAGCAGCCACCGACGATGTTCACGAGGCCCTCGGCGGCAAATTCGTGCAGCAATCGGCTCGTCACCTCGGGCGTTTCATCAAAGCCGGTGTCGCTCATCGGGTTGGGCAGGCCGGCATTGGGGTAACAACTGATGAAGGTGTCGGGCGCGGCCTTGGCCAGCTCCTGAATGTAGGGGCGCATGAGCGCGGCGCCCAGCGCGCAGTTCAGCCCCACCGCCAGCGGGTTCGCGTGCCGCACGCTGTGCCAGAAGGCGGTGACGGTCTGCCCCGAGAGGATGCGGCCTGACGCATCGGTGACGGTGCCGCTGATGATGAGCGGCAGGCGCTCGCCGGTTTCCTCCTGCACCTCGTCGATCGCGAACAACGCCGCCTTGGCGTTGAGCGTGTCGAAGATGGTCTCGACCATCAGCACGTCGGCGCCGCCCTCGATCAGGCCGCTCGCCTGCTCATGGTAGGCCGCGCGCAGTTGCTCGAAGGTGATGTTGCGCGCCCCGGGGTCGTTCACGTCGGGGCTGATGCTCGCGGTCTTGGGGGTGGGGCCGATCGCGCCGACGACGAAGCGCGGCTTGTCGGGCGTGGAGAACTGGTCGCAGGCCGCGCGCGCCAGCCGGGCCGCCGCCACGTTCATCTCACGCGCCAGATCCTGCATGTCGTAATCCATCTGCGCGACGCTGGTGGCGCCAAAGGTGTCGGTCTCGATCAGATCGGCCCCGGCAGCCAGGTAGCCCTGGTGGATGTCGCTGATGAACTGCGGCTGCGTGAGCACCAGCAGCTCGTTGTTGCCCTTGACGTCCTTGTGAAAATCCTTGAAGCGCTCGCCGCGAAACTGCGCCTCGCTGAGCTTCAGGCGCTGCACCATGGTGCCCATCGCCCCGTCGAGGATGACGATGCGGTGCTTCAGAATGTCGGGCAGTTGCTGCGCGCGGGTGTAGTGCGGGAGAGTCATGCGGTGATTGTAGGAAGTCGATTGCCGGACAATCACGCAGGCGCGGCCACGGGTGCAGCCCGCGGCCATGACGCTTGTTCATAAAGAAACATGGCTCCAGCGCCCGTCAATAAAGCGCTGACAGCTATTCATTCGGTAGTCTTTTGTCTTCATCACTTTCCATCCTGCGCGAGGTTTTCGGCTACGAGCAGTTCCGCGGTCCGCAGGCGGCCATCATCGAGCACGTCGCGCAGGGCGGCGACGCGCTCGTGCTCATGCCCACGGGCGGCGGCAAATCGCTGTGCTATCAGATCCCGGCGATCGCGCGCCAGCAGGCCGGTCACGGCATCACCGTCGTCGTCTCGCCGCTGATCGCGCTGATGCACGACCAGGTGGGGGCGCTGCGCGAAGCGGGCGTCGCGGCGGCCTTTCTCAATTCGACGCAGGATTGGCAGCAGACACAGCAAGTGCAGCGGCAACTGGCGCAGGGCGAGATCACGCTGCTGTACGCCGCGCCCGAGCGCGTGGTGAGCGAGCGCTTCCTGAACCTGCTCGACGACCTGAGCGCGCGCGGCGCGCTGGCGCTCTTCGCCATCGACGAGGCGCACTGCGTGAGCCAGTGGGGCCACGACTTCCGCCCCGAATACCGCCAGCTCGCCCTGCTGGCCGAGCGCTACCCCGGCGTGCCGCGCATCGCGCTCACGGCCACCGCCGACGCGCTCACGCGCGCCGACATCCTCGAAGGCCTGCAGCTGCAGGCGGCGCGGCTGTTCGTGAGCAGCTTCGACCGGCCCAACATCCGCTACCGCGTCGAAGAAAAAAAGGAGCCGCTGGCGCAGCTGCTGCGCTTCATCGAGCACGAGCACGCCCAGGATGCAGGCATTGTCTACTGCCAGTCGCGCAGGCGGGTCGAGGAAATGGCGCAGGCGCTCGTGGACGCGGGCATCCAGGCGCTGCCCTACCACGCCGGCATGCCCGCCGAGGTTCGCCAGGCGCACCAGGACCGCTTCCTGCGCGAGGACGGCATCGTGATGGTCGCGACCATCGCCTTCGGCATGGGCATCGACAAACCCGACGTGCGCTTCGTCGCGCACGTGGACATGCCGCGCAACATCGAGGGCTACTACCAGGAGACGGGCCGCGCCGGGCGCGACGGCCTGGCCGCCGACGCCTGGATGATCTACGGCCTGCAGGACGTGGTGAACCAGCGGCGCATGATCGACGAGGGCGACGCCTCCGAAGAATTCAAGGCCGTGCTGCGCGGCAAGCTCGACGCGCTGCTGGCGCTGGCCGAGGCCACCGACTGCCGCCGCCAGCGGCTGCTGTCCTACTTCGGCGAGGCGTCCGAGCCCTGCGGCAACTGCGACAACTGCCTACATCCACCCGCCGTGTGGGATGGCACGGACGCGGCCAGGAAGCTCCTGTCCACCATCTACCGCGTGCACGCGGCCAGTGGCCTGACCTTCGGCATGGGTCACCTGATGGACATCGTGCGCGGCAAGGCCACCGACAAGGTACGCCAGTTCGGCCACGAGCGGCTCTCCACCTTCAACGTGGGCGCCGAGTACAGCGAGAGCCAGTTGCGTGCCGTGCTGCGCCAGTTGCTCGCCAGGGAAGCGATCGGGGTGCAGCGCATCCAGCTCGACGGAGGGCGGGCCTTCGACACGCTGACGCTCGGCACCAGCGCACGGGAGCTGCTGCGCGGCGAAGAACAGGTGCTGCTGCGCGAGGCCAGTGCGTCGGCGCGCGGCAAATCCAGGTCGCGCCGGGGCACGCCCGCAGCGGCGGCAGCCGATCTCGGGCCCCAGGCACAGATGCGCTTCATCAATCTCAAGGCCTGGCGCGCCGAGGTCGCGCGCAAGCACGGCCTGCCGGCCTATGTGGTGTTTCAGGACACGACGCTCGCGGCGATTGCCCAGCGCAACCCGGCGTCGCTCGCCGACCTGTCGGGCATCCCCGCCATGGGCGTCAAGCGGCTGGAGGCCTATGGCGAGCAGGTTCTGCAGGTGTGCCAACAAACCCAAACGTGAAGCCACACAGCCGTTTTTTGCACAATTGTGTTGCGTATTGCACCACTGACACGTAAAAAGCGCTTGCATCGCCGCGGAAATTAAAGAACAGTAGCGTATTGGCGGGCATGCGTCTGCCAAGAAGGTTACGGTGATCCGTCAGTTTTCGCGCATAGGGCTTCTTAGGTGATTCACTGGTGGCGGTTTCGGGACTCCGTGGTTCCATTTTTTGTTTATTAGGAGCCCCATTACATGGGCAACAAACTGTACGTCGGCAACCTGCCGTACTCGGTGCGCGACGAAGATCTGCAGCAGGCCTTCGGGCAATTCGGCACGGTCACCAGCGCCAAGGTCATGATGGAGCGCGACACCGGCCGCTCCAAGGGTTTCGGCTTTGTCGAAATGGGCAGCGACGCCGAGGCACAGCAAGCCATCAACGGCATGAACGGCCAACCGCTGGGTGGCCGCAGCCTGGTGGTGAACGAAGCACGTCCCATGGAAGCCCGCCCCCCCCGTTCGGGCGGCTTTGGTGGTGGCCGCAGTGGCGGCGGCGGCTTTGGTGGCGGCCGCGGTGAAGGCGGTGGTGGCGGCTTCCGCAGCCCCTACGGCGGCGGTGGTCGTCATGGTGGCGGTGGCGGCCGCGGCGGCTACGATGGTGGCGGCAGCAGCTATTGAGCCACCCAAATCACGAAAAGGCTCCTGCGGGAGCTTTTTTGTTGGGCGCTCTCGGCGCCCTCCCTATCGGCTCTACTCCCCTTCGCGCCGCTTGCGCGGCTGACGCGCCAACAGGCGGTCGAACCACCCGTTGGGAAGCAGCGGCAGCACCCGAGCCACGATCGCCATGGGCCATGGAATCACGCGATAACTGGCACGCGAGGCAATGACCCGCGCCGCCCGCCGGGCAAATTCGTCGGCCGTGAGCAGAAAGGGCATGGGGTAGCGGTTGCGCGCCGTCAGCGGCGTGGCCACGAACCCGGGGCACAGCGTGAGCACGCTCACCCCGCTGCCGCCGAGTTCGCTGCGCAGGCTCTCGCAGTAGCTGATGGCCGCCGCCTTGCTCGCGCAATACGCCGCCTGTCCAGGCACCCCCCGTACACCCGCGACGCTCGCCACAGCGACGAGGCGCCCGCGGCCACGCTCGCGCATCGGCCCCAGAAAAGGCTGGAAGCTGGCGGCCAGTCCGGTCACATTGATCGCGAGAGTACGCGCCAGCACGTCGAGATCCTGCACCGCACCCGTATCCATGCCAATGCTGATGCCTGCGTTGGCGATAACCACATCGGGCAGTCCCTGGCGGTGCAGGCACTCGTGCGCCGCGGCACTCAAGGATTCCCGATCGCCGACATCGGCCACGTAAACCGCGTGTTCCCCGGCGTTGGCGCCACCACAGCCCTCCAGCCAGGAACGCATGACCGCGCCCCGGCGCGCCACGAGCGCCAGCCGCCAGCCCGCACGCAGGTAGTGCCCCGCAAGGGCCTGCCCTATCCCGCTGGAGGCGCCGGTGATGAAGACCAGCGGCGGCACGCTCACCGCCGCGACCCGCCCTGGCGGGGCTGCACCAGGCCGCGCACGTGGCCGTCCATCCTGAGCAGACCCGCCTTGTTGTCGTAATCGAGCGTGTCGGCCGTCACCATATCGCCGCCCTGGACCAGGGTGACGGGATCATCGGAGCGCACGCGCTCGGTCTGCGCCCAGGCTTGCAGCCGCTGGCCTTGCAGCCGCAGGACCGGCACCTCTCGCTGCCCGGCAACCTGCGGCGCGGCGCGCTCAACCACCGCATCGCCCAGCAGGGTCACCTCGGAGCCGTCGGCATTGCTGATCGCGCGTCTGGCGGTGGCCGTCGTCACGCGCCCCTGGGCATTGGTGGAACGAATATCCACGTGGTCTATTTCCAGCGTATCGGTGTCTGGATAGTGCTGCCCGAGACGCCCGCGCACCACGCTTTGCAGCCGTCCATCGGCGTCGAACGACTTGACCGAAAAATCGCGCATGAAATAGTCTGCCTCGTGCGTGGGGCGCGCGGGCGTCTCGGGTAGCAGCACCTGCGGCGCGTTGCGCACCAGCCACCAGGTGGCCAGCGCGAGCAGCCCCATGAGCGTCAGCGGCAGATACAGCGTGACCCGCTCCCAGGCACGATGCCAGACCAGCCGCGTCATGAAAGTTGCGCCAGCAGGCGTGCGTAGTGCCCTCCCGCCACCAGCAGCAGGTCGCACAGCTCGCGCACCGCGCCATGCCCGCCCCGGGCATGCGTCACATAGTGCGCTGCGGCGCGCGCCTGCGCATGGGCCTGCGCCGGCGCACAGGCCCAGGCCGCGCGGCGCAGCAGCGGCAGATCGGGCCAATCGTCGCCCATCACGGCCGTCTCCGCCCAGGACAGCGACCGTTCGGCCAGCAGGGCCTCGGCGGCGGGCAGTTTGTCGTCGCACCCCAGGCGCAGGTGAACAATGCCCAGGGCGCCCAGGCGCGCGCGCAGGGCCGCCGAATCACGCCCGCTGACCACCATGACCGCCAGCCCGGCCTGCCGCAGCAGCTTCAGGCCATGGCCATCGAGCGAATCAAAGCGCTTGAGCATTTCACCTTCGGCGGACAGGTACAGGCCGCCATCGGTCAGCACGCCGTCCACGTCGAGGATCAGGCCTCGCACCGGCTGTGCGCGCAGCAGCGACTCGGGCTCGAAATGCAGCACGGGCTCCAGGGCAGGCAAGGTCGCGGTCATCAGATCACCTTCGCGCGCAGCAGGTCGCCAATGTGCACGATGCCCACGAGCCTGCCCTCGCCGTCGGTCACGAGGACACTCGTGATGTGGTGCTGCTCCATGAGCTGCGCCGCATCGGCGGCGAGCGCATCGGGCGCAATGGTGCGCGGGCGCTCGTGCATCAACTCCCCTGCGGTGAGCGCGAGCAGGTCGCTGCCCGCCTCGATGCGCCGGCGCAGGTCTCCATCGGTGAAGATGCCCAGCAGATGCCCGCCTGCGTCGACCACGGCCGCTGCGCCCACGGCCTTGGCGCTCATTTCGCGCATGAGGGCGCTGAAGCTCGCCGCGGGTGACACTCGCGGTACCTCTTCGTCCCGGCGCATGACGTCACGCACCAGCGTGAGCAGGCGCCGCCCCAGCGTGCCGCCCGGGTGGGAGCGGGCGAAATCCTCGGCGCGAAAGCCCCGTGCGTCGAGCAATGCCACGGCCAGTGCGTCTCCCATGGCGATCTGCGCCGTGGTGCTGGCCGTCGGCGCCAGGTTGAGCGGGCAGGCCTCGCGCTGCACGCTGCAATCGAGCACCAGATCGGCATGCCGGGCCAGCGTGGACTGCAGGCCACCCGTGAGCGCCACGAGTGGCACGCCTTCACGGCCGAGGACCGGCAGGAGGCTCGTGATCTCGCTGCTTTCGCCGCTGTTGGAGAGCGCCAGCACCAGGTCCTCGCGCGTCACCATGCCCAGATCGCCATGGCTGGCCTCGGCCGGATGCACGAAAAACGAGGGCGTGCCCGTGGAGGCCAGCGTGGCCGCGATCTTGCGACCGACATGCCCGCTTTTGCCCATGCCCATGACCACGACGCGCCCCCGGATCGCCAGAATGCGCGAGACCGCCTGCACGAAAGCGTCTCCGAGGCGCCCGGCCATGTCCTGCAGCGCCGCCGCTTCGGTGGTACAGGCGTCGCGGCCGAGCCGCAGGATGCGCCCGGCATCGACGTTCAGGGCGTCGGATGAAGAAATCATGCGCAAATTCTATCGGTGGCGCGCTCCCGGGCGAAAGGCCAAGCCATCGCACAATAGCGCCACCCCGCACAACGCGCCTGCCGCGCGGCGCACCCTGACATTGACACCATGACCACCCCCAGCATCACCGACTACCTGCGCTCGCACATTCGCACCGTCCCCGACTGGCCCGCGCCGGGCGTGCAGTTTCGCGATATCACGCCGCTGCTGCAGGACCCGCGGGTGTTCCGCGTGCTGATCGACACCTTCGTGCACCGCTACATGGACAAACGGCTGCGCCCGGACGTGGTGGCGGGGCTGGATGCACGCGGCTTCATCATCGGTTCGGTCCTCGCGTATGAACTGGGGCTGGGGTTCGTGCCCATCCGCAAGAAGGGCAAGCTGCCCTACACCACGGTGCAGGAGACCTACGAACTCGAATATGGCAGCGCCACGGTCGAACTGCACGCCGACGCGGTCAAACCCGCAGACACGGTGCTGCTGGTCGACGATCTGATCGCCACGGGCGGCACGATGATGGCTGGCAAGAAACTGCTGGAAAAACTCGGGGCGCGCGTGGTCGAGGGTGCCGCCATCGTCGATTTGCCGGAACTCGGCGGCTCCATGCGCCTGCGCTCGGCGGGCCTGCCGCTGTTCACCCTGGTGGATTTCGACGGCCACTGAGCCGCGCCGCCCACGGCAGGGCGGTCAGTGCAGCTCGCCGTATTGCGTCGCCCCCAGACGCGAGGCGCGTTCTTCCTGATCGACGATCATGGTGTCGGCAAAACCACTGCCAGCGGCGCTCCCCTCTTCGGCAGGCGGGCGCGAATGCGTCGGCGCGGCGACGGCGGGCGGCGGCGCCGCCTTTTTCAGGGCCTGCTTGAACGCTTCCACTTCATCGGGCGCAATGGGCTCGAAATCGGGCTTGGCGGGCGGCTGCGCCACCGGCAGGACCGCAGGTGGCGGTGCAGGCGCCTCGCGCACGACGGGCGCCTGCGGTGCCTGAGCCACCGCAGGCGCCACGGAGCCTGGCCTGTCCGCGCTGGCCAGCGCGTCATTCAGGCGCCAGTACACGGCCGTCACCTCGACGTGAAAGCGCGTTTTGGCGGTGCGCATCAGCAGTTCTTCCATTTCCGCCTGGCGCGCCGTATCGGCACCGTAACCCGGGGCGATGTCGAGCATGACCAGAAACTGGCGTCCGTCGGCATCGAGCGACAGTACCTTGAACTTGTAGCCCGACGAAAGCACCCCCGAGCGCACCATGGTGTCGCGCACCGCCAGGTAGAGATGCTCGCGCCGCTGGGTACGCTCCCCCTTGGGGCCATCGGCCGCAGCCACGGCATGCGACTGCGCCGGGGCGGCAGCATGACGCGCACCCGCCTTCGGCTTTGAAGGGAAAAGCCAACTCAACAGCGACATACCCTACCTCTCAGATGCGAATTGTTCCAGCGTCGCAGTTTAGCGCCCCGCCGGGGCCTCGCGATCAAGTTGCCGCCACGCGCAGGCGCCGGTTGGCCAGGCGCTTGGCCAGCACGGCGCCCACCGCCATCACCAGGGCCAGCGCCGCAGCCGGCTGCCGGTTGGACAACTCGGCGAAGCGCAACGGGGTCAGCCCCCACAGACGGCACGCGCCGTTGGCCTGCACCGTCGCGCTGCGCGAGCGGTGCGAAAAGAAGGCACCTTCGCCCACGACCGAGCCGCTGCCTACGATGGCCAGGCGAACGCGCTGCTTCAAGTCCTGGTAATGCACGCTCAACGACCCGCTTTCGATCAGATAGAGCGAGCGGTCGTTGCTGCCCTGATCGAACAGAACCTGGCCCGCACCCAGCTCCATCGGCTGGAGATAGGGCCCGACCAGGGCCCATTGCGCGGGGCCGAGCGACGCGTCAAGCCCGTCCTCCTCGGAGGCCTGCTGGACGGCCGCGATCAGACCCTCCAGACCACCGGTCGGCGTGGACGAATAACGTTCTGTAGTCATGCGGGCGCAACTTACCGTGAGTCGCGGCGTGATGCAAGGGAAACGGCGCGCGCCTTACACCTGGAAGCACACGCGTCGCACTCCAACCACGGGGTGGCGAGTGCCTTCGGCCTCACTTGCCGATGCAGAAGTGGCGTTTCGCCGCATGCTGTTGATTTTCAAGGGAGATTTTGAACCCCTTCGACGCGCTTGGATCTATTCTTGGACCCAAAAACCAAGCGTGTCCCTTGGTAGCGGTAGATGGCCCTCCCTGGACACTTCCCGCGCTCCCATTACTGATGCGATGCGTCAGCGGACGACCTGATCAGTGGTAGCGAAACCGGCCATCGACGTGCGCCAACGTCCGTTGCGCTGCAACGGGCTCATTTTCCCACCTCCTGATCCGGAACACCAAGGATGTTGCGCCCTGCTTCAGCCCGAAAAACAGGAGGCACGCAGTTCGGATTGATGGCTGCGGCAGCGGTGATGCCGAGGTGAGATGACGGCTCCTTTGGCCAGTTGGCCGATACCGACAGGAGCCTCACCATGTCACACCAAGCCTCAAACATCATTACCCCGAAAGCCCTGTTGCTCGACGAGCGGCTGACGCCGCTGGAGCGCAACGCCTGGCTGACTTTCCGTTCGCTAGCCAGCAGCGACGGCACCGTGGTTCTCAGCTACGACGCGCTGCGCGGATACCTGCCCAGCGCACCAGGCAGCAAGCGGGCGGCCCTTGAAACCGTGTCCAGGGCCGTGCTGTGCCTGCGGCTGTCCACGTGGATTGCGCTGGTCGAATACCGCCGCAATCCGATGACCGGCTTCTCGATGGCCAGCCGCTACGCGGTGCGGAATCAGCCACTCACGTTCGACAACGCGTGCTTGGAGGACGAAGACTACCTGACCCTGCTGGAACGGGCGCTCGGCCATGCCAGCGCGACGATTCGCCAACTGGCGCAGTCCATCCTCGACGAAGCCATGCGCCACCCGGACAGGTTGGAAAAGCTGCCTGCAACGATGCAAGAGCGGATCAGGCGCTTACAGCATCGTGGCAACGACCATGATCCGGGTAGTCCTGATGGCTCAACTCTGCGCGATACCCACGTGCCCGAAGCCAGCGGCAGCATTCCGAAACCCGTTCCGGCATCTGCGACAGCAGTACGTACTGTAGAAAAAGAAGTATTAAAAGAAGTACGTACGTACCGCTCATCACCCGAAGTTCAGGTGTCGGGGCCAGATATGCCAGCCCGCTTCCGGCAACTGCCACAGGATCAGCAACGGGTTCTCACCGCGCGCCTCAAGGGCCTCCCTCCGGAGCAACGCCTGGCGGTACTGGCCGAATGGGACGCGCGCTGCGAATCAGGCGGCGTGCACAACGCCATCGCCTACCTCTACGGGTTGATCAAGAAGGCCGTGGAAGGCGTTTTCAAGCTCTGGGCGGCGCGCAAATCCACCCCGCAGCAGGCACCCGCGCAGGCCGTCAGCAACAGCCAGCATGGCTCGCCGCCTGCCTCTTCTCCATCGTCCAGCAGCCAAGCCGCAAAGCCTGCGTCGCGCGAGGTGGCGCAACGGCATCTGGATCAGATCAGGCGCATGTTGAAGACGCCATCGCTGCCCATCGGGCAGATCATCGGGTGCATGACTGACAGCGGAATGCTGCCAACAACCCCGGGAGGCACGACCGCTGCTGCAAGGCTGGGGCCACTGGGCTCGACGTGAGACAGATGGGGCCGTCACTGCCCGCCGCAGTGACGGCCCGGCGAACTGCAGCAGGAATGCGGGTTGGCGCAGCATCGCATTGATGGCTGCGCACATGACGATGCCCCGGCACACTGGCCCAGCAACGACCTGCCGGCGGGTATGAACACCGGAACCCTGGCGCAGGTTCCTGCAAGCGCCGACCCGGCCTCACCGGGCGGAACTGCCCAGGCACACCCAGGCTCGCTCTGTGTGCCGCCCTACCCATGGGCAGAGCCTTCCTCATCTTCGGCGTGGTTCGTCCCGCCATCGTCGCAACACACATCCGCCGTTCCAGGCACTCATTGCTGGTCGCCCGTCCTCGCGCGGCCTGCCGACACCTTTTCTACACTGCATCACAGGAGGTACTCATCCCAGCACATCGCGTTGTCGTCCCTTGCCATCCCTCCGCCCGGCCTTCCCACAGGAAGCAAGGCGGACACCTCATTCGAGGCTACAGGTGAACTGAGCACCTGGCCCTTGCCCTTCGGGGATCTCGCCTTGGCGAGTTGGCAAAAACACTGACCGTTTGCTTCTCAGCCCCGACAACCGATAGAACAGCACTGCGATGGACGACCTGACCTATACCCTGCGCCAGCTCTGCCTGCGCAACCGCGACGGTAGCCACACCACCCAGGCCGACCGGCAACGGTCACTGAGTTTGGCCGCCCGCCAACTGCGCGAGGCGGGCTTCCGCCAGATGCGGGCCACCGCGCTCAAGGGCAAGCATGTCGAGGCCCTGTTGCAGCGCTGGCAAGCCGAAGGCCTGTCGGCTGGCACGATCAAGAACCGCATGGCGCACCTGCGCTGGTGGGCAGAGAAGGTCGGCAAGGCGAGCATCCTGCCAGCGGACAACACCAGGCTGGGTATCCCTGACCGCCGCTATGTGACCAACGAGAGCAAGGCCAAGGAATTGGGCGACGGACTGCACAGGATCATTGATCCACACGTCCGCATGAGCCTGCGCCTGCAAGCGGCCTTTGGCCTGCGGCGGGAGGAGTCCATCAAGTTCCAGCCTCGCTATGCCGACCGTGGCGACCACATCGCCATCAAAGGCTCGTGGGCCAAGGGCGGGCGCGACCGGGCGGTGCCGGTTACGACGCCGGAACAGCGGACGGTGCTGGACGAGGTCCACCGGTTAGCAGGTTTGGGATCGCTGATCCCCGCGAACAAGACCTACATCCAGCAGCGACACGTCTACGACGGGCAATGCAAGGCAGCGGGCCTGAGCAACATGCATGGTCTGCGGCATGGCTATGCCCAAGCGCGCTATCTGGTGCTGACAGGCTGGAAGGCTCCGGCGGCAGGCGGTCCTTCGACACAACAACTGACACCCGCACAACACAGCCAGGACCAAGTTGCGCGACAGACGATCAGCCGCGAATTGGGACATGAGCGACTGCAAATCACGACGGTGTACCTGGGTCGATGAATTGATTCTCTTGGCGCCAGCCTTGCGGCTGGAGAGTGAGCTATTGGCTTGGATGCCTTCGATGAAAAAATGCTCTTCAAGCATTAAAATAGATGCAAAATGCTTTACAAGCATATTTGTGCCACCAAGATAACTATGGTCAACAGCGTCGCTGATCTCATTCGGGCCGTCCGCAATGGGCGAACCCAGGCGGAGTTCGCCACTGTTCTGGGCGTTTCGCAGTCCCAGTTGAGTCGGTATGAGCGGGGGGAATACGACCCGCCCGCCAAGGTGATCAATGCCTGTATGCGGGAGGCACATATCGGCAACGGGGTATCGGCGCCATCGGCTGACGACTTGGCCCAGAGGGTGCGCACGACGTTGGCCAGCCCAGATAAGGAGCAGGCACGCTCCGCCATCGCCAGCCTGTTAGCGGTGCTTGCTCATGAATAGCGATGGCAAAGAACTTCTGGTCGTACTGAGCGGCCCGGCACGCACATAGGACAGGAAACAATGGCACAGAACGACAACAACGGCGGCAACCTCGGCTTCGAGGCGGAACTGTTCAAGGCCGCCGACAAGCTGCGCGGCAACATGGAACCCAGTGACTACAAGCACGTTGCGCTGGGCCTGATCTTCCTCAAGTACATCTCCGATGCCTTCGAGTCCCGTTATGCTGAATTGCTGGCCGAGGACGCCGCTGCCGCCGAGGACAAGGACGAATACCTCGCCGACAACATCTTCTGGGTGCCCAAGGAAGCGCGCTGGTCGCATCTGCAAGCCAACGCCAAGCAAAGCAGCGTCGGTACGCTGATCGACGACGCCATGCGCGCCATCGAGAAAGACAACGAATCTCTGAAAGGCGTGCTGCCCAAAGACTACGCCCGCCCGGCGCTCAACAAGGTGATGCTGGGCGAGTTGATCGACCTGATCTCCGGCATCACGCTGAACGAGGGTAACGACAAATCAAAAGACGTACTGGGTCGCGTCTATGAATACTTCCTCGGCCAGTTCGCGGGCGCGGAAGGCAAGCGCGGCGGTGAGTTCTACACCCCACGTTCCGTGGTACGCACGCTGGTGGAAATGCTGGAGCCCTACAACGGGCGCGTGTATGACCCATGTTGCGGTAGCGGCGGCATGTTCGTGCAGAGCGAACGGTTCGTCACCGAACACGGCGGGCGCACTGGCGATATCGCCATCTATGGCCAGGAAAGCAACTACACCACCTGGCGCCTGGCGAAGATGAACCTAGCCGTGCGCGGCATCGACAGCGACATCCGCTGGAACAATGAGGGTAGCTTCCACAAGGACGAATTACGCGACCTCAAGGCCGACTTCGTCCTCGCCAACCCGCCATTCAATATTTCCGACTGGGGCGGTGAGCGCTTGCGCGAAGACGTGCGCTGGCAATTTGGCGTGCCGCCAGCGGGCAACGCTAACTATGCGTGGTTGCAGCACATCTTCCATCACCTCGCGCCACATGGCGTCGCCGGCGTAGTGCTCGCCAATGGTTCCATGAGCAGCCAGCAAAGCGGTGAGGGCGAAATCCGTAAAGCCATGCTTGAAGCTGCGGAGGGCGCAGGGGTAGTGGACTGCATGGTCGCTATGCCCGGCCAGTTGTTCTATTCCACGCAAATTCCAGCCTGCTTGTGGATTCTTGCTAAAGGCCGAAGCAATGGTTTGGTGAAAAAGACCAAGTTGCGTGATCGGCGTGGCGAAGTGCTGTTTATCGACGCTCGCAAGATGGGCGTGCTTGTTGATCGCACGCGGCGCGAACTGACCGATGAGGAAATCAGTAGGATTGCGGCTACCTACCACGCGTGGCGTGGCGAAGCCGATGCGGGCAACTATTCAGACATTCCCGGTTTCTGCAGATCTGCCACCCTCGAAGAAATCCGCAAACACGGCCATGTCCTCACACCGGGTCGATATGTCGGTGCGGAAGCACAGGACGATGACAACGAAGCCTTCGCCGACAAGATGCAGCGCCTGACCGCGCAGCTCGGTGAACAGATGACGCGCGGCGCGGAACTGGATGCCATCATCCGGAAGAAACTGGGGGCGCTGGGTTATGACCTTTGAATGGCAGTCGCTCGTTCTCGGCAACGTATGCTCGAAGATTGGCAGCGGCGCTACGCCACGTGGTGGGAAAGAAGCGTACCGTGGTGGCGCAACAGCACTGATTCGCAGCCAAAACATCCATAACGATCGCTTTGTTCGCGACGGGCTGGTTTTCATTGACGACGAGCAGGCCGCCGAACTGCGAAATGTGGTGGTCGAGCGCAATGATGTTTTGCTCAACATCACAGGCGATTCGGTTGCGCGTTGTTGTCAAGTTACCCCCGACGTCTTGCCAGCGCGGGTCAATCAGCATGTCGCCATCATTCGACCAAAGGCCGATGTTTTGGACTCGCGCTTTCTTCGTTACTCGCTGGTCAGTTCTTCAATGCAAGCGCAACTCCTGGCGCTTGCGTCTGCGGGTGCCACACGCAATGCACTCACGAAGGGCATGATTGAAACGCTGGTGATTAAAGCACCGCAGATCGAAGAACAACACGCCATCGCCGAAATCCTGGGCGCGCTCGACGACCGCATCGACAATCTGCGCCAGATCAACACGACGCTGGAAGCCATCGCCGCTGCGCTGTTCAAGTCCCGCTTCGTGAACTTCGACGGCGTACCACCCGGGGACATGCAGGAATCCGAGGTAGGCCTGATTCCGAAGGGGTGGCGGGTTGCTTCCTTCGAAGGCCTGTTGGAAGGCTCTATTGGTGGCGATTGGGGGAAGGAAAAACCCGAAGGCGACGAAGATCAACCTGTCTGCATCATTAGGGGCACGGATTTCCCTGACTTAAAAAGCGGTGGCAAAGGTGGAGTACCGACCCGATACACCAGCAAGAAGAAGTTAGCCTCGCGTATTCTTCAAGCGGGAGACATCGTTATCGAAGTCTCTGGTGGCAGTCCAAAGCAGCCGACAGGTCGATCTGTCCGCATCACAGACTCAATCCTCGCTCGCTTCGATCACCCCGTAGTATGTGCAAGTTTCTGCCGGCGGTTTAGGCCAAAGAATTTGGCGCTTGGCGTATTGGCCGCATGTCATCTAGATGCACTGTATCAAGCTGGTGGAACTTGGAAATACCAGAATCAGAGCACCGGCATTTCCAATTTTCAGACAACGCATTTCCTCGTTGCAGAAAAGGTAGTCTTACCGCCTGAAGATATCGCGGAAAAGTTCTATAAGCTGATCAGCCCATTTTGTGAGCGGATGACGGCAAACGAAAGCTTAACCCTCGCTCAGATCCGCGACACCCTACTGCCTAAACTGATTTCCGGAGAGCTAAGGATCATGTCCAAAACAGACTCTCGAACAAAATTTGAGTTGGCGCTTCCCACATGTTGAAGAATTCGACTGATCTTTCGTTCGGATTCAGGCCA
>MEFV01000014.1 GCA_001725255.1 Comamonas sp. SCN 67-35 | reverse complement strand
CGCCCAAGAACTTATCCACAACGTGAGCGTAAAGTTCAAGAACAAGGGTGGGTCAGATCGCGATGGAAATGGTGGGTCAGGTTTGCGTGGAAATCAACAGTAGGCGCACAGAGTGTGCCTGACGCCGGCACCTCAGGCGTCACGTTTCAAGCAGGCCAGGGCCTCGGCGCTTGTTCGCTCGACGATGGTTCCCGCAGGTTCTATCGAGTGAATCAACCCGGCGGCCTCGCCAAACCATACCCCGGTGTTCTCGGGGTCGCCGTCCGCAAAGGCTTGCCGATAGCGAAGGCCTTCCACCGAGACGTTCCTTTCCAGCTCGTCTTCCCGCCCGTGCCATCGGTTGGTGAAGGCGTTTCGGCGAATGCGAGCCGTAAACCCCGTGGGCCAGGCAATTTGGCGGGCAATGTCTGCAATCCGGGTGCGGATCGTCCCATCGCCATCGGTCTCGATGAGGGCCTCGTGATGTCGAGCATTGACGAGGGCCTCCCTGGATGCCCAAAGCCGGGTTCCCATCAGCACCCCATCCGCGCCGAGCATCAACGCCGCAGCCAAGCCTCGGCCATCCGCAATGCCACCAGCCGCCAGGAGCAGGGTGTCGGGGGCGTTGACCCTGATGTAGTCAGCTGCCTCGGGAATGAAGGTGAATCCGCCTCGTAATGCGCCATGGCCTCCGGCCTCCGTTCCTTGTGCGATGACGGCATCGGCCCCGACATCGACGGCATCGATGACATGCTCCATGTTCTGGCATTGACAGATCAGCCTGGCGCCTGCCGCGCGGACTTCGGCCACGAACGGCCTGGGGTCGCCGAATGAGAGCATGACGGCGACGGGCCTGTGCTTCAGGACATCCGTCAGCAGGGAGGGCGACTTGCGCAGGGACCATGTGATGAAGCCGACCCCGACCGGAATCCCTTGAGCCGCTTCAAACTGTTCCTCCAGCCAGGCCGGATCGCCATACCCCCCGCCAATCAATCCCAGCCCCCCGCCGCGACTGACGGCAGCAGCCAGCTTTCCACCTGCGGCGAAGGCCATGGGGGCTGACAGGACGGGGTGCCTGAGGTTCCAGGATCGAGTTAGGCGGGTTGATAGTGGGGTCATGCTGCACTCCTGGTTGTCATTTGGTGGCGGGCCGAATCGCAATAGCTGCTTGGGGTCAAACGCGGGCGTTCGGTGTTCTTGAAGCCCAACGCCCTGGGCTCAGCCGCCGCCGTAGGCGGTTAGCTGCGACGATTGGTTAGAAAGCAACTTCACGATTTGATAATGGTGAATGCCAAAGCAATTATTGCGACGAGAATAGATGCTACAGAAACATAGTAAGCCCTATTGGCTGTTTTGCTCGCCGATTTTGATATATCGTTTGCTTCGCGCGCAAGCATCAACTGTTGCTGCTTGTGTTTTGTTTCTTCTTCTTTTTCAACAAGGACATAGCGTGCGGTAAGATAATCATGGGCCTCGCCGACAAACCTAGAGCCAGAATGACTCATCATTTCTTGAATCAGTTCGCTTGGCGCTAAATTGTCGATCTCTTCTTTTATTTTTGTGTCAAGCACCATTTTTTCCTTCTAACGTCGATGTTCAGCGGCCGTCGGAGGCGGTTCGCTGGAACGACGGATTAGGCTGCTGTCGAGCCACACTTCTTTGCGCCCTTCAATGCATTGAGATCTTCGATGCGCTTGTTTGCACTCTCAAGTGCAGCGCTCTTCTCCATGTTGTTCCCAATACCGAAGTCGCCGAGGATAGCCAATACATCCTTACCACTGAATTCGCTTTCCTTATTTACATGATCGATGAACCCGTGAGTTTTTGCCAGATCAAGATCAATCTCACGACACGTCATTGAGTCTTTTTCGAAGTTCGTCAATGTACTCTGGCGACCATAGGTTTTTGTTGCGCAACCCTGCGCCACAGAGAGAACGCCCACAATTGCTGCAAGAATGACTAGCCGGCTCATTATTACTCGTCTTTCATTAGTGGTAAATAGAAGGTAGAAACAGTCGCCGTAGTTGTCTTCTGCCATGTACCTGAATCACCTGACTAGAATTAGGCGACAGGGATGGTAGGGGCAGCGGTCAGCTAACGCAAGAATAATCCGGGTGGCTACAGGTAAACCCTTGGCCGCCGTTGTTTAGGCAAATCTAAAATTCTACGGATGGCTCCGCGTTCCTTTCCTGTCTCGCCGCCGCTGACTGTAACGCCTGGCGCGCGGCCGCCCAAATTGCTCGGCCGCTTGCGCATTCACCTGCACACGCGCCACTACAGCATTCGCACGGAAGAGGTTTATGTCGATTGGGCGTGCCGGTTCATCCTGTTTCACGGTAAGTGCCATCCGCAGGATATGGGGCGGCCGAGGTGGAGGCTTTCCTGAGCCACCTGGCCGTCGACCGGCAGGTGTCGGCTTCCACGCAGAATCAGGCGAAGGGGCGCTGTGCAACTGATGTACGGCACCGACAGGCGCCTGCTGCAGATGCTGCGCGTGCACGTTTCCCCGCGCGCCCCGTCCCATGCCGGACGGAGCAGGAGGGCGGGTAGGCGGCTGCGAATCAGTAGCGTGGCTGGTGCCGCGCAATGGCCTCGCGCACCGGCGCACTCAGTGCAAACCCCGCGCCATGCGCCGCAGCCAGCTCGTCCGCGCGCTTGCAAAACGCCTCCACGCCCGTGGCGTAGATGAACTGCATCGCGCCGCCGGTCCAGGCCGGAAAGCCTATGCCGAAGATCGAGCCGATGTTGGCGTCGTGCACGCTGGTGAGCACGCCTTCGGCCAGGCAGCGCGCGGTCTCGATGGCCTGGCGGTAGAGCAGGCGGTCCTGGATGTCCTGCACGTTCCAGGCGGCGCTGGGCTGCTCGAACAGGGGCTTGAGTTCGGGCCAGAGCGTCTTCCTGCCGCCCTGCGGGTAGTCGTAGAAACCGCCGCCGCCCGCGCGGCCGGGGCGCTTGAGTTCCTTGACCATGCGCTCGACGAGCAGCTCGCCGGGCGTGGTGGTGTAAGGCTTGCCCTCGGCGGCGAAGTCGGCGCGGGCCTGGTCCATCACATGCACGCTCAAACTGAGCGCGGTTTCGTCGAGCACCGCCAGCGGTCCCACGGGCATGCCGGCCTGCATGGCGGCGTTTTCGATCACGGCGGCGGGGATGCCTTCGGCCAGCAGGGTGGCGCCTTCCATCACGTAGGTGCCAAACGTTCGGCTGGTGTAAAAGCCCCGCGAATCGTTAACGACGATGGGTGTCTTGCCCAGCGCCTGCACGTAGTCGAAGGCGCGCGCCACGGTGTCGTCGTTCGTTGCCTTGCCGCGGATGATCTCGACGAGCTGCATCTTGTCCACCGGGCTGAAGAAGTGGATGCCGATGAATTTCTCAGGCGCCCGGCTCGCCTTGGCCAGGCCCGTGATGGGCAGGGTGGAGGTGTTGCTCGCGAAGAAGCCGTGGGCGGCCAGTTGCGGCTCGGCCTCTTGCGTGACACGGGCCTTGAGTTCGCGGTTCTCGAACACGGCCTCGATGATGAGGTCGCACCCCGCCAGCGCCTGCACGTCGGCCGCGGGCGTGATGCGCGCGAGCAGCGCCTGTGCGGCCTCTTCGGTCATGCGGCCTTTTTCGACGCGCTTTTGCGCCAGCCGGGCGCTGTAGGCCTTGCCCGCCTCGGCTTTCTCCACGCTCACGTCCTTGAGCACGGTGGCGATGCCGCGGCTGGCCTGCGCCCAGGCAATGCCCGCGCCCATCATGCCGGCGCCGAGGATGCCGACCTTCGCGGGTTTGAAGCGTTCGCTGGCGGCCGGGCGCGATTTGCCGCTCTTGATCGCGTTCAGGTCGAAGAAGAAAGTGCTGACCATGTTGCGCGCGACCTGGCTCGTCATGATTTTGGCGAGATAGCGGCTTTCGATGCGCAGCGCGGTGTCGAAATCGACCATCGCGCCTTCGACCATGGCGCTGAGCGCCGCCTCGGGCGCGGGGTAGCGCCCGCGCGTGGTCTTGCGCAGCATGGCGGGCGCGACGGCGAGGCCGGCGGCGATCTTCGGGTTCGCGGGTGTGCCGCCGGGCATCTTGTAGCCCTTCTCATCCCAGGGGTGGTGCGCCTCGGGGTGCGCGGCGATCCAGGCCAGCGCGGCGGGCCGCAGCGCGCTGGCGTCGGCCACCAGCTCGTGCACCAGGCCCAGCTCCTTGCCCTTGCGCGGGTTGAAGAGCTTGCCTTCCATGATCCAGGGCTGCGCGCCCA
This sequence comes from Comamonas sp. SCN 67-35, assembly GCA_001725255.1. Classification (GTDB taxonomy): domain Bacteria; phylum Pseudomonadota; class Gammaproteobacteria; order Burkholderiales; family Burkholderiaceae_C; genus Comamonas_C. The sequence continues at coordinate 77,214 of MEFV01000014.1, read as the reverse complement.
TCAGGCCCAGCAGCCGCACCATCTTGGTGATGCCGCTGGCGCCCGGGATCAGGCCCAGCGTGACCTCGGGCAGGCCGAGCTGGATCTTCGCGTCATCGACGGCGATGCGGTGGTGGCCGATCAGCGCCACCTCCCAGCCACCGCCCAGCGCCGTGCCGTTGATGCACGAGACGACGGGGATGCCCAGCGTCCCCAGCGTGCGCATCTGCCGCTTCATGTGCTCGATGCGCTCGAAGGCGCGCGGTGCGTCGGCCTCGCTCATCTGGAAGATGGCCTTCAGATCGGCCCCCGCGAAGAAGCTGCTCTTGGCCGAGGCGAGCACGATGCCCTTGAGCGCCGCGCCGAGGCGCTGGTGGTCGGCCAGCACCTGCGCGGTCACGCTGGCGAGGTCGTCCTGCCAGCGCTGGCACATGGTGTTGACGGGCGAGCCGGGCTCGTCGAAGGTGATGAGCGCGACCTGGCCTTCGCCCTGCGCGGCAATCAATTCGTAGCGGATGGTGTCCATGGTGTGTTCCTTGTTCAGACGCGCTCGACGATGGTCGCGATGCCCATGCCCCCGCCCACGCACAACGTGACCAGGCCGTAGCGCAGCTGGCGCCGGTGCAGTTCGTCGATCACCGTGCCCAGCAGCATCGCGCCGGTGGCGCCCAGCGGGTGGCCCATGGCGATCGCGCCGCCGTTGACATTCACCTTCTCGTGCGGCACCCCCATCTCGCGCATGAAGCGCATGGGCACGGCGGCGAAGGCTTCGTTCACCTCGAAGAGGTCGATCTGGTCGACCGTCATGCCCGCCCGGGCCAGCGCCTTGCGCGTGGCGGGCATGGGGCCGGTGAGCATGATGGTGGGGTCGGCCCCGCTCACGGCGGTGGCCACGATGCGCGCGCGCGGCGTGAAGCCATGCGCCTTGGCGGCGGCCTCGCTGCCGATCAGCACGGCGGCGGCGCCATCGACGATGCCCGAGGAATTGCCCGCGTGGTGCACGTGCTGGATCTGCGCCACCTGCGGGTAGCGCTGCAGCGCCACGGCGTCAAAGCCCATGTCGCCCAGTTGCGCGAACGAGGGCTTGAGCGCGGCCAGCACCTCCAGCGTGGTCTGCGGCTTGATGAATTCGTCTTCTTCCAGAATGGTCTGGCCGAGAAAGTCGCGCACCGGCACGACCGAACGCCTGAAGTGGCCGGCGGCGCGCGCGGCGGCGGCGCGCTGCTGCGAGGCGACGGCGAAGGCATCGACGTCGCTGCGCGTGAAGCCGTCGAGCGTGGCGATCAGGTCCGCGCCTATGCCCTGGGGCACGAACAGCGTGTCCATGTTGGTCGCCGGGTCCTGCGCCCAGGCGCCGCCGTCGCTGCCCAGCGGCACGCGGCTCATGCTCTCCACGCCGCCTGCGACGACCAGGTCTTCCCAGCCGCTCGCGACTTTCTGCGCCGCCAGGTTCACCGCCTCCAGGCCCGAGGCGCAGAAGCGGTTGATCTGCACGCCCGCGCACGTCCAGGCCCAGCCGGCCTTGAGCGCTGCCACCTTCGGCAGCACCGAGCCCTGTTCGCCCACGGGCGAGACGATGCCCATGACCACGTCATCGACGGCGGCGGTGTCGAAGTCGTGGCGCGCCTGCAGTTCCTTGAGCAGGCCCACGGCCAGGTCGATGGGCTTGACCTCGTGCAGGTGGCCGTCCTTCTTGCCCTTGCCGCGCGGGGTGCGCAGGGCTTCGAATACGTAGGCGGATGTCATGGAGTGTCTCCGGTTTCAAGCAAAAAATGGTTCTGATGCTTATCCAGCAAGCGTGAGCAGCTATCGATAGAGAAGTGAACCTTCGGCGTCGCGAGCGGGGCTCATTTGGCGCCACCCAACCCCATGCCGCGCGAGATCACTTCCTTCATGATCTCGTTGGTGCCGCCGTAGATGCGCTGCACGCGCGCGTCGGCCCAGGCGCGGGTGATCGGGTATTCCCACATGTAGCCGTAGCCGCCGAAGAGCTGCACGCATTCGTCCATGACCTTGAACTGCAGGTCGGTGGTCCAGGACTTGGCCATGCTGGCGGTCGCGGTGTCGAGCTGATCGCGCAGGATCAGCTCGCAGCATTTGTCGACGAACACGCGCGCCACCTGCACCTGCGTCTGCAGCTCGGCCAGGGTATAGCGGGTGTTCTGGAACGCCGCCACGCTCTGGCCGAAGACCTTGCGCTGCTTGACGTAGTCCACCGTCCAGTCGATCGCGGCCTGCGCCGCGGCGACGGCGGTGATGGCGATCTGCAGCCGCTCCCAGGGCAGTTGCTCCATCAGGCAGATGAAGCCCTTGTTCTGCAGCGCCGCGCCGCCCAGCAGGTTGTCGGCCGGCACCTGCACGTCGTTGAAGAACAGCTCGGAGGTGTCTTGCGCCTTCATGCCGGCTTTCTTCAGGCGCTGGCCCTTCTCGAAGCCCGCCATGCCGCGCTCCACGAGCAGCAGGCTCGTGCCCTTGGCGCCCGCGGCCGGGTCGGTCTTGGCGACGACGATGACCAGGTCCGCGTGCCAGCCGTTGGTGATGAAGGTCTTGCTGCCGTTGAGCACATAGTGGCTGCCGTCCGGCGAGAGCAGCGCGGTGGTCTTCACGCCCTGCAGGTCGCTGCCGGCCGCGGGCTCGGTCATCGCGATCGCGCCCACCATTTCGCCGCTGGCGAGCCGGGGCAGGTATTTGCGCTTCTGCGCCTCGGTGCCGTAGTGCAGGATGTAGGGCGCGACGATCTCGCTGTGCAGCCCGAAGCCGATGCCGGTGCAGCCTGCGCGCGCGATCTCCTCCATCTGCATCACCGATTAGAGCTTGTCCGCGCCCGCGCCGCCGTAGGCCTCGGGGAGGCTCAGGCACAGGAAACCGTTGGCGCCGGCCTTGTTCCAGACGGCGCGGTCCACGTAGCCCTGCTCTTCCCAGGCGGCGTGGTGCGGGGTGACTTCCTTGTCGATGAAGCGGCGAAAGCTGTCGGCGAACGCCAGGTGGCCGGAATCAAACAGGGTGCGGGCGATCATGGTATTTTTCCAAAGCAAATGCTTGGTCAAATTCTGACAGCTGACCGGCAAATTGCAAGTCGCACAAACGACAAACCGCCCGAAGGCGGCTTGCGTGCAGGTGAGGGGGCGCCTACTTGGTGTGGTAGGGCGAGACCACCTTCCACTTGCCATCCTCGACCTGCGACAGGCGCCACGCCGTGCTGCCCAGGTGGTTGGTGGCGGTGTAATGCGCGGGGGCGCTGCCGAAGATGTCGGTCGGGTAGCTCATGCCGTCCATGGTCTTGATGAAGGCGTCGGTCGTCAGGTTGGGGCCGGCCTTGGCGACCGCCTGCAGGAACATGTCCATGACGATGTAGCCATAGGCCGAGAAAATGCCGCCGTCCTCGTTGAACTTGGTCTTGTACTTGGTGGCCCAGAACGCGAGCGGCTTGTTGCTGGCGTCATCCGTGTACGGCACCTGCGCGGCCATCGTGGCGTACAGGCCATCCATGGCCTTGCCGCCGAGCTTGGGGATGAGCTCGCTGTAGGACGCGGCCGAGCCCAGGAACACCGGGGTGTAGCCCATCTTCTTGGAGGTGGCCACGGTGCCTATGGTCTCGCGGATCACGCCGCCCAGCGTCACCAGGTCGCAGCCCGCGGCCTTGGTCTTGGCGACCTGCGATGAAAAGTCGGTCGCGCCGCGCTTGAAGCTGGCTTTCTCCACGAGCTGCATGCCGATGTCCTTCAGGCCGTCTTCGGTGCCCTTGAGCACTTCGGCGCCGAATTCATCGTCCTGATAGATGGTGCAGACCTTGGAGAGTTTCTTTTCCTTCACCAGCTCGGGCACGGCCTCGCGGATCTGCTGGTAGTAGGGCGCGATGAAGGCGTAGGTGAGCGGGTTCAGCGGCTCGTACATCTCGCGCGCGGCCGTGAGCGGCAGGAAGTTGACCACTTTCTTGGGGAACATTACCGGGAAGGTCGCGAGGTTGGCGGCCGTGCCGATATGGCCGACGATGGCAAACACCTTCTCCTGGTTCACGAGCTTTTGCGCCGCCAGCACCGCGCGCTTGGGGTCGTAGCCGTCGTCCTCCACCTTGAAGACGATCTTGCGGCCGTTGATGCCGCCCTGCTCGTTGGCCTCGTCCACACGCAGCTGCATGCCGTCGCGCGCCTGCTTGCCGATGGGCGCGAGCGGCCCGGAAAGATCCTGGATGGTCGCGACCTTCAGCTCGGTCTTGCTCACGCCCAGGTTCTGCGCCAGAGCCGTGCCGGCAAAGCCGAGGGCACAGGCGGTGGCCAAGAGGGTGGTCTTCAGGTGCATGGTCGGGTCTCCTTGGGTATCAATGAAATGATTGTGGGTGCTGTTGCCCGGGCGCGGTTCAGGGTTTTCCCGCGCCGCCGGTGTACATGGCCTCGATCTGCGGCGCGTATTTCTTCTCCACCAGCTTGCGCTTGAGCTTCATCGTCGGGGTGAGCTCCTCGTCCTCGGCGGTGAGCTGGGTGTCGAGCAGGAAGAACTTCTTGATCTGCTCCACGCGCGCGAACTTGCCGTTCACCTCGTCGATCACGCCCTGGATCAGCGCCTGCACCTCGGCCGCGCGCGTGAGGCTGGCGTAGTTGGAGAAGGGCACGTCGTGGTCCTGCGCGTACTTCTCGACGTTTTCCTGGTCGATCATGACGATCGCCGTGAGGTAGGCGCGCCGGTCACCGATCACCACCGCGTCGGTGATGTAGGGGCTGAACTTGAGTTCGTTCTCGATCTCGCTCGGTGTGATGTTCTTGCCGCCCGCGGTGATGATGATGTCCTTCATGCGGTCGGTGATGCGGTAGTAGCCCTCGGCGTCCACCGTACCCACATCGCCGGTGCGCAGCCACCCGTCCTCGGTGAAGGTCTCGGCCGTCTTTTCCGGCAGATTGAGGTAACCGGCGAAGACGTTCGGGCCTTTCACCTGGATCTCGCCCGTGGCCGGGTCCAGGCGCACCTGGTTGTAGTGCGCGGCCGGGCCGATCGAGCCGGGCTTGATGCGCGTGGCCGTCATCGCGGTGGAGACGCCGCAGGTCTCCGTCATGCCCCAGACCTCGAGCATGGGGATGCCCAGCGACAGATACCACCTGATGAGCTCGGGTGAAATCGGCGCCGCGCCCGTCACGAGGTAGCGCGCGCGGTGGATGCCGATCATCTTGCGCACGTTGTCCAGCGCCAGCCAGCGCGCCAGATGAAAGCGCCACTTCAGGCCCGCGGGCACCGCCTCGCCCGCGAGCACCTTGTCGGCAATCGCACGCCCCACGCCTATGGCCCAGGCGTAGGCCGCCTGCTGCAGCCGCGTGCTTTCCTTGAGCGAGATCATCACACCCGAATAGAACTTTTCCCACACGCGCGGCACGGCGACGAACACCGTGGGCGCGATCTCGCGCACGTTCTCGGGCACGGTGTCGGGGTTTTCGACGAAGTTGAGCTTGCAGCCGGTGTAGAGCGAGAGGTATTCGCCCCCCATGCGCTCGGCGATGTGGCACAGCGGCAGAAAGGCCATGGCCTCGTCGTCCTCGCCGCGCGCGATGATGGTGTTGAGCCCGCGCGCCGTCTGCACCAGCGCGTCGTGCGTGTGCATCGCCCCCTTGGGCTTGCCCGTCGTGCCCGAGGTGTAGACGAGGATGGCCAGGTCCTCGGGTTTGATCGCCGCCACGCGCGCCTGCACCGCATCCGGGTGCTGGGCATTCCAGTCGCGACCCAGCGCGCGCAGGGCATCGAGGCTCATCACGCCGTCGTCGTGCAACTGGTGCAATCCCTCCATGTCGAAGACGATGATCTTTGTGAGCAGCGGCAATCGCTCGCGCACCGCCAGCGCCTTGTCCAGCTGCTCGTCGTCCTCGACGAAGACGATGCGGCTGTGCGAATCGTGCGTGAGGTAGTGCACCTGCTCGGCCGCGTCCGTTGGGTAGATGCCGCTCGCCACGCCGCCGCACGAGAGCACGGCGAGATCGCACAGCACCCATTCGAGGATGGTGTTGGAGAGGATGGACGCGGTGTGCCCAGCCTCGAAGCCCAGCGCCATCAGGCCGCCCGCGATCTCGCGCGCCGCCTCGCCCACCTGCGTCCAGGTCCGGGCCTGCCACAGGCCGAGCTTTTTCTCGCGCAGCCACACCTTGTCTCCGCGCGCGGCCACGGCGTTCCAGAACATCGCGGCGATGGTCTCGCCGGGCATGGCGATGCCCTCGCGTGGCGCGCAGTCGGGGTTCCAGAGCACGCTCATGCGGTCATCTCCAGGTCTTCTTCTTTTTCCAGCGCCGCTCGCCGCGCATGCCCGTGTCCTTCATGCCGAGGTAGAACTCCTTGATGTCCTCCTTCTCGCGCAGGCGTTCGCAGCGGTCTTCCATCACTATGCGGCCGTTTTCCAGCACATAGCCGAAATCGGCGGCGTTCAGCGCCATGTTGGCGTTCTGTTCGACCAGCAGAATAGTGGTGCCGCGCTCGCGGTTGATGCGCACCACGATCTCGAAGATCTCCTTGGTCAGGCGCGGGCTCAGGCCCAGGCTGGGCTCGTCCAGCAGGATGAGTTCGGGCGCGGCCATGAGCGCGCGGCTGATCGCCAGCATCTGCTGCTGCCCGCCCGAGAGCAGCCCCGCGTCCTGTTGCATGCGCTCCTTGAGCACGGGAAAGTAGCCGTAGATCCATTCCAGGTCGCGCGCCACCGCGTCGCGGTCGCGGCGCGTGTAGGCGCCCATCATGAGGTTGTCGCGCACCGACAGCAGGGGGAAGACTTCGCGCCCCTCGGGCACGTGCGTCAAGCCCCTGCGCACGATGCTCGTCGGGTCCTGCGCGGTGATGTTGTCGCCCTTGAAATGCACGCTGCCCTTGAGCGGATCGATGATGCCCGAGATGGTCTTGAGGATGGTCGTCTTGCCCGCGCCGTTGCTGCCCAGCACCGTGGCGATCTCGCCCGTGTGCACGGCCAGGCTCACGCCGCGGATGGCCTTGATCGGCCCATAGGCGCTCTCCACGTTCTGCAGTTGCAGCAGCGGCTGCGCGTTGACGGCCGGCGCACTCATGCCCGGCCTTTCACCTGCTGTCCGGCGGGGCGGCGCAGATTGCTCACATCGTCGATGGTGCCCAGATACGCCTCGACCACGCCCGGATGCGCCTGCACTTCGGCCGGCGTGCCCAGCGCCAGCACCTCGCCCTGGTTCATGGCCAGCACCCGATCGGAGACGCGCGAGACCAGCGACATGTCGTGCTCCACCATCAGCACGGTGATGCCCAGGTCGCTCGCGATGTCCTCGATCCAGAACGCCATGTCGTCCGTCTCCTCCACGTTCAGGCCCGAAGAGGGCTCGTCGAGCAGCAGCAGCCGCGGCTCGGTCGCCAGCGCGCGGCCCAGCTCCACCACCTTGCGCACACCATAGGGCAGGCCGCCGACCAGTGTGTCGCGGTAGTGCTGCAGGTCCAGGAAGTCGATCACTTCCTCGACCTTCTCGCGGGCGCGCACTTCGGCAGCGCGCGTGCCCGGCGTGAACAGCAGCTCGCGCCACAGGCCGGTCTCGCGCCGCGTATGGCGGCCGATCAGGAGGTTGGCCAGCACGCTGGCGTGCTCGAACAGTTCGATGTTCTGGAAGGTGCGCGCGATGCCCAGCTGCGCCACCGTGTGCGGCGCCTGCTCGGTGAGTCTGAGCTCGCCCTGCGGCCCCGCGTAGGTGATGTGTCCGCTCGTGGGCTGGTAGATGCGGCTGATGAGGTTGAACACCGTCGTCTTGCCCGCGCCGTTGGGGCCGATCAGCGTGAAGACCTCGCCTTCATGCACATCGAAGCTCACGTCGTTGACCGCCAGCAGGCCGCCGAAGCGCACGCTGAGGTGCTGGGCCGAAAGCAGGGTGTTGCCGCCCGTCATCTCAGGCGCTCCGATTTCTGGAAACTCTTCTGGCGCTTGAACATGCCGCGGCGGTAGAAGGGAAAGAGCTGCAGCCAGGCACGCACCTTGATCCAGCGCCCATAGATGCCCAGCGGCTCGAACATGACGAAGGCGATCAGCACCGCGCCGTAGACGAAGGTCTGCAGGCCCGGCGACTGGCCGATCGATTCGGGCAGCCAGTCCTTGCCCAGGCCGATGAGCTGGGGCATGAAGATGAGGAACATCGCACCGAGGAAGGCGCCGTGCACCGAGCCCAGCCCGCCGATCACGATCATCAGGAGCAGGTCGATGGACTGCACGATGCCGAACTGCTCGGGCGTGATGAACTGCAGCTTGTGCGCGTACAGCGCCCCGGCGATGCCCGCGAGCGCGGCCGAGAGCGCGAACGACAGCGTCTTGTAGTACGCGAGGTGGATGCCCATGCTCTGCGCCGAGATCTCCGAATCGCGGATCGCGACGAAGGCCCGGCCCGTGGGTGCGCGCAGCAGATTGAGGATGGCCAGGGTACAGGCCACGGCGATCGCCAGGCACAGGAAATAGAAACCCTCGGACGACTCGAACGCATGGCCCATGATCTGCGGCGGCTGCAGGAAGATGCCCTTGTTGCCGCCCGTCACCGACTCCCAGCGCGCGAAGCTTTCCTCGACGATGAAGCCGAACGCGAGCGTGGCGATCGCAAGATAAATGCCTTTGACGCGCAGCGCCGGCAGCCCGACGACGATGCCTACGGCCGCCGACAGCAGCGCCGCGCAGGCCAGCGCCAGGAAGAAGGGCCAGCCCATGGCGGTGAGCAGCGCCTGCGTGTACGCCCCCACGCCGAGAAAGGCCGCGTGCCCGAGGGAAAACTGCCCGGTGTAGCCCGACAGCAGCATCAGCCCCAGCCCGGCGATGCCGTAGATCAGCACGAAGGTGAGCTGCGCCAGCCAGTACTCGGGCAGGCCCCAGGGCGCGGCCAGCAGCGCGAGGCCCAGCAATCCGTACCAGAACACGTGCCCACCGTGCCGGGCGAGACGGATGTCCTGCAGGTAGCTGGTCTTGAAGATGAAGCGCATGACCCGGACCTAGACTTTCTTGACCAGGCGTTCGCCGAAGAGCCCGTTGGGCCGCACCATCAGCATGATGAGGACCACCACATAGGCCGCCACGTCCTTGAAACCCTCGGGCAGGTAAAAGCCTGACAGTGATTCGATGATGCCGATCACCAGTCCGCCGACGATGGCGCCGGGCAGGCTGCCGAAGCCGCCGACCACGGCCGCGGGAAACGCCTTCAGGCCGATGAAGCCCATGTTGGCGTAGACGAAGGTGATGGGCGCCAGCAGCAGGCCCGCCACCGCCGCCACCATGCCCGCCAGCGCCCACACCAGGCCGTTGATGCGCTGCACCGGGATGCCCATGTAGTAGGCCGCGAGCTGGTTCTGCGAGGCGGCCTGCATGGCCACGCCCATGCGCGTGTAGCGGAACATCACGAACAGCAGCGCGCACAGCACGGTGGTCACCGCGATCACCGCGAGCTGCTCGGCCCCCAGGATCAGGGAGCCCCAGGCCATCGTCACGTCCTTGTAGGGCACGTTCAGCGTCAGTGTCTCGGTGCCCATGCCCGGAATCATCGTCACCAGCCCGCGCAGCAGGTAGCCGATGCCTATGGTGAGCATGACGATGGAAAACGCGGGCTGCCCCAGCACCGGGCGGATCACCATGCGCTCGAGCAGCAGGCCCAGCAGCGCCATGGCCGCCATGCTCGCGATCACGGCCAGCCAGAACGGGAATTCGAGGTAGGCCATGACGGCCACGCCGATGAAGGCGCCCACCATCATGAGCTCGCCCTGGGCGAAGCTGACGATTTCGGTGGCCTTGTAGATCAGTACGAAACCCAACGCGATCAGGCCGTAGATGCACCCTTGTGCGACACCGCTGATCAGAAGTTGGACAAACTGCACCGACGCATTCCCTTTATTTTTACAAAGCACCCGCTTTGCGTAAATGCCGATCATGCATGCTCGCGGCCGCTTGCGTACCGCGTAATAACCCTGATGCGCGCGGCTGCCGGAGCCGGGCGGGGTGTGCCTGTGCGTCCGCCTGGATCAGGGCGTCTGCTGCACCGCGCGCGGGCGGCCCTCGTCGTCGATGGCCACATAGGTCAGGCGCGCCTCGGTCACCTTCACGTACTGGCCCTGCGCCCGGATGCGCTCGGCGAAGACTTCCACCTGCACCGTCATCGAGGTGCGCCCGATGCGCAGCACGCTGGAGTAGAACGAGAGCAGGTCGCCGACGCGCACCGGCTGCTTGAAGACGAATTCGTTGACTGCGACGGTCGCGATGCGCCCCTGCGCGATGCGGGCGCAGAGCACCGACCCCGCCAGGTCCACCTGGGACATGACCCAGCCGCCGAAGATGTCGCCATTGCCGTTGGTGTCGCTCGGCAGCGGAATCACCTTGAGCACGAGCTCCTTGTCGGTGGGCAGGCTGGTGTGGATGGCGTCGTCGCGGTGCGGCATGGGCAGTGATCGTCCTCGGAATACAAGCCGCCGATTGTCGGTCATGCGTGCGCGGGCGTCAGCGCCGCGCCGTGGTCAGGACGGCCAGCAGCGCCAGCAGCAGCGCGGCCATCAGGTTGTGCGCCCACGTGCCGCCCAGCGGCAGCTGCTGCGCCACCAGCCCCAGGCCCAGCAGGATCTGCAACGCAGGCAGCGCCACGCAGGCGGCGGCCACCCAGGGCTTGTCCAGGCGCATCGCGCGCCACGCCATGAAGGCGAGGAACCCGAGCAGCGCCAGTCCCGCGGCGCGGTGCAGCAGATGCATCAGCGCGCCGCCGGCATGGCTCGCGCTGGTGCCGGCCGCGGGCGCCAGCCAGGGGTTCAGAGCCTGCCATGAGGCCTGCGACAGATCGCACACGCCCCATGTCGGGCAGGAGAGCCCGGCGTGCGTGCTGCTCACCATGGCGCCGAACGCGGCCTGCACGAAGGCCAGCGCCAGCGCCACCCAGGCCCAGCGCGCCAGGGGCGAGGCGCCCGTGCCGGAGTCGGTTGCGTCGGGCAGACGCGCGAGTCGCACGCTGAGCACGAGCATGCCCAGCCCGGCCAGCAGGTTGCCCAGCGTGACCGCGGGCAGGAGCGAACTGCGCGCGCCCGCGCCCAGCCCGGCCAGGAACAGGGCCAGCACCAGCAGGGCCGCGGCGTGCCGCCCCTGCTGGCGCAAGCGCCGCCTGAGCGCCAGCGCCAGCAACGCCAGGATCACGACCAGACTGCTCGACGCGATGACGCGGTGCGCGGCGCGTGCCGTCGCGACGGCGGCCTGCGAAGCGCCGGGCTGCTGCCCGCCCGTTGCATGAGTGCCGAGCTGCCCGTAGCATGCGGGCCAGGGCGTGCAACCCACACCCGTATTGACGAGCCGGATAAAAGCTGAGAGGCTCGTGATGGCCAGCATCATGACGGCGCACAGCCAGGCCAGGCGCCGCAGCCATGAGTGTGTGCGCTGGACGTCCGCGGTGGACGGATGCGAATGGGGAGGTGGCATATGAATTTCCCGGGGCTCGATCACGAGCGGTACGCGAATCTAGCGCATGCCACGTGGCGTGCGCGCAAGCCGCGGCCGTTGTCTGAGACGCGGTGGCACGGCATCTGGATGCCCCTGCGATGGGTGTGTACATCCTCTCACAACTTGATCCAGATCACGTTTACGGACTTTCCATCCCTGTAGACTGCGGCGTCCCCAAATCCGGATTCTGCCGGCCTTGCCAAGGAGCAATCAGCATGAGCCCACACGACGAAGACGAGAACGAACCCATTCCCTTCATGCAGCGGCTGCTCGACAGTCCATTCCTGCTGCTGTTCCTGGGTGTGATGATCCCCATGGTTATCTACAACCTCTGGGGCTTCATCGATACCTTGACCATTCCCCTGGCGAAATAAAAAGGAAGCGCCCATGACTGCAATACTGCCTCCTTCGGAGCGACTGTGGTGGAAACACCCGATGGATCGCCAGGAGACCCTCTGGATCGCCATCGCCTTCGTCTGGTGCATGATCATGTTCGCCATGATGGTGGGCTGGCACTTCTTCGGCAAACAGAATCTCTCCACCGAAACCTACAAGGTCGATCCCGCCAAGTACGCCGAGCGTGCCGAGGCCTTCGTCGCCAAGTACACGGTGCGCAAGGAAACCGACCAGGAAATTCCGGTGGTGTCCGCGCCCGAGGGCTCCGACGTCTACATGATCGGGCGACTGTGGAACTGGTGGCCCATCCTCGAACTGGAAAAGGGCAAGACCTACAAGCTGCACCTGACCTCGATGGACTACAACCACGGCTTCTCGCTGCAGCCCATCAACATGAACATCCAGGTGGTGCCGGGCTACGAGCACGTGATCAAGATCACGCCGAACCAATCAGGCCAGTACTCCATCGTGTGCAATGAATACTGCGGCATCGGGCACCACGAGATGGTCGGTCGCCTGTACGTCAAGTAAAGCGAGGGAACCGACATGACCGTCTCCACCACCTACCGTACCTGCCCTCGCTCCGGTCTGCAGTTCGAAGACCAGGCCGAGAAGCTCATCAAGATCAATGCCTTCACCGCCATCGTCGCCCTGCTGGTGGGCGGCATCCTGGCGCTGGGCGTGGTGCTCACGCGCTGGCCCGCCGTGCACCTGCTGCCGGCCGACACCTTCTACATGGTGCTCACGGCCCACGGCCTGGACATGCTCATCTACTGGATGATCTTCTTCGAGGTCGCCGTGATGTATTTCGCGGCCTCCACGCTGCTGCGCTGCCGCATTGCGACGCCCAGGATCGCATGGGCTGCGTATGCGCTCATGCTGGTGGGTGCCGTGATCAACAACATCGCCATATTCCAGGGTGAGTCCAGCGTGATGATGACCTCGTATGTGCCCATGATGGCGCACTGGTCCTTCTACCTCGGCCTCGTCGTGTTTGCCGTCGGCGCGCTTGTCGCCTGCGGCGTCTTCTTCGGCACGCTGGTCGTGGCGCAGCGCGAAAAGACGTATGAGGGCTCGATGCCGCTCGTGACCTTCGGCGCCATGACGGCCGCCATCATCGCCGTGTTCACGCTGCTGTCGGGCGCCATCATCCTCGTGCCGACGCTCTTCATGTCGTGGGGTCTCGTCGATCACGTCGACCCGCTTGCCTACCGCATCATCTGGTGGGCCCTGGGTCACTCCTCGCAGCAGATCAACGTGGCTGCGCACATATCGATCTGGTATGCGGTGGCCGCCATCGTGCTGGGCGCCAAGCCCATGTCCGAGCGCGTGAGCCGCGGCGCCTTCCTGCTGTACATCCTGTTCCTGCAGCTGGCCAGTGCGCACCACATCCTTGCCGATCCGGGCGTGAGCACCGAGTGGAAGATCGTCAATACCAGCTACTTCATGTACTTTGCCGTGCTGGCTTCGATGATCCACGCACTGTCGGTGCCGGGGGCCATGGAAGTGGCGCAGCGCAACCGCGGTTTCAACAAGGGCCTGTTCGAGTGGCTGCGCAAGGCGCCGTGGGGCAACCCGGTGTTCTCCAGCATCTTCATCTCGCTCGTGGGCTTCGGCTTCCTGGGGGGCATCACCGGCGTGATGATGGGCACCGAGCAGCTGAACCTGCTGATTCACAACACGATCTACGTGCCGGGACACTTCCACGCCACCGTCGTGATCGGCACCACGCTGACCTTCATGGGCATGACCTACTTCCTCGTGCCCGTGCTGTTCAGGCGCGAGATCATCAACCCCGGCCTGGCCCGGATCCAGCCCTTCCTGTTCGGCTTCGCGATGTATGCCTTCACCATCGTCATGATGGGCGCGGGGACACTCGGGGTTTCGCGCCGCCACTGGGACATGGCCTTCAACGGCAATGCACTGGCCTATGAATGGCCGGGCGCCGCCTACCTGATGATGGGCCTCGTCGGCATCACGGGCGTGATCGCGATCATCGGTGGCGCGCTCTTCATCTACCTGGTGGTGGGCTCGCTCCTGTGGGGCAAGAAGCTCGATGGCGGCAAGGTGAGCAATACCTTCGTCTTCCTCAACCGTGCCGCGCCCAGCGCGCCGCTGCAGACCTATGGCTCGGCCGGTTTCGTGGCACCCGGCACCTTCGCGCTCACCATGATCTTCCTGCTGACCTTCATCCTGTACTACTTCGTGAACTGGAAGTATCTCGGCCAGCTCTGGGGGCTCAGCTGAGCGTTTGCAGGGTGTCAGCGGATAATCGAACGATGGAACCCTCCACGCTTCAGGTGACCGAGCGCGGCGTGGCGCAGGTGGCGCGAGACGTCATCTCGCTCTTCAAGCTGCGCATCGGCGTGCTCATCATGATCACCGCCCTGGTGGGCATGGTGATCACGCCGGGGCCCTCGGTGACCTGGTTGCAGGTGCTGGTGCTGGCGCTGTCGGTCCTGACGGCGTCGGCCAGTGCCGGGGCGTACAACCAGTACGTCGAGTTCGAGAGTGACCGGCTGATGAAGCGCACGGCCCGGCGGGCGTTTGCCACCGGCGCGCTGCCGCACCATCCGGGCTGGCTGGTGCTGATGGCCGTGATGCTGGCGGGCGCCGTGGCGTCGGCCTGGATGGCGTTCAACGGCGCGGCCGCACTGTACGTCTTCCTGGGTGCGTTCTTCTATGGCGTGGTGTACACGCTCTGGCTCAAGCGCCGCACCTCCATGAACATCGTCATCGGGGGGCTGGCGGGCAGCTTTGCCGTCCTGGCTGGCGCCGCCGCGATCGACCCGGCGCTCGGGCCTCTGCCGTGGCTGCTCGCACTGGTGCTGTTCCTCTGGACGCCCCCGCATTTCTGGGCCCTGGCGATTGCCAACAGCCAGGACTATGCCCATGCCGGTGTGCCCATGCTGCCGGTCGTGGTGGGAGCCCGGCGCGCGGCGCACATCGTCTTCGTGAGCACGGTGCTGCTGTTCCTGGCCTCGGTGGCGCCGGTGTTCTTCGGTGCCGGCTGGGTCTACGGCCTGGGGGCGTCGGCAGGGGGCCTGTACTTCGTCTACAAGTCATGGCGTCTGGTACGTCAGCCCACGGTGCGCTCGGCGGCCATGGGCGCCTTCTTTGCCTCCCTGATTCAGTTGAGCGTGCTGCTCATCGCAGCGTGCGTCGACGCAGCCCTGCGCTGAAGGAGCACGTGGTGTCCCAGCCAGCCACCCCGCGCCGATTCTGGCGCCGCGTGCTGCTTGCCTGCGGACTCGCGCTGACGATGGTCGTGCCTGCCTGGGCTCAGGGCCAGCATGCGGCCCGAACCGGGCTGGACGGCACCTACGCCCTGCGCGTGAGCCAGGAAGCGGTGGGGCGCCAGATCGGCGAGCATGTCCTGCTCAACCGCGAGGGCAAGCCGGTGGCACTGTCGTCCTACCGCGGCAAGCCGCTGCTGGTGAGCTTCATCTACACGGGGTGTTTCTCGATCTGCCCCACCACCACGCGGTCGCTGCAGAATGCCGTCAATGACTTGCAGAAGGCCGTGGGCCCCAATCAGTTCAATGTGGTGAGCGTGGGCTTCAATCAACCCGAAGACAGCCCGCAGGCGCTCAAGTCCTTTGCCAGGCAGAACGGCATCAACAACCCGAACTGGGATTTTCTGAGTCCGCCGATGGCCAGCGTGGCGGCCTTGGCCAAGGATTTCGGCTTTGTCTACGCAGCCACCTCGGCCGGATTCGACCACGTGCTGCAAGTCTCCGTGCTCGATGCCGAGGGACGCATCGTGCACCAGGTCTACGGCGAAAAGCTCGCCGCGGGTGATCTGGGCGAGCCGCTGAAGATGCTGCTCGCGGGCAAGACGTATCGGCCATCGAGCACGCTGCTCGACAACCTGATGGATCGCGTGCGCATCCTGTGCACCGTCTACGACCCGAGAACCGGGGGCTACAAGGTCGATTACTCGTTGCCCCTGCAGATTGCGGGCGGCATCACCTTCTTCATCGTGATGATGCTGTTTTTCTTCAATGAGTGGCGTGCCGGCAGGGCGCGCAGGAAAGGGAGCCGAGGCGCCACCTGACGCTCGTCCCATCGCCAAGCGTGCCAGGATTGGTGCCTCCTCCTTCAGCTCGGGATTCCAGCGTTTCGCCGCAGATCAGTGCGCTCACGCCGTGGGTGCGCGCCCTGGAGCATGCGTTCGACCGCCCCTTCGGCAGCGCCAATCCGCTCAAGCACCTGGGGGCGGTGGCCACGCTCCTGCTCTGGCTGCTGCTGGCGAGCGGGGTGGTGCTCTTCGTGGTGCTCGATACGTCTGCCGTGGGCGCGTATGCCTCCATCGCAGGCCTCGCGGATGTGCCGTGGGGGTTGGGCACGCTGCTGCGCGGGCTGCATCGCTACAGCGCCGATGCGCTGGTGCTGGTCTTGCTGCTGCATGTGGCGCGCGAGTGGGCACTGGGGCGTTACACGCACGCGCGCCGCACCATCTGGCTTACGGGGGTGCCGCTGGTGCTGCTGATTTTTGCCAGCGCGATCGGTGGCTTCTGGCTCAATTGGGATCGTCTGGGCCAGTATTCGGCCATCTCCACCGCCGAGTGGCTCGACGCGCTGCCGCTGTTCGCGGCGCCGCTGGCGCGCAATTTCCTCAGCGGGCAGGCATTGGGTGAGCGCCTGTTCACGCTCTTTCTCTTCGTGCATATCGGCGTGCCCCTGATGTTGATGTTCGGCCTGTGGTTTCACGTGCAGCGCCTGGCCCGGGCGCAGGTGTTTCCTCCGCGCAACCTCACCGCGGGAATGTTGCTGATGCTGCTGGTGCTGTCGCTGGCCGCGCCGGTGGCCAGCCAGGGAGAGGCGAGCCTGGGAACCGCGGCGCAAGCGCTGCACCTCGACTGGCTGTTGCTCTTCATTCATCCACTGGTGGATGCGACGTCGGCGCCGTTCGTCTGGGCCCTGGTGGCCGCCGCGTTTGCCTTGCTGCTGCTGCCCCCATTCCTGCCGGCGGGCCAGCGGCCGCCCGTGGCCAAGGTTTACCCCGAGCATTGCAGCGGCTGTGAACGCTGCTTCGACGACTGCCCCTACTCGGCCATCACCATGGTGCCCCACGCGAGCGGCAAGCCGGGGGCGCTGATGGCGCAGGTGGACCCCGATCTGTGCGTGAGCTGCGGCATCTGCGCCGGCTCATGTCCGTCATCCACGCCCTTTCGCAGTATCCACGAACTGGTTACGGGCATCGACATGCCGCAGCTTTCCGTCGATACACTTCGCGCCGAGCTTGTGCATCGGCTCGCCATGTTGCCCGGGCCGGGAAAGTTCGTCGTCTTCGACTGCGTCGAGGGAGCGCAAGCGCGCGTTCAGGCCCCCGATGTGGTTCACATGGATTTGATCTGCGCGGGCATGCTGCCGCCGTCCTTCGTGGAGTGGGCGCTGCGCGCCGGGGCCACGGGTGTGCTGGTCGCGGGCTGCCGTGAAGGGGCCTGCGCCTATCGCCTGGGCCAGCGCTGGACGGCCGAGCGTCTTGCGCGTGTGCGCGAGCCCAGGCTCAGGCAGCAGGTGCCGGAGCACGGCCTGGGCGTGGTCTGGGCGGATGTGGGTGACGAGGCGGCGCTTGCCGCCGCACTGGATGAATTGCGCTGGCAGACGGCGGGCGCAGCTGCTGGTTTTGAGGAGATGGCGTCATGAATCGCGCGTTGAACTGGGTTGGGCAGGCCGTGCTCTACGGCTGCTTTGCCGTCGCCTTGGGGGTGCTCTCGCGCTGGCCCACCTATCACCCCCTGCCGCCCGGTACGGCGGAGATCAAGGTGAGCTTCCTGCACTACGGACAGCGGCTGGAAGACTGCCGCCCCTACACCGAGGCGGAAAAGGCCAAGATGGCGCCGAACATGCGACGGGCCATGAAGTGCGGGCGCGAGCGCTCGCCCGTGCATATCGAGGTGGACATCGATGGCCAGCCCGCGCTCAACCACACGGCCCGGCCTTCGGGCCTGTCGCATGACGGCGCCTCCACGATCTACCGCCGCCTGAACGTGCCCGCGGGCGAGCGTCACATCGTCGTGCGCTTCCAGGACAAGATGGGCATCGAAGAGTCGCTCAAGAGCATGGAGAAGACCGTCAATCTCAAACCGGCGCAGGTGCTCGTGATCGACTACGACCAGGGCAAGGGAGGCATCGTCTTCCAATGAATACGAGCACGGTTTCCATGCACGGGTTTTCGCGCGCCGCCGCCGCCGCACCCATGCCGGCACGGGCGGGGGCCGACTACCAGTTGCGCATCACGGGAGACGCGCGTGTGCAACTGGCGCGAGGCTGGCTCTGGCTGGGGCTGGCGGCGCTCATCGGTTCGGGCCTCTTCGCCATTTTGCTGGTGGCTTCGCGTACGCCGGGCGTCAACCAGTGGCTGCCCGCGGCCAATTTTTTCCATGTGGCACTGGTGCTGCACGTGGACCTGTCGGTCATCGTCTGGTTCGTCGCCATGGCGGGCATGCTCTGGAGCCTTTACGGGCGCACCAACGTGCAGCGCCTGGGGTGGGCCGGCTTGTGGGTGACGGCCGCGGGCACGCTGGCGATGGCGCTGGCGCCTTTCGTCGATCCGGGTGAACCGGTGATGTCCAACTACATCCCGGTGCTCGATTCCACCCTGTTCCTCGCGGGGCTGGCCGTGTTCGGCCTGGGCGCGTTGCTGCTGGTGCTGCGCAGTCTCAATGCGGCTCCGCGCCTGGGCCTGCACTACGACGGTCATGGCGCACTGCACTTCGGCCTGAGTGCGGCCGCGGTTTCGGCGGCGGTGGCGCTGCTGGCTTTTGGCTGGTCGTGGTGGGTTTTGCGCCCCGACCTGGACGCCAAGACCTATTACGAGATCGTGTTCTGGGGTGGCGGGCATGCGTTGCAATTCACCTGGACGCTGCTCATGCTGGTGGCCTGGCTGTGGCTGGCGAGCGCCTGCGGCGCGCGCATCCGGCTCACGCCGCGCGTGGTGGTGCTGATGTTCCTGCTGGCGCTGGTGGGGGTGTTCGCCACGCCCTACGCCTATGTGTCGCACGACATCACTTCGGTGGAGCATCGCAATCTGCTGACCTGGGCGATGCGCCTGGGGGGCGGTCCGGCCATCGTGCCGCTGGGCATGGCGGTGGTGCTGGGCATCGCCACGGCGCGCATCCACGAGCCGCTGCTGCGCCCGCTGCGCGCAGCATTGCTTTCGTCCATCCTGCTGTTCGCCGCCGGTGGCGTGATCGGCATCTTCATCAGCGGCAGCAACGTGCGCATTCCGGCGCATTACCACGGCTGCATCGTCGGTGTCACGCTCGCGCTCATGGGCGCGGTCTATCGCGTGCTGCCCAGCATGGGTTACCAGGCACCGCGCGGGCGCCTGGCGACGTGGCAGCCCTGGGTCTATGGCATCGGCCAGCTCATGCACATCATCGGCCTCGTGTGGTCCGGCGGTTATGGCGTGCAGCGCAAGGTGGCGGGGGCCGAGCAGGTGCTGCGCAGCACGGGCGAGGTGGCCGGCATGGGCCTGATGGGGCTGGGTGGCTTGATCGCCATCATCGGCGGTTTGTTGTTTGTCGTTGTGGTGCTGCAAGCGATGCGCGCCCCAGCCGGGTCGGCGCGTTGAAGGAGCACCGGGCATGATAGAAAAATTCCAGAGTCTGCTGCAGTGGATCTTCCTGCGCGTCGAAAACCTCTTCAACCTGGCGTTCGGCGATCGCATCAACCCCTACTATCACCTGGGCGCGATCACCTTCTTCCTGTTCTGGGTGGTGGCCGGCTCGGGCCTGTATCTGTACGCCTTTTTCGAAACGGGCATCACCGATGCCTATGCCTCGGTGGTGGCCATTTCAGAGAAGCAGTGGTGGCTGGGCGGCATCATGCGCAGCGTGCATCGCTATGCGTCCGACGCAATGGTGCTCACCATGGGCCTGCACATGCTGCGCTACTTTGCGTTCAATCGCTACCGCGGTTTTCGCTGGTTCTCGTGGATCACCGGCGTCGTGCTCATCGTGATGGTCTGGGCCTCGGGCATCAACGGCTACATGCTGCCCTGGGACCAGATGGCGCAGTACGTGACGGTGACGAGCTTCGAGTGGCTGGACTGGCTGCCGATCTTCGACGGCACGCTGATGCGCAATTTTCTCTACTCGGATCACGTGGGCGGGCGGCTCTTCACGCTGCTGTCGTTCATGCACATCGGCCTGCCGCTGATCGTGCTGATGATCATGTGGGTGCACGTGCAGCGCGTGCCCAAGGCCCGCACCACGCCGCCCCGGCCCATCGTCTGGGGCTTGCTCGGGACGCTGCTCGTGCTCTCGCTGGTGGTGCCGGTGCACAGCCAGGGCGGGATCAGCGATTTGTCGCGCGCGGTGGCGAGCATCCAGCTGGACTGGTTCCTGCTGCCGCTGTTTCCCCTGATGTCCGAATGGTCGCTGGGCCATGTGTGGGCTCTGGTCGTCGTCGTCGGTCTCTTCGTGGCCCTGCAGCCGTGGCTGCCGCTGCGCTTTCGCCGCAATCCGGCCAAGGAGGTGCACCAGGTGGTGGTGCATGGTCCGGGCAACGTGCGCGCGCAGTTCAAGGTGCGCCCCGGCGAGACCATCCTGGATGCTGGTCTGGGCGCGGGCATCGGTCTGGACTATGAGTGCCGCAATGGCGCCTGCGGCCGCTGCATCTGCAGCGTGGAGCAGGGCACCTACGACCACCGTTCCTACCAGCTCACCGCCATGAGCAACGAGCAGAAGGCCAGGGGCATGGCGCTGATGTGCTGCGCCATCCCGCGCGTGGACATGGCCATCAACGTGGAGATTCTGAGCGCCGACATCACGCACAAGGTCAAGGAATACTCCGCCACCGTGCAGACGATGGAGCGTCTGGCGCCCGACGTGATGCGCGTGGTGCTGCGCCTGCCGGTGGGTGAGGCGGCGCTGGATTTTGCCGCCGGACAGTACGTCAACATCCTGCTCGAGGATGGGCAGCGGCGCGCCTACTCGTTTGCCAACCGGCCGGGTGTGAGCAACGACATCGAGCTGCACGTGCGCCACATGCCCGGCGGGCTCTTCACCACGCGGGTGTTCGAGAGCATGAAGGAGGGCGACTTCATCCGCTTCGAGGGGCCGCTGGGCAGCTTCACGCTGCGCGATGGTCCGGCCCCGATTCTGTTCGTGGCGGGGGCGACGGGTTTCGCGCCGATCAAGAGCATCGTCGAAGATGCCTTCGCGCGGGGCGTCCAGCGCAGCATGCGCCTGTACTGGGGCGTGCGTCATCCGCAGGACCTGTACATGCTGCAGCTGTGCGAAGCGTGGCAGCGCGAGCATGCCAACTTCACGGTCGTGCCCGTGGTCTCGGAGCCTGCAGAGGGCGATGACTGGCAGGGGCGTACCGGTCTGGTGCACGAGGCCATGCTGGCCGACTTTCCGGACCTGAGCGGCCACGAGGTCTATCTGTGCGGCTCGGTGCGCATGGTGGAAAACGCCGTGCCGGCCTTCATCGGCCAGGGTCTGTCCGAGGACGCCTGCTTCTCCGACGCCTTCGTGCCCGCGGCGGGCAAGCCGGTCGTGACAACCTGAGAGGGTCCCGGCCTGGGGGCCGGGTTGCCGCGCGCGACAGGGGCGCTGCCTGAGTGCAGCGCCTTTTTTCTCGCCATGGGCAAGAATCGGCCTGTTTCCGTAACCGGTCGACCGACGTTCATGCGCCACCGCGGCTCCACTTCTGCTTTCGCCGACGCACCCGCCCATGCGCGCGGGGCGTCGGACTGGCGCACGCTCTCGCGCCTCTTCCCCTACCTGTGGGAATACAAATGGCGTGTCGTCGCAGCCATCGCCTTCATGCTGGTGGCCAAGCTCGCCAACGTCGGCGTGCCCCTGTTGCTCAAGGACCTGATCGACGCGATGGACGTCAAGAGCGGCACGCCGGCCGCGCTGCTCGTGGTGCCGGTGGGTCTGTTGCTGGCCTACGGTGGATTGCGCCTGTGCACCTCCGTCTTCAACGAACTGCGCGAGCTGGTGTTTGCGCGGGCCACGCACGGCGCGGCGCGCTCGATCGCGCTGGCCACCTTCGTGCACCTGCACAACCTCTCGCTGCGCTTTCATCTGGAGCGCCAGACGGGAGGCATGACGCGCGACATCGAACGCGGGGTACGCGGCATCGAGTCGCTGGTGTCGTTCGCGCTCTTCAACATCATCGCGACCTTCGTCGAAGTCCTGCTGGTACTGGGGGTGCTCGGGGCGAAATTCGACTGGCGCTTCGTCGCCGTGACGCTTGCCGCGCTGGTGCTCTACATCGGTTTCACGGTCTGGGTGACCGAGTGGCGCATTGAATTCCGCCGCGAGGCCAACCGCTCGGACTCGGCCGCCAACACCAAGGCGATCGACTCGCTGCTGAACTACGAAACCGTCAAGTATTTCAACAACGAAGCCTTCGAGGCACGCCGCTACGACGAAAGCCTGGAGCGTTTCCGCCTTGCGCAGCTCAAGAGCCGTTCGTCGCTGGGCCTGCTCAACAGCGGTCAGCAGTTCATCATCGCGCTGGCGCTCGTGGCCATGCTCTGGCTGGCCACGCGGGGCGTGGTCGACGGGCGGCTCACGCTGGGCGATCTGGTGATGGTGAACGCCTTCATGATCCAGATCTACATCCCGCTCAATTTCCTCGGCGTGATCTACCGCGAGATCAAGCAGAGCCTGACCGATCTGGCGCGCATGTTCACGCTCATGGACAAGGAGCGCGAGGTGCGCGATGCGCCCGATGCCCAGCCGCTCGTGACGCTGGAGGAGCCCACGGTGCGCTTCGAGGACGTGCACTTTGCCTATGCGCCCGATCGACCGATTCTGCGGGGCGTGAGCTTCGAAATTGCGGCGGGCCGCACGGTCGCCGTCGTCGGCCCCTCGGGCGCGGGCAAATCGACGCTGGCGCGCCTGCTGTTTCGCTTCTACGACGTGCAGGCCGGGCGCATCACGATCGCCGGGCAGGACATCCGCGGCGTGACGCAGGAGAGCTTGCGCCGTGCGATCGGCATCGTGCCGCAGGACACGGTGCTGTTCAACGACACCATCGCCTACAACATCGCCTACGGCCGCACAGGCGCGACGCAGGCCGAGGTCGAGCAGGCCGCGCGCGCGGCGCACATCCACGACTTCATCGCCTCCACGCCGCAGGGCTATGACGCGACGGTGGGCGAGCGCGGGCTCAAGCTTTCGGGTGGTGAGAAGCAGCGCGTGGCGATCGCGCGCACGCTGCTCAAGAACCCGCCCATCCTGATCTTCGACGAGGCCACGAGCGCGCTCGATTCGGCCAACGAGCGCGCCATCCAGGCCGAGCTGCGCGCCGTGGCGCGGGGCAAGACCACGCTGGTGATCGCGCACCGCCTGTCCACCGTGGTCGATGCGCACCAGATTCTCGTGATGGAGGCCGGGCGCATCGTCGAGCGCGGCACGCATGACGATCTGCTGGTCGCGGGAGGGCGGTATGCGCAGATGTGGGCCTTGCAGAGAAATACAAGCGAAATGACTGCATAACGCTTGCTGGAAGGGCGCTGATAGCTCTCGTTTTTGATGAATATTCCGGCATCCGACGACGGATGCGCGCCTGCGTTGGGATCAGCGCCGCAGCAACCGCCGAGCCGCCTGCAGCACCTTGTCCGCGCCAATGCGCGATTCGGCCTCCAGCACCGGCGCGTAGCCCACGGGGACGCGCGGCGCGCCCAGGCGCGCTACGCGGGCGCCCGTGTGCTCGGCCACGGTGGCGGCGATTTCGGCTCCGAAGCCCGCGGCCTGCACCGCCTCGTGCACCACCAGCAGGCGCCGGCTCTTTTCGCAGCTTGCCAGCACCGCCTCGCGGTCCCAGGGCCAGATCGTGCGCAGGTCGATCACCTGCGCATGCACGCCTTCGTGAGCGAGCTGCTCGGCGGCCTGCACGCAGGCCTGCACCTGGCGCGACCAGGAGACGAGGGTGAGGTCGCTGCCCGCGTCGAACGCGATGCGGCAGGGGCCGATGGGCACGGGTGCGGTGGTGTCCACCTCGCCCTGCAGGCCCCAGAGTTCCTTGTGCTCCAGATAGGCGACCGGGTCGTCGCCCGCGAGCGCGCTCTTGAGCAGGCCGTAGTTGTCCTGGGGCGTTCCGGGCGCGAGCACGACGAGGCCGGGAACGTGCGCGAACCAGGCTTCCAGGGATTGCGAGTGCTGCGCGGCCGAGGCCGTCCAGATGCCGATGGGCATGCGCGCGACGAGTGGCACGCGGCCCTGGCCACCGAACATGAAGCGGTTCTTCGCGGCCTGGTTCACCAGTTCGTCGATCGCGCAGAGCGCGAAATCGACCACGCGCAGCTCGACCACGGGGCGCAGGCCCGCGAGCGCCATGCCCACGCCCGCGCCCATGATGGCGGCCTCGGAAATCGGTGTGTCGATCACGCGGTCAAAGCCGAAGGTGGCCGCCAGCGGCCGGCCGTCGGTGGCGCGGTACTGGCCGAAGACGCCGCCGCGGCCCAGGTCCTCGCCGAGTGCGACGACCTTGGGGTTGGCGGCCATGGCTTCTTCGAGCGCCAGCGAGGCGGCCTGCGCGTAGCTCAGCGTGCGCGTGCTCATTGCCATACCCCCTGGCCGGCGGTGATGACGTCGGCGTAGGCGGCTTCTGCAGTGGGTGGCGGCGCAGCGGCGGCAGTGGCCACGGCGGCGGCGATTTCATCGCGCGCCTCGCGCTCGATGCGTTCGGCTTCGAGCGCCAGACCTTGCGCAGTCAGGCGTTCGCGCGCGAGGGTGATGGGGTCGTTCTTCAGCGCCGACTCGACTTCCGCCGCGTCGCGGTAGGCGGCGGCATCGACCGAGACGTGGCCCTTCAGGCGATAGGTGATCGCGTGCAGCAGGCGCGGACCGCTGCACGCGCGGATCTCGGCGACGAGGCGCGCGGTGGCTTCGCTCACCGCCTCGACGTCGTTGCCGTCCACGCGCAGCGCCGGGATGTCCATGGCTTCGGCACGGCGGCTGGCGGCGTTCTCGCCCGCGGTCATCGCGGCCGAGGGCGTGGTGGCGGAGATGCGGTTGTCCTCGCAGACGAAGAGCACCGGCAGGCGAAAGACCCGTGCCCAGTTCAGCGCCTCGAAGAAGGGCCCGCGGTTGAGCGCGCCGTCGCCGACGAAGCCGACGGCGATCGCGTCCAGGTGCTGCAGTTTCAGTGCATGCGCCGCGCCGACGGCGATCGGCAGGCCGTCGGCCACGACGCCGTTGGCGCCGAGCATGCCGACGGAAAAATCCGCGATGTGCATCGAGCCGCCCTTGCCGCCGTTGTAGCCGCGCGCGCGCCCGAACAGCTCGCACATCATGCGCGTCGGGTCGGCCCCCTTGGCCAGGGTGTGGCCGTGGCCGCGGTGCGTGGAGGTGAGCAGATCCGTTGCCCTGAGGTGGGCGCACACGCCCGCGGGCACGGCCTCCTGCCCGGTGGAAAGGTGCAGTGGGCCCTTCACGCGCACGTCGGCGACCTTGTCGGTGGCCGCGCCGCCCCAGGAGACGCCGCCCTGGCTCGCGGCCTCGGCCGCGTCCTCGAAGGCGCGGATGCGCACCATGACGCGGAACAGGTCAAGCAATTGAGGCATCGGGACAAAAGAAGAGTGGCGGCTGGATGGGAGACGGCGTGGGCGCGAGCGCCCAGGCCAGGATGTGCGTTGGGCGCCTGGCGAGAGAAGTCAAAGATCCGGCCAGGGCGCCCAGGGATCTTCAATGCTTGCGCGCCGCGATCGCCTTTTCAGCCTTGTCCACGAGTCCGGCGCCGATCTGGCCCTTCCACTTCTTGTAGACGGGCTGCGTGATTTTCACGAACTGCTCGCGCTCCGCAGGGGTGAGCTGCGTGACCGTCACGCCCATGCCCGCGATGTCCTTGAGCAGCGGCTGACCGGGTTCGACCAGGCCCTTGCGTGCCAGCGCGATCTCTTCCTTGCCGGCTTCCAGCGCGGCTTCGCGAACGGCTTGTTGATCTGCCGGTGTCCACGAGTTCCAGACGTCCTTGTTGACGACGAAGACCAGCGGATCGGCCACGTAGCCCCACATCGTCAGGTACTTCTGGCCGACATTCTGCAGTTTGGCCGCCGTGAAGATGCTCAAGGGGTTTTCCTGCCCGTCCACCGCGCCGCTGGCAAACGCGGGCTGCGCGTCGGCCCAGCTCATCTGCGTCGGGTTGGCGCCCAGCGCGGTGAAGGTGTCGATGAACAGCGGCGAGCCGACGATGCGGATCTTCAGGCCCTTCAAGTCGGCCGGGGTCTTGACCGCGTGCTTGGAGTTGGTCAGCTCGCGGTAGCCGTTTTCGCCCCAGGCGAGCGGCACCACCCCCGCCTTGTCCAGTGTCTTGAAGATGTCCTTGCCGACCTCGCCCTGCGTGAGCGCGTCGATCGCCGCATAGTCAGGCATCAGGAAGGGCAGCGAGAACAGATTGAGCTGCTTGACCTGCGGCGACCAGTTGATGGTCGAGCCGATCGCCATGTCGATCACGCCCTGGCGCAGCGCGGAGAACTCGCGCGTCTGGTCGCCCTGGATCAGCGACACGCCGGGGTAGAGCTTGATGTTGATGCGCCCCTGCGTTTTTTCCTTGACCTTGTTGGCCCAGATTTCGCCGCCCTTGCCCCAGGGGAAGGCCGTGCCGACGACGAGCGACATGCGGTATTCGCTCTTGTAGTTGCTCTGGGCGTGGGCGGCGGGCAGGCCCAGCGTGAGCAACGTGGCAGCGGCTGCCGTGGCGGTGAGGAAGGTGCGAAGTTTCATGGGAAGAGTCTCCTGTCGTGGTTGGAAAGAAATCAGTATCCCAGCTTGGCCGGAAGCCAGAGCGAAATTTGCGGGAAGGCGACGACGAGCAGCGTGGCCAGCGTCATCGCCAGCACCATCCAGAGCACCCAGCGCGTGGTCGATTCCATGCGCACCTGGGCGATCTTGGAGGACACCATCAGGTTCACCGCCATCGGCGGCGTGAATTGGCCGATCGCGATGCACAGCACCAGAATGGTGCCGAACCACACCACGTCCCACTGGTAATGCCGCAGGATGGGCATCATCAGGGGCACGAAGATCAGCATGATGGAGATGCCGTCGAGGAACATGCCCATGATGAGCAGCAGCACCAGGATGCAGCCCATCACGCCCCATTCGCCCAGGCCGGAATGGACGATGGCGTTCGTCACCGGATCGATCACGCCCAGCGTGGAGAGCGAGAACGCGAAAATGCCCGCGAGCGAGACCACGATGAGGATCACGGCGGAGAGTTCGCCCGCCTCGCGCAGGATCTCGTAAAGATCGCGCAGGCCGATGGTGCGGTGCACCACCATGCCGACGAACAGGCCGTAGAACACCGCCACCACGGCTGCTTCGGTCGGCGTGAACCAACCCATGCGCATGCCGCCCAGGATCACCACGGGCGCGAGCAGCCCCCACGAGGCTTCACGCAGGCTTCTCCAGAACGGCGGGCGCGGCTCGCTCGATTCGTTCTGCCCCATCCTGTGCCTGCGCGACAGCCACACCGCCGGAATGATGAGCGCCAGGCCCGCGAGCACGCCGGGGAACATGCCCGCGGCAAAGAGCGCAGGCACCGACGCGCCCGAGACCAGCACTGAATAGACGATGAAGGCGATCGACGGCGGAATCAGGATGTCGGTCGACGACGCCGCCGCCACCACGCTGGCCGAGAACGCCGCCGGGTAGCCCGCGCGGCTCATCGCGGCGATCATCACGCCGCCCACCGCCGCGGCCGTGGCCGGGCCCGAGCCCGAGATGCCGCCCATGAACATGGCCACCGAAATCGCCACCAGCGGCAGCATGCCCGGCCCGCGCCCGACGATGGCCACGGCGAAATTCACCAGGCGCAGTGCCACGCCCGAGCGGTCGAAGATCGAGCCCACGAGCACGAACATGGGAATGGCCAGCAGCGGGTATTTGCCCAGCCCGGCGTAGAAGTTCTGCGGCACCGCGAGCAGGCCGAACCACTGTGCGTCCTGGTTGGCCAAAGCGATCGCCGCCGCGCCCGCCAGGCCCAGGGCCGCGCCGATCGGCACGCCCAGGAACATGAAGACGACGAAGGCCGTGAAGAGCAGCGTCGCGATCACGGTGCGCGCTCCTCGTCCCGGGCGAGGTACTGCGCATCGCTCTGGCGCGAACGCCTGCGGTACAGACCGATCGCGCGCGCCGAAATCAGCGCCGAGAGCAGGGGCAGCCAGATCGAGTACCACCACTGCGGCACGCCGATGCCCGGTGAGGTTTCCTCATAGCGCCAGTCGTCCCAGACCATGCGCACGCTGATCACCGCGATGAAGGCAAAGAGCAGCGCCACCAGCATCGCGCCCAGTTGCGCCAGGCGCCGGCGCCGCGCGGCCGAGCCGCTTTCGGCAAAGAATTCGATGCGGATGTGCGTGTCGCGCGCCACCGCGGCCGAGCCGCCGACCATGGCGAGCACGATCATCAGGAAGACCGAGATTTCCTCCGTCCACGCAAACGAGGCATCGGTGAAATAGCGCACCAGCACATTGGCGAAGGTGATCAGCGCCAGCAGCGCCATGGTGACCACGATGCACGCATCGTCGAACCGCAGTGAACGCGGTTCGCCGTCGGGGGTGCGGCGGTGGGTGTGCTGCGGCTCGTCGGTCGGTTCAGAAGACATCGATGTGCATTCAGAGGGTACGGTCCTGCCGTGCGTTTGCGTAAAGCCGGAGAGCTATTCTGCACGTAAAAGGCGGCGTGCCGAGTCACGGCGGGCTGACTGGATAATGCGCGCCATGGAAACCAAATGGCTCGAAGATTTCGTCAGCCTGGCTGAAACGCGCAGTTTCAGCCGCTCGGCGCAACTGCGCCACGTGACGCAGCCGGCGTTCTCGCGCCGCATCCAGGCGCTGGAGGCCTGGGCCGGAACCGACCTCGTGGATCGCACGTCCTACCCCACGCGCCTGACGGCCGCGGGAGACACGCTCTACGACCAGGCGCTGGAAGTGCTGCAGACGCTGCAGAACACGCGGGCCGTGCTGCGCGCGCATACCGCGCCGAGCGACGACGTGATCGAATTTGCCGTGCCGCACACGCTCGCGCTCACCTTCTTTCCCACCTGGGTGACGAGCCTGCGCAAGGGTTTCGGGCCGCTCAAGAGCCGTTTGATCGCATTGAACGTCCATGATGCGGTCGTGCGCCTGATGGAAGGCAGTTGCGATGTGCTCATCACCTATCACCACCCCTCGCAGCCGCTGCAGCTCGATCCGCAGCACTTCGACATGATCCTGATCGGCGAGGAGCCGCTCGCGCCCTACGCCAGGGCGGGCAGCGATGGCGAGCCTTTGTACCGATTGCCGGGCACGACCAGCCATCCGCTGCCGTTTCTCGGGTATGCCCCGGGCGCCTACCTGGGGCGCATGACGGACCTGGTGCTGCGCCAGGCGGGCAGCGCGGTGCATCTGGACCGCGTGTACGAGACCGACATGGCCGAGGGGCTGAAGGCCATGGCACTCGAGGGCCACGGCATCGCCTTCCTGCCGCACAGCGCCGTGCGGGGCGAGGTGCGCGCGCGCAAGCTCGCGAGCGCCGCCCCCAAGGACGCTCCGCAGAGCCTGCGCATGGTGATGGACGTGCGTGCCTACCGCAAGAGGCCCTCGCGCCGCGAGCCGACCAAGACGCTGGCGCAGACGCTGTGGAGCTATCTGCAGAAGCAGGCCGGGCTGCCTCGGGGCGAGGACGATGCCTGAAGCGCCGCCGTCGGCGCGTGGCACACCGGGGCACGCAGCGAGAACTTTCGCCTGGATGCCGACTCCACGCAGCTCTGCCCGCCGCGCGCCCCTTGAAGCGCGGCAGGCAGCGCCCATCTTTCACGGACCTTTTGACGCTCGTCTGGAGCCTTTCACATGAAACGTATCGTGCTGTTCCTGCTCACCAACATCGCCGTCGTGGCGGTGCTCGGCGTGGTGGCGAGCCTGCTTGGCGTGAACCGCTACCTCACGGCCAATGGCCTGAACATGACGAACCTGCTGGGGTTCGCGTTCGTCATGGGCTTTGGCGGCGCGATCATTTCACTGCTCATGAGCAAGATGATCGCCAAGATGAGCATGGGCGTCACGATCATCAGCGCGCCGCGCAACGCCGACGAGGCCTGGATCGTCGAGACCGTGCGCGAACTCGCCGACAAGGCCGGCGTGCGCATGCCCGAGGTGGGCATCTACGAGGGCGAGCCCAACGCCTTCGCCACCGGCGCGTTCAAGAATTCGGCGCTCGTGGCGGTGTCCACGGGCCTGCTCTCGGGCATGACGCGCGAGGAGGTGCGCGCCGTGCTCGGCCACGAGATGGCGCACGTGGCCAATGGCGACATGGTGACGATGACGCTGATCCAGGGCGTGATGAACACCTTCGTGGTGTTTGCCTCGCGCGCGATCGGCTATGTGGTGGACGGCTTCCTGCGCCGGGGCGACGACCGCGACAGCGGCCCGGGCATCGGCTACATGATCACGACGCTGGTGCTCGATATCGTCTTCGGCTTCGTGGCCGCGATCATCGTGGCGTGGTTCTCGCGCCAGCGCGAGTTCCGCGCGGACGCGGGTTCGGCCCAGTTGCTCGGTCAGACGCAGCCGATGATCAACGCGCTGTACCGCCTGGGTGGCATGCAGCCGGGCGAGCTGCCCAAGAGCATGCAGGCCATGGGCATCGCGGGCGGCATCGGCGCACTGTTTTCCTCGCACCCGCCGATCGAGCAGCGGGTGGAGGCGCTCAAGGCGCTGCGCGGGTAAGCGCCGCCTCCACGGCCAGCGCCAGCGAAAGCAGGCGCGGGTCGTGTCCGCCCGGGCAGGCCAGGCTCAGGCCCACGGGCGCGCCGCCTGCGGCGTGAATCGGCAGTGAAACGGCGCAGCCGTCGAGAAAATTCACCAGCGAGGGATTGCGCAGGATCAGCGCATTGGTGGCGAAGAACGCCTCGTCGCTCGCCTGAAGCGGCGCGATCTCTGGCGCAACGATGGGCAGCGTGGGCATGATGAAGGCGTCGTAGTCGGCCAGGGCGCGGTGCATTTCGCCGATCCAGCGCTGGCGTGCATTCAGCAGGTCGATGTAGTCGGCCGCGTTCATGCGGCGGCCCACCAGGATGCGCGAGGCCACGCGCGGGTCGTATTCGTCCTGCTGATCGGGAAAATAGGGGCGGTGCCAGGCCCAGGCCTCGGCGTTCGACAGTGTGCCGTGGGCGTGAATCGCGGCCAGTTCATCCAGCGGCTCCAGCGGCGCGTGCGTGATGCGCGCGCCGGCGCGTTCCAGGCGCGTCAGCGCGCTTTCCCAGGTGTCGGCCACGGCCGTGTCCATGCTGTCCTGCAGCAGGTTGCCCGGCGCCAGCAGGCGCATGTGCCCGAGGGTGGCGGGTACGGGTTCGGCCCAGGGTTCACCCGCGAGAATGCTGTCCAGCAGCGCGCAGCAGCGCACCGAGGCCGCGAGGGGGCCGATCGAGTCGAGCGTGGTCGACAGCGGCAGCGCGCCGCCTGTGGGAATGCGCCGTGCGGTGGGCTTGAAACCCGTGAGGCCGCACAGGGCCGAGGGAATGCGCACCGACCCGCCCGTGTCCGTGCCGATGGCGGCGAGCGCCATGCCATCGGTCACGCTGATGGCCGCGCCCGAGGATGAGCCGCCCGGAATGCGCCCGCCGCCCTCGCGGCCCCAGGGGTTGCGCGGTGTGCCGTAATGCGGATTGATGCCTATGCCCGAGAACGCGAATTCCGTCATATTGGTGCTGCCCACGATGACCGCGCCCGCGGCGCGCAGGCGCGCGACGATGGCCGCGTCCTGGGCGGCGGGGACGGTGTCCCGCAGCAGCCGGGAACCCGCGTGCGTGACGCGGCCCTGAACGTCGAACAGGTCCTTGATCGAGATGGGCAGGCCTTCCATCGGCGAGCGCACGATGCCCGCGGCGCGCAGCAGGTCGCTGGCGCGGGCCTCGGCCAGCGCGCTGTCGGTGAAGACGTGGGTGAACGCGACGGGCCCTTCGCCCGAGCCGATGCGCTCCAGGGCCGTCTGCGTGAGCTGCACGGACGTGCTGCGGTGGCGGGCAAGTTCCTGGCTTGCGTCGGCGAGCGTGGTCAGGGGGGCGAAGGCGGACATGGCGAAATGATGCTGAAACGATGTGCGCATCGTAGCGCCGTCACCGATAATCACCCCCGTGAAGCACGCCAGACCGCCGCCGGTGCAAGCTGGGAAACCAGGCACTGGAGGAACGTCCGGACTGCACAGGGCAGCGTAGCAGCTAACGGCTGTCCACCGCGAGGTGAGGATCAGAGCAACAGAGACGAGTCCCGGGGGAGTGCCGCGAGGCAGACCACCGGGGGTGCAACGGGCAATCTCTACGCGCAGCAACACCAAGTAGGCACACGTTGACGGGGCCCCCGGAGTGTGCGGGTAGGTGGCATCGAGCCGGTGGGGCGACCCCCGGCCCAGATTGATGGCGGTCACATGCGGGCAACCGCATGCACAGAATCCGGCTTATCGGCGGGCTTCACACTTTTACCGTGTTCCTGCTCGCGCCTGCACGTTCAGGCGGCGGGCAGGAAACCATCCACCGACAGGTAACGCTCGCCCGTGTCGTAGTTCACGCCCAGCACCTTGGCACCCGCGGGCAGCCGAGACAGTTGCTGCGCAATGGCCGCCAGCGCCGCGCCTGTGGAGATGCCCACCAGGATGCCTTCGCGGGTGGCGCACTGGCGCGCCCATTCGCGGGCTTCTTCGTCGGCGATGGCGATCACGCCATCGATCACGCTGGTGTCCAGGTTCTTCGGGATGAAGCCTGCACCCAGGCCCTGGATGCCGTGCGGACCGGGCTGGCCGCCGCCGATCACGGCCGACTGGCTGGGCTCGACCGCGTAGACCTTGAGCCGGGGCCACTTGGGCTTGAGCACGCGCGCCAGTGCCGTGATGTGGCCGCCCGTGCCCACGCCGCTGATGATGGCGTCCAGCCCCTCGGGGAAGTCGGCGAGCACCTCCTGCGCCGTGGTGCGCGCGTGGGCGTCGATGTTGGCCGGGTTCTCGAACTGGTTGAGCATCACCGCGCCGGGTGTCTGTTCGGTCAGTTCCTTCGCTCGTGCCACGGCACCGCTCGTGCCTTTTTCCTTGGGCGTGAGTTCCAGCCGCGCGCCGAAGGCCAGGATCAGGCGGCGGCGCTCGACGCTCATGCTCTCGGGCATCACGACGATGAGTCGATAGCCCTTGACGGCGGCGACCATCGCCAGGCCCACGCCCGTGTTGCCGCTGGTCGGCTCGATGATTGTGCCGCCGGGGTGAAGCTGGCCCGATCGCTCGGCCGCCTCGACCATGCCCAGGGCGATGCGGTCCTTGAGCGAGCCGCCGGGGTTGGCGCGTTCGCACTTGAGCCATACCTCGGCGTCACCGAACAGCCGGTGGATGCGCACGTGCGGGGTGTTGCCTATGGTCTGCAGGATGGTGTCGGCTTTCATCGCAAATTCCGAAAAGTCAGAAGAGACTTGGAAGATATAGGCGATTCGGCGAAGGTTTCAGACATTCGCGTCATATGGATATGCGCGGGCCACGTGGCCGACCCGGCCGGGCACCGCCACGGCTCAGTCGTTGCCCGGCTGCAAGGAGCGGATGCGCTCCACATGCGCCAGCAGCGAGCGCTGCGCCAGCGGCCACATGCGCGCGGGCACGTCGTCGTACGCCAGCGCCACCCATTGCTCCAGCGTGCCGTCCGGCAGCCGCTGCATCGCAGCGAGCACCTTGGCCTCGCGCGCCAGGCGGTGGGCCTTGAGGTGCGCGATGGCGCCGCGCGCATCGCCCAGCACGTGGCCGTGCGCGGGCAGGATGAAGGGCACGTTCCATTGCACGCACAGCGCATCGAGCCGGTCGAGCGACTCGAGGTAGTCCGTCATGTTGCCATCGGGCGGGTCCACCACCGTGGTGCTGCCGTTCAGGATATGGTCGCCCGAGAACAGCAGGCCGTCCTCGCGCAGCAGCAGGCACAGGTGGTTGGCGGCGTGGCCGGGCGTGTGCACGATCTCCAGGGTATGAGTGATTTCGCCCTCCAGCCCTTTGCCGGAAAGCGTGAGCAGCTCTCCATTCGATAGTTCCCGGTCGGGCGTGAATTCGCTGTGGGTGCGGGCATGCGGCCCCGAGGACAGGCCCAGGATGGGGGGACGGGGCCGTCCTGCGTGCTCGCACAGCGCCTGCAGCGGCCGGGCGCCCGGGAAGTGGTCGGCGTGCGAATGGGTGCAGACGATGGCGCGCACGTCGCCGTCCGCGGCGCGCCAGAGGCGCTCGATGTGCTCGTCGTCATGGGGGCCGGGGTCGATCACGATGCAGCCCGTGCCCGGCTCGCCCACGACGTAGCTGTTGGTGCCGGGGCCGGTCATGGCGCCGGGGTTGGCGGCCGTGAGGCGCTGCACGTTGCGCAGCAGCGGCACGGCGTGGTCGTTTTGCCAGTCCAGCGTGTGGCGGATCTGCCCATCGGGACACACGAGCGCCAGTTCGCCGTATTCCGCTTCGTGCTCCATGAAGCGCTCTTGACGCCCATGCTTGAAGCCCGCGCGCGGGCAGCTCGTCCACAGCGGCTTTTCGGTCCGAAGCGCGGCCAGCACCGCCTCCACGCCAGAGAAACCGCACAGGCGCTCGAGCGTGCGTATCGTCGGATAGATCATGAAGAACGTCCCCGCCGCATGGCGCGCAAGGGCGTCGCCAGGGCTGACCCATTCGGGCGCGAACTGCTCGGCGTTGTCGGCCACCGGGCTCTGGCCCGGCGGCATGCGGGCGACGAAGAAGGGCACGGAGAAGCGCCGGGGCAGATCGCGGTCGGTGTTCCAGTGCGCCAGCAGATGCATGGCGTCGGCCGCCAGCGTCAGGCCGCGGGCCGCGCACTGGCTGGAAAAGGGCGCCTTGCGATCCAGAGCCGCCACGTCGTGCTCGTCCGCCCAGGTGCCGTCGCCGTGGCGGGCGAGCAGCACGCCGAGCTCTTCAAAACTCTCGCGGATCGCGGCGATCGCCTGGGTCAGCACCTCGCCCGTCTGCTCCGGCCGGTGGTCGGCCAGATCATGGCTCCCGGCGTCCGCGGCGTCGATGCCGCCGCCTGGAAACACGTAGGCACCGGGCGCGAAGCTCGCTCGTGGCGAGCGCCGGGTCATCAGAACCTGCAGGCCCGCCTGGGCGTCATCGCGCAGCAGCAGCACCGTGGCTGCGGGCAGCAGCGCGGCTGGTTCGCGCTGCGGATACAGGAGTTGGCTCGAGCGTGGCATGGCGTCATTATGTGGAGATGCCGCGCCATGCGTGCGGGCCCCTCAGCTTCGCGGTCTGGCCGTGAGCAGCACCACGAGCGCGGAGACGAAGTAGAACGCCTGCAGTTCCAGCGCCCAGCCGCCCGAAGAGTTGAGCGTGAGCAGCTGGCTCTGGTGCATCAGCACGACGGCCACCGCCATGTTGATCATCACCAGCAGCGCCGCGGGAACCACGAAGAGGCCAGCCAGCAGCAGCAGCGGCGCCAGCACTTCTCCGAGATAGACCGCATAGGCGAAGAACCCCGGGACTCCGGTTTTTTCGAGGACTCCCACCAGCCATCCGACCCCGCCGCTGATTTTGGCCCAGCCGTGAAACAGCAGGAGCAGTGCCAGAACGGTGCGCAAAATGACGGCGGCGGCGCGTGGCTGATACAAGGCATTCATGGGCGGAACCTCGTGTGCGTTGAAGGGCGGGCCTGGCAGTGGCGACGCAATGGTCGCGTGTGCGCTATCAATTATTGCATGTCCTCCCGCCCGGCGTCAGGCGCGCCGCAGGGTTGCCGCAGTAGCCAGCGCATGGCGTATTCCTTAAGATGGCGGCCTGTAGCCTTTTGCGATTGCCAAGTTCATGACCTCTCCCGCCGTCCCGCCGATCACCGAAGACGATATTGCGCAGTACCTCGCCAACACGCCCGAATTTTTCGAGCGCCACGCACCGCTGCTCACGAGCATCGTGCTCACCAGCCAGCATGGGCAGCGGGCGGTGAGCCTGATCGAGCGCCAGGCCGAGATGCTGCGCGACAAGATCAAGGCGCTGGAGGCCCGCATCGTGGAGATGGTGCGCCATGGCAGCGAGAATGCCGCCATCGCCGCCAAGGTGCAGCAATGGAGCCGCCAGCTGCTGGCGGTGGCCGATCCCGCGGCGCTCGTTGCGGCGGTGCAGGACGGGGTGCACGCATGGTTTGACGTCCCCAAGTCGGCGCTGCGGCTGTGGGATGTGGCGCCGCCGTGGGCCGATGCGCCCTGGGCGCAGGACGTGAGCGAGGACGTGCGCTCGTTCGCCTCCTCCCTGACCATGCCGTTTTGCGGCCCCAACCTGGGGTTCGAGGCCATAGGCTGGCTGCCCCAGGCCGCGCAGGTGCGATCGGTGGCGATGCTGCCGCTGCGCCCCGGGGCGATCGATGATGCCACCCAGCCGGCCTTTGGCCTGCTGGTGCTCGCGTCCGATGACCCGGACCGTTTCGACAGCACCATGGGCACCGAATTCCTCACGCACATGGCGGAACTCGCGTCGGCGGCGCTGACGCGCCTGTGCGCCTGTTGAGGCCGGGCCCGATGACGCAGCCCCTGCCGCCGCTGGCTCTGCAGTATCTGCAGCACGTGCGGGTGGAAAAGCGCCTCGCGCCGCGCACGGCGCAGCTGTATGAACAGGAGCTCACGCGGCTGGTTGCTCTGGCACAGGGGCAGGCCTTGCTTGCGCTCACCAGCACCCATGTCCGCCGCTATCTGGCGCAGCTGCATGCCCGCGGGCAAAGCGCGCGCAGCTTGAGCCTGACGCTGTCGGCGTGGCGCGGGTTCTATGCCTGGGCCGGCCGCCAGGGGCTGGTCGCCGCGAACCCGGCGCAGGATGTGCGCGCGCCCAAGGCAGCGCGGCTGCTGCCCAAGGCGCTCGCCGTGGACGAGGCGGTGCACCTGGCGGATTTCGCCGAGCCGGCGGCCGATCCCTGGCTGGAGGCGCGCGACCGCGCGATGGTCGAGTTGCTCTATGGCTGCGGCCTGCGCGTGAGCGAGCTCACGGGGCTTGATGCCACGCCAGGGCACGTCGCCGAGCCGCAGGGGCGCGGCTGGGTCGATCTGCAGGCGGCCGAGGCCCATGTGCTGGGCAAGGGCTCCAAGCGCCGCGTCGTGCCCATGGGGCAGGCGGCATGCAAGGCCTTGGCGGCCTGGCTGGCGCTGCGTCTGCAACCCTTCGCGGCCGAGCCGTGCGAGGCCTTGTTCATCGGGCAGCGCGGCACGCGCCTGAGCAGCCAGTCCATCTGGATGAGGCTGCGCGCGCGCAGCCAGCATGCGGGGCTGAGCGCCCCCGTGCATCCGCACATGCTGCGCCACTCGTTTGCCAGCCATCTGCTGCAATCGAGCGGTGACCTGCGTGCCGTGCAGGAGCTGCTGGGCCACGCCAACATCAGCACCACGCAGGTGTACACGCGGCTCGATTTCCAGCATCTGGCCCGGGTGTACGACCAGGCACATCCGCGCGCGCACAGAAAACCATAGTTCGCGTCCCGGTTATCGTCCACCGCCCACGGGCTGGCGGGGAAAGCCGCACAATGGCTGCTTTCCATCGCATGCCTTGAAGGAGAAAAACATGGCCGATGTTTGGTTGACTTCGTTGATTACCGAGACCCCTCAGCAGGGGTTCGAGCTGGCCATTACCCTGAGCCGCCGCGGCGTGAAGTACACCCAGCCCGACAGCGAGGTGCTGCACAAGCTGCGCCCCGAATATGCCAATGATGCGGCGGGCCTCACGTCTGCCTCGCACGTGATCGCGCTGAATTTCCAGACCGTCGCCGCGGCCAACAACTACTGGCGCAAGTAAGCCGGGCGCTGTCCGTCAAAAGAAGAGGCCCCGGGCGGCGCATGCCGTCCGGGGCCTTGTTGCGTGTGCGCGCGGCGCGGCGTGCGCGGGACGGGGGATCCGCGCTCCTCAGAAGCTTTCCCAATCGTCGTCGTTTCGGGCGCCTGCCTTGGCATCGCTCTTGTTGCCGCCCTTGGCGCTGCCCTGGGCGTCGCCCTGTGGCAATTGGCGCGTGGCCGTGACTTGCGGCTGGAGTTTGGTCGGGGCCGGTTTGGCCGCCACGCGCACGGGGCGCGCCGAGGCCGCGGGCCTGGACGGGGGCTGGGCGGGGAGTGCTGGCGGCGCGGCCCGGGCCGTGGGGGCGGTGCGCACGGCGCTCGCCGCCTGCGTGTCCTTCAGGCGGAAGGTGGCCACCGCGCCCACGAGCTGCTGCGCCTGCGTGTTCAGGCTGGAGGCGGCTGCGGCCATTTCTTCCACCAGTGCCGCGTTCTGCTGCGTGGCCTGATCCATCTGCGCCACGGCCTCGCCCACCTGCGCCACGCCCTGGCTCTGTTCATTGCTGGCGGCGCTGATCTCGCCCATGATGTCGGTCACGCGCTGGATGGCCTGCACCACTTCGCTCATGGTGTGGCCGGCCTTGTCCACCAGCGCGGAGCCCACGCCCACGCGCTCCACGCTGGCCTGTATCAGTTGCTTGATCTCGCGTGCGGCATCGGCCGAACGCCCCGCGAGCGAGCGCACCTCGCTGGCCACCACGGCAAAGCCTCGCCCCTGCTCGCCCGCGCGCGCCGCTTCCACGGCCGCGTTCAGCGCGAGGATGTTGGTCTGAAACGCGATCGAGTCGATCACCTGGATGATGTTGGCGATCTTGCCCGAACTGTCGTTGATCTCCTTCATGGTGCGCACCACGTCGGCCACCACCGCGCCGCCCTGGCTCGCGACGCCGGAAGCGTTCTGCGCCAGCTGGTTGGCCTGGCGTGCGTTGTCCGCGTTCTGGCGCACGGTGGAGTTGAGCTCTTCCATCGAGGCGGCGGTCTGCTCCAGCGCGCTGGCCTGGCTTTCGGTGCGCGCTGACAGGTCCTGGTTGCCCTGGGCGATTTCCGCGCTGGCCGTGGCCACGCCGTCGGAATCCTGGCGCACGTGCGAGACCACCTTGATCAGCCCCTCCTGCATGCGGCGCAGCGCCTGAAGCAGGTGCGCCGTCTCGCTGTTGCCCGACGCGTCGATGTGGTGAGTGAGGTCGCCGTCGGCCACCGCGTTGGCCACGCCCACCGCCTGGTGCAGCGGCCGGATGATGGAGCGGATGATGGACCACGCCAGCACTACCCCGAGCGCGATCGCGATCAGCGAGGCCAGGGCCACGATCCACAGCATGCCCTGCACCGAGGCCGTGGCGACATCCGCGGCCTGCCCCATGAGCTGGTTCTGGAGCTTGAGCAGGCCGTCGATCGATGCCTTGTAGGCCTTGAGCGGCCCGGGCATTTCCTTTTCCAGCATCGTTGCGGCATCGCCCGTCAGGCCCATGTCCACGGCTTCGAGGAATTTGTCCTGCAGCGCCGTCACCTGGGTGCGCGGCGCCCTGGTGCGCTCCAGCGCGGCCTTGCCCTCGTCGCTGGTGATGACGCCATCGAGCTTCTTGAACAGATCCGAGATCCGCTTGCGCGTGTCACGCAGGGCGGTGACCTGAGCCTTGACGTTGTCCGGCTCCCGATAGGCCAGCATGTTGGCCAGGGCCACCTCGTTGGCCGCCACGGCCGCCTTGATTTCGTAGGCTTCGGTCACACGTGGGTAGTAGTCATGGACGACCTTGCCGAATTCGCCGATCAGCAGCTGGCTTTTGAGCGCGGCGGTGCCGCCAATGATCAGGATCAGCGCCACCATCAGGCCGAAGGCCACCATGAGCCGGGTGCGGATTTTGAAATTGTGAATTGACATCGCTCTTCTCCGAAGCCGGGATCATGTGTGTTTAAGGATGTAACCACACTTGCGCCGTATTATGGAACCGTCGCTTGTGCGACGGGAGTCATGACGGTCGTGACTTCCAGATAGCTACCATATTGATAGCTGATTACGCATTGTGCGCAAGCGGGAATTTGGCATTTCAATAAAATAGTGGTTGTTGCGACCGCTTTGACGCGGATATTCTTGTTTTCCCCGGATTCACCATGTCACTCATCCCAGCCACCATCCTCACGGGCTTTCTCGGTTCTGGCAAAACCACGCTGCTCAAGCGCGTGCTTACGGAAACCCACGGCCAGAAGATTGCCGTCATCGAAAATGAATTCGGCGAGGAAAATATCGACAGCGATCTGCTCGTCGCCGAGTCGAAAGAGCAGATTCTCCAGATGAGCAACGGCTGCGTGTGCTGCACCATCCGCGAAGACCTGCGTGACACCTTGCGGCTGCTGGCGGCCAAGAAGCGCAAGGGCCTGCTCGACTTCGAGCGCGTGGTGATCGAGACCACGGGCCTGGCGGACCCCGGCCCGGTGGTGCAGACCTTCTTCATGGACGACGAGATCGCCGAGTCCTATCTCGTGGATTCGGTGATCACGCTGGTCGATGCCAAGCATGCCAATGAGCAGCTGGACACGCGCCAGGAGGCGCGCCGTCAGGTGGGGTTCGCCGACCAGATTTTTCTCTCCAAGACCGATCTCGTGAGCGAGCAGGACAAGGACGCGCTCATCCATCGCCTCAAGCACATGAACCCGCGCGCGCCGATCCGCGCGGTGCACTTTGGCGAGGTGCCGCTCAAGGAGGTGCTCGATCTGCGCGGCTTCAATCTCAACGACAAGCTCGAAGTCGATCCGGAGCTGCTCAAGGAGGATGACCACGATTATGATCACGAGCACCACGATCACGACCATGGCCACGAGCACGGCGAGCACTGCGCCCACCTGCACCACCACCACTATGACGACGACGTCAAGAGCTTCGTCTTCCGCTCCGAGCGGCCGTTCGACCCGGCCAAGCTGGAGGATTTCATCGGCGCCATCGTCAACATCTACGGTCCGCGCATGCTGCGCTACAAGGGCGTGCTGGCGATGAAGGGGACCGAGCGCAAGGTGATCTTCCAGGGCGTGCACCAGCTCATGGGCAGCGACCTGGGGCCGGAGTGGGGCAAGGACGAGCCGCGCCAGAGTCGCATGGTGTTCATCGGCATCGACCTGCCCAGGGACATCTTCTTCCAGGGGCTGGAGCAGTGCCTGGCGCCAGCGTGAGTGCCAGTCGCCTGTTCGTGGCGGGGTGCCGCTAGGGTATTCCCTCAGCGCCTTCGGCGGCCCTTTGCGTTCCCGGTCTATACAATCGCCGCCCGTCCACGGGGCGGCCTGCAGGCCTGCCGTGGCGGGCCGTTGCCGCAACGTGACCGGCGCTTGCGAGGCCATGGCTTTTGCTTGCACTCAAGTGGCGTTACCATCGTCGCATTGACCTGCTTTTCCTTCACTCTAGCCAGCGTACCCTCACCATGAATACGACCCTGCAAAAACCTGTGGCGGCCGCCAAGAAAGATTCGAAGCTGGCCAACAACTGGAAAACCAAGTCCGTGGAACAGCTCACGGACGAGGATGTGCTTGCCATGCCCGAGAGCGAGTACATGAATGAGAAGCAGCTGGCATTCTTTCGCCTGAAGCTGGTGCAGCTCAAGCAGGACATCCACGACAACGCGGGCGCCACGACGGAAAACCTGCGCGAGGACACCGTGGTCGTGCCCGACCCTGCCGACCGCGCGACGATCGAGGAAGAGCATGCGCTGGAGCTGCGCACGCGCGACCGCGAGAGGAAGCTCCTCAAGAAGATCGAACAGTCGATTGCGCGCATCGATGCGGGCGACTACGGCTACTGCGACGAGACCGGCGAGCCCATAGGCGTGGGCCGTCTGCTGGCGCGGCCCACGGCCACGCTCTCGCTTGAAGCGCAGCAAAGGCGTGAACTCAAGCAGAAGATGTTCGGTGACTGAGGAACCGGACATGGTTGCCGCGGACGGGGCATAGGAACACCAGCGCATGACCAAGGAAGACACGGCGCCCGGTGGCTTGCTGTCCAAGGTCGTGCGCTTCGTGCGCAACCCCACCGTGGACTGGACCGAGCTGGACTCGCTGGCCGGAAGTCCGGAGTCACAGTACACGCGCCAGAAGCTCAAGGAGATGATCGAGCGCAAGCGCCGCAACGATTTCGTGCGCAGGCGTGAATTCGATCAGTTGCGCAAGCTGCGTCGCAAGGAAGGTGCTCCCGGCGTGATGCACGACGACACACCGGCGCGCACCTCCTTCCTGAGCACTGGCATCGGCGAGCGCTCGGAACGCGCCGAGACACTGCGCAAGATCGACGCGATCGAGCAGCAGATGTCGCAGCAGTGGTGGAAGGCGCAGGGCGCCATCCCGTCTGGGCGGCAGCCGGTCCGCCAGGAAGTCGAGCGCCACCCGGACGCGGACGTCCCCAGCGCGCTGGGTGAAACCACCTTGCCGCCTCCGATGTCGGCATCGCAATCGCAGGCGGGTTCCTGGCGCGATCCCCTGCAGGCCTTCGCGCCCACGGCGGCGTCGGCGCTGCAGCGCGACTCCACCATCAACAGCGAGGTGCCCAGCGCCCTGTTTCGCGATGACAATTTGCTCAGCCCGTTTGCACCGTCCGCGGCTGAAGAGGCTGCCGCCCGGAACGCGCCCAGAGAGGAAAAATTCGTGCATGAACCTGATCTTGAAGAGGCCGCGATCCTGTTCGCCAACGCCGATTACGCGGGCGCGGCACGCTGCCTGAATGAAGTGCTGGCCCGGCATGCCAAGGATGAAACGGCCGAGCAACACGAAATCTGGATGACCCTGTTCGACCTTTATCGCGCGACGGGCCAGCAGGAGCCCTTCGATGCGCTGGCCATCGACTATGCGGCGCGCTACGGGCGCTCCGCCCCGTTGTGGTTTTCCATGCCCAAGCAATTGGGCGTGGCCCCCGCGGCCCACACCGAGGCACAGCCGCAGCGCGAGCTGGTCTGGAACGCGCCCGCCACACTGGGGCAGCAGACCATCGCCGCGCTGCAGGTCTCGCTCTCGCGCTCTGCCCCTCCGTGGACGCTCAATTGGGGGCGGCTCGTCACGATCGATGCACCCGCGCTGGCGGCGCTGGTCGATCTGTTTGGCGCATGGGCGAACCAGAAGGTGTCATTGCGCTTTCAGGGACTGGCGGCACTGCACAAAGTGCTGCAGGCGCAGACCGTG
Organism: Comamonas sp. SCN 67-35; assembly: GCA_001725255.1. Lineage (GTDB taxonomy): Bacteria > Pseudomonadota > Gammaproteobacteria > Burkholderiales > Burkholderiaceae_C > Comamonas_C. The sequence goes on along the minus strand of MEFV01000014.1, from coordinate 34,501 downwards.
GCCGAGGATCGCACCGCGGACCCGCAGTGGTGGCTGCTGCGCATGGCGCTGCTGCGTCTGACCGACCAGGCCGATGATTTCGAGGCGGTGGCGCTGGACTATTGCGTCACTTACGAGGTGTCTCCGCCGTCGTGGGCCGACCCCAAATGCCGCCTGCTGGGAGAAGACGTGCCCGCGACGCACGGGCAGGGCGACGCCGCTGCGATGGCGGCGCCGGGGAGGCCGCAGGCGATGGACGATGCGGCGCCCGTGGCCGAACTCGCGGGGGAGATCGAAGGAGATGCGCAACCCCAGCTCGCGCCCCTGGAGGCGCTGATGCCCAAGGGGCGTCCCTTCGTGATCGCATGCGACCGGCTGATCCGCATCGATTTCGCCGCCGTCGGCTCGGTGCTGAACTGGGCGGCGGTCCAGCAGGCGCAGGGCCGGGAGTTGCACTTCCACAATCTGCACCGGCTGATTGCGGTGTTCTTCAACGTGATCGGCATCGGCGAGCACGCCTGGGTGGAGCCGCGCAAGAACTGACCTCGGCCCCCTTGCAAAACGGCGAGGCGCCGTCACATAAAAAATTTATGGAACAGTTTCACGGTACCACCATTCTGAGTGTGCGCCGCCAGCTTCCTGACGGTCGCGTGCAGGTGGCGATCGGCGGCGACGGCCAGGTCACGCTGGGCAACATCGTCGTCAAGGGCTCGGCGCGCAAGGTGCGCAAGCTCTACCACGACAAGGTGCTCGCCGGTTTCGCCGGCGCCACGGCAGACGCGTTCACGCTGTTCGAGCGTTTCGAGGCCAAGCTGGAAAAACACCAAGGCCAGCTCACGCGCGCCGCCATCGAGCTCACCAAGGACTGGCGCACCGACCGCGTGCTGCGCCGCCTCGAAGCCATGCTCGCCGTGGCCGATGAAACCGCCTCGCTCATCATCACCGGCAATGGCGATGTGCTCGAACCCGAGCAGGGCATCGTCGCGATCGGCTCGGGCGGTGCCTACGCGCATTCGGCGGCCAAGGCGCTGCTGGCCAACACCGATCTGTCGGCGGTGGAGATCATCAGGAAATCGCTGGAAATTGCCGGTGAGCTGTGCATCTACACCAACATGCACCACACGATAGAGACGCTGTAGTCTTTTATTTAATAGCTGCTCGCGCTTGCCGGTAAAGCGCTGAAGCCTGATTTGGATCACAAATGTCTTCCATGACCCCCCAGGAGATCGTTTCCGAGCTCGATCGCCACATCGTCGGCCAGCAGGGTGCCAAGCGCGCCGTGGCCATTGCGTTGCGCAATCGCTGGCGCCGCCAACAGGTCGATGCCGGCCTGCGCGCCGAAATCACGCCCAAGAACATCCTCATGATCGGCCCGACCGGCGTGGGCAAGACCGAAATCGCGCGGCGCCTGGCTCGGCTGGCCGATGCGCCCTTCATCAAGGTCGAGGCGACCAAGTTCACCGAAGTCGGCTACGTGGGCAAGGATGTGGACGCCATCATCCGCGACCTCGCCGAGGTGGCGGTCAAGCAGATGCGCGAGCACGAGATGAAGAAAATGCGCGCGCGCGCCGAGGATGCGGCCGAGGAGCGCATCCTCGATGCGCTCGTGCCCCCGGCGCGCGGTGCCGGACTCGACGCCTCACGTACCGAGGAGCCGCCGGCGGACAACACGGCGCGCCAGGTGTTTCGCAAGAAACTGCGCGAAGGGCAGCTCGACGACAAGGAAATCGAGATCGACGTGCTCGATGCGCGGCCGCAGGTCGAGATCATGGGCCCGCAAGGCATGGAGGAAATGGCCGAACAGCTGCGCGGCCTGTTCAGCCAGATGGGCCAGGAAAAGCGCCGCACGCGCAAGCTGGCGATTGCCGAGGCGCTCAAGCTCCTGACCGACGAAGAGGCGGCCAAGCTGGTGAACGAGGATGAAATGAAGAGCCGTGCCATGGCCAACATGGAGCAGAACGGCATCGTCTTCATCGATGAGATCGACAAGGTGGCCACGCGCCAGGAAACCAGCGGCGCCGATGTCTCGCGCCAGGGCGTGCAGCGTGACCTGCTGCCGCTGGTGGAGGGCACCACGGTCTCGACGAAATACGGCATGGTCAAGACCGACCACATCCTGTTCATTGCCTCCGGAGCCTTTCACCTGGCCAAGCCCAGCGATCTGATTCCCGAGCTACAGGGGCGCTTTCCGATTCGCGTTGAACTCGGCTCGCTGTCGGTGCAGGATTTCGAGGCCATCCTCACGCAGACCCACGCGAGCCTGGTCAAGCAGTACCAGGCGCTGCTGGCCACCGAAGGCGTGACGCTGGAGTTCACGCCCGAGGGCATCACGCGCCTGGCGCAGATCGCGTACGACGTGAACGAGCGCACCGAGAACATCGGCGCGCGGCGCCTGGCCACCGTCATGGAACGGCTCCTGGATGAGGTGAGTTTCGATGCCACGCGCCTCTCGGGGCAGACCGTGGTGATCGATGGGGCGCTCGTCGATGCGCGCCTTGCGTCGCTCAGTGCCAACGAGGACCTGTCGCGCTACATCCTGTGACGAGCCGGAGCTGACTTCGGCCGTGCTTCATGGATCACATGCGCTATGTGGTCCAAACTCTTGACTATCAAGGTTTTTCTAGTCCCTCGTGTTGAATATGAGGCGCTAAACCTTTGATTTCATTCGTGAATTTTCCGGGTTTTCCCCTTGCGCAGCCTCACTTTCCTGCTACAGTGCAAAAAGGTGCAATGAAGTGGTAAAAAGTGCCGTGATTACCCTCAAAAGGGGGTTGTCGCGGCGGGTGTCGGTTCGAAGGGTTCAATACCGTGTTCCAAGGTGCGTCTTCGCTCAGTCTGGATGCCAAGGGGCGTTTGTCGATCCCTACGCGCCACCGCGACGCGTTGGCGCTGGACGCGGCAGGCCAGCTCACGATCACCAAGCATCCCGATGGCTGCCTGATGGTGTTCCCGCGTCCGGCGTGGGAGGCCTTCAGCGCACGCATCGCCCAGCTGCCCATGCAGGCGCAGTGGTGGAAGCGGATCTTCCTTGGCAACGCCATGGACGTGGAAATGGATGGCACGGGCCGGGTGCTGGTCTCGCCGGAATTGCGTGCCTCAGCCGGCCTGGTCAAGGAGGCGGTGCTGCTCGGGATGGGCACGCACTTCGAGCTCTGGGACAAGGCCACCTACGAGGCCAAGGAAGCCGCGGCCATGCAGGCGCAGATGCCTGATGTGTTCAAGGACTTTTCCTTCTGAGAGTGGCAAGTGAACCCGGGACAGCCACACACCACCGTCCTGCTCGAAGAGGCGGTTGCCGCCCTCGTGGGCGAGGTGTGCACGCCCAATGCCGTCTTCATCGATGGCACCTTCGGCCGCGGCGGGCATTCGCGGCGCATTCTCGAGTGCGTCGGGCCGGGCGCCCGGCTGGTGGCGTTTGACAAGGACCCGGAAGCGCTCGCGGCCGCCTCGTCCATCCAGGATGCGCGGTTTTCCATCCGCCAGGGCAGCTTCACGCAGCTCGCGGAGTCTGCCGTGGGCAGCGTGGCGGGCGTGCTGCTGGATCTGGGCGTGAGTTCGCCGCAGATCGACGCACCCGAACGAGGTTTCAGTTTCCGGTTTGATGGGCCGCTCGACATGCGCATGGATCCCACGCGCGGCGAGAGCGTGGGGCAGTGGCTGGCGCACGCCGAGCCGTCGGCAATAGCGGAGGTGATACGTGACTATGGTGAAGAACGGTTTGCTGGCGCCATTGCAAAGGCGATTGTTGCTCGGCGCGAGAAGCAGGGGCCTGTTCAGACCACTGCCGAGCTCGCCCACCTCGTGGCTGGCGCGGTCCGCACACGCGAGCGCGGGCAGAACCCCGCGACACGCACCTTTCAGGCTCTTCGGATTTTCATCAATGCCGAACTCGAGGACCTCAGTCAGGCGCTAGAGGCGAGCCTGCGTGTGCTCGCGCCGCGCGGGCGCCTGGTGGTGATCAGCTTTCATTCGCTGGAAGACCGCATCGTCAAGCAGTTCATGGCCAGCCATTCGCGCGAAGTGGTGGACAGGCACGCCCCGTTTGCCGCGCCCCGGGCCATGCCGTTCAGGATACTGGGGCGCTTCAAGCCCGGCGCGGACGAACTCGCGGCCAACCCCCGGGCGCGCAGTGCCGTGATGCGCGTGGCCGAGCGCACGGAGGCCGCGGCATGACGCGGATCAGCATCGCGCTGCTGCTGGCCGTGATGGCGAGCAGCATCTGGCTCGTGCGGGTGCAGTACGAATCGCGGCGCCTCAGCACCGAGTGGCACCGCGTCAGTGTCGAGGCGCGCCAGCTCGAGGTGGAGCACCAGCGCCTGCTGGTGGAAAAGCGCGCGCAGGCCACGCCGCTGCGTGTGGAGCGCCTGGCGAGCGACAAGCTCCGGATGCGCACGCCCACGCCGGCCACGACGCTGTATGTGGCCGCCGATGGCAGTTCGCTCGAACCCGCCGCGGGAGGCAAGCCGTGAGCCGGCGCCGCGTCAATTACGTCTCCAGCCCCCTGCTGGCGGCGCGCACGCCTGTCTGGCGCAGCAAGTTCGTCGTGGCCCTCGTGGGATTCGGCTTTGTCGCGCTGGCCGCGCGCGCCACCTATGTACAGGTCATTCACAGCGATTTCTTCAAACGTCAGGGCGAAGTGCGCTTCGTGCGCACGATCGAATTGCCCGCGTATCGCGGCCGCCTGCTCGATCGCAACGGTCTGATCCTCGCCTCCAGCGTGCCCGCGGCGAGCATCTGGGCCATCCCCGAGGACGTGGACGACCAGCAGCCCACGGTGCGCGAGCGGCTCAAGCAGGCGGCGCAGCTCATGGACATGCCGCTGGACAGGTTGCTGGCCCGGTTCAGCGACGAGGACAAGAGCTTCGTCTGGATCAAGCGCCAGCTCGACTGGGATGTGGGCCAGAAGATCATGGCGCTCGGTATCAAGGGCATCTACCTGCGCAAGGAATACAAGCGCGAGTATCCCGAGGGTGAGTCGGTGGCGCACGTCGTGGGCTTCACCAATGTGGAAGACCATGGCCAGGAAGGCATGGAGCTGGCCTTCGACAGCGAGCTGGCGGGCAAGGCCGGGTCGCTGCGCGTGATCAAGGACGGGCGCGGGCGCGTTGTCCAGGGCATCGGTGCCGAGACGCCGCCCGAGGATGGGCGCGACATTCAGCTGTCGATCGACAGCAAGGTGCAGTTCTTCGCCTACCAGAAGCTGCGCGATACGGTGATTGCCAACAAGGCCAAGGCGGGCAGCGTCGTGGTGCTCGATGCCCATACGGGCGAGGTGCTGGCATTGACCAACTACCCGAGCTACGACCCGGCCGACCGACGCCGACTCACGGGTGAGCAATTGCGCAACCGTGCGCTGACTGACACCTTCGAGCCCGGCTCCACGATGAAGCCCATCACCATAGGCACGGCGCTGGAGCTCGGACGCGTCAAGCACGACACCATCATCGATACCAATCCCGGCCGCTACGCGATCGGCGGTTTCGTCATTTCCGATACGCAAAACCATGGCGTTCTGACGGTGGATGGCGTCATCGAGAAATCGAGCAATATCGGCGCGCTCAAGGTGGCGCAGCGCATGTCGCCACAGGAGATGTGGACCGTGCACACGGAACTGGGCTACGGCCAGAAGCCGCAGATCGCCTTCCCCGGGGCCGCCAGCGGGCGCCTGCGCCCCTGGAAAACCTGGAAGCCGGTGGAGCAGGCCACCATTGCGTATGGCTACGGCCTGTCGGCGTCGCTCTTTCAGATGGCGCGCTCCTACACCGTGTTCGCCAACGGCGGCAAGGTGATTCCCGCGACGATGCTCAAGAGCGATACGCGGCCCGAGGGCATGCAGGTCTTCTCGCCGAAGACGGCTGAACTCGTGCGCCACATGCTGTGGCTGGCTGCCGGGCCGGGGGGCACGGGGCAGAAGGCGCAGACCGTGGGGTATTCCGTTGGCGGCAAGTCCGGCACGGCGCGCAAACAGGCGGGCAAGGGCTATGCGGCGGGCAAGTACCGCGCCTGGTTCACTGGCATGGCGCCCATCGACAACCCGCGCATCATCGTGGCGGTGATGGTGGACGAGCCTTCGGCGGGCGTCTATTACGGCGGCTCCGTTTCCGGCCCGGTCTTCAGCGAAGTGGTGCAGCAGACCCTGCGCCTCATGGGTGTGGCGCCCGATCTGGCGGTCAAGCCGTTGATCGTCTCCAACCCGATCGAGGAGCCGCTGCTGTGATGCCGCAACTTCTTCCGGATGTGGACGAGGCCCTCGCCTTCCTGAGGCAGCGCGTGAGCGGCGAATTGCGCTCGGACAGCCGGCAGATCGCGGCGGGCGATGGCTTTCTCGCCTGGGCCGGGCGCAAGGCCGATGGCCGCGCCCATGTGCGGGAGGCGCTGGCGCGCGGCGCCGCGGCTTGTCTGGTGGACGCCGCGGGTGCCCAGGCGCTTGAGCTTGCCGCCGATCGCGTCGCCGCTTTGCCAGACCTGAAGTCCCAGGTGGGGGTGCTGGCGTCGCGCTGGCTGGGTGAGCCCAGCCGCTACCTCAAGGTGCTGGCCGTGACCGGTACCAATGGCAAAACCAGCACGGCGTGGTGGCTGGCCCATGCCTTGCATCAACTCTCGAAAGCAGAGCCGCCAACGCTGGGTGGATGCGGCCTCATAGGCACCTTGGGTGTGGGAATTCCGCCCGTGCTGCAGGATACCGGCTTGACCACGCCAGACGCCTTGCGCCTGCAGCAGGTGCTCGCCAGCCTCGTGTCGGCCGGTGTCGGTGCGTGCGCGATCGAGGCCTCCTCCATCGGTCTCGTGGAGCAGCGCCTGGCGGGCACGCGCATCGATACCGCCATCTTCACCAATCTCACGCAGGATCATCTGGACTACCACGGCAGCATGCAGGCGTATTGGGAGGCCAAGCGCATGCTGTTCGACTGGCCGGGGCTGCGCGCGGCGGTGATCAATATCGAAGACCCGCATGGCGCCGCCCTGCATGCCGAGCTGGGCGCTCGTGGGCTGGATCTGTGGAGCGTGGCTGTCGGTGCGCCCGCGCGCCTGAGGGCCGAAGACCTGCACCACGGCGCCACGGGACTGGCATTCGACGTGGTGCAGGGTGGCGAGCGGGCCTCTCTGGCCACGCAGTTGGTGGGGCGCTACAACGTTTTGAACCTGCTGGGCGTGATCGCCACCCTGCGCTCGCTCGGTGTTTCGCTGGCTGCCGCCTGCGCCGCCTGTGCCGATCTCGAGGCCGTGCCCGGGCGCATGCAGCAGATCGCGCAGCCGGGCCAGCCGCTGGCGGTCGTGGACTATGCGCACACGCCCGATGCGCTCGTCAAGGTGCTGGCGGCGCTGCGTCCGGTGGCGGCGAGCCGCGGCGGGCGCCTGTGGTGCGTGTTCGGCTGCGGGGGCGACCGCGATGCGGGCAAGCGCCCCTTGATGGGCGCGGCGGCGCAGCAGGGAGCGGATCGCGTCATCGTGACGAGCGACAACCCGCGCAGCGAAGTGCCGGGCGCCATCATCGAGCAGATCGTGCGTGGCATGAAGGTGGGCGAGCACATGAGCACCGAGCCCGACCGGGCCGCGGCCATTGCGCAGGCGCTGTCGCAGGCGGATGCGGACGACGTGGTGCTGATTGCCGGCAAGGGACACGAACCCTACCAGGAGGTTGCCGGTGTGCGCCGGCCGTTTTCCGATCTGACACAGGCCAGGCAGGCGCTCGCGCGGCGCACGGCACCGTCGGCGAAGGGCATGTGCACGCTGCGGCAGGCGTATGAGCTGATTCGCGCTCGCGTGCCGCAGGCGCGGCTCGTGGGCGATGGCGCGATCGAGCTGACGCGCGTCCACACCGACACGCGTTCGCTGGCGGCGGGTGATCTTTTTGTGGCGCTCAAGGGCGAGCGCTTCGATGCGCACGATTTTCTGCCGCAGGCCCGCGCGGCGGGTGCGGCCGCGGCGATCGCCCGGGCAGGCCTCGAAGCGGCTGAGCTTTCCGGCATCGAGGTGCCCGACACGCTCGTGGCGCTTGGAGCCCTGGCCGCCGGCTGGCGCTCGCGGTTTGATCTGCCATTGATCGCCGTGACCGGCAGCAACGGCAAGACCACGGTGACGCAGATGGTGGCGAGCATCCTGCGTGCCTGGCTGGGCGAAGATGCACTCGCGACCAGCGGCAACTTCAACAACGCGATCGGCGTACCGCTGACGCTGCTGCGTCTGCGCGCGCATCACCGCGCCGCGGTGGTGGAGCTGGGCATGAATCACCCGGGTGAAATCGCCGAGCTGGCCGCGATCGCGCAGCCCACGGTGGCGCTGGTGAACAACGCGCAGCGCGAGCATCAGGAGTTCATGCACACGGTCGAAGCGGTGGCACGCGAAAACGGCGCGGTGCTGGCGGCGTTGCCGTCGGACGGCGTCGCGGTGTTTCCCGCGCACGACGCCTACACGCCGCTGTGGCGCGAGCTGGCGGGCGGGCGGCGCTGCGTGACGTTTGCGGGCGAGGGTGTGGGCGAGAGGGCCGATGTGCATGACACCCGTCAGGCGTGGCGCGACGATGCCTGGGCCGTGCGGGTGGCAACCTCAGCGGGCGAGTTCGATACGCGCCTGCGTATCGCCGGGCAGCACAACGTGGTCAATGCCCTGGCCGCGACGGCGTGCGCGCTCGCCATCGGTGTGCCTGCCGACGTCACCGCTCAGGGTCTGGCGGCTTTTTCCCCCGTCGCGGGCCGCTCGCGCGCCTTCGCCGTGCGCCAGGGCGGGCGTGCCGTCACCGTGGTGGACGATACCTACAACGCCAATCCCGATTCCGTGCGTGCCGCCATCGACGTGCTGGCTGGCCTGCCCGCACCGCACCTGCTGGTGCTGGGCGATATGGGTGAAGTGGGCAGCCAGGGACCCCGGTTTCACGCCGAGGCCGGCAGCGAGGCCAGGGCGCGCGGGGTGGAGCAGCTCTTTGCGCTGGGCGATCTGACGCGCCATGCCGTGCAGGCGTTCGGTGCCGGGGCACGCCATTTCGCGGAGGTCGAGGCGCTGATTGCCGCCGTGCGAGAGGCACTGCCGCATGCGGGCAGCGTGCTCGTCAAGGGCTCGCGCTTCATGCGCATGGAGCGCGTGGTGCGCGCGATCGAGGAGGGCGGCGCATGATCTTGTGGCTCAGCCAGTGGCTGCAGGGGCTCTCGCCCGAGTTCGGCTTCATGCGGGTGTTCCAGTACCTCACGCTGCGTGCGCTGATGGCGGCGATGACGGCGCTCTTGATCGGTCTCGTGGCGGGGCCGCGCGTGATCCGCATGCTCACGGCACTCAAGATCGGCCAGCCCATCCGCGGTTACGCGATGCAGACGCATCTGTCCAAGAGCGGCACGCCCACGATGGGCGGCGTGCTCATCCTGCTGGCCATCACCATCTCGACGCTGCTGTGGTTCGATCTGTCCAACCGCTTCGTCTGGATCGTGCTCGCGGTGACGCTTGCGATGGGCGCGATCGGCTGGGTGGACGACTGGCGCAAGGTGGTCAACAGGGACCCCGAGGGCATGCGCTCGCGCCAGAAATATTTCCTGCAGTCGGTGGTCGGGCTGCTCGCGGCGCTGTACCTGGTGTTCAGCATTTCGGAAAACTCCAATGCCCGCGTGTTCGAATTCTTCGTCACCTGGGTGCAGTCGGGGTTTTCGCTCGATCTGCCGCCCAAGGCGGGCTTGCTCGTGCCCTTTTTCAAGGAAGTGAGCTACCCGCTGGGCGTGCTCGGTTTCGTGGTGCTCACCTACCTCGTGATCGTGGGCGCGAGCAACGCGGTCAACCTGACGGACGGGCTCGATGGCCTGGCGATCATGCCGGTGATCATGGTCGGTTCGGCGCTGGGCATCTTTGCCTACGTGACGGGCAATGCGGTGTATGCGCGCTACCTGCTGTTCCCGCACATTCCGGGTTCGGGCGAGCTGCTGGTGTTCTGCGCCGCGATGGCCGGCGCGGGTCTGGCCTTCCTCTGGTTCAACACGTATCCGGCGCAGATCTTCATGGGCGACGTGGGGGCGCTGGCGCTGGGCGGCGCGCTGGGCACGATTGCCGTGATCGTGCGCCAGGAGATCGTGCTCGCGATCATGGGCGGCATCTTCGTCGTCGAGGCGATCTCGGTGATGGCGCAGGTCACCTGGTTCAAGTACACCAAGCGCCGATACGGCGAAGGCCGGCGCATCCTGAAGATGGCGCCGCTGCACCATCATTTTGAGAAGAGCGGCTGGAAGGAAACGCAGGTCGTCGTGCGCTTCTGGATCATCACCATGCTGCTGTGCCTCGTGGGTCTGGCCACGCTGAAACTGCGATGAACGAATCGACCCACGATCTCCCCCCGGTACTCGAAGCGGTGCCGTCCAGGGCTGCCGAAGCGGCCGAGTATGTGGCGCGCCTGTTTGCCGAGGTGCATGCGCAGGACGATGTGCCGACCGCCCCCACGATGCTGGTCGCGCAGGAGCCCCCGGCCGTGGCCGATGAACTGCGCCCCGTGACGGTGGGCTCGAACTGGCAGCCCCTGGCCGGGCAGCGTGTGCTGGTTCTGGGTCTGGGAGACTCGGGCCTGGCGATGGCGCGCTGGTGCGCCGCGCGTGGAGCGCAGTTGACGGTGGCCGACACGCGCGAGACGCCGCCGCACTTGGCGGACCTGCGCGCCGGGCTGCCCGGGGTGGAGTTTCACGGCGGCGCCTTCACGGCGGCGCTGGCGCAGGGGGCGACCGTGGTGGCGCGCTCGCCCGGGCTGCGGCCCGCGGACATCGCCGCCGTCACCGACGCCGCGCATGCGACCGGGGCCCGGGTCGCGACGGAAGTGGATCTGTTCGCCGACGCCTTGCGCGTGCTGGCGCGAGATTTCGGCTATGAGCCCAAGGTTCTGGCGATCACGGGAACCAATGGCAAGACCACGGTGACCTCGCTTACCGGCAGGCTGGTCGCGCACGCGGGGCGCCGTGTGGCGGTGGCCGGCAACATCGGCCCGACGCTGCTTGACACCTTGGGCGAGCGTCTGGCGCAGACGAGCCTGCCCGAGGTCTGGGTGCTGGAACTCTCGAGCTTTCAGCTCGATGGTGTGCAGGGTTTCGAGCCCACGGCCGCCACCGTGCTCAACGTCACGCAGGACCATCTCGACTGGCATGGCAGCCTGCAGGCCTATGCGGCGGCCAAGGCCCGGGTCTTCGGCGCCCAGGCGCTGATGGTGCTCAACCGCGAAGACCGGCTGGTGATGGACATGCTGCCGCCGCCCGTGCCGGTGAAGCTGCAAAGGCCGCGTCAGCGCGCGCACCTGACGTTTGGCACCGATCTGCCGCGCGCTCCCGGCGACTTCGGCATCGAGGTCGTGGGCGGCATGGCCTGGCTCGTGCGTGCCCATGACGCGCAGGACGCGGGCCGGCGCGACTCCATGGGGCAGGAGCTTTTCATGCAGCGTCTCCTGCCGCTGGATGCCTTGCGCATCCACGGGCGCCACAACGCGATGAATGCGCTTGCGGCGCTGGCGCTGGCGCAGGCGGCAGGCTGCCCCTTGGCCGGCATGCTCTACGCGCTGCGCGAGTACCGCGGCGAGCCACACCGCGTCGAGTCGATCGGCGTGATCGATGGCGTCGAGTATTTCGATGACAGCAAGGGCACCAACGTCGGTGCCACCGCCGCCGCGCTTGCGGGCCTGGGCAGCGAGCGCCGCCTGGTGGTCATCCTGGGCGGCGATGGCAAGGGGCAGGATTTCTCGCCACTGGCCGCACCAGTGAAGCGCCACGCCCGTGCCGTGGTGCTCATCGGGCGCGATGCGGCGCAGATCCGCGCCGCCCTCGCCGATTGCGCGGTGCCGCTCATCGACGCCGCGACGCTCGAGCAGGCCGTGCAGCAGGCGGCCGCGGCCGCGCACGCCGGGGACGCCGTGCTGCTTTCGCCCGCCTGCGCGAGCATGGACATGTTCGACAACTACAAGCACCGCGCGCGCGTGTTCCTCGAGGCGGTGCAGGCGCTGGCGGATGAGCGGGGCCAGTCGCTGGTGGGAGGAGGAGCATGAACGCGGTCGCCCAATCCGGCCTCTGGCAGCGCCTCTTTGCCCGCCGCGGCGCCGAGCGCGGCGAGAGCGTGGATCGCCTCCCGGTACGCATCGGCGGCATGGAGCTGCGCCGCACCGCCGCCGTGCCCGCGCGCGTGCTGGGGTTCGACGAGTCGCTTCTGTGGGTGGTGGTGCTGTTGCTCGCGTTCAGCGTTGTCATGGTGTATTCGGCCTCGATCGCCATGCAGGACAACCCGCGCTTCGGGCATGTGACGTCCACCACGTTCGTCGTGCGCCACATCGCCGCGATCGCGGTGGGGTTCGTCGCGGGCCTGCTGGCCTTTCAGTTTTCCATGGATACGTGGGAGCGTATCGCCCCGTGGCTGTTCATCGGCTCCATCCTGATGCTCGTCGTGGTGCTGATCCCTCACGTGGGCACGGTCGTCAATGGCGCGAGGCGCTGGCTCAGCCTGGGGCTGATGAACTTCCAGCCGTCGGAGCTCGCCAAATTCGCCGTGCTGATCTATGCCGCCGGCTACATGGTGCGGCGCCTGGAAGTGAAGGAGCGGTTCTTCCGTGCCGTGCTGCCCATGGCCGCGGCCGTGGCCATCGTCGGTGCCCTGCTGCTGGCCGAGCCCGACATGGGCGCCTTCCTGGTGATCGCGGTGATCGCCATGGGCATTCTGTTTCTCGGCGGCGTGAATGCGCGTATGTTCTTCCTGATCGCGCTCATCCTCGTGGCGGCGTTCGCGCTCATGATCTGGTCCTCGCCGTGGCGGCGCGATCGCATCTTCGCCTACATCGATCCGTTCAGCGAGGATCATGCGCTGGGCAAGGGCTACCAGCTCTCGCACGCGCTGATCGCCATCGGCCGTGGCGAGATCTTCGGCGTGGGGCTGGGCGGCAGCGTGGAAAAATTGAGCTGGCTGCCCGAGGCGCACACCGATTTCCTGCTCGCGGTCATCGGCGAGGAATTGGGCCTCGTCGGCGTGCTCACGCTCATCGTCGCCTTCTTCTGGCTCACGCGCCGCATCATGCTCATCGGCCGCCAGGCGATTGCGCTGGACCGCGTGTTCTCCGGCCTCGTGGCCGAAGGCGTGGCGGTGTGGGTGGGCTTTCAGGCTTTCATCAACGTGGGAGTGAACCTGGGGGCGCTGCCCACCAAGGGGCTCACGCTGCCGCTCGTGAGTTACGGCGGCTCCGCGATCCTGATGAACCTTGTGGCGCTCGCCGTGGTTCTGCGGGTGGACTACGAGAATAAATTGTTGATGCGGGGGGCACGCGCATGAGCAGCCCCAAGGTCGCGCTCGTCATGGCCGGCGGCACCGGTGGCCACATCTTCCCGGGGCTGGCGCTCGCGCAGGAGCTGCGTGCGCGCGGCTGGCAGGTGCATTGGCTGGGCACGCCCGCGAGCATGGAGTCGCGCATCGTGCCCGCCGAGGGGTTCGCGCTGGAGACCATCGATTTCTCCGGGGTGCGAGGCAAGGGGGTGATCACGCTTGCGCTGCTGCCCCTGAAGCTTCTGCGCGCGTTCTGGCAGGCGCTCGCGGTCGTGCGCCGCATCAGGCCCGACGTCGTGATCGGCTTGGGTGGTTATGTGACTTTCCCCGGCGGGATGATGGCGGTGCTGGCGGGCAAGCCGCTGGTGCTGCACGAGCAGAACTCGGTGGCGGGCCTGGCCAACAAGGTGCTCGCGGGCGTGGCGGACCGCATCTTCACGGCCTTCCCCGGGGTCTTCAAGAAGGGGCAGTGGGTGGGCAATCCGCTGCGCGCGGCGTTCACCGAACAGCCCGACCCCGAGACGCGATTTGCCGGTCGCAGCGGACCACTGAAGCTGCTCGTCGTCGGGGGGAGCCTGGGCGCGCGCGCGCTCAACGAGGTCGTGCCGCAGGCGCTGGCCTTGATTCCCGAAGACCGGCGCCCCATCGTCACGCACCAGAGCGGCGAAAAACAGCTGGAGCAGCTTCGCGCCAACTACGAGGCCGCGGGCGTGCAGGCCACGCTCGTGCCCTTCATCGCCGAGATGGCGCAGGCCTGTGCCGAGGCCGACGTGCTCCTCTGCCGCGCGGGCGCGAGCACCGTGACGGAGATCGCGGCGGTGGGCTGCGCGGCGCTCTTCGTGCCGTTTCCGTTTGCCGTCGACGACCATCAGACGACGAACGCGCGCTTCCTCGTTGACTCGGGCGCGGGCTGGCTCGTGCAACAGGCGGACCTGACGCCGCAGAGCCTGGCGAACATGATTGAAAAATGGGAGCGCCCTGCGCTTGTCCAGAAAGCGCTGACGGCCAAAAAGATGCAGAAAACCCAGGCCACGCGCGAGGTTGTCGCGGCCTGCGAGGAGCTGGCGGCATGAAGCACGTCATTCACCACATCCATTTCGTCGGCGTGGGCGGTTCGGGCATGTGCGGCATCGCCGAGGTGCTGCACAACCTGGGCTACACCGTCTCGGGCTCGGATCAGAGCGACAGCGCGGTGCTGCGGCGACTGCAGTCGCTGGGCATCACCACCCACCTGGGCCATGCGCCTGAGCACGTGGTCGGAGCCGACGCGGTCGTCACGTCCACGGCCGTGCACGACGACAACCCCGAGGTGCAGGCCGCGCGCGAGAAGAAGATCCCGGTGGTGCCGCGCGCGGTGATGCTCGCCGAGCTCATGCGCCTGCGCCAGGGCATCGCGATTGCCGGCACGCACGGCAAGACGACGACGACGAGCCTCGTGGCGAGCGTGCTGGCCCAGGCGGGGCTCGATCCCACCTACGTGATCGGCGGGCGCCTGAACAGCGCCGGGACGAACGCCAGGCTCGGCAAGGGCGAGTACATCGTGGTCGAGGCGGACGAGTCGGACGCGTCCTTCCTGAAGCTGCTGCCGGTGATGGCCGTGGTCACCAACATCGACGCCGACCACATGGACACCTATGGCCATGACTTCGGGCGCCTGAAGCAGGCGTTCGTCGATTTCCTGCATCGCATGCCGTTTTACGGCACGGCCGTGCTCTGTGTGGACGACCCGGCGGTGAGTGAAATTGCCGCGCGCCTGAATTGCCCGATCACGCGCTATGGCCTGTCGGACACGGCCGAGGTGCGGGCGACGGACGTGCGCGCGGTGGGCACGCAGATGCATTTCACCGTGCAGCGGCGCAACGGCGTGACGCTGCCCGATCTGCAGGTGGTGCTCAACCTCGCGGGCGAGCACAACGTGCGCAATGCGCTCGCGGCGATTGCCGTGGCCACCGAACTGAACGTGCCCGACGAGGCCATCCTCGCGGCCCTGCGCGACTTCACGGGCGTGGGGCGGCGCTTCCAGAGCCATGGCGAGCTGCCCGCCGAGGATGGCGGGCGCTTCACCCTGATCGAGGACTACGGCCACCACCCGGCCGAGATGGCCGCCACGATCGCCGCCGCGCGCGGCGCGTTCCCGGGCCGGCGTTTGCTGCTGGCCTTCCAGCCGCATCGCTACACGCGCACGCGCGACTGCTTCGAGGACTTCGTGCGTGTGCTCGGGCTCGCCGATGCCGTGCTGCTCACCGAGGTGTACGCCGCGGGCGAGGAGCCGATTGCGCTCGCCGATGGCCGCTCGCTCGCGCGTGCCCTGCGCGTCGCGGCCAAGGTGGAACCGGTTTTCGTCGAGGACGTGAATGAACTGCCCGAGCACATCGCTCAACTCGCACGCGCGGGCGACGTGGTGCTGTGCATGGGCGCGGGCTCGATCGGGGCCGCTGCCGGGCGAACCGCGCAGATGCTTCAAAACAAGGAGCTGCCCGCGCAGGAGGGGAAAGCGCCATGATGCCATTTGACCAAAAAGCAGACCCCTCCGGGTTCGGCAAGGTGGCCGTGCTCATGGGCGGCGATTCGGCCGAGCGGGAAATTTCGCTGCTGTCGGGCCAGGGCGTGCTCAAGGCATTGCGTGCGCGTGGCGTGGATGCACATGGCTTCGACACGGCGGAACACGACCTGTCGCTCCTCAAGGCCCAGGGTTTTGCGCGCTGCTTCATCGCCCTGCACGGCCGCCACGGCGAGGATGGCACGGTGCAGGGGGCGCTCGAGCTGCTCGGAATCCCCTACACCGGCCCCGGGGTCATGGCGTCGAGCATGGCCATGGACAAGACCATGACCAAGCGTGTCTGGCGCTTCGAGGGTCTGCCCACGCCCGACTGGCGTCTGGCCACGTCGAGCGCCGAGGTGGCACAGGCCTTCGCCGAGCTCGGCAGTCCCATGATCGTCAAGCCGGTGCGCGAGGGCTCCACGCTCGGGCTGACCAAGGTGGTGTCGGCCGGGCAGTGCGATGCCGCCTGGCAGCTTGCCGCGCGCCACGACCCGCAGGTGCTGTGCGAGCAGTTCATCGCGGGTGATGAAACCACCTGCGCGCTGATCGGCCAGGGCGCTCAGGCCCGGGCGCTGCCGCTCATACGCATCGTCGCACCCCAGGGCAATTACGGCTTTCAGAACAAGTACTACACCGACGCGGTGCGTTACGACTGCCCGAGCGGCTTGCCCGCCGAGGAAGAGCAGGAAATGCAGCGCCTGTCGCTCGCGGCCTACCGCAGCCTCGCATGCCGCGGCTGGGCGCGCGTGGACATCATGGTGCGCGCAAGCGATCGCAAGCCCTTCCTGCTGGAGATCAACACCTCGCCCGGCATGACCGGGCATTCGCTCGTGCCCATGGCGGCGCGCGCCTGCGGCGTGAGTTACGAAGACCTGTGCCTGCAGATTCTCGCCAGTGCATCGCTCGATGCCTGGCAGGGGCGGGGAGGAGCGGCATGAGCGAAGCCCTGCGTCTGCCCGTCGATGTGCGCCTCATGAACTGGACGACGGCCGTTCTGCTGCTCGGATGCGCGGTGGCGTTCATGCTGGTGCTGGGCAGCTGGATGTCGCGTCTGCCGCTCTTTGCCCTGACCAAGGTGACGGTCGACGGCGAGCTGGCGCGCGTGGACACGGTGGCGCTACGCACCAAGGTGACGCCCGTGCTCGTGGGCAACTTCTTCACCATGGATCTGCAGGCGGTGCGTCGCGCCTTCGAGCAGGTGCCGTGGGTCAGGAGCGTACAGGTGCAGCGCGAATTCCCGCACGCCCTGCGCGTGCGCGTGCGTGAGCAGGACGCGGCCGCGCTCTGGGGCGAGGCGGACAGCGGCACGCTGGTCAATCGCGAGGGCGAGGTATTCGAGGCGGACCCGGCGGCACTGGAGGATGAGCGCCTGGCGCGCCTGGTCGGCCCCAGGGAGCAGTCGGCCCCGATGCTCGCGATGCTGGGGCAGCTCGCTCCCGCGCTCGAGCCGCTGCAGCGGCCCGTGGAGTCCCTGGCCCTGAGTGCGCACGGCAGCTGGCGCGTGCAGCTGGAAAACGGCGCGGCGCTCGAGCTCGGCACGGGCGAAGCGCCGGTGCTGCTGGCGCGCCTGAAGCGCCTCACCGACACGCTGGCCGGCGTGGCGCAGCGCCAGGGGCGGCGCGTCACCCAGCTCGAATACGCGGATCTGCGCTACGCCAACGGCTACGCCCTGCGCCTGCAGGGGGTGAGCACGGTGAGCAGTGATACGCCCCATCCTGCGGCGGCGCGGCGCCCCGCACCCACCAATCATCGAGGGTAGGACGCAAGCACATGCCAAGGGAAACCAAAGACGTCATCGTGGGCCTGGACATCGGCACCGCCAAGATCATGGTGGCCGTGGCCGAGGTGCAGCAGGATGGCAGCCTCAAGCTCGCGGGCCTGGGCGTGGCGCCATCCAACGGCCTCAAGCGCGGCGCGGTGGTCAACATCGAGGCCACGGTGCACAGCATCCAGCAGGCCCTGAAAGAAGCCGAGCTGATCGCCGACTGCAAGATCCAGCGCGTGTACACCGGCATCACCGGCAACCACATCCGCGGGCTCAATTCGAGCGGCATGGTGGCGATCAAGGACAAGGAAGTGAGCCAGGCGGACGTGGCGCGCGTGGTCGAGACCGCCAAGGCCGTCAACATCTCCAGCGATCAGCGCCTGCTGCTGGTGGAGCCGCAGGAGTTCATCATCGACGGCAACGAGGTCAAGGAGCCGATCGGCATGAGCGGCATCCGCCTGGAAGCCAAGGTGCACATCGTCACCGGCGCGCAGGCCGCGGCCGAGAACATCATCAAATGCGTGCGCCGCTGTGGCCTGGAGGTGGAGCAGCTTCTGCTCAACCCGCTGGCCAGCAGCCAGGCGGTGCTGACTGACGACGAGCGCGAGCTGGGCGTGGCGGTGGTCGACATCGGCGCGGGCACGACCGACATCGCCATCTTCACCGGCGGCGCGATCCGCCACACGGCGGTGCTGCCGATCGCGGGCGACCTCATCACCAGCGACATCGCGATGGCGCTGCGCACGCCCACCAAGGACGCCGAGGACATCAAGGTCGAGCACGGCTGCGCCAAGCAGCTGCTCGCCGACCCCGAGGCGCAGGTCGAGGTGCCGGGCCTGGGCGACCGCGAACCGCGCATGCTCACGCGCCAGGTGCTCGCGGGCGTGATCGAGCCGCGCGTGGAGGAAATTTTCCAGCTCGTGCAGCAGGTGATCCGCGACTCGGGCTTCGAGGAGGTGCTCTCCTCCGGCATCGTGCTCACGGGCGGCTCCAGCATCATGCCGGGCATGGTGGAGCTGGGCGAGGACATCTTCCTCAAGCCCGTGCGCCGGGGCCTGCCGCACTACGCCAACGCGCTCGCGGACATGGTGGCGCAGCCGCGCGCGGCCACCGTCATGGGCCTGCTCGAAGAGGGGCGGCTGGCGCACATGCGAGGTTTCAAGGTCGCTTCCAGGAACGGCTCGATGAAGACCGCGCTGGGGCGTTTCAAGGACTTCATCGTGGGGAACTTCTGATGTGCCGGCTTGACACTCTTCGCTTTCCCCTGCCGCCGCGAGCGGCGCGCTCGCATGTGCCGCGCCGAAAACGAGGCCGATGGCGGTGGTGCGGCAAACCGCCTCCCGACTCGATTGCACCGTTTCCTCATTCACTCTCAGACATCACCGTTTTTCACATTCATCCAGGAGCAGTCACATGGCCATCGAAATGATCGAAACCGAAGAATTCAACCAGGGCACGCTGATCAAGGTCATAGGCGTGGGCGGCGGCGGCGGCAACGCGGTGGAGCACATGATCGCGCGCAACGTGCAGGGCGTGCAGTTCGTCTGCGCCAACACCGATTCGCAGGCGCTCCTGCGCAGTTCGGCGCACCAGACGGTGCAGCTGGGCAACAACGGCCTGGGTGCCGGCAGCAAGCCCGAGAAGGCGCGTGACGCGGCCGAGCAGGCCGAGGAAGATATCCGCCAGGCGATTGCCGGGTCGCACATGCTCTTCATCACCGCCGGCATGGGCGGGGGCACGGGCACGGGCGCGGCGCCCATCATCGCCAGGATCGCCAAGGAGATGGGCATCCTCACCGTTGGCGTCGTCACCAAGCCGTTTGCCTGGGAGGGCAGCCGCCGGATGAAGAACGCCGACGAGGGTCTGGCGGAGCTCGAAGCGAACGTTGATTCGCTCATCGTCGTGCTCAACGAGAAGCTGCTCGAGGTGCTGGGCGACGACATCACGCAGGAAGAGGCCTTCGCGCACGCCAACGACGTGCTCAAGAACGCGGTGGGCGGCATCGCCGAGATCATCAACGAGTACGGCCAGATCAACGTCGACTTCGAGGACGTGCGTACCGTGATGGGCGAGCCGGGCAAGGCCATGATGGGCACGGCCACCGCCAGCGGGCCCGACCGCGCGCGCATCGCGGCCGAGCAGGCCATCGCCTGCCCGCTGCTCGAAGGCATCGATCTCTCGGGCGCCAAGGGGGTGCTGGTGCTGGTGACGGCCAGCAAGAACAGCCTCAAGCTCTCCGAGTCGCGCCTGGCGATGAACACCATCAACGCCTACGCTTCGCCCGATGCGCATGTGATCTTCGGCGCCGCCTACGATGACAGCCTGGTGGACGAGATCCGCGTGACGGTGGTGGCCACGGGCCTGTCCAACGTCGCCGCGCGCCGCCAGAGCATCCAGGTGGTGCAGGGCGGGCAACGCACCGGCACCGACAACCTGCCCTACACCCCGGCGACGATGGCGGGCGCGCTCGGCGGCGGGGCCGCGCGCGGCGACTACGCCAACATGGCCGTGCCCAGCGTCTGGCGCACCAACCGTTCGCAGGCCACGGCGCGCGTGGATGCGATGTCCTCGGGCGGCATGGATGAGTTGGAGATTCCGGCCTTTCTGCGCAAGCAGGCCGATTGAGATGACGCCGCGCCGCTGGCGCGGCGTGACCTCGCTGCGCTCGGTGGCGTCGGCGGTGCGCCGACATGGCGAATGCACGGATGTTCGTGCATTCGCCGTTTGCCGCCGGCACCGCGCCGGCGGCGCATCATGAAACTAAAATTGCCGGATGTTGCAGCAACGCACGATCAAGACGCTCACCCGCTCCGTCGGCGTGGGGCTGCACAGCGGCCAGCGGGTGGAGCTGACGCTGCGTCCCGCCGCGCCCGATACGGGCATCGTGTTTCGCCGCATCGATCTGCCCGAGCCGGTGGACATTGCGGTATGCGCCGAGGCGGTGGTCGATACCCGCATGGCCTCGACCATAGGCGCGCACGGGGCCAAGGTGCATACCGTGGAGCACTTGATGTCGGCCTGCGCGGGCCTGGGGCTGGACAACCTCTACGTGGATATCACGGCCGAGGAGGTGCCCATCCTCGATGGCTCCGCCGCGTCCTTCGTGTTCCTGCTGCAGAGCGCGGGCATCGAGCTGCAGAACGCGCCCCGGCGTTTCCTGAGGATCAAGCGTGCCGTCGAGGTGCGCGAGGGCGAAGGGCATCAACTCAAATGGGCGCGGCTTGAACCCTTTCATGGCTACAAGCTGCGCTTCGAAATCGACTTCGCCCACCCGGCGGTGGATTCCACCGAGCAGTGCGCGGAGTTCGACCTGGGACAAGGCAATTACGCACGCGACATTGCGCGGGCACGCACCTTCGGCTTCACCAAGGATGTGGAAATGCTGCGCGCCAACGGCCTGGCGCTCGGCGGGGGGCTCGACAACGCCATCGTGATGGACGACTACAAGGTGCTCAACGCCGACGGCCTGCGCTACGACGCCGAATTCGCCCGGCACAAGATCCTCGATGCGATGGGTGACCTCTACCTCGTCGGCCATCCCTTGCTGGCCGCCTACAGCGCGTTTCGCAGCGGCCACGCGCTCAACAATCAGCTGCTGCGCGCCGTGCTCGCGCAGCCCGATGCGTGGGAGCTGGCGAGTTTTGACAGTGAGCGCGAGGCGCCCCAGGGCTTTGCCAGGCCGGTTGCGGCCTGGTAGCGTCATTTTCTGAGCGGTATCGGCGTGGCCGGATCGACCGGCACGGCGGTCACGCTGTTTTGCGGCGAGCCGTCGATGAGCTTGTCCGAATACGTGAGGTAGACGAGCGTATGGCGCTTTTCGTCCACCATGCGCACCACCCGCAGGCGTTTGAAGACGAGCGAGATGCGCTCGTTGAACACCTCTTCCTGCTGCTTCAGGGGCTGGGCAATCTGGATGGGGCCGATCTGGCGGCAGGCAATCGATGCCTCGGCCCGGTCCTCGGCCAGGCCCAGCGTGCCCTTGATCCCGCCCATGCGCGCCCGCGAGAGGTAGCAGGTGACGCCATTCACGCGCGGATCGTCCCAGGCCTCGACGAGGATGTCGTGGTCGCGCCCCAGCCACTGAAAGGCCGTGTCGACGCTGCCGATCTTTTCGCCCGAGGCGGCCCATGCCGCAGCGCACGCCAGCGCCAGCGCACCCGCCGCGATCGCCCGCAAGCCGGGCGTCACAGGTGCGCCTCCGTGCAGCGCTTTTGCAGGTGGGCCAGCGATTCCTGAACCTGATCGACGAGCACCAGGCACAGGTCACCGGCCTTCAGGCGCGCCAGCGCGTGGTCGATGGCGATGAATTCACCGTGGATCTCGGTCACGTAGCTGGCACGCCTGGCGCCTTGCAGGCCCTTGTGCAGCAGCGCGAGCACCTCGCCGTCGGCGCGGCCACGCTGGCAGGCGTCCTGGTAAAGGATCACGTCGTCGAAACTGCTGCCCAGGATTTCCGTCTGCTCGGTGATGTCCTGGTCGCGCCGGTCGCCCGCGCCGCTGATGACCACGGCGCGGTGCGCGCCGGGCATGGCCTGCGTCGCCTGCACCAGCGCGCGGATGGCGTCGGGGTTGTGGCCGTAGTCGGCGATGATGGTGGCGCCGTGGTAGTCCATGACGTTGAAGCGCCCCGGCACGCTGTCGGTGCTGCTCTCGAAGCTTGCCAGGCCCCGGCGTACCGTGTCCCACGGCAGGCCCGTGCCCCAGGCCGCGCCCACGGCCGCCATCACGTTGTCCACCTGAAAGCCGATCAGCCCGCCGTGCGTGAGCGGGATGTCGCGCAGCAGGATGCTCTCGCGCCAGGAGCCCTCGGCGGCCACGATGCGCCCCTCGTCCACGTAGACCACGCGCCCGCCTTGCGCGCGGTGCGTGACCATCACCGGATGGTGGCGGTCTTGCGCGAAGAAGATCACCTTGCCGGGACACACGTGCGCCATGGCCGCGCAGTGCGGATCGGCCGCGTTGAGTACGGCCCAGCCGGTGGGCGCCACGTTCTGCACGATCACGCGCTTCAAGACCGCCACGTCTTCCACCGTGGTGATGTAGTTCAGTCCCAGGTGGTCGCCCGCGCCGATGTTGGTGACCACGGCCACCTGGCACTGGTCGAAGCCCAGTCCCTCGCGCAGAATGCCGCCGCGCGCGCATTCGAGCACCGCCGCCTCCGTGTCGGGATGGGCGAGGGCGTTGCGCGCGCTCTTGGGGCCGGAGCAGTCGCCGCTGTCGATTTGATGCCCGCCGACGTAGACGCCGTCGGTGTTGGTCATCGCGGTGTTCCAGCCGCGGGCGTTGAACAGGTGGGCGATCAGGCGCGTGGTGGTGGTCTTGCCGTTGGTGCCGGTCACGGCCACCACCGGGATGCGCCCGTCCTCGCCCGGCGCGAACAGCGCGTCGATCATGGGTACGCCCACGTTGCGCGGCTTGCCGAACGAGGGCGAGAGGTGCATGCGCAGGCCCGGCGCGGCGTTGACCTCGACGATGCCCCCGCCCTGTTCCTCCAGCGGCCTGAGCATCGATTCGCAGATCACGTCCACGCCGCAGATGTGCAGGCCTATGGTCTGCGCCGCATCGACGGCGCGTGCCGCGATGTCGGGGTGCACGTCGTCGGTCACGTCGGTGGCGCTGCCGCCGGTGGAGAGGTTGGCGTTGTGCCGCAGCACGATGCGCTGGCCCTGCGCGGGCACCGAATCGGGCGTCAGCCCTTCGTTGGCGAGGCGCGCGAGAGCGATCTCATCGAGCCGGATCCTGGTGAGCGCGCTGCCGTGGCCGCTGCCGCGGCGTGGGTCCTGGTTGACGATGGCCACGAGCTCGCGGATCGTGTGCTCGCCGTCGCCCAGTACCTGTGGCGGCTCGCGTCGCGCGGCGGCCACCATCTGGCCGCCGACCACGAGCAGGCGAAAGTCGTGACCCGGCAGAAAGCGCTCGACCATCACCTCGCCGCTGTATTCCTGCGCCGTCGCGTAGGCGGCCTCGAGCTGCTCGCGCGTCGTGATGTTCACGGTGACGCCCTTGCCCTGATTGCCGTCCTGGGGTTTGACCACGACCGGCAGGCCCACCTCCAGCGCCGTGGCCCAGGCATCGTCCACGTCCGCCACCGGGCGGCCCAGCGGCACGGGCACGCCCGCGGCGTGCAGCAGGCGCTTGGTCAGGTCCTTGTCCTGCGCGATGGATTCGGCCACGGCGCTTGTCGCGTCGAGCTCGGCGGCCTGCACGCGCCGCGCCTTCACGCCCCAGCCCAGCTGCACCAGCGAGCCGCTGGTCAGCCGCCTGAACGGGATGTTGCGCGCAATCGCCGCGTTGATGATGTTGCGCGTGGATGGTCCCATGCGCACGTCCTGGTCGAGCTCGCGCAGCAGGGCAACCGTGGCCGCGGCGTCATACGGCGTGTCGGCGAGCGCGGCGCGAATCAGCGTCTCGGCCTCCTCGACGGCCTTGCGCCCCACGTCTTCCTCCGTGTACTCGACGACCACCTGGTAGGTGTCGGCCTCCACCGTCTCGTGCGTGCGGCTGAAGGTGACGCTGCAGCCCGCCTGCGCCTGCAGCTGGCGCGCGGCCGCTTCCATCACGTGGGCGAGCGAGACCGGCAGTTCCGCGCCATGGGGCGCGAGCGCGCCGATGGCAGGAAAGCGCGCGCGCAGGCGGTCTTCGAACCCGGCGATGGCCGCGATGTCGTGCTCGCTCGGTTCGCAATGCACGATGGTCTCGATCGCGGTGCTGCGGGTCCAGAGGTTGGGGCCGCGCAGGGCGCGGGTGCGAAGGATTTGCATGGTGCTGATTCAGATAAAAATAAGGCTCTGAGGCTTGCTTGGCGGGCGCCGACAGCTATCAATCGTGATATTCGAAAGTCTTGATGCCGGCCGCGATCAGATCGGGGGCAATCCCGAGTGCCCACGCGCCGGCGATCGCGGCGAGCAGCGCGGACGTGTCGGGCGCCGGTCCGTGCGCGGGCTGCAGGGCGGCAAGCGTGCCCAGCACGCGCTCCTTGGCGCCCGTGGCGAGGCAGATGTCGCTTGCGCGCGCATACACCGCCCGCCCGTTGTCCGTGGCGCGGTGGTGTGCCAGCACGGCGTTGTCGGCCGAGAGTGCGTACAGCAGCACCTCGCCATCGCAGAGTTCGGCCAGCTGCGCCACGGCCTCGATGTCGGCATTGAGCACGCCCGCGCCGTCGTCCAGCACCACATCGATCTGCGTGCGCAGCACGCGCGGCATCTGCTCGGGGCCGCGCACGTCGTGGTCCGCCAGCTCCTGCCAGCCATCCATGTCGGTCACGATGCCCACTTGGCAGCGGTCGTACGCCAGGCCTTCGTCGAGAATGGAGCGCGCGCTGCTCTGGATCACCGCCGCCTCGGCCAGGCGGTTGGTCAGCAGGCGGTGCGCGCCGGCCCAGTGGGCGGTGTTGCTGGTTTGCGTGCGCCGTCCGGCGATGAACATGCCCTCGCTGCTCGCGATGCCGGTGAGCTTGCCCGAGAGCTGCAGCAGCCAGCCCACGAGCCGCGCGATGAAGGCATTGGCGCGTGTGCCGGCCACGCCCACGATGGGGATGCGCCCGGCGTGGCTGCCTTTTTCGCCGCTGCCTGGGAACAGGTGCTCGACGATCGCCTGCCCCACCGGGCGCGGCGCCCCGCTGGAGGGCTTGAGGTGCATCAGCAGACTCGGGCCGGCGTTCACTTCCACGATGGCGCCGCCCTGTTCCTTCATCGGGCGGCTGGCGTCCCTGAGCACCATGTCCATGCCCGCGATGTCCAGACCCACGACGCGCGCCGCCAGCTCGGCGTGATAGACCACGTCCGGGTGCAAGTCATCGGTGCAGTCGATGGCCATGTTGCCGTTGCGCTGCAGCAGCACCTTGCGGCCGACCGCCACCACCGTGTCGGCCGTCACTTCCTGGCGCGCCAGCTCCAGCTGGATGTTGGGCAGCTGCAGATCCAGCAGTTCCAGCGGAAATTCTTCCTCGACGCCGCGGCGCGGGTCGCGGTTGAGCTCCTGCACCAGCTGCGCGAGCGTGCGCTGGCCGTCGCCCACGACGAAGACCTGCTCGCCGCGGCAGGCTGCCACCACCTTGCCTCCGACCACGAGCACGCGGTGCTCGGTGCCTTCGATGAAGCGCTCGACGATGACTTGCGAGCCTTCCTTCTCCGCCAGCGGGAAGGCGGCGCGGATGTTTTTTTCTCTGTGCAGCTCCAGCGTCACGCCGCGCGCGTGGTTGCCGTCGCTGGGCTTGACCGTGACGGGCAGACCGATGTCCTGCGCCGCTTCCCAGGCTTCGTCGGCGCTCGCGACGATGATGCCTTCGGGCACAGGGACCCCGGCGGCCGCGAGCAGGCGCTTGGTCAGGTCTTTGTCCTGCGCGATGCCCTCGGCAATGGCGCTGGTCTGATCGGTCTCGGCCGTCCAGATGCGTCTTTGCGCCGCACCGTAGCCCAGCTGCACCAGGTTGCCGTCGTTCAGGCGCACGTGGGGGATGTGGCGCTCGAGTGCAGCGTCAACGATGCAGGCTGTGCTCGGCCCCAGGTAGTTGTCGTCTATCGTGGTCTTGATGGCCTGGATCGCGCTCTTGAGATCGAACGGTTCGTCGTTGATCGCGGCCATGATGAGCGCGTGACCCTGCGCCAGGGCCGTGCGCGCCACCGCTTCCTCGGGGCAGCGAAACACCATGCGGTAGGTGCCGCTCGTCGAGGTCTCGCGCGTCTGTCCGAACTTGGCCGGCATGCCCGAGAGGTTGAGCAGTTCGATGACGATGTGCTCGAGCACGTGGCCCATCCAGGTGCCCTCGTGCAGCCGTTCGATGAAGCCGCCGCGCTCGCCCACGCCGCAGTGGTGCTCGACCAGGTCGGGCAGCCAGGCGGTCAGGCGCTCGTTGAAGCCGGGAACCTTGTTGGAAGGGTATTGCTCCAGTGCTCCGAGCGCCAGCCAGACTTCCAGCGCCGGGCGGTAGGTCCAGATGCTCGGCCCTCGCAGGTAGGTGGCGCGCAGCAGTTGGATGTCTTCAAAGCGTGGCATGGCTTGTATGGTTAGGTTTCAAGAAACGTGCGCCGGGGCGCGGATGCGAATGATGCCGCAAGCCGCTGTCAGCCACTTGCATGCCATTTGCGTTACTGTGCGTTGTACGTCGTGCGTGTGCCCCGGCCTTCATCCGGGTAGACGCCTCCCATGAGGCGGCTGCGGCGCGCACGCGGTGTCCAGACAACGAACAATGCAACATCACGATCAAAAGGGTGGCCCGGACGCCCTGACGCAACCTTTGAATCATGGCTGGCAGGACGTGCTGGCACCCAGTGAAAACGTACGGGCCGCTTTCGAGGTTGACCTTGACGCCGATCTGCGCTTCGCGCCGGGCTCCCTGGCCCTGACCGACACCCGCCTGCTGGCGCGTGACGGGCAGGGCCGATGGCTGCAGTGGCCGCTCGCCAAGGACCTCACCCTGCAGGAATTTGACGCCGCGGGCGTGGGCACGCTGGAACTGCACGGTGCCCGGGGGCGGCTGGCGCTGTGGCGCTTCACGCTCTCGCATCATTCGAAGGCGCTGGAGTTTCAGCACCATTTCACGCGCAGCATCGAGCATCTGGGCGAGCCCCATGCCGAGGCGCCCTCCGCCGAGGAGGAGGGCCGTTGTCCCCATTGCCACACGCCCCTGCCCGAGGGCAGCGACGAATGCCCCGTCTGCGGCGCGCGCGAAGAGGAGCCCGCCGCCTCCACCTGGGTGCTGTTGCGGCTGTGGCGCTTCGCCAGACCGTACCGCAAGAAGCTGCTGCTGGGCTTCGTGCTCACGCTGCTGTCCACCGCGGCCACGCTGGTGCCGCCCTATCTGACGATTCCGTTGATGGACGACGTGCTGATCCCGTTTCAGGACGGCAAGCACATTCCGGCCTCGCTCGTTGCGCTGTATCTGAGTGGGCTGCTCGCGTCCGCGCTGCTGGCCTGGGGTTTGGGTTGGGCCCGCACCTGGGTGCTGGCGCTGGTCTCCGAGCGCATCGGCGCCGATCTGCGCACCGCCACCTACGAGCACCTGCTGCGCCTGTCGCTCGATTACTTCGGCAGCAAGCGCACGGGTGACCTGATGGCGCGCATCGGCTCGGAAACCGATCGCATCAACGTCTTTCTCTCGCTGCACGCGCTCGATTTCGCCACCGACGTGCTGATGATGGTGATGACGGCCGTCATCCTGGTGTCGATCAGCCCCTGGCTCGCGCTCGTCACGCTGGTGCCGCTGCCCTTCATCGCCTGGATGATCCACGGCGTGCGCGACCGCCTGCGCACCGGCTTCGAGAAGATGGACCGCATCTGGAGCGAGGTGACCAACGTGCTGGCCGACACGATTCCCGGCATCCGCGTGGTCAAGGCCTTTGCCCAGGAATCGCGCGAGGCCGAGCGCTTTCGCCTGGCCAACCAGCGCAACCTGCAGGCCAACGACCGGCTGAACAAGACCTGGAGCCTGTTTTCGCCCACCGTCACGCTGATGACCGAAATCGGCCTGCTCGTGGTCTGGGCCTTCGGCATCTGGCTGGTGGCGCACGAGCAGATCACGGTGGGCGTGCTTACCGCCTTCATCGCCTACATCGGGCGCTTTTACACGCGGCTCGATTCCATGAGCCGCATCGTCTCGGTCACGCAGAAGGCCGCCGCCGGTGCCAAGCGCATCTTCGACATCCTGGACCACGTGAGCAACGTGCCCGACCCGGTCAACCCGGTGCGCCTGCCCCGGGTGGAGGGGGCGATCGCGCTGCGGGATGTGGTGTTTCGCTACGGCAGCCGCACGGTGATCAAAAACCTGTCGCTCACCATCCGCCCGGGCGAGATGATCGGACTCGTGGGTCACAGCGGCTCGGGCAAGAGCACGCTGGTGAACCTCATCAGCCGCTTCTACGACGTGGCCGACGGCTCGATCAGCGTCGATGGTGTCGACATCCGGCGCATGGCAGTCAGCGACTGGCGCCGCCACATCGGCCTGGTGCTGCAGGAGCCCTTCCTGTTCTTCGGCACCGTGGCCGAGAACATCGCCTACGGCAAGCCCGAGGCCACGCGTGAAGAAATCATCGCCGCCGCGCGCGCCGCCCACGCGCACGACTTCATCCTGCGCCTGCCGCTGGGCTACGACTCACTCGTGGGCGAGCGCGGCCAGGGCCTGTCGGGCGGTGAGCGCCAGCGCATCAGCATCGCGCGCGCGCTCTTGATCGACCCGCGCGTGCTGATTCTGGACGAGGCGACCTCGGCCGTCGACACCGAGACCGAGAAAGAAATCCAGAAGGCGCTCGACAACCTGGTGCAGGGGCGCACGACCATCGCCATCGCCCACCGCCTGTCCACGCTGCGCAAGGCCGATCGTCTGGTGGTGATGGATCGCGGCGAAATCGTCGAGATTGGCCCGCACGATGAACTCATGGCGCGCGAAGGCGCCTACTGGCGCCTGTACCAGGCACAGGTGCGCCGCGCGGCCGAAGAAGAAGAGGTGATCGCATGAGCCGTCTGTATGAACTCAGGCGCAACGCCCATGGGCGCCTCGTGCTGCACATGGCCGACGGCAGCGAGCACGTGGGCGTCACGCCCGTGCGGGCGTTTCCGATCGCCGCGCCCGACGAGGGGCTGTCGCTTGTCGGGCCCGAGGGCAACGAGCTGATCTGGATAGCGCGGCTGGCTGAGCTTGCGCCCGAGGTGCGCGCGCTGATCGAGGAAGACCTGCGCGTGCGCGAGTTCCTGCCCGCGATCACGCGCATCGTCTCGGTGTCGAGCTTTTCCACGCCCAGCACCTGGCAGGTTCAGACCGATCGCGGCGCCGCCACGCTGGTGCTCAAGGGCGAGGAAGACATCCGGCGCCTGGCTCCGCGCACGCATCTGCGCATCAGTGCGAGCGATGGCGTTCAGTTCCAGATCGCCGACCTCACCCAGCTGGACAAGGGCTCACGCAAACTTCTTGAGCGGTTTTTATAGCTGCAAGCGCAGTACAGGTATTTGTTTTAGGCTGTTTTTATCCCGAACCGTGACGGCGACCGCGGATCGGGTGGCCAGCTATTTTGTAACAAAATCTGAAAAAACCTTCATTTGCCCTCTTGTTTGCCGTAATGCAGGTACGACGTAGTGCTAGCTGTATCTGCTGGTCGCTGCCGCCATCGAGGAGCACCGCCATGCCACTGTCACCTGTAGAACGAACCGCCGCGCAGTGGTCGCAGTCGCGTCCGCAAAGCGACCTGTATTCCACGGGCGCCTCTGGGGCCGTGCCCGTGCGACCGATCAACCCGGCCAATCCGGTTGAATCCACCAACGAGCTGGGCGCGGGCGCGATCGTGCGCCTGTCCGAGAAAACCGGCCTGCCCGATCCCATCCAGCGCGACTGGACGCTGGCCGAGCCGCAAAAGGAAAAGCCCCAGGAGGTCGAGCCGCCGCCGCGTGATCCGCCCCTGTACCAGCAGCTCATCGACATCGTGCAGTCCATGTGGCGTGCCAGCGGCCAGGCGGTGCAGCTGGCGGAGGACATGAACCAGACCACGCTGGATGCGCGCCTGAATCAGCAGGTGCCGCCGCCTGCGCCCGACAAGCCGCTCACCTACGCCGACCCGTCCATCAAGCGTACCGGGGGTCTTTGAGCCTCGGGTTGGCGCGCCGGGCAACTGTGCGCCTGCCTGGTGGGGAGCGTCTGCAGAGCCCGGATTCAAAGGGTAGCCTCACGCTACCCTTTTTTGTTTGACGATGACTCTAGCCCGGCATTTCGCTGGACTACGCCTAAGCCCGCTACAGCAGGTTTATCAATGGCTTAGGCGAGTTCAACATATGCCGGTGCTTTCCGAAACTTGACCCGGCTTCCGGTCGCGTGGCTCCCATGTGGCTCTTGGAAACCGAGGTTTCCGAGGAGTCATCATGGCAAGAATCAAGCTCACCAAATCCGTCGTCGATGCCGCCAAGCCCCAGGCGCAGGCCGTCGAACTCCGGGACACCGTGGTGCCCGGCTTCCTGTGCAAGATCACCCCAGCCGGCCGCAAGGTGTTCATGCTCCAGTACCGCACGAACGCCGGCGAGCGCCGCAAGCCTGCTCTGGGCCAGTACGGGGAATTGACCGTCGAGCAGGCCCGCGTCATGGCGCAGGAGTGGCTGGCCGAGGTTCGCCGGGGCGGTGATCCGAGCGCAGCCAAGAACGCCGCCCGCAAGGCGCCGACCATGAAGGAGTATTGCACCACCTTCATGGAGGATTACTCCAAGCAGCGCAACAAGCCCAGCACGCAGCGCGGCTATCAGGGCGTCATCGACCGTTGCATCATCCCGATCATGGGCCGGATGAAGGTGCAGGACGTAAAGCGCCCGGATGTGGCTGCGCTGATGAAGAAGCTGGCCTACAAGCAGGCTGAGGCCAACCGCACCTTTGGCGTGCTGCGCAAGATGTTCAACTTGGCCGAAGTGTGGGGGCTGCGCCCTGACGGTACGAATCCTTGCCGTCACGTCCCGATGTACCCGCCCGGCAAGGAAACTCGCCTCATCGTGGACGATGAACTGGTGCGGATCTTCCGCCACCTGGAGAAGCTGGAGGCGGAAGGGCTGGAGAACTATGTCATCCCGCTGGCGATCCGCCTGCAATTCGAGTTTGCCGCCCGCCGCTCCGAAATCTGCCCGCTCGAATGGGACTGGGTTGATCTGGAAAAGCGCCGCGTCGTCTGGCCCGACAGCAAGACCGGCGGCATTTCCAAGCCCATGAGCGAGGAAGCCTATCGGCTGCTGTCCACCGCGCCGCGCCGGCAGGGCTGCCCCTACGTCCTGCCGTCGCCCAACGACCCGGCCCGGCATCTGACGCATGGCGAACACTATGGCGGCTGGAAGCGCGTGCTCAAGGCCGCCGGCGTGCCGCACGTCGGCACGCACGGCATCCGCCATCGGGCGACGACCGACATTGCCAATTCGGGCGTGCCGACCAAGGTGGGCATGAAACTGACGGGCCACAAGACCGTGGCGATGTTCATGCACTACGTCCATACCGAGGACAAGCCGGTGCGCGATGCGGCCGAGTTGGTGGCAAGCCGGCGCCAAGCCATCACGGGCGCGCGGCAACTTGCGGAGGTGGCAGCATGAACGGGCGTCGATCAACCATAGCATCGCCCGCAGCACCGCCGGCGTTGCTGGGCGACATTCGGGCACTGATCGAGGCGGCGCACCAGCGCGCCGCCTCGGCGATCAATGCGGAGCTGACACTGCTGTTCTGGCGCATCGGCCAGCGCATCCATACGGAGGTGCTGGCCGGCCAGCGGGCCGGGTACGGCGAGGAAATCTTGTCGACCCTGGCCGAGCAGCTTGCCCGCGACTACGGGCGGGGCTTCGGGGAGAAGAACCTGCGCCGGATGGTCAAGTTCGCCATCACGTTCCCGGATGAGCCAATTGTCGCGACACTGTCGCGACAATTGAGCTGGTCGCATTTCGTCCTGCTGCTGGCCCTCAAGGAACCGATGCAGCGAGACTACTATGCGCAGATGGCCGGAGCCCAGCGTTGGAGCGTGCGGACGCTGCGCGAACGCATCGACTCGATGCTGTACGAGCGCACGGCGCTGTCCAAGAAGCCGGACGAGACGATCGCGCAAGAGCTGGCCGCCATGCGCGATGCGCAGCGCATGTCGCCGTCGCTGGTCATGCGCGACCCGTACATCCTCGACTTCCTGGGCCTGCGGGACACCTGGCAGGAAGGCGACCTCGAAGCTGCGATCATCCGCGAAATGGAATCCTTCCTGCTGGAGCTGGGCGCGGGCTTCTCCTTCGTCGCCCGACAGAAGCGCATCCAGATCGACGACGAGGATTTCCACCTCGATCTGCTGTTCTATAACCGCAAGCTGCGGCGGCTGGTGGCAGTGGAATTGAAGGTTGGAGACTTCAAGGCGGCCTACAAAGGGCAGATGGAGCTTTACCTGCGCTGGCTCGACAAGCACGAGCGAGAGCCGGAAGAAGCCTCGCCGCTGGGGATCATCCTTTGCACTGGGAAGAAGCGCGAGCAGATCGAGTTGCTGGAACTGGACAAGTCGGGCATCCATGTGGCCGAGTACCTGACGACTTTGCCACCGCGCGCGGTGCTGGGAGAGAAGTTGCAGCAGGCGACCGAGCGGGCGCGATTGCAGATCGAACAGCGCAAGCCGTGACGGCTCTTGCGCGCTACAGATGGATCGACCGCCTAAGCAACGCTGCGCTGGCGGGACACAAGCTGGCAGCCTGCCGCGTCGCCAGCACCGAGGCCGGCGCGATTGCGCGCTCCACTGGCTTGAAGCCCGCGCGCTCGAAGAACGGCGCTGCCGTCGTCGTCAGCAACCAGGCATCACGCCCGCCCTTGTCGAAGGCGCGACGTAGCAGCAGTGCGAGCATGCCGCCACCTCGCGCAAAGCGCGTCGGCATCGGCGCGCGTCCGCCCGCGAATCCGCACGCGGAGGCGTGGATTCGCCAGGGCGACGCCGATGCGCTGGGCAAGGGCGACCTCTACACGGCCCGCCTGACCCTCGACATCACGCCCGCGATGCGGGCGCGCATCAAGGTTTCGGCTTTCACGCAAGGCGTGACCGTGGCCGACCTGCTGCGCGGCCTGCTGGAGCGGGAGTTTCCAGTACACCGCAGGGAGAACACGCCATGACTGCATCCGCTTCGCCTGCCACCGTACCCTTCGCCATCGCGGCCAAGGCTGCGCTCGCAGCACCTTCCGGCCAGCCTGCCAGCGCACCGCTGACGCGCGTGGCGTTGGCCTACATCGAACCGCGTTTCAAGCTCTACCTGCGCTTCGGCGAACCCGCGCGCACTCACCAGCTCGACCGCTGGCGGCGCAGCGCGGTGTTCCTGCCGGGCGCCATGTTGTGCCGCATCCGCTGGCAGGCCAACGACTACGGCACGATCCGCTGGCAGCTCATGGTGATGCAGGCTTGCACGCCGTTCGATGCGGCGCAGCGCATCCCCGGTGTGCAGCCGGGCGCGCGCCTGCTGCTGCACGCCGAGGGCGAGCAATCGGTGCGTGCCGTGCTGGAGCGCATCGACGGCATCGAAGCGCTGGGCATCGCGCCCGCTACCGCCTCGCCCGCGTACTGGCGCACGCTGGGCAATCGGCTCGCGGCGCGCTTGCCGCTGCCCGAATACAGCGCCGAGCGGCACGCCGCCTGGCTGGCCGGGAGGGCGTTGCCATGACGGCCCATCCTCGCTCCCGCCTGCGTGCTCGCCTCGTGCTGGCGGGCCTGTCCGCCTGCGGCCTCGCTGCGCTGGCCTGGGCCTCCTTCGTGCATCCGCTGCCGCGCCTGACCTACAACCCGTCGGACAGCGTGGCGGTCGGCTGGTATCGCGTCGATCCGCTCGACCATCGCACCAGCTCGCTGCCACGTTCGCTAGCTCCTTCATTGCGCGTGGGCAGTATCGTGCTGGTGCCGCTGCCCGCCGAGGCTGCCGCGCTCGCTGCGCAGCGCGGCTACCTGCCGACGCGCATCCCGCTGCTCAAGCGCGTGGGCGCGATCGCACCGCAGGAGGTGTGCATCGCTGGCGGCATCGTTCGCATCGACGGCGTGCCTTCGGCCACCGTGCTGCCTGCCGACCGCCTGGGCCGTCCGCTGCCATCCTGGCAGCAGTGCTGCCGCCTTCGGCCTGGCGAGCTGTTCCTGCTCAGCGTCACCAATCCGGCGTCGTTCGACAGCCGGTATTTCGGGCCGGTCAGCGCAGCCGCCGTGATCGGCGTTGCACGTCCGGTTTGGCTGGAGTCACGCTCATGATCGCCGCCGATTCGCTGCGCATCATCGTGCTATCGGGCGTGTCGTTCCGGCTGCTGTTGCCGTGTCGTCGCGCATGCAGTGCGAGCGCATCCGCGCCGCACTTCGCGCTGCCTCCGGCGCAGCCGTCCCACGTGCAGGCGTCTTGCCTCGAACACGGCTGGCCTGCGGCCATTGCCGTGTTCGCCGGTGCGCTGGCTGCTGGTGCAGCCTTGCCACCGGGCCGCAATTGCCGGGAGCGGATGCGGGAGGCAAATGCGGAAGGCAAGACAAAAG
>MEFV01000013.1 GCA_001725255.1 Comamonas sp. SCN 67-35 | reverse complement strand
AGTGAAGACGCCAGAGTGGAACATCGAGTTGACAAAAACATAGCCATACGTGCGCCGCCCCCTTGGGGTGCCGAGCAGGCCCAGGTAGCCCCGAAAGAGATCGCCGAGCGTGCCCCCCACCGGCTGCATCGCAGTGGCAATGATGCGGCGATAGGGCAGAAACAGCAGCAGGACAATTCCTCCCGCCGCTCCGATCAGCAGGAAAAGTCCTTGCCAGCCGATGAAGGGAACCAACATGGCGCCCAACGGCGAGCCGAAGGCCATCCCCCCAGCCATCGCACCAAACAGCCAGCCAAGCGGGCGACCTCGCTGCTCGTAGGGAAACAGCTTACCGACAAGCACGAGCGCGAGCGGCACCACACCGCTGGCGCCTAGGCCCGTTAAAACGCGCCACAGCGCAATCTGTTCGATGGATGTGGCTGTTGCCGTTAAAGCCGTGAGCGCCGCGAACGCCATCAGGGATGCGAACATGACGCGCTGAACGCCAAGCCGATCCGCCAAAAGACCAAAGATCAACGTCGCGATCCCATAAGGAATCAGATAGGCCGGTACAACCAGACCAACCGTTTGCACCGAGGTCTCGAAAGCGTTCGAGAGTGCCGGAATGATCGGCGCGACCATGTAGGCCTGGAAAAAAATGATAAAGGTGGCGGCTGCGAGCATCCGAAGCAAGCGCTCCCGCTCGTGATGATCGGGGGTGCGCGCGACGGCATCATGGGCCATATTGATCCTCGGTTAAGTCAGGTAATTAAGATCCGGGTCTAAATCGCCAGGGCCGGAATAACGATGAAATATGCGTTCAGCATGTACAGACCGGCAAGAATCAGCGTGACGGCACCGACTATTTCGAACGCCTTTTGGTAACGCTGAAGTACGGAAAGGCTCTCCAACCAGCCCACCGCCACGGCGCCCAGGATGATGGGGACTGCTCGCCCCATAGCGAACGCAAACAAAAGGGTCCCACCGAACAGGGGCGACCCGATCCCGGCCGCGATGCCGAGCAGCACCACAAGAGCAGGCGTGCAAAACGGGCACACCGCGACGGCAAAGGATGCTCCCAGCACAACGGCCCCCCATCCGCTGCCTGCGCGTTTTGCGCGAACGGAAATCGACGGCAGCGGCAGCCTGATCCAGCCCGGCCACATCAGGCCCAGCAGAATCAGTGCGGGCCCTAGGACGAGCCCCCATTCTCTGCCGACCAGTTGCCCTACCCAATGTCCGCCGAAGCCGGCGATCAGTCCCAACAGCGTTTGCGTGACCACCATGCCCAGAATGAACATGCCGCCATACAAGGTTGCTGTTTTCGGTTCGTGTGCTTTGGTGACGTACGCGAGCGAAACCGGAATGGAGGCCAGTGCGACCGGGTTGAACGTGAAAACAAATCCCAGCAGAAAGCCGACACCGAGGGAGGCCAGGCCCGCTTGCTCCAGTGTGGCTCGCAATGCGTCAATATTCATTTGACTCCCCCTGGGCGTATTCCATCTTCATGGTTCGGTTCTCGTTCAAGTCGCCGCGCCAATTCCTCTCGGAACTTCGCGGCGCTCGGCAGCCTCGGGAACACAAGTTCACCGTCAATCGCGATCGACGGCGGGGTCAACACGCCGATCTCCACGGCGTAATCCAATTCGTCCAGCAGGTTGATGTGGCGCCAGGTCACCATTTGCTCGCCGAACGCTTGGGCGATGACTTTCAAGCTATCCCGAGTGCGATCACAGTGGCTGCATCCTGGCGTTGAAAAGAATTCGACCTCGATCCTCATGGCAGTCGTCCGAATTTAGTGTGAGTCATGATTTTGCTTTGCGATGCTGGACTCCAGCGCTGCCAGAATGGGACAGTCATCCAACGGATGGTCCTCGGCCGTACAGACATCAATCAGCTCTCCCAACGCCTGCGACATCGCTTGCATCGTCCTGATCTTGTGTTCGAGCTGCAATTTCTTTCGGATCGCCAGGCTGCGTACGTCGCTGCAGCACGAGTTGTCATCGGCCCTGAGCTCAAGTAGCTGGCGTATTTCCAATAGCGTCATGCCGCAGTGCTGGGCGTGTTTGATGAAGTCCAGCCGGCGCACCGCGTCGTCGCCATACAGTCGATAGCCGGCTTCCGTCTTTTTTGCTGGCATCAATAGGCTTTCATCCTCGTAGAAGCGGAGCGTGTCGGTGCTGACCTCTGCAAGTTTCGCGAGCTTCCCGATCGTCAACCAGGTACCGTCCCGAGCCACCTCATCGAGCGAGTCGGTCTGGTGCCTACGCCCTGGCGCACGATTTTCGTTTTGGGGTGCCTTGCCGACGCCAGCGCGGTGTCCTTGGCTTGGCTTGTTTGGTGATTGCACGAACTCACCTCCAATGAGTATTTGGCTTAGGGTTCCAGCCGGCACGCCGGTTCGCGGCGCTACCCGGCCCGTCTCAATTGCGCGGACCAGAAGTTCAACTGACAATCTTGGTCTCGTAACCGGCTTCACCCAGGCATTCCGCGAGTGCAGCCGGTTCTACCGTTGCCGTGTCAAACAGCACCTCGATACGCTGGTCAAGCGCCTGTGCGCGGACCTGCCGCACGCCCTGCACAGGTGTGAGCAGTCGCGCGACGCGCTGTTCGCATTTCTCACAGTTGAGGCGCTGGTCGCCGATGACTTCGAATGTAACGGACTTGAACATGGCTGAGACCTTTCATGAATGACTTGGTTGTTGATCGAGAAGAATCCTGGGCCGAAAGCAGGGCAAGGAGGCACGTCTTTCTCTCACGATGCGGTCGCTTTGGATGGCATCTGAGGCGCGCGCCCGACCGCCCGGATCGCCTCGAAGAAATAGTCGCCACGGCCCCACAGGGAGTTGATGAAAATTGCCGTCACGCTCGCGGCCATGGCAACCATGCCCCATATCGGATAAATCAGGCCCGTGGCAGCCGCCGGAATCCCGATGCCATTGAACAGGAAGGCCAGCGAGACGTTCTGCACAATCTTCCGGTAGCTGTTGCGGCTGACCGCATAGGCCTCCAGTACAGCGCCGAGCCGCTGGTTCAGGATGATCACGTCGGCTGATTCGATCGCGATGTCCGCGCCACTGCCGAAGGCGATGCCGACGTCGGCTTGCATCAGAGCCGGCGCATCGTTGATGCCGTCACCGACCATCGCCACGCGTGCGCCCTGCTGCAGTTGCCGGATCAAATCGGCTTTTCCTGCTGGCAGCACGCGCGCATGCACTTCTTCGATGCCAGCGGCACGGGCGAAATGGCGAGCCGCCTGCTCGTTATCGCCGGTGATCAAGCTGATGCGGGCGCCCAGCGCGTGCAGGCGGCGCACGGTATCCGCAGCGTCGGGCCGCAGCGCGTCGCCAAGCGCCAGCAGGCCGAGCAGCACGCCGTCGCGCGCCACGCCGATGACCGTCAGTCCGCGCGCTTCGAGTTCGTTGATGCGTGCGTCCTGAGCCGACAGGTCCACGGCTTCGGTTGCGAGAAACACCGGACTGCCCACCATCAACCGAGCCTGCCCGAGGCGAGCCCGGACGCCATGACCGGCGACGGCTTCGAACTCCTTCACCTCGGGCAATGTGAGCCCGCGCTTAAACGCTTCTTCCACCACCGCTCGGGCGAGCGGATGTTCGGAAAATGCCTCTACGCCTGCCACGAGCGCGAGCAGTTCCTGTTCCGCACAAGCGATGGCGTCGATCGTCCGCAAGGCGGGGCGGCCCTCGGTCAGCGTGCCGGTCTTGTCAAACACCACGCGGTCCACGCGCCGCAAGGCTTGAAACGCCTCACCGGTACGCATCAGTACGCCGCGCTCGGCCGCTTCGCCCGCGCCGCGTACGATGGACAGCGGTGCCGAGATGCCCACGGCGCAGGGATAGCCCATGACCAGCACGCTCAGGCCGGCAAACACCGCCCGCTGCAGATCGGGGGAAGATCCGACGAGAAGTGGGCCGAGGAGCCAGAAGAGCGCCGCACCAGCTGCGGTGAACAGCACGATCGGCGTGTACACGCGCAATACGCGGTCCACGAGATGCAGCAAGCCCGGTTTGAGGGCGCGGGCGTCTTCGACGCTGCGCACCACTTGCCTGAGAAAACTCGCTTCCCCGACCACACTGACGCGCACCAGCAGCGTGCCATGGCCGTTCAGCGCGCCACTCACCACCCGGTCTCCGGCGCGCTTCTCGACGGGTAGCGGCTCGCCAGTTACCAGTGATTCATCCACGTCCGATCCGCCCGACTCAACCTGCCCGTCAACCGGCACACGCCCTCCCGGGCGGATGCGCACCAGGTCGCCGACACGCACCTGATCGAGTGGCACCTCTTGTTCCAGGCCGTCCTTGACGAGATAGGCAACATCAGGCTCAAGGTCCAGAAGCTTTTTGACCGCCTGAGAACTGCGCGTCTTGACGATCAACGACAACCACTCGGAAAAGATGTGATAGCTCAGCACCATCACGGTCACAGCAAAAAACGCTTCCGTCGGATAACCGATGGGGCGCAATACCAAGCCGATCGCCCCTCCGGCCAGCCCCGCGAATGCCCCGAACTCAACCAGCACGTGCTGATTGAGGATGCCGCGCCGCAGCGCCATGGCGGCCATGCGCACAATGTGTTGGCCCACCCCGAAGACAAGCATTAGCGCGAGCACGCCCGTGAGCCATGGAACGGTCGAGCCGAACGTGCCCTGCAACTTAAAATAGTAGATTCCAGCGGCGAACACAGCGAGCAGAGTCGTGCCGACCATCGCCCGTTTCAGTCCATAGCCACGCAACACGACGAAGGCAAAGGCCACCAAGCTCACGAGAGAAAAAACGCACAGCGGGAACCACACGCTATCGACCGGGTAGCCAACCAGGCCCATTGAGGCAACGCTGGCCACCAAGGCAGTCAGGAAGCGCCCGCGCTCGCGTACCAGCGCACGCTCTTCTTCATCATATGGACGCAACTTGCGCGGATCGGAGACCGTATAGCCGATGTCCTTCAGCGTCTGGAGCAAATCCTCGGCGCGTGCCACTTTCGGGTCGTACTCGATCAACGCCTGTTCATGGGTCAGGCTGACCGCGACCTTGTCGACACCCGGCCGCTTGCCCAGCGCCTTTTCGATCGTGCCGGTGCACAGCGAGCAGTGCAGCCCACCAATGCGCGCGCGGATGCGCCGCCGACCAGGCAAATTGGACGGCTCCTCGCTCCAGAAGCGCGGGGTGGATTCAACGGTCGTTGCGAGATTCATGACGGTACCTCACTGCGTGTTTGGCGTCTTCGATAACACTCGAAGCCTGTACGCGGCGCAGCCCAACTGCCAATTCTTTGGCCCAATCGGCGGGCTGGCCGCTGACGTTTTATGTTGCGATGGCCCAATGGTAAACCTTGGAGCTAACTCCAAAGTCAAGAGAAAACTGTGTAACAGTTTCGGAATGCAGTGGTGTAAACCTGAGGCTCATTGGGGTCGTCTCAGAGTTGCGGCTTGGCAAGGACAGCAACTGTGTCGAAACTCACCCGAATATGAGCTTCTCCTTTCCTGGCTTCACATTCCGGCCGAGAAAGGCACAGAACTCAAAGGACAGGCTCTTCACCAGCCTCCTTCCGGCAACCAGTGAGGATGCCTCGAAGCGGATGCGGCAAACGGTGCGCAGGTGGCGTTTGAATCGCCGTCGCCCTTGCGACCGAGGAAGCCGCCGATTTGGGTGATCAGGCGTACCACCTCGTTCAAGGTAGGCGGCGTAGTCGGCATCTTCAGCTTGGTCAGCAAACGCGCGCTCCCGAATCTCGTCTGGATCGAAGAACAAAGCGACATCGGGCTCGGCGCAAGTACGCCCTTTCCGCATTAACACGTCAATCCGCGGACGGCCCGCGTTGTCGCCCCATTTCCCATGACACACCGCCGCCGCGCGCTGTCGCAGCGAGCTGATGTCCCTGCCACCGCTCAATTACCTGCTTCCACGGAACGAGGCTGAATCCCATGCCGTCATCGAGCATGGCGTAGCGCCCGCTGGCAAGCATGACGCTGCGCCGGTAGATGCCGGCCACGCGCTGCCCATCGGCCACCGGGCGATGCTCCAAGCCGGTTTCGGCCGCAATCTCCCGCGCAGTCTTCGCCAGCTCGCGCCCGCGCAGCGTCGCCAGCAGGTTGCGTGCGAGGATGACGCGCTGTCCGCGCCGCTCAGCCAGTCCCTGTTCGGCCAGGAAACCGGCGCGCTGGTGTAGCGCACCCTTGACCTCGGCACCAAAGCCCAGGTTGCCCAGCCCCTTGCCGCCGCCGATCAACTGCTGGTCAAGCCAGGTAGCGCCGATCACGCGCACCTGTCGCTCAATCGGCAGGTGTGATTTCAGTTCCACCGCTACGCCGCCGCCAAGGCGCTGCGCATCGTACTGGCGACCGCGTTCGGCCAGGTCACCGGGCACGCGCCAGACACCTTCAGCTACGCGCTCCACGATGCCAGCGCGGCGCAGCGCTTCGAGCCGACGCACATGCGCAGCCACCACCTCGCGCGGGTCACGGTCGAGTGTGGTCTGGCCTTGGGCAACAGCCAGATGATGGTCGGTCCGGTACAAGCCATCGGCCGCCAGCGTGGCGATGTTGCGGTCGGCGGCGCGTACGCCGGCCGCGCCTTTCACCTCCACCACTGCGCCGGTCGGGTACTGCTCCAGTTCCGAGCGTGGCGGCAGCGCGACGTAGTGCGCCTTGCCGTCGGTGCCATCGACGATCAGGTAGCCTTTGTCGTATAGCTCATCGGCCAGCCCCTTACCGACGACGCGTCCGATGATGGCGCGGGCCTCCTCGCGGGGCTGGAATACGGCTAGTTCGCGCTGCCTGCCGCTCATGGCCCGCTGCATGGTACGGATGATGTCGCCGCGCTCGCCCATTGCGCGCAGGGTCGGTTCCGCCTTGGCATGGACGGTCCATGCACCTGGCTGCTGCTCGGTTGCCAGCCCCAGGCGCTGCAAACGCTGCAGACGGCCGATCAGCACTTGCCTTTGGCGTTGCAGCCGGGGCTCGGCAAAGCGTACGATGCGCACCAGGCCATCGTCGCTAGCCTCGCGCTGCAAGGCGCGATCCAAGCCCGTCCACCGCTCTTGATCGACTTCACGCTGCGTGGCGCGCTGCATCTCCATTTCGGTGCGCGGCCCGAGCCATTCGGTTGCCAGCTCCGACGCCCGCCGGCGCATCCCTTCGGCGATGTAGTCGCGGGAAATGATGAGGTCTTTGCCGGTGTCGTCCTTGCCACGCAGGACGACATGCGTGTGTGGGTTGTCAGTATTCCAGTGATCAACGGCCACCCATTCCAGCCGCGTGCCCAAGTCGGCCTCCATGCGCGCCATCAGGTGCCGCGTGTAGGTGCGCAGATCGTCGAGCTGTTCAGCGTCCTCCGGCGAAACGATGAAACGGAACTGGTGCCGATCCTCGCGCCCGCGCTCCTCGAAGGCAGCGGTGTCTGCTGTGTCGGTCGCCGGACCGTAGGCATGGCCCGGCCCGCCCTGGCGATCGACACCTTCGCGCTCGATGTAGCGCAGGTGCGCAGTGGTCGAGCGTGGTCCGGCCTTCGCCAGATTGACCAACCGCGCCTTGATCGTGGCACGCCGGGCGTTGGCACTCAGTCCGCGACCGGCGAAGCGCGCCGCGACGTGACCGCGCCCCAACCGAGAACCAGGTCGCTGGCCGACCTTGCCAGCCGCCGTACCGAGCTTCGCGCCAGACCGATTGGTCTGGCGCAGCACCTTGTTAATGAAGGCGTCGCCGCGCTGCTTTGGCGCACCCGGTTGGATGCGGAAACGGTCGTCGTCTCGCTGGCTCATGGTACGCCTCCATCCAAGGCCATCGCAGCCCAGCGGACAAAGCACGCACTTTCGCCAATGCCAAAGCGGTATTGCACACCCTCGCAGCACGCGATCACCCTCTGGCGCGTGCCGCGCCACCCCCACGTGCAGACAAGGTTTCCAAGCGGCCCGGTGCCGCGACCTTTTATCTTGCCTTCCGCCTCTGCCCTACGCTGTCGCTGCGGGCATTTGCGGCCCGGCGGCGCCGCAGGCAGCGCGAAGTGCGGTGCGAATGCACGCGCACTGCACGCACGACGACGCGGCGACAGCCAGCAAAGCGACACGCCGGATGGCACGGTGCAGCGCAGCGCATCGGCAGCCATCATGGGCGTGCCTCCAGCCAGACCGGATGCGCAATACCGATCACGGTGGATGCAGCGACCGGTCCGAAATACCGGCTGTCGAATGACGCCGGATTGGTCGTACTCAACAGGAACAGTTCGCCCGGTTTGAGACGGCGGCATTGCTGCCAGGATGGCAGCGGCCGGCCCATGCGATCAGCGGGCAGCGCGGCGGCCACCGACACGCCGTCGATACGGACGATGCCACCGGCGACGCACACCTCTTGCCCCGCGACTGCGCCGATGCGCTTGAGCAGCGGCACGCGCGTCGGCAGGTAGCCGCGCCGCGCAGCCAACGCGGCAGCCTTAGCCGGCAGCGGGACAAGCACGATGCTGTCCACGGACAACGGATGCGACAGCGAGCCGGCCCGAGGGTCGAGCGGATCGACGCGATACCAGCCGACCGCTACGCTATCAGACGGGTTGTAGGTCAGGCGTGGCAGTGGCGACGCAAAGGATGCCCAGGCCAGCGCAGCGAAGCCGCAGACAGACAGGCCCGTCAACACGAGGCGAGCGTGCAGGCGCGAGCGAGAACGCCGCGCGATGCCGGTGGTGGGTGCGGTGGTCATGACAGCACCCTCCCGGCGAGCCAGACCATGTGCCGCTCGATGGTGTATTCAGGCAGCGGCAGGCGTGCGGCGAGCCGGTTGCCGAGCGTGCGCCAGTACGTGGGCGACACGGCGTCCGGTGCAATGCTCTGCGCCTCGATGGTATCGAGTTGAGCCAGTACGGCGCGCACGGCGGGTTCACCCTCGGCGTGCAGCAGCAGGCGCGCGCCGGGCAGCACGCCGGGAATGCGCTGTGATGCGTCCAGCGGCGTGCAAGCCTGCATCACCATGAGCTGCCAGCGAATCGTGCCGTAATCATTGGCGTGCCAGCGGATGCGGCAGAACGTGGCGTCCGGCAGGAACATTGCGACGCGCCGCCAGCGGTCGAGCCGCACGATCCGGGTCGGCTCGCCAAAACGCAGGTAAATGTCGATGCGCTGCTCGATGTAGGCGAGCGATACGCGGGTCAGCGGCGCGGCGTCGGTCTGGCCGGCGAGCACTGCGAGCGATGGCGTATCCGTGTTGGCCGTGGCAGTGGTGGCCGCAGAAAGTTGTACGTTCATCGAGGATTCTCCGGAAATTCTCGTTCCAGCAGTGCCCGCAATAGTTCGGCCACCGTCACGCCTTGTGTGAACGCTGACACCTTGATGCGCGCGCGCATCGCAGGCGTGATATCAAGGGTCAGGCGCGCGGTGTAGAGGTCGCCTTTCTGGAGACCATCGGCGTCGCCCTGGCGAACCCACGCCTCGGCGTGCGGGTTCGCCGGCGGACGCGTGCCGATGGCGATGCGCTTGCCGGTGCGCTGGCTCATGTCGGCCACCGCAGCAGTTCATCGGTG
The DNA here is from genome assembly GCA_001725255.1 of Comamonas sp. SCN 67-35. GTDB lineage: Bacteria > Pseudomonadota > Gammaproteobacteria > Burkholderiales > Burkholderiaceae_C > Comamonas_C. The sequence continues at coordinate 131,509 of MEFV01000013.1, read as the reverse complement.
AGTGCCGTGATCTCGCGCGCGGCGGCGCTGTCGGGTGCTGTCTCGCAGGCAAGCCGGCCGGCGGCCACGCTGTCGGCAAACACGATGCGCTGATGCACTTCCGAGCGCAGTGCCGGCAACGGCTGCTCGGCGAGCGTGCTGCGCGCCTCGCGGCCGATCACTGTAGTGCTGACGCGCCGGTTGATGACGAAGGCCGCGGCTAGTTGCGGCCGGAACACCTGCGCTTCGCGGACCAGCGCCACCATCTCCGCGCTGGCCCACAGGTCGTAGGGGCTGGGCTGCACCGGGATCAGCACCCGCTCGGCCGCCAGCAGTGCGGAGCGCGCCAGGGCGGCGATGCGCGGCGGGCCGTCGATGACGACGTGATCGGCGCGACGGGCCAGCTCCGGTGCTTCCTGGTGCAGCGTCTCGCGGGCGAGGCCCACGGCGCTGAACAAGCGCGGCAGGCCCTGCTGGGCGCGCCGCTGTGTCCAGTCCAGTGCCGAGCCTTGCGGGTCAGCATCGAGCAGGACGACGTGCTGGCCGCGCATCGCCAGTTCGCCGGCAATATGAGTGGCGAGCGTGGTCTTGCCCACACCGCCTTTCTGGTTCAGGAGCGCAACGATCATGGCACGGCCCTCCGCGTGGGAAAGCCTGGCCTCTGCGGCTGCATGCGGTGCCGTTTCACGGTTGTCCACCGAAACGGCGTGCTCTTATCAAAAGTTAGGGTATTTAAGTTAGGAAAGTTAGAGAGGGCCGAAACCCACGTCGATACTCGCTTTCCGGCGGTTTCGCGCGCCTGATAGCACGATAGGGACACGCCCGATAGCACGATACCTGCCACGCCTGATAGCACGAGCCCGTCCACACGTTTTCCCCGAGTTATCCCCGTGCCGTGGCCGGCACGGGCCGGAACGTCAGCAACTCCACGCCGCTGTCTGGCATCCGCTCGATGCCGAGCACATAGCCGGGCAGCGATTGCCGCGCGACCAGTGCGCGCAGATCGCAGGCGAAGTCGTAGGGCTTCGCCGTGCTGCCCGATTTGCGATGCAGGTGCCGGAAATCGAACTGCCAGCCGCCGGGCTGCTTGCCGCCGTGCTTGCGCACCAGGCGGTACAGCCACCGCTCGATGCCGCCGGTCAGCCGGAAGTACGCCGGGTCGATGGTCAGCACCAGTGCGGCGTCGAGCACACCAGCGTAGAACCAGTCCGGCAGGATCAGCTCGATGCCCAGCGGGGTGCCTTGGGCGTCGGCCAGCTCCTTCCATTCGTTGATCCACGAGAAGCGATGCAGGCGCCGCCCGGTTGTTTCGCGGATGGAGGTCGCCACGGTGGTCGATTGCAGCCGGTCGAGCGCGGCCTTCAGGCGCTGGTAGTCGCGCAGCGACACGCCGCGCCCGATGAAGCGCAGAATCTCGTAGGGTGTCGCGTGCATCAGCCGCGACGGCTGCAGGCCCGTGTCGCGCGCTTCCACGATCTGCGAGGCTGCCCAAATCAGTACATCCGCATCCCAAATGGTGGCGATGCCATGTTCCCGTGTGCCCTCCACGCGGATGGTGATGTTTCCGCTGCGAAAGTCGATCGGCGTCGTGCGCCGCGACTTCGCCAGCGAGAAAAACGGAAAGGCCATCAAGTCCTGGCTGTCGCGCGGCGCCATGCCACTGCCCGGCAAGGCGCGGAACAGGTCGAGCTGTTCTCGCTCCCGCGATGGGCCGGGCATGGCGGTGACCACCGGCGAGCCACCGGTCAGCGCGCACGGCTGTCGGCCGAGTGGTACTCGGCGTACTCGGGGTCGGACGTGGCCTCGAAACTGCGCTCGTCGGCCCAGGTGTCGAGGTCGGCGACCGCGTACATGACGCGTCGGCCGAACTTGCGAAACTTCGGCCCACCGCCGATCACGCGCTGCTTTTCGAGCGTGCGCGGCGACAACCGCAGATACTCGGCGGCTTCGTCGTTGGTGAGGTAGCGTTGGGGCTGCGGGGGCGTGGCAATGGTAGCGGCAGCAGGCCGCATGGGTGCGGGTCGCATCGGGTGAACCTCCATCGATCAGAAACGTCGGCCGCACCAGTGCAGCCGGATGGAGTCAGTCTCATGCGAGCGACGCGTTGCGCAGAGGGTCGTTTTTCAGTGCAGGCAAAACGACCCTCCCCAGGTCATTCGAGCTGTGCAAGGCGGCGATAGCCGCCGCGCATCAGCGATTGGCCGCGACGTACCAGGCGACGCACGCGCGAGCGCAAGCCGCCATCGGCATACCAACCAGTGGCTGCGGTGTCGGCGCCGAACAGTCCGATGGCGGTTTCGCGCAAGGATGCGCCTGCGAGGGTCGCATCGAGCGCCTGCAAGGTGTGCAGTTCCAGCAGCGCGGCGGGCGTGGGCCGCGAGCGGGCCGCCGCCGCAGGCGCGACCGCCCCCACCATTGCCAGCTTGTCCAGCGCGGCCGTCATCGCACGGTAGCCCGTGCAGGGCGTGGCGTACGCACGAACGGCATAGAGGTAGGCCATACCATCGGCCAGGCCCGGTGCCAGGGCGAGCCGCACGCAGCAGCCGGGCCAGCGTGCGACCAGCACCAGGCGCTTGCCGTCGTGGATCAGGTGCTTGCGGCCGGGGATGCGCCAGAACTCGAAAGCACCAGCCTCTGGCGGCGGGTCGGCGTCCGGGTAGAGTTGGAGCACGCCAGCGTGGTCGGGAAACCAGGTTGGATGTGCGTCGCGCGCATCCAGCGCCGGGTCTTCCAGCAGACGCAACCCCCAGATTCGCGCGGCCTCCGACTGGCGACGACGGCGCAGCCAGTCGCGCCGGTAGTCGGGATGGCGGCGCAGGTACTCCCACGCCAGCGCGGGACCGTCCAGATGCAGCGCGTACAGATACGCGGCGGTGGGATACCAGGCATCGGTGCTTCGATCGACCATGACGCAACCTCCTGTTGGGCAGGAACGTCGCCACGGGCGTTGAACACGGGAGCTACAGCATCAGCAGCAGCAAAGCTGCCATCAGGAAGACGTAAACTCAGGCTGCATCGGGGAGCGTCAAGACCGATTCGTTCCGAAGCCTTGCATGAGTTGTCCGAGTGCGACGGCTACGCGGTGCGAAAATGGCGCGCAGCATGGGATACCCTGCCGCAAGTCGCGCCAGGCATCATGTCTTTTTCGGCCATGGCCGCACTAAGTTGGTGCAAGAGCGCCGATCCAGACCGCAGCCGTCTTGAGCCAGACCGAGAAAGACACAATGCGCCCCGCTTAGTCGGGAATCGAACCATCACGCTGCGCCAGCCGCAGATATTTGGATAACGGCCGCGAGGCGTGGAAATACAAGTCACGCAGGACGGGTCGTTGCTGTGGCCCGACGATGCTGGCCAGGTCGGACAGCTTGACCGTCCCCAGCGCCGGCATCCCGATACCGAGGTCGATCAGCCCCCACGCCGTATCGCCATCGGTCGGGTCGAGTGCGGCCAGCAGCCAGGTTGCATGCGCGTCCGGCGTGAACAGCCGTACCACAGGCAACGGATCGATGTCCTGGCCGGCAGCGCGCGCCGTGCCGACGGCGAGCAGTTGCACACGCTGGTCGGCGGTGACGAGCGGCTGGGTCATAGCCGGTGATCCCACGAAACCGATGATGCGCAGAGTCGTTTTGCCGCCAAAACGCGGAATCGTTGAAGCGGATGGGTGCTTTCGTGAGGAAGCACGAAGGCGTAAGCCGTGGAATCCGTACATGCACGGAAACGCGGAAGCGGCATTGTGCAGGCCAGGAAAGACACGGATGTGGTTCTCCGATTCTGTCGGAATCCGTCGATGCGGATTTCCGTAAAAACACGAAAGCAGGCTAACTAGCTAAAACGAACACTATAGATTGTAGCCCTATAGGGCTCAATAGGCTGTCATCTTGGTTTTCTAGAGGAAACCACAGGTGGCAGCGAAACACTCATTGGCGACGGCAATACGGACGATCAGAAAAGCGCGAGGCTTGAGCCAGGAAGCGTTTTCCGACGTGTCCAGCCGCACCTATATGAGTTCGTTGGAGCGCGACCTGAAAAGCCCGACCCTGCACAAGCTGACCCAACTGTGCGAGGTCATGGACGTACATCCGCTCACGTTGCTGACGTTGGCCTATGCCGGCGGCAGCACACAGCACGCTGACCAACTCCTGGCGCAAGTGCGCCAGGAGTTGGAGGCGGTATTGAAGAAACGCGACTCGCAGTAGCGCCTGCGGATGCTCCTCGCTAGCCAAGCGTGCAGCGGTGCAGGCGTGAGGGATCAAGGCCTCATGGCTCTTGGCTTGTCGGCACAGGACGCGGCCCGAAAGCTCCGAGCTGCTTGCGATGGCGGACATGCGCGAGGCAAGAACCCGAATGCAGGCGCTCGCCAGTTCGGAAATTTTTACATTTGATGTAAAGTGGAACAGTTTTGTGACACCCGAATCAAAGTCGTCCCGATACCAGCTGTTTTTTTCATTGCTGCAAGAGAAGTACCTCGAAGCTCCCATCCACCTTTTTCAACGGAGATTGAGAAGAGTTATGGCATATCGAAATGGGAACTACACTGCCTTTTATGTTGCAGAGCCATTCAACCCTAGCGCGCTGGGTGCCCATGCTACAAAAGATTTCCAGTACTACAACACCCTGCGGATGTGGAAAGGCGCTGATGTGGCATTCCCCTTCGTTGACTCGCATGACAAAACTTACAGCGTCCGCGATGGTAGCGACTGGGAATTTACTTTAAAACCAAGGCTCAGGGAACGCCTCCGAAGTTCGAAAAATATTGTCCTCATTCTGAGTTCCATCACAGCAAATTCTCGTGCGCTTCGAGAAGAAGTTGACTACGGAATCAATGATCAGGGTCTGCCTGTCATTGTCATCTACCCTGAGTACAGCACGAAAGAGAGCTTGCTAGTCAATGGGTCATTGAAGCAAGAAGTGAAAAATCTTTGGGACAATCTTCCTGTTTTCCGTGATTCGATGGATAAAGTTCCTACGCTTCATGTCCCGATGAATAAGGAACTTATTAAAACGTCTCTACAGGACAGCGACTTTATGGTTGGGAGCAAGAAGGCCCCTGGCATCTTTAGGTACAACCCGTAATCAGTTGGCACATCAGAGCGAGTAGTTCGGGCTATGGCAAAAGTCAATTTTTTTGACAAGCGAGTTGTCAAAAAATTCCTTGAGATTACCTCTGTCGTCAGCGGTACTCTGTCAGCCGTCGTTTTGTTTGTTGACATTCCCGTCGAATGGAAGATGAGGGCTGGCTGGTCTTTCTTGGCATTACTGGTACTCACCTACTTGGTGATATGGCTACGGTCAACCAATCTAAACAGCATCGACATAAATGTTGAGGGTAGCGATGTTGCAATAAAGACTGGCGACATCTTTCAGCAGCCAGGATTAAAGGCGATCGCTTTTAATGAGTATTTCGATACGCAGGTAGACAACAAGATCATCGGCGAAAGTTCTCTCAACGGCGTCTTCATACAGAAGCATCTCGATATTCCACCCTCTCAACTGGATCGCTACATCGAGGATTACACCTTTGATTGCAGCGAAGTTCTTGAGGCGAATGATGCCAGGAAACAGGGAAAGAAGAAAAGGTATCAGATAGGCACAATTTGCCTATACAAAGACTATCTGCTGACGGCGTTCTCTAGATTTGACGAGAACAATAAGGCCACGTTGACAATGCCGGAATACCTTGAGTTCCTTATTAATTTTTGGGACAAAGTAAACAATATTTATGCCCAAAAAAGCGTATCGACCACAATTTTTGGCTCAGGAATTACACGCATCAGAGGACATAAAAATATCTCTGACGAAGACCTCCTAAAAATAATGTTGTGGACGTTCAGGATCAGCGAAATGCGATTTAAGTATCCAGCAAAACTGACCATTGTGATCCACAAAGACAAGATCGATCAGATTAATCTTCTCGACATTAAATCAGCTAGAAACGGTGTGTAGCTTCCGCCGTAGTGGTTCGGGGCAAACCTGCTCCTCGTGATGTCGATTGGAACCCGATGCTGCGCCAGCAGCACGGCGCCCCGCTGCAATGAGCGGGGCGCGGTGGGCGGCTGTCAGGCCGCTTTCGGCTTGCTGCGCGACCAGATCAGGTCGTGCGTGCCTTCCTCGCCTTCGATCAGGCGGGCATAGACCATTGCTGGAAACGAAGGATCGTCGAGAGTCACGGACACGTAGGGCCGTCCGGCTTCGCTGATCTTCTTCCACGCCGCGCCGATGTCGTGGCTCGCCGCCTGCACGCGGAAGTCGGGGGCGTTCTCCTTGTCGCCCTTGTCGTTGGGAACCAGCTTGACCTTGATGTTAAGCGTCAGGGTACAGAGCGTGCCCGTGAAGCCGTCTTTCTCTGCGGTGAAGGTGCCAATGTTAGCCATGATGTTTTCTCCTTTCGGGTTGAACAAGGTCGCGCCAGTGCGTCCTTGTTGTGATCCGGCCGGCGGGGGATGGGCGGGCCGCACCGCTTACGGTCGAAACGCAGTGGAGAACCTGAAAGCGAAAAGAATTTGCCCCGCGAGGAAGCCGCGCAGCGGCGGGGAAATTGTTTTCGCTGGAAGGTTGCGACCATGAAGCCCAAGGCGAAGCCGTGCCCCCGCCAGGATTCACGACAAGCCAAGGACACACGGGCCGCCTGCCCCGAAAGGAGATACGGCCGACTCAGCATCCCCGCATGACGGCTCCACCGGCTTGCCCCCTGACGGGGGCAAGGCCAACATCCCAGCGGCAAGCGAGAACGCCCCTTGGCGCAGCTTGCGGCAGCGTATTCGAGGCGTGGCGTGGAAGCTCCATAGCGAGGTCGGGCGGCGTATCGGTGAACCATCCTTCGTGACATACAGGCGGCGATCTTGTCATCGCGGCGGCGTTGCTCTGCCTGTTCCTGCGATCCGCATGGCGAGTGCCGCGAGCCGCATGGCGATCTCATCCTGGTTCGACCTGCACGGACGCCTGCTGTTGAGGACGTAAAAAGCTCTGGCGCACTCCTGCGCCGGGGCAACCTGTTGTGTCGAGAATTCAACTCACGCAGCCAGCGCGTGAGCCTCCACCTCGTCGGCGGCATCTACCGGCGCATCGGTTTCGTCCGCCGCGTCCGGCACGCCTTCCGGCTCCGTGTGGTGTTCGGTCGAATGTCTCTTACACCGCGCCGGCGTCCTGCGGTTCTTCACCTCGCTGCAATGAGGCAATCAGCGGACATGACACGTTGCCCCTGCGTGAGTGACACGCGCACACCAGTTGTGTGAGCACCGCCTCCATGCGCTGGAGATCGGCCAGCTTGTCCTGAATATCGCGCAGCTTGTGCTCCGCGAGGCTGCTCGCCTCATCGCAATGTGTCCCATCCTCCAGTTTCAGCAGGTCCGCGATTTGGTCGAGGCTGAAGCCCAGCCGCTGAGCGGATTTGACGAATCGAACCCTCGTCACATCGCCTTCGCCATAGCGGCGAATGCTGCCATACGGCTTCTCCGGCTCGAGCAGCAGTCCCTTGCGCTGATAGAAGCGGATCGTCTCGACATTGACGCCGGCCGCCTTCGCGAAGGCGCCGATGGTCAGATTTTCGCTACCGTTTTTCATACCGCTTGACTCCGTACATAAGTACGGAAGTAAGGTTACGCTACTCAGTGGATATTCGGAAAGGCAAGCGTATGGCGGAACAACAGAAAGGACGCGGCGCACTTACCGTCGGCGGACTGGCCGCGATCCTTGCGTCGACCTGCTGCCTCGGGCCGCTGGTGCTCGTCGCGCTGGGTGTCAGCGGCGCATGGATCGGCAATCTGACTCTGCTCGAACCCTACCGGCCGGTTTTCATCGGCGCTGCGCTGGTGGCGCTGTTCTTCGCCGGACGGCGCATCTACCGGCCCGCTTCGGCGTGCAGGCCCGGTGAGGTGTGCGCGATTCCACAGGTGCGCACCGCGTACAAGCTCATCTTCTGGATCGTGGTCGCGTTGATCCTGATCGCGCTCGGTTTTCCCTACGTACTGCCCCTGTTCTATTGAATTTGGAGTTCATTATGAAAAAGCTACTTACTGCGCTCACGCTTACCGTTCTCGCGGTCCCGGTCTGGGCTGCAACCCGGACGGTCACGCTGTCTGTGCCCGGCATGACGTGCGCCGCTTGCCCGATCACCGTCAAACACGCGCTTTCCAAAGTCGCGGGCGTCGAAAAAACGGATGTCCGTTTCGAGCAGAGGGAAGCCGTCGTGACGTTCGACGACGACAAAACCAACGTCCAGGCGCTGACCAAGGCCACTTCGGACGCGGGCTATCCGTCGTCGGTCAAACCCTGAAACTACAGAGGTACTCCAATGTCGTTCGTCACGCGCGCGGCCGATAAGGCCGGTTTGCTCGGCAGCATCGCATCGGCGATGGGCTGTGCGAGCTGTTTTCCTGCCATCGCCAGTCTGGGTGCGGCGATTGGTCTGGGTTTCCTGAGCCAGTATGAAGGGTTGTTCATCCGTATCCTACTACCGGCATTCGCCGGCATCGCGCTATTCGCCAATGCGATCGGGTGGCTCAATCATCGGCAGTGGCACCGTACGGTACTCGGCCTGATTGGTCCGGTACTGGTGCTGGCAGCCGTGTTTGTGATGCGGGCTTACGGCGAGCGCAGCGGTTGGCTGCTCTATCCCGGTCTCGGAGTGATGCTGTTGGTATCGACCTGGGACTTGTTCTCCCCGGCGAAGCGCGTCTGTGCTACCGATACGCGTGATTCGGACACGGGCAGCGTACGCAAGGGTTGAGCAGTCGTGAATCTAACTAAATCCATGAAAGAACGGAGCAAGGCGATGGTGACCTTGAAAATCGACGGGATGACCTGCGCTTCCTGTGCCGAGCACGTCAGGCAGGCGCTGGAAAAGGTGCCCGGCGTGCGCTCCGCAGCAGTCTCCTATTCCAAGGCGCTGGCCGATGTGCAGGTCGATGGAGGAGTCAGCCACGACACGCTGGCTGCCGCCGTGACGACAGCTGGCTACCACGCGGGGGTTGCTGACGTGCCGACCCAATCCGAAGGCCTGCTCGACAGGGCGCTAGGCTCGGCGGGGGCTCGTGGGAAGCATAGCGGCGATGCCGGCCCGCTGCGGGTCGCAGTCATTGGCAGCGGTGGCGCCGCGATGGCCGCCGCACTGAAGGCCGCCGAAAGCAGTGCGCAGGTGACACTGATCGAGCGCGGCACCATCGGGGGCACGTGCGTGAACATCGGGTGCGTGCCGTCCAAGATCATGATCCGTGCGGCGCACATCGCGCATCTGCGCCAGGCGAGCCCCTTCGACGCAGGCATCACCGCGACGTCACCGGCCATTGACCGGTCACGCCTACTCGCCCAGCAGCAGGCGCGAGTGGACGAGCTACGCCACGCCAAATACGAAAACATTCTCGACATGAGCCCGAACATCAACGTCCTGCACGGCGAGGCGCGCTTTACGGGGAGCCATACGCTCACCGTAAAGCTGACCGCCGGCGGCGAACACACTGTGTCGTTCGATCGCTGCCTGATTGCCACGGGTGCCACTGCCGCAGTGCCGCCGATTCCGGGGCTGAAGGACACGCCGTACTGGACCTCGACCGAAGCGCTGGTGAGCGACGCGATTCCCGAGCGACTGGCTGTGATCGGCTCGTCGGTGGTCGCGCTGGAACTGGCCCAAGCCTTTGCACGGCTGGGCAGTCATGTCACCGTCCTGGCCCGTCACACACTACTCTACCAGGAGGACCCGGCGATCGGCGAAACCGTGACGGCGGCCTTTCGCGCCGAGGGTATCGAGGTGCTGGAACAGACTCAGGCGAGCCACGTGTCGCACGCTGATGGCAAGTTCGTCCTCGCCACGAACCACGGCGAGGTGCGCGCTGACCAGCTGCTGGTGGCAACGGGCCGCTCCCCCAACACTGGCAGTCTGGACCTCGCTAGTGCGGGCGTGCAGCTCGGCGAGCGCGGCGCCATCGTGATCGACGCCGGCATGCGCACGAGCGCACCGGACATTTATGCGGCGGGCGACTGTACGAATCAGCCGCAGTTCGTCTATGTCGCGGCGGCCGCCGGTACGCGCGCGGCGATCAACATGACCGGCGGCGATGCGCGGCTCAACCTCGATACGATGCCGGCGGTCGTCTTCATCGAGCCACAGGTTGCGATGGTCGGCTACAGCGAGGCGCAGGCACACCAGGCGGGCATCGAGACCGACAGTCGCACACTGACGCTCGACAATGTCCCGCGTGCGCTGGTGAACTTCGACACACACGGCTTCATCAAGCTGGTGGCGGAAGCCGGCACCAGCCGGCTCATTGGCGTGCAGGCGGTGGCGCCCGAGGCGGGCGAAATCATCCAGACGGCCGCGATCGCGATCCGCGCAAAGATGACCGTGCAGGACCTCGCTGACCAGCTGTTCCCCTACCTGACGATGGTCGAGGGGCTCAAGCTCGCCGCGCAGACCTTCTCGAAGGATGTGAAGCAGCTCTCGTGCTGCGCCGGATAACCTGCGGGGGACGACGATGAACCTTGCCCGCTACACGGCCGAACTGGTCGAGCGCCTGACGATGGCCAACCAGTTGGAAGGCTTTGCAGATCTCTTTGTTGTACTGCTGCGTGAACTCAGCAAGGGGGTGCCAGTTTCTCCCGCCGCGCTGGCTCTGGCCCTGGACTGGCCAGTCGGGCGTGTGATCGCTGCACTCGAACAGGCGGTCAGCACCGAATGGGACGACGATGGCAACGTCGTCGGGTACGGTTTGACGTTGCGTGAGACCCCGCACACTTTCGAGGTCGGCGGTAGGCACCTGTACACGTGGTGTGCATTCGATACGCTGTTCTTCCCGGCGCTGATCGATCAAACAGCCTACGTGACCTCGCGCTGCGCCGCCACTGGCATACTGGTCTCGCTTACGGTCACGCCCACCGCGATAGAGGACATCGAGCCGACGGGCGCGGCCGTGTCGCTGATTCTCCCGCAGAACACACCTGACATCCGCCATGCCTTCTGCTGCCATGTGCATTTCTTTGCCTCTGCCGCCACGGGGCAGCAGTGGGCCGCGACATCCCCCGGCATCGAGGTTGTGAGCGTCCGGGACGCCTTCGCCGTGGGCCGCGAGTGTGCCGAACGGCTGTTGCGGGCCACCTGCCTGCGAAACGCGGGGAGCACAGACCATGCGTAATCCCGCTGCACCCGGATTGTCGCGTGGCGCCCGCTGGCGCGCCTGGCTCTGGGGTGCGCTCGCGGCGCTCACGTGCCCATGCCATCTGCCGATCGTGCTGCTGGCGCTGTCTGGCACCGCGGCCGGAGCACTCGTCAGCCAGCATAAGGGCGTCGCCTTGGTCGTACTGCTGGCGTTATTTGCTTTGTCGCTCACACGAGTCTTGCGCGCGTTCCGGGCGCCTCGCTGATTTATACGTCGGTACGCTCAGTCACGCGTCGGCGTTCGGCTGACGCATACTCTACCCTGATATCAGGCGAGCCCTGTCAGCATCGTCAGGTTACCGGTTGGAATTCAGCAGCGAGAAAAGCGGCAAGGGCTGCTGCCTGCCCCTGCCGCGTGGGGTTTCAGGCTTTCAACTGGCGCAGACCATCGGCCAGCAGCCACAAGGCGCGATTCAGGCGGATGCCGTTGTCGATGCCCCGCACGGGGCGCGTGGTCTGGCGGCGACCATTGGCGGCGCGGGCGGACAGGCCGCCCTTGATGAGGTTTTCTTGCGTGCGGTTGAACACGCTCCACAAGTCGCGGTGGCTGTCGTCGTGGCGGCGCGGCATCAGGATTTGCGATTCCGTGATGGGCGCGGGCTTGTCCTCGTCGTACTTCAAGGCCAGCGCGGCGCGGGCGAACACCTCCGATTCCCCCGCATCCAGCGTGATGGCTTGCATGGCATCGCGGGATTCCTGCGCTCGGTCGAAGCCGTGCAAGACTTCGTAAGCGCCTTCGATGACGTGTCCGGCTACGTCGCCCTTGTGGGGTACGCGCACGTCCGCCACCGTGTGGCCACAGATAAGGCCGTTCTGGCACACGAAGCGGAACATGCCGGCGAGCATCTGATAGCTGCTCGTGCCGTCATGGGAGTTCAGCAGGATAATTTCGTTGGCCTCGCGGCCATTGATCTGGCTAGCATGGCGCAGCCGGATCATGTGCTTGGTGTAATCGCGGCGGTCGTCGGCCCGCACGCGGGTCTGGCACACCATGAAAGGCTCGAAGCCTTCGCCGCGCAGTTCCTGCAGCACGGTCGCAGTGGGGATGTAGCTGTACCGCTGTGAGCGGCTTTCGTGCGGCGCGTCTGCGAAGATGGACGGGGCCACGGCGCGGATTTGGTCATCCGACAAGGGATAGTCGGAGCGCAGCACCGGGGAGCGCGAAGCGAAACGGGAAGCGAGTTGCATGGTCTTCCGGTGGGGTCGGCGCGGAGACCTGGGCCGGCCTCGTTGCCACCGTCTTTCCTGAGTTCATCGCCCGCGACGGTCAGGAGCGCGCGGACGGGGGCCGTCAAGGAGACAAGCGCAGGGTGGGTGCGGCCCACAGGCGCAGCCGAGGACACGGCCCTGCGCGCCTTGACGGCACACGGGAGCGGGCTACAGTCGCGGACAAAGTGATGAAGTCAGGGGAGACGGATCGACAGGCAACGGCCGCTGCGTTGGCGCAGACCCCACGCAAGCGAAGCGCGCAGGCCCGGATCGAAGAGCTGGGCCGAAGGCGCCAATGGGCGCAGCAAAAAAGGGGGCCGAAGCCCCCTTCGCTCAGAGCAGTCCGCGTTCAGCGAACGACACCGTGTCGTTGCCGGCGACGACGATGTGATCCAGCGTGCGCACCTCGATCAGTGCCAGGGCGTCCCGGAGCCGGCTGGTAATCGCCTTGTCGGCCACGCTCGGCTCGGGATTCCCGCTCGGATGCGGATGCGCCAGGATCACCGCCGCCGCATTTAGCCGTAGCGCTTCCTTGACCACTTCGCGCGGATGCACCGATGCGCCGTCGATCGTGCCGCGGAACATCTCCACGTACTCGATCAGCCGATGACGGTTGTCGAGGAACAGCACCGTGAATACTTCGTGGTCGAGGCCAGCCAACTTGGTGTGCAGATACGCTTTCACGTCGGCTGGCGAGCCAAAGTCGGCACCGCGCTGCATCTTCTGGTCGATGACCTGACGGGCCGCCGCGAGGATCTGATCAGCCGTCGCCGGGTGGTAACGGCCACGCGCGTCGCGCACCAGCAGCGAGGCTTCAGGAATATGGGAATATTGCGACATGATCGTGCTCCGGTTGCTCGGGCGGAATTGCCCGGACCCGGCACCAGCACGGCGCAGCGCAAGCCGTCACAGGGTCGAAGACGGCCACGGCCGCAAGCGTGCAAGCACGCGCAGCCCTTGACGGCGAGAACGCCGTGATACGGTGAAGGGAAACAGCAAGACCGCCCCTACAGCACTCACACACACCTGTCGTTGGCAAGCGGAGCGCGCAGGCCCGGGAGGGCCGAAGGCGTCAGGGATCAAAGCCGGATGGCCGCGACTCGGCACGAGGCGCGGGGCACAGCCCGCGAGCCTGGCGGCGGCAAGCCGAAACGCACGATGCGTCTACTTGGAGTAAAACTTGTAAGAAAATGATTGGAGGGGCGATGTCGATACTGCAAGAAATACTGGATTGGACTCAGGGATTACCCGCATGGCAAAGCGATGCAGTCGCGCGCCTGCTGGCCAAACAGACACTGACAGCGGATGACCAAGACGACCTATTCGCGTTGCTCAAGTCGGCACATGGCATCCCTGATCCGAAAGGCCGCACACCTAAGCCACTCACGGCTGACCAAATTCCAGCACCCGTCAAGGTGACGACGCACATCGGGTTGCTCGCGATAAAGAATATGCGGCACGTCAACGCGATTGCAGAGAATCAGCATCTGGCCTTCGGCGCCACCGGAATGACGGTCATCTACGGCGACAATGGCTCGGGAAAATCGGGATATTCGCGGGTACTCAAGCGCGCCTGCCGCGCCCGCGACCAAACGGAAGCGATTTATCCGAACGCTCATCTTCCTGCCGACAAAGCGGGCGTTCCTGGAGCAACTTTTGAAATTACCGTAGATGGTGTTGCAAAGGACGTGCAATGGACCCAGGGCAAGGTAGCGCCGAATGAGTTGTCATCGTTCGCGATCTTCGACTCGCGATGCGCACGGGCCTACCTAGACAGCGAGGACGATTTCTCCTACGTGCCGTACGGACTCGATGTCTTCGAGGCGCTGGCGAAAGTCTGCAAACAGTTGAAGACTGCAGTTGACACAGAACACGCGCAGGCTGCTGCAGACCTTTCCGCGTTTGTGCCTCTGCAAGGCGACACGCCCGTCGGCAGGCTGATCGCATCGCTATCCGCTAGGACAACCCAGGCCCAGATCGATGCGCTGGCCACTTTGTCACCCGAAGAATTGGATCAGCACGTGGCATTGGGCACGAGCCTGAAAGAGAACAATCCGAAGGAGAAAGCAGCTCAATTGCGCTTGCGAGCCCGCCGTGTCGCGGCCATAGCGACAAGTGCTTCTGGCAAAGGCGCGCTGGTGGACCAATCCGTCGTCACCAAACTCCGCAGCTTGGCGGACAGCTATCGCACTGCGCAGGCGGCGGCCACTCTCGCAGCCAAGGAATTCAAAGAGGGCGAAAACTTACTGCCCGGTACCGGCGGCGAAGTCTGGCGCGAGCTGTTTGACGCTGCCCGCAAATTTGCCGTTGAATCGCACCCCGGTAAAGTGTTCCCCGACTTGGGCGCAGATACGCCTTGTCCACTATGCCAGCAACCTCTCGCCGAGGGCGCCGCTCGCTTGCTGCGTTTTGAGGCGTTCATCCAGCAGGAAGCGGAGAAAACCTCACAGGCACGGCGTACCGCACTGTATGCAGAATACAGGCCGTTTATCGCGCAGAATCTGACGTTGAACCTCGACGATGTAACTTGCGGCGAGATTGAAACCCTAGATCCGCAACTGGCTGCGGATACCAAGGCGTTCGAGCCATTGCTCGCGGCTCGCCAGGAAGCCATCAAGGCGGCGGTACTCTCATATCAGTGGGAGGATGTCGCTCATGCCTTGGTGAATCCGGCAGCACGACTTCAATCGCTGGCTGACAAGCTAAACGCCGAGGCCGAAACCTTGGAGAAGGCATCGGACGAGAAGGCTCGCGCGACACTCCAGAAGCAGTTCGCGGAACTCGATGCGCGAGTCAGGCTGAGCCAAGTCAGGGATGCCGTGATGACGGCTGTCGGCCGGCTCAGTCATCAGGCGAAACTCGGGCGGTGCCTCTCCGCCGTCAAGACCAACGCCATCTCGCTGAAAGCATCTGAGATAGCCGAAAAGGTCGTTTCCAAGGAACTGGCTGAGACGCTCAATCGCGAGTTCAAGGCGTTGGGTGTCGGTACGTTGAGCGTCTCGCTCCAGAGTCGTGCCGACAGGGGCAAGGCTTTGCACAAATTGAAATTGGAACTGCCACAAAGCCGCAGCCCGAGCGACATCCTGAGCGAAGGGGAACAACGTGCCGTGGCGATCGGTTCTTTTTTGGCTGAAGTCGGATTGAGCAAAGGCAAAGGAGGCGTTTTGTTCGACGACCCCGTATCTTCACTCGATCATCTCAGGCGGGAGCGTGTGGCGAAGCGTCTGGTCACCGAAGCCGCGCACCGGCAGGTCGTCGTGTTCACCCACGACATCTACTTTCTTTGCCTCCTCGTAGAGGAGGCAAAGTTGGCCGGCGTGACAATTTCCACCCAAAGTCTGGTTCGCCGCGCCGAGGGATTCGGAGTCGCCGATCCAGAACTACCGTTTGAAGGGAAGAATGCAAGCAAACGGATCGGTGCGCTAAAGGCTCAACAGCAATCCATCGCCAAGTTGTACCGGGACGGTGAGGAGCAGGAGCATCGCAGGCAAACTGTCGATGCCTATTTCCGATTGCGCATGGCATGGGAGCGCGCGGTTGAAGAGGCCCTGCTGCGCCAGGTCGTCCTCCGGTTCCGCAAGGGTGTGGAAACGCAGCGGCTCGCCGAGGTCGTGGTCGATGACGAGGACTATGCCCAAGTCAACGCAGGCATGACAAGGTGCTCGAACTACGCGCACGACAAAGCACTCTTGGGTGGCGTTGCAGTTCCCGATCCTGATGAACTACTTGCCGACATTACAGCGCTGGAGACTTGGCGCGCACAGATTGAGAAACGCAGCGCGGAGACGGCCAAGAAGCGCAAGGCCGGTCCGGCTGCTACTGGAGCACCTGCAGTGGTCACAGCTTAAGCGGATGTTCGTTCGCGCAAGCGCGGGCCCGCCAAGTTCGGAGACATTGGGGATCAAAGTCGGATAGCTGCGACGCGCCTGAGCAGGCACGGGGCGCAGCCAGCGAGCCCGGCGGCGGCACGCCGGGACCCCAGTTCCTTTGGAGGAGCGCTCTTTTGCATATAGTTCGATAAGTGTTGTATTATCGAACTATGAACGAAGATCAAGCTGTTTCCGCTCTCAACGCCCTAGCGCACACCCAACGCCTACGCGTGTTCCGCGCCCTGGTCACCGCCGGCCCGGAAGGGCTGACGCCAAGCGTTTTGGCCGAGCAGCTCGACGTGGCCCGCAATTCCTTGTCCTTCCACCTGAAGGAACTTGCCCACGCCGGCCTCGTCACCGTCGAGCAGCAGGGCCGCAACCTGATTTATCGCGCCGAGTACAGCCACGTGAACGGCCTGATCGGTTACCTGACCGAGCACTGCTGCCGGGGTGGCGTCTGCGAAGTTTCCGAACCCAATCGCTGCGCTTGCTGACACCATGACCGATACCTCCCACAACGCACTGTTCATCTGCACGGGCAATTCCGCCCGTTCCATCCTTGCCGAAGGTTTGCTCAACGAATTGGGCAAAGGTCGCTTCCACGCTTGGTCCGCCGGCAGCCACCCCAAGGGCGAGGTCCACCCGTTGGCGCTCGCCACGCTGGAACGCCTGCAACTGCCGACGACCGGCTATCGCAGCAAGAGTTGGGACGAGTTCGTGGCGCCCGGCGCACCGGAGTTCGATTTCATATTCACGGTGTGCGACAACGCCGCTGGCGAGGTCTGCCCTGTGTGGCCGGGACACCCTATATCGGCACATTGGGGCGTGCCCGATCCTGCGGCCGTCGAGGGCACAGAGGAGCAGCAGCGCAAGGCGTTCGCGGACGCAGCGCTGACACTGCGCCGTCGCATCGAGCTGTTTCTGTCGCTGCCCCTGCAGCGACTGGATGCCATGTCGCTGCAGCGCGAGCTGCGCGACATTGGCCGTCAATAAGGCCGGTGCCATGACCATAGGAACCGAAGCGGCCAGCCGCGCGCCGGCCATACCCTCCATGAGCGGCTTTGAGCGCTACCTGAGCGTGTGGGTACTACTCTGCATCGTCACCGGCATCGCGCTCGGCCAGTCCGTGCCGGGCGTGTTCCAGGCCGTCGGCCATATGGAGATCGCCCAGGTCAACCTGCCGGTCGGCCTGCTGATCTGGATCATGATCGTACCGATGCTGCTGAAAGTAGATTTCGCCGCGCTCGGCCAGGTCAAGCAGCACTGGCGCGGCATCGGCGTGACGCTGTTCGTGAACTGGGCGGTCAAACCGTTCTCGATGGCGCTGCTGGCGTGGATCTTCATCCGCCAAGTCTTCGCTCAGTGGCTGCCGGCCGATCAGCTCGACAGCTACGTTGCTGGCCTGATCCTGCTGGCCGCTGCACCGTGCACGGCAATGGTGTTCGTCTGGAGCCGGCTGACGGGTGGCGATCCGGTGTTCACGCTGTCGCAGGTGGCGCTGAACGACACCATCATGGTGTTCGCTTTCGCGCCCATCGTCGGCCTGCTGCTGGGCTTGTCGTCCATCACCGTGCCGTGGGACACGCTGCTGGTGTCGGTGGCTCTGTACATCGTCATCCCGGTCATCCTCGCGCAGCTCTGGCGTCGGGCGCTGCTGCGCCGGGGCCAAGCTGCCTTCGACCGGGCACTGGAGCGCATCGGCCCGTTGTCGATCGCAGCGCTGTTGCTGACGCTGGTGCTGCTGTTCGCCTTTCAGGGCGAGGCCATCATCCGCCAGCCACTGGTGATCGCCATGCTGGCGGTGCCGATCCTGATCCAGGTGCTCTTCAACTTCGGCCTAGCCTACTGGCTCAACCGCAAAGCGGGCGAGCAGCACAGCATCGCCTGCCCCTCGGCGCTGATCGGTGCCTCCAATTTCTTCGAGCTAGCCGTAGCGGCCGCCATCAGCCTGTTCGGCTTCCAGTCCGGCGCGGCGCTGGCCACCGTGGTCGGGGTACTGATCGAGGTGCCAGTGATGCTGCTGGTCGTTCGGATCGTCAACCAAAGCAAAGGCTGGTACGAGTGCGGCCCGAACCCTGCCGACAGATAACCAAGACATTTCCCATGAGCAATATCACCATTTACCACAACCCCGCCTGCGGTACTTCGCGCAACGTGCTGGCCCTGATCCGCAACAGCGGTGAGGAACCCACGATCATCGAATACCTGAAGACACCGCCCGGCCGCGAGACGCTAAAGCAGTTGATCTTGGCTATGGGTGAGTCGGTGCGGGCCGTGCTGCGCGAGAAGGGGACGCCCTACGCGGAATTGGGCTTGGATGATCTGAAGTGGAGCGACGAGCAGTTGATCGACTTCATGCTCCAGCATCCCATCCTCATGAACCGGCCCATCGTGGTCACGCCACTGGGCACGCGCTTGTGCCGTCCTTCGGAAGTGGTGCTGGACATCCTGCCGCAGCCGCAACGCGGCGCGTTCAACAACGAAGACGGCGAGCCGGTGATAGACGCGGCAGGTCGCCGTGTCTGAATCCCGCATCGACTTGCCGAACATCGACGCCGTGCTGTTCCAGCAACCGGATCAAGACCAGCTGCTAACGCCCAAGCGCGTGACGCACGTGCCGCGCTTCCTGCTGCTCTACGGCTCGCTGCGCGAGCGCTCGTACAGTCGCCTGTTGGCCGAGGAAGCGGCTCGTCTGCTGCGGGCGCTGGGTGGGGAGACGCAGATGTTCAATCCTTCGGGCCTGCCGTTGGTAGATGATGCCGCCGAGGATCATCCCAAGGTCAAGGAGTTGCGTGAACTGGTGCAGTGGGCCGAAGGCATGGTGTGGAGTTCGCCGGAACGCCACGGCGCCATGACAGGTCTGATGAAGACGCAGATCGACTGGATTCCGCTGTCGGTCGGCGCGGTGCGCCCGACCCAGGGCAAGACATTGGCGATCATGCAAGTATCGGGCGGATCGCAGTCCTTCAACGCGTTGAACCAGATGCGCGTGCTGGGCCGCTGGATGCGGATGCTGACCATCCCGAACCAGTCTTCGGTCGCAAAGGCATACCAGGAATTCGACGAAGCCGGGCGCATGAAGCCCTCGGCTTACTACGATCGCGTGGTGGACGTGATGGAGGAACTGATGAAGTTCACGATGTTGACGCGCGACGTGTCACCGTATCTCGTGGATCGCTACAGCGAGCGCAAGGAAAGCGCCGAGGCGCTGAGTCGACGCGTCAGTCAGTCGGTGATCTAAAGTGCAGCGTTGCCCTCAGTTCCAGGCTTGACCAACACACGGATGATTGGTGACTCGCCGAACTCGCACATCTTCGAGTCATCATGAATAAAGATCGCATTGAAAACAGAAAAGGCATTCATGTCCGCCAGGAGCGGCGCAAGGTATGAAGCCGCTTTGGCGTAGTTGACTGCTGGCAGCGGCCAGTTGTCATAGACGATCAGCCAGTTGGCGGGATAGCGCACAAAGCCGTCAGCCGTTGCTTTTGGAAGTTTCTCCTTTATGCAGTGGGCCATCGCCGTCGCCCATTGGCGCTGTGGAGAATCGCCGACCCAACCTGTACCAGGCGCATTCGCTTCGATCTCACTGCGCAATTCTGCAGCCGTCTTCCGAGATTCCCCGGGCACAACATGAGGGGTGAAATAAACATCTGGCCCCAAGCCTTTTTCTCGTAGGAACTCGGCACGTGCGACGTTCTCCGGCACGGCTTCCGTGTGCTCGATGCCAACATCGCCATCAGGCATCGCCAGCAGGAAGTCCGGCTTGTCGGAATGGGTAAGGGCCAACGGAAACGAAAGCCGCTCAATCGGCAGAGTCGCAAGCAAATGTGCGATGCAATAACGTTCAGCATGGTGGTTTCGACGACCCTCCGAGCGCGCAGGCACGTCAATGTCCAGCCCAGCAAGCCTGCTCTTCAGTTCCGCAGGAGTGTTTGCCCGCAGAATGATTCCCGGCATCGAGTGGTTAGGATCGGTATGACTAAGCGGCGACCGTGATGCCTGGTGCATGTGCTCGGCGTGCAGGTTGAACGACGATCTCGACACGCTGATCCAGCGATACCAACGCCTGCATCAGCCGCTCCAGCGAAATGTTCTGGAGTTTGTAGCGGCGCACCTGCGACACCTTCGGTTGGGTCATACCGGTAATCGTCGCAGCCGCCATCTGGCTCAAACCACGCTGGTCGATCAGTTCGTTGAGCTTGAGCGCAAGCGCAGCCTTCGCCGATAGTTCTTTGGCGTCGTCGAAACCGAGGTCGAGCAATACGTTGTCGGTGCCTTGGGGATGGTCGATACGGGTCATCACGTTCTCCTGCTCGCCCCATAGCGAGCGAGCACTGCTTTCAGCCGCTTCTCGATCAACTCCACGTCCGGTTGCGGCGTAGCGATGCCGGACTTGGATTTCTTCTGGAACGCGTGGAGCACATGCACCGCGTCACCGAACCGTACGGTGTAGACCGCTCGAAAGGTGTCGCCCCGATGGTCTTCGACCAGCTCGTACACACCGGAACCCAGCCCCTTCCAAGGCTTGGCCGAATCCGGCGTGCCGCCCAACTGGACGACGAACAACGCCACGCCCATGTCCTTCTGCACGTCGATCGGGAACGCCTTGAAGTCCTTTTTCGAGGAACCTTCCCAATAAAGAAGCTTGCGTTTCTGTACCATTGAATTATATCCGTTCGGGTATGAATGGCAAGCCCCGAATGGTCGTGTCAGCAGCACGACCATTCCGGCGCCACGATTCAGGAGCGGACCACCGCCGGTGTCTCTGGCGTGGCCCGCTTTGTGCCCGGCGGCACGGCGCGTTTGGGGCTTTTGCGGTGGCGATAGGGCCGATAGTTGCCCTGACTGGTGCTGGTCTTGTCGCCCTCCGTGATGGCGGAAGCCGTCGCCGGCCGTGCAGCCGGCGTCGCCGACGCCCGGCTGTCGATGGTGTCCCGCCGCAGATTGGCGACCTTTTCAGCAGCCGCCCGGATCGGATCATCCTCCGTATGCACATACGTCATGAATTGCGTGACGGTCTTGTGCGCGGTCAGGGCCATGCCGACCTTGATGGGGACGCCGGAATTGGCGATGTCGGTGGCCGCACGATGGCGAATGCCGTGCGTGCCGACGTGCGGCACCTTGGCCCGTTCCAGGATGCGCTTCCAGGAGTTGTAGTAGGTGCTTTCGGGCATCGGTTCCTTGCTGTCGAAGATGGCCGGGCACACGTAGGGCGAATCGTTGATGTGCGGTGCATTGGACAGCAGTTGGTAGGCTGCTTCGCTCATCGGCTTGGAAATGTCGCCGGTCTTGCTGTCCGGCCAGGAAACGCGGCGATTTTCGAAATCGACCCAGGTCCATTCGAGCGTACGGATCTCCGACATGCGCGCTGAGAACTCGAATTGCAGGCGAATTGCCAGTGTCAGGGTCGGATGTTCCAGCCCTTCAACATCCGCCCGGTCGAGATAGGTATAGAGGCGCGCCAGCTCGTCGTTGACGATGTATCGCGTTTCGCCATCCTCCCGGTACTTGGGGACGTGACGGCAAGGATTGGAGCCGTCGGGTCGGTAGCCCCACACCTCGGCCATGTTGAGCATCTTGCGCAGGCAAGCCAAAAGCCGGTTGGCCGTGACGGCGATGTGCGCCTTGTTCTTCATGAGCGTCGTGATGTCCGCGCGCGTCAGGTCAGGCACTTTCATCTTGCCCATCGCCGGGATGATGTGACGGTCGATGTAGCCTTGGTAGGTATCGACCGTGCGGGGCTTGTTGCGCGGCTTCGAGTATTCCTCGATGAACTGCTCGCACAACTCCTTGACCGTAGGAGCCATGCGCGCGGCCAGCTTGGCGGCGCTGGGGTCATTGCCCTTGCGCACGTCGGCTAGCCAGTCCTGTGCAATCGAACGGGCCTGCTCAACGGTCAGCTCGCCGAATTGGCCTATCTTCGGCTTGCGGCGCTCGCCCCAGTTCGTGCGGTACTGGAGCATGAAAACCTTGCGCCCGTGGGCGGTGACTTTGCAAAGGAATCCTGGGACAATGGTGTCCCGCAGTTCGTAGTCTTTGCCGACGGTTTCAGCCGCGTCGACAGCGGATTTGGTGAGTTTGATCTTGGCCATGACGCCTCCTAGTTCGGGATCGAACGCAGGAACCAGCCAGGAGCCACGGCATCGGAAAGTGTGCCGCAATCGGTCTGGTCAAGGCGTAAGGTTAGACGGAGCTAGCCTTTTGGAAAACCAAGTACAGCAAGGCTCGGCGGGTTCCAGCGTGGTTCCATGCTATTCCCCAAGATCAATCTCAAAATCCCCCGCCGCGAGGCGTGCCGGTTCGAGTCCGGCCCCGGGCACCACATCGGACGAGCTGCACATGAATGAACCCATGCGCAGCTTTTTTTGCGTCAATTCACGCCGCGTCGTATGAGGTGGCGACCCGCCTCGGTAAGCGCATACATGCCGTCGGCCGTCTTGGTGATCAAACCGTTCACTTCCAGGCGCCCCGGCAGGCGTTCGTGCAGCGCCTGCGGCACGCTCAGCGTCTGGTGAATCTCCAGGCGCTTAAGCGCCTGCATTTCATCCAGGGTTGCCTCGAAGGTGCCGCCGCGTGCGAGACCAGCTTGTGTCGTCATGGTGTTCTCCGTCGATCGCCATGCATTGTTTGATACTTGCGCATCTCGCCACGTTCCGCAACCACGGCCGATGAAATACGATCTGGGCACGCCGCCTTCGGTCTTCGCGTGGCGGTTGTGCGATCAATTGGGCGATCTACCATGGGTTCATCCGCGCAGGGAGCTTTGTCGGGCATCAAGGTGCTGGATTTGTCGCGTGTACTGGCGGGGCCGTGGTGCACGCAGATCCTGGCCGATCTCGGCGCGGACGTGGTCAAGATTGAGCGCCCCGGTGCCGGAGACGATACGCGGCACTGGGGGCCTCCATTTCTTGAGGATGCCCAGGGCCAGCCAACCGACCAGGCCAGTTACTACACCGCCTGCAACCGCAACAAACGTTCGGTCACGGTGGACATGTCCCATCCCGCGGGGCGGCAGATCCTGCAACGCATGGCGGGCACGGCCGACGTCGTGGTCGAGAATTTCAAGATCGGCGGTCTGGTGCGCCATGGGTTGGATCATGAACATCTGCGGGCGGCCCATCCGCGCCTCATCTACTGCTCGATCACGGGTTTTGGTCAGAATGGGCCTTACGCTGAACGCGCGGGGTATGACCTCATGGTCCAGGCGGCTTGTGGCCTGATGAGCATCACCGGGCATGCCGACGGGGAGCCCGGAGGCGGACCGCTCAAGGCCGGCGTGGCCGTCATTGACATCCTGACGGGGATGTACGCGAGCAATGCCATTCTCGCGGCCCTGCACGCACGTGAGCGCACGGGGCGCGGCCAGTACATCGATACCGCGTTGCTGGACGTCGGCATGGCCATGCTGGCCAATCAGGCCGCGGGCTTTTTTGCCAGCGGCAAGGCCCCGACGCGCGCGGGCAACGCGCACCCCAGCCTTGCCCCCTACCAGGACTTCGCCACGCGCGACGGCCACGTGCTGCTGGCCATTGGCAATGACGGGCAGTTCGCGCGTTTTTGCATGGCGGTGGGTGAAGCGCAACGAGCCCGCGATGAACGCTTCGCCACCAATACGGCGCGGGTGCACCACCGTGGCGAACTGCTGGCGTGGATGCAGCCTCTGCTGCGCAGCCGCACCAGCGCCCAGTGGATCACCCTGCTGCAGGACAAGGCCGTGCCTTGCGGTCCGATCAACACCATCGCCCAGGCCTTCGACGATCCTCAAGTGCGGGCCCGCGGCTTGAAGGTCGATCTGCCACGCGAGGCCGATGACGGGATTGCCTGCATAGCCACCGTGGCCAGCCCGCTCAGGCTTTCCGACACCCCCGTGCGTTACCACGGCGCACCGCCCGCGCTCGGCCAACACACCGAGGAAGTGCTGATGGAAATGGGCATGAGCAAGACCGAGATTGCCGCCTTGCGCACCGCTGGCACAGTCTGACCTCGGGCCCGGAACTGGCGCCCGAGGTAAAGAACGGGTAAAACATGAGCCTCATGGTCAACCCGTGCCGCGGTCTGCACGTCTGAGTGTCATGCAATGCCCTGACCGACACACAACGCCCGCCTTGCTGCTTACCGCCGCGGCACTCACGCTGGTGCTGGGCGGCTGCGCCGTTCCGGTGGCGGACGGGTACGGGTATGAGACCTACGAGAGCTACGGCCCGGTCTATCCACCCGCCGCGTACGGCTTTCCCGTTGGTCCACCGGTAATCTATGGCGGCCCGCCAGCGGTGTTTGGCGGACAGATATGGATCGATTCCACGCGCAGACAACCGCCGCCGCGCTGGCGAGACGAGCCACGCTGGCGTGAAAACCGGCACGAGCACCGTCGTGATTTCTCCAGGTCCGATGGCGACGACCGCTGGCAACAGCGCCCCCGCGAGCGATCACCCGATACCCGCCAGCGGCCGGGTCCCTCCTGGCAGGGGCGGCAGGGCGGCCCGCAAGATCGTCAAAACCCTCCGAATCGCGACCGCGGTGGGTACAACGCACGCGAATTTCCTTGATCATGGTCAGACTCAGGCATTGGATCGCTCGCGCCCTCAAGGCTTGTCTGACGGCCTTTTTGTTCGGCGTCACCCTGGCAGGCAACGCTCAGGTGATCCGCTGCACCGATCCGGTCACGGGCAGCGTGACGTACACGGACGCCGACTGCACCCAGGGGCAAAGCCGCAAGGAAGTCGCTCCCAGGCAGACGCCTGAAGACATTCAACGCCAGTATGAGCAGGCCCGGGAAGCCCTGCGCATGCAGCGTGAGCAGCAGCAAGTGCAAGCCGCGCAACCTCCTGCAACGCCGCCGCCAGCGGCGGGGCGCGACACCGTCGAGCCGTCACAATCCGCCCAGTGCCTGCAGGCACGCGCCGTGCTGCAAGGCGCCATGGCGCTGGACCCGACGCTCTACGACACCAACACCCGGATTGCCGCGGCACAGGACAACGCCGACCTGGCATGTCTGACGCCCGCGGAATACGCCAGGTTGCAGCGCCGCACGAACAACCGCCCTCCCGTCTACGTGGGGCCGGGCTACGTGCCTCCGGTGATCGTTGTGCCGCCCCCGCACCCCCAAAGACCGCACCGGGCCGAGCGCAAGCCCGAAATGGTCAATTGCAACGTCTTTCGCTGCTACGACGCTCAGGGCCGAAGCTATCCGCGCTGAGCCCCGAGCTCGGCTCGCAGACTTTCCCGCGCCGTGGGATAGTCGAGTTTCAACCCCAGTTCTTCTTGTATGCGCCGAGCCACGAGGCGCCGGGATTCGGTCAGGAAACTCAGGAATTCAGGCGTCAGTTCGCGTTTGGCCTGCGCCAGACTGATGCGCGGAAGGCGCGCGAGGCCCAGCAGGTCGGCCGCGAGGTCAAAATATTCTCCCAGCCGCAGATGGCTGTGGTCGCAGACGTTGTAAACCCTCTGGGGGCACGCGCGCCAGAGCGCGAGCACGCAGGCGCGTGCAAGGTCGTCCGCGTGGATGCGGTTGACGTATGGATCATCGGGCTCTTGCGGCAAAGGCTGGCGACGCAGCAGGCGGGTGCGTGCCCCGCCGTCGGCGCGGTTGCCGCCATAGATGCCGGGCACGCGCAGCAGGCTGACGCGGACGCCACGCCGCCCCCATCGGCGCAGTTGTGCCTCGGCGTCGGCCCTTCGCCTGGCCCGCGGCGTGGCAGGCGCCAGCGGCCGGGTCTCGGACACCCACGCACCGCCACAGTCGCCATACACCCCACTGGTCGAGATGTAGACCAGCGCGCGCGGCGGGCTGCGCCGCGCCAGGGCGCGGACCAGTGCCCTCGTGCGTGGGTCGTGCACTTCCGTTGACGGAGGGGGCGCCAGGTGCAGCACGTGCGTGGCAAGGCCGGCAAGCCGCGCCAGCGAGTCCGGGTCGTCCAGATTTCCCCGCAGCGGCACCACCCGGGCGGCGCGCAACCGATCCAGCCGATCCGGCGATGAGCTCAACGCCAGCACGCGTGGGCCACGCCCCAGTGCCTTGACGGCGCGCAGCCCCACATCGCCACAGCCGATGATGAGCACGCGAGGGCGGCGAAAGCGCGAAGGCAGCGCGCCCGAAGGGTTGGGACAGAAAGGCAAAATCGGGCTTTTGTGATTTCGAGAGCGTTTGGAGCATACCCGCCCATGTCTGACAGCGTATTCCAGGTGAGTGTCCAGCCCAGCGGGCGCACGTTCGAGGTGCATGCCGATGAAACGGTGCTGGCTGCGGCGATCCGGCAGAACATTCCCATGCCCTATGGCTGCAAGGACGGTGCATGCGGCTCCTGCAAGTGCCGCATGGTCAGTGGCCAGGTGCATATGCGAGCCCACTCGAGCCATGCACTGAGCGCGGGCGAAGAGGCCGAGGGTGTCATCCTGGCCTGCAGCGCCTTTGCGGATTCGGACCTGGTGCTGCATTCGGAGCAGGTCACCGATGCCGACAGCTTTCCCGTGCGCAAGTTTCCCGTGCGCGTGGCCCGCCTCGAGCGCGCCACGGACGACGTCATGCTGGCCCGGATGAGCCTGCCCGTCGGCGCCCATTTCGGCTACTTTGCGGGCCAGTACGTCGAGTTCATCCTGCGTGATGGCACCCGGCGCGCCTATTCCATCGCGAATGCGCCGCACACCCAGGAAGACTCGCCCGGGCTTGAATTGCACCTGCGCCATACGCCCGGGGGGCGCTTTACCGAC
This sequence comes from Comamonas sp. SCN 67-35, assembly GCA_001725255.1. Lineage (GTDB taxonomy): Bacteria > Pseudomonadota > Gammaproteobacteria > Burkholderiales > Burkholderiaceae_C > Comamonas_C. Next base: position 104,599 of record MEFV01000013.1, on the reverse strand, counting down.
CACGTCTTCAGTGCCCTGAAGGAAAAGGACATCCTCCGCATCGAGGGACCGTTTGGCAGCTTCCGTTTGCATGAGGATTCTGGCAAGCCCATCATTTTGCTGGCCTCGGGAACCGGATTTGCGCCCATCAAGGCATTGATCGAGCATCTGCAGTTCACGCAGAACCCGTGCACGATTGCGCTTTATTGGGGTGTGCGCCGACCGCGCGATCTGTACATGGACGATTGGGTGCGCGCACGCCAGGCGCAGATGCCGACGCTCGCTTACGTCCCTGTCGTATCGGACGCCGACACGCAGGACTCCTGGCAAGGCCGCAGCGGCCTGGTGCACCAGGCGGTGCTCGATGACCATGCGGATCTGTCGGGCCACGAGGTGTACGCCTGCGGCTCGCCGTTGATGGTGGATGCGGCCAGAGCGAGTTTCAGCCAGGACAGGGCACTGCCGGAAACGGCCTTTTTCTCGGATGCGTTCCTGACGGAAGCCGACAAGCACAGAGCCTGAAAATTCAGTGATTTTCGGCTTGAAACCTTATCCGGAAAGCGCTTGAAGCTATTGTTTTTGTTGTGATATCGCAATCCACTCAGCGGCTTGCGCCACGCGGTCGATGCGCTGGCGCGCGACCGTGGCAAGCTGCTCGGGGCGGACACGCTCCGGTGCGATTTCGCTCAAGGGAAGCAGAACGAAGGCGCGCTGCCACATCCGCGGGTGCGGCAGCGTGAGGTCCGCGCCGCAGAGCTCAAGCGCCCCGTACAGCAGGACATCGAGGTCCAGCGTGCGTGGCGCGTTGAGGTAGGGACGCTCGCGCCCGGCCGCATTTTCGATCGCCTGCATCGCATGCAGCAGGGCGAGCGGCTCGAGCGCCGTATCCAGCAGCACCACCGCGTTGAGGTAGTCGGGGCCGCCCGCATCCACGGGCGCGCTGGCGTACAGGGAAGAGCCCTTCACGAACCGGGTCAGCGGCAAGCCCGAGAGTGCCCGAACGGCCGAAACCAATGCCGCACGGGCATTGCCCAGATTGGCGCCCAGGCCGATGAAGGCGTTCACTGCGCGTCCGTGCCCGCACCCTCGCCGCCTGTCGGCTTGCGCCTGCGGCGGCGGCGCTTGCGGGCCGGTGCGGCGTGGACCGATTCAGCCGCGTCCGGATCTGGCGCGGCGGCCTGCGCCGCCTCCGGGCTGGCCTTGCGCTGGCGCGTGCGCTTGCGCTGCTCCTCGCGCAGCTGATCGAGCATGTCTTCGCGGCGCGCTTCGTCGGCGATCGAGAACTGCTGCCACCAGTTCACCAGGTCATCGGGCACCTCGCCGCTGTCGGCGCGCAGGCGCAGGAAATCGAATCCCGCGCGAAAACGGATGTGCGCCACCATGCTGTGCGCCCCGTGCCCCGTGCGGCGCTCGAAGCGCGGCTGCATCACCCAGATCTCGCGCATGTCGGCGGCCAGCTTGCCGCGGCCGGAAACGTCTCCAATGCGCCGTGCAAACACGTCATCGATCGCCGCCTGCAGCGCCGGAAAGGCGTGTTCCCCTGCCGCCTGGCGCTGCTCCCACCCTGCCCTCACGTCCGGCCAGAGGACACACGAGAGCAGGAAGCTCGGCGCCACCGCCTTGCCCTCGCCCACGCGACGATCGGTGTCCTGCAGCACCGCGTGCACCAGCGGCAGTTCGGCGCGTTCGACGACCACGTCCAGCAACGGATAGATGCCTTTTGCCAGGCCGAGCTTGCGCAGCTGCTCCACCGAAGCCAGCGCATGCCCGGTCTGCAGCAGCTTGAGCATCTCGTCGAACAGGCGGCTTTGCGGTATCTCCTTGAGCAACGGCTCGCAACTCACCATGGGCTTGGCCGTGCGTGGTTCGATCTGAAAACCGCGCGCGCCCAGCTTGGCGGCAAAGCGCGCTGCGCGGATGATGCGCACCGGGTCCTCGTGGTAGCGTGTGGCCGGATCGCCAATCATTCGCAGCACGCGCTTTTGCGCGTCCTGGATGCCCTTGTGGTAATCGACCACGATCTGCGTCTCGGGGTCGTAATACATGGCGTTCACGGTGAAATCGCGCCGCGCGGCGTCTTCCTCCTGCGGTCCCCAGACGTTGTCGCGCAGCACGCGCCCGCTCGCGTCCACCGCATGGCGCAAGCCCGACAGCTCGGCCTTGCTGGTTTTCTCGTTGCCCTGCACGTGCTCGGCGGCGGTGTTGTCCATGTAGGCGCGAAAGGTCGAGACTTCGATCACCTCATGCTCGCGCCCCCTGCCGTAGACCACATGGACGATGCGAAAGCGCCGTCCGATGATGAAGGCGCGCCGGAACAGGCCCTTGACCTGCTCCGGCGTGGCGTTGGTGGCGACATCGAAATCCTTGGGCTTGAGGCCCAGCAGCAGGTCGCGCACGGCGCCGCCGACGATATAGGCCTCGAACCCCGCCTGCTTGAGCGTTCGCACCACGTCGATCGCGCGCTTGTCCACCAGGGACAGGTCGATGCCGTGCACGCTCGCCTGCACTTCCTCGCGCCTGCCGAACCGGTTGTCGGAGCGTGAGCGCTTGCCCAGCAATTTGTCGATGAAAGTTTTGATCATGGTGCAGGGTCGAATAAATCCAGGGTGGGCCAATGGCGCTCGCGCGCCAGGGCGCGCAGACGGGTGTCGGGGTTGGTGGCGACGGGATGGCTGACGAGTTCCAGCAGCGGCAGGTCGTTCATGGAATCGCTGTAGAACGTCGATTCAATGCCCTCCAGGGTCAGATCGCGCTCGGCAAGCCATTGCTTCAGGCGCTGCACTTTACCCTCGCGCATCGAAGGGATGCCGCGAATCTCCCCGGTGTATCGGCTGGCGCTGTCGCGCTCGAGCTCGATGGCGATCAGATGGTCGACGCCCAGGAGCCGCGCAATGGGGCGGGTGACGAATTCATTGGTCGCCGTGATGATGAGCATGAGATCGCCCTGGTCGCGGTGCTTTTGCAGCAGGGCCAGCGCCGACGGGCGAACGGCGGGTTCGATCACCTCGCGCATGAATTGGGCATGTGCCTGGGCTGCGGCCTGTGGGCCCTGGCTGCGCATGGCCTGCGTGGCAAAACGCACATAGTCGTGCACATCCAGGCGCCCCGCCTGGTAGTCCGCGTAGAAGGCTTCGTTGCACCGTCCGAAGTCGTCCCTGTCGCACCAGCCCAGACGAATCGTGAACTCTCCCCATTCGTAGTCGGAATCGATGGGCAGCAGCGTGTGATCGAGATCGAACAGCGCCAGCCGCGGGCGCGTGGCTTGGGGTGGTTGCCGAGGGGTCATGCGCGCTCCGGGGTGTGGGGCCCATCCTGCAGCATGGCGCGCAGCAAGGGGATGGTGATGGCGCGCCGCTCCTGCAGCGCGAACTGATCGAGCCGCTCGAGCAGCCGCATCAGACTGCCCATGTCGCGCGCAAAGCGCACCAGCATGAAACGGGTCACCTCGTCCGTGAGCACGACGCCGCGCTCGCCCGCCTGCCGCTGCAGCGCGGCGCGGCACTGCGCTTCGTCCAGGGGTTCGAGCCGGAACACGTGCCCCCATCCCAGCCGCGTGCGCAGGTCCTCGCGCAGCGGCAGATCCGCGGGCGGCAGGCTGCCGGCGGCAAGGATGTGCCGTGGCGTGCCCGTGGCCGGGCTGCTGGCGTTGACGAACCAGTTGAAGGCCGCGGCCTGCTGGGCGGGGTTGTAGCGTTCCACCTCGTCGAGGGCAATCGCATTCCAGCCTTCATCGAAGGCGCAGGGCCAGCGGACGGACGCATCAAGCCACCCCGCCCTTGCCCCCTGCCCGTTCAAGGCGGTCACGGCGGCCTTCAGAAGGTGGGATTTGCCCGTGCCTTGTCCTCCCCACAGATACACCGGAGCGCCGCGCTGGTCATGCGCCTGCACGATGCCTTCGAGGTGTTGCACCACCTGGCTGTTGCCGCCGGGAAGGTAGTTTTCCAGCGTCGGACCCACTGGCAGCCCGATGTCCAGGGCCAGTTGCCTCATTGCCTGCGCTGCCCGGCTGCTGATTGAAATCTGCTTCGCATGAAAAAACCGCATGTGCGCCAGCCTTGCCGGCCAAGGCGCGCCTGATGTGAAACCATCGATTTTAGGGTGCGTTCGCCTAGAATCACTGTCTCTTCATCGCACCCCCTTGCCGCCCCGCGGCGCGCATCCTCCCATGAGCCTTCCCGCAGCGCAGCCCCCCATTTCCTACAAAGATGCCGGCGTCGATATCGATGCGGGCGACGCCCTGGTGGAGCGCATCAAGCCCCTGGCAAGGAAAACGCTGCGCGAAGGCGTGATGGCCGGCATCGGCGGATTCGGCGCACTGTTCGAGGTGCCCAAGCGCTACAAGGAACCGGTTCTCGTCTCGGGGACCGATGGCGTGGGCACCAAGCTCAAGCTGGCGTTCGAATGGAACATGCACGACGGCGTGGGCATCGATCTCGTGGCCATGAGCGTCAATGACGTGCTGGTGCAGGGCGCGGAGCCGCTCTTTTTCCTGGATTATTTCGCGTGCGGCAGGCTCGATGTGGATACGGCAGCGGCCGTGGTGGGCGGCGTCGCCCGCGGCTGCGAGCTGTCAGGCTGCGCGCTGATCGGCGGTGAAACGGCGGAGATGCCCGGGATGTACCCCGAAGGCGAATACGACCTTGCCGGCTTTGCCGTGGGTGTGGTCGAGAAAAGCAAAATTCTGAGCGGAAACCAGGTGCGCGCGGGTGACGTGGTGCTGGGCCTGGCCTCCAGCGGCGTGCACTCCAACGGCTTTTCGCTCGTGCGCAAATGCCTTGAACGCGCCGGCAGCAACCTGCCGGACATGCTGGACGGCAAACCTTTTCGGCAGGCCATCATGGAGCCCACCCGCCTGTATGTCAAAAGCGTGCTGGCGACCCTGGCCGAACATGGTTCATCCATCAAGGCGCTGGCCCACATCACCGGCGGGGGGCTGCTGGAAAACATTCCCCGCGTGCTGCCCGCGCACCTGGCGGCGCACCTGGCGGCCGGGAGCTGGCCCCGCAGCGAGCTGTTTGCCTGGCTGCAGCGCACGGCGGGCATCGACGACGTGCAGATGAACCGCACGTTCAATAACGGGATCGGCATGGTGGTGGTGACGGCGCCCGATGCCGCCGATGCCATTGCCGCCTGCCTGCGCGCCCAGGGCGAAGAGGTGCATCGGATCGGCACCGTCGGTGAACGTGGCGGCGGCGCTGCCGTGACCGTGCGCTGAGCGGCCACCGGAGCGCGCGCACGGACCCGACCGCGATGACCCCAGTCCAGTACGAAAGCCCCCAGGTGATCGCTGCGAGCTACGTGCTCGTGGTGCTTTCGTTGCTGATGGTGATGCACTTCGGCCTGCTGGCCGGTCTGCTCAGCGCCTGTGTCGGTTTCCTGCTCACCCGCTGGCTGACCGTGCACCTGGGCCGGATCCAGCGCTACCTGCCCGTGAAGGCGGAGAACGTGGCCGCCACGCTGGTGCTGCTGGCACCGCTGGTGCTGCTGGCCATTGCACTGTCACGTTCGCGCAGCTACATCATCGGCGCGCCGCTGCAGTACCGGGAACTGCTCGATTTTCTTGCGCGCACGGTGCTGGAATTGCGTGAAAAGCTGCCGCCCGAGATCGCGAGCCAGCTGCCGGACGGAGCCGACGAAATCCAGCGCGCACTGGCCAGCTACCTTGGCGCCAAGGCCGGGGCGCTGGCCAGCGCAGGCAGAGCCTGGCTGGGCGGACTGCTCTACGCCTACGTGGGCGGGATCGTCGGTGCGCTGGCCGCGCTCGGCCACGGCACCCGCGCGCGCGGGCCGCTGATCCGGCAACTCGCCGTCCGTGTGACGCGCCTGGGCGACGCCTTTCGGCAGATCGTCGCGGCGCAGTTCTGGATCGCCGCCTTCAACACCAGCCTGACCGCGATTTTCCTGTTGCTGGTGCTGCCGCTGTGGGGCATGAAGCTGCCCTATACCGCGATGCTGATCACGCTCACCTTCGTCGGCGGGCTCATTCCCATCGTCGGCAACCTGATCTGCAATTCGGTGATCACCCTCGTGGGTCTTTCCGTCTCGCCCTACGCAGCCGCGGCCTGTCTGGGCTTTCTCATCCTGATCCACAAGGCGGAGTACGTGATCAATGCCAAGGTGGTCGGACAACGCACGCACATCCGGGTGTGGGAGCTGCTGGCCGTCCTGTTCGTGGCCGAGGCCGTCTATGGCCCCGCGGGCCTCGTTGCCGCGCCGCTGTTTTACGCCTATGCCAAGAAGGAACTGGATGCGGCTCGGCTGATCTGACAAGCAGATACGACGTATCCCCCCGGACGCCCCGTGTTCTTGCATAATCACCTTTGCTTTTCACAACAAAACCAGCAGGAACTCACATGACTGTTCTCGTCGCCTATGTACCCCGCCCGGAAGGCCAGGCTGCACTGGACAAGGGCATCGAAATTGCCACCAAGGACAATGAGCAACTCGTGGTGATCAACGCCGGCCCCGGCGGCCGCTCGGAAGACCCCAATGTGGTGAGCGGTTATGAAGTCGAGCGTGTGGAAGAGCGTCTTGCCAAGCTGCCGATCAAGGCCGAGCTCAAAGTGTTCGTACGTGGCAACAGCGCGATCGAGGAAATCGAGGAACTGGTGCAGACGCTGCAGGTTTCCGTGCTCGTGATCGGCCTGCGCAAGCGCAACCCCGTTGGAAAACTGTTGCTGGGCAGCATGGCGCAGGAGATCCTGCTCAACGTGCCCTGCCCCGTGCTGGCGGTCAAGGCCGACTGATTTTTTTCGCCAGGGCCGTCCGGCCGCGGCTGCAGATCGGCTCTCATGGTCGCCGGCTGCGGTTGAGCTCTCCGATCAGGCGGGTGATGTCCGCGATGTCGGTCGCGTCCGGTAGTTGCGCCACGTAGGCCTGCAGGTCTTGCAGCGCCTGCGCGCTCCGGCCCAGCTGGGCCAGCGCGATTCCCCGGTCGCGCCGTTCGCTCCAGGCGCCGGGCTCGAGCACCAGCAACCGGTCCTGCACGGCAACGCTGCGCTGCCAGTCCCTGTTGGCGCGATGGATTTCCTTGAGATTGCGCAGCATGCGCGCGACGATGTCGCGCGCCGACGCTGCCTGCAGGTACAGCGCCAGAGGCAGTTCCTCATCGTCGGCGTCGGCGAGGTGCTGTCGCAAGGGCTCCAGCCGCTCGGCGATATCTTCCGGAGAAAGGGATTGGCCCGTCAGCGGATCGAGCACCACGTAACCGTCGGGCAGGCGCACCTTCACCAGGAAATGCCCGGGGAAGGAAACGCCATCGGCGCGCAGTTGTATGCCATGGGCCAATTCCAGCCACACCACCGCCAGAGAGACGGGTATGCCCATGCGCGTGCGCAACACCTCATGCAGATAACTGTTGTGCACCGCGTAGTAATCATTGCGGTTGCCCGAAAAACCCAGCTCGGTATAGAAGAAATGGTGCAGCATGCGCAGGCGCGTGAGCGCGCCTGCATCGGCGGGCAGGCGCGTTTTCAGGCGGTGCGCCAGCGTGTCGATTTCAGTCACCAGCGCTTGCAGATCGAGCTGCGGCTCATCGTCCTGTGCAAGGCTTGCCGCGGCCTCGAACAGAGGCATCGCATCGCCTGCCTTGACCAGGGTGGCGAAATACTCGAGCGGCGTGGGGGCAAGCCATTTCATCAGCGACGCGCCAATTGCACCCATTTCAGTCCACTGGCCGTCAGCACCGTGAAATACACGACGACGGCGCTCAGCAGCAGGCCGGCAAGCAGCGCCGCGCGCTCGAGCGGCTGCGCACGCAGCGCCAGCCAGTCGAATTGCCCCGACGCCCAGACCAGAAACAGCGCCAGGGCACAGGAAGCGCCAGCGACGCGAGCCAGGAAGGCGCGCCACCCCGGCAGCGGCTGGTAGCGCCCGTTGCGGCGCAGCCCGACGAGCAGCCACGTCGCGTTCACCAGCGCGCCGATGGCGATGGACAGGGCCAGCCCGGCGTGGGCCAGCCATGGAACGAACACGACGTTGAGCATCTGCGTAATGACCAGCACGACAATGGCGATGCGCACGGGGGTGCGTATATCCTGGCTCGCATAGTAGCCCGGAGCGAGCACTTTCACAGCGACCAGTCCGAGCAGGCCGACGCCGTAGCCCATGAGCGCGGAGGCGATGCGCAGCACATCGCTGTCGTGCAGCGCGCCATAGTGAAAAAGCGTGGCCACCAGCGGCCGGGCGAAGGCAAGCAGCCCCACGGCGCAGGGCACGGCCAGCAGGACGACCATGCGCATCCCCCAGTCCAGCATGGCCGAATAACGCTCCTTGTCGCCCCTGGCGATGGCGCCCGACAGTTGCGGCGTGAGCACCACGCCCAGCGCCACACCGAGCAGGGCCGTCGGAAATTCCATGAGCCGATCGGCATAGAAAAGCCATGTCACGCTGCCCGGCGTGAGGTAGGAGGCGATCTGCGTGTTGATCATCAGCGACAGCTGCGCCACGCCCACGCCGAGCACGGCCGGCGCCATCAGCGAGAGAATGCGCCTGACCCCGGGATCGCGCCACGCCGAGCGGATGCCCTGGTAGCCCAGCGCGAGCCGTGGCAGCAGGCGCAGGCGGCGCAGCGCCGGAAATTGAACCGCCAGCTGCAGCGCCCCGCCCGCCATGACCCCCCCGACCATGGCAAAGATCGGCTCGATGCCCCGCGCGGCCAGCCACGGGGCGCCCCGCCATGCCGCCAGGATCATGCTCAGATTGAGCAGCACCGGCGTGACGGCCGGCACGGTGAAGTGCTTCCAGGTGTTGAGGATGCCCGACGCGAGCGCCACCAGCGACATGAAGCCGATGTAGGGAAACATCCAGCGCGTCATGAAGATGGCGGCATCGAACCCCGCCGGATCCTGGCGCAGGCCGCTGGCCAGGGCCCAGACGAGCGCCGGCGCCCCCAGCATGCCCAGGACGCTGGCGGCGACGAGCACGCAAAAAAGCGCCGTGGCCACCGCGTTGATCAGGCGGTGGGTATCGGCTTCTCCGTGTCGCTCCCGGTGTGCGGCCAGCACCGGAACGAAAGCCTGGCTGAACGCGCCCTCGGCAAACAGCCGCCGAAACAGGTTGGGGATGCGAAACGCGACGTTGAACGCGTCGGTGAAAGTGTTGGCGCCAAAGATGGCCGCCATCAGCAGGTCACGTGCCAGCCCGGTGATGCGCGAGGCAAGCGTCAGCAGCGAGACGGTGGAGGCGGCTTTGAACAGGGACACCGGCGCGAGTGTATGCGCGCGTGAAGCGACTCAACAAATCGGCTGCAATGAATTACAATCATCGGTTCTGCTTTCATCATCCACAGACACTCAAGGATCTCCACCATGGCCTCTGGTAAGCCAGTCAAGAAAAACCCGCGCCTTGCATCCGGTCGCAAGCGCGCACGTCAGAACGTCAAGCTCAACGCGGCCAACACCTCGTTGCGCTCCAGATACCGTACCTTCGTGAAGAACGTCGAAAAGGCCGTTCTCACCGGCGACAAGGCCAAGGCCACCGAAGCCTTTGCCAAGGCGCAGTCGGTCATCGACTCCATCGCCGACAAGGGCATCTTTCACAAGAACAAGGCCGCTCGCGACAAGAGCCGCCTGTCCGCCAAGGTCAAGGCCCTGGCCAGCGCAGCCTGATTCATTCAGGTTGCACGCACGGGCGCTTTGGCGCCTGCCGTTTGTAACGGGTGCGCTGAAAGCAGAGAGAAAAACCGCCTTCGGGCGGTTTTTTCGTTGTGGGTCGATCGCGCTTCAGCGCTTGTCCAGCAGGCACGCTTCGGTCACCTGCAGGTCGTTGTCGCGCGCGAAATTCATGACGAAATCCCAGGCCATGGGCTCGTGCTCGCGCAACTCGGTGTTCACCACCACGCAGTTGATGCCGTTCATGCTCGCAGGCACGCACCACGGCGAGTAGCTCAGGTGGCTTTGGGGCGTGGTGGCGGCTCCCCCGGGGCGGAACTGGCTCATGACGCCGGCCAGCCGCTCGGCCCAGTCGCTTGGGCGAAAGCGCCTGCCGTCGCGCGTCATGCCCTGAATGAAAATTTCTCTGGAAGGGGTAGCAACCATCGGTGCCCGGCGGGGGTGAAAGTGCCTGCTGCAGGTCACAGCGGCAAACCGCTTATTCTAACTCTTATACAAGAGTTGAACCCCTGAAACGAGGCGGTTCGGCCCGGGTCGTGAACGAGCGGCTTTGCATGCCTAGAATGTAAACTTTTTTCTTGGCAGGCCTTCAGGCCCGCACCTTTTGGAGATATTGCATGAGCGCACCGATTCCTGTCGCCTCACCCCACGTGATGAACACCTACAACCGGGTGCCGATCGCGCTTGAGCGAGGCCGAGGAGTGCGCGTGTGGGACGTCAATGGCAAGGAGTACATGGATGCGCTCGCGGGCATTGCCGTGAGCACGCTGGGGCACAACCACCCCAGGCTGGTGCCGGCATTGCAGGATCAGGTCGCCAAGCTGATCCACTGCTCCAATTACTACCACGTGCCCGGGCAGGAGCGCCTCGCCACGCTGCTCACCGAGCGCGCCCACATGGACAAGGTGTTTTTCTGCAATACCGGGCTGGAGGCGAACGAGGCCTCCATCAAGATCGCCCTGAAATACGGCGTGGACAAGGGCATCGAGCGCCCCGCCATCGTCGTCTACGAGCACGCCTTTCACGGTCGCTCCATCGCCACCATGGCGGCCACGGCCAACGCCAAGGTGAGGAGCGGCTTCGGCCCCCTGCCCGACTGGTTCGTCCGCGTGCCGGTGGATGACGCCGCGGCGCTGGAGGCGGCGGCCAAGGCGCACCCCGACATCGTGGCCGTGATGCTCGAACCGATCCAGGGCGAAGGCGGCCTGCACCCGATGCGCGCCGACTACCTGCGCCAGGTGCGCGCGCTGTGCGATGCGCGGGGCTGGCTGCTGATGCTCGACGAAATCCAGTGCGGCATGGGCCGCACGGGCAAATGGTTTGCCCACCAGTGGGCGGGCATCGTGCCCGACGTGCTGAGCATGGCCAAGGGGCTCGCCTCGGGCGTGCCCGTGGGCGCCGTGCTGGCCCGCGGGGCCGCGGCCGAGGTGCTGCAGCCGGGCAACCACGGCACGACGTTCGGCGGCAACCCGCTGGCGATGCGCGCGGGCGTGGAAACCATCACGATCATGGAAGAAGATGGCCTGCTGGCCAACGCGACCGAGGTGGGCGGATACTTGAAGTCGGCGCTGCAAAAAGCCTTGGGCAGCCATCCCGCGGTCAAGGAAGTGCGCGGTCAGGGCTTGATGATCGGTGTCGAGCTCGATCGCCCCTGCGGCGCCTTGATCGGCCTGGCGGCCGAGGCTGGCCTGCTCATCTCGGTGACGGCCGACAGCGTGATCCGCATCGTGCCGCCGCTGATTCTCACGCGCGCCGATGCCGACGAAATCGTGGCGCGGCTCACCCCCGTCGTGCACGACTTCCTGTCGAAACAAGGCTGACCCACCATGAAGCACTACCTTCAGTTTTCGGATTTCACGGCGGATGAATACGCGTATCTGTTTGCGCGCACGGCCACGATCAAGCGCAAGTTCAAGAGCTACGAAAAGTACCATCCGCTGGTGGACCGCACGCTGGCCATGATCTTCGAGAAGGCCAGCACGCGCACGCGCGTGAGCTTCGAGGCGGGCATGGGTCAGCTCGGCGGCACGGTGGTGAACCTCACCAGCACCGACAGCCAGCTCGGGCGCTCGGAATCGATCGAGGACACGGCGCGCGTGATCAGCCGCATGACCGACATCGTGATGATCCGTACCTTCGGGCAGGAGCGCATCGAACGTTTCGCGGCGCATTCGCGCGTGCCCGTGATCAACGGCCTGACCAATGAGTTCCACCCCTGCCAGATCATGGCCGACCTGTTCACCTACATCGAGCATCGCGGCGCCCTCGCGGGCAAGGTGGTGACCTGGGTGGGCGACGGCAACAACATGGCCAACACCTGGCTGCAGGCGGCCGATCTGCTGGGTTTCACCGTGCACGTGAGCACGCCCAGCGGCTACGAAGTGGATGAGAAACTGGCCTTCGGCGGGCGCCAGCCACGCGCGGGCTGCTACAAGATTTTTCAGGATCCGACGCAGGCCTGCCAGGGTGCCAACCTGGTGACGACCGACGTCTGGACCAGCATGGGCTACGAGGCGGAGAACGAGGCGCGCCGCAAGGCCTTCGCCGACTGGTGCGTGGACGAGAAAATGATGGCTGTGGCCCGGCCCGACGCCCTCTTCATGCACTGCCTGCCGGCGCACCGTGGCGAGGAGGTGAGCGCCGAAGTGATCGACGGCCCGCAGTCCGTGGTCTGGGATGAGGCCGAGAACCGCATGCACGTGCAGAAGACGATCATGGAATACCTGCTGCTGGGGCGCATTAGCGAGCAGCCCTGAGATTCAGGCGGGCTTCGCCGCGGGCTTGAGCCCATAGAAGAAGACCCAGGCCGCGAGGAAGTACACCACTGGGTAGGCCAGCATCCAGCCCCAGAGCGCGAGCACGGCGCGCAGGGGCTCGGCTGCCGACAGCAGCGCATGCAGCAGTGCGCCAGCGAGCCCGACGGTCCAGCCCAGCAGCACCGCATAGGCCAGCACCGTGAGCAGCAGCAGACCGTGCCGCGCGCGACTCGGCAGGTGCAGCTGCCCCCGCGCCAGGCGCGCCGGAATGCGGTAAAGCCGTACGAACGCCATGCAGAACACGATGGGAACCAGGAGCGCGGGCAGGAGGATCATCGAATGTCCCTCAAGCGGCCGTCTTGACAGGATAAGTGACACCGCCGCCGCCCTGGCCCACCACCGCGCCCTCGCTCAGGTGCGCCGCTTCGACCTTGCCCGGCCCCATGATGTGCCACACCGTCTCGCCGTGCGCCAGCAGGTGGTCGGTAACGATGCGCCGGTGGCAGCGCCACCACAGCACCTCGGAGCACATCAGCGCGCAGCGCTCGCGCCGGCCGATCGCCACCAGGTGCGTGAACCCTTCAGCGAACGCACCCGTGCAGGCGTAGTCGGCATAGCGGTGAAAGCTGTCGTTTTCCCACCAGGCATTGGTGTCCGGTGCCACGTCATGACTCTTGCCGCGCAGGCCGCCCAGGGCGGGTACGTGCTCGTAAGTGATGCCGAACGCGGGCAGGCTGCGGATGAGCGCATCCTCGTCGAACTGCGGGAACTTGCGCGAACCGGGCATCTTGCGGATGTCCACTACGCGCTGCACGCCTGACGCCTTGAGCAGCGCGGCGAATTCCTCCAGGCTGTGCGTGGAGTGGCCGATGGTGAAAAACGGCAGCGTCACAACAGGGTCAGCGCGCTGCCGTAGTGCGCGGCAATGTGATCGGTCTTGTCGCTCTTGATCTCGTACTGGGGCTTCTTCTCGGATGCGCGGTGGCGATGGCCCTTGTAATCGAAATCACGCACGTGCACCGCGACGATGGTGCCCGAGACGCGCCCGGCCTCGGAACTCCAGCCGACGTGATCGCCCACCTTGAAACACCGTTCCATGCCCGGCCTCTTGCAGATTTGAAAGAAAACAGGCCAAAAAGCTTACCCATCAAGCGCAAGCAGCTATTCTTGGCGTAGCACTTCCTACCGCCCGACCATCTTGCCCGGCACCACCCATTCGTCGAACTGCTCGGCCGTGAGAAAGCCCAGCGCCAACGCCGATTCGCGCAGGCTCGTGCCCTCGGCGTGCGCCTTTTTGGCGATCTTGGCCGATTTGTCGTAGCCGATGTGGGTGTTGAGCGCGGTCACGAGCATCAGCGAGCGCTGGACGAGCTCGTCTATGCGCGCACGGTTCGGTGCGATTCCCACGGCGCAGTGGTCGTTGAAGCTCACCATGCCGTCGGCCAGCAGCCGCACGCTTTGCAGAAAGTTGTACGCGATCATGGGCCGGAACACGTTCAGCTCGAAATTGCCGCCGCTGCCGCCGACGTTGATCGCCACGTCGTTGCCCAGCACCTGCGCGGCCAGCATGGTCATGGCCTCGCACTGCGTCGGATTGACCTTCCCGGGCATGATGGACGATCCCGGTTCATTCTCGGGGATGGTGATCTCGCCGATGCCGCTGCGCGGCCCGCTGGCCAGCCAGCGCACGTCGTTGGCGATTTTCATCAGGCTGGCGGCCAGGGTCTTGAGCGCGCCGTGGGCATGCACCAGCGCATCGCAACTGGCCAGCGATTCGAACTTGTTGGGCGAGGTGACGAACGGCAGCCCGGTCAGGCGCGCCAGTTCCGCCGCGACCTGCTCGGCATAGCCCTTGGGCGCGTTCAGGCCCGTGCCCACGGCCGTGCCGCCCAGTGCCAGTTCGCACAGGTGCGGCAGTGCCGCGCGCACATGCGCCTCGCCATGCGCGAGCTGCGCCGCCCAGCCCGAAATCTCCTGGCCCAGCGTGAGCGGTGTCGCGTCCTGCAGGTGGGTGCGGCCGATCTTGACGATGTCGTCGAAGGCCTGGGCCTTGGCCGCGAGCGTGGCGTGCAATTTCGAGATCGCGGGCAGCAGCTTGTGCGTGATGGCCTGCACCGCCGCCACGTGCATCGCCGTCGGGAACACGTCGTTGCTCGACTGGCTCTTGTTCACGTCGTCGTTGGGGTGCACCAGGCGAGCCTCGCCACGCGCGCCGCCCAGCAGTTCGCTCGCGCGGTTGGCCAGCACTTCGTTGACGTTCATGTTGGTCTGCGTCCCCGAGCCGGTCTGCCAGACGACGAGCGGGAACTCATGAGGGTGCTGGCCTGCCAGCACCTCATCGGCGGCGGCGATGATGGCGTTCGTCTTCTTCTCGTCCTGCAGGCCGAGGGCGTGGTTCACCCGGGCCGAGGCCTTCTTGACGGTGACGAGCGCATCGATGATCTCGGCCGGCTGGCGCTCGCCGCTGATGGCGAAATTCACCTTCGAGCGCTGCGTCTGCGCGCCCCAGAGGTGGTCGGCCGGGACTTCGACGTCGCCCAGGGTGTCGTGTTCGATGCGGGTGTTCTGGCTCATGCTGCAAGACTCCTGAAAATCAACAAACTGGCCTGATTGAACAGCAGATTCCTGACACCAGCGCTACGGCGCCCACTTGACCGCGCTGCGGCCCGAGTTATCGCGGCCGCGCTTGCGATAATCGGCGGTTGTCTTTATCTACCTTCCCACGTCCATGACCACGACCATCCGCTACGACGACCTGGTGGAATCGATCGCCGCTGCGCTGCAATACATCAGCTACTACCACCCCAAAGACTACATCGAGCACCTGGTGCGCGCCTGGGAGCGCGAGGAAAGCCCCGCCGCCAGGGACGCGATGACGCAGATCCTCACCAACAGCAAGATGAGCGCCATGGGCCATCGCCCGATCTGCCAGGACACGGGCATCGTCAACGTCTTTCTCAAAATCGGCATGGACGTGCGCTTCGAGGGCTTCGCGCCCGGCCAGAGCGTGGAAGACGCGGCCAACGAAGGCACGCGCCGCGCCTACACCTTCGAGGACAACACGCTGCGCGCGAGCATCGTGGCCGACCCGCTCTTCGCGCGCAAGAACACCAGGGACAACACGCCCGCCGTCACGCACATCCAGCTCGTGCCGGGCTCTGCCGTCGAAGTCACGGTCGCGGCCAAGGGCGGCGGCAGCGAAAACAAATCGAAGATGGCCATGCTCAACCCGGGCGACAGCCTGGTGGACTGGGTGCTCAAGACCGTGCCGCTGATGGGCGCGGGCTGGTGCCCGCCGGGCATGCTCGGCATCGGCGTGGGCGGCACGGCCGAGAAGGCCATGCTCATGGCCAAGGAGAGCCTCATGGAGGATCTCAACATGTACGAGCTGCAGCAGCGCTCGGCCAAGGGTGAAAAGCTCAACCAGATCGAAGAGCTGCGGCTGGAGTTGTACGAGAAAGTCAACGCACTGGGCATAGGCGCGCAGGGCCTGGGGGGCCTGTCCACGGTGCTGGACGTGAAGATCATGCTCTACCCGACGCACGCGGCCAGCAAGCCGGTGGCCATGATTCCCAACTGCGCGGCCACGCGCCATGCGCATTTCGTGCTCGACGGCTCGGGCCCCGTGTACCTCGACCCGCCCAGCCTCGACCTCTGGCCCAAGGTGGACTGGGCGCCCAACTACGCCGAATCGCGCCGCGTGGATCTGAACACGCTCACACGCGAGGAGGTGGCGAGCTGGAAGTCGGGCGAGCGCATCCTGCTCAGCGGCAAGATGCTCACCGGGCGCGACGCCGCGCACAAGCGCATCCAGGGGCTGCTGGCCAAGGGCGAGAAGCTGCCCGTGGACTTCACCAACCGCGTGATCTACTACGTCGGCCCGGTCGATCCGGTGCGTGACGAGGTCGTCGGCCCGGCCGGCCCCACCACCTCCACGCGCATGGACCCGTTCACCGAGATGATGCTGGCCAGGACCGGCCTGATCGCGATGATCGGCAAGGCCGACCGCGGCCCGGAGGCGATCGCCGCGATCGAGAAGCACAAGAGCGCCTACCTGATGGCCGTGGGCGGCGCCGCCTATCTCGTGAGCAAGGCGATCAAGCACGCGCGCATCGTGGCGTTCGAAGACCTGGGCATGGAAGCCATTTACGAGTTCGACGTCGTGGACATGCCCGTCACGGTGGCCGTGGACGCCAGCGGCACCAGCCAGCACATCACCGGCCCGGCTGAATGGCAGAAGCGCATCGCAGCGAACATGACGCGCAGCTACACCGCGAGCAAGGCGGTGGTGTAAGCCAACCTGCCTGCTTGTGGGAGCGGCTTCAGCCGCGAAGGCCGGTGCAACGCCTTCGCGGCTGAAGCCGCTCCTACAAATACAGGTTGATATGCAAAAACAGGTTCCAGCACCCGCCAGGCAAGCGCTGGAAGCTCTCTTTATTGATTACAGGCCCAGCGCCAGGTTGGCCTCTTCCGTCATCATCGAACGGTCCCACGGCGGGTCGAACACGATGTTGACCGTGACCTCCTCGATGCGCGGCAGGTTCAACAATTTGTCGTTGACCTCGTTGGCGATCACCTCGCCCATGCCGCAGCCGGGCGCGGTGAGCGTCATGTCGATCACGATGCGCAGCTTGCCCGCCTCCTGCTCATAGGGTTCGAGCTCGCATTTGTAGACCAGCCCCAGGTCGACGATGTTGACCGGAATCTCCGGGTCGTAGCAGGTGTGCAGCTGCTCGTCGATCAGGCGCTTGATTTCTTCGTCGGTGGTCTCGTCGCCGTCGTGCTCCACCGTCATCGCCTCGGGCGTGTCCTTGCCGATGGCATCGGCATCCGCGCCGCCCAGACGCACGAGGCGCCCTTCCACCAGCAGCGTGAACGAGGTGCCCAGCGCCTGTGTGATCTCGGCCCACTGGCCTTCCTGTAGCTCATACGGCGTACCGTAAGGGACCAACTCGCCAACGACATCGCGGCGTATCAGCACCGACTCGCGTGAACGCGCCATTTTTCAAACTCCTGAATGAGATGTTTCGGTCGAGGCAGTGCCGTCCTGCCCGGTGATGGCATGCATCAGCGCATGCCAGCCCAGCAGCGCGCACTTGATGCGGCTCGGATAGCGGCGCACGGCGGCGAGCGCGATGAGCTTGCCGATCTCGACGTCGTCGGGATCGATCTCGCCCGTCAGCACGGCGCGAAAGTGCGCCTGCAGATCCTTGGCGAGCTGCACGTCGCGGCCCTTGATGGCCTCGGTCATCATCGAGCTCGATGCCATGCAGATCGCGCAGGCCTGGCCGCTGAAGGCGATGCTCTTGATCGTCTCGCCGTCAAGCTCCAGCTCCACGGCGATCTTGTCACCGCACGAGGGGTTGGTGCCCTGCGCCTGGTGCGTGGGATGCTCCAGATGGCCGAAGTTGCGCGGAGCACGCTTGTGCTCCATCACGATTTGCTGGTAGAGATCGTCTTCTGCACTGCTCATCGCAAGGCTTTCACTGCGTAGGCCACGGCCTCGATGAGCCGGTCCACTTCGTCGTGCGTGTTGTAGATGGCAAACGAGGCCCGCGTCGTCGGCCCCTGCACCAGCTGGTCGAGCAGCGGCTGCGCGCAGTGGTGGCCGGTGCGCACCGCGATGCCGCGCTCGTCCAGCAGCGTGCCGACGTCGTGCGGATGCACGTCGGCGGCGACGAAGGAGACCAGCGCCGCCTGCGTGGCGTGCGGTGCCAGCACGCGCACGCCCTCCACTGCCTGCAGGCCTGCCACCGCATGCGCGCGCAGCGCATGCACATGTGCGTCGATCGCCGCCAGACCCTGCGCCGTGATGAATTGCGCGGCCGCCGCCAGGCCGACGGCGCCGCCCACGTTGGGCGTGCCGCCCTCCAGGCGTGCGGGCAGCGGCGCGAAGCCCGCGCTGTCGTAGCTCACCCAATCGACCATGTCACCGCCCAGGCGCAGCGGGTACAGCTGCTGCAGCGCCGTGCGCTTGCCGACGATCGCGCCCGTGCCCATGGGGCCGTACATCTTGTGGCCCGAGAACACCATGAAGTCGCACGCGATCTGGTCGATCCGCGGCACCGCGTGGCTCGTGGCCTGCGCGGCGTCCAGCACCGTGAGCGCCCCCGCCTGCGATGCCATGGCCAGCATCGCTTCGTACGGTGGGCGCTCGCCCGTCGCGTTGGCGCAGGCGGTGATGGAAAATACCTTGGTGCGCGGCGAGAGCAGCTTTTGCAGATCGGCCTCGTGCACCCGGCCTTCGTCGTCGGCGCGCAGGATGAGGAGTCTGGCGCCGGTGTGACGCGCCGCGTGCTGCCAGGGCACGAGGTTGGCGTGATGCTCCAGGCCGCTCACGATGATCTCGTCGCCCTCGTGCAGCCAGGCGTGCTGCGGGCCGCCCGCCCACAGGCCATTGGCAATGGTGTTCAGCGCTTCGGTGGTGCCAGAGGTGAAGACCAGCTCATGCGCCTTGCCCGCGCCGAAGAACTGCTTGAGCACCGCGCGCGCGCCGTCGAACGCGTCGGTCGCGCGCTGGCTCAGCGTGTGCACGCCACGGTGAATGTTGGCGCGGTCGTGGGCTTCGAAAGTGCGCATGGCGTCGATCACCGCCAGCGGCATCTGTGTCGTCGCGCCGTTGTCCAGATAGGCCAGCGGATGGCCGTGCACCTGCTGGTGCAGCACCGGGAACAGCGCGCGCACCGCCTGCACGTCCAGCGCGCCCGCGCTGGTGGCTGCGAAATTTTCACCCACGGATGCTCTCCCCCGCCGCGCCCCACTGGCGGGCAATGGCCTCGTGCAGCCACGGGCCGTCCAGCCACTGCGTGAACGGCGCCTCGGGGTCGTCCAGCGTCTCGCCCATGCAGCGCCCGAGCACCGCGCGCGCCATGCCCTCGATGATGAGCGCGCGCGCCGTCGCATCATCGAGGCCGCGCTGGCGTGCGTAGAACAGCGCATCCTCGGGCAGCGCGCCCCAGGTGGCGCCGTGCACCGCTTGCACCGCGTCGTGCAGGATCTCCAGATGCGGGCGCAGCTGCATGTGCGGCTGGCCTTCGAGCGCCACGCCCGTGAGGCGCTGGAACACGTCGGCCTCGTCCGAGCCGGGTGCGATGCGCGCATAGGCGTTGGCCACCGTCTTCGCCTTGCCGCTGGCCAGCGTCAGCGTCTCGACCTGGTGGCGCGTGTGCGGCGCCAGCAGGTCGCCGTACATTTGGTAGTCCAGCGCCTTGCCCGCCGTCAGCACCAGTCCCGCATGGCGCGATTCGGCTCCCTTGCCGCTGAGCGCCACGGTGTTGCGCTGCAGGTGGTAGCCGCTGCCGATGGATGCCAGTGCCTGCGCATAGTGCGCATCCGCGTCCAGCGCCACATGCACGTGATGCGCCACACGGTCCTGCGCGCCCGGCGCCACGATGCGCAGGTGCTGCACATGCGCACCCCGCGCCACATGGATGTGCGCGATCAGGTTCTGCGCCACCCCGCCCTCATGCTCGCCAAAGCCATGCTGCTCCAGCAGCACGAGCCGCGCGCCCTCCTGCACCTCGAGCACAAGCAGTGGCGCTTCCACCGCACCCGTCGCGGCATGGTTCAGATGCAGCACCAGGGGCTCACCCGCGGCCGCCACCGACAGATGGAGCCCCGCCGTGCACAGCGCGCAATGAGCCCAGGCAAACGGAGCGGCCCTGTCGTCGTCGGGCGAAGGCAGATCGGCAAACAAGGTGCCGCGCTGCGCCGGATCGAGCGCGCTCAGATGCCTGGCGGTCACGCCCGCCGCGCTTTGCTCCTGGAGGGTCCAGCCGCTGTCTGCATGGGCCGCCGGCAGTTCGGCCGCGCCCAGCCAGCTCTCGAGCGCGGGCGGGGGCAGCGTGCGAAAGTGTTCGCTGCGCCGACCGGGCCAGACCAGGGCCTGTGCGTGCTCGCGCGCGCTCTGCCGTTGGGTTTGAACGCCATCCATCATCACGCTCCCACGGCCGCAGCCTCGGCGGCCGCCGCATGCTGCTTGAAGCCGGTGCGCGCGATGCCGCGCGCCAGCTCGATATCGCCCTCTTCCACGATCTTGCCGCCATCCAGGCGCAGCACACGGTCAGGCTGGAGCAGTTCGATCATCTGCAGGTAGTGCGAGACGATGATGAAGGCCGTGCCTTCGCCGCGCATGCGCTCCACCAGCTTGACGACGGCCCGCACGCCGTCCACGTCCATGCCCGAGTCGATCTCGTCGAGCATCGCGAGCTTGGGTTTCATCAGCGACAGCTGCAGCAGCTCGTTGCGCTTGCGCTCGCCGCCCGAAAAGCCTTCGTTCACCGGGCGGCTCAGCATCGTGGCCGGCAGCCCCAGTTCCTTGGCTGCCGCCTTGGCGCCCGAGAGGAAGTCGAACGCATCCTGCGGGTCTTCGCCGCGCGCCTGGCGGATGGCGTTGATCGCCGTGCGGATGAACAGATTGTTCTTGACGCCCGGCACATCGGGTGGTGCCTGAAACGACACGAAGAGGCCTGCGCGCGCGCGCTCATGCGCCGCGAGCGGGATCAGGTCGGTGCCGCCCAGCAGTGCCTGGCCCGCGGCCACGTGGTAGCTCGGGTGCCCCGCCAGTGCCATGCCCAGCGTGCTCTTGCCGCTGCCGTTGGCGCCCATCAGCACCACCAGCTCGCCTTCGGGCACGTCCATCGTGACCGATTGCAGCACCGTGCGCTCACCGATGTCGACGCGCAGATCGCGGACCTGCAGCAGGGCGGAATGGGTACTCATCATCAGACTCTCTTCTTCAAAATGGGGCAAAACAGAACGCGAACCGGTGATCAGCCGACTGAACCTTCGAGCGACACGGCCAGCAAGGCCTTGGCTTCCAGCGCAAATTCCATCGGCAGCTCTTCGAGCACCGCCTGGCAGAAACCGCCGACGATGAGCGCGGTCGCTTCCTCGGGATCGATGCCGCGCTGCTGACAGTAGAACAGGCGCTCTTCGGAGATGCGCGTGGTGGTGGCCTCGTGCTCCACCACTGCGTCGGGGCGCGCCGTGTCGATGTAGGGGAAGGTGTGCGCGCCGCACCTCGTGCCGATCAGCAGTGAATCGCACTGCGTATGGTTGCGCGCGCCCTCGGCACCGGGGTTGATGCGCACCAGCCCGCGGTAAGTGTTCTGCGCATGGCCCGCGCTGATGCCCTTGGAGACGATGCGGCTCTTGGTGTTCTTCCCCAGGTGCACCATCTTGGTGCCGGTGTCGGCCTGCTGGTAGTGGTTGGAGACGGCAATGGAGTAGAACTCGCCGCTCGATTCATCGCCGCGCAGGATCACGCTGGGGTATTTCCAGGTGACGGCCGAGCCGGTCTCGATCTGCGTCCAGGCGATGCGCGAGCGCTTGCCCGCGGCCATGCCGCGCTTGGTCACGAGGTTGTAGATGCCGCCCACGCCGTTTTCGTCGCCGGGGTACCAGTTCTGCACCGTCGAATACTTGATGAAGGCGTCGTCGTGCGCGATGAGTTCCACCACCGCCGCGTGCAGCTGGTTCTCGTCGCGCTGGGGTGCGGTGCAGCCTTCGAGGTAGCTCACGTCGCTGCCCTCTTCCGCGATGATCAAGGTGCGCTCGAACTGCCCGGAGTTGGCCGCGTTGATGCGAAAGTACGACGACAGCTCCATCGGGCAGTGCACGCCCTTGGGGATGTAGACGAAGGAGCCGTCGGAGAATACGGCCGAGTTGAGCGCGGCGAAGTAGTTGTCGCCCACCGGCACCACGGTGCCGAGGTATTTCTCGATCAGCTCGGGATGGTGCTCCACCGCATACGAGAACGAACTGAAGATCACGCCCACGTCGGCGAGCTGCTTGCGAAACGTCGTGCCGACCGAGACCGAGTCGAACACGGCATCGACCGCCACGCCCGCAAGCGCCGCGCGCTCGTGCAGCGGCACGCCGAGCTTTTCGTAGGTTTCGAGCAGCTTGGGATCGACCTCGTCGATGCTCTTGGGCTTGTCCTTGGCCGACTTGGGTGCGTTGTAGTAGCTGATGCCCTGGTAGTCGATCTCCGACAGCTTGAGGTAAGGCCAGGTGGGCGCCTCCATCTTGAGCCAGCGTTCGAAGGCGGACAGGCGCCACTTGAGCAGGAACTCGGGCTCCTTCTTCTTGCGCGAGATGGCGCGGATGGTGTCTTCGTTCAGACCCGGCGGCAGCGAGTCCGACTCGATGTCGGTGACGAAGCCGTACTGGTAGCTTCGCTGCAAAGCCTGCGTGAGCGCGGCGTCCTGCGGTTTGTCTTCACTGGCCACGGGGGCGCTTACGTTGTCTTCGGATTCAAGCATGTCGCTCGCAAGGAAGGTGCGTTAAATATGCATATCATATGCATCTTTAGCGGCTGGGACGCTCTCAGGGTTTTGTTGCGCCGCTATCAGCTTCGAGAGCAACAAGTGACGGCGCGCCCGGTGCAAGGCGGTTGCAAACCGGCCCCTCCAAGACGCAAACAGGCCAGCGTGTCGACCACGCTGGCCTGCAGGGCCGACAAGGGCCGCAAGAGCGGTCAACGGGAAGTCAATTTTACTTGACTGACGCAAAAACCGCGTTGAGCGTCGCGCTCGGGCGCATGACGGCGTCCAGCTTGGCCAGGTCGGGCAGGTAATAACCGCCGATATCCACCGTATGCCCCTGCACGGCCGCCAGTTCGCCGACGATCTTCGCTTCGTTGCCCGCCAGCTGTTGGCTCAGCGGCGCGAATATTGCCGCCAGCTGCGCATCTTCGGTCTGTGCGGCCAGTTCCTGTGCCCAGTACAGGGCTAGGTAGAAGTGGCTGCCGCGGTTGTCCAGCTCGCCCGTGCGCCGACTCGGGCTCTTGTCGTTTTCCAGCAGCTTGCCGGTCGCGGCATCGAGCGCCTTGGCCAGCACCACGGCCCTGGGGTTGTGGTTCTTGATGCCCAGTTCTTCCAGGCTCACGGCCAGCGCAAGGAATTCGCCCAGCGAATCCCAGCGCAGGTGGTTTTCTTCCACCAGTTGCTCCACGTGCTTGGGCGCGGAGCCACCGGCGCCCGTCTCGTACATGCCGCCGCCCGCGAGCATGGGAACGATGGAGAGCATCTTGGCGCTGGTGCCCAGCTCCATGATGGGGAACAGGTCGGTGAGGTAGTCGCGCAGGATGTTGCCCGTGACACTGATGGTGTCGAAGCCCCGCACCACGCGCTCGAGCGTGAAGCGCATCGCACGCACCTGGCTCATGATCTGCACCTCCAGCCCATGGGTGTCGTGCTCGTTCAGGTACATCTTCACCTTGGTGATGAGCTGGTTCTCGTGCGGCCGGTAGGGGTCGAGCCAGAACACCGCCGGGGTGTTGGACTGGCGCGCGCGTGTGACGGCGAGCTTGACCCAGTCGCGAATCGCCGCGTCGGTGGTGCGGCACATGCGCCAGATGTCGCCCTGCTCCACCTGCTGGCTCAGCAGCACCTCGCCCGTGGCGTTGTCGGTGATGTTGACCGTGCCGTCCTCGGCGATCTCGAAGGTCTTGTCGTTGGAGCCGTATTCCTCGGCGCCCTGCGCCATCAGGCCCACGTTGGGCACGGTGCCCATGGTGGTCGGGTCGAACGCGCCGTGCCACTTGCAGAAGTTGATCATCTCCTGGTAGATGCGCGCGAAGGTCGATTCGGGCATCACGGCCTTGACTTCCTTCAGGCGTCCGTCGGCGCCGTACATCTTGCCGCCGTTTCGGATCATCGCGGGCATGGAGGCATCGACGATCACGTCGTTGGGCGAATGGAAATTGGTGATGCCCTTGTCGGAATCGACCATCGCCAGTTCCGGCCCGTTGGCATGGCAGGCATGCAGGTCGGCGCGGATTTCGTCCTGCACGCTCTTGGGCAGCTTGGCGATCTTGTTATAGAGATCGACCATGCCGTTGTTCACGTTCACGCCCAGCTCTTCAAGCACCTTGGCATGCTTGGCGAACGCATCCTTGTAGAACACGCGCACGCAGTGGCCGAAGACGATGGGGTGCGAAACCTTGAGCATCGTGGCCTTGACGTGCAGCGAGAACAGCACGCCGGTCTTGCGCGCGTCCTCGATCTGTTCCTGGTAGAACGCGAGCAGCGCCTTCTTGCTGAAGAACATCGAGTCGATCACGTCGCGGTCCAGCAGGCTCACCTTGGGCTTGAGCACGATGGCCTGGCCTGCCTTGGTGATGAGTTCCATGCGCACTTCGCGCGCGCCCTCGACCGTGATCGACAGCTCGTCGTTGTAGAAGTCGCCGCGCTTCATGTGCGAGACGTGCGTGCGCGAAGCGGCCGACCACTCGGCCATCTTGTGCGGGTGCTTGCGCGCATATTCCTTGACGGCCCTGGGTGCGCGGCGGTCGGAATTGCCCTGGCGCAGCACCGGGTTGACGGCGCTGCCCGTGCACCTGTCGTAGCGTGCGCGGATCGCCTTCTCTTCATCGGTCGCGGGTTTCTCCGGGAAGTCGGGAATCTTGTAGCCCTTGCCCTGCAATTCCTTGATCGCGGCCTTGAGCTGGGCGACGGTGGCGCTGATGTTGGGCAGCTTGATGATGTTGGCGTCGGGCTGCAGCGTCTTCTTGCCAAGTTCGGCCAGGGTATCGGGCACCTTCTGGCTGTCGGGAAGACGGTCGTTGAACTGCGCCAGGATGCGCGCGGCGAGCGAAATGTCGCTGCTTTGCATGTGAATGCCGGCGGCTTGGGCAAAGGTCTGCACGATGGGCAGCAAGGATGCCGTGGCAAGGCGCGGCGCCTCGTCGGTCAGCGTATAGATGATGGATGTTTCCTGTGTGCTCATCGCTCAAATCCCCTAAATGACGAAATGGCGGCTTGCCCGCCATGAATATGGAGTGTCTGCCAGCGTTTCATGATATCGGAGTTGCCTTTCACAAAGCGGAAATTCCCCTCGTCTCTGTCGCCGAGGCCCGCCACATCCGCCGGTGGCCTCGGCCACGAAAAAGGGCCTGCGGCTTGTGGCCGCAGACCCTTGTGCGCGGTGCAACGACTGGCGTGATCAGGCGAAATTGCTTTCGGCGAAGTGCCAGTTCACCAGACGGTCGAGCACGGTCTCGACAAACTTGGGGCGGGCGTTGCGATAGTCGATGTAATAGGCATGCTCCCACACGTCCACGGTGAGCAGAGGTTTGTCGGCCGTGGTCAGCGGCGTGACGGCGTTGCTGGTGTTGACGATGTCCACGCTGCCATCGGGCTTCTTCACGAGCCAGGTCCAGCCGGAGCCGAAATTGCCGCCGGCGCTCTTGACGAAGGCCTCGCGAAAGGCGGCGTAGCTGCCCCACTTGGCCGTGATGGCCTTGGCCAGC
The DNA here is from genome assembly GCA_001725255.1 of Comamonas sp. SCN 67-35. GTDB lineage: Bacteria > Pseudomonadota > Gammaproteobacteria > Burkholderiales > Burkholderiaceae_C > Comamonas_C. The sequence continues at coordinate 78,998 of MEFV01000013.1, read as the reverse complement.
GCGCCGTGCGGCTCGCCGCCACCCTGCGGTTTCATGCTGTGCCAGAAGAAAGTGTGGTTCCAGACCTGCGCGGCATTGTTGAACAGGCCGCCGCTGGCCTTCTTGACGATCTCTTCGAGCGTCATTTTTTCGAATTCGGTGCCTTTTTGCAGGTTGTTCAGGTTGGTGACGTAACCCGCGTGGTGCTTGCCGTAGTGAAATTCCAGCGTTTCCTTGCTGATGTGCGGCGCCAGCGCGTCAAGCGCGTAAGGCAGGCTGGGCAACTCGTGTTGCATGATTTCATCCTTTCTGTCGTGAATCCATGAGAGATGCCGATGTGCGGCATGACCGGGTCATTGTAGAAAGGAACACGAAAACGCGCCGGGCGCGTGCAGGCCCCGGCCCGGCCGCCGAAGCGGCTGCGCGAAAGGCCGTCAGATCAGACGCGGTTCGGTGACCTGAAGATCGAGCTGGCCCTCGGCCAGCCGCGCCTGCAGCAGCTGCCCCGTGCGCACCTGGGCCGGGCGCACCACGACCTGCCCGTCGTCGTCGGTCAGCAAGGCATAACCGCGGGCAAGCACCAGGCGCGGGTCGAGCAGCCTCAGGCGCGTGCGCATGCTCTCCAGCCGCTCGGTCTGGCGCAGCCGCATGCGATCGAGACTGGATGACAAATCGGCTTCCAGCCTTTTGTGAGATTGCGCGAGCAGCTCTTGTTTCAGAAGCAACGCATGGCGCAACTGCTGCCCGAGCTGGCTCAGGCGCAACCCGGCGCCGGCGACCAGGGCCGAGGGGCGCCCCAGCTGCGCCGTCGCCCCGTCCAGGCGCTGGTGCTGCTGGTCGAGCCGCGAGCGCACCGCGTCTCCCAGGCGCGCCTGCGCCAGGTTGAGCGCGGCCAGCCAGTCGGCACGGGGCTGCGCCACCAGCTCGGCGGCGGCCGTGGGCGTGGGCGCGCGCACGTCGGCGCAGAAGTCCGCGATCGTGAAATCGGTCTCGTGGCCGACACCGCAGACCAGCGGCACCGGGCTCTGCACGATGGTGCGCGCCAGTTGCTCGTCGTTGAACGCCCAGAGGTCTTCCATGGAGCCACCGCCCCGCACCAGCAGGATGACGTCCACCGGCGGGCACGCGAGCGCGCCGCGCACCGGTTGCCCGGCGCACAGCTCATACAGCCGCGACAACGCGGCGCAGAGCGTGGCGGCAGCCGCTTCGCCCTGTACCTGCGCCGGGACGAGCACCACCGGAACATGCGGTGCGCGCCGCGCCAGCGTGGTCTGCACGTCGTGCAGGGCGGCCGCGCCCAGCGACGTCACCAGTCCGATCGCGCGGGGCATCACGGGCAGCCGCCGCTTGCGCGAACCATCGAACAGCCCTTCGGCCTCCAGCCTGGCCTTCAGGCGCAGAAACTGTTCGAAAAGCTCGCCCTGGCCCGCGCGTTCCATTCCTTGGACGATGAGCTGCAGATCGCCGCGTGCCTCGTAGACGCCCAGCTGCGCCCGGACATCCACGCGCATGCCTTCACGCGGCACGAAGTCGAGTTCGCTGGCGGCGCGGCGAAACATGGCGCAACGCAACTGCCCCTGCGCGTCCTTGAGAGTGAAGTAACAGTGGCCGCTGGCAGCCCTGGAAAACCCGGAAATCTCCCCGCGCACCGCGACAGGATTGAACCTTGCCTGCAAGGTATCGGCCACGGCGCGGCACAGGGCCCCAACCTCCCAGATCAGCGGCGCCGCAGCTTCATTTGCTCCATCAGACATAAGCAGGACAAGGGTTTGCAGCGCATATCCGATTGCGAGTCATCCACAATGGGCGGCAATCGGTTTTTTGTCGATTCGCGAGTGAAGACATGGCGGAAAATCAGTACGTCACGTGCAACATATTGATTTATAAAGACATTTCATTGCATATTTTTTAAGCAGAGTGAGCAGAACACCAGCCGATGCGCGCCTGACACGTTTGTCCCGCCACTTGCCCACAAAGTTATCCACAGGAACGGTGGATGAACGGCTGATGTTGCACCGCACCCAGGCTTTGGTATCGCACCAAACGGGCTGCGTCATAATCAACGGCTGACATCCAACCGCGCGGAGTGAGCCTTGCTTTCGATCATACAAGCCTCGGGCTGGCCGATCTGGCCGCTCATCGCCTGCTCCATCGCCGCCCTCGCGCTCATCATCGAGCGCTTCATTTCGCTGCAAACCCGGCGCGTGGCGCCGCCCAAGCTGCTGGACGAGGCCATGGCCGTGACGGCGCGCAGCCTTCCCGCGCCCGACGTGGTGAACCAGCTGGCGCAAAACGGCGCGCTCGGCGAGGTGCTGGCCAGCGGCATTCGCCAGCTCGCGCGCGATCCGCGCAGCACCACCGAGGATGTGCGCGCGGTCATGGAGGGCAGTGGCCGTGCGGCGGCGCATCGGCTGGAAAAATACCTCAACGCGCTGGGCACCATCGCTTCGGCTGCGCCACTGCTGGGGCTGCTGGGCACGGTGGTGGGCATGATCGAGATTTTTGGTGCGCAGGCCGGCGCGGGCGCGGTCGGTCACGTGGCGGGGGGCGGCAACCCGGCGCAGCTGGCGCACGGCATCTCGATGGCGCTGTACAACACGGCGTTCGGCCTCATCATCGCCATTCCGGCGCTGTTCTTCTGGAAGTACTTCCGCAGCCGCGTGGACGCCTACACGCTGCAGCTGGAGCTGGCATCCGAGCAGTTCCTGCGGCACCTGTCGCAAATGGGCCGGCGCCAGTTGTAACGGAGCGCGCCCATGCACTTTCGTTCCGGTCCCCGCGAGGAACCCAGGATCGACCTGATCCCGTTCATCGACGTGCTGCTGGTGATCCTGATCTTCCTCATGCTCACCACGACCTACAGCCGTTTCACCGAACTGCAGCTCACCCTGCCCGTGGCCAATACCGAGCAAATGCGCGATCGTCCGCGCGAGGTGAACGTGGCGGTGTCGGCCGACGGGCACTATGCGGTCAATCGGACGACGCTGCAGGGGCGCGGCGTGAACGACCTGGCGTCCGCGCTGCAGGCGGCCGCGCAGGCCGGCGGCGAGAGCATTCTCATCATCAGCGCCGACGCGATGGCGCCGCATCAGGCGGTGATCACAGTGATGGAAGCGGCGCGGCGCGTGGGCCTGTCGCAAGTCACCTTCGCCACCCAGTCTTCCGGGGCCGCGCTCCGTTGATTGCATGAACGAGCGCCTGCGCCGCGCCTGGACGCATCGGGGCGCGCTGGCGCGGCTGCTGTGGCCGCTCTCCCGGCTGTACGGCGCCGCGCTCACGCTGCGCGGCTGGGCCTACCGGCGCGGCTGGATGCGCCCGGTCCGCTTGCCCGTGCCCGTGCTGGTGGTGGGCAACGTGGTGGCGGGCGGTGCCGGCAAGACGCCGGTCACGATGGCCGTGGTGCGGCACTTGCAGGGCGCGGGCTGGCGTCCCGGCGTGGTCTCGCGCGGGTACGGACGCGTGAGTCGCGGCTGCCGGGCGGTCACCGCGTCGAGCAGCGCCTCGGAGGTAGGCGACGAGCCGCTGCTGATCGCGCGGCGCACCGGTGCGCCCGTCTTCGTGGCCGAGGCGCGATCTGAAGCCGGCCGCGCGCTGCTCGCGGCGCACCCCGGCTGCGACATCCTGGTGTGCGACGACGGCCTGCAGCACCTGCGGCTGGCGCGCGACCTGGAGATCTGCGTCTTCAGCGAGCTCGGGGTGGGCAACGGCTGGCTGCTGCCGGCCGGGCCGCTGCGCGAGCCCTGGCCGCGCGCGGTGGGTGCGGCGCTATACCGTGGCACGGCCCCCGCGGGCACGGCGGTGGCTTTCGAGGTCACGCGCGCCCTGGCGCCGCACGCCATCGATGCCGCGGGTGCGCACCTGCCGCTCGGCAGCCTGCGCGGCCAGCCGCTGCACGCACTGGCGGCAATCGCCGAGCCCGAGGCCTTTTTTGCGATGCTGCGCGCACAGGACCTCACGCTCGCCTCGGCGCAGGCGCTGCCGGATCACTATGATTTTGATGGCTGGAAGCGCCCTAACCACAATGGTGAAATGCTGATTTGTACCGAAAAAGACGCGGTCAAGCTCTGGCCCACGCATCCCGACGCGCTGGCCGTGCCGCTGCAACTGAGCGTGGCGCCCGCCTTCTTCGCCTGGCTGGATGCACGCCTGGCCGCACTATCATCGACGCCCGCAGGAGTTGCCCATGGATCCGAAACTGCTTGAACTGCTGGTTTGCCCCGTCACCAAGGGCGCACTGGTCTACGATCGCGAGCATCAGGAGCTGATTTCGCACAGCGCGCGCCTGGCCTACCCGGTGCGCGACGGCATCCCCATCCTGCTGGAAACCGAAGCGCGTACGCTGACGGACGAGGAAATCGAGGCCAGGCCCCATCGCCCGGCCGCCGACTGACGCTCCGGCAAGCTGCGCGGCTTGCGTTGGCCGCGTGGCGCCGGGCGCTGCGTGGGCGGCACCCGGCTGACAAGAGTCCCATGCAGCCTGCAAGCTTGTTGCAAAAGGCGGCGTCCAGACCGCCGTTAAGGCTGCGTTCATCCCGGCTGGCCAAACTTGCGGCATGAACCACAAACCAGCCCGCCCCTGCCGTCCGTCCCTGCACCCAGCCGCCGCACTTCGGGCCCAAGCCTGTGCCGCTGCCTGCGGTGTGCCCGCGCCCGAACGGCCACCATACCGCGCGGTACCCCATTCCATCCTGAGGGGCCAGCGATGAAATCCCTCGGCCCCTTGCTGGCTGCACTGGCGGTGCTGGCCACCGCGATGCTCGGCGCGCAGACTTATGCCCCCTACGGGACGACAACCGCCGTCGGAATTGCGCTGGGCGCCGCGTCCATCGCGGCCATGAGCCTGTCTCTGGTTCTCGCGGCACGCCCACGACTGGTCGAGCGCCTGTTCGGCGGGCTCGACCGGATGTACGGCGTGCACAAGTGGCTGGGCATCACGGCCCTCGCACTGATGATCGGACACAACACGCTGGAGCCCGACCTCGAAGACGTGGTTCGCGAAACCCGGGTGGGCGAATTCGCCTCCGATCTGGGCGAAGTTGCGCTCAACGGCTTCATCGGCCTGCTGCTGATCAGCTGGATCAAGCGGATTCCGTTCACCCGGCTCGAACTGCCCTGGCCGATCTGGCGCTTTTCCCACCGCTTCACCGGTCTGCTGTTCGCCGTGGTCGCCTTCCACCAGCTTGCCGTCGACAAGCCTGCCGGCATCGACGGCACGCTCGGCCTGTACCTGAACGCGTTCAGCCTGGCGGGCCTGGCGGCCTGGCTGTTCACGCAATTCATCGCGCCCTTCGTGCGCCCGCGCACCTTCATGCTCGAACGCGTGGACCGGCACGGCCCGGTGACCGAGCTGACGCTGCGCCCCGAAGGCCGGGCGATGCGCTGGCGGGCGGGGCAATTCGCCTTCGTGTCCGCCACGGACGCTGGCATGGCCGAGCCGCACCCTTTCACCATCGCCAGCGCCCCGAACGCGGACGGCAGCCTGTGTTTCGGCATCAAGGCCCTGGGCGGCTGGACCCGGCGCCTGCCCCAGCGCCTGGCTCCGGGCCAGCGCCTGCGCATCGAAGGCCCTTATGGCCGCTTCGTGTTCCGCAAGCGGGTGCGGCGGCAGGTCTGGCTGGCCGGCGGCATCGGCATCACGCCCTTCCTGGCCTGGGCCGAGGCCCTGACCGATGCCGACCGCCAGGACATCACGCTGGTCTGGGCCGTGGCGACGCGGGCCGAGGCCTTCGCCGCCAACCGGCTGGCCGCCATTGCCGCACGCCATCCGGGGCTCACGGTGCACATCGTTGCCAGCGCCGAGGACGGGCGCCCGACGGCACAGCGGCTGGTGCAGCTGGTCGCCTTTCCGCTGCGCGAATCGCAACTGTTCTACTGCGGCCCGACCGGTCTGCGCGATGCGATCGTCTCGGGGCTAGCAGCGATGGGACAACGCCCTCGCCGGGTCCACTCGGAAGCGTTCGAGCTGCGCTGAAGGCTTGCCTGCCGAAGGCCGCCGCCTGCTCACTCGTTGCCACCGTTGGCCCGACACGACGGCGGCAATGAGGACGACGGGCGCGGGACCGCCGGCTTTCGGCCCCGGGTCCTGCATGGGCCAGGCTTGAAACCCCGGCGCACCCGCGGGTGTCGCCTTCCCCTTCCATGTGAAAGCACCATCAAAATACCGGCTGTTCTGTTTTTGGATGCACCGCCCGATATGGCCATGGCTTTTACCGTACTGATTCCCGCGCGTCTGGCCTCCACACGCCTGCCGAACAAGCCGCTGGCGGACATCGCCGGCAAACCCATGGTGGTGCGCGTGGCCGAACGCGCGGCGCGCAGCGGCGCGGCACGCGTCGTCGTCGCGGCAGACAGCTCCAAGATCGTGCAAGCCTGCGAGCGACACGGCGTGCAGGCGCTGCTCACCCGCGCCGACCACGCGAGCGGCAGCGACCGGCTGGCCGAGGCCTGCACGCTGCTGGGGCTGGCGGCTGACGCCGTCGTCGTCAATGTGCAGGGCGACGAGCCCTTGATCGATCCCGCGCTGATCGACGCCGTCGCCGCGCTGCTTGCGGCGCATGCCGAGGCGAGCATGGGCACGGCCGCGCACCCGATCATGAGCGCGGCGGATTTCGCCAATCCCAACGTGGTCAAGGTGGTCCTGGATGCGCGGGGCCTGGCGCACTATTTCAGCCGCGCGCCGATTCCCCACGCGCGCGATGCCGCGCCGGGTAGCGCCTGGTGGCAGGGCGCAGCGGCGCAGGGCCTCGCGCCGCTGCGCCACATCGGCATCTACAGCTATCGCGTGGCCTTCTTGCGCGCGTTTGCCGAGCTGGCTCCTGCACCGACCGAGCGGGTTGAGGCGCTGGAGCAATTGCGTGCGCTCTGGCACGGCCACCGCATCGCGGTCCACGTCACGCCGCAAGCACCCGGAGCCGGCGTGGACACGCCCGAGGACCTGGAGCGCGTGCGCGCGTTCCTTGCCGCGCATCCTGCGTGAACCCCGGCTGTAAGCTGTTGCAAGACATCTGCATGCTATTCTTGAACGCTGTAGCGCACGGCCTGCGGCGTGCCGCCCGATTTCAAAACTAGCGAGAGAGACCCCATGAAATTGATTCTGCTTGGCGCACCAGGAGCGGGCAAGGGCACGCAAGCGGCCTTCATCTGCAAGCAATTCGGCATTCCGCAGATTTCCACCGGCGACATGCTGCGCGCGGCCGTGAAGGCGGGCACGCCGCTGGGCCTGCAGGCCAAGGCGGTGATGGACGCGGGCGCGCTGGTGAGCGACGAGATCATCATCGGCCTGGTGAAGGAACGCATCGCCCAGCCCGACTGCGCCCAGGGTTTTCTCTTCGATGGCTTTCCGCGCACCATCCCGCAGGCGGATGCGATGAAGGCCGCGGGCGTCAAGCTCGATTACGTGCTGGAGATCGACGTGCCGTTCGACGCCATCATCGAGCGCATGAGCGGGCGCCGCTCGCACCCGGCGTCGGGCCGCACCTACCACGTCAAGTTCAACCCGCCCAAGGTCGATGGCCAGGACGACGTGACCGGCGAGCCGCTGGTGCAGCGCGACGACGACCGGGAAGAAACCGTCAGGAAGCGCCTGCAGGTCTACAGCGACCAGACGCGCCCGCTGGTCGATTACTACGCCAACTGGGCCAAGGCCGACCCGGCGGCCGCGCCCAGGTACCGCGCCATCAATGGCATGGGCAGCGTGGACGAGATCACGGCGCGTGCGCTGCAGGCGCTGTCGCACTGAGCGCCTGACGTCTTTTGCCCCTGCACACACCCTGCCGCGCGCAGGGTGTTTTGTTTCAGGGCAACGCTGGACATGTCCCCGCGATGTGGCGCGCCCTGCATGGGGAAGGGATGCAAGGCGCAAAGCGCAGACATGGCCGTAGCCATGGCGAGCATTTGCAACGTCGCAGACCGCCCCAGGCAGGGATGCGACGCGCGCGAGGGACTTGTTCGGCGTCGCCTTAGGCTGCCACCAGCTCCAGCATCAGGCTGATGCGCGCCTTCACCGGACTCAGGCCCCCCGCATCGCGCCAGGGCTGGCCGGTGATCGCGGCCATGCGTCCCAGCGGGCAGCGCGAGGCGACGCGCACCGCCACCCCGGCATCCGCCGCGCGCTCGAGGGCGGCTTCAAGCGCATGGTGCAGCGTGCCATTGCCCGTGGCCGCGACGACGATGCCGCGCACACCGCTCGCCACCATCGAGTCCACCAGCGCGCCGTCGCAGCCCGCGTGGCTGAGAGCGATCTCGACGCGGGGCCAGGCGCCGTCGGTGAACGCGGGCGCATGCAGCAGAGCGCCGTGGCGCGCCGTGGCCGCCGAAGGGGGAACGGCATGCGCCCAGCGCACCTGCCCGGCTTCCACCCAACCCAGCGGGCCGCCGTCGAGCGAGGCGAAGGCGTTGAGCCGCTGCGGATGCACCTTGCTCACGTCGCACGGATCAAAGATGCTGCCCAGCGCGCACACCATTACGCCGCGCGCCTCGGGGTGCGAGGCCAGCAGCACGGCGTCGAGCAGATTCTGCGGTCCATCGGGCACGAGCGCCGTGGCCGGACGCATGGCGCAGGTCAGCACCACGGGCTTGTCGGCGGGCAACAGCTCGTGCAGCAGCCACGCCGTCTCCTCGATCGTGTCGGTGCCATGGGTGATGACGATGCCGCCCACCCGCGAGTCGGCCAGATGCACCGCGCAGCGCTGAGCGAGCCGGCGCCAAACGGCGTGGTCCATGTCCTTGCTGTCGATCCGGGCCACCTCCTCGATCACCAGATCACCGCCCGCCGCCTGCGCCAGGCCCGGTATGCCCCGCACCAGCTCTTCGGTGGTGAGCTGGGCCGCGGTGTAGGCGTGACCACCTGCCGCGCCCGTGCCGGCAATGGTGCCCCCGGTACCGAGGATCACTGTCTTTTTGTTCATGGTGATTGCAACTTTCGAAAAACTGGTTGAAAATACAGTAACTGGATCGACGAACAGTTATCCATCTGACCGAGCAACCGGAGCACCGCATGACCGATCAGCCCAGGCTCACCAGCCGCCAGCAGCAGATTCTCGAACTCGTCGAGCGCGCCATCGCGCGGACCGGCGCCCCGCCCACCCGCGCGGAGATCGCGCAGGAACTGGGCTTCAAATCCGCCAACGCCGCCGAAGAGCACCTGAGGGCACTGGCGCGCAAGGGTGTGATCGAGCTGGTCAGCGGCACCTCGCGCGGCATCCGCCTGCGCTCGGGCGCCCTGCGCCAAATCAACGCCAGCCGTGGCCTGCAGATCGATCTGCCCATCCCCGGGCTGTCCCAGCTCACGCTGCCGCTCATCGGCCGCGTCGCCGCCGGCTCGCCGATTCTCGCGCAGGAACACGTCGATCAGACCTACACCATCGAGGGCTCGCTGTTCCAGCACAAGCCCGACTACCTGCTCAAGGTGCGCGGCATGTCCATGCGCGACGCGGGCATCATGGATGGCGACCTGCTCGCCGTGCAGGCCACGCATGACGCGCGCAGCGGCCAGATCGTCGTGGCCCGCCTGGGCGACGAAGTCACCGTCAAGCGCCTACGCCGCAGCGGCGGGCACATCGAGCTGTTGCCCGAAAACCCCGATTACCCGGTCATCCAGGTGCATCCCGGCGAGCCTTTCGAAATCGAAGGCCTGGCGGTGGGCCTGATCCGCAACACCATGCTGATGTAGACATAACCCGCACGCCGCAGGTGGCGGGCGTCTGGCCCCGCACGGTGCGCGAGCGCATCCGCGGGCCAACCCTGAGGGCGTGCGTTTTCATGGCAATCCTGCCTGCTCAAGTCTGATGGAGTCTCGCATGCAGTTCGTCCAACGCCCGCTCATCTTTTCCCGCCTTCCCGCGCAGGGCAAGGTCATTGCCCTGAGGCCCTTGCCGCATCCGCAGGCGGCCCGCGTGCACGCGGTCGGCCCCATCCGTGCCAAGGCACCCCGGCCGCTGCGCCTCGTCGTCGATCGCAGCGCCGACGGCTCATGCCGCCTGATGGCCTCGGGGCGCCTGGCGGACGTCTGCGCCGAACTCAACCGGCTGGCGCTGGCCTGACCCGGACCCGGCCCTTGAGTGCGACGCGATGGCGTGTCATGGCGCACGCTTCACCGCAACGTGGGTAACGTGGCAAGACGGCGCCGCTGCCGCGAGGCACGGTCTGAAGCCCGGCGCTACGCCATGAGCTGTGCCCACACCTTGTCCAGGCGCTTGGTGCTCACGGGATAAGGCGTGCGCAGTTCCTGCGCGAACAAGCTCACGCGCAGCTCTTGCAACATCCAGCGGTATTCCTGCATGCGCGCGTCCTCGCGCCCCTTGCGCTCGGCAAACAGGCGCCAGTAGCGCTGCTCCAGCGGCTGCAGCTCGCGCGTGCGGGCACCATCACGGGCCGGGTCGGCGCGCACCTTGTCCAGGCGCAGGGTGATGGCCTTGAGGTAGCGCGGGTAGTGCTGCAGCTGCGCCCAGGGCGTGTCCAGCAGGAAATTCTTGTTCATCAATATCTGCAGCTGCCGGCCCGCATCCTGCGCCGCTTCCGGCGCATGGCGGGCGTCCTTGATCTTGCGCTGGCTCGCCGCGTATTCCTGCAGGATCTCACCCGCCAGGCGCGCGACTTCATGGGCGATCAGGGTGAGGCGCGAGCGTCCCTCCTGCACGCGCAGGGCAAACCCGGCCTCGGTCACCGGCAAGGGGTCTTGCAGAAAGGCGCGGTCCAGCGCCACGTCGATGATCTGCGCCAGCAGCTCTTCCTGCGTGCCCAGCGGCATGTAGGCTACGGCCATGCGCTGCAGCTCGGGGATGTTGCGGCCCAGGTATTTGAGCGCGTCGCGGATGGCGAGCGCGACCAGCCGCCTCAGACCCACGCGGTGGCGCGCCTGGGCCAGCTCGGGTTCGTCGAAGACCTCGATGCCCACGCTATCGCCGCGATCGACGAGCGCAGGAAACCCGACCAGACTCTGGCTGCCGCGTTGCACTTCGAGCAGTTCGGGCAACTCGCCAAAGGTCCAGGCGGTGTAGGTCGCATCGGCCTGAAGTGGACGTTCCGCTCTGTTTTGAGGAGCTTCCCGCGCTTTATCTAAGGTATTTTCCGATTGCTTTTTATCATGGATCGGCTCAGAGAAAGCGCTGTCAGCTATCTTCAAGGTAGCGAGCGCCTGAAGCGCCCCGCGCGCCCGGCTGCTCCACTGGGCCTTGAGGGCGGCCAGTTGTCGCCCCTGCCCGAGCTGGCGGCCGTGCTCGTCGATGATGCGAAAGTTCATGAACAGGTGGGGGCTGAGCATGTCGCGCTTGAAATCGGCCGCCTTTACGTCCAGCGCCGTTTCGTCGCGTACCTGCCTGAGCAGCACCTGCACCAGGCCGCCCCGCTCCCAGGCGCGTTCGGTCAGGAATTTTTCAGCCAACCGGGCGGCGTGCTCGGCCAGCGGCACGAAGCGGCTCCTCGGACGCTGGGGCAGGCTCTTGAGCAGCGCCTGGATCTTGTCCTTGAGCATGCCCGGCACGAGCCATTCGGCATCGTCTTCGCTCACCTGGTTGAGCGCGAACAGCGGCACGGTCACCGTCAGGCCGTCGCGCGCATCGCCCGGCGCGTGCAGGTAACTGGCAGCGCAATCCACGCCGCCCAGGCGCACCAGCCTGGGGAAGCGCTCGCTGGTCACGCCCGCCGCCTCGTGGCGCATGAGCTCATCCCTCGTCAGGCGCAGCAGCTGCGGATCGGCCAGGCTCGCCTGGCGGAACCATTTGTCGAACGTGGCGGCGCTGTACACCCCCTCGGGGATGTGCTGCTCGTAGAAAGCGTAGATCAGTTCGTCATCGACGAGCAGATCCTGGCGGCGGCTCTTGTGTTCGAGTTCTTCGACCTTGTGCACGGCCTTGTGATTGGCCGCGAGAAAGGGCCAGTCGCTGTCCCACTCGCCCTCCACCAGCGCGCGGCGGATGAAGAGCTGGCGCGCCTCGTGCGGATCCACGCGCCCGTAGCTCACGCCGCGCTGGCTGTAGACCACGAGGCCGTAGAGCGTGGCGCGCTCATAGGCGATCACGTCCGCCTGCTTCTTGCTCCAGTGCGGATCGAGCAGCTGCTTCCTGAGCAGATGCGCCCCGACTTCCTCGAGCCACTGCGGCTCGATCGCCGCGATGCCACGACCATACAGGCGCGAGGTCTCGACCTGTTCGGCGGCCACGATCCAGCGCCCCGGTTTCCTGTTCAGGTGCGCGCCGGGGTGCGGGTGAAATTTGATGCCGTGCGCGCCCAGGTAGGCATCGCTGTCCTCGCCCTTGTAGCCGATGTTGCCCAGCAGGCCCGAGAGCATGGACAGGTGCACCGCCTCGTAGCCGGCGGGCTGCGTGCTCAGCGGCCACTGGTGCTCGCGAACCACGGTGAGCAACTGGGTGTGGATATCTCGCCACTCCCGCACGCGGCGGATGTTCAGGTAATTCTGGCGCAGCAGCTGCTCCCACTGGCGGTTGCTGAGCCTGTGGGTATCGCCCTCGCTCACGTCCTGGTTGTCACTCCCTCTCGCTTCGGGCGAGGCAGGAGGCGAGGCTTGCGCTGCACTGGCGCGTTGAGTCACCGGCAGGAACGCCTGGCGCCTGGCGCGCCCCGACACACCGGCCTGCGCCGCCATCTCTTTGCGGCTGGTTGCGACCACCTTGCCGCCGCGCGCATCGCCGAGCCACTTCCACAACCGGACGTAACCCGAAAATTCGCTCTTCTCGTCGTCGAACTTGGCGTGTGCCTGGTCGGCCTGGGCCTGCGCCTCCAGTGGCCGATCGCGCACGTCCTGCACCGACAGCGCCGCGGCGATCACCAGCACCTCGGCCAGCGCCCCGCGCGTGCGCGCCTCGACGATCATGCGTCCCACCCGCGGGTCCAGTGGCAGGCGCGCCAGCTCCCTGCCCATGGGCAGCAGCGTGCCCCGCTCATCGACCGCGCCCAGTTCCTGCAAGAGTTGGTAGCCGTCGGCGATCGCCCGGCCCGAGGGCGCCTCCAGGAAGGGAAAGTTCACCACGTCGCCCAGCCCCAGGCTCTTCATGCGCAGGATGACGCCGGCGAGCGACGAGCGCAGGATTTCCGGGTCGGCAAAGCGCTCGCGCTGGGTGAAATCCGCTTCGTCATACAGACGGATGCAGATGCCGTTGGCCACGCGCCCGCAGCGCCCGGCGCGCTGATTGGCTGCCGCCTGGCTGATGGGCTCGACCAGCAGCTGCTCCACTTTGCTTCTGAAAGAATAGCGCTTGACGCGTGCCGTTCCTGCGTCAATCACGTACCTGATGCCAGGCACGGTGAGCGAGGTTTCGGCCACATTGGTGGCGAGCACGATGCGTCGCTGGTGGTGACTTTCGAAAATCCGGTCCTGCTCGGCCTGCGACAGGCGCGAGAACAGGGGCAGCACCTCGGCGCTCCTGAGCACGGGCGAATGCTGCAGGTGCTTGCGCAGGTAATCGGCCGCTTCGCGGATTTCGCGCTCGCCGGGCAGGAAGACCAGGATGTCGCCGCCTGCGCCGCCTTGCCAGAGTTCATCCACGCCATCGGCGATGGCGTCGTTCAGGTCGTGGTCCTTTTTCTCCTGAAACGGCCGCCAGCGCATCTCCACCGGCCAGGTGCGCCCAGAGACCATGATGACTGGCGCCGGGCCGTTCGTGTCCTTGAAGTGCTGGGCAAAGCGCTCGGCGTCTATTGTGGCCGACGTCACCACCACCTTCAGATCGGGGCGCTGCGGCAGGATCTGCTTCAGATAGCCGAGCAGAAAGTCGATGTTCAGGCTGCGCTCGTGCGCCTCGTCGATGATCAGGGTGTCGTAGGCCGTCAAGAGCGGATCGGTCTGCGTCTCGGCCAGCAGGATGCCATCGGTCATGAGCTTGACCGAGGCGCCCTTTTGCAGCGTGTCGGCAAAGCGCACCTTGTAGCCCACCACTTCGCCTGGCGGCGTCTTCAGTTCCTCGGCAATGCGCCTGGCGACGCTGGAAGCGGCGATGCGCCTGGGCTGCGTGTGGCCGATCAGCTGACCGCGCTGGCCTTCCGGGGCGTTGCACTTGCCCCGCCCCAGCGCCAGCGCGATCTTGGGCAACTGCGTGGTCTTGCCGGAACCGGTTTCGCCGCAGACGATGATCACCTGATGCGCGCGCATGGCGGCCATGATGTCGTCGCGCCGCGCGCTGACCGGAAGGGATTCTGGGAAGGTGATGTTCAGGGGCATGAAGCGCCCGATTATCCCAAGCACGCCCGCATGGCGCGGCGCCGCTACACTGCCGCTTTCACGCCAGACACACCCGCCGCCACGACATGTCCGCCGTTTTCAACTTCACCTTCGTTCCGTGGTTCCGCTCGGTCGCGCCCTACATCCACAAATTCCGCCACCAGACTTTCGTCGTGGGCCTGACGGGCGAAGCCGTGGCGGCCGGCAAGCTGCAGAACATCGTGCAGGACCTCGCGCTCATTCAGGCGATGGGCGTCAAGATCGTGCTCGTGCACGGTTTTCGCCCCCAGGTCAACGAACAACTGCGCCTGAAGGGCCACACGCCGCGCCACCACAAAGGCGTGCGCGTGACCGACCCGGTGGCGCTCGACTGCGCGCAGGAAGCGGCCGGGCAGTTGCGCTACGAGATCGAGGCGGCGTTCAGCCAGGGCCTGCCCAACACCCCGATGGCCGACGCGCGCGTGCGCGTGATCTCGGGCAACTTTCTCACGGCGCAGCCGCTCGGGATCGTCGATGGCGTGGACTTCCAGCACACCGGCAAGGTGCGCAAGGTGGACGTGGAAGGCATCCAGCGCGCACTCGACTCGCAGGCGCTGGTGCTGATCTCGCCCTTCGGCTTCTCACCCACGGGCGAGGCTTTCAACCTCAGCATGGAGGAAGTGGCCACGCGTGTGGCGAGCGAACTGCAGGCGGACAAGCTGCTGTTTCTCTCCGAAATTCCCGGCGTGCGCGAAAAGCCGCTGGAACCTGCGGGCGAGGACAACCCCATCGACACCGAAATCACGCTCGCCACCGCGCGGCGCATGCTCGGCGAGCTGCCCGAGCCCGCCTCCCCCACCGACCCGGCGTTCTATCTCGCGTGCTGCGTGCAGGCCTGCGAGCACGGCGTGGAGCGCAGCCACATCATCCCGTTTTCCGTCGACGGCTCGTTGCTGCTGGAGATCTACGTGCACGACGGCATCGGCACCATGGTGATCGACGAAAAACTCGAAGAGCTGCGCGAGGCCACGATCGACGACGTGGGCGGCATCATCCGCCTGATCGAACCCTTCGAGCGCGACGGCACACTGGTCAAGCGCAACCGCACCGAGATCGAGCGCGACATCTCCAGCTACCTCGTGATCGAGCACGACGGCGTGATCTTCGGCTGCGCCGCGCTCTACCCCTACCCCGAGCAGAAGACCGCTGAAATGGCCGCGCTCACCGTCTCGCCCGACAGCCAGGGCACGGGCGACGGCGAAAAGCTGCTCAAGCGCATCGAGCAGCGCGCGCGCGACATGGGTCTGGCCAGCATCTTCGTGCTCACCACGCGCACCATGCACTGGTTCCTGAAGCGCGGTTTCTCGCCCGTCGAGCCCGACTGGCTGCCCGACGCGCGCAAGCGCAAGTACAACTGGGACCGCAAGAGCCAGGTGCTGGTCAAGCGGCTCTGAGACGGCCGGGACGCCGGCCTACTTGAGCAGATCGAACAGGCCGCTGCGCCCCTTGGTGCGCTCGTCCTTCGGTTTGCCCGCGGCGGCATCCACGACGCGCAGAAATTCGCGCATGGCGTCCACCACATCGCCTTGCATCTCGCCGGTCTGGATGGTCTCGTCCACGAACCGACCATCGTCCGTCGTCACGCGCAGCCATCCATCCGTCTTGTAGGCCACGGAGTCGATCAGCGACAGCGGCACGTCGAACGTGGTCTCGGGGTAGCCCGCCCGCGCCGCTGGCGCGCCGGTAGAGGGCACGCGCAGCCGCACGACCTCGCCGCGCCCGAAGTGAAAATCCGCGCCGCTCACCTGCGCCGCCTGGTAGGGCAAACCGATGGTGAGCTGCACCACCCCGGGACGCTGGTCGCTCCAGCGCGCACTCAGCGCCGGGCAGCGCGGCTGCGCGCAGATCAGGCGGGCCGGCTCCGTCGTGATCGTCTGGCTGCCATCCGCAGCGCTGGCCTGTGTGACCTGCGGAGCCACGGGTGTGTGGCCGGCGCAAGCTGCCAGCAGGCACAGGGTGCCCGCGGCGATCCACTGCGAACGATTCATGAACATGCTCCCTCAATGCCTTTGCAGGCGGTAGACCGCCGTGGCCATCTGCGTGAGGCCGCGCGCCGCGAAACCCGGTTCGTGCGCCAGGATGTCGCGCCGCTGCAGCGGCTGCACGTCCCAATGCGGCGCATAGCGCTCCAGCACTTCGGCCTGAGGCACGGAAAACGGCGGCCCCTGCATCTCGTGCTGCGGGTATTCCAGTGTCACCAGCAGTCCGCGGCAACCCGAGGGCAGGCGCGCCATGAGCTCATGCACGTAGGTCTGGCGCATGGAAGGCGGCAACGCCACCAGCGCCGCGCGGTCATAAACGGCCACGCAGTCGGCCAGCACCTGCGCATCCAGCCCGAAGGCATCGCCGCAGATCACCTCGATCTGCAACGTGCCGTAGTGCGTGCCGTAACGCGACGACCAGGTTCTGGGTGTCCAGCCGTGCTCGGCGAAAAACTGCTGCACCGCCAGCGGCGAAAGCTCCACCGCGAGAATGCGATGCCCCTGCTGCGCCAGCCATGCCATGTCCAGCGTCTTTCCCGCCAGCGGCACGAACACGCGACTTCCCGGCTCGAGCGCGAGCGCGGGCCAGTGCTTTTGCAGCAGTGGCAGCACCTTCGATTGATGAAAGCCGATGCGCCCCTCGCGCCAGTGCTGCAGCCAGAACGCCTGTTCCATGGTCGATACGCGATTGCCAAAACGGCCAGTGTAATGAATCCCCGTGCCTGTGCGGCTCGTCTGCGTTTGACGGGCACCTTGGCACGATAGGCGAAAACTTGGCAAGATGACGGGGCTGGATTTTGAATCAAGGAGACTTCATGGCCCTGCCCATCGTCGCGGCGAATTCGCCCATCCGCGTTCAACTGGAAGCCGACAAAACCTACCATTGGTGCCGCTGCGGGCGCTCGCGCAGCCAGCCCTTCTGCGATGGCTCTCACCACGGCACCGGCATCACTCCGCTGGCCTTCACGGCCAAGGAGACCGGCGAGGCATGGCTGTGCCGCTGCAAGCAGACGCACAACGCGCCCCACTGCGACGGCACGCACAAGCGCGTGCCGGACGAGGCCGTGGGCAAGGAATTCACGCTCTGAGTGCGCTGGCCGGCGGCGTGCCGACAGATCAGTACATGTGCTGGCCACCGTTCATGGCCACGTTGCTGCCGGTCATGTAGGCGGCGGCATCGCTCACGATGAAAGCCACCAGCGCGGCAATCTCTTCGGGCTGCCCGAGGCGGCCGACTGGAATCGCGTCGATGATCTTCTGGCGCACATCCTCGCGCACCGCCATCACCATCTCGGTGGCCAGATAGCCCGGTGAGACGGTGTTCACGGTCACGCCCTTGCGCGCCACCTCCTGCGCCAGCGCCTTGGTGAACCCATGGACGCCGGCCTTGGCCGCCGAATAGTTGGTCTGCCCGAACTGGCCTTTGCTGCCGTTGATCGACGAGATGTTGACGATGCGCCCCCAGCCGCACTCCACCATCGGATCGAGGAACGGCTTGGTGACGTTGAACATCGAGTCCAGGTTGGTGCGCAGCACGGCGTCCCAACCCGCCTTGTCGAGCTTGCGCAGCGTGGCGTCGCGCGTGATGCCGGCGTTGTTCACCAGGATGTCGATCCGGTGGCCATCGGCGTGGATGCGCCGCGCCATCTCCTGTGCCGATTCGTAATCGGACACATCGACTTCGTAGGCGGTGAAGGTGTAGCCCTGCGCCGCCTGCTCGCGCTGCCATGGGCCAATCTTGGTGTTGCCTGGCGTGTGCGCAACGATCACGCCGTGGCCGGCATCGTGCAGGGCGCGCGCGATGGCGGCGCCCAGCCCCCGATTGCCTCCGGTGACCAGCGCCGTTCTTTGGGAAGATGTCATGGCGGGTTCCTCACGTCCTGGCCTTGCGCGGCGAGGCAGCGGCAGATGCGGCTGGGGGCTGCGTCCACTGCTGAAAAAGCTGGGCGACAGAGGGCGCTTCGGCGTTTGAGCCCAACGCTTTCGAGACAGATTCCTGCCAGTCAGCGAGCGCCTGGCGCAGGCCATCGGCAAAGGCGGTCTGGCTCTTGACGGCCACCTGACCGACCGCCTGGGCGTCACCCATGCGTCCCTGGCACAGGCGCCAGAACACATCGGATGGCAGGGTGGCGAGCGCCTGCCAGTCGGCCGCCTGTTGCAGCCCTTGTATGCGGGAGGTCGTCTCCAGCACACCATCGGCGCTCAGTTGTTGCATCGCTTCGATCCAGCGATGGCCGCTTTCCTGCAGCAGGCGCGTGACCCGTAGCTGCAGCTCGGCATTGGCCTTGTAGAGATGGATGGGCAATTCGTCGTTCACGGCAGTACTCCACGGTCATGGTATGCCCCACCGGGGCGGGTCTGGGCCATGCCTTGCCGGATGGTCCAGTTGAATCGCGGCGGATTTGAGTCCACCACAGGGGTCGCGTCACCTCATCTTCACGTAGGTTCCAGGCGCATCGCCAAGCGGTGCATGCGCGCCGCGCAGGCCCATCGCAGGCGGCGCCACGCGCCCGGCCGAGCGCTGCGCCAGCCACTGCTGCCAGGCTGGCCACCAGGAGCCTTCCTTCAGCGGCGTCTCGGCGCGCCACTGCTGCGGATCGACATAGCGATCGCCAGGGGCGCGGGTGGCGATCTGGAAGCTGCGCCGCGGATGCCCCGGCTCGCTGACCACCCCGGCGTTGTGCCCGCCACTGGTCAGCACGAAGGTCAGCTCGGCATCACTGAGCAGATGCATCTTGTACACGGAAGGCCAGGGAGCAACGTGGTCGCGCACCGTGCCGACGATGAACATGGGCACCTCGATGTCGGCGATCGCCACCGGCTTGCCACCGACGCGGTAGCGCCCCTCGGCCAGATCGTTGTCCAGGTACAGGCGCCGCAGGTATTCGCTGTGCATGCGGTACGGCATGCGGGTCACGTCGGCGTTCCAGGCCATCAGGTCATTGAACGCCTGCCGCTCTCCCAGCAGGTATTCGCGCACCCGGCGCGACCAGATCAGGTCGCGCGAGTTGAGCATCTGGAACGCACCGGCCATTTGCTTGCCGTCGAGATAGCCCTTGTCCCACATTCCGGCCTCCAGCCAGGCCAGTTGGCTCTCGTCGATGAACAGCGCGATCTCGCCCGATTCGTGGAAATCGGTCTCCGACGCCAGCAGCGTCAGGCTTTGCAGCCGCGCGTCGCCATCGCGCGCCATCGCGGCGGCGGCAATCGTCAGCAGGGTGCCGCCCAGGCAATAGCCGACCGCCTGTACCTTGCGCCCGGGCACGATGGCCGTGACCGTATCCAGCGCATCCATGACTCCGAGCCGGCGGTAATCCTCCAGGCCGAGATCGCGATCGGCCGCCGTCGGGTTCTTCCAGGAGATGATGAACACCGTATGCCCCTGTTCGACCAGGTACTTCACCATGGAGTTCTGCGGCGACAGGTCGAGGATGTAGTACTTCATGATCCAGGAGGGCACGATCAGCACCGGCTCGGCATGCACGTCGGGCGTCGTGGGGGTGTACTGGATCAGCTCGATCAGGTGGTTGCGAAACACCACCTTTCCGGGCGTGACCGCCACGTCCTTGCCGACCTCGAAGCCTTCGACCCCGGCCGGGGCTTCGTCCAGCGCGAGACGCCGCGCATCGTCAAGGAAGTTCATGGCACCGTGCCACAGATTGGCGCCGCCGCTGGCCCGGATCGCATCCAGCACTTCGGGGTTGGTCCAGATGAAGTTCGAGGGCGACCACATGTCCAGCCACTGCCGGCCGGCGAAAGTCACCATCTTCTCGTGATGGCGCGACACGCCGCGCACGTCGGTGGTGGCGTTGTGCCACCACTGCTGCTGCAGCAGGAAGGCCTGGTGGATCACGTTGAACGGCCACCGTTGCCAGGCGGGTGCCGCGAAGCGCCGATCCTGCTCCAGTGGCTCGATGCACGCCGGGCAATGGTGCGCGCCCGTGGCCTGCATGGTGTAGCGCGCGAGCCGTTGCTGCTTGTGCCATCCCTTTTCGATCAGGCTGCGCTGTTTGCCCGGTGAAAGACTCAGGTGCAGCGCCCAGTCGTACCAGGCCAGCATACCGGCCGCAGGTGACAAGCCGCCCGTGCTGCGGGCCCGCCAGGCGTTCACAAGCGTATCGAGGGTATCGGTGCGACAGGCTTCGGACGGTTGCGGCGCGGGCCTGTCGGGCGTGGCAAGAGCGTTCATCTTCGGTCTTTCAATTTGAAAGTGACTTATTACTATCTTATCCTTTGCAGGAAAAGAAGCAAGCAAAAAGCAACCCTGGTCGAATGTCCGCGGACGTTTGTGCCCCCCGAGGCTCGCGAAGTTCAGCCGGTCACGGGCCATGAGCCATGGCTGGACAAGGGCCCTGCCCTCCCATGCCGATGAACCGGGCTTGCGTTCTTGTCATCCCGGTATTTTGCGTGCTAGGATAGTGATTGGTTACTTACTTTTATGGGGTTGGAACGGTGAGTGAACGTCCTCAGTACCTGTCCGCTGAAGAGCGGCGCGCGGCCACGGTACAAGCTGTGGTCGATCTGGCGGCAGAACAGAATCCTGCCGAAATCACGACCACGGCCATTGCCGATCGCATGGGCTTGACGCAGGGCGCGCTGTTCCGTCACTTTCCCACCAAGGACGCAATCCTGGGGGCAACGATGACCTGGGTCGGCGAGCGCCTGCTGGTCCGCCTGGACAAGGCCGCCGAGGGCGCCGCCTCGCCTGCCGCGGCGCTCGAAGCCATGTTCATGACGCATATCGACTTCGTGGCCAGGCACCCGGGCGTGCCGCGCATCCTGTTGGGAGAGCTGCAGCGCTCCGGCGAAACGCTCGCCAAGCGCATGGTGCAGACCCTGCTGCGCCAGTACGAGCAGCGCCTGCGCCGCGTGATGGAGGCGGGCAAGGCGCAGGGCGAGCTGGACGCGGATCTGGACGTGAATGCCGCCGCCGTGCTGTTCATCGGAACGATCCAGGGACTGGTCATGCAGTCGCTGCTGGCAGGTAAGGTGGGTCGCATCAGCCGTGATGCGCCCGCCGTGTTCGCCATCTACCTGCGTGGCATCACGCAACGGCCATGAAGACAACCACCCCCCCGCAGCGCGCCATCTGGGACTGGCTGCTCTCCTTGCTGGCCATCGGCTTCGGCCTGCTCACGCTTCGGGAAGGCGGTGCAGTGCTGTTCTTCGACGGCGCGGCGCGTCAGGCCGCCGGCCACTACGTGCCCTTCGTGCTCTGGTTCAATTTTCTGGCCGGGTTCGCCTACGTCGTCGCGGGCGTCGGCCTGTGGCTGCGCCGGCGCTGGGCCGCCTGGCTGGCGCTGGCCATCGCAGCAGCGACCGCACTCGTGTTCCTGGCTTTCGGCGTGCATGTGCTTCTGGGCGGTGCCTGGGAACCCCGCACGCCGGTCGCCATGACGCTGCGCACCCTGGTGTGGGCGGGCATCGCAAGCCTGGCCTGGCGCCGCTCAGCGGCGAACGCGTTGACGGAGCGCGAACACTGAATACTTTTCTCTAGCGGAAACCCTGCCATGACCACTCCAAACCTTCCCGCCAAAAAAGCCCGTTGGGTCGTGATCGCCGTCGTCATCCTCGCGCTCGGTGGCGCGCTGGCGTTCTGGCTATCGCGCGACCACGGCAAGGAAAACACGTTGCGCCTCTACGGCAACGTCGATATTCGCGAGGTGCAGCTGGCCTTCCGCCAGCCCGGGCGCGTGCTGCAGATGGCCTTCGACGAGGGCGATGCCGTCCGCGCCAGCGAGCGCCTGGCCGTGTTGGACGCACAGCCGTACAAGGACGCCCTGGCCGCCGCGCAGGCCCAGGCGCAGGTTGCGCAGGCCGAACTGACCAAGCTGCGCCGCGGCCTGCGCCCGCAGGAGATCACCCAGGCGCGCGAGACACTCAGGAAGGCACAGGCGCTTGCCACCGAGACCGAACGCAACTTCCAGCGCCAGAGCGGCCTGCTGGCATCGGGCGCCAGCAGCCAGCGCACGGTCGATGCCGCCCGCACGGCGCGCGACCAGGCAGCCGCTGGTGTCGAAGCGGCCAAGGCGGGCCTGTCGCAGGCCTCCGAAGGTTTTCGCAAGGAAGACATCGCCGCGGCCGAGGCGCGCCTGGCCGCTGCGCAGGCCGCCGCGGCGCAAGCCACCACCGCCCTGGCGGACACCGAACTGGTCGCGCCCAGCGACGGCACCATCATCGCGCGCGTGCGTGAGCCCGGCAGCATGGTGGCCAGCCAGAGCACCGTCTACAGCCTGAGCCTGGACAAGCCGGTCTACGTGCGCGCCTATGTGGGCGAGCCGAACCTGGGGCGCATCGCGCCCGGCACCGTGGTGCACGTCAAGAGCGATGCATCGGACAAGGTCTATCGCGGCCAGATCGGCTTCATCTCGCCGCGCGCCGAATTCACGCCCAAGACGGTGGAAACGACGGACCTGCGCACCGACCTGGTGTACCGGCTGCGCATCGTCATCGACGAAGCCGACAGCGACGCCGCGCTGCGCCAGGGCATGCCGGTGACGATCACGCTCGATGCGCCACCCGGCGCTACCGCACCCACCGGGAAACGCTGAGATGCCCACGAACGCCGCTGACGCCGCCAGCGCCGCCACGCCGAACGGCGCGGCCGTCAAGACCGATGCTGCCGTCGCCGTCGTCATCGACGGCGTGGACAAGCACTTCGGCCAGGTGCAGGCCCTGCGCGGCTTGAGCGCGCGCATCCACTATGGACGGCTGACCGGCCTGGTCGGCCCCGACGGCGCAGGCAAGACGACACTGATGCGCATCCTGACCGGCCTGCTGGAGCCCAACGCCGGCCGCGTCACCCTGGCCGGCTTCGACGTGGTCAGGGACAACGACGCCATCCACGTCGCCAGCGGCTACATGCCGCAGCGCTTCGGCCTGTACGAAGACCTGTCGGTGATGGAGAACATGCGCCTGTACGCGCAGCTGCGCGGCATGGACGCGGGCCGCAATGCCGATCTGTTTGCCGAGCTGCTCGATTTCACGCGCCTCGCGCCCTTCACCCAGCGCCTGGCCGGCAAGCTCTCAGGCGGCATGAAGCAGAAGCTGGGGCTGGCCTGTGCGCTGATGGCGCGGCCCAAGGTGCTGCTGCTGGACGAGCCCGGCGTGGGCGTCGACCCGGTCAGCCGCCAGGACCTGTGGCGCATGGTGCAGGCGCTGACCGACGAGGGCATGGCCGTGGTCTGGTCCACGGCCTACCTGGACGAGGCCGAGCGCTGCGAAAGCGTGCTGCTGCTGAACCAGGGGCAGCTGCTGTTCGATGGCCCGCCGCAGCAGCTCACCGCGCAGCTCGAAGGCCGCAGCTTCCGCCTGGAGAATGTTGGCGCCGAACGCCGGGCAGTGCTGACCGAGGCGCTCGATCTGCCCAGCGTGAGCGATGGGGTGATCCAGGGCGCCGGCGTGCGCGTGGTGCTGCGCGCGGGCGCAGACACGGCGCAGGTGCAGGCCCTGGCCGACCAGGCGCGGGTAGCGCTGGCGCCGGTGCCGGCGCGCTTCGAGGACGCCTTCATCGACCTGCTCGGCGGCGGCCCCGGCGGCACGTCCACCCTGGCCGAACGGCTGGGACCGGTCGAGCTGGGCTCGGACATCGCCGTGTCGTGCCGCGACCTCACCAAGCGCTTCGGCGAATTCACCGCCACCGACCAGGTCAGCTTCGAGGTGCGCAAGGGCGAAATCTTCGGCCTGCTCGGCCCCAATGGCGCCGGCAAGTCCACCACCTTCAAGATGCTGTGCGGCCTGCTCAAACCCACGGCGGGTGAAGCGCATGTGGTGGGGCTCGACCTGCGCCGCGCCACCGGCGCGGCCAAGAGCCGGCTGGGCTACATGGCGCAGAAGTTTTCGCTCTACGGCCTGCTGTCGGTGCAGCAGAACCTGGAGTTCTCGGCCGGCGTCTACGGGCTGGAAGGCCGCACCCGGCGCGAGCGCATCGCCGAGATGATCGCAACCTTCGACCTGGGCGATTGGCTTTCGGCCACCCCCGACTCCCTGCCGCTGGGCCACAAGCAACGCCTGGCGCTGGCCTGCGCGCTGATGCACCGCCCGCCCGTGCTGTTCCTGGACGAGCCCACCTCGGGCGTGGATCCGATCACCCGGCGCGAGTTCTGGACCCACATCAACGGTCTGGCGCGCAAGGGCGTGACCATCATGGTCACCACCCACTTCATGGACGAAGCCGAATATTGCGACCGCGTCGCGATGCTGTCGCGCGCACGGCTGATTGCCCTCGATACGCCTGACGCGCTCAAACGCTCGGCGGCCAATCCCGAACGACCTGATCCGACCATGGAGGACGCCTTCATCCACCTGGTGGAGTCGGCGGATCGCGAGCTGGAGGCCGCCACATGAGCAGCACCGCCCGCGACCCCAAGCCGCGCCGCTTCGACCTGCGCCGCCTGTTGGCCTTGGTCACCAAGGAAAGCCACCAGGCGCTGCGCGACCCCTCGACGCTGCTGATCGCCTTCGTGCTGCCGGTGGTGTTGCTGCTGCTGTTTGCCTATGCGGTGTCGCTGGATGCCAGGAACGTCCGCGTCGGCGTGGTGCTCGAATCGCCCGGCGCGTCGGCGCAGTCGCTGGCCGCCGCGTTTTCGGGCACCCGCTTCCTGCAGGTGCAGTTCGCCCATGACCGGCGCGAAGTGGCCGACAAGCTGGTGTCCGGCGAGTTGCGCGGCTACGTGGTGATTCCGCAGGACTTCGAGCGGCGCATGGCGCAGCGCGGCACCGAGCCGCTGGTGCAGATCGTCACCGATGGCTCCTACCCCAACACCGCCAACTACGTCGAGAACTACGCACGCGGCGTGGTGCAGACCTGGCGCGCCGGGCTCGACGTCGCAGCGGCGCCCCAGCCCGTCGTGCTGGAGCCGCGCTACTGGTTCAACCCCGAGCTGGAAAGCCGCCGCGCGCTGATCCCCGGCGCCATCGCCATCGTCATGACCATCATCGGCACCATGCTCACCGCGCTGGTGGTGGCGCGCGAATGGGAGCGCGGCACCATGGAGGCGGTGCTGTCCACGCCCGCGTCGGTGGCCGAGATCCTGATCGGCAAGCTGCTGCCGTACTTCGCGCTCGGCATGCTGTCCACGCTGGGCGCGGCGGCGCTGGCCGTGTTCGTGTTCGGCGTGCCGATGCGTGGCTCACTGGCGGCGCTGCTGCTGCTGTCGGCGGTGTTCATGGTACCGGCGCTGGGCCAGGGCCTGCTGATTTCCTCGCTGGCACGCAACCAGTTCCTGGCGGCGCAGATCGCGCTGTTCACGGGCTTTCTGCCAGCCTTCATGTTGTCGGGCTTTCTGTACGAAATCGACGCCATGCCCGCACCGATCCGCACCATCACCCGCGTGGTTCCGGCGCGCTACTTCGTCGATTCGCTGAAAACCGTGTTCCTGGCCGGCGACGTCTGGGCGGTGTTCCTGCCCAACCTGGCGGCGATGGCGGCGATCGGTGCGCTGTTCTTCGTCATCGCCAAGCGCGCCACGCGCAAGAACCTGGAGTGAACCCATGTGGACCACTGCCTTCTCGTTCACCCGCCTGCGCGCCCAGTTCATCAAGGAAGTGCTCAGCGTGCTGCGCGACCCGCGCAGCCGCATGGTGGTGTTCGTGCCGCCCATCCTGCAGCTGCTGGTGTTCGCCTTCGCCGCCACGCTGGAAGTGCGCAACGTCGATATCGCCGTCTACAACCAGGACGCGGGCCGCTGGTCGCACGAGCTGGTGCAGCGGCTGGAAAGTGCCCAGTTCATTACCCATGTGCGGCGCATCGACAACCGGCAGCAGTTGCACGAGCTGATCGACCGCGGCGAGGTGATCGCGGCGCTGGCCATTCCCGCGGATTTCTCGCGCACGATCGCCGCCGGCGAGAGCGGCCGCGCGCAGCTGCTGGTCGATGGCCGGCGCAGCAACTCGGGGCAGATCACGGCGTCCTACCTGTCGACCATCGCCGCCGATGTCGGCGCCGAGGTGGTGCCTGAGGCACAGGCGCCCTCCCCCGTGCTGGTGCGCCACTGGTTCAACCCGAATCTGGTCTACCGCTGGTACATCGTGCCCGGCCTGACCGGCATCCTGGCGCTGTTCAGCTCGCTCTTGATCACCTCGCTGTCGATCGCGCGCGAACGCGAGCTCGGCACGTTTGACCAGTTGCTGGTCTCGCCCACCTCGACGCCGGAAATCATCATTTCCAAATCACTGCCGGCGCTGGCCATCGGCACGCTGCTGGGCCTGTTCATGATCGGCGCGGGCGTTTTCCTGTTCGGCATTCCATTCACCGGCTCGTTCGCCCTGCTGCTCGCGAGCCTCGTACTGTTCATCCTGTCGGTGGTCGGCATCGGCCTGATGATTTCCGCCGTGAGCATGACGCAGCAACAGGCCATCCTGGGGGCGTTTGCCATTGGCGTGCCGGCGGTGCTGATGTCCGGCTTTGCCACACCGGTGGAGAACATGCCCGTCGTTTTCCAATGGCTGGCACAGGCCATTCCGCTGACCCACTTCCTGATCATCGTCGAGGGCAGCTTTTTGAAGGCCATGCCACCCGGCGAGATCCTGGCCAGCCTGTGGCCGCTGGCGATCATCGCACTCGCCACGCTGACCATGGCCACCGTATTCGTTCGAGGACGCCTGCAATGAAACCCAAGACCCCCACCCCCGTCCTTCATGCAGCCGTCACCGGACTGGCCCCTGGGCGCATGCGAGCGCTCGCGCTGGCCCTGTCCGGCTTGCTGCTGACCGCCTGCGCCGCCGTCGGCCCCGACTACCGCGAACCGCCGCCGGTCGATGTCGGCAGCGGCTGGACCTTGCCCTTGGCCAGTGAAGCCCAGTCCGCCGACCTGAGCCACTGGTGGTCTGCTCTGGACGACCCGATCCTCGACCGCCTGATCACCTCGGCGCTGGCGCAGAACCTGGACCTGCGCCAGGCCGCGGCGCGCATCGACGAGGCACGTGCCCTGCGCGATCGCGTAGCCGGTCAGGCATTGCCGACCGTGGGCGTCGGCGCGAGCGTCAACCGACGCAGCCAAAGCGAGAACGGCCCCTTGCCCGTTGGCAGCATCCCCGGCCTGGACGCCACGCAGACCATCTACGACGCAGGCTTCGACGCGGCCTGGGAGGCCGATCTGTTCGGCGCCAGGCAGCGCGCCCTGGAAGGCGCCAGCGCCCGTCTGCAGGCGACCGAGGTCGAGGCGCAGGGCGTTCGCATGCGCATCGTGGCCGAGGTTGCGCGCACCTGGTTCACCGCCGTCGGCGCCCGCTACGAGCTGCATGCACAACAGGCCACGCTGGGCACACTGCAGCAAACCCTGGAACTGGTGCGCCTGCGCCATGCGGCGGGCGACGCGTCGGCCGCCGACGTGGAGGCGGCGTACGCCCAATGGACGACAGCCAACGCGCTCATCCCGGAGATCCAGACGCGTCAGCGCGCCGCGGTGCTCGGCCTGGGCGTGCTGCTGGGTGCCCCGCCAGAGCGGGAGCTGGCTTTGCTGGATGGCCCCATGGCGCCGTGCACTTTGCGCGCGCTGCCGGTGGGCGAGCGCGCCGACATCCTGCGCCGGCGCCCCGACGTGCTGGCGGCGGAACGGCGCCTGGCCGCGAGCTCCGCCGACATCGGCGTGGCCACGGCCGAGCTGTTTCCCAAGCTTTCCATCGGTGTCGGCGGGGGCTTTCAGGCGCTGAGCACCGGCGATTGGTTCGATGCCTCCAGCTCGCGCTTTTCCATCCTGCCGCTGGTGTCCTGGCGCTTGTTCGACGGTGGCCGCGTTCGCGCCGAGATCCGGACACGCGAGGCGGGGCAGCGGCAGGCCGCGCTGGCTTATGAACAGGCCGTGCTGGCGGCGCTGGGCGACGCCGAGCGCGCGCTGGGCGACTACCACGGCGGGCTCGACACACTGGAGCGCCGCGGCATGGCGCTGGATGCCGCGCGCGCCAGCTACGGCCACGCCAGGGCGCGCTACGCGGCGGGCGACATCGCACTGGTCGAACTGCTGGCCGCCCAGCGCAGCCTGCACGAGGCCGAAACCGCAACCGCACGGGCGCATGCCAACGCCGCCGTGCAATTGGTGGCGCTGTACAAGGCGCTGGGCGGTGGCTGGGACGCGTCCACTGCCACATCGCCCACCGCGCATCCGCTGCGGGACGCCGCCGCCCCCGTCGCGTTTTCCACCCCCTGACGTACTACAAGGAGATCACTATGCACATCGGCCTGAGCACCTGCCCAACACAGAAGAAGACGCCGGAGTGAACATCCCATGAGACTGAGCTTCCTGGGCGCGGCACGCGAAGTCACAGGGTCGTGCTTTCTGGTGGAAGCGCACAACCTGCGCTTTCTGGTCGATTGCGGCATGGTCCAGGGTGGGCGCACGGCGGCGGCGCGCAACCGCGAGCCGTTCCCGTTCGATCCTGCGTCCATCGATTTTGTGCTGCTGACCCACGCCCACATCGACCACAGCGGGCTGCTGCCCAAGCTTACGCGCGCAGGATTCAAGGGGCCCATCCACGCGACGCCGGCGACGGTCGATCTGCTCGGGGTGATGCTGCCCGACAGCGCCCACATCCAGGAAAGCGATGCGCAGCGCGAGGCCCGGCGGTTCAAGCAGAAGACCGTGGTGCCCCCCCTGTACACCTTGCAGGACGCGCACGAATGCCTGCAGCAGGTACGAGGCATCGCCTATGACCGCGAGTTCGCCCCTCGCGTCGGGGTGCGCGTGCGCTTTCGTGATGCCGGGCACATCCTCGGATCCGCCATCATCGAAGTCTGGGTCACCGAGTACGGTCACACCACCAAGATCGTGTTCAGCGGCGATCTGGGCCAGCCGGGACGCCCCATCCTGCGCGACCCGACACCCATCGAGGACACCGACATCCTCGTCATCGAGTCCACCTACGGCGACCGGCTGCACAAGGATTTTCTGGCGACCGAAGAGGACATGGTCCGCATCGTCGAGGAAACCCTGTTCGAGCGCGGCGGCAACGTCATCGTGCCGGCCTTCGCGGTCGGCCGAACGCAGGAGGTGCTCTACCACCTGCATCGGCTCACCCGCGAGGGGCGGCTGCGCCAGCCCAAGGTATTCGTGGATTCACCGATGGCGACGGAAGCCACGCGCATCACGCGCGAGCACCTGGAACTGTTCGACGAACAGGCCAAGCAGCTGGCCGGATGGCACGCGCGTGGCGAGGATCTCCCGTATCTGCACTTCACGGGAAGTGCCGAGGAGTCCATGGCGCTGAACCGGATCCGCTCCGGGGCCATCATCATTTCCGCCAGCGGCATGTGCGATGCGGGGCGCATCCGGCACCACCTGCGCCACAACCTGCCACGCCGTGAATGCAGCGTCCTGTTTTCCGGTTTCCAGGCGCAGGGCACGCTGGGCCGGCGCCTGATCGAAGGCGCCGAGCGGGTGCGCATCTTCGGCGAGGACATCCCGGTACGCGCCGCGATCCACAGCGTGGACGGCCTCTCGGCGCATGCCGACCAGAAAGCGCTGCTGGACTGGGCGCGTGGTTTCACTCAGGCGCCGGCACAAACCTTCGTGGTGCATGGGGAGTCGTCCGCCGCGCAGGCCTTCGCCGAACTCCTGCAGCAGCAGCTCGGCTGGCAGGTCGTGGTGCCCGAACAGGGCCATGCGCTGCGCTGGCCGGATTTTCTGGCGGGTGAGCGATGAGCCGCCCCGAGGATCTCGACGAGCGCCTGCGCGCCATCCTTGAGTCGCCGACCTACCGTCTTGCCTACGAAGACCTCGAGCTGCTGGGCGAGGAGGAACTGCGGCCCCTGCGCCTGCAACTCGAACTGCTCAAGCCCGAGCGCATCCTGCACGAACAGGGCATCCGATCGACGGTGGTGGTCTTCGGCAGCGCGCGCGTCAGCGACGCCGACACCGCGGGCGCCCGCCTCGGCGCGCTGGAGCAGCAGGCGCTCGCGGCTCCCGGGAATATCGAGCTGCAGCAGGAACTTGCCCGGGCCCGCCGCCGGGTCGAACAGGCACGCCACTACGAGCAGGCGCGGCGCTTCGCGAGCCTGATTTCAACGCGCTTTCAGCAGCAGGATCGCGCCGATTTCGTCGTCGTCACCGGCGGCGGCCCCGGCATCATGGAGGCCGCCAACCGCGGCGCATTCGAGGCCGGCGCACGCTCGATCGGACTGAACATCACGCTGCCGCGCGAACAGGCGCCCAACCCCTACATGAGCCCGGAGCTAGCGTTCCGCTTCCATTATTTCGCGCTGCGCAAGATGCATTTCCTGATGCACGCCAGGGGGCTGGTGGCCTTCCCCGGCGGCTACGGCACGCTCGACGAGCTGTTCGAGGTGCTGACCCTGATCCAGACCGGCAAGATGCGGCGGATTCCCGTGGTGCTGGTCGGGCGCGCCTTCTGGCACCGCGTGGTTGATTTCGACCTGCTGCTGGACGAAGGCTATGTCGCCGCAGGCGATCTCGACCTGTTCGACTGCGTGGACGAGGCCGAGGAAATCGTCGCTGCCCTCGAACGCTTTTACCGCGGCAAGGCAGCAGAAGATGGCGCGCCTTGAAAGACCTCCCTCGGGGCCGCGCGCGCCCTTGCTGCTGGCCTGGGCATTGCTCGGTCCCATGGCCGCGCTCGGCGCCGACATCCCACCCCCCACCGATCCCTCGTCCTGCCTGCCCGAGCAGACCCTGCGCTGGCGCGGCGGCACCCTGCGCCTGGAAAACGACCTGTTCGCCGGCACCGATCGCAACTACACCAACGGTGTGGCGCTCACCCTGGTTTCACGGGATTTGGAAGGAAGCCCTCGTCCGGAGTGCCTGCCCGCGCCGATCGGCTGGTACGCCCGCTTCATCGGCTGGGCCGACCCTGGCTTCTGGCGCGATTCCGACGGCCCGTCGGTGTCTCAAAACATCGCCGTGCGCTTTGGCCAGGCCATGTACACGCCCGAGGACAAAACACGCACCGACGTGATTGAAGACGACCGGCCTTACGCGGGCTTGCTCTACCTGGGCCTGGCGTGGAATCGCCGCGTGCACCCGCAAGCCGCCCGTTACGAGATGCTGGACGTGCGTGAGCTGACGCTGGGCGTGATCGGCCCCTGGTCACTGGCCGAACAGTCGCAGAATCTGGTGCATCGCGTACGCGGCATCGAGCGCTTTCGCGGCTGGGGCAATCAGTTGCGCAACGAACCCGCGTTTCAGATGGCCATGGAGCGCAAGTTCAAGCCTTACGTGGCGGACGCTGTCCGATCGGGACGGGGCAGCGACGTGATCGGCGGCTACGCCCTGCGGGTCGGAAACATCGAAACCGCCGCCAGCACCGGCGTGGAGTTTCGCTTCGGCTGGAACATCCCGAACGACTTCGGCAGTTACCCCATCCGCCCCGGTGCGGAAAACCGCCCGCCCTCGGCAGTGGCCGATCTGCGCACGGCCACACCGCCATCGCTTCGAGCCCCGAAACCCGGAGCGCATGTCTTCCTGAACCTGGATGCCAAAGCCGTCGCCTGGGATTTCTCGCTCGATGGCAACCTGTTCCGACGCAGCCATCACGTCAGCCGGCGGCCCTTTGTCGCTCAGGCCGCTCTCGGCGTCAGCAGTCAATGGATCATCGCCGGGCGTGGCGTGCGCCTAGCCATCATGCGCGTTTGGAGAACCCGCGAGTTCGACCAGCAGGCTGGCCAACACACATTCGGGTCGATCGCGCTGAGTCTGGAATTTTGAAGATGCTTCGAACCGTTCCTTATTGATTCGGCCCTTGTGTATTTGAATGCAGCTTGATTCCAGGAGATCGGATCAATAGACCCAAAGCATTCGTCAACAACATCAATGGAAAAATTCGTGAGCCAGCCCTTGAAACCCGGATCATTTTTCACAATTGCCTTATCAATAGCCTTGGCAACCGCTACCGTGAAGCTTGGTGCACAGTCCGTCGAAGGCGCAAAGCCGATGGCGCTTCGCACCGTCATGGAGAGGCTTGACCGTGACATGCAAGCCGTCACTGGTGCGATTTCCAAAGAGGAATGGGCACTGGTCGCCGAATTGGCGCCAAAGCTCGCCAAGCATGCCGAACCGCCTTTGTCGGAAAAGATGCGCATCCTCACCTGGCTTGGCACCGACGCCGGAAAGTTTCGGGGTTTCGATGGTCAGGTCCAGAACGCGGCAACGGGCATGGAGGATGCCGCCAAGCGCGGTGACGGCCAGGCTGTGATCGCCGCATTCTCCAGGACGCAACAAGGCTGCCTTGCCTGCCACCAGAGCTTCCGCCAATCGTTCGTGGAGCAGTTTTATGGGAGCCGCTGACAGGCACTTGTCCCAGACCGGTTCGCACAAGAAATCATGACGTTCCCAATCGAAGGGGCCTCCTCGAAATACGGGGCATTCAAGATGTACTTGCACGGCGTGCGTGCCCCGCCTCTGCGCTGCACCTGGCCATGTAGCCGGATGTTCCGGCACACGAGCGACATTCGGCAAGTCAAAACCGCACGCGGTAGTAGATCATTGGCCCGCCGTGGCGCGCGCGCAGCATGAGCCGCGAGCCACCCTGCAGCTGCACACCGATGGCGCCGTACTCGGGAATCAGGTCGCCATAGCGTGCCGACTGCCACTGCACCTGCACCTGCGCCGTGTAGCCGCCCAAGTCTGTTCCCAGTCCCTGGCCCGCGCCGAATGTTCCGTCGCCCGTCGAGGGCAGGTCCGCCCATCCCGACACCTTCAACTGCCAGCGCCCGGACAGATGGCTGCTCCAGTGCACACCCAGCTGCGGCCCCCAGGAGGCAGGTACCGCGTCAGCTCCCCCGATGACCGCGCCGACCCCACTGGCCAGCGACGGCCATCGCGTGGTCCGCACCCCCAGCGAAACACCCACGCCCGCATCACCCCAGCGCGTCACCGCCAAGCGGTTGCCCAAAGCGCCGGGGCGCATTCCATCGGGCAGCGCCTCCATTGAAAGCTCGGCATGCTCCACCGACAACGGTGCGGAGGCACTGTACTGATCCGCCGGTGGTGCTTGTGCCATGGCGACGCAACAGCACAACAGCCCGGTCAGCGTGGCTGCGCGGACGGTGTGCGAGATCGAGTCCATGGCATACCTCCTAGTGCAGGCAAACCGGTTTCTCGTTGTGTCTGATGGCAGGCCGTGTGTGAAGTTCAAACACCGCACCTGTCGTGGCGGGGTGTTGGCGCCATGGCATCGGAGCGCGCCTCAACGCACCTGCACGGCCCGCGCGCTACGCAGGTACTCCGTTGCAGCCTGCTTCGGAACCGGTGCGCTGTAGAAAAAGCCCTGGAACTGGTCGCAGTCGAGCGCCAACAGCGCATCGCGCTGCGCGGCCAGCTCCACGCCCTCGGCGATGACGCGCAGCCCCAGCCGGTGCGCCAGCGCGATCATGCCCGCGCAAAGGGCGGCGTCACGCGCGTCGGTGTGCATGTCCTTGACGAACTGGCGGTCGAGCTTGAGCCAGCGCACCGGCAGCAGCTTCAGGTAGGCCATCGAGGAATAGCCGGTGCCGAAATCGTCAATCGAGAGTTCCACCCCGGCCCCCACCAGGCTCCTGAGCACGGCAATGGCTTGCTCTGGGTTGCGCATCATCACCGATTCGGTGACCTCAAGGCCCAGCTCGTTCGGACCGATGGCGTGCGCGCGCAGGCTCGCTTGCACGCGCGACAACAACTCGCCGCTGTTCAATTGGTTCAGAGACAGGTTCACCGCCACCGGGATGCGGCCCAGACCCGCCTCGCGCCATTCGGCCATGGCCTTGCAGGCCTCGTCGATCACCCAGGCGCCAATGTCCACGAGCAGCCCCAGGCGCTCGGCCAGCGGGATGAAGGTGAGCGGCGACACCTGCCCGTGGCCCGGCCGGTTCCAGCGCAGCAGCGCCTCGAATCCGGCAACCGTCCCGTCACGGAGCACCTTGGGCTGGTAATGCAGCTCGAACTGTCCTGCCGCCAGCGCGCTGCGCAGGGCGTTTTCCAGGTCGACGCGCTGGGCCGCCGCCGCGGCAAAACCCGGGGTGTAGAACGTCTTGCGGTCCCTGCCCTGCTGTTTGGCCGCGTACATCGCGGCCTCGGCGCGCTCAAGCAGCACTTGCGCATCCTGGCCATCGCGCGGCAGCATGGCGATGCCCGCGCTCGTCGTCAGCTGCACGCTGCGCCCGCGGATTTCGTAGGGCCGCGCCAGGCTCTGGCGCAATTGCTGCACCTGCGCCGAGGCCTCGTCCGGGTCGGCCACGGGCGCGATCGCCACGGCGAAGTCGTCCCCGCCGATGCGTCCGATCAGTGCCGGCTCCGGTAGCGCCTGGCGCAGGCGCCGGCCCACTTCACGCAGCAGGCTGTTGCCCGCCTCCTGGCCCAGGTAGCCGTTCACGTACTTGAATTCGTCCAGATCCAGCAGTACCACCGCCGCGTGCCGACCCTGTGCGACGAGAGCGGGAATCTGCCCGGCCAGCGCATGCACGAACTGCTCATGGTTGGGCAGGCCCGTGAGCCGGTCGGTGACGCGCTGCTCCTGCAGGTTGCGCCGCAGGTCCAGCAGCTCGGTGATCTCGGTGGCAAAACCCAGAAGGCACGGCGGCATGCCGGGGTATTGCATGGGCACCCTCACTGTCCAGAAATGGTGCCAGCGGCCATCCGCGCCGAAGAGCGTTTCTTCTCCGGCGTGGCGCTGCATGCGGGTGATCACCTGCTCGTCCAGAAGGCGCAGCGTGCGCGCCGTTTCGGCGTCGAACAGCTCCTCGTCGGTGGCTCCGAGCACCTGCTCCAGCGTGCGTCCATGGAGTTTGCGCGATTTCTCGTTGATGTAGAGG
Source organism: Comamonas sp. SCN 67-35 (assembly GCA_001725255.1). Lineage (GTDB taxonomy): Bacteria > Pseudomonadota > Gammaproteobacteria > Burkholderiales > Burkholderiaceae_C > Comamonas_C. Next base: position 44,089 of record MEFV01000013.1, on the reverse strand, counting down.
TAGCGCCCCTCGCTGTCCTTCAGGAAGATGTTGGCATCGACGTTTTGCAGCAGCGTGCCCAGCAGGTGGCTGTGTCCGGCGATGCGTTCATTGACGGGAATGTCGGGCGCGATCTCGGTGGAGAAGCCGCACACGCCGATGACTCTGCCCTTGCCATCGTGCAACGGCACCTTCACGGACCAGAACGTGCGCCTGCCGCCGCCGAGCAGCGCGATCTCTTCCTGCTCGTGCACTGTCTTGCCGCTTTCGATCACGCCCCGGTCGGCCTCCTGCAGCAGCAGGGCCTGCGGCGCATCCACGAACTGCGCATCGGTCTTGCCGCGCAGCTGCTCCCAGCTCACGCCGTAGAGCTCGCACATGGCTCGATTGGCGTACACGTGGCGGCCCTGTCGGTCCTTGACGTAGACGCAGGCGCCCACGTGCTCCATGACCTGTGTCCAGGAAAGGGATTCGGGATCTGGCGCCCGCTCGTATGGTTTGGTCATGGAACGAGCACCGCGCCAACGACGGGCGCATTGAAAACCGGCGCGCCGCCGCGCACAAGCCCGTTGCAATGGCCGCGCATCACAGCCGGAACGCCGCCATCAGACGGTTCAAGTGCTGCGCCTGCTCCTTCAGGTTCATCGCCGCCGCGGTGGATTCCTCCACCAGCGCGGCGTTCTGCTGCGTGGCCTGATCCATGTGGGTGACGGCTTCGCCGATCTGGGCCACACCCTGGCTCTGCTCGGAGCTGGCGGCGCTGATCTCGCTCACGATGCCCGTCACGCGGCCGATGCTCGCCACCACCTCGTTCATGGTGCTGCCCGCCTGGCTGACCAGCGCATTGCCTTCCTGCACACGGCCCACGCTCTCGTCGATGAGACGCTTGATCTCCCTGGCCGACTCGGCGCTGCGCCCCGCCAGTGCCCGCACCTCGCTGGCGACCACGGCAAAGCCCCGGCCCTGCTCGCCGGCGCGGGCCGCCTCGACGGCCGCGTTCAGCGCCAGGATGTTGGTCTGGAACGCGATGGAGTCGATCACCTGGATGATGTCGGCGATCTTGCGCGCGCTGTCGTCGATGCCCTGCATGGTATGCACCACGCGCGCCACCACCTCGCCGCCCTGCTGCGCGACGGCACTCGCGCCCTGGGCAAGCTGATCGGCCTCGCGGGCATGGTCGGCATTGAGCTGCACGGTGGAGGAAAGTTCTTCCATCGAGGCCGCGGTCTGCTCCAGCGCGCTGGCCTGGCTCTCCGTGCGGCTGCTCAGGTCCTGACTGCCCACGGCGATCTCGCTGCTCGCGGTGGTGATGCCGTCGGTGGCCTCGTGCACCTCGCCCACGAGGCGGCGCAGTGCATCCTGCATCTGCCTGAGCCCCTGCATCAGGCTGCGGCCATGGCGCGTGGCAGGCACCTCGAAGGCAAGGTTGCCCTCGGCGATCTGCATCAACGCGTCTCGCGCATCGGCTGGGTCGCCCCCGAGTTCGCCATCGACGGTCTTGCGCAGATACAGAGCGAACCCCACCGCCACCGCCACCGCGATCAATGCGAGCGCGGCGGCCAGCACGATGATGCGTCGCACCTGCTGCCCGACATCCGCCTGCGCCGCCTCGGAGACCTTGCGGGCAAATTGCCCCTGCTCGATCAGCTGCGCGCGCAACGCGCGCCAGGCGGGTGTCTCGGTGCTGTTGAGCAAGGCGGTCACCGCACTGGTCTGCGCCTGCGCCTTCACCTGTGCCAGCACCTGGGCCTGCGCCTGCGCATGGGCCGCGCGCAGCGGCGCAAGTTTGGCCAGCCCCACCTCGAAGGGGGTGCCGCGCCCCGCGGCACCGGTGTCGGCGTAGGCTTGCTCGTAGGCTCCCTGCGCCGCATCCAGGTTCTTGTACGCCTGCGGGTTCGCCGGGTCGAGCACGATGTTGCGCAGCGCCTGCCCCGTCTGCAAGCCCTGCGCATACATCTCGGACAGGCCCGCGCTGATGCGCTGCTCGACCCGGATGTAATGATTGAACCGACTTTCGGTGTAGACGAGTCCGCCGATGCTGGCCGCCAGGCTCAGGATGAACAGTGCCGCCGGCAGGACGGTACAGAGCAGAAGTTTGGAGCTGAATTTCATGGCGAACCAGGGTCGAGGGCCTGGCCGATTATTGGGCCAAATGTGGTCCGCGTGCCGAGGGGCGCACCGCGCAGGCCGCGCCGCTTGCATTCAGGCGGTCGTGGCCCCGACCGCCTCGACCACCTTGAGCTCGGACGCGCTGAGCAGCGCTTGCATGTCGATCAGGATCAGCATCCTCTGCCCCACGCTCGCGATGCCGCGCACGAAGGCGGCGTCGAGCTGTCCCTCGAAGTGCGGTGCCGACTTGATCTGCTCCCGGGTGAGCTGCGCCACGTCGGCCACCGCGTCCACCACCACGCCCACCGTAGTATTGGCGATGTTGAGGAAGATCACCACGGTGAAATCGTCGTACTCGACCCTGTCGCAGCCGAGCTTGATGCGCAGGTCGATGATGGGCACGATGGTGCCGCGCAGGTTGATCACCCCTTTGATGAACTCGGGCGTTCCCACCATGCGCGTGGGCTCCTCGTAGGAACGGATTTCCTGCACCTGCAGGATGTCTATGCCGTATTCCTCCTTGCCGAGGCGGAAGGTGAGGAATTCCGAAATTTCCTGCACAGCGGCGACTTCGCGGGGGTGTTCCATGGTGATGGTGGACATGCTCTTCTCCTTTCTTCAACAGACATCGGCAAGGCGTGACCGCTTATCGTGGCACAGCCTGCGGCGGCGCAGGGTCGGGCGTGCAACGCGGGCGGTGCTTGCTCAAAAGCCCTCCCAGTCGCCCCCTTCAGTGACGGCCTCGCGTTCGCGCGCACTGGTCGTGAGTTTCTTCGGCGCCGCCCTGGCCGGCGTGGCCTTGGGTTCGGGCCTGGGTTCGGCCTTGCGCGCCAGCGGCTTTGGAGGCGTGGCCTTCGCCAGGCGCACCTCCTTGTGTGTTTGGGCCGGCGGTTGCGCCAGCGCCCGTGATTCATCCAGCTTGAACGTCTGCACCGCCTTCACCAGTTCCTGCGCCTGACCTTCCAGGCTGGCAGCCGCGGCCGCCATCTCTTCTACGAGCGAGGCGTTCTGCTGCGTCACCTGATCCATCTGCGAGACGGCTTCGCCCACCTGCCCCACGCCTTGGCTCTGCTCGTGGCTGGCGGCGCTGATCTCGCCCATCAGGTCGGTCACACGGTGGATTGCCTGCACCACTTCCTGCATCGTCTCGCCCGCCGAGTTCACCTGCGCGGTGCCCGACTCGATGCGCTGCACGCTGTCGGTGATGAGCGCCTTGATCTCCTTGGCCGCCTCGGCCGAGCGACCCGCGAGCGCGCGCACCTCGGAAGCCACGACCGCGAAGCCCCGGCCCTGCTCGCCCGCGCGCGCCGCTTCCACCGCGGCGTTGAGCGCGAGGATGTTGGTCTGAAACGCGATGGAGTCGATCACTTGGATGATGTCGGCGATCTTGCGCGAGCTCTCGCTGATGCCCTGCATGGTATTGACCGCCTCGCCCACGGCCGAGCCGCCGCGCTCGGCCACCTCGGAGGCGGACCTGGCGAGCTGGTTGGCTTGCTGCGCGTTATCCGCGTTCTGGCGCACCGTGGAATTGAGCTGCTCCATGGAGGCGGCGGTCTCTTCCAGGGCGCTGGCCTGCTCTTCCGTGCGCGAGCTCAAATCCATGTTGGCCTGCGCGATCTGGCCGCTGGCACTCGCTACCGACCCCGAGCCGTCGCGCACCTGCCCGACCACGCGGCGCAGGCTCTCCAGCATCTGGCCCAGCGCGTGCAGCAGCTGAGCCGTCTCGCTCTTGCCGCGAGCATCGACCTGCACCGTGAGGTCGCCCTCGGCTACGGCCTGGGCGACGGAGACCGCGCGGCGCAACGGGTTGGTGATGGCTCGGATGATCCAGAGCGCCAGAATGATCGCCAGCACCAGCGCGATGGCGGCGGCGGCCCAGACGGAAGTCTGTAGTGACCTGGCGCTCTGATGTGCAGCGTCGACCGAACGGCCGAGCAGTTCCTTCTGGAAATCCTTGAGCTCGGCTACCGCCTTCATGTAAGAGGCCAGCAGGGGCCGCAGATCAGAGTCGAGGTAGTCGCGCGCCGAACCGCCATTGCCCTTGTCCATCAAGGCAAAGAATTCGTCCTGGCCCGCGATGTATTTGACGCGCTGCGCGGCGATGGCTTCATGCAACGCCCGGCCCCTGGGGTCGATCAGGGATGTCTTGAGCCGCTGCATCAGCTCGCGGATCTTGTTTCGGGCTTCGAGCAGGCGCTGTTTCGCCTGCTGGTATCCCTCGGGGGTTTGCACGAGCAGGGCATCACGCTGGTCAATCGCGATCTCGGAGAGCTGCTCGTCGATGCCGCTGATCATCTCCAGGCGCGGCATGTCCTGCTCCACGACCACGCCAAACCCGCTTTCGAGCTTGCCACCCTCCCACAGCGCCACCGCCCCCAAGGCAAGCATCAGCGCGCACATGAGTGCGAAACCCAGCATCAGGCGGGTGGAAATCTTCATGTCTTTCATCGTTGTCTCCTTGGAATTTTTGAGTCAGGCACTCACACCGATTCCATTCGAGGGTTGGCCGGGATTACGGTTTTTTTCGCCAAAATTAGATCAAGCCGCTGATTTAAAAGCATTTTTTCGACATTGGGGACGACAAATGGAAATTCTCGTCATCTCATCCGTTTCGGGCTCCTCACTTTCGGTTGTGAAACTCGTTTACGGCACAATCGGTCGCCCTATCTAGCTCGCCTCCATTCCGGACGCCGGATAGCTGTTGATAGTCGGCGGAGCCGAATTCTCGGCCGACCGGCGCGACATCGAGCCACATCCGATCTTTATCGGCCAGGGGGATATTCCCGGCTTGCCGGACGGCGGCCAGGCGTTGCCGGTACTTGCGGCGTTTGCTAGTTCGGTTGTTCAAGGCTTTTCTCTCCATCCAATTTTGGGACTCATCCGTCATTATGAGCACATTCCGGGCGTGGAGATCGGGCGGCCTTTACAACGCAGGAGTCGAATTGCTACGGTTGGCGGCTTTCCGTTCGGCTGCCTGCACGCGCTGTTCCAAGGCGCCGCGTTCCTGCATCCAGCCGGACTTTTCCTCAGCCAGTTGGCTGCCTCGGTCCTCAGCGCGGTGCAGCTGCGCAGCCAACATCTCCGCTTCCCGCGCCTTGCTGGCCAGCTCGGCGCGGACATCGGTCAATTGCTGGTGCGCGCTATTGAGTTGCGTTGCCAAGCGTTCCTTGACGCCGGTTTCGTCTTCCAGGCGGCCTGCGAGCCGATCACGTGCCGTGCAAGCTGCGGCCAGCTCCGCCTGCGCGGTGTGCAGCATTTGCTCCCGGCGCGTCTGTTCAGCTGCCAGATGGGCGTTGATTGCTTCCTGTTGGGCGATCGTCGTCTGGTGCTCGGAGATGTGGCGCTGAGCACCGACCAGATCCTGCTCGAGATGGGCGATGCGCCTCTCGTATCCTTGGCGCTCCTCGGCCCGCTGCACCGCAGTCGCCTCCTGGTAATGCTCGAACTGGGTACGGGCCAGCGACAGTTGATGGCGTAGCGTGTCCACTTCCGCGGCGCGGTCGGCCAGGCGCTGCTGCAGGCCGGCGCTTTCCGCCTCGATCGTGGCCAACCGCACGCTCTGGGCGTGATGTACCGCCTGCAGCTGCACGAGCGCGGCTTGGGCCTGCTCCAGCTTCTCGGACAGCGCCGCGTGGCCTTCTGCGAGTGCCTGTCGTTCCGCACGCTGCGCTTCCTCGCGCTCGGCAGCCTCGCGTAGGGCTTTGTCATGCGTCTGCTGCGCCTGTTCGGTGCGCTGTGCGAACTCGCTCTGCATATGTTCGTGTAGTCCTTTGACGGCTTGCACCAGCGAAGCCGGCAAGCCGGCTTCAGCGGCTGCGACCGTGTCCTGCTGCTCGGCCTTCCAGCGTTTGAGCATCGGCGCGATCGTGCTCTTGCTTCCGGTGCTGCCCAGCGCTTCGCGGACGGTATCGATGGTCGGATTCTTGCCGTCTGCCGCCAACTGCTCGGCGACTCTTGCAACTTGCGAGTATAGGATGCCCGCTCGGGCCATAAGCCCTCCTTTAAATAAAATACCGTTTTACGTTTTATGTAATAGTACATTAAGATACGAATAAAATGATGTTGATTTCTTTTGATATTGGGGCGCGATAATGTTGTTTATCGCATGTTATGTGAGGCACGGCCGTGCTATGCTCGTTAATTACCGGTACAGAACCGTTTTCGAGCCACAAAATCATGCCGAAAAACCGCCTTTTCCTCCAATCTGGAAATTTGCCTGCTTCCACCGGCGACCTCGCTTTGCGTAACACCGGTACACCGGTTCCAATCGATCTGACGGCCCGTCATCATGCCATTCTGGCAGCCGCTACCGCCGACAATACCCGCCGCGCCTACCGTTCGGCCATCCGCCATTTCCAATCTTGGGGCGGTGCCTTGCCGAGCGAGGAAACTGCGGTCATTCGCTATATGTTGGCGTATGCCGATTCGTTGAACCCGCGCACCCTGGCGCTGCGCCTGACCGCGCTGTCGCAGTGGCATTGCCATCAAGGCTTCGCCGACCCGGCTTCCACGCCGACCGTGCGCAAAACGCTGGCCGGGATTGCGCGCACCTACGGCAAGCCGAAAAAGAAAGCCAAAGCGCTGCCGGTCGACGATTTGGCACGGATCGCAACGCACTTGGACAGCCTCAATACACTCAAGGCCAAGCGGGACAATGCCCTGCTGCAGATCGGATTTTTCGGAGGCTACCGGCGCAGCGAATTGGTCAGCCTTGAAGTACCGGATGTCGCGTGGGAGCCAGATGGCATTGTCATCACGCTTACCCGTTCGAAGACTGATCAGGAAGGCGCCGGCATCGTCAAGGCGATCCCCTACGGTGATGGGCCTTGCTGTCCGGCGACAGCCTTGCGCACTTGGCTCGATGCGGCCGGCATCGCTGCCGGGCCGCTATTCCGGCCGATCAGCAAATGGAACGAAATCGGAACGGATGCGCTGCATGCCGGCAGTGTGAATACGATCCTGGAAGTTTGTGCGAAGCTGGTGGGATTGGATTATGTGCCGCATTTGTCGAGCCATAGCCTGCGGCGCGGCATGGCAACCAGCGCCTATCGGGCTGGTGCCGATCCGCGCGACATCAAGCGGCAAGGCGGCTGGCGCCACGATGGAACAGTGCAAGGTTATATTGAAGAAGCTGGCCAGTTTGAAGAAAATGCCGCAAGCGCACTCCTTCGCCGAAAGGCGGGCAAATGACACGCATCTTGATCGTTGAAGACCAGCAGTACGCGGCCACCTATCTGCAAAAGGGCTTGCAAGAAAACGCGGTCCTGGCCGATATCGCCGCCAACGGCGTCGACGGCCTGCATCTGGCGATGACGCAAGCCTACGACTTGATCGTGCTGGACATGATGCTGCCCGGTATTGATGGCTGGTCGATCCTGGAATTGATTCGCCGCGAAAAGCCTTCCCTGCCAGTCCTGTGCCTGACCGCGCGCGACGGCGTCGAAGACCGGGTGCGCGGATTGGAGTTAGGCGCCGACGACTACGTGGTCAAGCCGTTTGCATTCTCCGAGCTGCTGGCGCGTATCCGCGTTATCCTGCGCCGCGTCCAAGGGGTGCAACCCCAGCGCGACACGGTACTGCAGATCGCCGACCTGGAGCTCGACCTGCTCGGCCGAAAAGCCACGCGGGGCGGTCAGCGAATCGATTTGACACTGAAGGAGTTTTCCCTGTTGGCGCTCCTCTTGCGCCGCACTGGAGAAGCCTTGTCGCGCACCGTGCTGGCAGAACAGGTATGGGACATGCACTTTGACAGCGACACCAATGTCGTCGATGTTGCAGTGCGTCGGCTGCGAGCAAAGATCGATGCCGATTTCACACCCAAGCTGATCCATTCCGTCCGCGGCGTGGGATACGTGCTGGAGCTGCGCGGTGCGTAAGGATCGGCCCTGGTCGATCACGGCGCGCCTGACCTTCGCTTTTGCCCTGTGCGTGGCGTTGATCCAGTTGGGAGCGGGCATCTATCTGTACTGGTCGTTGAAGCAGGATATTTTGGCCCAGGATCGGGACGCATTGGTTGAGCATATCCGCGAGGTGCGCCTGGTCATGTCGGACGATAAATCTGCTCCGGCAGGATTGTCCCGACAGTGGGAGTCGCATGTATTGTCGCGTCAAGGCATCTATGTCCGGATTCTCACCAGCGACGGTGCAATGGTTTCCGAGACAGCCGGCATGGCAACGCCGGCCACTGCCTTTCCGCCGCCTGTCGGTCCCATCACCATCCCGCGGCAGTCAATACGCTGGCAGCACGCGATTGGCGATCAGGAATACATGCTGATGTCGGCGCGCGCCGTCGCAGGGCGTACAGGGAATGTGCAGGTCATCCAAGCTGCACTCGACTTAGACGAGTCTGAGCGCGATTTCGCTGCTTACCTGAATAAGTTGGTCGGCGTATGGTTCGGCGCCGTACTGGCGGCTATTGCGATCGGTTATGTCGGCATGCGGCGCGGATTATCCGAAGTGCGCAGGATTGCGCAGGCCGCCGGCCGTATCAATGCAGCCCACTTCGATGAACGCCTGAGCAATCGTCCGATGCCGGCGGAACTGAAAGAACTGGCTGAGGCGTTTGACGCGATGGTGTCCCGCCTGCGGGATGCATTCACGCAGTTGTCGCGCTTTTCGGCCGACCTGGCGCATGAATTCAGAACGCCGTTGAACAACTTGATCAGCGCGGCAAGCGTCACGTTAAGCCGCGCCAGGACCGCCGACGAATACCGAGAACTGATCGAGCGCAGCATGGAGGAATATGAAGCGTTGAACCGCATGATCGAAGCGATGCTTTTCCTTGCGCGCACCGAAAATCGTCAGATCGCTCGCCATGTCGAACCGATTTCGGCAGCCGCGGAATTTGCCAAAGTGATGGAGTTTTTCGAAGCGCTGGCCGAGGAACGCGGTGTGAGTTTGGCAAGCGAAGGCGATATTCGTCTTGTCGCCGATCCGGTACTGCTGCGCCGCGCGCTGTCCAACCTGGTGGCCAACGCACTGCGGCACTGCGCTAGGGGCGACACCATCCTGCTCAAGGCGACACAATCTCCGGCGGGTCAGGCGAGGCTGCAGGTGATCGATACTGGAGAAGGTATCGACACGCAGCACTTGCCGCACTTGTTTGACCGCTTCTACCAGGTGGACCCCGCCCGGTCAGAAGGTAATGTCGGGCTGGGATTAACGATCGTCAAATCTATTGCCGATTTGCACGGCGGACAGATCACGGTGGTAAGTCAGCCCGGATCGCATACCGCCTTTACGCTCGATTTGCCACGCGCTGCGCAATGCGAAAAATTCATTTCAGGCAGCGCCTCCTGATATCCCATTGGGCTTTAGCAAGCCCAGCACGACGGCGCATATCAATGCGATGGCCGCTGACGTGCCGAATGCCAGCATCGGACCACCCGCATGCCAGAGTCCGCCAAATAACAAGCCTGCTGGAATGGCAGCAACACCGGTTATCATGTAGTACCAGCCAAATGTCATACCTTTTCCAAGCGAGCGGCCCAGTTCACTTACATAGCTGCGCTCCACCCCCTCGGAGATCCCGCTCAATGCGCCATACAATGCGACGGCCAGCCAAAGTTGCGCGCTTGTCCGCACCAGCGACAGTGCGGCATAACTGATTGCCAGTGTTACCCAGTTAAACAATGTCAGGCTGCGTTTGCTGATCCGGTCCGTCAATGGCGCGCCAATCAGGGCGATCACCGTTTGCACAGATGCCAAAAATGCCCATAGCAGCAGTACCTGTACCGCATCCATCCCCAATTCATGTCCGCGCAGCACCAGAAAAGTTTCCGACGCTTTAGCCAGAGAAAATATTGCCAGTACAGCCAGGTACTGCTGGAGCGACGCATCAAGGGTGCCCCAATTGAGCGCTGGAACGGGCACATTTTGCGCCTTTGTCGCGCCCACCTGCGCGGGATTCGGCATCAGGGCCAGCAAGACGACGACCACGATCCCCGGAATGATCGTCAGCAGAATCACCTGCGGGATCGAGAGCGTGGATGTGGCGAGTATGGCCGCCGCGATCAACGTGCCGCCCACCGCGCCGGCATAATCCATTGCGCGCTGTAAGCCGAATGCCCGACCCTGCAGTTCTTTGGGTGTTGCGTCAGCCAGAATCGCATCCCGTGGTGCGCCGCGCACCCCTTTCCCGATACGATCCAGGCCGCGAAGGAGTGCGACGATCGGCCAGGTTAGCGGGAATGCCATCAACGGCCGCGATAAATTCGACAGCGCGTAGCCGAACAGGGCCATCCACTTACGTTGCTGTGGCGCGATGTCTGCCCGGCGACCGATCCAGAGTTTCATGAACGCCGCAACCGCATCAGCACCGCCTTCCACGATGCCGAGCGCCACCGGCCCGGCACCTAAGATGGCAGTCAGCAGAATGGGAAGCAATGGTGCCACCATTTGCGCCGAAATTTCATTCAATAGACTGATGCCGCCAAACAGAATGACCGGGACGGGTAGTTTCATCGATCAGTTCCGACTGGTCCGGCTCGTTAGAAATTGACGCCCAACTTCAACTTTACGAAAGAAAATCGATCTGCGGGATCGCCGACCTGCTGATGGTAAAAGTAGGAGACGCCGGCGAAGTACCGTTTGCTTAAGTAGTAATTGATCCCCGTTTCGAATTCGCGCTTATGGGTGGGCTCGGGATCGAATTCGCCCAGGTTTTCATAGACGTGCAACGCGGCGAACGCACCATATTTTTCCATGAAGCGGTGTTCGACCGTGCCGGACCAGTCGTAAAAGACGCGGCCGCCACCGTTGCGCTTTTCTGCCAGCAGCGCCGTGCTCAAATTCGTGTCCTTGGCGATATCGCCATTCCATGCCAGCCCGGCCACGCCCCAGTTGTAATTGTCCTGAAAGGTGTAATTCTCATGTCGGAGCACGCCGAATACGGCGTTGAGGTGCTCGGTTAGCGGCAAGTTGTAATTCATTTGCGCTTCGAATTTACGCTCGCGGACCATGTCCCCATTGGCCGCATGATAGGAATTCTCCGTATAGCGCTCCAACCGGAAATCGACATTGCCCTTCATCCAGCTCGGTGCATAGTTGGCGGTCAGGCGACCGTTCAAAGACGGCATCAGCGCCGTTTGTGTCGACAAATTGCCGGTGGTCAGAAATTGGCCAGTGAAGGTATCGGCAGCGGCATAGGCAGTGCCGCCCCCCAAGAAAAGACCGCTGATCGCAATGGCGACAGTGCATTGAATTCGTCGTGCTTTGATCATTTTGTACTTCCTTTTCCGTAAAAATCTGGTTTTCAACGCTCGATCTGGACGTCTGCCGTGATCGCCCGTGCCTGGCACGCAAGCACGATATGGCGGCGCATGTCACCTGTCGTCAGCGCATCGTCACGTTGCATCTTGACCTCGCCGGCCGTGACCTTGATCTTGCAAGTGCCGCAAGTCCCGACGCGGCATAGCGATTCGATCGGCACGCCGCATGCTTCGGCCGCATCCAGCAAGGTCATGCCGGCTGGGGCAATGCAGCGTTTGCCGGAGGCCGAAAACGTCACGGTTGCATCCACCATGCTATCGTCGATGATCACGCCTTCGCCGCCGAAGGATTCCGTGTGGACCTGTGAATCGGGAACGCCCAGTTCGCGCAGGATGGCGATCGTCGCTGCCATCATCGACTCCGGGCCGCACAGATGCACACGCCGGCGCGCAAGATGCGGCACGAGCTCGGCCAGGTGCTGCGGTTGGATGCGGCCGCTCGGGCCCTCCCACGCAAAATCGTTAACTTTCGACGGCAGTATCCGATACCGGAAACGGCGATAGCGCTGCGCGATTGCGGAAATTTCCTGTTCAAACAGGATGTCCGCCGGCGTGCTGACCGCGAATAGCAAGTACACATCATGCGGCCAGTTCACTGCCGCCAAATGCCGCACTATGCCTAACAAGGGCGTGATACCGATGCCCCCGGCGATCATGACGAGACTGTCCGCCTCAGTACCAGTGAAGGTGAATGTGCCCGTTGGCCCGGTACAGTTCAATACGTGGCCTGGCTCGATACTTTCATGCAAATGTGCTGAACCACGCCCGCCTTCGATCCGCTTGACGGCAATGTCACAAAACTCGCATTGCTCCGGCGCGGAGGCAATGCTGTAGCTGCGGGTAAAAACGCGCTCGCCGTCCGTCAGCCGAATGCTCAGGTATTGGCCGGGCAGAAAATGAAACGGCAGGACGCCGCCAGCGGGATTGATCAGGCGGAACACTTTAACGTCGGGCCCCGCGTCAAGGATGCGGTCGACGACAAGCTGCCCGTGCCACGCTGGGAGAGACGTGGCCTGCGACGCATTCCTTGCACGTAGTTTGGCACCGACGGTTATGCGCCAGGCGATCAGTCCGATGCAAATGACCGCACAGCCCTCAATGAACAGCTTGCCGCTATCGAAATAATCGATGACGGCACTTGGTTTGAGCGAGGGTTCGGTGAACACGCCATGCACCAGGAACGAGACAATGACGACATAGGAGGCGTAGTGCAGTTTCTTCCAGAACGCATACTCGAAGCGATGGCGAAGATAGGCGGTCACCACCACGAAGATCAGCGTGTACGCGGCCACCGCGCCCAGGCTGACCAGGATCGGCTGCTCGGTCGTGACCAGCGGATAGAACACGGCCAGCAGCGTGAAATGGGCTACCTTGGACAGCGGTAGCCATACCGGATGCAGCAGCGACAGGAACAGTGCGCCGTATCCGGACCACTTGTGAAGGTCAAACAACGGAATGCGGCGATGGGGCCAGTTCGCGGTCGGATTGTATTGGATCGACAGGAGCAAACCAACGAACAGATTTACCGTCATCACGCCAGCAGCGGCCAGTCCGACATAAGCGCTGACATCGATGAACGAGATATCGAATTGGCGAAGCAGGAAATCTTCCATCAAAAATAGGTCTTTCTCGCAGAAACCGGCATGGATGCATTCTTGCCGGAGAAGTTAGCAATTGACCTCCCGATGGTAGGGCACCGCTGGCGACAAATCGCGCACCGTTTGATGACAATTTTGTCATTTTCCCAAATCGGAATGGACAAGACCATTCCATTGATGCAATGTCTGCGACTGGTAAACTCTTGATACGGTCCATCACCATCCATCCGCCGCGATGACGAGTGTCCACGAAACCGCTTATCCGCGCCTAAAGCCTGACTTCACTGAGCAAGAGCTGCTCGCGATCTATTCGCCGACTCCCGCGGAACTCAAGTACGTTAATGCGCAATACCGGCAGGCGTCGCAACGGCTCTTCTTGCTGATCCAACTGAAGCTCTTGCAGCGGCTCGGCTATTTCGTGACGATCTCCGCTGTGCCCAAGGCCATCATCGAGCATATTTGCTCGCGTGCCCAAGTGCGGGTGCCGTCCATGGATGCGATCGCCCGCTACGACCATGCCGGCACGCGGCACCGCCACCAGGCTCGGTTGCGTGAGTATGTGAAGATCAAGCAGATGGATCGGACGGCAGAGGACTGGTTGCAGGACCAGGCGCTGCAGGCAGCCCAAACCAAGCAGGAGCTGCCCGACATCATCAATGTCTTGATCGAGGAATTGATTCAGCGGCGCTATGAACTGCCTGGCTTTACCTACCTGTTTCGCCTGGCGCGCGCCTCTCGCGCAACCGTCAACGACCGGATCTACAAGGCGGTTGCCGGAACGCTTTCGTCCGACATCATTGCGCGCCTGGACAATATCCTTCAGCCGGCGCCGGCACGCAGCATCTGGGATAGCTTGAAACGTGAGCCCAAGCAGCCCAGTGTGCGGGAGGTAACCGACTTTTTGCAGCATATCGACGCCATGATCGGCTTGGCCGAGGGGCTGCCCAATACCGACGACATCGCCGCCACCAAGCGCGAGCAACTGGTGCTGGAAGCACGGGCGCTCGATCTGGCCGAAATGCGCGCCTTGAAGCCGTTGAAGCGCTATACGCTGGCCATCCTGTTGATTCAGATCCAGCTGCAAAAAGCGATGGACGACGTGGCCGACATCTTCATCAAGACCATGCGTAGCCTCCACAACGCCGCCACCGAACGCCTGCGCCAATACCATCTGCAGCAGTCCGACCAGGTCGAGCGCCTGATCGGTCAGTTCCGGGAAGTGCTGACCGTCTTCAATGAGACCGGTACGTCCGATCAGCGCGTGGCCCGCGTGGAAAACTCGTTGGACGGGGAGATCGAAAGCTGGATCAATGAATGCGACGAGCACATGGCGTACGCTGGCAACAACTATTATCCGTTCATGCTGGTCGGTTACGCGGGCAAGCGCAGTTTGTTGTTCAAGTGCCTGGAAGCGTTGAATCTGCGCTCCAGTTCGCAAGACGAGACCTTGCTGAGGAACGTCGCGCTGATCCAGAAATTCCGTTCCAGCCATCGGGAACAATTGTCCATCGCCGAAACCGGACTGGATATCCTGGCCCTGGACTGGCTCCCGGAAAAGTGGCGCCATCTCATCTTCGGCAAGCGGCAGAGCACGGCGCCAACGCATTTCCACCGGAAATACTTCGAGCTGGCGGTGCTGTCCGAGGTGATGGACGAGTTGAAGTCAGGCGACCTCTATGTGGAGCACAGCGGTGACTTCGACGACTACCGCAATCACTTGGTCAGCTGGGAAGAGTATGAGAAGGAGATCGACGCATTCGGCGAACTGGTCGGTTTGCCGACCGATCCTGCCGAGTTCGTGGCGAAGGTCAAACAGGATTTGCAGACGCTGACCAAGGAAGTCGACGCTCGCTTCCCCGAGAACGGGCATGTCGATATCGATGGCACGGGCATCGTGATCCGACGTGGCGAGCGGCCCAAGCCGTCGCCGGAACTGCAAGTCATCGACGAATTGATCCGGGAGCAGATGAAGGATGCCAGCATCCTGGATGTCTTGACCGAAACGGAGAAATGGCTGGACCTGCATAAGCTGTTCGGGCCGCTGTCCGGCTTTGAGGCCAAGGTGGACGAGCCGCGCAAGCGCTTCATCACGACCCTGTTTTGCTACGGATGCAATCTCGGCCCGACGCAGACGGCACGCTCGGTCAAGGGGCTGAGCCGCAAGCAGGTCGCCTGGTTGAATCTGAAGCACGTCACCGAGCAGCGCCTGGACAAGGCCATCGTCAAGGTCATCAACGCCTATAATCGCTTTGCGTTGCCGCGCTACTGGGGTTCGGGCAAGAGCGCGTCGGCCGATGGCACCAAATGGAATCTCTACGAGGAAAACCTGCTGTCTGAGTACCACATCCGGTACGGCGGCTACGGCGGCATCGGCTACTATCACGTGTCGGACAAATACATTGCCCTGTTCAGCCATTTCATTCCCTGCGGGGTCTACGAGGCCGTGTATATCCTGGACGGATTGATCAACAACCAGTCCGATATCCAGCCCGATACGCTGCACGGCGACACCCAGGCGCAAAGCACGCCCGTGTTCGGCTTGGCGTATCTGTTGGGTATCAACTTGATGCCGCGCATCCGAAATATCAAGGACCTGTTGTTCTATCGGGCTGACCGGACCGAGCATTATGCACATATCGACAGGCTGTTCCGCGGCTCGATTGACTGGGAGCTGATCGCGCGCCATCTGAAAGACATGCTGCGGGTGGTGATCTCGATCAAGGCCGGCAAAATCGCACCGTCGACGATCCTGCGCCGGCTGGGCACGGCCAGCCGCAAGAACCGGCTGTACTACGCATTCCGGGAGCTGGGCAGGGCGATCCGTACCCAGTACCTGCTGAAGTACATCAACGATGCCGAGCTGCGGAAGACGGTCAACGCCGCCACCAACAAGAGCGAAGAATTCAATGATTTCGTCAAGTGGCTGTTTTTCGGCGGGGACGGCATCATTGCGGAAAACATTCGGCATGAGCAGAAGAAGGTCATCAAGTATAACCACCTGGTGGCCAACATGATCATTCTGCACAACGTGCATCAAATGACGCGCATCCTGAAGTCGCTCCAGGCGAAAGGGTATCAATTGACGGAAGAAATCCTGCGCGGCACGGCGCCGTACCGTCGCGAGCACATCAATCGATTCGGGGAGTATCCGCTGGACCTGAACCGGGAAGTGGAGCCGATCAACTACAAGCAGGATTTTGTTCTATAAATCAGCAAGTTAAGTTGGTTTTGGCGAAAAAAACCGTAATCCCGGCCGGACCTCCATTCGGGTTGATGGCTCGATGCGACAAGATGAGACCACTTGATACGCAGGTATTTGACCGCGCAAGAATCCGCCTTGAAAAGTACCTGGTGGCCGGGTCTGTCTGCGCCAAACTGGCAACCTTGGAAGCGGCAACCCATGCTGCTCTTCCCGGCCCACAGCACAAGATGAATTTCGAACAAACAACAATAGGTTCTGGCCAACGCCTTGCAAAAAATCAACTTTTCGGAATGCCCGGATCTGAACTGCAGCGCCGCCCCGTGGTGGCGCTGCTGCTCTACGAGAACATCGGGCCCTTCCATCTGGCGGGCCCCTTGCTGGTGTTCGGCTACAGCGGGTTCGGCACTTCCTGCATCGACATCAGGATGTGCGCGGTCGCCCCTGGAATGATTCATACCCTGGCTGGTTTCGACATCAACGCGACGGGTGATCTGGAGGCTCTGACGAAAGCGGACGCGGTGGTGGTGCCCGGCTGGCACTCGGTGGATACCCCCGTACCCGCGCCGCTCAAGCAGGCACTGCACAAGGCGCACGCGCTAGGCGCGCACATCGTGGGGCTGTGCCTGGGCGTGTTCGTACTGGCGGGTGCGGGACTGCTCGCTGGGCGGCGCGCCACCACGCACTGGGCGCGCGTGCCCCTGCTGGCCGAGCGCCATCCCGACATCCGGCTACAGCCCGACGTGCTTTACACCGTCGAGGACCGCCTCTGGACCAGCGCCGGCGGGGCGTCGGCCATCGACATCTGCCTGCAACTGCTGAGAAAATTATGCGGCCCCGCCGTGGCCACGGAAGTGGCGCGGCGGATCGTCAGCGCGCCGCAGCGCGAAGGTGCGCAGCAGCAGCGCCTGGGCAGTCCCATCGTGCGGACGGACGTCGACCGCAAGGTGCGTGGCACGCTCGATTGGGTGAGCTTGCACCTGCATGAAGCCATCGGTCTGGAGGCGGCAGCCGCCCGGACCGGCCTGAGCGTGCGCGCCTTCACGCGGCACTTCCGGCGGATCACCGGCACCACGTATGGCCAGTGGCAGTTGCACCAGCGCCTGCTGCTGGCCCAGCAACTGCTGCACGGCACCGATCACACGGTGGAGGAAATCGCCGAAAAGGTGGGCTTCGCCACAGGCACTTCGCTGCGCCAGCACTTCAGGCGCCGCTTCGGCCAGACGCCGGGGCAGTACCGCGAGGCCGCTCCAAGCCACGGGCAACACGGACCCGACGGCGGTTCGGGCCGGAGGGCTGCGTGAGCCACCCCCCTCAAACCGGTGGATCCTCGACCCGGATGTGCCCCCACATCAATCGGCCGGCCACCACGAGGCTGAGCACCAGCCCGATCAGCAGCAGTACCTGCCCCAGGCGTTGCTGGTCATCGAGCAGGTAATTGCTGCACAGCCGGCTGGGCGTGGCCAGGTAGAGCCAGCCCAGGCGAAACGCCGTGGCGACGGCCTCCAGCAGCAGCACGGCGCGCAGCACAAAACCCGCGCGCGGCCAGCTCAGCGCCAGTGGTGCGCCAAGCAGCAGGGGAATGCTGGTGAACTTGGCCAGCGCCGCCCAGGGCTGCTGTACGGCCTCGTCGAGCATGCGCGGCACCATCCAGAGCATGCCGACGAACGAGGCCAGCAGGAAGCCGTTGATGCCACGCTGGTTCCAGCGTGCCAGGCGCTCGCGCCAGGGCGGCGGCAGCGGCGCTACCAGCCATACGCCCGCCAGTGCCAGCAGGGGCATCTGCACCAGCATGTGCAGCGTCATGCTGGCTTCGAGTGGCGCGCGCAGCGGCGGCAGGGCCAGCGCCAGCCACAAAGCCGCGCCCAGCCACGCCTTGCGCGGTGCGGTCAGGCTCATCAAGCGATGCGCTGGCGTACCCATGCCTCGGCCTGTTCGTGGGCATCCCAATCGACGATCCGCACCAGCCGGCCGCGCGGATCGACAATGGCGATGGCGGCGTTGTGCACATATCCGCCCAGCCGGTCGGGCACGGCGACGACACCAAAGGCGCGCAGCAGCAGCGCCAGGTCCGAAGCCTGCAGGGGCCGCGCGGCAATCCAGCCCGTGCCGTGGTCACCCGAGCGCCGCTGGTAGGCCTGCAACTGCTGCGGTGTGTCGTAGCCTGGATCAAAGCTGATACTCAGGAGCGCGACCTGCCCGCTGGAGATCGGCCTGGCGAGCCGCTGCTGCAGTCGTGCGAATTCGTTGCCCTGCACCGAGCAGTAGGTCTCGCAACGGGTGTAGATGAAATCCACGAGCAGCCAGCGCCCGCGCAGTTGGGCCAGGCTGACGGTTTGCCCCTGCGCCGTTTGCAGCGCCACGGAGGGCAAGGGGCGTGCCCGAGCGGCGATGGACAGGCGTCGCGCCGTCTCGGAGGTGAAGGCGCGAAAGCCATCGGTGGCCGCGGCCAGCGCGGCCACGCCCCCCAGCACGATCGGCAGGCTAGCGAGCAGCGTTCGCCGTGTCGACACGGGCCGCTCCCGCGCGGGGCGTCTGCAGCAGACCCGCCGTGAGCTGCGCCGCGAAATACAGCATGGCCAGCAGCACCAGCAGGCCGCCGACAGCGCCGACCTGATCGGTGAACAGCCAGGCGTCCAGGTGCTCGGCCATGCGCCGAGGCACGCTCACGCGTCCGCCATCGAGGAAGCCGAAGAGAAAGACAAGCGCCCCCGCCAGATAAAGCGCAAACATCTTGTGGCCCGTTCCCGAACGGGTGGCGTCGGGCGCACGATCGCCGATCACGTGGTAGATGAAGCCCAGCGTCATCGCCACCACGCCCAGCAGCAGGTAGAAGTGGAAATGCCCGGGCACCCACTGCGTGTTGTGCATGGTCAGGTTCACGCGGATGGTGCTGTCCAGCAATGCGCCAAAGCCGCCCGTAACCCAGCCGAAGAGCGCAAGCACCAGCAGCATGGGCGGAAGGCTCCACTTGAAATCGGCGCGGTAGAGGTTGCTCAGTGCCCCCCAGGTGGTGACGATGACGACCGGAAAACCCGAACCCCAGGACGCGATCTGGCCCATCACCAGCATCCAGTGCGGCATCGCGTAATCCATCAGAAGGTGATGGGGAAAGACGATGATCACCAGCATCGAGGTCGCCGCCCAGCCCCAGAGAAACGGGCGCGAAAGCGCATACGGCCGGTGCGTGTAACGCGGCAGCAGTTCGTAGATGGCGATCACGCCCATGTAGATCGCCGCATTGATGTACATGTGCCCGAACCAGTAGATCAGCGTCTTGATCATGACCGCGTCGAGCTTGACCTCGGGAAAGAAAATGCTGACCAGGCTCATCACCAGCGCCACCGCGCCGGCCAGGATGCCCAGGGTGTTGGCGATGACCATGCTGGTGCTGGCCACCACCGCCTTGGGATGGTCGGGGTCGATGACGCCCCTGAAGAGCCAGTGCAGGCCCAGGGCGCGCGCGAGGTTGCCGTGCACCTTGATGATGCCGGCGGCGGCGTCCATGTAGAACACGAGCGAGCCGACGCCGATCAGCAGGTAGCCCAACATGAACAGCGCCGAGGCTCCCGGCGACCACAGGCCCATGCCCTGCATGGGCAGCGGGTAGAGGAAGGTCCATAGCGCCGCGTAGCCGCCGCCGAAAATGGCTCCGATGATGCACAGTGCGCCCAGCATGAAAAGCACGTAATTGGTGGCGAATGCCCACAGGTGCAGGGTCACGTACTTGCGCAGGAAGAACCACATCGTTGCCGTCGTGATCATCACCGAGGTGCCGACCATGCCGGCGCCATGCATGGACAGCAGCTGGTAGAACCAGTCGGACGGCACGCCCAGCCAGCGTGCCTGCGTCATGCGCATGACCACGCCCAGCAGCATCATGAGCACGAAGAGCAGCAGCCCCGTGACGAGGTAGAGGTTGAAGGTGAGGCGTTCGCCACCGGCGAGACGCTCTTCCTGCGGGTAGAGGGTGAGCGAGGCCATGGTCACTGTCCTTTCGCCGCGAGAACTTCAAAGGTGGCAGTCATGGGTCCGTGCCCGACGCCGCAGTATTCGATGCACTGCACGGTGTAGATGCCGGGCTCATCGAAGGTGTAGAGCAGGTGGTTGGTGTAGCCGGGCATGGCCTGCGTCTGCGTGACGATGCGGCCGCTCGGCGCGTAGATGGCGAAGCCGTGATTGACGTCGTCGCTCGTGACGCGAAATTCCACTGCGCTGGCTGCGTTCACCTTGTCGGGCTTGAGCTCCCACGACCACATGCGGCCGACGGCCTGCACCGTCTGTGGCGCGCCCAGCGCCCTACCCTGCGCGGGAATCGGGAAGTGGCGCAAGGTGGCCCAGGTGCCGACGATGAATGCCACGGCCATCAGGGCGAAGAGCCGCGCCTGCCAGGTGTGTGACGCGTGCATTCGCGCCGCGGCATCACCGGCGGGCTTGCCCACCTGCATGATGACGAAGATGAACCCCAGGGTGATCAGCGCAGCGCCAACCAGCCAGACCGTCAGGATCACGTCTTGATTTGTCATGCGTCTCCTCGCTTCCCGTGAGTGCACCAGGGGATACCGGCAGCTTCAATTCGCCGCGGCAGTCTAAAGGGAGCGGCTGGAGAAAGCTACAACTATTTGGAGGCGGCGCCAGGGCGTGGCCTGCAAGGCCCCGAACCCGCCCGACCGAAGCTCACGCCCAGGGCGCGATCCAGCCACCCCCCAGCGCCTGCACCAGCGCGACCACGGCCTGCTGGCGCTGCAGTTGCAGCTGCATCAGCGAGCGGCGCGCGCCGAGCGTGGCGGCCTGCGCCGTCACCACGCTGGTGTAGGCCGACAGGCCCGCCTGGTAGCTGTTGAGCGTGCGCTGCTCGGCGCCCGCGGCGGCCTCGGCGGCGGCCTGCTGGTGCGCGATCTGGCGCGCCAGCGCATCGAGCGCGGTGAGCTGGTCTTCGACCTGCCCCATGGCGGTGAGCGCGCTCTGGCGGTACTGGGCGCTCGCGGCCTGCTGCGCGGCGATGGCCTGCTGCACGGCGGCGTCGCGCGCACCCGCGTCGAACAGCGTTTGCGCCAGGCTCGCACCCAGCGACCAGGTGAGCGTGGGCACCGAGAGCAGATCGGCGAGGTTGCCCGCCGCGCCACCCACACCCGCGCTCAAGGAAAGGCTGGGAAACCACGCGGCCTGCGCGGCGCCGATGCGCGCGTTGGCGGCGACGACGGCGCGCTCGGCCGAGGCCACGTCCGGGCGGCGCAGCAAGAGTTCGGACGGCAGCAGCGGCGGCACGCTGGGCACGACGCTGCGCCAGGCGGCGGTCTCGAGCGTGAATTGCGCGGGCGCCCGGCCCAGCAGCAGCGCCATGGCGTGCTCGGCCGTGGCTCGGCTGCGCCGCAGGCTCTCGCGCGTGGCGCGGGCATTTTCCAGCGTGGTCTGCGCTTGCAGCAGGTCGGTATGTGCGGCGATGCCCGCGCGGTAGCGGTTGTCGGTGATCGACTGCGCGCGCACATAGCCCGCGATGATCTCGTCCATCAGCTGCGATTCGGCATCGAGCTCGCGCACCTGGAAGTAGGCCTGCGCCAGGCTGGCCTGCGCCGCCAGGCGTGCGCCGGCCAGATCGGCCTCGCTGGCCTCAAGCTGCGCCTGCTGGCTCGCCACGCCGGCGGCGATGCGGCCCCAGAGGTCGGGCGCCCAGCTCGCCGCAAGGCCGGCGCTGGCGCTGCCGTGCGCGGGGTCGCCGGACCGCTGCGCCGCTGCCTGCACGCCCAGCGTCGGGAGGCGTTGCGATTCGCTCTGGCGCAGCAGCGCCTGCGCCTGCGCCACGTTGGCGGCCGCCGCGGCGATGTTCTGATTGCCCACCTCCACCTGCGGCGCCAGTGCGTCCAGCATCTCATCGCCAAAGAGCTGCCACCACTGGCCGCCTTGCCACTGCCTGTAGGCGGCGGTGCTCACCCAGCCTTCGGGCGCGGCGCTCTTCCAGTGCGTGGGCAGCGGCGCATCGCTCGCCTGCGGCGGCGTGACGCTGGAGCAGGCCGCAAGCAGCGTGACGGAAAGTATCAAGCAAAAAACGGCTCCAGCGCTTTTCTGTAAAGCGTTAGCAGCTATCAAAACAGGTTTATTCATGCTCCCTCCATGGCGGGCAGCGGTTGGCTCCCCGCCGCTGGTTTGCGGCGGCGCAATTTGTCCAGCAGCACGTAGACCGCCGGCGTGGTGAGCAGCGTGAGCAGCTGGCTCGCGATCAGGCCGCCGACGATGGTCACGCCCAGCGGCTGGCGCAGCTCGGCGCCCTGCCCGAAGCCGATGGCCAGCGGCAGCGCGCCCAGGCCCGCGGCCAGCGTGGTCATGAGGATGGGGCGAAAGCGCAGCAGGCAGGCCTCGCGCACCGCCTGCACCGCCGTGAGGCCGCGCGCACGCTCGGCGTCAAGCGCGAAGTCGATGATGAGAATGGCATTTTTCTTGACGATGCCGATCAGCAGGAACATGCCGACCAGCGCCATGATGGAGAACTCCATCTTCAGCAGCATCAGCGCCAGCAGCGCGCCAAAGCCCGCGCTGGGCAGCGTGGTGAGCACGGTGACGGGATGGATCAGGCTCTCGTAGAGCATGCCCAGCACGATGTAGATCACGACAATGGCCGCGACGATGAGCAACCCCTGCTGCGACTGCGTCTGCGCCGCCTGCGCCAGCGCACCGCTGAAGGCGCCGCGCACGTTATTGGGCATGCCGATGGCATCCACGGCCTGCAGCACGGCGTCCCTGCCCTGCTCCACCGAGACGCCATCGCCCAGGTTGAACGAGAGAGTGCTCGACAGCTCGCCACCGTCGTGCCAGACGCTGGCGGGCACGGCGCGTTCGGAAAACCGCGCGAATTCCGAGAGCGGCACCATGGTGCGGGGCGCGGTGGAAATCGGCGTGCCGGTGGAGCCGCTCCTGAGCGCCGGGTTGGCCGAGACACCGGCGGCCGCGCCGCCCGCGGCCACCATCACGTCGTGCAGCACCACGGGCGACTGCGCATGGCGCGGCGCCCACTCCATCACCACGGTGTACTGGTTCAGGTCGCTGTACATCGTGGTCACCTGGCGCTGGCCGAAGGCGTTGTACAGCGCGGCGTTGATGGCCGATGGTGCCACGCCCAGGCTCGCGGCCTTGGCCCGATCGATCTCGATGAAGGCCTCGACGCCGTTGTCGCTCTCGTCGTCGTCGACGTCCGTGAGGCGCGCATCGAGCTTGAGCTGCGCCGAGAGCCTGCGCGTCCAGGTCTTGAGGTCGGCCTGCGTGTCGGCCTTGAGCGTGTACTGGTAGGTGGCGTTGCTGCTCCTGCCGCCCATGCGCAACTCCTGCGCCGGGTTGAGGAACACGCTCAGCCCCGTGATCTTCGACAGCTGCGGGCGCAGGCGGTTGATGACGGCGCGCGTCTTCTCGCCCTGCGGCCGCTCGCTCGCGGGCTTGAGCGCGGCGAAGAGAAAGCCCCCGCCCGCGCGCGCGCCTCCGGCAAACGCCACCACCGTGCCCACGGAAGAATCGGCGCCAATGATGTCCGCCGCCTGCTGCAGCTTGTCGCCGAATGCGCCGGTGGAAATGCTCTGGTCGGCGCGCAGGCCGGCGAAGAACTGGCCGTTATCCTGCTCGGGGAAAAAGCCCTTGTCGATGTGCACGAACAGATAGGCGCTCAGGCCGATCACCACCGCCAGCACCAGCATCACGAACCACGGAAAGGCCAGCGACCAATCAAGCGCATGCTCGTAGGCACGCACCAGAGCGCGCTGGCCTGCGGCCAGCAAGGCGCGCAGGCGACCCGCGCCGCTGCGGCGCATGGGTGCAGCGCGGTCGGCGTGCACCGGCAGCAGCTTGACGCACAGCATGGGTGTGGTGGTGAGCGAGATGACGAGCGAGATCAGCACCGCGATGCAAAGCGTCATGGCGAATTCACGGAACATCGCGCCGACGGCACCGCTTTGCAGCAGCAGCGGCAGAAACACCGCCACGAGCGAGACGCTGATGGTGAGCACCGTGAAGCCAACCTCGCGCGCGCCCTCGAGCACCGCCGTGCGCCGCGCCACGCCCTGCTCCAGATGGCGCGTGATGTTCTCGATCACGACGATGGCGTCGTCCACCACGAAACCCGTGGCCACCGTGAGCGCCATCAGCGTGAGATTGTTGAGCGAATAGCCCAGCAGCGCCATGAACGCGAAGGTGCCCAGCAGCGAAACCCCCGTGGCCACCGCCGGGATCAGCGCGGCGCGCAGGTTGCGCAAAAAGAGCCCCACCACCAGCACCACGAGCAGCACGGCGATCGCGAGCGTGATCTCCACCTCGTGCACCGAGCCGCGCACCGGGCCGGTGCGGTCGATCGCCACGTGCAGCTCGACGTCCTGCGGCAGCTGCGCGCGCAGCTGCGGTAGCAGCGCATCGATGGCGTCGGCCGTGGCGATCAGGTTGGCGTCGGGCTGCTGCGTGATGTTGACGACGATGGCCGGCTGCCCGTTGAACGAGCCGCGCGTGCGTGTGTCCTGTACGCTGTCGATCACCTGGGCCACCTGCGACAGGCGCACCTCGGCGCCGCCGCGCAGGCCGACGATGAGGTCGCGGTAGTCCGCCGCGCGCAGGCCCGGCGCGGGCGTGAGCACCTGCAGTGCCCGCCCCTGTTCGGCGCCGCCGAGCTCGATCACGCCCTTGGGCCGGTTGGCGTTGCTTGCCTGCAGCGCGGCGCGCACATCGTCGCTGCTGATGCCCAGCTCGTGCAGCGCGAAGGGGTTGAGCTCCACGCGCACCGCGGGCTGCGAGCCCCCGCCCAGCGTCACGTCGCCCACGCCCGGCACCTGAAGCAGGCGCTGGCTCATGATGTTGTTGACCGCGTCGAAGATCTGCCCCGGCGTGCGCGTCCTGGACGTGAGCGCAAGGATCATGAACGGCTGCGCCGCCGGGTTGGCCTTGCGGTAGGTCGGGTTGGTGCGCAGGTTGGCCGGCAGGTCGATGCGCGCGGCGTTGATCGCGGCCTGCACATCGCGCGCGGCGCTGTCGATGTTGCGATCGAGGTCGAACTGCAGCACCACGCGGGTCGAGCCCGTGCTGCTGGAGCTCGTCATCTCGTTGACGCCCGCGATCGTGCCCAGCGTGCGCTCCAGCGGCGTGGCCACGGTGCGCGCCATGTCGGCGGGGCTCGCGCCCGGCATGTTGGCGCTCACGAAGATCACCGGGAAGTCCACGGCGGGCAGGCGCGAGACCGGCAGCGTGAGAAAGGCGGCGATGCCGGCGAGCGCCAGGCCGATGGTGAGCAGGACGGTGGCGACGGGGCGCTGGACGAAGGGGTGCGAGAGGTTCATGTGGCGTCTCTCGTGTGCCCTTGGACACCGCAGTGGGCTTTGGCGATGACGTCAGTGCGGATGCACCGGAGCCGGGTCTCGCCCCGGCGGGCGAGGTTCTTTTCTTTGCTTCGCCAAAGAAAAGTACCCAAAAGAAAGGCGACCCTGCTGTCCGTGTCCCTTCGCTGCGCTACGGGCAACCTGCGATGCTCGCGCGCGGGACGTGCCGCGTAACTCACTGCGTGCCCTGCGGGCACTCCGTTCGGACAGACGCGGCAAGTCAGTTCACGAAGGCGTGCGTCCTGCGGCGCACGCCCGCCCCGCGCACTGCGCTTCTCGGCACGGCCAGAAGGGATTTGGAACCGGGAGCGGGTACGGGATCGGATGCGGGAGCCCGTGTCCGGCCCCCAAGCCCCTTGGGCTGCGCCTGTGGCGGGGTGTTTGCGGCGGGCGCATGCGCGTCGCAGCGCGCATGCTTCGTGAACTGACTTGCCGCGGCTGTCTGAGCCCTGAGCGCCAGCGAAGGGTCGCAGACCGTGGGGTCGCCTTTTCTTGGCTTACTTTCTTTTGGCGAAGCAAAAGAAAGTGAGTGCGCCGCCGGGCGCATATCCCGGCTCCCGCCGCGTGCGAAACGCAGGGCAACGCAAAAGCTCCAAGCCCCCCACAAAGGGGCGAAGGATCCAAGAAGAGGCACTGGCCGTTCATTGCAGCGCCTCCCGCCGCTTCGCACCACTCCCCAACCGGTCAAACCACACATAAATCACCGGTGTGGTGAACAGCGTGAGCAACTGGCTCAGCACCAGCCCGCCGAAGATCGAAATCCCGAGCGGTCGCCGCAGCTCCGCCCCATCGCCCCAGCTCAGCATCAGCGGCACCGCCGCCGCCAGCGCCGCGAACGTGGTCATCAGAATTGGCCGAAAGCGCAGCAGCGCCGCCTGGTGGATCGCCTCGATCGCGCTCTTGCCCTCGCCGCGTTCGGCCTCGATGGCGAAGTCGATCATCATGATCGCGTTCTTCTTGACGATGCCGATCAAGAGCACCAGGCCGATGATGCTCACCACATCGAGCGCGTGGCCGGTGAATTCCAGCGCCAGCAGCGCGCCCACCCCGGCCGAGGGCAGCGTCGAGAGGATGGTGAGCGGGTGCACGTAGCTCTCGTACAGCACACCGAGCACGATGTAGACGCAGACCACGGCCGCGAGGATGAGCCAGAGCTGGTTGGCGAGCGACTTCTGGTACGCGCCCGCGGCGCCGGTGAAGCGCAGCGTGAGGCTGGCGGGCAAGGCGGCCTCGGCGGCGGCGGTGCGCACGGCCTCCACGGCCGCGCCCAGGCTCACGCCGGGGGCGGTGTCGAATCCCACGGTGGCCGCCGGGTACTGGCCCACGCGCTGCACGGTGAGCGCGGCGGGTTCCTGCTCCACCTGCGCGAAGGAAGACAGCGGCGTCGTGCCCCCGCCACTGGTCTTGATGGGCAGATCGCGCAGCGTCTGCAGGCTCGCGGCGTCCTGGCGCGCGGCTTCCAGAATCACGCGGTACTGGTTGGTTTCGCTGAAGATGGTGGAGACGATGCGCTGGCCGAAGGCGTTGTAGAGCGTGTTGTCCAGCGTGCTCGTGGCCACGCCCAGGCGCGCGGCGGTGTCGCGGTCCACGCGCACCATGGCCGAGGGCGCAGTCTGCCCGGCGCTGGTGGTGGCGTGGCGCACCTCGGGCAGGCGGGCGATCGTGCCGACGAGCCTTTGCGCCCACTCGTCGACGAGCTTCGTGTCCACGCCTTCGAGGTCGAAGCGGTATTGCGTGGGCCCGGTGTCCGAATCGATGGTCAGGTCCTGCGTGGGCTGCAGGAACAGATCGGCGCCCGCCACTTCGCGCGCCACCTGCTGGCGCAGGCGCTGCATGACGGCGTCCTGCGATTCGCCGAACAGCGTGCGCGGCGCGAGGTTGATGACCAGCCGCCCCGAAGACAGCGCCGCGTTGTTGCTCGCATCCACGCCAACGACCGAGCTGAGCGAGACCACGGCAGGATCGGCCAGCACGAGGCGCGCGACCTCGCCCTGCAGCAGCGACATGCGCGCGAACGACACGTCGCTGGCCGCCTCCACCCGGCCCTGCAGCTGCCCCGTGCTCTGCGTGGGAAACAGGTCCTTGGGGATCAGGACGTAGAGCAGCGCCGTCACCGCGAAGGTGGCTAGCGCCACCCAGAGCGTGAACACCTGGTGGCGCAGCACCCAGGTCAGGCCCGCGTCGTACCAGCGGATCAGGGTGTCGATCACGCCCTGCAGCGTGCGCGCGATGCCGCCCTGCGCCTCGTCCAGGGGCTTCAAGACACGCGCGGACATCATCGGCACGAGCGTAAGCGAAACCAGCGCCGAAAACAAAATGGTGATCGCCAGCGTCACCGCGAACTCGCGGAACAGCCGCCCGATCACCTCCTGCATAAACAAGAGCGGAATCAGCACCGCGATCAGCGAGACCGTGAGCGAGATGATGGTGAAGCCGATCTCCCCCGCTCCGGCCAGCGCCGCCTGCATGGGCGGCTTGCCCATCTCGCGGTGGCGCGCGATGTTCTCGATCATCACGATGGCATCGTCGACGACAAAGCCGGTGGCGATGGTCAGCGCCATCAGCGAGAGGTTGTTGAGCGAATAGCCCAGCAGGTACATCGCCCCCACCGTGCCCATGAGCGAGATCGGCACCGCGATGCTGGCGATCAAGGTGGCGCGCAGGCTGTGCAGGAAGGCGAAGATCACCAGCACCACCATGACCACGGCGAGGATGAGCTCCATCTCCACGTGCGCGACCGAGGCGCGGATGCCCAGCGTGCGGTCCGACAGCACCGTCAGGTGCACGCTCTGCGGCAGGCCCTGTTCGAGCAGCGGCAGCTGGCGCTTGATCGCGTCCACCGTGGCGATGACGTTGGCGCCGGGCTGGCGCTGCACGTTGACGATGATCGCGGGGTTCAGCGGTGTTTGCGAACGCTGGAGATCGCTCTTGATGCCGGTCCAGGCGCCCAGGCGGTCGTTCTCCGAACCGTCGATCACCTGCGCCACGTCCTTGAGGCGCACCGGCTGGCCGTTCACGTAGGCGACGATCAGCTCGCGGTAGTCGCGCGCCGAAAGCAGCTGGTCGTTGGCGTTGATGCTGTACTGGCGCGTGGGGCCGTCAAAACTGCCCTTGGCGCCGCTGGCGTTGCCCGCGGTGATGGCGCTGCTGATGGCCTCCAGCCCCAGCCCCATGGCCGCCAGCGCCTGCACGTTGCCCTGCACGCGCACGGCGGGGCGCTGCCCGCCCGCGAGCGTGACCAGCCCCACGCCGTTGATCTGGCTGATCTTCAGCGCCAGGCGCGTGTTCACCATGTTCTGCACGTCGGTGAGCGGCAGGCTGTCGCTCGTCACTGCGAGCTGCAGGATGGGCGCATCGGCCGGGTTCACCTTGGCATAGATCGGCGGCGTCGGCAGGTCCGCCGGCAGCAGCGAACTCGCCGCGTTCATCGCCGCCTGCACCTGCTGCTCGGCCGCGTCCATGTTCAGCTCAAGATCGAACTGCAGCGTGACCATGGAGACGCCCGCGCTGCTCACGCTGCTCATGCGCGACAGGCCCGCCATCTGGCCGAACTGGCGCTCCAGCGGCGCCGTCACGGTGCGGCTCATCACGTCGGGGCTGGCGCCCGGATAGAGCGTCTGCACCTGGATCGTCGGGTAGTCCACCTGCGGCAGCGCCGCCAGCGGCAGGAAGCGCAGGCCCACCAGGCCCGCGAGCACGATGGCCAGCATGAACAGCGCCGTCGCGACCGGGCGCTGGATGAAGAGGCGCGAGACGTTCATGCCCGCCCCTTCGCCTCGGGGCGACGCTGAATAAGTCCTCGCGATGCAGCGCGCCCTGCATGGGGAAGGGATGCAAGGCGCAAAGCGCAGACATAGCCGTAGCTATGGCGAGCATTTGCAACGCCGCAGACCGCCCCAGGCAGGGATGCGATGCGCGCGAGAGGCTTGTTCAGCGTTGCCCTGGCACTCACTGCGCGGCTCCGCGCTCGCTGCGGCGCTGGGCGAAGAAGGCGCGCCGCTCCTCGGGCGTCATCTTTTGCACCTTCTCGCGCAATTCCGGGGGCAGGCGACTCAAGTCGGGTACTTTGTTTTCCGTAACTGCTTGCGCTTGCCCACTCTGCGTTTGAGCCTGTTTTTGTCCATCGGCCAGGCGCACCTTGCCGCCATCCTTCACGCGGTCGCCGCCTTCACTCACCACGCGCTCTCCCGCCTTCAGGCCCTGCGTGAGCAGCACCTGCTCGGCGTTGGCCAGGCCGCGCGTCACGACGCGGGTATGCGCCGTGTCTTCGGTGTCGATCACGTAGACGTAGTCGCCTTGCGGTCCGGTCCGCACCGCCGTGACGGGCACCAGCACGCCTTCGGCCTGGCCCAGCTGCAGCCGCGCATTCACGAACTGCCCCGGAAACAGCGCGCCGTCCGTGTTGGCAAAGCGCGCCTTGGCACGCACCGTGCCGGTGGCGGCGTTCACCACGTTGTCCAGCGTCAGGAACTGGCCCTGCGCCAGCGGCTGCGCGCGCGCACGGTCGAGTGCCGCCACCGGCAGTTGGCCCGCCTTCTGCGCTGCGGTCACCGCGCCCACGCGTTCCTGCGGCACGGAAAACACCACATCGATCGGCATGACCTGCGTGATCGTGGCGATCCCACCCGCGCTGCCGCTCGTCACCAGATTGCCCGGATCGACAGCGCGCAGGCCGATGCGTCCGCTGATCGGCGCGCGCAGGGTCGCAAAGCCCACATTGAGCTCGGCCGAGCCCACGCTGGCGGCGTCCGCCTGCACCGCGCCTTCGAGCTGCTTGACCAGCGCCGCCTGCGTGTCCACGTCCTGGCGCGCGATCGAATCCTGCGCCAGCAAGGTCTGGTAGCGCGAGAGCGTGAGCCGCGCGGCCACGAGCTGCGCCTCGTCGCGCGCCTTCTGCCCGCGCGCCTGCGCGAGCTGCTGCTCGTAGGGGCGCACGTCGATGCGCGCGAGCACGTCGCCCTTCCTGACCATCTGGCCCTCGGTGAACAGCACCTCGGTCAGCACGCCCGAGACCTGCGGCACCAGCGTGGAAGTGATGGGCGGGGTCACCGTGCCCAGCGCATCGACCACCACGGGCAGCGTGCCCTGCTCGGCCACAGCGGCGCCCACCGTCACGCCGGCCCCGCCTCCGCCGCGCCCCGGACCGAAGCCACCGGCCCCGGCCGCGGGTGCCTTGCCGCGCTGCGCCAGCCACCACGCGCCACCCGCGAGCAGCGTGATCACCACCAGGGTCAGCACGAAGGCAAGGCCCTTGCGGTGCGGGCGCGTCGTGGGCGCGGCGGACGTGGGGTGTGATTCGGATTCAGCCATGTTGGAAGGGGTGTGCTCTCGTGCGCCCGCATCGTAGCCAACTCGCGCAAGCCGGCGGTATGGCCTCCTTGAAGAAATGTAAAGCGCCCTGGACGGCGCTCGCCCACCCATCTCCGGGCCTGTGTACGCTTTCGTGCGCAAGCTCAGAGGCAGGCAAGCCGCCGATCGATAAGAGGTTCGCGCACACCTGTCATTTCTACGGGCATTGCGGCGGCGCTAGGATGGGCCGTACCATTCACCCGCCATCAAGAAAAGGAAGCACCGCCATGAGCGACGACGCATTGCAACTGGGCACGATCACGACACACGGCGACGGCCATCAGGGGCGCCTCACGCGCACTTTCGAGCACCCGGCCGCCAAGGTCTGGGGCATGCTCACCGAACCGGCCTCGATGGCGCAGTGGCTCAGCAGCGGCACCATAGAGCAGCGCCCGGGCGGCCACGTGCGCATCGATTTCGTTGACAGCGGCATCGTGATCGACAGCCACGTGACGGCGTTCGAGGCAGGCAGGCTGCTCGAATACTCCTGGAGCAGCGGCAGCGAGCCGCAGCGCCCGCTGCGCTGGGAACTGGCGCCCGTGGCGGACGGCACGCAGCTGACATTGACCGTGGGCGTGCCCGCCGGGGAAGACGCGGCCAAGGCCTGCGCCGGCTTCGAGGGGCACCTGCAGATGCTGGCTGCCGCGCTCGAAGGCGTGCCGATCAAATTTCCGTTCGAGACCTACATGAAGGCGCGCCAGGGCTACAAGGACAGGCTGGGCGCCTGAAACACGGCGCGCGGGCGGCGCCTCATCGGCGCAAAATCAGCCACGAAAGGCGAGGAAACGAATCCATGAAACGCCGTGATGATCTGCCCGACTGGATGTGGTCGGATGCGCTGGCCGCGCTCGACCGCGCGGAGCGCCTGCACCGCCAGCTCTTTCAGCCCCGGCGCGCCAGCACCTGGGAGCCGCCCGTCGATGTGCTCGAAACCGCGCACGAGGTGCTGATCTACGTCGCGCTGCCCGGCGTGGAGGCGCACGACGTGGATGCCGCCATCGAAGGGGCCGCGCTCGTCGTCTCGGGCCGGCGCACGCTGCCGCGCGCGCTGCGCACGGCCGCCATCCACCGGCTGGAGTTGCCGCAGGGACGGTTCGAGCGGCACATCGCCCTGCCGCCCGGGCGCTACGGCGCGGTAGACGTGAGCAACGAGCAAGGGTGCCTGGTCATACGCCTGCACAAGATGCCATGAGCGAGAACACGCTGCCCCCATCCGACGAAGCGCGCGTGGCGGCCGCCGCGAGCGCCGAGCCCACCATCCCCGGCGTCCCGGCGCAGGCACCGCCCGCCGTGGCCGATCTGCCCGAGGACGCGCTGCTCATCGTCGCCATGCCCGACACGGTGCTGTTCCCCGGCACCGTCTTCCCCATTCTCGTCGGGCGCGAATCCTCCGTTGCCGCGGCCGAGCAGGCGCTGCGCGCCGAGCGCCCCATCGGCATCCTGATGCAGAAGGACACCGAACTGGCCGAGCCCAGGGCGGCCGACCTCCACGGCATCGGCACCATCGCCCAGATCCTGCGCTACATCACCCTGCCCGATGGCGGGCACCACGTCGTCGTTCAGGGCCAGCAGCGCTTTCGCGTGAAGGAATTCATCAGCGAAACGCCGGTGCTGGCCGTGCGCTTTGAAGCCATCGACGAGCCCGAGGCCCATGGCACCGACATCGAGGCCCGCGTGCTGCATCTGCGCCAGCAGACGCTGGAGGCGCTGCAGCTGCTGCCCAACGTGCCGCCGCCGCTCGTCGCCGCGGTGCAGAACACCGCGGGCGCCGGGGCGCTGGCGGATCTGGTGGCCGCCTACATGGAGCTGGAGCGCGCCGACCGGCAGGCGCTGCTGGAGACCATCGATGTGGCCGAGCGCATCGACAAGGTCTCGGCGCTGCTGGCCAAGCGCATCGAGGTGATGCGCCTGTCGCAGGAGATCGGCCAGCGCACCAAGGCTACGTTCGACGAGCGCCAGCGCGAAGCCATCCTGCGCGAGCAGATGGCCGCGATCAAGCGCGAGCTGGGCGAAACCGACGACGACGGCAAGACGCAGGAAGTGGCCGACCTGACCAAGGCGATCGACGAGGCGAAGCTACCGCCCGAAACTGCGTCGCTTCCAGCGCATGCCCTCGGAGGCAACCGAGGCCGGCATGGTGCGTACTTACCTGGACTGGCTCGCCGCCCTGCCCTGGGCCGAGCCCGAGCCGCGCGCGATCGACATCACCGCCGCGCGCCAGGTGCTGGACGAAGACCACTACGGCCTGACCAAGATCAAGCAGCGCATCATCGAATTCCTAGCCGTGCGCAAGCTCGCCCCCCAGGGCAAGGCGCCCATCCTGTGCTTCGCCGGGCCGCCCGGCGTGGGCAAGACCTCGCTGGGCCAATCGATCGCGCGCGCCATGGGGCGGCCGTTCGCGCACGTGAGCCTGGGCGGCGTGCACGACGAGGCCGAAATCCGCGGCCACCGGCGCACCTACATCGGCGCGATGCCGGGCAACATCATCCAGGCGATCCGCAAGGCCAGGGCGCGCGACTGCGTGATGATGCTCGACGAAATCGACAAGATGGGCGCGGGCGTGCAGGGCGACCCATCGGCCGCCATGCTCGAAGTGCTCGACCCGGAGCAGAACGGAGCGTTTCGCGACAACTACCTGGGCGTGCCGTTCGACCTCTCGCGCGTGGTCTTCATCACCACCGCGAACATGCTGGAGAACATCCCCGGGCCGCTGCGCGACCGCATGGAAATCATCGAACTGGCGAGCTACACCGAAAACGAGAAGTTCGAGATCGCACGCCGCTACCTCGTGCGCCGCGAACTTGAGGCCAATGGCCTGCTCGAGACGCAGGCGGGCGTGGCGGACGAGGCGCTGCGCCACATCATCCGCGACTACACGCGCGAGGCCGGCGTGCGCAGCCTGCAGCGCGAGATCGGCCGCGTGCTCCGGCATGTGGCGGTGCGCATCGCCGACGGCTCGGCCACGCAGATGCAGATTGCCACGGCAGACCTCGCCGCCATCCTCGGCCAGCCGCGCTTCGAGAACGACGTGGCCATGCGCACCGCCCTCCCCGGCGTGGCCACGGGCCTGGCCTGGACGCCCGTGGGCGGCGACATCCTCTTCATCGAGGCCACGAGCTACCCCGGCAAGGGCGGCCTGATCCTCACCGGGCAACTGGGCGACGTGATGCGCGAGAGCGTGCAGGCCGCGCTCTCGCTGGTCAAGCACCGCGCGGCCGAACTCGGCATCGACCCGAAAAAACTCTCGGAAGTGGACATCCACGTGCACGTGCCCGCCGGCGCCACGCCCAAGGACGGGCCGAGCGCGGGCGTGGCGATGTTCACCGCGCTGGTCTCGCTGCTGACCAACCGCAGCGTGAACAGCGACACCGCGATGACCGGCGAGATCAGCCTGCGCGGCCTGGTGCTGCCCGTGGGCGGCATCAAGGAAAAGATCATCGCCGCCGCCTCGGCCGGCATCACGCGCGTGATGCTGCCCGCGCGCAACCGCCGCGACTACGAAGACATCCCGGCCGAGGTGCGTGAGAAGCTGCAGTTCGTCTGGCTGGAGCGCGTGGACGAGGCGATCGCCACGGCGCTCGAACCCGAGGCCGCGCCCGCCGCTAGCGCCGGTTGACCAGCCAGATCCCCGGCAGGATCAGCAGCAGCCCCACCACGTGATAGACGTGGATGGGCTCGCCCAGGATCAGCCAGGCCATCACGGCCGCGTACGGCGGCCCGAGGTAGAGCACCACGCCCGCGCGCGCCGCGCCGAGCTGGCGCAGCATGAAGGTGTAGCCCAGGTAGGCGGCAAAGCCGGGCAGCACGGCCGCGGCCAGCGCCAATATCACGCCGTGCACGCTCCACACCGGCAAGGGCACGGTGGCGGCCTCCCAGGCGGCAAAGGGCAGGATCACGAGCACGCCCGCGAAACTCATCACGCCCAGGCGCGCGAGGTCCGTGAGCGGCGTGCTCCAGCGCCTGAGCAGGATGGTGAAGAAGGTCCACGAAATCATCGCGCCCAGCATCCACAGGTCGCCCGGCTCCCACTGCAGGTGCGCCAGGTCTGCCCAGCGGCCCTTGAGCACCACGTGCACCACACCCGCGAGCGCCAGCGCCACGCCGCAGCCCTGCACCGCGTTGAACGACTCCTTGAGCCACACGCGCGAGATCACGGCGATCATCACGGGCGAAATCGCGTAGATCAGCGCCATGTTGGTGGCGTTCGTGCTCTGCCCCGCGATGTAGACCCAGGCGCCGCAGATCCACATGCCCAGCGCGCCCAGCACCAGCATGTGGCGCCAGTCGGCCAGCACCACGCGGCGTTGCGCCCACAGCTCGCGCCAGGCCACGGCGCAGAACAGCACGCAGGCGAACAGCCAGCGCTCGCCCGCGAGCGCATGGGGCGCAATGACCCCCGGCGCACTGCGGGCAATCAGGAAGTTGAAGCCCCAGAGGATGGGCACGACGAAGATCAACGCAATGGCCAGTTGCGTGCGCGTGAGGGAAGGCATGGATTCAAATAGAAAAGGCTGCAAACGCTTGTCCAACAAGCGCGAGCAGCTATCGAAAGAGTAATTTTTTGCCGGGTGTGCGGCGACGATTACATCACCGCCATCCCATTGATGCCACGCGCGCGGCCATTGCCCCCGCCCGGGGCTCAACCCTTCGCCCATGCGGGTTGCCCGGCGGGGCGGACGGCGGCGGCGCAACAACGGCACAATGGCCGCATGACCACAGGCAAGCGCGCTTCCATCGTCGATTCCCGCCGCATTGGCCAGATGCCGCCTGCGCACAGCGGCTCCCTGCAGGCGCCCACGGGGCTGCTGACCGACCTGCGCGGGCGGCCGCTGCGCGATCTGCGCATCAGCGTCACCGACCGCTGCAACTTCCGCTGCACCTATTGCATGCCCAAGGAAATCTTCGGCAAGGACTACAACTTCCTGCCGCAGGGCAGCCTGCTCACGTTCGAGGAAATCACGCGCCTGTCGGCGCTCTTCCTCGCGCATGGCGTGCACAAGATCCGCCTCACGGGCGGCGAGCCGCTGGTGCGCAAGAACATCGAGAAACTCGTTGCGATGCTGGCCGAGCTGCGCACCACCGAGCAGGCGCCGCCCGAGATCACGCTTACCACCAACGGCTCGCTGCTCGCCAGGAAGGCTCGGGGCCTGAAGGAAGCGGGCCTGTCGCGTGTGACGGTGAGCCTGGACAGCCTGGACGAGGCGGTGTTTCAGGCGATGAACGACGTGGGCTTCCCGGTCTCCGGCGTGCTCGCGGCGATCGACGCGGCCAGGGAAGCGGGCTTCGAGCGCATCAAGGTCAACATGGTGGTCAAGCGCGGCACCAACGACCAGGAAATTCTGCCGATGGCACGGCACTTTCGCGGCACCGGCATCACGCTGCGCTTCATCGAATTCATGGACGTGGGCAGCACCAACCACTGGCGCATGCAGGAGGTGGTGTCCTCGAAAGAGGTGCTCGCGCGCCTGCAGGCCGAGTTCCCGCTGGTGGCGCTGGAGCCCACCGCCCCGGGCGAAACCGCCGAGCGCTGGGGCTACGCCGACGCCAGCGGCCAATACGATCCCAAACTCGGCGAGGTCGGTTTCATCAGCAGCGTGACCAAGGCCTTCTGCGGCACCTGCAACCGCATCCGCCTCTCGACCGAAGGCCAGCTCTTCACCTGCCTGTTCGCCACCCAGGGCTGGGATCTGCGCGGCCTGATGCGCGGCGACGCCACGGACGAGCAGCTTTCGCAGGCCATCGCCGACATCTGGCACGGCAGGAACGACCGCTATTCCGAACTGCGCGCCAGCCTGCCGCGCAAGGACGACGATGGCGACGGCCCGCGGCGCATCGAGATGAGCTACATCGGCGGCTGACGCGCGGCGCAAGGATCCTGTTCATGAATTACCAAGCCACGCATCTGGCCGCCACGCCTTCGCGCGAGACGGTCGATCGTTTCAAGGGCGCGGTGCTGCTCGAATTCGGCACGCCCTGGTGCGGCCACTGCGCGAGCGCACAGCCGCTCATCAAAGGCGCGCTGCGGGCACACGGCGACGTGGTGCACCTGAAGATCGAGGACGGCCCCGGCCGGCCGCTGGGGCGCAGCTACGGCGTCAAGCTCTGGCCCACGCTGGTCTTCCTGAAGGACGGCGCCGAGGTGGCACGCCTCGTGCGCCCGCAGGGCCAGGCCGCGATCGGCGAGGCGCTGGTGCAGATCGAGGCTCAGTCGTCTTCGAGCGGCACGCCCGGGAACAGCACGTCCGTATAGCCCAGTTGCGTGAGGTCGCGCATGCGCATGGGGTAGAGCTTGCCGATCAGGTGGTCGCACTCATGCTGCACCACGCGGGCGTGAAACCCCTCGGCCTCGCGCGCTATCGGGTCGCCATAGGGGTCGAAGCCGCTGTAGCGGATGCGCGTGTAGCGCGGCACCCTGCCCCGCAGGCCGGGAATGGAGAGGCACCCTTCCCAGTCGTCTTCCTGCTCGTCGCCGAGCGGCGTGATGACCGGGTTCACCAGCACGGTGCGCGGCACCAGCGGCCGATCGGGGTAGCGCGGGTTCGCCGCCTCGCTGCCGAAGACGACGACCTGCAGGTCCACGCCGATCTGCGGTGCGGCCAGGCCCGCGCCGCTGGCGGCGCGCATGGTGTCGATGAGGTCGTAGACCAGGCGGTGCAGGGCCTCGGTGTCGAACTCGCGCACGGGCTGCGCCACACGCAGCAGGCGCGCGTCGCCCATTTTCAGGATCGTGTGTATGGTCATCGTGCGGTGCAGCATACATCGCGGGCACAATCGCCGCCGTGAGCGAACCCACCGATCCGGTCGAGCTGCCCGACCTGCCGCCTCCGCCGCCCGCGCCGGTGCGCTGGCTGCTGCTCGCCCTGGCCTTGCTGAGCCTGGCCACGGGCATCGTCGGCATCTTCCTGCCCGGCCTGCCCACCACGGTCTTCATCCTGATCGCCGCCTGGGCCGCCGCGCGCAGCTCGCCGCGCCTGCATGCCTGGCTGTGGCGCCACAAGCTCTTCGGCCCCATGCTGCGCAACTGGGCCGACGGCGGGCGCGTGAGCCGCCGCGCCAAGGTGAGCGCCACGCTGGTCATGGGCAGCACCGCCCTCATCCTGGCCGTGGTGAACGCCCCCAACTGGGCGCGCTGGTTCGCCTGGATCAACATGGCCTGCGTGCTCGCCTGGCTGTGGTACCGGCCCGAACCCGAAGCGCAATGAGCTTCTTGAGCAGCCGATTTTCACGTTAGAATCGCGCTCTTGTTCCTCGATAGCTCAGTCGGTAGAGCGACGGACTGTTAATCCGCAGGTCCCTGGTTCGAGCCCAGGTCGAGGAGCCACCCCCGCCCCCCACCTTCTCCGATGTGGACATTGCCACATCAAAAAATAGAACGATCGTGCTTTTTAAGCCTGCGCGCGCCATACAATGGCGCCTGAATTCCCCCAGGCGGCGCGCCACCGCGCTCTTTGTACGGACCCCAACATGACCAACGAAGAAATCCTCGCCCAATACGGCCCCCGCGAGTCCATGGAATACGACGTGGTGATCGTCGGCGCGGGCCCCGGGGGCCTGGCCACCGCCATCCGCCTCAAGCAGCAGGCGGCGGCGCACGGCAAGGAAGTGTCGGTCGTGGTGCTGGAAAAAGGCTCGGAGCCGGGCGCGCACATCCTCTCGGGCGCCATCGTCGATCCGCGCGCGCTCAACGAACTCATCCCCGACTGGAGGGCCAAGGGCGCGCCTTTGAACCAGCCCGTGACCGAAGACGCCTACGTGTTCCTGGGCGGCGAAGGCGGGTCGTTTCGCATCCCCAACCTGTTCCTGCCGCCGTTTGCCAACAACCACGGCAACTACATCGTGAGCCTGGGCCAGGCCACCAAGTGGCTGGCTTCTCAAGCCGAGGCGCTGGGCGTGGAAATCTTCCCCGGCTTTGCCGCCGCCGAGGTGCTCTATGACGACAAGGGCGCCGTCAAGGGCGTGGCCACGGGCAACATGGGCATAGGCAAGGACGGCGAACCCACCGAGAACTTCCAGCTCGGCATGGAGCTGCTGGGCAAGTACACCATCTTCGCCGAAGGCGCGCGCGGGCACCTGGGCAAGCAGGTGATTGCGCGCTACAAGCTCGACGACGGGCGCGACCCGCAGGCCTGGGGCCTGGGCGTGAAGGAACTCTGGGAGATCGATCCCGAGCGCCACCAGCCGGGCTTCGTCATGCACACCGCCGGCTGGCCCATGGACCCGAGCACCTACGGCGGCGGCTTCATGTACCACCTGGACGGCAACCGCGTGGCGCTGGGTTTCGTCACGGGTCTGAACTACACCAACCCTTACCTGAGCCCCTTCGAGGAATTCCAGCGCTGGAAGACGCACCCCAACGTGCGCTGGTACTTCGAGAACGCCAAGGGCGAAGTCACCGCCAAGCGCCTCGAATACGGCGCGCGCGCCATCAACGCCAGCGGCATCAACTCGCTGCCCAGGTTCGTCTTCCCGGGTGGCGCGCTGATCGGCTGCGACGCGGGTTTCCTGAACGTGAGCCGCATCAAGGGCAGCCACTCAGCCATCAAGACCGGCATGCTCGCGGCCGACGCGGCCTTCGAGGCCATCGTGGCCGGGCGCCAGCACGACGAGCTCAAGGCCTACACGCGGGGCTTCGAGAACAGCTGGCTTTTCAACGAGCTGCAGCGCGACCGCAACTTCAAGAACTGGTTCCGCTGGGGCCTGTCGGTGGGCACGGCGATGAACGGCCTGGAGCAGTTCGTGCTGCGCGGGCACTTCCCGTGGACGCTGCACCGCAAAAAGCCCGACTATGCGTATCTGAAGCCCGCCAGCGAGTGCCAGCCCATCGACTACCCCAAGCCCGACGGCAAGCTCACGTTCGACCGCCTCTCCAGCGTCTTCATCAGCAACACCAACCACGAGGAGAACCAGCCCTCGCACCTCACGCTCAAGGATGCGTCGGTGCCGGTGGACGTCAACCTCGCGAAATACGCCGGTCCCGAGGCACGCTACTGCCCGGCCGGGGTCTATGAATTCGTCGACGACGGCGCGGGTGGCAAGCGCCTGCAGATCAATGCGCAGAACTGCATCCACTGCAAGACCTGCGACATCAAGGACCCGACGCAGAACATCGTCTGGGTCACGCCCGAAGGCGGCGGCGGACCGAACTACGCGTCGATGTGAGTGACAAAAATCAAGCAAGGGTATTCCCTGAAACGCCCCGATCAGGGGCGTTGTGCATGGGGTGGCTGACGTACACTCGCGCCACGGCGCCATGGTGGAGACCCCCGCTGCGCTGCAATGTCACCATCAAATTTCCAACAAGGAGATACACATGAAGCACTTGCCCTGGATGACCCTGGGTGCACTCACGCTGGCATTCGCCGCGATTGCCCCGGCCAGCGCCCAAGAGAAATCGGTGGCCGTCACGGCCATCGTCGAGCACCCGGCGCTGGACGCCGTGCGCGATGGCGCCAAGGACGCGCTCAAGGCCGCGGGTTACGAAGAAGGCAAGAACCTCAAGTGGCAATACCAGAGCGCGCAGGGCAACACCGGCACCGCCGCGCAGATTGCCCGCAAGTTCATCGGCGACAAGCCCGACGTGATCATTGCCATCGCCACGCCGTCGGCGCAGGCCGTGGTGGCCGCCACCAAGACGGTGTCGGTCGTGTTCTCGGCCGTGACCGACCCGGTGGCCGCCAAGCTGGTGCCCAACTGGGAGCCCTCGCACACCAACGTCACGGGGGTGTCCGATCTGCTGGCGCTGGACAAGCAGATGGAACTGGTCAAGAAGGTCGTGCCCAATGCCAAGCGCATCGGCATGGTCTACAACCCGGGTGAAGCCAACTCGGTCGTGGTGGTCAAGGAACTCAAGGAGTTGCTGCCCAAGATGGGCATGACGCTGGTGGAAGCCTCGGCCCCGCGCTCGGTGGACGTGGGCAGCGCCGCGCGCAGCCTGATCGGCAAGGCCGACGTGATCTACACCAACACCGACAACAACGTCGTTTCCGCCTATGAGGCGCTGGTGAAGGTCGGTCAGGAAGCCAAGCTGCCGCTCGTGGCCTCGGACACCGACAGCGTCAAGCGCGGCGCCATCGCCGCGCTGGGCATCAACTACCGTGACCTGGGCGAGCAGACCGGCCGCATGGTGGCGCGCATCTTGAAGGGCGAGAAGCCCGGCGACATCAAGCCCGAAGTCAGCACCAAGATGGAGCTCTTCGTGAACCCCGGCGCTGCCGAGAAGCAGGGTGTGAAGCTCTCCGAAGACCTGATCAAGTCGGCCACGCAGGTGGTGAAGTAAGCTGCCGGTCTGACCGTTTTCACCCCTGCGAATACAGGAAACGCGGCCACGCGTTTCCTGTTTTTTCTTAGAGAGTCGCCATGTCCCTCTTTTCCTTTCTTGGCGCCGTCGAGATCGGGCTGATCTTTGCCCTGGTCGCGCTCGGCGTCTACATCTCGTTCCGGCTGCTGCGCTTTCCCGACCTGACGGTGGATGGCAGCTTCCCGCTGGGCGGCGCGGTCTGCGCCATCATGATCCACAACGGCTACAGCCCCTACCTGGCCACCGTCGCCGCCACGCTGGCCGGCGCCGTCGCGGGCTATATCACGGGCTGGCTCAACGTGCGCCTGCGCATCATGGATCTGCTGGCCTCCATCCTGATGATGATCGCCCTCTTCTCGGTGAACCTGCGCATCATGGGCGGGCCGAACGTGCCGCTGATCAACGACCCGACGGTGTTCACCCTGCTGCAGCCCGAAGGCCTGCAGGATTTCTGGTGGCGCCCGCTGCTGCTGCTGGTGCTGGTCATCGTGGCCAAGTTCGCCGTCGACTGGTTCTTCTCCACGGAGCGGGGCCTTGCGATCCGGGCCACGGGGTCGAACTCGCGCATGGCCCGCGCGCAGGGCATCAATACCGGCGCGATGGTGCTGCTGGGCATGGCGATTTCCAACGCCCTCGTGGGCCTGTCGGGCGCGCTGTTCGCGCAGACGCAGGGCGGCGCCGACATTTCCATGGGCATAGGCACGATCGTGATCGGCCTGGCCGCGGTCATCGTCGGCGAAGCCATCCTGCCATCGCGCCGCCTCGTGTATGCCACGCTCGCGGCCATCATCGGGGCCATCGTCTATCGCTTTTTCATCGCTGCGGCGCTCAACAGCGACTTCATCGGCCTGAAGGCGCAGGATCTGAACCTGGTGACCGCGCTGCTGGTGACACTGGCCCTGGTCGTGCCCAACCTCAAGCGCCTGCTGCAGCACAAACGGCTGCCCGAAGCGCCCAAGAGCCTGTGAACGGGGAGGCATGCACCATGCTGGACGCCAAAGACCTTTTCATCACCTTCAACCCCGGCACGCCGATCGAAACCAAGGCGCTGCGCGGCATGTCGCTGGAGATTCCGCTGGGGCAGTTCGTCACCGTCATCGGCTCCAACGGCGCGGGCAAATCCACCTTCCTGAACGCCATCTCCGGCGATCTGGCGGTGGATACCGGCACCGTCACCATCGATGGGCTGGACGTGACCAACGAACCCGTCTGGACACGTGCGCAGCGCGTGGCCCGCGTGTTCCAGGATCCGATGGCCGGCACCTGCGAAGACCTGACGATCGAGGAGAACATGGCGCTCGCCCAGCAGCGCGGCACCAAGCGCGGCCTGCACGCGGCCGTGAAGAAGTCCGAGCGCTCGATGTTTCGAGAGAAGCTGGCCACCCTGGGCCTGGGGCTGGAAAACCGCCTGACGGACCGCATCGGCCTGCTCTCGGGCGGGCAACGCCAGGCGGTGAGCCTGCTCATGGCATCGCTGCAGCCCTCGCGCATTCTGCTGCTCGACGAGCACACCGCCGCGCTCGATCCGCGCACCGCGGACTTCGTGCTCCAGCTCACGCAGCGCATCGTCTCCGAGAACAAACTGACCACCATGATGGTCACGCACTCGATGCGCCAGGCGCTGGACGTCGGTGAGCGTACCGTGATGCTGCACCAGGGCCAGGTCGTGCTCGACGTGGCGGGCGAGGAGCGCTCGCGCCTGGACGTGCCCGACCTGCTCAAGATGTTCGCCAAGGTGCGCGGCGAAGAACTGGCCGACGACGCGCTGCTGCTGGGTTGATCCGAAAAAACAGGAGCTGTTCGCGCTTTTCCACAAAGGATTTCAAAGTGTTTTCACACTGAAATCAGGAACTGGAAAGCGCAAGCAGCTCCTTTTTTTCAATCAACGACGGCTGCGCCTTTTGCCTTCGAGGGCTGCGCCGCCCCCGAGAAGCGGCGCCCGATGAAGACCGTGGCGACGACCGCCAGCGCGAAACCCAGCGACGTCGCGTCGATGCGCTCGCCCAGCATGGGCACGGCAAACACCATCGCCAGGAAAGGCTGCACCAGCAGCACCTGGCTCACCCTGAGCGTGCCGCCCCACTCCAGGCCACGAAACCAGGCAAAGAATCCCGACCACATCGACACCGCGCCCACGTAGATGAGCCCGGCCCAGGCCGGCCAGTGCACGGGCGCCAGCGCCGCGCCCTCGGGCCAGAGCCACAGCGCGATGGGCAGCGACGCGGGCAGCGCGAGCGCGCACATCCAGCAGATCACGCGCTCGGCGCCCAGCTCCGGC
This sequence comes from Comamonas sp. SCN 67-35, assembly GCA_001725255.1. Lineage (GTDB taxonomy): Bacteria > Pseudomonadota > Gammaproteobacteria > Burkholderiales > Burkholderiaceae_C > Comamonas_C. The sequence goes on along the minus strand of MEFV01000013.1, from coordinate 670 downwards.
GTGACCTGCGCGCCGTAGACGTAGCCGAAGGACGAGGCCAGCACCGCGCCCACCAGCAGCACGTCGGCCCAGGCGAAGCCGAAGCCGCCCTGACCATGCGCGCGCATCAGTGAAAACACGATCACCAGCGCCGCGCCCAGCACCGCGCAGACCCAGAAGCCCAGGCGCTCGCGCTCAAGCAGGATGAGGGCGGCGAACACCGCCGTCGCCAGTGGAATGACGGCGACGATGACGGCCGCGTGCACGGCCGTGACGCTGCGCAGGGCCAGCGCCGCCAGCAGCGGCCAGGCCAGCACGTTGCCGAGCAGCGCCAGCAGCAGCGGGCGCCACTGGTGCCGGGCAGGCCAGGGCGTGCGCGTCCACAGCAGAAAGGCCACCGAGAGCAGCCCGGCGATCGCCGCCCTTCCGGCGGTGACGAACCAGGGCGACAGCTGCGGGTGGACATCCGAGCCCGTCGCCAGCCGCGTGGCCGGCACGGTGACGGAAAACAGCACCATGCCGAGCACGCCCAGCCAGAAGCCCAGGTGCTGGCGCGACAGGACGTGCGCGCCGGTCAAAACGCCGCCATCCCGACTAGTATGTTGACACATAAATAACGAAACATGTATACACTCCGATTATCGCCAATGGGCTCACGGAGGTGTTGTCATGCGCCAGACGCAACTGAAGC